>NZ_CYSA01000016.1 GCF_001458355.1 Thalassovita gelatinovora | reverse complement strand
AAAGGGCTGCATCTTCCACAGCGACAGGGGCAGCCAATACTGTTCGCATGACTACCAGAAGATCCTGCGCCAGCATGGCTTCAAAGTCTCCATGAGCGGCAAAGGTAATTGTTATGACAATGCGGCCGTCGAGACATTCTTCAAAACCATCAAGGCCGAGCTGATCTGGCGGCGGTCATGGGCAACCAGGCGGCAAACTGAGATGGCTATCTTCGAATACATCAATGGCTTCTATAATCCGCGCCGACGCCATTCAGCACTGGGCTGGAAAAGCCCCGTCGCTTTTGAGCGGAAGGTGGCTTAAACGAGCACTTGGGGCGGCACGAAACCGTGACAGGTCCAGACCGTCTTTGGGTCGACACCGACAAGCCGGCAAGCCCGGCGCTGCGAGATGTCATGATCCCGCATCGCCCTGAGCGCTGCCTCTCGCCGCTTGGTCAATGTCGTCAGTTCTTTCCCAGCAAATCCTTCAGCACGACGTTGTCCAGCATGGTATCAGCCAGCAGGCGCTTGAGTTTGGCATTCTCGTCCTCCAGCGCTTTCAACTTGGCAGCATCCGACACTTCCATGCCGCCATACTTGGACTTGAACTTGTAGAACGTCGCAGGGCTGAGGCCGTGTCTACGACACACCTCAGCCGTCGGCATGCCAGCCTCTTGCTCCTTGATCATCCCGATTATCTGCGCCTCGGTAAAACGGCTCTTTCGCATTCGTCTGCTCCTTCAAGATTGAGCAGACTCTACATTAAAGTGAGGGATTTTGTGGGGGGCAGGTCAACGGTCAGTTGGTTGCAGTCGTCAGAGGCGTTTACCCCGGAACTTTGATTTCCACCTCAAGCTGGATTGGAAATTTCAGGTCGAGTTTTGCTGATACGGGAACCGATGTTATCCAAGGCTCTGAGGGTGCAGACGTTCTTAATCCATTTGCAGGCGATGACCCGGTTTTCGGGAATGGCGGTGACGACAGCATAGACGCTGGAAACGGGGACCAGCAGTTGTTTGGCGGAGAAGGGAACGACACGATCAGGGCCAGTATAGGAAGCGATGATGGCTCTCATTTAGTGGATGGAGGCAATGGTGATGACTACCTTAGCGCCATCGATTTCTACGACGGCCACTTTGACACGATAATTGGTGGTGAAGGAGATGATACACTTGCCGTCAATGACGGTGATGTCGCAACGGGCGGAACCGGGGCCGATGATTTTGAGATAGTCGTCGACCACGGTATCGATCCTGAAGATTTGACTCCTGTTTTGATCACAGATTTTGACCCGACGAGAGAAGGGGACGTAATTACCCTGATCTCAGACACAGGCTTCGCCCCACCAGCGCAAGCCGTAAACGATTTCCTTACTCTCGAACCGACAGAAGATGGATCTGGTACCATGCTAATCTACTGGGGTGTAAACATGGCGACCATCGAAGGAGTGCTGGCGAAAGATTTACTTGCTGACATGAGCTGGCTTATGAATCTCCGCTAGGCTTCCATGCTGGCAGTTGGTGGATCGGATTTAGGATGAATCGATCTGGTTTGCAAAGCGTAGGACAGTCGTCCAGCGGCAGTAACATGTGCGCTGGACGATGACCTGAGTCCGGTGGAATTCTTGCACAGAAAGACCGTGGACAAGTTGGCAGCCTCAGGCCAAACATTTAATCCCAAGGACTCCGCGCAAGCTGGAGGGAACTTGGGGCGCGGGTCAAAGGCGGCGGCACCATAGCTTCCGTCCGAACGGAGGTCGTTATGGAAAAATTTTCACTGCTTGATTTGTCGCCCATTCCAGAAGGTAAAAACGCGGCTGATGCCTTGTCCAATTCCGGGGATTTGGCAATTGCCGCCGAAAAGGCTGGCTATTTTCGTTTCTGGGTGGCCGAACACCACAATATGTCAGGCATCGCCAGTTCGGCGACCGCCGTTCTTATCGGGTATCTGGCATCGGTTACCCAAACCATGCGTATCGGGGCCGGGGGCATCATGTTGCCCAACCACGCACCATTGATGGTGGCCGAACAATTCGGGACGCTGGCGTCAATTTATCAAGGCAGGATTGATCTTGGTCTTGGGCGCGCACCCGGAACGGATATGGCGACGGCAAGAGCCTTGCGACGCCATATGTCGCAAAACGACAGCTTTCCGCATGACGTGCAGGAGCTAATCGACTACTTGGGGGATATGCCCGAAAGGGCTCCTGTTCGCGCAATTCCGGGCATGGGGACGCATGTTCCGGTCTGGCTTCTTGGGTCCAGCCTGTATGGGGCGCAGTTGGCGGCTTATATGGGGCTACCCTATGTCTTTGCCTCGCATTTCGCACCGGACATGCTCGAAGAAGCCTTGTACGTTTACCGCGAAAATTTCCGGCCATCCGGGGCCCTTTCGCGGCCCTATGCGATGATCGCCGCCGGAGTGTTCGCCGCCGAAACCGATGCCGAAGCAGAACGTCTTCGGTCGTCGCAATTGCTTTCATTCGCGAATATCATCACGAACAACCGTGGTAAGCTGCCTTACCCCACTGACGATCTCGCTGCGAAAATAACCCCTCAGGTCATGGCGCGGGCAAGGCATATGTCGTCTTGTTCTGCGACCGGGTCGCCTTCGGCAATCAAAACGCAGTTGGGTGCGATCATCGACAAGTATCGGCCCGATGAATTGATGGTGACGGGCATGATCCATGACCATTCTGCACGGGTTCGGTCATTCGAAATCGCAGCGGGTGTTTTGAGTGAGCTGCAAGAGCCTGTTCACGTCAGTTGACGTGCCAGCCCAGTCAAATCGGAAGACGTCAACGAGATCAGAAAGGTCTGACAACGGTCATTCGCTGCCGCCGCCATTCTGGCCCCGGCGGGGATCACACGCTTTCGATCCGCAACGCCACGGGAGCTTCGACCACCACATCGGTCTTGGCAATGATGTTCAGCGCGGCGTCGATATCGGCCCGGGTGGTTTTATGGGTCACGATCAGCACCGGCGCATAGTCATCGACGTGACCGTATTGCCGCATGCGGTTGATTGACACGCCAGCCTCGCCCAGGATCGAAGCGATCTTGGCCAATGCGCCCGGTTTGTCGGTCAGTCCCATCCGCAGATAATACGGCGCAGGTAGTGTGGAAGTGCCCCGCTGTGCCTGTTTGAGCGTGTTGGCAGGTTGCCCGAAGACCGGGTAACGCACGCCGCGCGCGATATCGCAGACATCGCCCATCACTGCGCTGGCGGTCGGGCCTTCGCCGGCCCCGGCGCCGCGCAGCACGATCTGGCCGACGCTGTCACCTTCGACCACAACCATGTTGGTGCCGCCTTCCAACTGGCCCAGCGGGCTGTCGGCAGGCACCAGGCAGGGCGACATCCGCTGTTCCAGCCCGCGGCCGGTCAATTGCGCCACGCCCAGCAGCTTGATCCGGTAGCCCATGTCGGCGGCCTGCCGGATGTCTTCCAGGCTGATGCGCTGAATCCCTTCCAATTCGACGCCGTCGAAATCGATCCGGGTGCCAAAGGCCAGCGAAGACAGGATCGCCAATTTGTGCCCGGCATCGATCCCGCCCACATCGAGATTGGGATCGGCTTCCAGATAGCCCAGCTTGGCGGCCTCTTCGAACAGCGCGTTATAGCCTTGTCCGGTGGCTTCCATCCGGGTCAGGATGTAATTACAGGTCCCGTTCATCACCCCCATGACGCGGCTGATTTCATTCGCGGCCAGTCCCTCGGCCAGCGATTTGATGATCGGGATGCCGCCCGCGACTGCGGCCTCATAGCGGATCACCCGACCTGTCGCTTCGGCCTGTTCGGCCAGCGCCTGACCGTGACGCGCCAGCAGCGCCTTGTTGGCGGTGACCACGTCCTTGCCCGCGGCCAGCGCGGCCTCGATCGATGCCTTGGCCGGGCCATCTTCGCCACCCATCAGTTCGACATAGACGTCGACATCGTCACGCTGGGCCAGCACGACAGGGTCGTCTTCCCAGCCGTATTGCGACAGGTTGACACCACGGTCCTTGGTCCGTGATCGGGCCGAAATGGCGCTGATCGTCACCTCGCGACCGGTGCGCGCTGTCAGAAGAGCCGCCTGTTGACGGACGATTTTCACGACGCCGACACCGACGGTGCCCAGCCCGGCAATACCAAGGCGCAAGGGGTGGCTCATCTGGCCCTCCTGACTGTTACGGATCTTTGAGGGGCGATGTACCGGGTCTTGCAGCCCGGCGCAACGCGGCAATTGGGGGCCGGCGGGGCCACCCTGTCATCAGCCTTCTGCAAGCTGACGAAGCCGGTTGGCGCGGGCGCGCAGGGCGCGGGCGCGGGCTTGCAGGGATTTATCGGTGTCTTTGGTGATCTGGCTGTCCGCGTTTGCCGCCAAGATCGGATCAAGCGGCAGCAATGCCGGGAAATCGGCCTGTCGTGCCGCCGGTTCGATCTGGTCGTTCAGATCAGGAAAGTCGGCGCAGCCGGTCAGGTAAAAGGCAAAAATCAGGGCGGTGGTCGCGCGCATGGCGAAATCTCATCAGCTGGGCTTTCCCTGTCTTGCACCAGAACCGCCCTTGCGGCAAGGGATTGCCATTCGACCAAGAGCGGGATCCGGGGCGCTGGTGGTCAGATCGCGCTTTGATCTGAACAAATGTTCAGTTAACTTGGCGGCATGGCAAGAACCACAGGGTCCCATTCCGACATCACCGGCCCCCGCGTTTTGGACGCGGCGTTGCGCCTGTTCGCGCGCCACGGTTACGCGGCAGTGTCGATGCGCCAGATCGCCAAGGAAGTCGGCGTGCAGGCCGGGGCGCTTTATAACTACACGCCCGACAAGCAATCATTGCTGTTCGACCTGATGAAACGGCATATGCAGGAATTGCTGGATACGCGCTCCGATCATTGCCGTCCCGGCACCGCGCTGAAACAGCTGGAAGATTTTACCCGCTTTCATATCCGCTACCACCTCGACCGCTCCGACGAGGTTTTCATCGCCTATATGGAACTGCGCAACCTGACACCGGAAAATTTCACCGTGATAGAAGCATTGCGTCGACGCTATGAAAACGAACTTGAGACCATCCTGCAACAGGGGGCGGTCGAAGGCGTATTCGCCATCACAGATAGCCGGATCGAAACCATGGCCGTCATCGCCATGCTGACCGGAGTTACCACATGGTACCGTGCCGAAGGCCGATTGTCTGCGACCGAAGTCGAAGGCATCTACTGGGACATGGTGCGCAAGGCGGTCTCGGTCTGAGTGTTGCAAAGTTACTCGCATTGCGACCGCAGACCGGCTATGAGCAGCGCAACAGGCAAAGGGACGCACGCAATGGACGGATTGGTTCAAGAAAAAATTCTGGCCACAGCGCAGGCATCGCTATCGCGGCGCTGGATGGGCATCGGTATGTTCGTGGTGCTGGGCGCTTTGCTGATCGCGCTGGCTTTCGCCACCCCGTCTTCCTCGGCGCTGGGCCTTCAGGTTTTCTTGATCCTGTGCGGCGCGGTTGCGATTGCCTTTGCGGTCAAGATGCATGCCGCGACCCGGCTCGGCCTGCGGCTGACCGAAACCGCGCTCTGCGACAGCGACGGCACCGAAATCGCCCGGATCGAAGATATTGTCAGGGTCAACCGCGGCACTTTTGCCTTCAAACCCTCGCATGGCTTCATGCTGCAATTGGCGCAGCCGCGCGGGCGACGCTGGCAGCCCGGTATCTGGTGGCGGATGGGCCGTCGGGTCGGTATTGGCGGTGTGCTGCCCGGTGGTCAGACCAAAGCCATTGCCGAAGTTCTTCAGGTTATGATTTCGGAACGCCCGACCGGATGATCCGGTCGCGGGGCGCCACCGACTACTAGTTGGCCCAAGCCAGTTGCGGCGCAAAGCGCGGGCTGGTGAAGGACAACTCGTAAATGTCGGATTCGTTCAGCCCAACCTCGAATAGCGGGGTGTAATGGCTCCAGGTTTCGACCACGATGACACGCTCATTGTCGATCACGCTCGGCAAATTGTCGGCAAGCGCGTTGATCCCAGCCTCGTTCAGCGCAGATTTCGATCCACGCGCTTCGGACCAATCCAGTTTATACATGTTGTCTTCTTCGTCCCACATCGCAACCGTAACCCGCAGGCTGGCATTCGAATTGGCCTTGGTCAGGAAGGCGAACAGCGATTGCATGCTATCGATATACGCGTCGTTGACCGCCGCCGTTTCCCGCGACAACAGATCGCCGACGGTGTAATTGGCTTTGATGTTCACGCTGGTCTGCCGATAGGCGTCGAAATAGACGTAACTGGCCAGAAAAGCCCAGAACAGGAACGGGACAACAATCACCGCTTCCAGCGCGACCGTCCCGTCGCTGTCCTTGGCAAAGCGTCGCAGCAGGCGTTTGGTTTTATTCATCATATCCATCACAGCGGCTCCTGAACGAAGGCGGCGGCTGCCACCAATGCAAACTGCCCGGCGTCATCCGTGACGAGGGCTTTCCCCAAACCGACCGCCGGAAACAGCGGATCAACTTTGAAACAAACCCGCAGCAGCATCAGTTCGTTTTCCTGGCCATTTTCAAATGCCCGGACCGGCGACACTTCTTGCGACGCGTCGGTGCAATCGGCCTCTGCCGGCGGTTCGGTCCAGTTGCGCGGATCGATCTGGATCATCTCGATCCGCAAATTTTGCTCGCAATTTGTCAGGATCGACGCCATGTCGCAGATTTCCTGCTTGATTTCGTCATGCTGCGGCGCGGAACCAGTCCCGAGGCGAATGTCGCGCACCACCAGATCGGTCGCTCGTTCGATGATCGTAGTGCGCATGGTGATCAACCCTAATTCCCAAGACGATCCCATCAGGACCACAAAGATCGGGAACACGATCACAAACTCCAACGTGGCAGAGCCGCGTTCGCTTCGACGGAAGCGGTTCAGGAACCGTTTGAACATCGTCATTGTACCAGCCTCAGTTTGCTGATCGATGCGGCGATGGATTCAAAAGCATCGGAAATTTCCAATCCGTCGACATCGAAATGATGGCTGTCAGAGCTGGCGCAATCTGCCAGAACGGCCTGGCCGCTGCTTGGGGCTTCGAAACCCACAGTGAAAACGATGATCCCAGCGGTTTTGGCCGCTGCGCAGATGTTATGGGTCCGGGTGTCTTTGGTGCTGGAGCCGTTATAGGTGTAGGCGTCGTAATACCAATCGTTCCAACGGTTGTAGGAATAGCTATAGTTGTTGTCAGCGTTCCATTGCAACGAAGCCTGGTTCCACAATTCTGGATAGCTCAGCCTGACAGATGTCCCGGCTTCCTGCTGTTCCGAACATTCAGTCTGATAGTAGCCGGTTTCACGGTACCGGCCGCGACGATAGGTATAGCCGGTGGAAACCCAGACGCTTTCACAGGCCTCATAGATTCCTTCACCATAGGGATGATCATGCCAGTCATCATCATGGGGCCACCAGTACTGGGTGGTGCTGCCGGAAACATATTCGACCGAATACCGATCTGCTTCGGCGTTATAATAAACATCTGAATCCCCCGCCCGCAGATCGTCGCGCAGCATGTATTGGGCGGTATTCTGACCGTCGGTCATTAGCACCAGAATTTTCAACGTGCTGCCATCGCGGAATGCTGTGGGGCGACCGGAAAAGCCGTCGTTGATTTCGCCGTCGTTGATCAGACTGTCAACGACGCCCTGGGTGCTGGGATCAAGCAGGGCAGAACCCCATTTCATCCCTATATCGATCGACGTGTTGCCCTCTGCCTGCAAGGCGTCGATGTAATTGTTCAACACGGTTTGATCGCTCGACAAGGGCAAAATCTGTGCATAGGAGTCGGTCAGACAAACCGGTTGCCGGATACCATCCACCGGATCTTCGTATTCGTTCCAGACATCGAAATGGCCGGTGCGCTGCAACGTATCAACGGTGGACAAGGCCGTGGTGTCAAAATCCGAAGACGTGAAGTTGACGCAATTCGAATAAGCGTGTTCGTCGGTCACGGTGTATTTGCTCAGCAGGCTTGCCCCGGCACTGACCTGTGTGGAATAGGGTATGATCGATACCGAAACATTGTCTTCTTGCGACGTCGACAGAACCGTATCGATGAATTCTTTTGCTGCCGGTTTCAGGCGGGTCAGGCGCGAATTGCTGCCCATCGATCCCGACACGTCCAGAACCAGTGAAATTTCAACGCTGCCAACGGCTTCTTCGGCGGTGCCGGCGGCGGGGGCGCTTAATTCGTCGATACCGACCAGAGACAGGAAAAAGGTGTTCAGCGTCGATTTCGCATTGGCGCTGACCGTGCGGAAACCGATGCCTTCATTGACTGTCACGCTGGTCAGATACTGACCAATGCCAGCCTTGGTAAAATAGTCGTTCACCACGGTTGTTGCATCGGTGGTCTGATCCAGGTCGGCCGCCGCCAGAACGGCGCGGTCGAGCGTGTTCTGAAGCTTGGCACGGTCGCGTTCATAGCGCATCAGGTCGATGCCGATACCGGCAACCATCAACATGCAGATAAAGGCAAAGATCGCGAACATCGTCATCGATCCGTTTTCATCCCGACGGAACCGTTTGAGCCGGTCCAGTCGCTTCGCCAAATTGTTTTGACGGCCCAAGCCGTTGCAGTCAGAACTCAACTGTTCCATCTCGTCACCCTTTCATCTGGCCCGCCGGGGGATGTCCCGATCCCCGGCAGACACATTAAGTGCTTTGAATGTTGTGAACTTGATTCGTGGCCAAAATTGGGCGTGGCAAAGGCTATGCTAGGATTGGGTTGCGCCTTACGGGGTAATGTCCGGCGGTCCCGCAGATTGTTTCCAGAATTGGCCATTATCCCTAAAGTCTTATGAATTTGCCCGGTTGACAGTCTGGGCAGATGCGCAGCCCTTGCAGCGATCTGGAACTGCTGTCATCAAGGGACAAGGCGACCGAACCCGAGGTGTTTCATGATCCGTTTACTTTGTCTTGCGACCCTGATGCTGGCGACGCCCGCGCTTGCGGAAACCAAACAGCAAAGGCAGGATCGCTGTACCATTCAGACCGGGATCGTGCAGCAGGCGGTCGATTTGCGCATTCAAAACAAAAGTCAGAAACGCGCGGGCAAGCTGATCCTGAAATCTGATCCCATCGCGGGCAGCAAATACGAACAAAACGTCGATGTGCTGGTGGATTGGGTCTATCATCTGCCGAAAAATCAGTTGTTGCCGGAAACGGTCGCGTATTTTGAAACGTCCTGCAATGAATTCGTTCAATAAATCCTGCTCGTGATGCGGTTCCTTCGCGCCTTGGCGCAGTGGCCCATTTTCTTGCGGTGCGGCGCGCTCTATAGTCGCCAGCATGAGTCTCCCGCCCGGCTTCCTTGATGAATTGCGCAACCGCATCAGCCTGTCTCAGGTGGTGGGGCGCAAGGTCATGTGGGACCCCCGCAAATCCAATCAGGGCAAGGGCGACATGTGGGCGCCGTGTCCGTTCCATCAGGAAAAATCGGCCTCTTTTCATGTCGATGACCGCAAGGGGTTTTATTACTGCTTCGGGTGTCAGGCCAAGGGCGACGCGATCAGCTTCATCCGCGAAACCGAAAACGTCGATTTCATGGAAGCAGTCGGAATTCTGGCCCGCGAAGCCGGGATGCCGATGCCGCAGCGCGACCCACAGGCCCAACAGAAATCCGACCGTCGCACCCTATTGGCCGAAGTCACCGAAATGGCGACCCAGTTTTTCCGGTTGCAGCTAAAACGCAACGGGGCCGAAGCCGCCCGCGCTTATCTCGATCGGCGCGGTCTGAAACCCGAAACCCAAGACAGGTTCGAAATCGGCTTTGCCCCCGATGGCTGGCAGGGTTTGTGGGATCATCTGTCCGGCAAAGGTGTGGCCGAGGATCTGATCCTTGGGGCCGGTTTGGCCAAAGCGTCGAGCAAGGGCAAGAAACCCTATGACACTTTCCGCAACCGGATCATGTTTCCGATCCGTGATCCGCGCGGGCGCTGCATCGCCTTCGGCGGTCGCGCAATGGACCCCAATGACAATGCCAAATACCTGAATTCGCCGGAAACCGAACTTTTCGACAAGGGGCGCAGTCTTTATAACCAAGGCCCCGCCCGCGAAGCCGCTGGCAAGGGCAAACCCTTGGTCGTGGCCGAAGGCTACATGGATGTGATCGCGCTGTCCGAAGCGGGTTTTGCTGCCACCGTGGCCCCATTGGGCACCGCGATCACCGAAAGCCAGCTGCAATTGCTGTGGCGGATCGCGCCGGAACCGGTCATTGCACTGGATGGTGACACCGCCGGGCTGCGCGCCGCGATGCGGGTGATCGATCTGGCCCTGCCTTTGCTGGAAGCGGGCAAATCGCTGCGCTTTGCGCTGTTGCCCGAAGGGTTAGATCCTGACGACCTGATCCGTGCGCAGGGGGCAGCAAAAATGCAAAACCTGCTAGAAGCGGCCATTCCGATGGTCGATCTGCTGTGGCGCCGCGAAACCGAAGGGCAGAATTTTGACAGCCCCGAACGCAAGGCCTCACTGGACAAGGCTTTGCGCGACAAGATCAAACTGATCCGCGATCCGTCGATCCGCGCCCATTATGGTCAGGCGATCAAGGATCTGCGCTGGGATCTGTTCCGACAAAACCGGCGTAAGGCCTTCGTGCCGGGCAAGCCGTTCCAGCCGGGGCAGGGGCGTGGCGGCCGCCGGGGCGATTTCGGCCCCACCTTCCATCCCGGCACCAAATCCTCGATGCTGGTGTCAGCCGGGGATAGTGCGCAAACCCGACTGCGCGAAGCGGTGATCCTTGCGACCTTGTTGCGCCAACCCGACCTGATCGCGGAATTCGATTATCAGATCGAACATCTCGATTGCGTCGATCCCGATTTCGCCCTGCTGCGCGACCGGCTGCTGGACCTGTCGCATCATGGAGATATTGTCGATCTGGAAGCCCGTCTGCCCGAAATGTTGGGGCCCGGGGTTCTTGAAAATCTGCTTGCGCTGCCCCATGTGGCGATTGCACCCTCGGTGCGGAGGTCGGGGGATATCGAAACCGCCCGGATGACGGTGACCGAAGAATTCGCCAAATTGCAGGCCGAACGCGGCCTGAGCGCCGAAATCGCCGAAGCCGAAGAGGAACTGGGCGGGGTCGCGGACGAAGCGGTAACATGGCGGCTGCAACAGGCCGCTGAAACCAAGAATCGCGCGCTGCGCAGCGAACAGGAAGACACGTCACGCTATGACATCGGCAAGAACGGGGCCCGAATCAATCGCGACGAACGCGACGCGCTGGACCGGGTTTTGGGACAAATCAGCTTCACAAAACGGCCGCGATAACCGTTTTGGTGAAGAATTGAGAAAGAAATACGGGTAAACGGGTTTTCGAATCGGGTATTCGCGCTATTGATTCGCGATAACGAATCACCCGACAGATCCGCACCGACGCCCCTGTAGGAGAGCTAGATGGCCGCCAAAGATACCGAAGACCGCAAGCCAGACGATCAGGACGCCGAATCTTCGCTCGATATGAGCCAAGCCGCCGTCAAACGGATGATCGCCGAGGCGCGTGAAAAAGGCTACATCACCTACGACCAGCTCAATCAGGTGCTGCCGCCTGATCAGGTGTCCTCGGAACAGATCGAAGACGTGATGTCGATGCTGTCCGAGATGGGCATCAATATCATCGAAGATGAAGAAGCCGAAGACGACGATCAGAAAACCACCGCCGTGGTCGATGTGTCGTCGAACAAAGGCGAAGTTACCCTGTCTTCCGGTGGGGCAGAAAAGCTCGACCGGACCGACGATCCGGTGCGGATGTATCTGCGCGAAATGGGCTCGGTCGAACTGCTAAGCCGCGAAGGCGAAATCGCCATCGCCAAGCGGATCGAAGCCGGCCGCAACACGATGATCCTCGGCCTGTGCGAAAGCCCGCTAACGTTTCAGGCGATCACCATCTGGCGCGACGAACTTCTGTCCGAAGACATTCTGCTGCGCGATGTGATCGATCTGGAAACGACCTTCGGCAACACGATGGAAGAAGAAGGCGAAAGCGAACCTGTCGCCGAAGCTGCCAATGTTGCCACCGCGCCCAAGGCGCAAAAAGACGACCAACCCGAACTCGACGCGGATGGCAACCCGATCCGCAGTGACGACGATGATGAAGACGATGAAGACGACGAACAGGCCAACATGTCGCTGGCCGCGATGGAAGCGGCACTGAAACAGCGGGTTCTGGACACGCTGAATCACATCGCCGAAGATTTCGAACGGCTGTCGGAAATGCAGGATCTGCGGATTTCGGCCACCCTGAACGAAGACGACACGTTCAGCGATCAGGAAGAAGCGACCTATCAGAAACTGCGCTCGGAAATCGTCGAACTGGTCAATGGTCTGCACCTGCATAACAACCGGATCGAAGCCCTGATCGATCAGCTTTACGGCATCAACCGCCGGATCATGCAGATCGACAGCGCGATGGTGAAACTGGCCGATCAGGCGCGGATCAACCGCCGCGAATTCATCGAAGCCTATCGCAATTCCGAACTCGATCCGACCTGGCTTGACCGGATGGGTGAAAAACCCGGTCGCGGTTGGCAGATGTTCATCGAACGCTCGTCCGACAAGGTCGACGAACTGCGCAACGACATGGCGCAGGTCGGTCAGTATGTCGGCCTCGACATTTCGGAATTCCGCCGCATCGTGTCTCAGGTCCAGAAGGGCGAAAAAGAAGCACGTCAAGCCAAGAAGGAAATGGTCGAAGCCAACCTGCGTCTGGTGATTTCGATCGCCAAGAAATACACCAACCGCGGCTTGCAATTCCTCGACCTGATCCAGGAAGGCAATATCGGCCTGATGAAAGCGGTCGATAAATTCGAATATCGCCGCGGTTATAAATTTTCGACCTATGCGACCTGGTGGATCCGTCAGGCGATCACCCGGTCCATCGCGGATCAGGCCCGCACCATCCGTATCCCGGTCCACATGATCGAAACGATCAACAAGTTGGTCCGTACCGGGCGTCAGATGCTGCACGAAATCGGCCGCGAACCGACACCGGAAGAATTGGCCGAAAAGCTGCAAATGCCGCTGGAAAAGGTCCGCAAGGTGATGAAGATCGCCAAGGAACCGATCAGCCTCGAAACCCCGATCGGGGACGAGGAAGACAGCCAGCTTGGCGATTTCATCGAGGACAAGAACGCCGTCCTGCCGTTGGATTCCGCCATTCAGGAAAACCTGAAGGAAACCACCACCCGGGTTCTGGCCTCTCTCACGCCGCGTGAAGAACGGGTTTTGCGGATGCGGTTCGGCATCGGCATGAACACCGACCACACGCTGGAAGAAGTCGGCCAGCAGTTCAGCGTGACCCGCGAACGGATCCGCCAGATCGAGGCCAAGGCTTTGCGGAAGTTGAAGCACCCGAGCCGGAGCCGAAAACTCAGGAGCTTCCTGGATCAGTGATCAAAGGGCGCCCTGAGGGGCGCCTTTTTTTTAATAGGTATAGGTTTCATGAAAACGCTAACTTTTGATTGGAACTGCGTCGTGAGCGCTGAGAAGCGTGATGTTCAATCACGTTACGTCCAGCGATTGGTCGATCTTCATCTTGCAAAACAGGTAGATGTTGCAATCACCACCATATCTGCCTCCGAAAGCCTCCCGGGCTCCAAAACGCTTTGCCAGTCGGCGGAGCAATTTAATGATCGGTTGGAAAAGTTGGGTTGGTCTGAGCTGACCATATTGTTCGGCCCTTTGATTTGGGATTTGACATACTGGGACATGGCTAGATTTGTTGACTCAGATGCCTATGAAAAACTTATTGATGATATTTGGGCGATAATAGGCGGGATACAGGTGCGTCAACTTCCGGCCAGTGTAACTACAGACCTACTGCACTCATCTGAGATGAAAAAATGGCGAAACGTGTGGTGTGACGTGCATACGTTGTGGACACACCTAGATGCGGATCGGGATGTTTTCATAACTACTAATACACGTGACTTTCAGAACAAGTTTTCTGAACTCCAGTCATTGGGATTGCGATCAATTAAGACGCCAGAGGAAATGGTCGTTGAGTTAAGCCGAAACTCTTGAGCCTGCGGTAGGTCGTGTGTCTCACGGTTGCTCCATTTTTAGCTATCCATGAAATATTCAGCAGACGCTTTGAATTGGGTTTGGTAAAGTGCAAAACCGGGCCTGCGCTGGACCGTGGTGTGGCGCTGCACCGTCTGAACGACGCGCTTTATTCCAGCCATATCCGGACGACAGATAAGCGACGCGCCAACCTCACCAAAGCGCCAGACCGCCGGGACGGTCCGGCGCTGGCCCGGCGGCCTGCGGCCTTGTTCCGGGTCGGGACTGCCCCACGCCCCCTTGCCCCCAGCCGCTCAACCCCGCACACTGGCGGCCAAACGGAACCAACGGGATCACCCTATGTCACTGCTTTCCAAACTCTTCGGCGCCGGTCGGTCGGAGCCCAAGGCCAAACCCGCAGCGCAGCCCGAGGATTACAAAGGCTTCCGCATCTTCCCCGATCCGATGCCGGGCGAGGGCGGGTTCCGCCTTGCCGCCCGGATCGAGAAAGAAATCGACGGAGACTTGAAAACCCATCAGATGATCCGCGCCGACACCATTCAGTCGCCCGAAGAAGCCCGCAGCGCGAGCCTGCGCAAGGCCAAGGTCTTCATTGATCAGATGGGCGAGGGCGTGTTCCGCTGACATGCAGACCAGTTTCAGCGTCCACACGAACGGGCAGGGGCTTTATGAATTTACCCGGCAGGTGACAGCTTGGGTGTCAGGGCAAGGTATCGATACCGGGCTGCTGACCCTGTTCGTGCGCCACACCTCCTGTTCCCTGCTGATTCAGGAAAACGCCGATCCCGAAGTGCAGACCGACCTGCGCAATTTCTTTCACCGGTTGGTGCCACCCACCACCGACCCGGCGATGTCTTATCTGACCCATACCTATGAAGGCCCTGATGATATGCCGGCCCATATCAAGGCCGCGATGATGCCGGTCTCGCTATCGATCCCGGTCACGGGGGGGCGCCCGGTTCTGGGCACATGGCAGGGGATATACCTGTTCGAACACCGCAATGCCCCGCATCTCCGGCAAGTTGCGGCGTATCTCGGCCGCTGACAAATCGGTGATAATGGGTATTTACCCCCTGCACGGTGCGGTGTTTTCCGCCATATTGGCCGCACCACAATACAGGACAATGCCATGAAATCCGAACGCCTTACCTTTACCGGCCATGATGGCAGCACGCTGTCGGCCCGGCTTGATCTGCCCGAAGGTCAGGTCTGTGCCACGGCGCTGTTTGCCCATTGTTTCACCTGTTCCAAGGATATCCCCGCCGCACGCCGGATTTCGTCCCGGCTGGCATCGCAGGGTATTGCCGTGCTGCGCTTCGATTTCACCGGGCTGGGTCATTCCGACGGCGAATTTGCCAATACCAATTTCACCACCAACGTGGCCGACCTGATCCTTGCCGCCCGGGCGCTTGGGGAAAAACTGATGCCGCCGCAACTGTTGATCGGTCATTCGCTGGGCGGGGCGGCGATGCTGAAAGCAGCGGGGAATATCCCGACCGCCCAAGCCGTCGCTACCATCGGGGCCCCGTTCGATCCGGCGCATGTGGCGGAAAATTTCGCCGCGCAGCTTGATGAAATCCGCTCACGAGGCAAGGCGCAGGTCGATCTGGCCGGGCGCAGTTTCACCATCTGCGAACATTTCCTTGACGATATCGCGGCGCAACAGATGGGGCCCGCGATCCGGGAAATGAAAAAGGCGCTTCTGGTGCTGCACGCGCCGCGCGATACCGTGGTGGGCATCGACAATGCGGCCGAAATCTTTGCCGCCGCAATGCATCCGAAATCCTTTGTCACGCTGGATGATGCCGATCATCTGATCAGCCGTGAAACTGATGCCGAATATGTCGCCGACACCATTGCAACATGGGCTGGCCGCTATCTCGATCTGGTCGAAGAAGACTTCCCGCAACACGCCCCCGACGGTGTGATCCGGGTGTCCGAAGCCGATGCATCGGGTCTACTTCAGGATGTGAATATCGCGGGCAAACACCATATGCTGGCAGATGAACCGCTGGAAATGGGCGGTACTGATCTAGGCCCCAACCCATATCAGTTCCTTGCCGCCGGGCTTGGGGCTTGCACCACCATGACGCTGCGGATCTATGCGCGCCACAAAAATCTGCCGCTGGAACATGTGTCGGTCGAAGTCACCCATGACAAGCGCCATGGTGAAGAAATCACTCCCGGAAAAGGCACCGGTAAGGTCGATGTGTTCCGCCGTGAAATCCGTCTCGCGGGCGATCTGAGCGAAACCGAACGCCAGTCGCTGTTGCGCATTGCCGACCGCTGCCCGGTCCACAAGACGCTGCATTCGGCATCTGTAATCGAAACGGTGCTGCGCCCGGACGACACATGAATGGATCACAACAACCGCGGCATCAACCGCGGCTGTTGTGATTTTTCTTAAACCGCCGGATTACGAAACGGCTTTGAAATCGATCTTTTCCGCACCGTCGTCGAGATCCAGATTAATCACCATGGGCGCGTCTTCGCCGGTATCCTTTCCTTTGGTCCCGGTCGTGGCGGGGTCGCCCTGCATGCTGCGGCTCTCGACCTGGAAGAAACTGATGACTTCGGCCAACTGTTCGGCCTGGCTCGACAATTCGGTCGCTGCGGCGGACAGTTCTTCCGACGCGGCGGTGTTGCCTTGGGTCACATTGTCCAGGCGCTGCACCGATTCATTGATCTGGGTCGATCCGATCGCCAATTCGCGCGACGCGCCTGTGATGCCGCTGACCAATGTCGATGTTTTTTCGATCTTCGGCACCAGGTCTTGCAACATCTCGCCCGCTTTGGTGGCCGACGATACGGTGTCCTTGGACAGGATCGAAATCTCCGCTGCTGCCTGCTGGCTGTTTTCGGCCAGTTTGCGGACTTCCGCTGCGACCACTGCAAAACCGCGTCCGTGTTCACCGGCCCGCGCCGCTTCAACCGCCGCGTTCAGCGCCAACAGGTCGGTTTGACGGGCGATTTCTTGCAAGATCATGATGCGTTCGCCGATGGTTTTCATCGATTCAACCGCTTTGGTTACCGCTTCGCCCGAAGTAATGGCGTCCTTGGCCGCCTGACGGGCGATGTCATCCGTCGTACTTGCATTGTCCGACGTGGCCGAGATGTTGGCCGACATCTGTTCCACTGCCGCCGAAACTTCTTCGGTCGATCCGGCTTGCACAGTGGCCCCTTCGGACAGCGTTTCTGACGTGCCTGAAACCTGGCTTGCCCCGGCAACCAGATTGCCCACTGCTGACGTGACGTTTTCAACCGTATTGCGCAGATGAACGACCATGTCGTTTTGGGCATTCAGTAGGTCGGTGAGTTCATTGTTGCCCTTCACGTCCACCGTACTGCGCAAATCGCCCGCCGCTACCTGCCGCGCCAGACTGATCGACAGGTTCAGCCCGGTGGCCAGCTTGCGAATGATCAGCACCGACGAAATCAGCATGAAAACTACCGCCACGGCCATGGCCATGAACAGGTTGTTGCGGGTCGTTGCGAAATCTTCCTGTGCTTTCAGCACCGTCTGATCCATCTCAGCCGAATAGAAGACTTCGACTTCCTTCGCCAAGCTATTGATCTTGGCCATCGTGGGGTTTGCATCGTGATGGTACACCTCGTTGGCACGTCCGTCTCCGGCCAGCTCATAGGTGATTGCTTGCTCGGTGTGCTTTGCGAATTGATCCAGCGCTTCGGACATGATTTTCAGCCTGGTTTGCAAATCTTCCGCCGAATACCCTTTCATGTCTTCGATGATCTTTCCGGCTTTGGCGGCAGTGTCTTTCAGGTTTTTCTGCAAATTCGGAATCCGGTTCGGATCGTCTTCGCCGCCTTCCCAGCCGATCAGGATATTGGACACATTCAACTGCATGTTCCGGGTCATGATCAGAAGGCTTTCGGCATTCAGCAAATGTTCGGTGTTTACGTAAACAACCTGCTCCATGTTCGACTTGCTCTTTTCCAACGCCCGGAGCGACAGAAACATGCTGCTTGCAAAAATAATGAAAACGGCTGCGAAAGTTGCAGCCAACCGTAGTTTTAAAGTGAAACGCATCTTTCTTCCTTTTTTACATCCGCAGGGTTTCAGGCTCAAATTCCGGCAATATGGACGAAGCACCGAAATTCACGTCTCGGGCAAGGCGTGCCAAGTCCGCGATGAAGGCTGCAAAGCGCAGATATTTGTTCCCCGTATTGAAGGTTGGGGTGAAAAAGTTAACGACCTCGGGAGGCGGAATTTGCGAAATTGATCTGGAAATTTGACAAATCTATACGCAAGAGTAGTGCATTATCTGAGGTTTTCCATGTGTCCGGGTGGCAGGATTCGGGGGTGCCTCTTTTGGTTGTTTCTGCGGCAATGTCCGACCCTGCGGTGATCCGGTTGCAAGCCGTCGTTCGTCTCGACGCATTGAGCCACCCAATCGCACACGTTTTGGTATTCATGCGCGCGAAAGGCGATAATACGCATCCCTTTTGATATCGATCCGGTAATCATTGCGCATAGACAGACCGATTTTTCAGGGCTTTTCCATAAAACTTCGGGCATTCCGCCGTTTCTTTCAACTGACGCCATAGGTGTTGAGTGATTAGAGTTGTGTGGGCGTCGTCCCTCGTCGTGAAACCGGAACATACTCCAAGAGGGAGCCGCGTGTCGCTGCGGTGGTGGATTGCCGGATTTCGTCTCTGATCCTCCCAGTAGGAAGTAGGAGGAAAATCGATGCGCTTCACGTTAAAAACCCGCTTGGCCGCAAGTTTCGCGGCAGTGTTCCTTATTTTCGCGGGTAGCATGTTCCTGGCGGTCAAAGCCTTGGAAAAAGCCAATGATAAGATGGACAATATCGTGAATGTCCAGACCGAGCACCTGCTGGATGCACAGCGTCTTCTTGTGCTGACGCGCAATATGCAGATCGACGCGGCCAATATCCTGATCGGATGGGCCGGTGGTGCCGAAGACCCCGACCGCATTTCGAACCTGCAAACAAGCATGGCCGGCGCGGCCGACGAAACCGTCACGATCCTCGAAGCGATGAAACAATATTCCGGCGAGGATTTGCAAAAAACCCTCAAACGCCTGGGCAGCCAAGTGAAGCGTTTCACTCAAAATGTCCGCGGTGCCGTGGATTATGAACTGGATGGCGATGATCGGGCCAATGAAGTCTATCACTTTGGTGTCAATCCGACGATGATCAGGGTGAACCAATACGCCGCAGACGTCGAAGCCTATCAATCTGCCGAAATGAGCAAGGCCGTCGATCAGGCCAAAGCGGAATATCTCGAAGTCCGTCGCAATCTGTTTATGGCCATGGGCGTTGCAGTTCTGATGATGCTGTTTTCCTCTGCCTTGATCATCCGCACCTTGTCTTCGGGTCTGAATCGCTCGATCGATCTGGCGCGACGGGTGGCCTCGGGAGATCTGCGCACCACGGCCAAGGTATCCGGCAATAACGAAATCAGCGATCTTCTGAACGCGCAGAACGACATGGTGCTGCGGCTGCGCGACACGGTGGAAAACGTATCGTCTGCGGTGAACAATCTCGTTGCCGGGGCAAGTCAGGTTTCGGGCACTTCGGAAACGCTGTCCGAAGGGGCTTCGGTACAGGCCGGATCGACCGAAGAAGTTTCGGCGGCAGTAGAGCAAATGTCGGCCAATATTTCAGCCACGTCGGACAACGCGGCCACCACTGATGAAATCGCCCAAGGCGCGGCCCGCGATGCCAAGACTTCCGGTGAAGCCGTCAGCGACGCGGTCGAAGCGATGAAAACCATCGGCGAACGTATCATGATCTTGCAGGAAATCGCCCGCAAGACCGACCTGTTGGCGCTGAACGCGGCAGTTGAAGCGGCGCGGGCCGGTGAACATGGGCGCGGTTTTGCAGTGGTCGCAGCGGAAGTCCGCAAACTGGCTGAAAACAGCCAGCAGGCGGCGGCAGAAATCTCTGCCCTGTCGTCCAACACCGTGTCTTCGGCCACCAAAGCGGGCGAAATGCTACACGATCTGGTGCCCAGTATCGAAAAGACCTCGACCTTGGTCAGTGGTATTACCGCTGCGTCGCGCGAATTGGCGATCGGATCGACCCAGATCAATGAATCGGTGCAGCGTCTGGATAACGTGACCCAAGGCAACACCGCCGCGTCAGAAGAACTTTCAGCGGCGGCGACCGAACTGTCGAGCCAGGCCGAACAGTTGGCCGAAGTCATCAGTTTCTTTCAGGTCGACGATGACAGTGAAATGGATGATGCCGACCCGATCCCCCCGCAGGAAGATGACAGCGAAGATCAAGACGCGCCGCTGCTGATCGATCTCGAAACCGATGATGGCGAAGAAGCGATCGATTTCAAAGTCGCATCGTAATCCGACGATTTCTCCGAAAAAAGGCAGCCGCGGGTCATTCCGCGGCTGTTTGCCGTTGCATCTGGAGCATAAGCGCCGCATCGACAGCGCCGCGTCATTTGGTGGCTGTAACTTCCCCCCTACCCAAACCCTAGCGGCTGACCTATAGTGCCTGTGGATAAGTGGGGGAAACCCACAGAATGAGGCGGTAATTTATAAGGGGGCCAGCCATGCGTTGCCCGTTTTGCGGAAATATGGATACGCAGGTCAAGGATTCACGGCCTGCCGAAGATCACGTGTCGATCCGTCGGCGCCGGTTCTGTCCGGCCTGTGGCGGTCGTTTTACCACTTATGAACGGGTGCAGCTGCGCGATCTTGTCGTGATCAAGTCGAATGGTCGGCGTGAAGATTTCGATCGTGACAAGCTGGAACGGTCGATCCGTATCTCGATGCAGAAACGCCCGGTCGAACCGGAACGGATCGATCAGATGATTTCCGGTATCGTGCGACGGCTGGAAAGCATGGGCGAAACCGATATCCCGTCAAAAACAATCGGCGAAATCGTGATGGAATCTTTGGCGCGGATCGACACCGTGGCCTATGTCCGTTTCGCCAGCGTTTACAAGAATTTCCAGGCTGCGGATGATTTCGACAAATTCGTTTCCGAATTGCGCCCCGATACCGCCCCGGAAAAGTGAGGCCCGCAAACGTGAACGACGACACCCGCTACATGGCGCTGGCCTTGTCGCTGGGGCGGCGCGGTCAGGGCAACACCTGGCCCAACCCCGCTGTGGGCTGTGTCATCGTGCAGGACGGCAGGATCGTCGGGCGCGGCTGGACTGCGCCGGGTGGACGGCCCCATGCGGAACCGCAGGCGCTGGCACAGGCTGGCGATTTGGCGCGCGGCGCCACCGCCTATGTCAGCCTCGAACCTTGCGCCCATCACGGCCATACCCCACCTTGCGCGCAAGCGCTGATCAACGCGGGGGTGGCCCGCGTCGTCGCGCCGATCAGCGACAGCGATCCGCGCGTTTCCGGCAAAGGCTTCGACATGCTACGCGCTGCCGGGACCGAAGTCACCACCGGGGTGTTGGCCGACCGCGCCGCACGCGATCTTGCCGGGTTTTTTCAGCGGGTGGAAACCGGACGCCCCCGGGTCACGCTGAAACTGGCCAGTAGCTTCGATGGCCGCATCGCCACCGCCACCGGCGAAAGCCAATGGATCACCGGACCACAGGCGCGACGCTGGGTGCATGGGCTGCGGTCCCGGCATGACGCGGTCATGGTTGGGGCAGGCACTGCGCGGGCCGACGATCCGTCGCTTACCGTGCGCGATCTTGGCATTGACCGGCAACCGGTCCGCATCGTGGTTTCGCGCAGGCTCGATCTGCCACTGATGGGGCAACTGGCGCAAACCGCGCGCGATATCCCGGTCTGGATCTGTCATGGCCCTCATCCCGACCCGATCCTGCACCGGACCTGGACCGATCTCGGTGCCACCTTGATCGGCTGCGATGTGCAGCAGGGGCAGATCGACCCAACAGCCTTGCTTGCGGCGCTGGGGGACCGGGGCCTGACACGGATTTTCTGTGAAGGTGGCGGCGCACTGGCGGCGTCCCTTCTGGCGCATGACAAGGTCGATGACCTGATCGGCTTTACCGCCGGGCTGACCATCGGCGCAGAAGGATTGCCCGCCATTGGCGCGATGGGGTTGACGCAGCTGTCTTTGGCCCCCCGCTTCACGCTGCAAGACGTTCGCGCCATCGGCCCCGACATTCTGCACCATTGGACCCGGAGCGCCTGAGTTTCTTCTTGGTTCAAATACTCAAATTCCGCCGCAGGCGGTTAGCCCGAAGATTTTTCGCAGGAAAATTTCGGGAAATCCCTGTTCGCGCCTTGGCGCGCGCCGACGGATCACGGATACCGGTTCAGCGCCACAGATGCGCCCAACTGGCCAACGCACCTTGCAGTTTGGCCAGCAGTTTCAACCCGTGCCCCTGATCAGCCGTTGCTGACGCCAATCGTTCCACGATCACCTCGACCGGGCAGGGCAGCCCGCTCACCGGATCGCGATAGCGCGGATAATCGATCAAGGTGGCATGGATCAACCCGTTCAGCCCGACCCGCACCCGGCGCCTGTCCGGCACCGGGCCCAGATCGCGGCTCAGCCCCCAACCGGCGTAAAATGGTGCCCCGAACGTGGTCACTTCGACGCCGCGTAACAAGGCTTCGAATCCCAACAGCGATGTCATCGTCCAAACCTCCGAGACCCGGTCCAGCAGCGCGACTGGATCGGCCTGATCCAGCACCGCATCGGCCAATTCCAGCGCCGCGGTGTGCAGCACCGCGCCGGGGCGCAACCCGGCCTCGACATCGGGGTGTGGTTTATACAGGATCACTGCGTTCGGGTTGGCCTTCCGCGCCGCGCGCAGCAGGTCCAGATTGGTCCGCACCTTCCCCGCGCCCAGCCGGATCGAAGCATCATCCTCTACCTGTCCGGGCACAAGAATCCGGCGTCCCTCGGGCAGTTCGGGCACTGTCCCGCCCAAGTTATATTTGCTCAACCCCGCCTTGATCAGGCGGCGGCGCAACGCGTCGGCCCGCGCGTCCTGATCCGGGCGTAGTGACGCGCGTGCCGCAATCAGCCGCTCCAACCGGCTTTCCCGGTTCGGATCATAGTAAATCCCCAGATCGTCACAGACCAATGACAGCGGTGGTACCAGCGCCGCCCCCAACCCGCGCGACCGCAAGAACCCATCCTCGACCCGGACAAGGCTGTCAAGGTTCAGCGCTTCGCCCTTGCCGGCCCAGACCATTTGCCGCCGGGCCGCGTTTTCAGCCGGTGCATCCCGAAACCGCACCGCTTTCACACCACCAAAGAATCCGTTCAGTGCACCGCGTTTCCACAGCCGCATTCCGCTGGCATCCCAGCCCTTGCGATCGTCGCGCCACGCCCGAAGCTGCGCCTCGAACCCGTTCAGCGCGTCTTCGAGCCGACACAATCGGTCGCGGCAGGGATCATACCATAGTGGGTACAACATCATCGCTCCGGCGAATAATTGGGTCCGGGTCAGATTGCGTTGCCGCCGCGCAGGTGGTCTGTGATCTTCGGTCAGCCCCCAACCGGCATAGAAGGGTTGGCCAAACACTTTCGGTTTATGCCCGGCCAGTATCGCCTCGAACCCCAATTGCGACGACACGGTATAGACCGCCACCGCGCTCTCCAGCAGGGACCATGGATTGACCGGTTGGTCATAAAGCTGGATCCGGCCGGTTGCGTCCGCTTCGCTGAAATAACCACTGCGATAGCCTTGCTGACTTTCCGGATGGGTCTTGATCAGGATGCGGGCACCGGGATTTTCTTCCTGCGCATAATACAACATCTCGCGAAAACTGTTGCTATCCGCCCCGCCCAGCCGCACCGCCGCATCGCCCTTGGTCTGATCGATCACCAGAACATAACCCGGATCGGGCGGTGTAACATCGGGATCGAATCCGGCATATTTCGTCAACCCCGCTTCGCGCAGTCGCGCCATGCAGCCCCGTGCCCGGTTCAACAGGTGGCTATCATCCAGCGGATGCTCGCTTAAGATACGTTCCAAGTCTGACGGTTTGGAGGCATCGAAATGCAGCCCCTTGCGGCAGATCACCAGACCCAGCGGCGGTTCGCCCGCCCGGCCCGGATGGACAGACCGCAGGAAGGCATCCTCGACCCGGATCAGCCCGGCACCGGTCTTTGCCGCGATGCTTTCGCCGCGCGCGGCATAGGGTGAATGGCCCCAAACCGCGATCAGGTCCGCCGCCCCGGGCCGGATCAGTCGCAGGTCGAACCCGGCCAGATGCAATATGCGCCGTACCCGCCGCTGACGCAAAAAACCGGCATTGAAAAAGGCAACCCGCCGGGGCAGGGCCCCGGCGGGTTCAAACCCGATCCAGTCGAGGATCGTCATCAGCCGCCGGCAAGCGTGGTGATCGAACTTGCCGATGTTAGCGACCCGGTGAGCGACGAAATCGTCTTGTTCCACTGGGTGAACGGCGCTTCGGTCACATAAAGCGTGTCTTCATCGCGCACGGCGAAATCGCGGGCCAGGAACAGACCGTTCGGTTTGGTCAGATCCAGCACGTATACCAGACGCTGCGCCCCGATCAGGTCGCTGCGGCCCAGCACCGCATTGGCGATCTCTGCCGGTTCATTGCGCAAAATGAACACGCCGGTCGGATCGGCCGCAGTGGCGACCAGGCCACCAACCTGAGCAATCGCTTCGACCGCCGAAACGGTTTTGCTTTCGAACCCGACGCGGGTTTGCGTACCGGTCGCGCCAAGCGCGGTAAAGCTGCGGGTATCGCCTTCGACCAGAATGCGGTCGCCGCCGCGCAGCGCGATGTCCAGTTCGGGATTTTCATATAGATCCTGCAACCAGATCCGGCCGCGATCGTTGTTGCGGATCACGGTGACCTGGGCGATGTCGGTCTCAATGGTAACACCCCCGGCGCGGGCCAGCATCGCCGACAGCGTCCGGGTGGGGCGTTCAATGGCGAACACGCCTTGCGCCCCCACCGACCCGACCAGCGACACCGTCGATCCGTCCCCGGCCGAACGGCGCACCTCGACCTGCGGGTCCGGGGTCTGTTCTTCCAGTTTGCGGGTGATGACCCCGCGCAGTGCTTCGGGCGAATTGCCGGCGGCGCGGATGCGTCCGGCATAGGGTACGAAGATGAACCCGGCACCATCGACCTGCACTTCGGACAATGTGGTGGCCGAACTGGCGGAACTGGCCAACAGCCCGTCTTCGACGTTTTCCCAGATGGTCAGGCTCAACGTGTCACCGGGGCGGATAATATCCGATCCCAATTGTCCGGCTTTGGTGAATTTTTCAGAAAAGCCAAGCGCGGGGGTCACCGCGGTGGCGCGGGTCACCCGGTCATTGACCGACACGATGAAGGCGTCGCCTTCACGCTGCACCGATCCGGCAAATATTTCGCGTTTGGTGGGGCCGGTACGCGGCAAGCCGCAAGACGCCACAAGCGCCGCAACGACCAAAAGGGCGACGGACTTCGCCCCGCGGGATGCTAGGAGTTTCACTGCTCGGTCTCCTCGACCTGTTATTATATGCCTCAAGTCTTTTGCCCAAACCTATAGGAATGCAGAGCAAAAATCCAGCACTAGACCTTGTGCCGGTCAGTTCACCACACGCAACTGTTGCCGTGGAGCCGCGGTTCCCGACTTCAGCGCATCATAAGGATCTTCTGCGCTGAGCATCATATCGACCACTTGGCGCAGCAATTGCTTGCGCCCACGGGCGGAATAAAATCCGCCCGGCACCTGGCTGGTTTCCAGCAGGAAGCGGCGGTAATCGCGATAGGCGGGCAGGTCGGGCCGCCTCGCCGCGTTGAAAAAATGTGGCAGCGGTTGATCGGAAACGAATTCGGGCTTGGCATAAACCGCGTCGCCATAGACTTTCAGTGGGATACCACGCCACAGCACCTGTTGCCCGGCGGTGGAATTGACCGTCACCGCGCTGCGCGCATCGTTCAGCAGCCGCGCCAGCTTTCCTCCGCGCACGAAATGCACCCGGTCGGCAACCCCCGCCTGTTCGGCCAGATGGCGGATTTCGCGTTTCAGCGGCACCCGACCGTTTTCCAGCGGATGCGCCTTAATCACCAGATGATGATGCCCCGGCGCACCTTTGGCAAAGCCATCAATGGTCAGTTGCAGAAATTCCGTCATCGTCGAAAACGGTGAATGTTTCTGAAACGCGCTGTCATGCTCCAGCTGCAACAGCGCGATATGATAGGGAAATCCGCCGTGTCTGATGCGCAGGGTGGCCAGCCCGCGTTCGGCCATCAACAGCGGCGTCATCAGCAACCGGTTGAGGTAAAGGTAGAATTCGCGCGCCACCGGCAGTTCGCGATGGGGCCGGAATTGGCGGTAATTACCATTCCTGAACATCACGAACCAATGATACAATGCGCCGTAAAACATATGCTGGCGCATATCGCCCCAATGCCCCGGCGGCAGGAAGGTATCCATGTCGGACCGTTCCAGCGCCGTGCGCATTTCGCCAACGCTCAGCCGCATCAGCCGCGAATTGCCGTTGCTACCACCGCGTTCATAGGTGACCCAGAACGGCCGCAGATAGCCTTCTTCGAACACATGCACGCACAATCCGGCCCGTTTGGCTCGGGCCACCGCTTCGGCATGGATCGGGCGGGTGTCACCGTATAGCACGATGTCGGTGACGCCCTTTTCGGCCACCAGCGCGTCAAATCGATCGGGCCATTCTTCGGGAGATCCGCAATAGGGGATATAGCTGTTGCGGTCGAACCAGAATGCCCGGTCGCCGGCATTAAACCCAACACGCCAAACCGCGACCCCGGCGCGGCGCAACATCCGGCCAAGTTGATGGAAAAACGGCCCATGCGGCCCCTGAAGGCACAAGAATACGCGATTGTCTGCGAATGCTTTGGTCATGTTGACACGCTCTGTCCCGTGGGATGTTTCAGATTCTCTAACCTGTCCAGTTGGCAAAAATAAGGCATAAAGTGATGGTAAATCGGCTTGTTTCCATCAAGGTCAACGGCTAGGTCAGGGATCAGTTTAGACAGGGGGCGCAAATGTTCACCGGCATCATCACCGACATTGGCGAGGTTCAGACGCTGGATCAACGTGGCGATCTGCGGGCACGGATTGGTACAGGCTATGACATGGCCGGCGTTGATCTGGGCGCTTCGATTGCCTGCGACGGCGTTTGCCTGACCGTGGTTGCCAAGGGGGCAGGTTGGTTCGATGTGGATGTGTCGGCCGAAACGGTATCGAAAACCAATCTTGGCGACTGGACGCAGGGCCGCAAGCTGAACCTGGAACGCGCGCTCAAGGTCGGCGACGAATTGGGTGGTCATATCGTTTCGGGCCATGTCGATGGCGTCGCCGAAATCATCGCGATGACGCAAGAGGGCGACAGCACGCGTGTTACGCTGCGGGCGCCGGACGCTTTGGCGCGGTTTGTCGCGCCGAAAGGATCGGTGGCGCTGAATGGCACGTCGTTGACCGTGAACGAGGTTGAGGGCTGCGAGTTCGGCATCAACTTCATTCCCCATACCAAGGACGCGACCACCTGGGGCGCGGCCCGTATCGGTGACCGGGTCAATTTGGAAATCGATACCCTGGCGCGTTATGTCGCCCGGCTGCAGGATTTCGCCTGACCCGATTACACCGGATGGGGGCGCTGCCCCCAAACCCCCGGAGTATTTTCGCCAAGATGAAATCTGTGCGGCTAAGTATTTCATTTTGCAAAAAATATTCCCGCCGCAGGTAATCCCGAGGCAACGGTCGCAGGTTGAAGCCGACACAAAACCGGGCGCGCGACATGACATTGAAAATCTTGTCACGGCATCCCCCCTTGTTCCAGCCGCAGCGAGGGCTTAAGTAAGGCGTTGGCGGGTGCTGCTCTTCTCGTTACTCGGTTGCATTCCAGTGGCCTTAAGCAATTCCGAGGGGGCTGGCTCTGTTCAGGTCCTGGCCTGATTACCTGGCGCCCACCTGTACATACAGGTCCTCGGGAATGAGATAACCCCACGGTCGCTGCGGGCCCGCCACTTTTTACCTGAATTTCATTGCTATATGCCACATTTGTAGTGCTGAACGGTACAAATCCCCCTTGGCCCCATCACATCAAAAAACCGGCCACGAAACGGGCCGGTTTGGGGGCTTTAATCCAAGGGCAGGATCAGCGGCGGGTCGGACCGTTGCGGGGCTGGCCGTCGCGGGCCTTCGCTTCGGAGCGGACGGGCACCATCTGGGTCAGGTCGACGCGGATTGGATCGCGGCGACCGCCTTGATGATCGTCGTCATCGTCTTTCAACCGCATCACCGCGATGGCGAACTGCACCCCGGCGAACACGATGCCGTTGGCGAACCACAACACGAATACCGCCAAAAGACCGCTGCTGGAATGGGTGACCAGATGCCACAGATTGGCGACGTTGAACCACAGCAGCATTGCCACGAAGGCGGCGGCAATACCGTAGCCGATCAAGACGTTGACGATATACAGTCGGATCAGTTTCGGCATGATGTCGGTCCCCTTTGGTCCCTACAAAGGTATCCCGTTTCTAGAATACTTCAAGGCTCCCGTCCCGTTGTGGCGGGGTTTTATCCTATCCGAACCAATTTGCCGCAGATTTGAGGGGTCAGAACGCGTCGGGTTTTGCTTCGCGCGCCATGTGGTCAAGCACGGCGTTGACAAATTTGGGTTCCTTGCCTTCGGGGAAAAAGGCACGGGCGACATCGACATATTCGCTGATCACCACCTTGGGCGGGGTGTCCGATTGGGTCAGTTCGGCACCTGCGGCGCGAAACAGCGCCCGCAAGGTCGGGTCGATCCGGGCGATCGGCCATTTGGCGACCAGCGCCCGGTCGGTCATCTGGTCGATCTTGGCCTGCCAGTTCACCGCGTCCTTCATGGTCTGGCGGAACAGGCTGTCATCGCCTTCCAGCATTTCGTCTTCGTCGTAAACCGCCCCGAAGCGATGATCGAGAAATTCGACCATGACCTGTTCCACGGTCTGGCCGGATTGTTCCATCTGGAACAGCGCCTGCACCGCGTAAAGCCGGGCTGCCGATTTCATCTTGCGCTTCAGGTTGTTGGAAAGCGGTTTATCGTCGGAGGCAGAGGTCATGCGGTGGGGTTGTCCTTGAGTTCGCCAGCCAGCTTGTATTCTTCGGCGTCGGGTACGAATCCCACGCCTTTACGCTGGCCGCCCCACTTACGGCCGAGTGCGATCAGATGCAAGGCCGCCGCCGCAGCGCCGCCACCTTTGTTCTGATCAGAGGGATCTGCGCGGACTTCGGCCTGTTTGCGGTTTTCCACCGTCAGGATGCCATTGCCGATGCAAAGCCCTTGCAGACCCAGCATTTGCAAGGCGCGTGAACTGTCGTTGCAGACGGTGTCGTAATGGGTGGTTTCACCGCGAATGACGCAACCCAGCGCGACATAACCGTCAAAGTTGCTCATCCGTTCGGCTATGCCGATGGCGGTGGGCACTTCCAAGGCGCCAGGCACTTCGACCAGATCCCAGCTGCCGCCGCAGGCTTCGATTTCTGCCTTGGCACCGGCGACCATGTTGTCGGCGATATCCTTGTAATAGGGCGCCACCACGATCAGCATTTTCACCGGCTTGTCGAAGTGCGGCCGTGGCAGGATGTAATGGGTTTCATGTCCGGCCATGTCAGTCTTCCTTCAGGATCGGGCGGGTGCCGGTGATGCTGAGCCCGAACGCGTCGAGCCCGACATATTTGGTCTTGGGGGAATCGGTCAGCAGGATCAGGTCGCGCAACCCCATCGTGCTGAGGATCTGTGCCCCAAGCCCGGTCTGCTTGATGGTGCGTGGACCTTCTTCTTCGCTGGCATAGAGCGCGTTGCGCGGTTGCCGGAACAGGCAGACGACACCACGGCCTTCGGCGGCGATCAATTCCATCGCGCGGGGCAATTGGCGGGCCGATTTCGGGCCAAGCCCCAGCACATCGGTCGCTTCATGCAGCGCATGGGTGCGGGTCAGCACAGGTTCGGGGGTCGAAACATCGCCCTTGACCATCACCACATGTTCGACGCCGTGAGTCTGATCGGTAAACAGCCGCATTTCCCAGTCACCGCCGAATTCCGACGTTACCGTCCGGCGCGACGTTTCCACCACCAGATTGTCGTTGCGGGCGCGGTATTTGATCAGGTCGCTGATGGTGCCGATTTTCAGCCCGTGTTCGCGGGCGAAGGTCACCAGATCGGGCAATCGTGCCATTTCGCCGTCGGGTTTCATGATTTCGCAGATCACCGCGGACGGGTTCAGTCCGGCCAGCCGGGAAATATCGACCGAGGCTTCGGTATGGCCGGCGCGCACCAGCACGCCGCCCCGCTTGGCGCGCAGCGGGAACACATGGCCCGGCGTGGCCAGATGCGCCATGGTGTTTTGTTCGTTGATCGCGGCGGCCACGGTCAGCGCCCGGTCGCCTGCGGAAATGCCGGTGGACACGCCTTCGCGCGCCTCGATCGACACGGTGAAGGCGGTTTCATGGCGCGAGGAATTGTTCACCGCCATCATCGGCAGGCCCAGCCGGTCGATCCGTTCGGCGGTCATCGGCAGGCAAATCAAGCCACGCCCGTGGGTGGCCATGAAATTGATCGCAGTATCGTCTGCGAATTCGGCGGCGATGATCAGATCGCCTTCGTTTTCGCGGTCCTCGTGATCGACGAGGATATACATCCGGCCTTTGCGGGCCTCTTCGATGATGTCCTCGATCGGGCTGATCGCGTTGCTGAGTTCGGTCTCGACGGGACCGGGTGTTTCAAAGGCAGAGCTTTCGGGCATGGGACCCCCTGTCAGGTTTCCCTCCGCAGATAGCGCAGCCGCGCCGCGTTGACCAGAGGCAACGCGGCGTTTCACAGGCCCTGTGCGACAACAAACAGGCGGTGAATCGGAACCGCAATCAGAACTGCCAGAGCGCGGGAACGAAGCTGAACTGGTCGCCATCTCGCAGCACATGGCCGACGCCGGGGAAGGGGAAGTGGTATCCCAGCACCGCCATCCGGTCGGCCGCCGCCATGTCCAAAAGCCGTTTGCGGGTGGCGACGGTGGTGTCGCCATCGGCATCGGTGCCGTTATACCACCCCGGCTGACGGAAGCTCATAAAGGCGTGGGTCATGCTGTCACCCAGCGCGATCAACTGCTTGCCGCCGCTTTCCAGCACCACGCTCATATGGCCGGGGGTATGGCCCGGCGTGTCGATCAGCCGGACGCCCGCGGTCACTTCGTGGCCGTCCTGCGCCAAGGTCCAATCGACGCCGTCGCAATTGATCGAATTGACCGCGCCCAGCACGAATTGCTGATCCTCTGGCGGGACCTGATTGACCAGATCGTCCTGCATCCAGTAGCCGTGTTCGGCGGCGCCCATGATATAGGTGGCATCGGGGAAGATCGCTTCGTCGAAATCATCGCGAATGCCCCAGATGTGATCGGGATGGGCATGGGTGATCACCACATGGGTGATCGAGCCCGGATCGATCCCGGCGGCTTCGATATTGCTGGCCAGACGGCCGACGGTGTCGAAAAAGCGGTTGCCCGAGCCGACATCGACCAGCACCACCGCGTCGGCGGTTTCGATCAGCAGGTGATTGGTGTGGGAATAGCCCAAATCGGTGGGCAGGAAGTAGCGGGTTAGAAAAGCCTGAACATCTTCGGGGGCGGTATTCACCCCCAGGCCATCTGCCGGCACTCGGAAATAGCCATCCGACAGGATGGTCAGCCTGACATCCCCCAAGGTAAAGCGGAAATAGCCCGGGTTCTGCCCGCTGGGCGCCCCCAGTTCGGCCCGCGCCATCCCCGGCAGCGCGAAGCCCGGCGCCAGCGCGGCCAGTTTCAGGATATCGCGACGGCTGGGTTTGATGAATGACATGGCGGTGCTCCCTTTTCGCGCAAGGATAGCCGGTTGCGCCGATATCGCAATATCAATTGCGAATATGTTGCTGCGTAGGGTGTCCGTTTCGGGGGAGGCACAAGAAGATTTGGGCGCTGGTGAAAAACATCCAACTGTTGAGCTGACACCTTGCCGCCAAGCGCGGTGCCGTCGGGCATAAACCGGTTCTTGAAAAAACTACGGCACCCCAAGGGTGCCGTAGTCGTGCATTTATGTTGGGGCGCTTAGAACCGCATGCTCAGCGACAGCTGGAGCGCATGGCTGTCATAGTCGCTGCCGAACGATCCGACATAGCCGGCATTCAGCATGGTTTCTTTCCCGGCCGATCCGCCGATCTGGGAACTGATCCCGAGATAGAGCGACACCCAGTCCATGTTCATGCCATCGACAGGTGTGCTGCCCGAGGGCAGGCCGATGAAGCCGGTCTGTACCAGCTGATCGTCGCCCGATGCGCTGTTATATGTCAGCGCCCCGGTCAGCTTGGTCGGCTGTGCGGCCGCCAGTTTATATTCGCCGCTGAAGCCCGCCGAAAGGATCGTGACCTGACCCGACTGATCGCCAACCGACAGGTTCCAAGCACCGGCACCGGTTTCGTCGAAACCGTCGACCGAGAGGTCATAGTATTCAACCGAACCGGTCGGACCGAAGCGGAACCCGCCTTGGGTGAACATGTATTCGCCTTCCAGAACCGCGAAGACCTGAGACCCGTTGGTGCTGCCGGTGGCAACCGCGCCCATCACGTTGCGCGTGGTGTCGAAAGACAGATCCTGATATCCCAGCATCGCCTGCGCGGCACCGCCTTTGCCGAAGGTCGTCCGGCCAACGGCTGCGATGAACATGCCCGATCCGTCGACCGAACCGCGGGACAGAGCGGCCTCTGCCGTGGCATTCGAATAGCCAGCGACCAGCCCGATGGAGCTTTTCCCGTTGAAACGCTTTTCCGCGCCGAACACGGCGTTCCAGCTATCGACATCGTAGCCGATGCCATTCGTCGTCGTCCCGTAGGTTGCCGTCGATCCGCCCAGCGACACGAAGGCATGGGTATCGTCACCGATTTCCCAGCTTTCCGGCGTTCCCTTCGTCGAAAGGGCGATGCCGTCATTGCTAACCTCGGACGAGGCCTGACCGATGCTGCCCACCACGGTCTTGCCGAATTCCAGACCGATCCCGGTGAACCCGGAGAGGAAGCTGAAACCGGTCGTTTCAAGCAGCGCGTTGGCCGCTGCCGGATCGAGCGCGACGATATCGGCAATCGCCGCCTGATAGGCTGCTGCACCGCCGATATCGAGATACGGAACGTTTGCCGCCCCGTCCAGATACCCGGCCGTTGCGAACTGGTACGGGGTTACCGTCTGTTCCACGACCGGTGCAAAGGTCGGGCTGATCCGCAGGGTGAATTCACCCGTTTCGATATCGCCCACGGTGATGCTGAAGTTCAGGTTCGCGTTCCGCAGATCTTCGATATAATCCACTTCGAACAACCCGTTCGCTTCCGCCACTTCGATGATGGCGTCGGGCATAAGCCCGCCAGCAACATAATCGAGATCTGCCACTTCGACGCCAAGCGCATCTGCGACTTCCTGCAGACGGGCATCGAGGTTTTCGGCAGTGTCGAGCGTACCATAGGTCCAACCGCCACCGGCGAGGTTATTCCAAGCAACCAGCGCGGATTCGTCGGTCGGATCATCGTTATCGTCCCAGAACAGGCCATCGGGCACCATGCTGTTGTCGAGGAAGGCCGAACCAAAGTATGCATTATAATCCGCATTGGTCAGCGCCCCGAAATTCAGGGTGTCGTCGGTCGTGGTAACCGCAAGAGCTGCGCGGCCATCCGATAAGAACCCGATTTCACCTTCTTGCCCGCCCCCACCGAACAACCCGTCCGGCAGCCGTGCGCCGATGCCAAGATCGGTCGCGTCGAGGTTGAACAGAACGGCTTCGGCTGCGGCGGTATCGCTCATCGGGTTGCCGTTCGAATCCAGCAGTTCGAGAGAGAAGCCGGTCAGCCGGGCACCGGTGAAGTTCGAAGTCTTGCCGAAAGTGAAGTAATCCACCGACGGATACCCGGAATCGGTCACGGTCCGCAGCCGGATGTCGAACGGGTTGCGACCGGTCAGATATGTTTTGATCCGTTTGCCCGATCCGCCTGCGGAATCGCAATAGACGCCAACCTGGTTGGTCATCAGACAGTTGGTTACGTCACCGCGGCTGTCCATATCGCTGAAATCGGTGATGATCGTTTCGAACGGATCGACGTATTCGTATTCATCTTCGCTGATCGAAACCCGGGTCTGGGTAAAGGTGACGGCACGGATGCCCGGTTCTTCGATGCCTTCCTCGGGATCGATAAAAATTATACCATCCCCGGAGGTGCCGACCAGAACGTCGTCGGCAAGGGTATCGGCCCAAGCCGATGTCCCAAGGCAGGCGAATAGGGCAGCAGGTGCAACACTGATCTTCATCAAGCTCGATATTTTTTTCATTTGTCCAGTCCCAGCGAATGACGCTTTTCCGTTGGTGTGTCGTTTATGGTGGTCGTGTTTTCCACCCTGATCTCTCATTTCGCTAACAGATTGTGGAAAAGAAAGCAAAAGGGCAGCGAAATCAAGTTTCAGATCACGACATTAAGCCGCAGGAGCAATGTCAGCAGCGTTATCAAAACCATTGATCATACGGTCCTGAAATAGCAGTATTCGGTCGGGTGGGGATGTTTTCATGCGAAAAATAAAATGTATTACTTTGCCTTGTTGCATAATAGACACGGCGTGGTTGCGCGGGGGCGGGCGGGAAGCCGGCGCGTGCGGGGTCTTTCCATCGGCCTATTCCGTTGAAACGACAGAATTGGCAGGGTGTTGAGAGCATCGACACCGCGCTGAAAATGGAGAAATTGCCATGCTGGGCAGACGAATGGCCAAAACCCGACGGTTGTGATCGGAGGCCGGAAATCGTTCTGGGGATTGAATTCAAGGCCGGGATCAACCACCTTCTAAACGCCGCCTGATGCCGCCATCACCTGCTTTCGGGCATAGCTAAGCGCTGGATGCCTTTTTTATGCAGAAAATTTTCAAAATATTGAAGCGGTTTACAGGAACGCGAAAGAGGACATTTCAAGACGCGATAGACCAGTTATTTGACAAGGTTTATGTCATAAGCCTGCCTGAATCGGTTGAACGAAGGGACCATATCCGTCGGCATTTCGATGAGATCGGTTTGACCAGATATCAGTTTGTGGACGCGCTCTCGTCGCGTTCAGCAGAGGTGAAAGACGCTTTCGAGCAAAACATTGTGGCCCGCTATCCAGTCTGTTTTCGGTGCAAGAAATTTCGCTGCGGCAAGGATACCTGCAACAACGTCCTGATACCGCCGCAAGTGGCTAACTTTTTGACATATCGGGAACTTTGGCAACGTATCGCGCAACATCCTCAACGAGCACTGCTTGTAGAAGACGACGTGGTGTTTGAACCCTACGCAGAAGATACGTTGCGCCAGCTGTTCCAGGAAATCGAATCCGGGAAACTGGAATTTGTGCCTGACAAGCCTCGTTTGCTCCGTTTGGGGTGGGCGCAGTGCAAGGAACATCATGCCAGCTCTTTTCGGCTTGATACGGTTGCACGGATGTCGAACCCGTGTCACGCGATGACGTCCGCTTTTGCTCAGGTCCTGCTTGACCGGTTTGAAAAGATCGACACGACCTCCGATGTTTTCATCCATGGGGATACGCCCAAGAACGGAGAAGCCACGACGGTGTTCCCGCCCATCGCTGCGGAGCTTTCATGGTCCACCGGTGCGATGGATTCGCTGATACATCCGAAAGAAATCCGAAGTGCATTTCTGCGCGAACGCGGCCGCGACGCTGAGGCTGTCGACAATGACAAACGGGTCCTGAACCATATCAAGCATATGCATCATTACCCGTTGGTGATCCTTGGGCACCCCGGTGGAATGTATGCGGGGCCGATGGAACTGATGGCCCATGCCGGGCTGCAAATCGGGAAGGATAAAGATGGCCAAGATGGTCTGCTGACTTGGTCGCTCGCTACCGATGCCGACCGCCCCAATCCGCCCTGCAAGGCGTTGCGCACACGCCGGGCAATGCATTGGAATCATCTTCTGCACTTGGTCGAGCGACCGGAAAAAGCGGTTCCGGAAATCATGGCCTTCATACGGGCCCACCCTGAACTGTATCGTTTTATCAGGGATCAGATTCTTGAAATGACAGGGGTCGATCTTGAGAAACACCCAACGGAGTTCGAGAAGGCGGTTTTGATTTTGGTGACGTGGTCTGAATTCATAGACCAAATGCATCCGGCCCTGACGTTTCGCGCAGAGGATAGCGCGGCCGATCTCGTTGCATTCCTGACGCGGGCCGGTATTGATGTGCCGGATGAATTGGATGCCATGCAGATCGCGGCTGCTCCGGAAAACGGGCCCTGTCTGGCTTGGGACAGCCTGCCAAAGCCAAGCTGGGAGCGGCTGGTTTCGTATTGCAGGCGCTATGGTTATTCTGTCCCGGCGCACAGCCCGGCCGCGTTTAGTTGAATAGGAAACCAATGCCCAAGATTTCGGTGATCATCCCGGTTTACGGAACGGAACGCTACATTGAAAAATGTGTCCGTTCGGTGATGGAACAGACTTTTGAAGACATCGAAATCCTGTGCATCGACGATTGTTCCCCGGACAACAGCGCCGCGATCATTGAACGGCTTGCCGCCGAGGATAAGCGCATCCGGCTGATCCGCCATGACCGCAATCTGGGTCTGGGAGGGGCGAGAAACACCGGGATTTCGGAGGCCCGCGCGCCCTATCTGGCCAGTGTCGACAGCGACGATTATATCGATCCCTCCATGCTTGAACGCTTGTGGGATGCAACCGACGGGCAAACGGTAGACGTGGTTTCGTGTGGGCTGGCGTTGGTCGATGAGGACGGCTCCGTTCAGTTGAATGTCACCAAACCGAACCAGACGTTCATGAATGACGCGTCACAGGTCAATATCCTTGATCTGCTGCCCCCGTCATTTTGCAACAAGCTGTGGCGCACCAGCCTTTTTACCGAAACGGGTGTCACTTTTCCCACTCATATGTATTACGAAGACCTTGCGACGACGCCACGAGTCCTGCGTTTTGCAAAGGTCATCAAAACGATCCAAGACGTCCTTTACCAATATGTTGTTCGTGAAAATTCGATTACAAATTCGTATAGTGCGCGGCACATAATCGATTATTTCCGCACCTATGATACGCTTTGGGACTTCTTTAGCACCGAAGACCTGTTGAACCGATACCACGAAGAATTTTTCGTGAAGATCGGAAAGAGCCTTCGCTACCATACCAACATGATCGTCGATTCAGGCTTGGATGAGGGCGAAAAGGCGCAATATGTACGGCATATGCTACTTCTGAAGCTCGCCTATCTGGAATACAATTCCAAACTTCGGGATCTCGATAAAGAGAGTTTGCAATTGATGTTGTTAAAAGCCAGATCGCGGGCGGATATCGATGCTATGATAGGCGCGAAGGTGGCCAAGTGACCCGTGGCCCTGAACGGGCCGGTTAGAAACCTGACCTTGTTCAGGGGGTAATCCATTCGTGATCGGGACATGGTATGGTTTGTCTGTACCGGGGCCGGGCACCGCCAAGAGGCGTGCATCGATGCGGTGAATGGCCCGCTAATCGCGCCGCTACCCCCCACTGTTGACCGCCGCTGATTTTGGCAAAATTGCCCGGCAACCGATCTGCGGTGCATCGGGGCTTGCATATGTTCATGATATGTTCATGATTGGATCATGCGGATGCGCGAGGCGAATTCCATTCAATCATTGCAGCCCGGTCAGCTTCTGGCGCGCGGGGTGGCAAGGGCGCTTGGGTCTTATGGATTTGTTTCCATTGAGGAATTTGTGCCGGCCCGCGGTTTGCGCGTCGATGTGATGGGGTTGGGACCCAAGGGCGAAATCTGGGTGATCGAATGCAAATCCAGCCGTGCGGATTTTCAGACCGATGGGAAATGGCAAGGCTATCTGGAGTGGTGCGACCGCTATTTCTGGGCCGTGGACCAAGATTTTCCCACCGATCTTCTGCCGTCCGAAACCGGGCTTTTGATCGCCGATGCCTATGGCGGGGAAATCATCCGCATGGGGCCTGAAATCAAGCTGGCCGCGCCCCGGCGCAAGGTGTTGACGCAGAAATTCGCCACCCATGCGGCACGGCGGCTTCAGGCGCTGCGCGACCCCGGAGTCTAGAGCCGGAGGTTAGCGTTTCACCGCCCGCGCGGCCTGTGCGGCTGCGCGGAGTTCTTCGGCGATTTCCTCGGCTTCTTCGGGTTCGAAATCCATCGGGATTTCAATCCCTTTGCCTTCGATGAACAGGCGTACCATCCCCACGTCGGTCGGTCCGATCTGCAGGTTGGCTTCGATGTCGCGTTCGGTGTTGATCCCCATGACCACTTTCCCCTTTTCTGTCTGGTCAGCTAGCGCTTTCGGACTTGCAATGCAAGCGATGGGGGACGCAGACTGTGGATATGGGAGAGCTGAATTTACGCGGTTTGCAAATTGGCGATGCCGGTTGGTTGATCGAACAGCACGCGGTTCTTTATCACCGCGACGAAGGCTTTGACGCCGGTTTCGAAGCCGTGGTGGCGCAGATCCTTTCGGATTACATTGCGACCCACGATCCAAATTCGGAACGGGCCTGGATCGCCGAAGAAGACGGGGAAAGGCTGGGCAGTATTTTTTGCGTCCGCCAAGATGCCGAAACCGCCAAATTGCGGTTGTTCCTGTTGCTGCCGGCCGCGCGCGGCAAGGGGCTTGGCCAGCGTTTGCTTGAGACCTGCATGGGCTTTGCACGGGACGCCGGATACAAGCGTATGGTGCTGTGGACCCATGAAAGCCATCGCGCGGCCTGTGCGCTTTACGCCCGCAACGGATGGCAGTTGCTACGGTCCGAACCGGTGCATAGTTTCGGTGTCGACCTTGTCGAATAAAGCTGGGAAATTGTGCTTTAACGGGCTTGCAATCCCGTTTCAACAACGCTAAATCGCCCAGACAGTGCCGCCTTAGCTCAGTTGGTTAGAGCGCTGGATTGTGGATCCAGAGGTCTCCCGTTCAAACCGGGAAGGCGGTACCATTCTCCCCCTCATTGTAGAAAATGCGACGCCCGGGGGAATGTCCGTCAGGGTCCGGCGCAGTCGAAAATCCTGACTTCGCGTTCCAGATAAAGCGGTTTGGCGGCGGGGAAGCTGTGCTTGAGGGTGCAGTCCCGGTTCAGTGTCTGGAAAAACGCCCGCCGGATTTCAGGGTTTGCGCTGTAAGCATAATATTCGAAATCCTGAATCGTGAAGACGGTAAAGCCGCGCGATAGCCAATAGGGAAGGTCCCATTCTTCTTTTTGCAGCGGCCAGGCATGGGCCTTGACTTGATAATCCTGACTGTCTTCATCGACATTTTCCAATCCGAACATCACCCCGGGCAGGTTGACGAAATAAAGCGCATCCGGGGCGGAATGCGCAATTCGGCGTTCCTGAGAAAATTCCGGCAGATCGGTATCGTATTTGCGGGCCAACCGGTCCCAACGATCAAGTTCGGCCTGCTGGGCTTCTTTCATCTGTGGCAAATCCAGATGCAGTGAGGTGATGATTTTGCGGTCGCTGTAATTTTTGACCAGATAGGTTTCGACGTCCTGCCGGATCGGTTTGGCCAGCGCCTGTTGCAATGTCTTGGTCGTGCCGGTGGCCGATAGCCCGAGAGCGGCCAGTAACAGCAGGCCAGCCGCGATACGCGTCGCGGGCCGCCGGTCGGCGCGGGTCAGGTCGGCGATCACCAGACCGGCCAGCAGCAGGAAACCGGTGAAGTTGCCGATCCACAAATGTTCCGGTTGGCGCGGGCCGGTCATCAGCGCGGTTGCGACCGTGCCGATGGCAAGCGACAGCCAGATCACCAGCAGCGCCGGTTTTTGCGGCAAACAGCATTCCTTGCGCAGCAGCAGAACCGGGGTCAGCAGTGCAACAACGGCCATCACCGGGGACATTCCAAAGGTGATTTCAATCGCGCGTTTGGCCAGCGTCGTCAGCCCGTCCAACCCGTTTCCCGATTCCGAACTGAGCGACATCACCGCCTGAATGCGTTGAAAATCCAGAAAGTTCCTGAAATCAAGAATCACGCCGATATTCAGGATCGGCCACAAGATCAGCACCAGGACCATAACCCGCAAGAAAGATGTCAGCGCCGATTTTTGCCCTTCGGCCCGGATCAGCATCACCAACAGGCCAAGCGCCAATGGTCCCAGCACAAAGACGGCGGATTGTTTGAAACTGAGCGTCAGCACAACGCAGAGCCCCAGTATAATGTCCCATCGTACAGGCCGATTGGCCTGAAGCCGGATCAGCATCGCCCAGAAACAACCGATCAGACCGGCGGCAAGGCCGGTATCGCCCTTGGCGATATGGGCCATGAAAACCGCGAGCGGAAACAGCATGGCGAACAGGGCCACCAGCAAGGCGCGCGGGGTGTCCAGTTTCAGATGCCGGGCGGTGAGGAAAAACAGCGGTACGATCAGGGCGCTGATCGATGCGGTGACACTCCGCAGGGTGACATAGAAGAGGGTCGGGTCTGCGAAATATTGCGCCCTGAACCCGGCGACGCCTTCCCACCAACCGGCGATGCTGCCGATCACGAACAGCCCGGCCAAGGCCACGGCGTTGAGGTAGGTGAAAAAGGGAGGATAAAAATGTTGACCGGGCACGATTTGGCCGGTCAGAACCTTGGCCGCGTCATTGACCCGCTCATCGCCGTGGAAATAACCGTAATCGACCCCGACGAGCCGCAGCAACAAAGCCGCGACAAACAAAAGAATGCACATAAACGCCGCAGTTTTGTCTAAACTTCCCATAGAATTCACGGTTATGACTTTCGAGATGCTGATATTACTATTCAACTGGTAACCAATTCAGGGTCATTCGGGCAAAGAAAACCGTCTGTTTCGGCCGATATGCCGGTTTTGATGGCGGAATTGGCAGTTTTATTCGATAGGCTGGAATTAATAGGCTGATATGACGGACATTGTAGAAAGCCATTCAGAACGTCAAAACGTGCCGTTGTTCGTCGATATGGACGGGACATTGCTGCGGACCGATGTCGCGCAGGAATTGCTGGTGCGGGCGTTCAAATCCCCTGTTGCAATCGCTGCGGTTTTGTCAGGCGTCTTGAAATCCGGGGTTGCCGGGGTGAAACGGGCGCTGGCCGACCATGTCGAATTCCGGGCCGATCTGTTGCCGTACGACCCTGCGGTTCTGGCCTATGTGAAAGCGGCGCGTCGGGCCGGGCGGCGGGTGATACTGGCCACTGCGGCCGACCGCAAAGTGGCGCAAGAGGTGGCCGATTTTACCGGGCTGTTCGACGATATCATTGCGTCGGAGCCGGGGCACAATATGAAAGGTGCTGCCAAACTGGCCGCGATCCGGGCCATAGCGGGGCAGGGCGGGTTCGAATACCTGGGCGATTCCGCCGCCGATCTGCCGATCTGGCGCGATGCGGCCTGGCGCGGCTTTGCGCGGGTTCCGGCCAAGGCGCGCGCCTTGGCGACCGGTGAGGCGGTCACGTTGGTACCGGCGGATGACAAGGCCCCAAAGGCGGCATTGTGGCGGGCGATGCGACCGCAGCAATGGGCTAAAAACCTGTTATTGTTCCTGCCGCTGCTGTTTGCGCATCTTTACAACGATCCGGCCAGCCTGTTGCGGGCGGCGCTGGGATTTGCCGCGTTTTCGCTGTGTGCATCGGCGGTTTACCTGATCAATGACATGCTTGATATCGATGCCGACCGGGCGCATCCGACCAAATGCAAACGCCCGTTCGCCGCTGGGGCGCTACGACCGACAACGGGGGTGGCGGCGGCGCTGGGGCTGCTGCTTGCCGGGGTGAGTATCGGCTTTGCCTTGGTCAGCGTGGCGTTCGGGATGGTGCTGTTGCTATATGTGGCATTGACCAAGGCGTATTCGTTCTGGCTGAAGGCCTATTCCACCATCGACGTGGTGGTTTTATCGGTGCTTTATACCATTCGGATTGTTGCCGGTGCAGCCGCCATTCTGGTGGTGCCAAGCCCCTGGATCCTGACCTTCTCTCTCTTCTTCTTTCTTAGCCTGGCTTATATGAAACGCTATATCGAACTGGCGCGGGATACGTCCTCGGGGCGGTTGCCGGCGCGCAATTATTATGCCGGTGATCTGCATGTCGTGCAGACATTCGGTATCGCCAATGCCGCGCTGTCGCTGCTGACGATGGCGGAATATATCAGTAGCAACGCCGTGCAAGAACAGTATCAGGCACCGGGTTTGCTGTGGCTGGTGCTGCCGGTGATGATGTTCTGGACCTATCGCGCCTGGATGTGGGCCAACCGCGATCAGATCGGAGACGATCCGGTGGCCTTTGCCCTCAAAGACCGGATCAGCCGGGTGTCGGGTCTGATCGTTTTGGCCGTTGTCCTGTCGGCCCGTTATATCAATTTGGATTGGATGTTACCGTGACCTTGCCCAACTTCGTTCTTGTCATTGCCAGCGTGATCCTGTCGGCGATGGCGCAGACGTCTTTTAAACACGGGGTGTCACGGGTGGTGTTCAGCGAAACCGCCGGTTTGGTGATGAAGGTCATGGGGATGCTGTTTTCCCCCTTCGTGCTGCTGGGATTGGCGCTTTATGGGGTCAGCGTGGTGCTGTGGCTGTTCGCCTTGCGGCAGCTTGATCTGTCGCTGGCCTATCCGTTCGTGTCGATCAGTTTCGTTCTGGTGGTGATGTCGGGGATTCTGGTTCTGGGGGAACCGGCCAATCCGACCCGGTTGACCGGGATCGGGTTGATCGTGCTGGGTCTGCTGGTGATGGCGCGCGGGGCGTGACCAGCGTTTGACACGCCAGACGGAACAGGGGCGCAGGCAATGCAGTTTTCGGCAAATCTGGGATTTTTATGGGCAGACCGGTCGTTGCCCGCCGCCATTCGAGCGGCGAAACGGGCGGGTTTCGATGCGGTCGAATGCCATTGGCCTTATGATGTTGCCAACGAAGACGTTATCGCGGCGCTGTCCGAGACCGGGTTGGAAATGGTCGCCTTGAACACAAGGCCGGGCGATGTGGCTGCGGGTGACTTCGGTCTTGCTGCGCTGCCGGGGCGCGGCCCGCAGGCGCGCGCAGCGATTGACGAAGCCGTTGAATACGGGGCCGCGATCAATGCCCGGCATGTGCATGTGATGGCGGGCAAAGCCACCGGGGCGGAGGCGGCGCAGGTGTTCGCGGAAAATCTGCGCTATGCCTGTGCGCGGGCCGCACGGCACGACATCACGATCCTGATCGAACCGATCAATCCCGATGATGCGCCGGGGTATTTCCTGACCCGGACCGATCAGGCGGTGGCGCTGATCCGTGCGGTCGGGGCGGGCAATCTGAAATTGATGTTCGATTGCTACCATGTGCAACGAACCGAGGGCGATGTCGCGGGCAGGTTGAAAACGCTGCTACCCTGGATCGGCCATATCCAATTTGCCGCTGTTCCCGATCGTGGTCCCCCCGATCATGGCGAGGTCGATTACCGTTCTGTTTTCACATTGCTGCGGGACGTGGGATATGACCGCCCCTTGGGGGCGGAATACCGGCCCGCAGGCGATACCGGGGCGTCTTTGGCCTGGCTCGACTGGGCCAAGGGGATTTAGCCCCGCTGCGCCTTTTGCGCGGCCACGGTCCGGGCGATCAGATCCTTGTAGAGATCCCGGAGGCGCAAGGTGACCGGTCCGGCCCCCGATCCGCCGCCGATCGATTTGCCATCAATTTCGGCCACCGGGGTCTGGGCCCCGAAAGTGCCGGTCAAAAACGCTTCATCGGCGCCATAGGCGTCATAAAGCGAATAGTTCCTTTCAAAGACCGGGATGCCATTGGCGTGGCACAGGTCGATCACCTTCTGCCGGGTGATGCCGTTCATGCAGTAGTCCCCGGTCGAGGTCCAAACCGCCCCTTTGCGCACAATGAAGAAATTGCAGGCATTGGTGGTGTTGACGAACCCATGCGGGTCCAGCATCAGCCCTTCATCGGCACCGGCCTGTTCCGCTTGCAGGCAGGCGATGACGCAGTTGAGTTTGGAATGGCTGTTGAACTTCGGGTCTTGGCTGTGTGGCAATCCGCGCACCTGAGGCACGGTGGCCAACCGGATACCCCGGCTTTGCAGGCTGTTGGCGGGGGTGGAATGTTCCACGATGGCGACGATGGTCGGACCCCATTGTGACAAATGCGGGTGCTGAAACGGTTTCGCCTTGCGCCCGCGGGTGATCATCAACCGGCAATGGGCGTCATTGACCATGCCATTGGCCGCCGCCGTCCGGTCGAGGATGTCGCGAATCCCGTCCCGATCCAGCCCGATATCGAGAGACACCGCTTTGCAGGCGCTGAACAGCCGGTCCATGTGGTCGTCGAAAAACGCCCATTCCCCTTCATAAAGCCGCAGCCCTTCCCACATGCCGTCGCCCAGCATGAAGCCGGAATCGTAGACCGAAACCTTGGCCTGATCCTTGGGGACGATCGCGCCATCGACATAGATCATGATCGTGTCATTGCGCGGATCGGCCAAGGTGTCATGGGTGGAATGGCTGTGCGCGTCGGTCATGGTTTGCCCCGGTCAGGATGGAAAATGCCTGCGTGTAACCTCTACCCGTTTTCGGCTGGCTTCAAGGGCTGTCGCCGGAGGTGCCACGCACTGACAGGACAGTAGAACCTTTCCGCGCCGGGTTTTGCCCTGTATTAGGCAGACGCCGCGCAAAGCTGGCACAGGGGCCCGGTTTGCGCTAGAATTTCAAGTCTATGACCACCAGACTGAGACTGGGTGTGTATCGATTGTGACAAGTAGTGTGTGCAGGGCATATGGATTATCAATTCGCGATTACTCTGGGTTATGGAAGCTGCCTGTTGGGGGTGGGCGTTGTTGCCCTGATGCAGCCCAGAGATATCGAAGACCTGCCGGTCAACCGTCACTTTGCTTATCTGGGCCTGTTCGGCCTGTTTCAGGGGGGGCGGGGTTTCGTTGATGCGTGGCGGTTGGTTGCGGATGTCGTGCCTTCATGGCTGAACGGGGTGGCGGTGGCCCTTCTGGTGGTTTCCTTCCTGTCGCTTTTCGAATTTTCCCGGCGGAGCGTGACACGGCCATGGGCCGCGGCGGACAAGTCTGTCCCAATTGTTTCGAAATGGATTTACCTGCTTTTCGGCCTGATCGGGGGGATGTTGCTGTTGTCGGGCAGCGGCCAGTTGGCGGTCGTCGAAGCTGTTGCGCGTTATGTCCTTGGATTGCCGGCTGCGGTCATGGCGGCGCTGGCGTTGCGCCGGGCGTTTGGGTTTGCCCCGGTGGTTTCGCGTATTCTTGGCGGTTCCTTCTTGCTTTACGGAGCGTTTGCCGGGGTTTTCGTTCCGGCCAGCCCCGGTTTACCCGGCTGGTTGCCGACGACCGCGGATTTTCTGAAACTGACCGGCGTTTCTGTTTCGCTTGTTTTGACGGGTGTCGCCGGGGCGGCGATGATTTCCCTTGCGGTGCTGTGCCGGGAACAAACCGGCCGCCTGATTGCCGCGCTGCGGGCCGCAGATCGACAAGGCCGGGACGCGGAGGAACTGCGTGAAAATCCTGTTGCGTCTGGGTCTGCGGATCTGCACGAAAGCGAGCGGCGGCTGCAACATGCGATGAATATCGGCAAGCTTGGCTATTACATCTGGGATTTCGAAAAAGGCAAAAACGTCTTCATCACCGAGGAATTCGCGGCGCTGCACGGGATGACGATCGAAGAGTATATGTCCGAGATCGACACCGAAGAAGACGACATCGCGTTGATCCACCCGGATGACAGGGAAATGTATATCAAGGCCCTGTCGGCACGGCGCGAAACTCCTGATCCGATTACTTTGGAATATCGCATCGTCGGTAAAGATGGTGTCACTCGCTTTGTGCACGAAGTGGAAGCCGCGCCGGAATGGCGCGCTGATGAACCGACGATGATGGAAGGAACGCTTCAGGATATCACCGACTTCAAGCTGCTGGAGCAGGAATTGCGGGCGAGTGAAGCGACCTATCGCGGCATTCTGGACCATCTCGACGAAACCTATTATCGATCAGACAAACAAGGGCGCATCACGATGATATCGCCGTCCTGTCAGGATCTGCTTGGCTATTCGGTTGACGACCTTATCGGCAGACCGATCAAGTCGCTCTATTTCGATTCCGAGGCCCGTCACCATTTCCTGCAAGCCTTGGATGAACAGGGCGGTCACATTCGAAATTATCCCGCTTGGCTGTGCCACAAGGATGGGCAGGTCATTGTCGGCGAAACGAATGCGCGTTTCATCTTGGGTGACAACGATGAGGTTCTGGGGGTTGAAGGCACCGTTCGAAATGTGACCGAGCGCATGCAGGCCGAGGAAATCAACACCCGCCTTGGCCGGATCATCGAAGATTCGGTCAACGAAGTGTACGTTTTCGGCGGCGACGATCTTCACTTCATCTTGGTCAATCGCGGGGCCCGCGAAAATCTGGGCTACAGTATGGATGAATTGAAAGGGATGTCGCCTTTCGATATCAAGCCGGATTATTCAAGGCAGGATTTTTTAGACCTTATTCAACCGCTTAGAGATGGGCGGGTTCAGGTTTTGGAATTTGAAATCAGGCATCAACGCAAGGACGGTTCATTCTACGATGTCCAGATCCGTCTGCAAATTGCGCGGACGGAAACTCCGCCGATATATTTTGCGATTGTCGAGGATATTACCGAACGCAAGGCAACGGAATTGCAGCTTGTGCGGGCCCAGAAGCTGGAAGCCGTCGGGCAGTTGACCGGTGGAATCGCGCATGATTTCAACAACCTGCTGGCCGTCATTCAGGGCAATGCAGAAGTTCTTGAAGATGACGGGATATACGATCCCAGGATGGTTTCGCAAATCCTGCGCGCGACCGAACGGGGCGCGGAGCTGACGCAGCGTTTGCTTGCATTTTCACGGCAACAGCCGCTGGCACCTGAAGAGATCGATCTGTCGGAATTGGTGGGTGGCATGCTGTCGCTGTTGCAGCGGACACTGGGCGAAACCATCGATATTCAATCCCAGGCAGAGGAGGGGCTTTGGCCCGCACTTGCGGACCCGGGCCAGGTCGAAAACGCGCTGTTGAACCTGGCGATCAACGCGCGCCATGCGATGCCGGACGGTGGGCCGCTGACAATCGCGTGTCAGAACGTATCGTTGCCCGAACCGGATGGCGAACCGGACAGCGACCAGTTGGTCGGTGATTTCGTCATGCTGTCGGTTGGGGATCGCGGGCATGGCATGTCGAAGGAAACACTGGCACGCGTGTTCGAACCGTTCTTCACCACCAAGGAGGTGGGGGAAGGCAGCGGTCTTGGATTGTCGATGGTTTATGGCTTTGCCCGTCAGTCGGGCGGACAGGTGATCATCGATAGCGTGGTCGGCGAGGGCACCACCGTCAAATTGTTCCTACCCAAAGCAGAGGCGAACAGTGGACGGCGTATGCGCGTCAAGACACAGGATATCCCCAAAGGCCAAGGCGAAACCGTGTTGGTTCTTGAGGACGAAAGCGAGGTCCGAACGATCACCGGACGGATGCTGCGCAAGCTTGGGTATACCGTCGTGATGGCGCAAAATACCGACGAGGCGCAGCGCACGCTTGCTGCGATGCCGGGTATCCGTCTTATCCTGTCTGACGTCGTCTTGCCCGGCGGGATCAGCGGGCCGGAATTCGCGGCCCAAGTCAGGGCAAACAGCCCGGACATGCAGTTCATTTTCATGTCGGGCTATCCTGCGGAATATCTGCGGCAGAACAGATCGGTGAATGCCGATATCCAGCTTCTGACAAAGCCGTTCCGGGTGGGGCAATTGGCACAGGCGGTCAACAGCGTTTTCCATGGCTGATTTGATCGCAGGACGGTGGGATGACGTTTGTGCATCCTGAGACGGCTTGAACAACCCATTTTTCGGTTCGCGGCCCTGCGCACTTGCAATGAGGCTTATGTATGCCTACTTAAAACGGGCAAAGCTTCTTCTTACGACCTTCTGTTTCCTGACGGCCTCAGTTGATTTTATGACGACACTGGGCCGGGCCATCGCGTTTTGCGGATGGCGATCAAACAAGGAGACAACACGATGGCCAATGGCACCGTGAAATGGTTCAACACCCAAAAAGGTTTCGGCTTCATTGCCCCCGAGCAAGGATCGAAGGACATTTTCGTTCATATTTCGGCGCTTGAACGCGCTGGGCTGCAACAGCTCGATGATGGGCAGGCTGTGACCTTCGATATCGAAAGCGGTCGGGACGGTCGTGAATCCGCGACCAATCTTGCGCTGGCATAAGCCTGCGGCGAGATGGATTACGAGGCGGAAGCGGCCTTTGACCGTTTTCGCCTTTTATTTGATATGGCCCCTGAGTTTCACAGCTGGCCATCGCGAAAATTAAGGAAAAGACAAACTTGATAGAAATTAATTGGGGAAACCCTATGACCGTTGTCGTTTCGCCGGAAGGGGACACACAACAGATCACTACGATTGAACAGGCGCAGTATTGGCTGCGGAAAAAATGGCCGGTGGCCGACCGCAAACGCGAGGACGCGCTGACACAGGTTGATGCGGCGATGCACTGTCTTGTAACGGTTGGTGTTGCGCGCGACGCGTTCCAGTCGGCGGCGAAGACTGCGGGCTTTCTGCCAGAGCAGATGGGTATCGATAAGGCTGCCGTTTTTTGATCGAGGCGGGCGGGGCTTTGTTGTGGGTCCGCCGGTTTGGATGATCCGGTGATCGGTAACGTCCAGTCCCCCAACGTTTGCGGCCCATTGGTGCAGCCCTGCACAGCACCTTTCAAGGAGTAGAAAAGATGGCGAAAATTACAAAGGACACGTTGTTCAAGGCTGAAAAGCCGCGCGCTGAAACGCTGATCGACAAGACCACGCGCGCGGCGTGGGAAATTTTGGACGACGAAGCGGAAAAGCGCGAAACCAAGACCGCGCGGCTGCGCAAGGCCCGGCTTGAGAGAGAGGCCAGCACGGTTACCAAAGCCCCTCAAGCACAGATCAAAGACGCGGCGCAGAAAACCCGCGTCAAGGCCGACGGAAAAAGTTGACACACGGTACAAACTGAACACAAAAGGTGCCTCAAGAACGAAGGGTACCTAAGATAATCCAAACGAAAGATAGCCTGTTGAAGCCCTATGAATGGACCCGGATCCTCGCCCAGTATCGCGAACCGATCCTCTCCCGCAGTATTTTCGAATTGACCGTGACCTTGGTGCCCTTTTTAGCGATCTGGGCTTTGGCTTGGTGGTCGGTGTCGATCAGTCCCTGGCTGGCCTTGGCGCTGGCTCTGGCGAATGCGGGTTTTCTGATGCGCTTGTTCATGATCCAGCACGATTGCGGCCATGGTGCGTTTTTCAAGAACCGCCAACTGAGCGACTGGGTCGGTCGGATTCTGGGCGTCATGACGCTGACGCCTTATGATGTCTGGCGCAAAAATCATTCGATTCACCATGCAACGACCGGGAATCTCGACAAGCGTGGCACAGGCGATATGCCGACGCTCACCGTGCGGGAATACCGGCAAAAAAGCTGGACCGGACGGGCCTTGTATCGATTGGTGCGCAATCCGCTTTTCCTGCTGGGCGTTGTCCCGTTCTATCTGTTTTTCCTGCAAAACCGGTTGCCGATCGGGCAGATGCGGTCAGGACAGAGTTATTGGCTGAGTGCCTTGGCGACCAATGCCGCGATTGCGGTCGCGCTGGGCGTGATCGTTTGGCTGGGCGGTCTGGATGTTCTGCTGTTGGTGTTCCTGCCAACGACGCTTTTGGCCGCGATGGCGGGGGTTTGGTTCTTTTATGTCCAACACCAGTTCGAAGACACCGTTTGGGATCACGATGACCAATGGACCGTGCAAGAGGCGGCATTGAACGGCAGTTCCTATTACGACCTGCCCGGTGTCCTGCGGTGGGTCACCGCGAATATCGGTGTTCACCATGTGCATCATCTGGCCAGCCGCATTCCGTTCTATCGGCTGAGCGAAGTGGTGCGGGATCATGACATCCTTGCCCAGTCGCAGCGCATCACGCTTTGGGAAAGCTTCCGCTGTGCGCGGCTTCATCTGTGGGACGAAAAGAGCCGAAAGCTGTTGTCGTTTTCTGATGCAAGGGCGGTTGCAGTGTAACAACCTGCGACGCGCGCGGCCCCGATCCGTGGGGCCGCTGCTGTGATTGAGCGATGCAGCGGTGGGTCAGCCCGCGTCACCGATCCGTTCCCGACGCAAACCATCGCGGTTCGACAGCGCATGTGATGCGATCTGTTCCATCGGGGCGAACCAGACTTCGCCGGTGTTCAGCGCCCGTTCGATCAGCTTTTCCATTTCCCGCCACCGCGCCAAGCGCCCGGTCAGGAACGGGTGCAGCACCGGCATCCAGAACCCGCCCGCGTCGTGCATGGCGTCGAATTCTTCGGCGAAGGCGCGAATCCCGTCCGACGGGGCGCGCACCGGCATCAGGTAATCGATTTCGCCAAAATGGGCAAAGGGCGGCCAATCGTCGGTGCCCCAATGCGGCGGCACTTCGATCAGGCTGCCTTTGGGGGTTTCGACAAGATAGGGCAGATCGTCGGCCATCATCGAACTGTCATAGACAAATTCATGTTCGATCAGCCGGTCAACCATCGCCGGGGTCATCGAATAGACCGGGGCGCGGTAGCCGCGTGGTTTGCGGCCGGTCATTTTTACATGCACTTCGAGGGCGCGGTCGAACAGTTCGGCTTCGACGTCGTCCGAATGCATCATCGGGTCTTCGTGCATCCACGAATGATGCCCGATTTCGTGGCCATCTTTCAAAATCGCTTCGACGGTGTCCGGGTAGGTCTGCATCACCCATGCCGGCATGAAGAAGGTCTGGGTCAGACCGAAGCGGCGATACGTGTCGAGGATGCGGGGCATGGCGACCGTCGGCCCGTAGCGGCCCATCGAGATCGCCTGCAACCTAAGTTCGGCATCATCGGGGCGGGCGGTGCGGATGAGTGAATCCGCATCGATGTCGAATGTAATGCAGGCAGCGCTGCGCTTGCCTTCGGGCCAGGTGATCGGGTTGAGGAACATGGGTGACTCCCGGAAATAAAACGATGTCAGGCCGAGTGGGCCTGATCGATGCAAACGGAAAACAGCGCAACAAGATCATTGCGCAGGCGGGTTTCGATTTCGTCCTGCGTAACCTGGTCGGACGATATGAATTCGATGAAGCGGGCATTTTGAAGCTGGAACAGGGCGCGCCCGAGATGCAGCGGGTTCACCGCGCCCGGAAGGGTTCCTGCCGCCTGCATCGCTTCGATGCGACGGACAAGCACGAAGGAAAGCTGTTCGTCGAGCTTGGAATAGGCCTTGCTGAGCGGGGTGCCTGCTTCGGTTGTGACGGCGGCGATGACTTGTCGCCAGATATCCTTTTCCAGCGTCTTGATCGCGTGGGCCATGATCCGACGGGCAAAGGCAATCATCAATGTAATGAGGTCGCCCTGTTCATGCGGCATAGATTCGTCGAGCTGTGCGATCAACTGCTTGTCGCTTTCGATCACCAGCGCCAGCAGCACACCTGCCTTGGTGCCGTAATAATTGTGTACGGTCACCCCGGACACTTCTGCGGCCACGGCGATATTTTCAATCGTCGTCTTGTCGTACCCTTTGTCTTTGAAAAGGGTTTTCGCCGAAGACACGATGCGGTTTCTCCGGTCTTCTTTCTGTCGTGCACGTAGGGTGCTCACCGTTTTCTCCTTTGATTTCATCGGACATTCGGCCAACTGGCGGATTTGGTCAAGCAAAATATTTTATTGCATAAAAGTTTTTACTCGATAAAGTTATTTGCACAACAAGGAATCACGACAACTTGCGAGGTATGACCATGCGCTCCATTCTGAATATCGCGGCCGCTGCGGCCATTGCAGCAGGAGGTAGCGCTGGCGCGGCCGCTGCTGACAAAATCAATGTTGGGATCTGCGTATCCTGGCCCGGCTATGCGATGCTTGAAGTCGCCCGCCAGAACGACCTGATCCCGGATCACGATCTGAAAATCACAATCTTCGAAGACCCGCTTGGGGGCCACGCGGCGCTCGCGGCCGGTCAGATCGATGTCTATGGCTGTACCGCGGAATACACCCCGCTGGTGGTCGATCGGGGGACCGACGTGGTCAACGTCGCCTTTCTCAACCCATCCTACGGGGTCGATCACGTGATCCTGTCGCCGGAAATCGAAACGGCAGACCTGCCGGGGTTGAAAGTGGCCGCGCCGCAGGCGTATATCGGTCATTTGCTGATGGGCATCTGGCTTGATTCCGAAGGCATTTCCCCTGATCAGGTGGAATGGGTGAACCTGAACGCCGACGAAGCGGTTGGGCCGATGATGTCGGGCGATCTTGCGGCGGCCTATATGTATGAGCCCTGGATTTCGAAGGTGCTCGAAGCCAAGCCGGGGGCCCGTTCGATCGTCAACACGTCCGACCCGGATGTGCTGAAGACCGGAATCTTCATGGATTCGCTTTACATGAACAAGAACTTCATCGCCGAGAACCGTGATGCCGCCCTTGCCGTGCTGAAAGCGCGTTGGGACGGGTTGGGGTACTGGAGTACTCATGTCGCGGAAACCAACAAGGCGATGGCCAAATTCCTGCAATGGCCGGAAGAAGACATCGGTTTTGTGATCGGCACCAATGGCAAAAGCTTCGAAGGTGGCATTTATATGCTCGATTTCGATGAAAGCGCCCGGCTGTGCGGTGTGCTTGAGGGCGACGGTCCGTTCGGGATGGCAAACGGGTCGATGGTGGATTCGATTGCACTGACCAACGAATGGTGGATCAAGCTTGGCCTGATGGACAAGAAGATCGACGCCGCTGCTGGCATCGATTGCAGCCTGATGGGCGATCTTGCAGCGTCTGGCTATCGCCAGGAACTGATCGCGCAATAATCCAGATATCCGGGGGCACCGGATGGTGCCCCCCCATCCCTTAGACCGGAGCAGAGCAGTGACGGCCCAATCCCCTTCAAGACCGTTTTTCAGGCTAAGAAAACCCGTAAGCCGACGTCAGAGCATCCTGTCGGCACTCGCAATCTGGATGGTATTTTTCGGCGTCTGGATTTTCGCTTCGGCGACCGGAATGGTGAATGAACTGCTGGTGCCCGCACCGCAGCAGGTGTTTGCCACCACAATCGATCTTTTCTTCAATCGCGGCTTCGGGTCCGATGTGATGATTTCGATCGCCCGGGTGATCGGTGCCTTTGGCATGGCGATCGCCGTCGCGGTGCCGCTGGGCGTGATGATGGGCAGCTTTCCCGCGATCGAAGCGGTTTTCGCCCCATTCGTTTCGGCCTGGCGTTACCTGCCGGCCCCGTCTTTCATCCCGATCCTGCTGATGTGGTTCGGCACCGGCGAAGCCCCCAAGCTGGCGCTGCTGTTCATCGGTGTCATCTTTTTCCTGATCACGCTGATCATGGATCACACCAAGAATGTCCGTGAAGAACTGGTCGAAACCGCGCTGACCCTTGGGGCCAGCCGTGGCACGGTCGTGGCCCGGGTGATTTTCCCCGCCGTTCTGCCCGACATCATGGTCGCGATGCGCCAGATGCTTGCGATGGCCTGGACCTATCTGGTGATCGCCGAAATCGTCGCTTCGACCACCGGGATCGGTGCGATGATGATGCGCGCCCGCCGCTTTCTGAAAACTGACGAGATCCTGTCGGGCATCATCGTGATCGGTGTGCTTGGCCTTGTTTTTGACCTCGCCTTCGCCGCCTTGCATCGCCGGGCCTTCCCCTATTTGCAGAAGAAATGATCATGACCCAAGTCACCGCATTGGAGATCAAGAACATCACCAAGGTGTTCGAACTGGGCGGCGGAAACCGTGTAACGGCTGTTCAGGATGTCAATTTCAAGGTCGAGCAGAATTCGATCTGCGTCTTGCTTGGGCCTTCGGGCTGCGGCAAGTCGACGATCCTGCGAATGATGGCAGGATTGGAAATCCCCACTAAGGGTGAAATAGCCATCGGCGGGCGTACCGTCGACGGGCCGGGGCGCGATCGCGGCATGGTGTTTCAGGCCTATACGTCGTTCGATTGGCTGTCGGTGCGCAAGAACGTCGAATTCGGAATGAAGATCAACGGCATCGACCCGGACGAACGGCGCGAACGGGCGGAACGGTTCATCAACCTTGTCGGGCTTGGCAAATTCGCCGATGTCTATCCTTCGCAGCTTTCTGGCGGGATGCGCCAGCGCGTCGCCATTGCCCGGACCTTGGCAAATGATCCCGAAGTCCTGCTGATGGACGAACCTTTCGGGGCGCTTGATGCCGAAACCCGGTGGTTGATGCAGGAATTGATGATCAATGTCGCCGAACAGACCAACACCACCATGGTGATCGTCACCCATGATTTGGAAGAGGCGATTTTTCTGGCCGACAAGATCGTGTTCCTGTCCAGCCATCCGGGCCGGGTGAAGGAAGAAATCGTGCCGGAGTTCAAGCAAGGCCAGCGCATCGCCGACAAGGAACGGGCGGTCAAGCTGGACGGTTATGCCGAACTGGAATCCCGATTGATGCGGTTGATGCGAGAAGAGGGAAGGGGCGTGGAATGAGCGTAAGTTTCGATTTTTCCGGCAAGACGGTGCTGGTGACGGGGGCCAGCAGCGGAATCGGCTATGGCGTCGCCGAAGGCTTTGCCCGGGCCGGGGCCGACCTGATCGTTCTGGCCGATACCGATGCGATCCACGACGCGGCCCGGCAATTGCCGGGTAAGGTGCGCGCGATCCAATGCGACATCGCCGATGCCGCGATGGTGACGGAGCGGCTGCGCGATATCGACCGGATCGACGTGTTGGTGAACAATGCCGGGCTTGAACGCCCGACGCCGCTGACCGGGGACAACCCGACCGGCAACGCGACGTTCGAGCGGATCATCGCGATCAACATCACCGGCACCCAGAACGTGACCGATGCCTTGGTGACACGCATTCCCGATGGGGGGCGGATCATTCTGACCGCTTCGATCTGGGCGCGCACCGCCGTTCCGGGATTTTCGGCCTATGTGTCCAGCAAGCACGCGCTGATCGGTCTGGCCCGTACCTGGGCGCAGGAACTTGGTCCGCGCGGGATTTGTGTCAACGCGGTATGCCCCGGTTGGGTCAAGACCGGACCGGCGATGAATTCGCTGAGAGAACTGGCCGAAACCAGCGGGCGCAGCGAGGCAGAGGTGCAGGCCGAAATCATGTCGGCGCAGGCAATCGACGGATTGATGGAACCGCGCGACATGGCCAATACCTACATGTTCCTTGCCTCGTCGGGTGGGGCGAATATCACCGGGCAGGCCATCAATGTTGATCGCGGAGAGGTGATGTCATGACGTTGCACGGCAAGCTTGCTATTGTCACCGGCGGGTCGCGCGGCATTGGCCGGGCGATTGCGCTGGCGCTGGCGTCGCATGGCGCCAAGGTGGCGTTCTGTCATCCCGGTGATCCGGCCGCAGCGGACACGCTGACGGCGATCAAGGCGCTTTCGGATGGCATCGCCGTCACCGCTGACGTGGCCGACGAAGCCCAGATCGAAGCGTTTTTCGAGGCCGCGACCGACGCCTTCGGTGCGCCTGACATTCTGGTCAACAATGCCGGCATTCTGCGCGAAAGCCCGCTTGCCGAAACCGAAGTGGCCGATTTCGACCGGGTGATCGCGGTCAACCTGCGTGGCACCTTCCTTGCGGCCCGTGCCTTTGTCCGGCGCTGCCAGACCGGACGGATCATCAATATCGCCAGCGACCTAGGGATTCTTGGCCGCGAGGAAATGGCGGCTTACACCGCGTCGAAAGGCGGGATCATCGCGTTGACCCGCACCTTCGCGCGGGAACTGGCGCCGGGGATCTTGGTGAATGCCATCGCCCCCGGATCGATTGAAACCGACATGACCAGCCCCGACAGCATGAGCCCCGAACAGTTGGCCAAGGATATGGCGACGCCGCTGGCGCGGTTAGGTCAGCCCGGAGATATCGCCGCAATGGCCTGCTACCTTGCAAGCCCCGATAGCAATTTCGTCACCGGCCAGTGTTTCGGCGTGAACGGTGGCAGCGTGATGATCTGATAGGAGCCAACAATGACAAGCGATCCCTTTTTCCATCCGGTTTCCGGCTTTGACCTGCCGCGCTATGCCGGTGTTCCGACCTTCATGCGGTTGCCGCATGTCAATTTCGATCACCCGCGCCTGAAGGACGTGCAGATCGGTTTTATAGGTTCGCCCTGGGATTCCGGCACCACCAACCGTCCGGGGCCACGGCATGGGCCGCGTCAGCTGCGCGACATGTCGACGATGATCCGGGCCCAGAACGGTGCGACCGGGGTGCGCCCTTTCGAGATGGCCAATTGCGCCGATATGGGCGATGTCGCCCCGAACCCGGCGGATTTGCACGACAGCATGACGCGGATCACCACATTCTTCGAACAGGTCCGCGCCAACGGCATTCGGCCGCTGACCGCCGGGGGTGATCACCTCAATTCGCTGCCGATCCTGCGTGCCTTGGGTAAACCCGATCCGCTGGGCATGATCCATTTCGACAGCCATACCGACCTGTTTTACAGTTATTTCGGCGGTACGATGTACACCCACGGCACCCCGTTCCGCCGCGCGGTCGAAGAGGGGCTTCTTGATCCCAAGCGGGTCGTGCAAATCGGCATCCGTGGCACCACCTATGACAGCGAAGACCGCGATTTCGCCGACAGCGTCGGCATTCGGGTGATCCCGATCGAAGAATTCCACGCCCGCGGCCCCGAAGATGTGATGGCCGAAGCCAAGGAAATCGTCGGCAAGGCGCCCACCTATGTGTCTTATGACATCGATTTCGTCGACCCGGCCTTTGCCCCCGGCACCGGCACCCCCGAAGTGGGCGGGCCGAATTCCTATCAGGCATTGCAGGTCGCCCGCCTGCTTGACGGGGTCAATATTGCCGGGGCCGATCTGGTCGAAGTGTCGCCGCCCTTCGATGCGTCCGGGGGCACCGCTTACCTCGGTGCGTCGGTGATGTTCGAAATCCTGTGCCACATGGCCGGTTTGGCGTCCGAATAAGAGACCGACCTTGGCTGAACACAAAGCGCCCGGCGAAGGTCCGTTTCGATGCTGAAACGGGCGTTTGCCGGGCTTTTTGATTTTCAAGCACAGGCTCAGACTGCAATTGAACGGCTTGCGGTCGCGATGGTGCGAAAGGCTGTCGCGAAATATGACAAGCGAAGCAACCGCTCTGTCTGGGGTATGAGATATGACATTCGCGGAAATGCATTCCCATCCGAAGAACACGAAACACAGATGAAATCCCCTACCGCGTTTCAAATTCGGAGAAAGCAGGGATGCTTGGGGTGCCGTGCAGCGACAGGACAAATCGCCCCATCGGGAATTGGGTGCTTGTTGTGTGAGGAGGGGCAGATTAGCTAAGATGCCATGAGGTTGAAAAAATTTCCAATCCTGCTGGGTGCACTGATCTGTGCTCTGACCGTTGCTTTGGCGACGACGGGTTTTGGGCATCGGTTTTCTTCGCCTGCCGAAGTCGAGGCAGATCTTTATGCCGCGGCCTTTGGATTGGGGGCTGCCGATCTTTGCGGTGGTTCTGGGGATGGCGGCGCGGGGACCGACTGCGAAGCCTGCCGTCTTCTGGTGACGTTTCATCTTCCTGAACCGGCATCCGATTATGTTCGGCTGAACCTCGCCACGGTGGCGGCACCTGTTGCCATGTTTGGGCCACGCCAGACGTCATTGACACGAACCGCAACACGCCCCGCGCGGGCGCCGCCATTGGTCTGACCGTCTTCCACGACCCGAATGAGCGTTCCGGCCATCGCGTGCCGGATGCCCCCATGGATATCAGACATGACGTTATTTCCCATTTGCGCGGGACGTTTCTTTGCGGTGGCTGCCTGCCCCGTCACAGTCCCTGTCATCATCCCCGCCGGGGCGAGGTGATCGTAATGCGTTTCGCGCTTCTTCTTGCCCGGCCCTTGCTTGTACTGGCGCTTGTGCTGCTTGGGACCGTTCCCGATGGCATGATGCGGCATGCCGGACCGGATGGTATCCGGCTGGTGCTGTGTACCAGTAGTGGCACGAAGGAAGTCTGGCTGACCGAAGACGGCAGCACGATTCCGGTTGGAGAGAAGCAAGACCAGGGTGGTGATCCCCATGCTCCCCACTGCGTGCAGGTTTCCCTTACCACCCAGAACGCGGCGCCGCCGCTTGCCGAGCCGGTCGCATTTGCGCTTGGATTTTGTGATTTGGCGCTGCCGACCGACCAGATCCTGAACCGGCAGACCGCCGGGGGGGCCACGCGTGCCCGCGCCCCGCCTGTTCCCGTCTGATCCCGCCGGACACCGAGTCCGGCTATCCCGAACAGACGTCGGAACAGGGACCGCACGACCGGCAGTCCGTCATGGCCTTGGGCAAGACGGATAGCGCCAATTGCGCAGTCTCTCTCTGGCCGCACCCTGCCGTGAAACGCGGCACTGCACCAAATGAGAAAGAGATGCGAGATGAACGCGATGACTCTACCGTGGCAAATTCCGGGCCACGCAGTACCGATGCATATCAGCACGAAACGGCACAAGCTGTTTCGCGGTTTGACAGCGCGGCAGAAATCCACGGTCCTACGGGCCTTTACCCAAGATATTTATGGCGATGGCGACCCGATTTCTCGCGATCACACCAACGTCCCCCATCCCGAGATCGTGCTGCGCGGTGTGCTGCGCAAGGAGGTATGCGATCCTGACGGGGTCAGCCGGCTTTTCGGTCTGACCTTCGCGGGCGAGATGCTGTCGCCCGTCGGCCCGCGCACTGCCGGGGTGCGGCGCACTGCGATGGGGGAAACGGTGCTGCTTAGCTGTGATAGTGATGTATTCGCAGTAATTCTGGAGGAAATACCGCGCCTGCGGATGAACTATCTTGAAGAATTGCAGGATCAACTTTGCGAAGCGCGCCGCTGGCAGGTCATGCTGGGCCGCAAAACCGCGATGCAACGGGTGGCCACATTGCTTTTGTCGTTCTGGGAACGACAGGAGCGACCCGAGGAGATGGATTTACGCCTGAACCGCGCCGAGCTTGGGCAGATCCTGTGTCTGACGTTTGAGACCGTTTCGCGTCAGATCAAGGCGCTTGAAAAAGCCGGCGTGGTCGCATTGCCGCAGCCTTCCTGCGCCGTGATCCGCGATCCTCAGAGTCTCTTCGCCGCCACGGGTGAGGCCGTTTCGCTGCGCCATGCCGCCTGAAACCGTTGCTGGTCCGGTGCGTTACGCATCGGACCAGATTTTGAAGCGTTACAAGTCCTTTTCTACAAGTAGCCGCACCTTACACTTCAGCCAAGATGGCCGATATATCCTGTCGACGCTCTTCGATGCGTCGGCGATGTTCGAAATCCTGTGCCATATGGCCGGGTGTGTTGAAACTTAGAACTGTTTCAACAGGCGGGTTGTTTCGGGGTCGAGAAAACCGGCAACGGTTGCTTCGGTTTCCTGTTCAAGCGCGCGGTGCAATGCGCCGGCGGTTGCCTGATTCAGCACCCGTTTCATCGCGCGCACCGACAGGGTCGGGAGGTGTGCAAGCTGTGCCGCCACCTTGGCGGCTTCGGTTTGCAGATCGGCGTCGGGCACGACTTTCCACGCGACCCCACAATCGTGCAATTCAGCGGCTGGGTAGCGCTGTCCGAGAAACAGCATTTCACGCGCTTTCAACGGGCCTGCAATGGCTGGCAGCAGCGACGTTACCGCCCCGGTGACGAACAGGTTGAGCGACACTTCGGGGAAAAACCCTTTGGCGCTTTCGGCCCAGATCGGAAAGTCGCAGTTGATCGCCCATTCGAAACCGCCGCCGACCGCCCAGCCGTTGATCGCCCCCACCACCGGCTTGGCGCCGAACACGATGGCGACCGTCGCCCGCTGGATCGCATCGACCAGATCGCGCGCCTCTGCTTCGGTTTCAGGATGAACATGTTCATGCCTGTCATCGCCGGCGCAAAAGGCGCGGCCTTTGCCGGTGAAGATGATCGCGCGGGTCTGCGGATCCCGATTGGCGTCGTCGAACGCGATCGCAACGTCGTCGATCAGCCGCCGGTTCATCGCATTGAGAGAATTTGGCCGGTTCAGGGCGATGGTGCGCACGCCGTCACCGGTCATGGAGGACAGAATGGTGTCATAGCTGAAATCTGTCATGGGGTGTTCCTGATCACACGTTTGGTTTTGCCCTCAGTCACCGGAAAGGTGCCGGCGGGGACGATGGTCACTTGGGCCGTCGCGCCGAGTTTGGCCTTGAGCGCCGTTTCCAGCCGCTGGGAAAGGGTGCCGTCCTCTGGCTGTTCCTTGGCAAGTTCGGCGTGAACCGGCAGCACGTCGTAGGGTGGCGGACTGTCGAGGATGATCCGGTAATCGCCCGACAATTCGGGAAATTCGGTCACCACAGCGGCCACCATGGTCGGAAACATATTCAGCCCCCGAACCACGATCATGTCGTCGGAACGCCCGACCACGCGGAACCGGAACCCGGTACCGCCGCAACGGCAGGGATCGGTTGCTTCGATCACGATGATGTCGCCGGTTCGAAACCGCACCAGCGGCTGACAGTCACGCGACAGATGGGTCAGGACCAGTTCGCCTTTCGCGCCGGGTTCCAAGGTCTTTGTCGCTTCGGTGTCCGGGTCGATCAGTTCGACATGCAGCACATCATGGGCCACGAAATGCAACGCGGTGTCATGGGGGCATTCGGACGCGAAGTTACAAAACACATCCGACACGCCGTAATTGGCGTTGCGCGGTTCCATCCCCCATGTGTCGCACAGGCGTTGGCGCAAGGCGGGATCGTCCAGACCGGGTTCTCCGCCGAACAATCCCAGCTTGAGGCCAAGATCGGCAGGGGTGAGACCGGGGAATTTTTCCGCAATCACCCGTTCCAGCACGGTCGGATAGGACGGCGTGCAGGAAATCGCGGTGATCCCGACTTCGAGAATGCTGCGGACCAGAAGTTCAGTCGACCCGACGCCGAACGGCACCACCGTCGCCCCGGTGCGTTCCAATGTTCGATGATCGGTCAATCCCCCCATCCACATCTGGTAATTCAGGCAATGCACCACCGTGTCACCCGGTCCAAGACCAGCCAGCGCCTGTGCCCGGCCACCGACGATTTCGGTGGTGTCGCAGTCACGCGCACTGAGCGCCAGGTTCATCGCCTGCCCGGTGGTGCCCGATGTACGGTGCAACCGGGACACCTGATCGCGCGGCGCGGCCAGATAGTCACCGAACGGCGGATGGGCGGGCTGTGACAGGCGCAGGTCCGCTTTGTCGGAAAAGGGCAGAGCAGCCAGATCCTCCAACCGTTTGGGCGGTGTTTGACCCGCCCACAGGCGCCGGTAGAAATCGGAATGGGCGGCGACATAGGCGCTTTGGCGTTCCCAGGCCGCTTGCCGGTGCGCCGCAAGATCATTCAGCGCGATCCGGTGGCCGTTTTCGATCAGGCTCATGGTGCCATGCCCCGTTTCCAGATGTCTGTGAACATTTCCAGCACCGCCTCGTGATCGTGTGAAAAGGATTTGACCCACGGGTCATTGGTGATGAACAGGGCGGTCAGATATTGGTCCACCATGCCGCCAAGCGCGTAGGCGCGGCGCATCAGGTCCGGTTCGGGTCTTGCCGCGCGGCCATCGCGCCGGAGCGTTGCGCGCATTACGGTTTGGGCCCAGTCGTGGTTCAGCCGCTGGAACGCTTCGCGGGCCTGTGGGAAGGCGTCGCCGCCAACCACCATGCTTTTCATCAGGCCGGCGTTGTCCTCGAATATCCGCATATAGGCGGCCGTGGTATCGTGGGCCGGATCGTCGGTGTTGCGGCTGGCGGCGTGCATGCGCAGCTGCACGTAATCGGCAAAGGCGCTGAGAACGGCACCGGCCAGCACATTCCGGTCGGAAAAATAGAGATAGAACGTGCCATGCGCCACGCCGGCCGATTTGCAGATCGCCGAAACGGTGAGCCGTTCCAATGGCTGCGCGGCAAGGAAGCGGGCACAAGCGACGATTAGATCGGTGCGCGTCCGGTCGCCTTTTCGCATCTCCGTGCGGTCGCGCATGAGCCAATCTTCAAAGCATGGATCTTGTGGAGGGGGCGCGTTTGTTGAGGGGGCTGGGGTCACGGTGGGCTCTGTCATTGGTTAAATATGAAACTGACATCAACATCATATTTATAATTCGTCAAGACCTTGTGAGCCACAAATTTGGCGCGGTTCTTGCTTAAATCGCAGTCTGAGCATGATTTGAGGGACAGCCTTTGGGGTTTGTTCGGGTTTTTGGAACAAGTTTTTCGCCGGGCGGCATTATAGATTTCTTGCACCCATAGCAGGGGTATCCGATGGATTTTCGAGAAACAGTCACAGGCGCTGCGGTCACGCGGCGTGCCTTCCTCAAATCAACCGGTGCTGGCGTTGCCCTTACCGTGATCGCGGCCCCTTTGGGGCTGACTGGGCGGGCCGGGCGGGCCGAGGGGGCAGGTCTTGGCGCTGGATCAACCGCCGTTCCCGGTGTCGCAAGGCAACGGATTGACGGGTTGGCCAAGGTAACGGGGCAAAAGGTCTATGCCCGCGATTTTTCCGCCGCTGACATGGCTGGCTGGCCGGACAACCAGTGGCACGCGCTGTATTTGCGGGCGCTGACCACCGATCAGGCTTTCGAAGGCGTCGACCTTGGCAACCTGCCGCCGCAGGCGCAGCCTGTGCGGGTGGTGCTTGGTAACGAATTGAGCCAAGCGCAACGCGCACCGAAAGTGGCTTTCACGCGCGATTTGCATATGGACGAACGAATGGCCCAAGAGATCGCCAAGGCGCAGCGCAAGTCGACGGTCGACGCTGACGGTCGCAGCTTCAACTTGCCGCCCGATGTGGTTTTTGACCTGATCGTTGTGCCCGGAAATATCCCGAATTTCCTTGGTCAGGCGGTTGCGCTGTTGCTGTTTGACAGTGTTGCGGCCTTCCGCGCGGCCAAAGCCGCGATCGAATTCAATGATGATGCGTTCCAGATCTACGGCAGCGGTCTTCGGGATGGTCCGCCGCTGGGCGACGCGTTTTCACCGACGACCACTTACGTGAAATACGGCGACGAATTCAGCTATGCCACGGCCGACCCCGAAACCTATATGGATCAGGTGCCGGGCTATCAGAGCAAGATTCAGCAGGTTCTGGACAGTGATCCCGGTCTGATCCGGCAACCGTTTTCAACCGATATGCAGGCAATGGACCCGATGTTCATGGAGCCCGAAGCGGGGTTGGTTTGGATCGATGGCCCGGCGGGGGTGATAAATATCGTGTTGGGGACCCAATCCCCGGATGGCGATATCAGCAACATCCTGTCGATGTATGACAGCGACGACGCGCCGTTTCATCTGCGGGCGGTCAACCTGACAAGCTGCTATCCCGGCGGTGGATTCGGCGGGCGCGACAGTTCGCCTTTCACGCTTATGCTGGCGTTGGCCGGGGCCTATTCCGGCGGCAACCCGGTGCGGTTGGCCTATGACCGGTTCGAACAGTTTCGCGTCGGTCTGAAACGCCACGGTGCCGTGTTGACCGGCGCATTGGCCATTGATGGCAACATGTCGTTGCAGGCCATCCAGATGACGCTGACCTTCGACGGGGGCGGGCGGCGCAACCTGAGCCCTTACGTGGCCTCCTTGGCGGCGCTTTGTGCCGGTGGTTCCTATGCCGTGCCGATGGCCGACATCTTTGCCGAGGCGACCCATACCCAGAATATTTCAGGCGGCTCGCAGCGAGGTTTCGGCGGACCGCAGGCCTTTTTCGCCATCGAAACGGCGCTTGACGATATCGCCGCTGGGCAAAACTGGGACCCGGTCGAATTGCGCCGGGCCAACATCGTGGCAGAAGGCGGCGCAACCGTGGTTGGTGGTCCGGTAGAGCAAAGCCTGCGCCTTGCAGAGATGCTGGATCTGGCGGAAAATCACCCGCTTTGGGCCGATCGCGCAGCGCTAAAGCGGGAAAGTACGGTCGAAGGTCAGACCTGTTATGGCACCGGGCTTGCCATGTCGCTTCAGGCTTACGGGACGTCGGGCGACGGGATGGTCGCTTCGGTCTTCTTGAACCGCGACGGGACGATCACCGTTCAATCCGATGCGGTTGACATGGGAAATGGATCAGCCACGACGCTGGGCGTGACCATCGGCCCGATCCTTGGCAGCAACGCCGCACAAGTCGATATGGGCGCCTATACATTGTTCGGAATGACCGGCCTGAGCACGGAAGACAGCACCGGCCAAGGTTGGGACAATCCGCATTGGACAGCGAAATCCGTTGGGTCTTCGTCGGCTTGCCTGACCGCGTTGCATCAGGTGCATACGGTCCGGCAGACGGCAGAAGCGCTTTTCCAAGGGTCTGTTCTGGTCGCGGCAACACGGATTTGGGGCCTATCCGGGCTGACCCCCGATGAGGTGTCTTGGCAAGATGGCCTGCTTGTTCTGAACGCGGGGGGCGTGGTGCCGTTGAAGTTGTCGCAACTGGCCGATGAAATATATGCCGCCGGTTTGCCTTGCGGCGCATTGGGTCATGCCTATTTTCAGAACACCTGGGCCGCAGCAATCTATCCCACCCCGGCCGGTCTTGTGCCGCTTCAATTGGATGGGGTGTCTTTCTATCTGCCCGACGGCTCTGATCCGGTCTTTGTCGAGCGGCAGGCCACCAGCGGCCCCGATAGCACGAGTACACGCTATGGCCGGTATGTCTGGGCACCCTGTGTCAATGTCGTGGCATTGAGCGTCGATATCACCACCGGGGCCGTGCAGATCGAAAACGTGCTGAGCGTGCTGAATGCCGGTCATATCCACGTGCCGCAATTGGTGTCAGGTCAGAGCCAGGGCGGGGTGGCGATGGCGATCAGTTACACGCTGTTTGAAGACATGCCGCCGGGGATGGCTGGCCCGGCAAACGGGAGTTGGAATCTCAATCAGTATCATCTGGCCCGCGCGGGGGATGTGCCGCTGGTCGATGGGTATGCGCCCGGCCAGCGCGGTCAGCAGCTGATCACGCTGGCCGAGCTTCCCGGCAGCCCGCCGGTGGGTCGCGGCATCGCCGAAGCGGTGATGTGTTCGGTCCCGCCCGCGATTTCCAACGCGTTGCGGGATGCCACCGGTATGCGGTTCGCGTCGCTGCCGATCACGCCCGAAAAAATCCTGAAAGGTTTGGGTCAATGACGATTTCCCTGACAGTCAACGGTATCGCATATCAGATCGACGATAGCCGCGCTGATGACAAGCTGATCGATTTTCTGCACGAAGAGCTGAACCTAACCGGCACCAAATTCTGTTGCGGCATTGGGGTTTGCCGGGCCTGCACCGTGCAGGTCAGCAAACCGCCCAATCCGGCACCTGCGCCGGTGGTCAGTTGTTCAACCGCGCTTGGCAGCTTGGATGGAAGCGCGGTTTCGACCATCGAATCCGTTGCACGGGGCGGCGTTCTTGACCCGGTGCAGCAGGCGTTTCTGGAAAACTTTTCGTTCCAATGCGGTTATTGCACCCCCGGTTTTGTCATGGCGTCGCGGATGTTTCTTGAGGGGCTCAAAGCGCAGCCGGTTCCGGCTGACCAACTGGAAGATGCGATGATGACGGCCATTGGCAGCCATATTTGCCGATGCACTGGCTATCTGCGGTATTTCGAGGCGCTCAGACCGCTGGCTGAGGCTGCTAACGCGGGTCAAGGAGGGCAACAATGAAGATTCCGCGTGCCTGTAGCATTGCGTTTCTGTGCGTCGCCGGGGCTGCGGGCGCGCAGACATCGACCCAAATCTACGGGTCGGCCTGTGCCACCGATATCGGCGCGATTGACGTGTTCGATTGCGCCAATGGCGTCGCTGTTCCGGTCACGGTGGATGGGGTTGCGGTCACGGATCATGCGCCCGCGACCTGCGACAGACCGGCGCTTTTGAACAACGGTGCCGGGTCTGACGGCCAATGTGTGCCGTTTTCCCGCATTTTGAACCTGTCCACCGAGACGGCGCAGATCGCGGTCATGTGCCGGCAAAAGCGTTTTCGCGCCGAGGGCAGCACCGATTTCGATGAAATCGACGTGATCGCCCATAACCCCGATACCGGCGCGACCTGCTGGTTTCAGGCCAAGGCCGATGCGGGCGCGGGGGTAAGCGGGCAAAATGTTCCGTCGCCTACCGCCGCGACCGATGCCAGTTTCTGGCAGACGCCCGAAGCGGTCGTTGCCGAAGACTGTGGCGTCTGCCACGACAACGATCCCTTCATGTATTCGCCCTTTGTCGGGCAGGTCTGGGCGGATGTCCCGGTCGACCCGTTTGGCCCCTATGGCCATGTTGATCCCGGGATTGGTTTTTCGGACTGGCCGTTGCATGCGATGAACCTGCGCGACAACACTTGTTTAAGCTGTCACCGGATTGGGGCGGGTTTGCTGATGCCGCCGGATCCGGCGCAGGAAAAACCGGGGTCCTGTGGCGCGCTGGCGCAATGGATGACCGGGCAAGTGGTGCCCGTTGGGGCGGATGAGCAGGCAAGCCGCTATCCCGCCAGCCACGCAATGCCGCCCAATTTTGGCCGGTCCGAAGCGGCCTGGAACGTGATCTATGCGCAATCGGCGGCCGATATCCAATCCTGTTGCGCCGATCCCGGCCAAGATATGTGCGGGCTTGCCGAAATTCAGTCTTATCTGGACCGCGCTCAAAACAGATGAACAAGCCCTTGCGCGTTTCACAGTCGGGCAAAGCGGGGGATGTTTTCTGATCGCGCAGGGGCGGATTGCATCAGGTGCGGGGATCAGCCGCCGGTATTGCGGGCCAACCAAGTGACCATGTCGGTCAATTGCTGCGTCATGGCGGCATCGAACCCGGCCACGATCAGATCGGCGGATGTATCGGCCACCGCTGCGGCATTGTCGAAGCTTCGCGACGAAATCACCGATCCATCAGTGCCGCGCAACAAAGTCATGGTGGTCTTGATTACCACCGTCACCTGGTCGGCGTTAACTTCTGCCTGAAATGCCTGCAAATCCGTTAGCAACACATAGTCCGGCGACGGTCCCGTGCCGGCGCTAGTGACCAACGCAAAACGGCCCGAATTGGCCAGCGAACGCACCAATAGCAGCTGAACATGTTCGGTCGCTTCGTTGACCCATCGGGTTTCGGGCAAGGATTGAATTTCAAGCGGTGTCGGCTTGATCACGATCCGGTCGCTGTTCAGGGCACCCGTCGCCGTCGGCAGCGCGACTTCCAACTGACGCCTGCCGCGAGGCACGGAAACCGACCCGGCCGGCAGGGGTGTGAGTTCGAACGTGTTGAGGGGTTTGGAAGCCGACTGAAGGCTGGTCAGACCAGAACATCCGGCCAGGGCCGCAAGACCAAGACCGAACACAACGGAGCGAAAGATTTTTCGATAAGACATCATGGTCTATCTCCTGAATTCGGGAATGTTGTTGCCAAAGAAGAACCGCGCGGGGTCTCTTTGCATTTTCTTTGTCAACTGTTCCAATTGATAAACCAATTGCTGTGCTTCGCGCGCGAACTTGGTGAATTCGGGCAGGCCGGTTTGCGCGAATGCCTGAACCGGCGGGGCGCTGGCGCTGACGGTGTCTTCGATCTGTTGCACAACATCCAAGGCGCGCGCCATGGCATCGCGCAGATCGGTGGTGATTGCCGGGATATCTTCGGACAGGGTCGCCATCGTCGCCTCGAACTGGCCCGCAGCGGTGCGGACATCCGAAATTGCCGGGCTCAGATCGGTTGAAATGATTGTGTCCGCGCCGGCGAATGTGCGTTCGGCGACATCAAGCGTTTTTTCGGTCGCGATCAGTGCGCGGTCCAGATTGGCAAGCGTGCGATTGGCGTTTTGTAAAGTTTCCGTCGCCGCCTTCAGGGTTTCGTCGCCGCTATCGACCAGAGGATCAAGCCGGGTCGTGAACGCCACGAGATCGGTCGAAACCTGATCAATGACACCGGTTGCGGATGTGACGGCGGTGCGAATGTCGGTGACGATGCCCGGCACGTCCTGTTGAAACACCGTATCGATGCCGGTGATCGACCCCTGTACCGCCTTCAGCGTTTCGCGGGCATCGACGATCAGCGCGGTTGTGTCGCCATCGATCAAGCCTTGGAAATTGGTCGAGGCGCTTTCAACGGCGGTCAGCGATTTACGCGCATCGGCAAGGGTGAGGTCGAGGGTGGCAATCGTCGTTTCGAGTTCGGAAAACCGTTGCGTTGCCGCTTCGGCCGAGCCGCCGAATTGCGTCAGGACGGTATCGAGTTGGGTTTTTAAGTCGTTGGTTGCGGTGTCAATCGACCGGATTGCGGAGGACAGGTCATCCGCGATTTGCGGCACTCGGGTCTGAACGAAGCTGTCGACGCCGCTGATCGTGGATTCCGCCGTGGTAAAAGCCGCAGTCGCCGAGCGCATCGTCGGTTCGATTTCGCCAAGCGCAAGTTTTGCGGCGTCCAGGGTTTCGTTGATCTTAAGAAGCGAGGTTTGAACGGTTTCCCCGATTTCATCAAGCCGACCGGTGAATTTCGAAATTTCCGCGGTGCCTTCGGAAACGGTCTGCGAGATATCGGAAAAATCGGACAGCGCCTTGTCAAGCTGGCCCGAGGCGCGATCAAGGTTTTGCAGAAGGTTGGACACCGCCGCCTGATTTTCCGGACCAAGGAAGTTCCTGACTTCCTTGATCGCTTCGACCGCTTCGTTCACCAGATCGGGGGCATCTTCGGTCAGGGCTTGGACGGCGGACCGCTGTGCTGTGATCAGGGGAACGGTGGTCGGGTCGGCTGTGTCGCGCAACAACGCAGCGCCTTGGCTGCCGCCCGTCAGGGCGACGAAAGAAACCCCGGTGACGCCTTGTGAATTCAGCTGTGCGGTGGTGTCGGTTTTGACCGGGGTGTCGGCGGCGACTTCGATCCGGACCCGCACTTTATCGGGATTGTCGGCATCAAGTCCAAGGCCGATGACCTTGCCGACAGACAATCCGTTATAGCGCACATCCGCCGCCATCCCCAATCCCGACACGCTGTCGAACAGAATTTCGTATTCGGCATATTGCCGGTCAACTTCGACCTTTGCGAACCACACCAGCAGGCCCAGAACCCCCAGCATGCCAAGGATTGTGACGGCACCGATCAGCACGAAATTGGCTTTGGTTTCCATTCGGTAAAATCCTCAGTTCCCGAACCCGGCCGCGCGGGCTCGGGGACCGTGAAAATATTCGTGAACCCACGGATGGTCCACCTCCAACATGTCCGCCATCGTGCCTGTCACGAAGACCCGTTTTTCGGCCAGCACCGCAATACGGTCGCAGATCGCATGCAGGCTGTCCAGATCATGCGTGACCATGAACACCGTCAACCCCAGCGTGGTTTGCAGTTTCTTTATCAAGGCGTCAAACGCGGCAGCGCCGATCGGGTCCAACCCGGCTGTGGGTTCGTCCAGAAACACGATTTCAGGGTCCAGTGCCAGCGCCCGGGCAAGCCCGGCGCGTTTGCGCATCCCTCCCGACAATTCGGATGGGTATTTGTCACAGGCGTTCGGCGGCAAGCCTACCATGGACACTTTCAGTTCGGCCAGCGCCCGGCGCGTTTGCGGTGACAGGTCGGTCTGTTCGCGCATCGGCACTTCGACGTTTTCGCGCACCGTCAAGGATGAAAACAGCGCCCCATCCTGAAACATCACGCCCCAGCGGCGTTCGATTTTCTGGCGCGTTTCGTCCGACGCATTCAGCATGTCGGTGCCAAAAACAGCGACGCTGCCCGCCTTGGGGTGCAACAAGCCAACGATCGACCGCAGCAGGACGGATTTCCCGGTTCCCGATCCGCCGACCACGCCCAGAACTTCACCCCGTAACACGTCCAGGTCCAGACCGTCATGCACCACGTGATCACCGAATTGATTGCGCAATCCACGGACCTGAATGGCGACTTCACGCGTGTCCTGCATCACACCCCGACAATCGCAAAAAAGATCGAAAACATGGCATCCGCAACGATAACAAGAAAGATGGAAAGCACAACCGATGTCGATGTCAGCCGCCCCAGGGATTCAGCGTCCCCCCCGACTTTCATGCCTTCGTAACTGCCGATGATTCCGATGATGATGGCAAAGAACGGAGCCTTGATCATGCCGACGGCATAATGCCAGACATCGACGGAATCATAAAGCCGGGTCTGAAACATACCCGGTGACACGCCCAGTTCGATCCAAGACATTACCGCCCCGCCAAACAGGCCCATGACATCGGCCACGAAGCCCAGCAGCGGCAGCATGATCACCAGCCCCAGAACGCGCGGCAGGACCAGAACCTCGATCGGGTCCAGGCCCAGAGTCTGCATCGCATCGATTTCTTCGCGCATCTTCATGGACCCGATCGCGGCGGTGAAGGCCGCGCCCGACCTGCCTGCGACAATGATGGCGGTCAACAGGATGCCCAGTTCGCGCAGGACCGAAATCGCGATCAGATCGACGACGAACACTTCGGCCCCGAACTGGCGCAACTGGACAGCCCCTTGAAACGCCATCACGACGCCGATCAGGAACGCCATCAGCGCCACGATGGGGACGGCATTCAGCCCGATTTCCTGCATGTGATGCACCAGCGATGTGAAGCGCAGGCGGCGGGGGTGGATCATCAGTCCGCCAAAACGCGCGATCACGGTGCCGAAAAAGCTCAGGATTTCGACCAGGCTGAGGCCCGCTTGCCACGTCGCCTTGCCGACGGTTTCGAGCCAGTCAAAGAAATCGTGGCGCGGCTTTTTCGCCGCGTCCTTGGCGGGAATGCTGTTTCGGACCACGTCAACCAGATCCATATGCACAGGCGACGCGCCGATGATGTCGCATCGCCCGCCACGGTCCAGAATCTTGCTTTGAAGGTCGATGATCAGCCACGCCCCGGCGGTGTCCATGACCTGTACCGATGACAGGTCGAAAGTGACATCGTCAGAGGCCACCACCGTTGCCAATTGCGCCCGAATTTCATCGACCCTTGCGACCACGATCCGATCTGGCAGTGTTACTGTCATGGCTTCACTTGATCGTTTTCCATAAGGTCCGTGGCGGCAGGAACCAAAGGATGGTAGCAGAGTTCGATCGGGGCATCCACAATCAACGCAATGCGTCGCAGCCAATCATCGCACGGGGCAGGGGGGGCAAGCAAAAAGTCCTTGGTCATGGTCGTCTGACGTCAGCGCCGATCCAACTCTATGGCGTGATGGTGTTGGCAAACACATGAACCAAAGTTTAGGAAAATTTGCAAAGCACAAGGAACGTATGAATTCCGCGATCCTCCTGAGCTAATGGGGCCACAAGTTCAAGAGATCAATTCCAGGCGCCTGGCCAAAACGCGTTCTTGGGGCTTGTCAGTTGAGAGTGGGAGTCTGATTTGCCGCGATCAGTAGCGATTCCGGCTAGGCTAGGGTATCAATCCGTTTGAAATTTTCCAATCGATACACTTCGACCATTTCATGCGCGGTTTTCACCATGCCCGCAAATCTGTGCTTCGCCATGTTGGGCGCGGCCCAGGTTTGTGGCGCTTGGTTTGGACCGGCCGTTTTCCATGCCTGCCACTATCTGCAAGACGGTCGCCACGGTCAGCCTACAGACCGGCCACCAAGTGTTAGGCGATGATCCGGGGACTACCCCCACCCCGCGCCAGATCGACTCCTTCTGGACTGGCGCAGAAACGCGATAATGAAACCCACCGGCTGGTAAAGGTCAGAGTAGTGGCCGTGACAGATCGGGGACCGTGCCGGCGCAGAGCTGCAATGGACGGGGCAGGAGCAAAGCCTGCGGGGAAGCGGCTGGCCACCGATAGAGGTAACTCACGGCGTCGCGCGGAAACGGATCTGGAATTGAAGGGCCTTCCCCTGCATGCGGGGGGAAGGAACGGGGGCCGGATATTGTCTAAAGGAATTTCACCAATTCTAACGAGAGTGTCCGACCTTTTGTGTATGAGTGATCCGGTTCATGCTTCACCGAAAGGAAGCATGAATGACTATCTCGAAAGAACTCCTGGACGAACTGCTGAAGGGCGTGGAACGCCCTGAAGACCTGCTCGGCGATGCCGGGCTGATGAAAGAGTTGAAGATCCGGTTAATGGAGCGGATGCTGGGGGCTGAGTTGAAGTCAGTATCGGAATCACGACCATAGCCGGTCATTGCAGGATGCCGTTACAGAGGGTTAAAAAGGATGGTCCAGATAATCGAAATGGGGCGCGCTTTGCAGGCTCTATCGACAGGGTAAAGTGGTGCCTCACTGTATCCGGGCGCGCAGCTTGTCGGTACAGACCTCCATCAGGAAAACGATCACGAATATCGTCAGGATGATCATTGAGGCATTGCGGTACTGGAACAGGTCGAAAGCGACCTTCAATTCTTGACCGATTCCGCCGGCACCGACGAGGCCCAGCACCACCGACGAGCGCACTGCCTTTTCCAGCGCGAAAAGCGATGAGTTGACGAGCGAAGGCATGATGTCGGGCAGGATCGCGCCGACAAGGATCGACCCGCGCCCTGCACCGATGGCGGAAAGCGCCTCTTGCGGTTCCTTTTCGGCATCCTCCATCGCTTCGGCGAAGAACCTGCCGCAGAAGCCAATCGTGTCGACGACAATCGTCATGGTGCCCGCCACCGCACCAAGCCCGATGGAGGCGACGAACAAAAGCGCCCAGACCAGATCCGGCACGGTGCGCAAGAAGGACACGAACGCCTTGGCGAGAAGGTTCCCACGCCCCAGCGGTGAAACGCTCCGCGCCGCGAACCAGGCGATGGGCAGGCTGAGCACAATCCCGATTAAAGCCCCCACCAGCGCGATCTGGAAGGTTTCGAGGATGCGTCTTGCGATCCGGGCGAGAAAGTCCGGATCGGTGTTGGGGGGAAGCATCCGGCCGACGAGTCTGGTCATGTCCGGAACCCCATCAGCCAGTTGCTGCGGCGAAGGCGCGACCTTGCCCATCGAGGTGAGGATCACGCCCCCCAGCGCGACCAGAAGCACGAAATTGAGCGGCGAAACGCCGGTGAAACGCTTTGGCATATGGATGGTTCTTTCAGCCATCAAAGGTCACTTTCAAGTCGGCGGGAGTGACCTTCTCGGCCGGGCGGTCGAACAGGACCTTGCCGCATTTCAGGGCGATGACACGGTCGGCGTAATCGATCGCATGGTCCATGTCGTGCGAGGTATAGAGCAGTGTGATGCCGTGAGCGCGGCAGAGCTGTGAGAAGAGATTCATGACATTCCGGCCGGATACGGGATCAAGGCTGGCCGCAGGTTCGTCCGCGATCAGAAGCTGCGGGCGACGTACCAGTGCCCGCGCGATCGCTACGCGCTGCTGTTGCCCGCCTGACAACGCGTCTGCGCGGCGCATCGCTTTGTCGGCAAGATCCACTTCATCAAGCGCCTGCAAGCCCCGTGCGCGCCATTCCTCAGGGGCGAGACTGTGTGAAAACGCACGCCAGCTGCCGCGATCGCCGTAGAGGCCGTGAATGACATTGGATAGAACCGTCCTGCGGCGCACCAGGCAATGTTTCTGGAAAACGAACCCCGTCTGCCGACGCATCTGCAGCCGTTGCGCACGGCTGCTTTGTGCCCCCACAGGATTGCCGAAACATTCCAGTGTACCGCCTGAGATGGGATGCAACCCGATCAGGCTTTTCAATAGGGTCGATTTCCCGCATCCGTTGGATCCGATGAGCGCCACGCGCTCACCCGCCCATATTCGCAGATCGATCCCGTCGAGGACCATATTGCGGCGGTCATAGGATTTGGTCAGGCCGCACGCCATGATCAGCGGGGCAGCCTGGGGCTGTTCCGTTGTGTCGGCGGTCTGCGTGTTGGTCGCATGGTCGAGCATTCGCGCCCTCCGGATTGCAGAAGGCCGGGGGCAGTCCCCCCGGCCCGGATCATGAAGGGGTGGTCAGTTGCCAACGAAGGCGTTGGTGTCGACGCCGATCGTTTTGTACATCGACCGCACGTAGTCGTATTCGCTGTCCTCGACCTTCGTCAGGAAAAAACCACCATTGTATTTCTGGTTGTCTTCACCGGCGAGGATAGCGCCCATCAGTTCGGCCGAGTGATCCACGAAGGCGGACTTGATCGCGGCGACAGTGTCGTCGTCCAGACTAGAGCGGGCCACGAGAATGTCGTTGGGCAGGTCGCGGCCACGCGCGATCACGGTGAAGGATGTGTCCGGGAACGCTTTGCGGATGCGTGCCAGATGGCCTTCGTTCATGCCGACGGCCTGAACATCGCCGCGGATCAGCGCCTCGATCGCGACGTTGCGCGAAATGATCTGGGGCTGATAATCGGCATTGTAGGCCAGGCCGAAATCGGCCAGAACCTGCGCCGGCCCGAGATGCTGCGAGGTGGAACCCACCGAGCCAAAGGTGACGATCTTGCCCTTGAGATCCTGCACCGACTTTATCGGGCTGTCCGAAAGCGTGACGATCTGAGCATAGTAGTTCGGACGCTGCCAGGCGGTCACGATTTGCGCGTCGGTCAGTTCATTGATAACCACGTATTCTGCCGGGCCGGTCAGAACCAGGTCGATCTTGCCCTGGTTCAGCGCCTCGACGGCGGCGGTGCGGGAACTGACCGGGAACAGGTCGACTTCGTGACCGGACAGGTCTTCCAGTTTTTCTTCGAATGCGCCGAATTCCTGCTGAAGCGCTTCGAGGCCTTCGATGTCAGTGACAGCGAATTTCAGGGTTTCGGCAAAGAGGGGAGCGGCGGTTAAGGAAAGCGCGGCAGCGGCGAACAGGGAACGGATCATGAGCTTCTCCAAGATATCCAGTGCTGTGTATACAGGAACGTTACACACTGACGGGATAAGGGATTCTGTTTACACTTTCATGACACGGAGATTGCGAAAGCCATGACAAGATCTTGGAAAATCACTGGAGGAGAACCTCTTTGGCCCGAAGGTTTTGCGGCGGGCCCTTTACATGTATGCGATGGCCGGATCGTCGAACATTCGCAGGCCGATACAGAACTCTACGACGCCAGTGGATCATGGGTTCTGCCGGGGATCATCGATTTGCATGGCGACGCGTTCGAGGCGGTCGTACAGCCACGTCCGGGCGTACATTTCCCCTATGATTTGGCCTATGCCGAAGCGGATCGGCAGATGATCTCGAACGGCATTACCACGGGCTATCATGCTCTTACCATCTCGTGGGAACCGGGGTTGCGCGACATCAGGATTTCACGTGCGCTGTTGACTGCGCTGGACGAGGTCACGCACAAGCTGACCTGCGATACCTGGGTCAATATTCGCTGGGAAACCTTCGCAATCGACCATGTGGACGAAGTGATCGGCTGGCTTGCCGCGCGGCCGGGCGACATCCTGTCGATCAATGATCACACCAGCGCCAATCACAAGCTGGGTGAGGATAGCGCCAAGCTGAAACGGATGGCGGTGCGGATGGGTCTGTCGCCCGCCGACGCCAAGGCCGAAATTGCGGCGGTTTGGGACCGTCGCAACGAAGTTCCCGAGGCGATAGACCGGATCTGTGCCGAGGCCGCCGCTTTGGGTCGGCCCGCCCTATCCCATGACGACGCGAGCCGCGCAGATCGCCGCACCGGGCGGGCGCGCAGGTTGACCGTGGCCGAATTCCCGACGACCGAGGAAGCCGCGCGCGAAGCACGGGATGCCGGAGAACACGTGATTTTGGGCGGACCGAATGCCCTGCGGGGGCTGAGCCATAACGGTGCACTGTGCGCGACGCAGGCAATCCGGGACGGGCTATGTACGGTGCTGGCGTCGGATTACTATTACCCCGCACCGTTTCATGCCGCCTTCCGGCTGAGCGACGAGGGCATCCTGCCGCTGGCCGAAGCCTGGGCGCTTGTGTCGGAAAACCCTGCCGCTGCGGTGGGATTGACCGACCGCGGCGACCTTTCCATCGGCAAGCGCGCGGATATTCTTGTGGTCAACAAGGAAACGCGCAAGATACAGGCCGTGTTCGTCGAAGGAAGGAAGGTTCTCGACCGTGCCTGACCTGCCCGCTGCCCGGCCAGATGACCCACGTTTGTGGAGCCTGGCCCAACGCCCCTATCAACCGAAATCGCTGCGCGCGATTTGGTTGCAGATCTATGACCGGTTGGCCCAAGCCATCGACGAAGGCATCGTCGCGCCTGGCAGCCGCCTGCCGGGCGAGGTGCAGCTGTCCGAAATGTTCCGGGTGAGCCGGGTCACGATGCGCCGCGCATTGGCTTTGCACCAAAGCGAAGGGACGTTGCAGGCCCGCAAGGGCGTGGGCATCTTCGTGCGGCAGACGCCGCGCACCTTTGTCATCCAGAATGATATGCGCTTCGCGGATTCCCTCGTCGGATGCGGACAGAAACTGACCTCTCGTACGCTTCGGCTCGACCGCGCGGCGCCCAGCTCCGAGGCGGCGCAGTTGTTCGGACTGGGGGGTGGCGATGAGGTGATCGTATTGCATCGGATGCGCCTTCTGGACGGTATGCCGATCTATTTTACCCGCAAGGAACTGCCGGCGCATCGGTTTCTTGATTTCGAGCGGATTTATTCTGAATCGCAATCGGTCAGCGCGGTCTACAAGGCGGCGGGCATCCCCTGGTTCCGCCGAGCCGAAACCCGTGTGCGCGGCGGGCTGGCGCAACCTGCCGAGGCGGAGATCCTAGGCATCAATGTCAAAACTCCGGTGCAATACGTCATCGCCGTCAATCGCACGCTGGATGGCGAAGCCATCGAATACAACCTTGGCTGCTGGCCAATGACCAGCGTGGAATTCATTTTCAACCTGCCCAACCAACCGCAACCTTGATCTTGCATCGCTGGGCATGGGCAAGTCCACGCGCGTCGTTTTTGTCGGTCTTGTTACGCATCGCTGAAAGTGCCGCGCACACTTGGCGGGCTTCCATGCAGTCGACATCAAACCCTTCGCTGGTCAGGTTATAAAAGAGATGCTGGCTCAGTGTGCCTGCCTTAAAACCAATGCGCTCGACCGGATAGCCGGCGTGATCAGAATAGATAGGCAAATGTGATGACCCAGATCGACAACACAACGCCACAGATCAGCGTGTAAGCACCGTTCCATACCAATCCGACGCGGGTTGCGCTTATGCCGCCAAATGAACCGATCAAAAGGGTCGTCGCCGTGAAGGGCGAACTCGCGCCGCTCAGCGCCCATCCCGATGTAATCGCGACAACGATCGCTATCGGCTGCACTCCAAGGTCCGTGGCTGTCGGAATGAGCGGAGCGATCAGCGTGACGACGAGAATTGGGTTCATGCCAATCTGCCCAGCAATCGGGATGATCCAGACCAACGAGATCAGAATAATCCAAGACGGCATGAAAGACAGGTCGAACCCGGTCGCCTGCATCATTGGAGCAAACAGTTGCGACCCCGCCGTGCCAATGAAACCTGCCATCATCAGCAAAGTCAGTTCCCCACGATAGCTGGGAAGCTCTTGCAGCACGTATGTCTTGATACGTCTGCACGTGGTGGAAACTGGGTTTTCGTGCCAATGCTGAATATGCATCCATACTACCGCGATGCAAGGCACTATGACAGCGACGATACCCACCACTCGAACCTGTGTCAGCGCGCTCAGTGTCACCACGCCAATGAACAGAACCGCCAACAATACCGCCATCGGCAGCATCGTTGCCCAAGTTCCCACCGGCGCGCTGCGGACCGGCTTGACTGTCAGCCGAGGCTTGAAGATCGTGTCGAGTGACCAGCCGATCCCCGCAAGCAGGAACGATGTCATCAAGCCTGGAGCCAATGCCTTGCTCCAGCTTGTGTCCGGAATGACGCTGACTGTGATCGCAACCGCAAAGGACAGCGGCGACCATGGCAAGGCCGAGACAAAGGCGCGTTGAATTGCCAGAAGCATTCGCCGAATACGGTGCCTGCGGATTTCCACATTGGGTTCGGAGTTCGCATTGGCTGTCACCAGCGAACCAAGCAGTTGAAGCGACCCGTAGTTCAAAAGCAAGGCAAACGCTTGGCCGCCTACGGTCAATGCTGCATAGCGCCTGCCGGGGGGCTGACCTGCAAGAAAGGTTCCGGCGCGCTGGATCGCCGGAGAGGTCTGCGCCACCGTGCGAAGCGTTGACAGCGCGGTGAAAAAGGCGCCGATGAACGCGGCGGTTTCGAGCCCACGCGTAATAATCCCGCGCCAATCAGTGTTCGTGGCGACCAGAGAGATACTGATGAGCATGGCCACGGCGACAAACGCCTTGCGGGACCATCGCACCTGAAAAAGAAGGATCGCAACGACGACAAGAACCAGAAACGGTTTGGCAGGTTGCGTCCACTCTGCGACACCCCATTCCCGGCAAATAACAAGCGCTGTGATCGCGCAAAGCAGAAGGCCGACCGTTCTGTTTGCCAAGCTGCCCATCGAAATTACCTTCTGTTCCATGATAAGTTATCGGTGTGCAGGCTGTTAGCACAAGTTGCAAGTTGAGGCCGCACAACAACACCCTCTTCATACCGCGGCGATACGATGACGGTCATAGACCGTGTTTTGTCCCATGACCGACAATCAAGCCGCCAGAATGCTGCAAAATGCGCGAACGGCTTGTGTAGATGGCTCCTGCATTGCAAGCGTTTTTTGTGATTGCGATCATCGGTCAGTACAGTCGTGTGTCCGGCCTGTTTGCGTGGCGATTGCCACTGGCCCTGATGAGTTCCGCAAGCAAGGTTCCTATCACCGGCGTCAGTCACACGGGCTGCCCAGTCTTCAGGGTTGCTGGAGTTCTGTTTCTGGACATCAGCACTGATCAAACTGGCATCGACGGCAAATCCTTGGCCACCAACAAGCCCTTCTTGCATGCATCGCGCAACGGTCGTCTCGAATACGTGGCGCAACAGATCGCTTTCGCGGAAGCGTCCGTGGCGGTTCTTGGAAAAGCTGGAGTGATCAGGAATCCGGTCCGTCAGATCAAGGCGACAAAACCATCGATAAGCGAGGTTCAGATGCACCTCCTCGCACAGGCGGCGCTCAGACCGAATACCAAAGCAATAGCCAACCAACAGCATTCGAATGAGCAGTTCTGGGTCGATGGATGGTCGACCAGTATGACTATAGAAATTAGCCAGATGTGCGCGGATGCTACTCAGATCAACGAAGCGATCAATCGACCGCAGAAGGTGATCTTGCGGGACGTGATCCTCCAACGAGAACTCATAAAACAGAGCTGCCTGCGCTTCCTGTTTTGGTCCCAACATCGCTAAATCCCCCAATCAATAAAGGAATTGAATCAGTAGATCAGCCGTCGATCAAGGAAGAGTTTTTCAACAAAATCGACTGGGAACGGACCTTAGCTGTGCATCGGGCCGATGACGGCTAGGCGCAGATAGCGACATTTGCAAAAGCGAGGTCACCGCGCGGGGCTGAATGGCGCTTCCGGCCACAGCCGTCCTTGATGCAGCGCGCAGCGCAGGTCCGGTCCCAGCCCCAAAGCGGTCGTGGCCTATTCGTACAGCAGTGTGACAGCAGACCTTCAGGGTACTGCGCATTAATGACGGCTGGGCGGGACGAACCCGCCTTTTGCTCACGCGGTTATTGCTGACGCAGCATCGCTTCGCAGATGCGGCATGCTAGCTGTTGCGTTGCAGCTAAAGTCGCCAGAGCGGTCATCCAAAGCCCCGCTGAGACACAAATTTCAAACCGTGCTTTCGCCGCGGACGGTTCCAAAGACTCAGATGCGGGTGAAGGGTGGATTTGCTGCGCTCGCACCAATGACCTATTTTTTGGTTAGCATGGCTCAGATCGCGGAAGAGCCTCACCTCCAACGCTCCTGTTACCAGCGTATTGTCGCGTTTGCGGGACACAAATCCCGGGTAGGCCGCGGCTGTTTTTGGGTTTCTAGAAATCGTCAAATTCTGGAACGTTGCCAAGCCTTATAAGGAAGCGTGGTTCGCCAACTTCTCCACTGTTTGGGTCTTCACTGACCATGTAGGCGTCGGCACCCGCGCAGTCTTCGGATAGAGCCTCTCGCTCGGCTCTGTTTTGTGCCTCCGACGCTGTGGAATATTCAAGTTGCTTGGCAATTTTCAGGCCACCCTGCCCATCGCGTCCAGCCTCCTTCTCGACATACGTCTGGCAGATATAGTGAATTTTGTCTGTGGTCCGCTCTGAGTTCGTCATCGATTGATCCTTAGAGGAAGCCGGGAACTACCTTTCCCGATTTCAGCCCGACCGGATCGTCTGCGGCCAAGCTTGGTGCTTAACGCATAACAATGCCGCCGAAGCTCTATCATCACTTTGAAACGGTTTTAGAGGGCCGCGTTTTGCGCGCTGTTTTCGCTGTCGCTTCGGATGGCGTGTTCGCTTCCCTTTCAAGGCGGGTATTGCGAAGCCGGGTCACTTTAGCTTGTCGTTGTTCCGTTTCTTCGTCGACCATTTGTCTCACGACACGCGTCGTCTTATCCATCGCGGTTTCCGGTTTGGAGTCATACACTTTGAACAGATTGTTTTTTGTAAGTTTCGTCAATTTTCAGTTTCCTTTGTGGTTTAAGGTCGGCCGGACCAAGCGAGGTCTTTCACACCAACGCCAAGTGGTTGACCTTGCCTTGGGCGCGCCGTGATGGGCGCATGGATTGATCGCCCAACAGTGTCACTTCGATGTCCGGCGCGGCCATGGCATGCATCAACGCGTTGTAATTCAACTGGAATCTCACCTCGGAGCCCACCTTTGGCAGGGGGCGGGGCGTTCCAATGACAATATGATCACTGGTTGCACCGATCAATGTGCTTCCAACAGGCATTGAGAGCCCCGGAATGTCGGTGTCCTGATGTCCCATCGCGAGGATCATGCGCGCAGAGGCGGCACTGGTTGTCACAATGCGAAGTCGTTCCCTAGTTGGATCGATCAGGGCGATAGGGGAAGGCGGGGGTTTTGCTTCCGTTTCGATGACTTCGGCAACAAGCGTGAAGGCGTCCGTGTGCATCCCGTCGATCTGGTCCCCAGACACCGGCTCAACACCCAGAAGGATCGTCTCACCCAGACGGAGGTCGTTGACGTGACCCGTCGCGTGTTCACCAAGCGCCCACGGCAAATTGGCTGAGTTGCCACCAGACACGATCTTGAGGTACGGGCCGCAAACACCCTCAATTTCGTTCGCGAGGCCGCAAAAAGCGGCCATTTGCGACGCCGTCGGGGCAAGCCCGCTCAGACAGGCAAAGTTTGCGCCAATGCCTTTCAACGCCACCCCTTGCATCGTCATGACTTCCTGCGCAACTTCAGCCACGTTCTCGGGTAAAATACCTTCGCGTCCATCGCCCATCTCGACCATCAGTATGATACCGTGAACCTTATCTTTGCGGATGGCGGCAGACGCCAAGGCCGCAATGATAGCAATCTCTGTGTTATAGCTCACTTCACAGAACCCAACGACCTCATCGACCTGACTTAACATCGGCGTCCGGATCAGCGTGACCAGGCATGTGATGCCTGCTTGGCGCAACCTCTGCGCATTGCTGAGACGTGCATCCGCTAGCCCCAAGGCACCACCGTCCAGCATAGCCTGAGCGATCGCAGGATGGCCGCAGACAGCCTTGGTAACGCCTGTGACGCCGATACCACGCGGGCCCAACCGCCGAACGACAGTTTCTGTGTTGCGACGTATCTTGCTCAAATCCACTTCGATGCGTGGGCAGCTCATATCGCGGCCATCGAAGGCCTTTGCGTCAAACCGGGGTATGCGGCGATCACCATCGCAAGCAAATGTGCAGCCGGTCGGGCCAACGCATCGGTGACAGGCAACCTGAGCTTTCGTGATTGTGCCGCGATGGTGTCGGTTATTTCGACGTCAGACATCCCCTCGTGATTGAGCGTGACACCGATGACCTTTGTATCTGCAAAGGCCTCGATCAGGGCGATCTCACTTAACGCTGTGGGCATCGGCATATCGGGAAAGTCGCAGCGGTGGGCGCGTTTGGGCGCGTGCTGCAAGATGACAGCATCCGGCTGGCTACCGCGCAGGATAAAGGCCGATGTGCAAAACGCGGGGTGGCTTAACGCGCCCTGGCCTTCGATCAAAATGATATCGGGTTGTTCGGCTTCAGAGGCCGCAACAATCGCACCTTCAAGCTCGCCGCAGCAGAACTGGGGCGGGACGGCATCCATTGCGATACCGTATTTCGCGCCCTGCATCAGGCCGGTCTGGCCCGTGCCGACAAGCACTGTCTTGATGCCCTTTGCATTCAGGGCGCGTGCCAAAACGGTCGCCGTTGTGCGCTTGCCTATGGCACAATCTGTCCCAAGAACTGCAATACGCAAAGCTTTGACATCGCCGACACTGCCATCGAACAGGCGCATGTCCTTGCTGGGTTTCGGCTTGCGGATGTCCCGGATCATGACATTCCGTTCGGATGCGGCGGTGACTATCTCATGGTCGTCGCTCAGATACTCATGCAGCCCGCTCACGATGTTCATGCCAAGCCCGATCGCATTTAGAACAACGCTTCGATCCGCAGGTGAAAGCCGCCCCGATGAGGGGGCCATCCCATAGATCAACGTATCGGGAATGACGGCTTGATGTGCAACTGCAGCATCCAAATCACCAAAGATAGGGATGTGGTTCATTGTATCGTCGAGGACGGATCCGCTGTCTTGTCCGCCATAGGTGCTGTCGATGACGGAAAGGATGCGATACGCTTGAGAATGGCGCACAAGGCCATTTGCCGTCTTGCCATCGATTTGCGCGAAATTCTCTTCGCAATAGACGACCGCCGTCGGTGAGGACGTGATCTGCCTGCCTGACGTCAAGCCTACGGGTTTGATCTGTTTCATTGGAGGTGCTTGCGGTCCCCTGATAGGGCGGCGGATGGTATCGACAGTTTCAGATTTGGTTTCCATTGTGGTTCTCTTTCACAGGTTGGCACGGAGGGCAGAATTGCCCTCACATGTGCATTTTGAATGGGAATGATGCCGTGGCGCGCGCCTAGTTGTTAAGGACGCACAGCCCCTTTGATTTTTGGAAATTTTTGTTGCATTCCCAGCGGTTTCCCGACCTGTCCAGATGCGCGTTTTCGGGAACGTTTAAGAATTCGCATGTCTCGCCAGACGCGGCGTATCCACGATCACACTTCCACCCTGAGCCGTAGCTTGCGTCGTCGAAGTATGCATTTGCGGGGATCACGACGGCTTCGCACAGACCAGCCTGTTCAAAGAAGCCGCGCTCACATGTCCAGGGCTGACCGTATCCTGATCCATTCAGATAGGCGTTGGCTGGAACCTCGATGGCAGTACACTGGTCGCCAGTTGTTTCGAACCCGCGTTCGCACGTCCACGTGGAGCCATATGAGGCATCTGCCAAGTACGCATTTGCTGGCAGCACGAATTCCTGACATGTGTCATCGACCTTGATGTAGCCGCGCAAACAACGCCACCGTTCGCCTGACGGGCCCAAGAACCCACCCTCAGGCACCTCCACTGCAACACATGCAGCTTCATCGGTTCTGCGAAACCCATGCAGACACTCCCATCCGGATCCGTAGGAACGGTTCGTGTCATATGCGTTTTGTGGCACGATCACAGCGACGCAGGTATCTTCGTTTAGTCGGAATCCAATATTGCATTCCCATCCATCACCGTAACTTTTGGCACTGGCGTTCTCAGGCATTGGCTGATCGGCGGTTTGTCCAAATGCAGGCAGTGCAAGAAGCAAGACAGCGACAATCAAACCTATAAGTAGGGCCCCGGCCGATGGTGTTTCCGCAGGGATCTGGAAAGCGATGGAATGCGGACGGTGACGTTCTGTCGATCCTGATCTATGATCCATCCAATTCAAGCCCCTCAAGACACGCGTTTGCCAGATCCCGGCTCGGGGCGTCAGTGCCCGGCAACGTGGCCCAGCCCGTTTCCATCATCGCATTGCGTCGCTGAAAGCTAGAAGCCTCCTGAAGTATCGCCAATTTCGCGGTGCGTTCTGCATCAGCTTCTGAAAGCTCTAAACAAACCGGCACCATGGCCAGGATGACCTGCTCTGCCGCAAAGCTATCAGCCATCTCCTGCGCATCGCCTGAAGTTGTCCAGCCGCCCCAGGTGAAGCCAAGAATAGAGACAGCAACTGCGCCAACCAAGGCTCCGTAAACACCGGGTTTCGTCCATTCGGGGAATGTCATTTTTGATCCTCTGACGGAGAAAGCGCCGCCGCACTATTTTTCATTACGTTCGTGTTTGCGTTGGCCTGATCCTGCGCCAGAGCCAACTCCAGGTCTCGGTGATCCACTGCGCGCAGATCTGACTCTCCCGCGTGCCAATTGATCAATAGAAACGTCGCGGTCCGTCGGTATGCCACAAAGCTGTGGCTCTGCATGACTTCGTCGTCTGCCAACACTTCGTATTCGCCCGCGGGCAGTTCATCGGCGTATCCCGCGACCACAAACGGATGAAGAAATGTCACAACTGACGTGGTCGTGCGCGATAACATCGGCAACCTTCCCAAACACCAGATCCCTGCTACAGGACGTGAAAGCTGAATTTTCATGATGGAGGGTTGTGGTCCGCTCTGGCAGGCTGATGCGCCTATGCCGCAGAGAACCGCAACTTTCGTATCTTTCACATAGTCTCTTAACGTCGAAAATACAACGTTGATAACTCTGGCTTCATTTCTCAGACAGTTCATGCTCCAATCGCGTGGCTTCCCGCTGCCTTGCGCTTGCTACGCCAGGCTGATCCCTCAGCTGCTGAGCGACTTGCTGCCTCGCGGGCCCTGAGACGAGATAGCGGCTGCTGTCGAGAAAGGGTGACGCACGAGAACACGGCGTCATTTCTACCAGGTCTCAGAATAGGCTTCGACCACACCTATTTCTTCTTGTGCTCGCCCAGATTGGTCAAGGTTTTGCCCTTCGTGAAGTCGGCTGTTGCAACGACCTTTTCTTTCACCTTTTTGGGCTTCTTCGCTTCTCTGTTACCGCGCTTCTTGTCACCTTTTGACACGTCAGATCCTCCTGATCCAGATTTCTGTTTCTGATGCCGTTTTCGTCTTTGGTCTTCGTCAGTTTGCGATTTAGCGCCCAAAGGGCACTGCCCTTGAGACGCGGTTGCTTACATCATCCCGCCCATACCACCCATGTCGGGCATTTCGCTGCCGGCACCGGTCTTCTGGGACTTCTGCGCGACCATCGCTTCGGTCGTGATCAACAGCCCGGCAATGGACGCGGCGTTTTCGAGCGCGATCCGGACGACTTTGGTGGGGTCGATGACACCGGCCTTCAACATGTCGCCATATTCTTCGGCCTGCGCGTCGAAACCGAAGCTCGGGCTGTCGTTCTCGATCACCTTTCCGACGACAACCGATCCGTCGACCCCGGCATTTTCGGCGATCTGGCGCAGCGGTGCCTGGATCGCGCGGCGGACGATCTTGATGCCGGCACCCTGATCGTTGTTCTCACCCTTCAGCGTCGCCAGCACCTTGCCAGCGTGAACCAGGGCCACGCCGCCACCGGGCACGACACCTTCCTGAACCGCAGCGCGGGTAGCATTCAGCGCATCGTCGACGCGGTCCTTGCGCTCCTTCACCTCGATTTCGGTTGCCCCTCCGACCCGGATCACGGCAATGCCACCGGCAAGCTTGGCCAGCCGTTCCTGCAGCTTTTCCTTGTCGTAATTCGACGTGGTGTCTTCGATCTGCGTGCGGATCTGAGACACGCGCGCGGCGATGGCCGCCTTGTCGCCCGCTCCATCGATCACTGTCGTTGCGTCCTTTGTGATGGTGATTTTCTTGGCGACACCCAGCATGTCCAACGTGACGTTCTCGAGCTTAATTCCGAGTTCTTCTGAAATGACCTGGCCGCCCGTAAGAATTGCAAGGTCTTCCAGCATCGCCTTGCGACGATCCCCGAAGCCAGGTGCCTTGACGGCCGCGACCCTCAGCCCACCGCGGAGCTTGTTCACGACAAGCATGGCGAGCGCTTCGCCATCGATATCTTCGGCGACAACCAAGAGCTGCTTGTCCGCTTGCATGACCCCTTCGAGCAAGGGCACCATAGGGGCCAGCGAGGTCAGCTTCTTCTCGTGAAGCAGGATGACGCAGTCTTCCAGTTCGACGACCATCTTCTGAGCGTTCGTGATGAAGTAGGGGCTCAAATAGCCGCGATCGAACTGCATGCCCTCGACCACTTCGGTTTCGGTCTCCAGTCCCTTGTTTTCCTCGACGGTGATCACGCCCTCATTGCCGACCTTCGCCATCGCATCGGCGATCTGACGGCCGATCGCGACCTCTCCGTTGGCTGAAATGGCGCCGACCTTCGCGATCTCGTCGCTGTCGCCGACGGGGCGGGACATGGTCTTGATCTCGGCCACAACCGATGCGACGGCTTTGTCGATCCCGCGCTTGAGATCCATCGGGTTCATGCCGGCCGCAACCGACTTCATGCCCTCCCGGACAATCGCGTGGGCGAGTACGGTCGCGGTCGTGGTTCCGTCGCCAGCTTCGTCATTGGTGCGCTGCGCGACCTCCTTGACCATCTGCGCGCCCATGTTTTCGAAATGATCCGACAGCTCGATTTCCTTGGCGACGGTCACACCGTCCTTGGTGATGCGCGGCGCACCCCAGGATTTGTCGAGGATGACGTTCCGGCCCTTCGGCCCGAGGGTGATCTTCACGGCGTTGGCCAGCGTGTTGATGCCTTTCAGCATGCGGTCGCGGGCATCTGTACTGAATCTGACGTCTTTGGCGGACATGGTCGGGTGCTCCTGAGAATGAAATTTCGGCGTCGCTGTCGGGGTCAGGCCATGACGCCGAGAATATCGCTCTCCTTCATGATCATGAGATCTTCGCCGTCGAGTTTGATTTCGGTCCCTGACCATTTTCCAAACAGGATCCGGTCGCCAGCCTTGACGTCCATGGCGACGCGGTCGCCGTCCTCGTCCTTGGCGCCAGCGCCGACCGCGACGATTTCACCTTCCTGTGGCTTCTCTTTTGCGGTGTCAGGGATGATGAGCCCGCCTGAGGTCTTCGCGTCGCCTTCGATGCGGCGCACGAGAACCCGGTCGTGGAGTGGAGTGAACGACACGTAATTGCTCCTTATTCGGCTGCTTAGGGGAGCATGGCGATGTTCGGATGTGCTTTGGCACTCGCCATACCGGAGTGCCAATGCTATTGAAGTGATGGCTGAGCAGGGGTTCTACAATAGCGCCTCAAAGAATATCTTTTTTGCTTTCCATGAGTGCATATCCATAAATGCTCCCGCCCACTGTTGAAGCTTAACGTCACAAGCGCCGAACAGAGTTACCGCCAGCAATGATCGCGTTGATCAAGTCTGCGACGGCTCGGTGCCTTTCCGTTTCGGGTTCGGTCCCGACTGCGTTCTCATGCGTCGCTGCGGCGTCGCGAAGAACCCCCACGATCTCGTGCTCCGGCAGCAGCCCGCGATCGTTCAAGGTGGACCTGTCACGGTTTCGTGCCGCCCCAAGTGCTCGTTTAAGCCACCTTCCGCTCAAAAGCGACGGGGCTTTTCCAGCCCAGTGCTGAATGGCGTCGGCGCGGATTATAGAAGCCATTGATGTATTCGAAGATAGCCATCTCAGTTTGCCGCCTGGTTGCCCATGACCGCCGCCAGATCAGCTCGGCCTTGATGGTTTTGAAGAATGTCTCGACGGCCGCATTGTCATAACAATTACCTTTGCCGCTCATGGAGACTTTGAAGCCATGCTGGCGCAGGATCTTCTGGTAGTCATGCGAACAGTATTGGCTGCCCCTGTCGCTGTGGAAGATGCAGCCCTTTGGTGGCGCTCGGAAAGCGATGGCCATTTTCAGAGCCCGGATCGCCAGGTCACGCTTCATGCGATTGCTGACAGCCCAACCAATGATACGCCGGGAATGCAGATCGAGGATCACTGCCAGATACAGCCAACCCTCGCGGGTCCAGATGTAGCTGATGTCACCCGCCCATTTCTGGTTCGGCCCGGCTGCACTGAAGTCCCGATCCAGCAGGTTCGGGGCGATGTTGAATGTATGATCACTGTCTGTGGTCGCCTTGAACTTGCGCGTTCTTTCAACAGTAATTCCGTTTTCGCGCATCAGGCGACCGACGCGCCGGTGCCCGACATCGACACCGACCTCCTTCAATTCTTCGGTCATTCGGGGCCTGCCGTAGCTGCCCAGGCTCAAGCGCGACTGTTCCTTGATATGCGCCAGCACAACCATATCCGTGCGCTGCCTGCGGCTGGCAGGCCGGCTGCGGAAAGCCCGCAATCCGCGTGGGCTGACGTTCATGACCTGACAAAGCCGGTCGATCGGGAAGGCACCGCGCTGTTCTTCGACGAACCTGAACCTCATGGCTTTTGGCTCGCGAAGAACTGGGTGGCTTTTTTTAGGATGTCCCTCTCCTCCTTGAGGATGCGGTTCTCGCGCCGAAGCCGTTCGTTCTCCAGCGCAAGCTCGCGATCCTCGGGAGATACCACATCCGTGCCACGGTGCGCGTTCACCCACTTGTTCAGCGTCGAAAGCCCAACGCCCAGATCATCCGCAACTTGTCGCCGTGTCAGCCCGCTGGTCAGCGCAATTCGCACCGCGTCTTTGCGGAATTCATCCGTTCTTCCTGTGCCCATAGTTCGTCTCCTTTGTTGCAGTAAATGCTATCAAAGGAGCGGCATCAAACCGCGACAGGTCCAAGACGCCACTGCAAGCGCGCCGAGCGCTTGAACAATTTGAGGGCTCCGCGCACGGCGCGCTTGCCCAAACCGAAACCCATGATTATCAAAATCAAACCCGCAGACTCTCATTATAAACGAGGGACCAATGGGGGGCAGGTCACAGCGATTGATGCGGCTTATGCGTCTGGTTCCGATTTATCAGGAGCCCAACACAAGCAAGAAACACCCGCAGCACAAGATCTGGCCATACTTGCTGAGAAATGCGGTCATCGACCGTCCAAACCAAGTCTGGTGCGCAGATATCACCTATATCCCTATGCGACGCGGCTTTCTGTATCTCGTGGCGATCATGGATTGGCACAGCCGCAAAGTTCTGAGCTGGCGGCTGTCCAACAGCATGGATGCAGACTTCTGCGTTGAGGCCCTGAAAGAAGCCCTGGCCGAACACGGCGCGCCGGAGATATTCAACACCGACCAAGGGTCCCAATTCACCAGCGGCGCCTGGATCGACGTGCTAACCGATGCGAAGGTCAAGATCAGCATGGACGGCAAAGGCGCGTGGCGCGACAATCGGATGATCGAGAGGCTCTGGCGGTCGCTGAAGTATGAATGCGTCTATCTGAACGCTTTTGAGACAGGTTCAGAAATGCGGACCGGGATCGGCAAGTGGCTGACCTATTACAATGCTGACCGCCCGCATTCGACGCACGGCATATTGACCCCCGATGAGGCCTATGCCAGCAAAGCAGAACCAATGAGATTAGCAGCCTGAAATGAAACCCTGATCCATCTTAACAAGGCTACAAACTGGTCTAAAATCTAGGACCACCTCTTTTCGATAGAGGTCGATGACATCGACGCTGCATATGCGCGAGCGAAGAGCCTCGGTCACGGCATCGCCTACGATCTCACTGACGAGCCATGGGGCGTTCGCCGCTTCTATCTCCGTGACCCGGCGGGCAAGCTTCTGAACATTCTATCTCATTCCAATTGAATCGGAGCTATTTCGGGCTCATAGCCGAAATCTGTCCGCGCCGGCGACGCGCTACGAGGCTCATATGACATCCGCCGGTCGTTGCTGCCCAACGGCTTTCATGCTGGCCTTCACTATTCAAAAATATCCGTACAGCACGGTCCCGCACTTCTGAGGAAGGTTTGTTCGAGGAGTTGGAACCGCCGATAAAACCGGTGCGGTTCATCGAATAGATAACGCCTCGCGCTGGTCGCCGTTCCGTGGCATCGTAGCCGAAATATGCTAAAGGGGGGCGGCATGGCGAAACTGGACCAGTTGATCGATCAGGGGCGTGGGGCAAAGCCCGCCGATATCGTGCTGCGCGGTGGCCGGATGCTTGATCTTGTGACCGGCGAGTTGCTGGAAGGCGATATCGCCATTTGTGGCGATACCATCGTGGGCACGTGTGACAATTACGAAGGCACGCGGATCGTTGATGTTTCGGGCCTGATCCTGGTACCGGGGTTCATCGATACCCATCTGCATATCGAAAGCTCGTTGGTCACGCCGTTCGAATTCGACCGCTGCGTGCTGCCGAGGGGCGTCACCACCGCGATCTGCGACCCGCATGAGATCGCAAATGTGATCGGCCCCGGCGGCATCCGCTATTTCCAGCAGGCCGCGCTGCATACGCTGATGAGCATAAGGGTGCAGCTTTCCTCCTGCGTGCCTTCGACCGAAATGGAAACCGCCGGTGCAAGGATCGAAGCCGCCGATCTGGTGCCGCTTATGGATCACCCGACCAGCATCGGGCTGGCCGAATTTATGAACTTCCCCGGTGTCCTCTACAAGGACCCGGGCGTGATGGAAAAGCTCAACCTGTTCCGCGGCAAACATATCGACGGTCATTGCCCGCTGCTGTCGGGCAAGGATCTGAACGGCTATATCGCTGCCGGTATTCGCACCGAACACGAAGCAACCACCGCCGAAGAGGCGTTGGAAAAGCTGCGCAAGGGGATGCGGGTGCTAATCCGCGAAGGGTCTGTGTCCAAGGATATGCATGCGCTGGCCCCGATCCTGACGGAACGCACCGCACCTTACCTGTGCCTTTGTACCGACGACCGAAATCCGCTTGATATCGCTGAATATGGCCATCTCGATTACATGATCCGCAGCCTGATCGGGTTGGGCGCACCGGTGCTGGCCACCTATCGCGCTGCCAGCCTGTCCGCCGCCGAAGCCTTCGGGCTAAAGGATCGCGGTCAGATTGCCCCGGGCAAACGCGCCGATATCGTTGCGCTGTCCAGTCTGGAAGCGTGTGACGTGCAGAAAGTGTTATGCGGTGGCGTCGAGGTGACGGACGACGCCTTTGCCGCCCGTCAGACGATCCCGCCGGTGGGTCGTCATTCGGTCAAGGCCCCGACGGTGACGGCCAGCCATTTCCGCACAGCGGGAAACCGCGAAGACACAGATGTCATCGGCATCATCGAAGGCAAGATCATCACCGATCACCTGCATGAAACGATCCCGATCGCGGATGGAGACAAACGCCCCGACATCGCCCGCGACCTGATCAAGATCGCGGTGATCGAACGGCATGGCAAAAACGGCAACATGGCGACCGGGTTCGTGCGTGGCTTCGGGCTGCAACGCGGCGCCATCGCCTCGACCGTCTGCCACGATCACCACAATATCGTGGTGGTCGGGGTCGATTACGACGACATGGCGCTGGCCGCAAACCGGTTGGGCGAAATCGAAGGCGGCTTTGTGGTGGTTCAAGGCGGCAAGGTTCTGGCAGAATTGCCGCTGCCGGTGGCCGGGTTGATGAGCCTTGATCCATTCGAAACCGTACGCGACCGGTTGGTTGATCTGCGCTTTGCCGCCCGTTCCCTTGGTGTCACGCTGGAAGAACCGTTCCTGCAATTGGCCTTCCTTGCCCTGCCGGTGATTCCCAACCTCAAGATTACCGATCGTGGACTGGTCGATGTGAATCGGTTCGAGATCATTTCATAACCTGACGTCACCGCATTGTTCTGCATTGCAAAACAATATTCCACGCGTTGACGCGATCCCGCCGAGGCTTTAGTTTGATCCCGACGGGAGGAGGCGGTTGCAAAGCGCGGCCAGCATTCCTCTGTGTGATTGCAGGAGCGTGAGGCAGCCAGATGACCGATGTCACCCAGGTGAATGACAAGATTTCCATCGAACGGCAGGGCGATATTGCCCTGATCATTATCAATAACCCGCCGGTGAACGCCACCGGTCAGGTGGTTCGGCAGGGGTTGCAGGACGCAATCATCCGGTTGAACGAAGAAGGCACTGCAAAGGTCATTGCGATCTATGCCGAGGGCCGAACCTTCGTCGCTGGGGCTGACATCACAGAATTTGGCAAGCCGCCGCAGGCTCCGTCTCTGCCAGACGTCTATAACATCATCGAAGACAGCATAATCCCGGTGATCTCGGTCATGCACGGGACTGCGCTTGGCGGTGGGTTCGAACTGGGCATGGCGACCCATGCCCGGATCGGTACCAAGGGGTTGCGCGTCGGCCTGCCGGAAATCCTGCTGGGCCTGCTGCCCGGTGCCGGTGGGACGCAGCGCCTGCCGCGGATCGCAGGCATTGCCTTTACTCTGGATGTGGCGCTGTCGGGTCGTCAGGTCAAAGCCGAGGAAGCGCTGGAAAAAGGCGTGATCGACCGGTTGGTTGATATGCCCCCGCGTAACGCCGCTTTGCAGGCCGCGCAGGATGTTCTGGATGGCAAACTGGTAACCCGCCACAGCTGCGATCTGGATGTCGTACCCGATGAAAAAACGCTGGCCGATACGGCCGCGATGCTGAAGGCAAAGCAGCCGCACCTGTTTTCGCCGCATAAAATCGTCGAAGCGGTCGCCGCATCGTCGCTGCCAAGGACCGAAGGGCTGAAAATCGAACGTCAAGCGTTCATCGATTCGATGGACACGCCGCAGCGCGCCGGCCTGATCCACGCCTTTTTTGGCGAACGCGCCGTTTCGGGTATTCCGGAGGCCAAGGGCGACACCCGCGAAATTTCCAAGATCGGTGTGATCGGCGGTGGCACGATGGGATCTGGCATTGCCACCTCTTGCTTGATCGCGGGTATTCCGGTGCGTCTGGTCGAAGTGGCGCAGGACGGTCTCGACCGTGGTGTCGCCACCATTACCAAGAACCTGGAAGGCGCGGTGAGCCGGGGCAAGATGAGCGCCGATCAGAAAGAGGCCGCACTGGCTATGCTGGAACCGTCAGTGGGTTTGGATGTTCTGAGCGATGTCGATCTGGTGATCGAGGCGGTGTTTGAACAGATGGATGTGAAAAAGGAAATCTTTGGCAAGCTTAACACCGTTTGCAAACCCGGTGCGATCTTGGCGTCCAACACGTCCTATCTGGATGTCAACGAAATCGCAGCCTGCACTGACCGTCCGCAGGACGTTCTGGGTCTGCACTTCTTCAGCCCGGCCCATGTGATGCGGTTGCTGGAAATCGTGCAGGGCGCGAAAACCGCACCCGACGTTTTGGCCACGGGTTTCGCGCTGGCGAAAAAGCTCAAGAAGGTCGGCGTTCTGGCGCAGGTCTGCGACGGCTTCATCGGGAACCGTATTTTGGCGCATTATGTCAAAACAGCCAGCTATCTGGTGCTGGACGGTGCGTCACCGCAACAGGTCGATGCCGCGTTGGAAGGGTTCGGTTTCGCCATGGGACCGCACAAGGTCGGCGATCTGGCCGGGTTGGACATCGGTTGGATGACTCGCAAGCGCAAGGCAGACAGCCGCAATCCGAATGAACGCTATGCCGGCGACGTGGCCGACCGTATCTGTGAAAACGGCTGGTTCGGGCGCAAGACCGGGCAGGGCTATTACATCTACGACCAAGGTGCGCCGGTCCCCAATCCCGAAGTCGCCACGATCATCGACGAAGTACGCGCCGACAAGGGCATCACCCCGCACGATTTCACCGATGAAGATATTGTCGACCGCTACATGACCGCGATGATTGTCGAAGCTACCCGCGTGGTCGAAGACGGCACCGCCAAGCGGCCAGTCGATGTCGATATGGTATTCCTCTTTGGCTATGGCTTCCCGCGCTTCCGTGGCGGTCCGCTGGCTTATGCTGATACCATCGGAGCCAAGGAATTGGTGGGTCGGATCACCGAATACGCCAAGGAAGACAGCCATTACTGGCAGGTGCCTGACCTGCTAAAGAAAATGGCTGATGACGGCACCACATTTGCCGATTTGAACAAAGGAGCCTGACGAATGGATCTGAGCTTTTCCGCCGAGGACATCGCGTTTCGCGAAGAAGTCCGCGCTTACCTGGCCGAAAACCTACCCACCCATATTTCAGATGCGGTGCGTGCGGGTGACGAGCTGACCAAAGAGGTCATGGAAGAATGGCACGCCATTCTGAACGCCAACGGCTGGCTTGCCACCACCTGGCCGACAGAATTCGGCGGCCCCGGCTGGACCCCGGTGCAGCGTCACATTTTTGAAGAAGAATGCTGCCGCGCCTATGCCCCCCGCATCGTGCCTTTCGGGCTTAGCATGCTGGGACCGGTGTTGCAGGCATTCGGCAGCAAGGAACAGCAGGATCACTACTTGCCGCGCATTCTGGACGGGACCGATTGGTGGTGCCAGGGCTATTCCGAACCCGGTGCCGGCTCGGACCTTGCCAGCTTGAAAACCCGCGCTGTGCGTGAAGGTGACGAATGGGTGATCAACGGACAAAAAACCTGGACCACTCTGGGACAGCATGCCGATTGGATTTTCTGCCTGTGCCGTACCGACCCGGACGCCAAGCAGCAGTCGGGTATCAGCTTTATTCTGGTCGATATGCAAACCCCCGGCATCGAAGTGCGCCCGATCAAGCTGATCGAAGGCGGCCATGAGGTGAACGAGGTCTTCTTCACCGATGTCCGGGTGCCCTATGGCAACCTTGTAGGCGAAGAAAACAAGGGCTGGACCATCGCCAAATACCTGCTGACCCATGAACGTACCGGCATCGCTGGTGTAGGCTTTTCGATGCAGTCTTTGGAAGAGGTCAAAGCGCTGGCGCGTAAAGTGCAGCGCGGCGGTCGCCCGCTGATCGAAGACCCGCTTTTCGCCTCTCGCGTGGCGCAGGCCGAAATCGATCTGGAAGCGATGAAGATCACCAATCTTCGGATGTTGTTCAAGGCGCAGCAACAAGGTGCTCCGGGGCCGGAAACCTCGATCCTCAAGATCAAGGGCACGGTGATCAACCAGGAACTCAAGGATCTGGCACGCCGCGCTTTGGGTCCGGCTGCGGCCCCGTTCCCGGGCTATGTCACCGACGGTAACCTGATGTTCGGTCCTGCCGACAGCGCTAATAACGCGGCGCGTTATTTCAACAACCGTAAAACCTCGATATTCGGTGGATCGAACGAGATCCAGCGCAATATCCTGACCAAGACCATGCTGGAGCTGTAAGCCGATGGATTTCAATCTGACTGAAGACCGCCAGATGCTGGCAGACACGCTGAACCGATTTCTGGCAGAACAATACGCTGTGGAACATCGCAACAAGGTCGCTTATGACGCACCGTTCTATGATCCGTCTAAATGGGATCAACTGGTTGAATTGGGGGTGCTCTTTGCGCTCGCACCGGAAGATGCAGGCGGCTTTGGCGGCACCGGTTTTGACATTTCGGTTGTGTTCGAAGCCATGGGCCGGCAACTGACCCCGGAACCGGTTCTGGGGGCACTGATGGCGTCGCGCCTGCTGGTGTCGGCGGGTGAAGATCAAGAGGCGCTATTAGCCGGGGCGACGAAATATGCGGTGGGGTTCACCGAAATCGACGCGCCTTACGAACTGGAGTACATCGCCTGCACCGCCAGCGCCAAGGGCGAAGGTTACACCCTGTCGGGGCGCAAAAGCACCGTCTATGGCGGCCAGATCGCTGATACCTTCCTGATTGCCGCCAAGTTGGACGGCAAAGTGGCCCTGTTCGAAGTGCAGGCCGCAGATGCCAATGTGACCGGCTATGCGATGATGGATGGCAGCGGCGCGGCAGAGGTGCAACTGGACGACAGCCCGGCGCGCCTGTTGATGGCCGATGCGGCCGATGCGATGGAAGACGCGATCAATGCAGGCATCGTGGCGCTTTGTGCCGAAGCGGTCGGCGCAATGGATGTCACCCATGCGACCACGGTCGACTACCTGAAGCAGCGCAAGCAGTTCGGCATACCGATCGGCAAGTTCCAAGTGTTGCAGCACCGTGCGGTCGACATGTTGACCGAAATCGAACAGGCCCGATCGATCACCATCAAGGCGGCGGCGGAACTGGGTGGTGAAGACGCCTCACGATATGCGTCGATGGCCAAGAACCTGATCGGTCGTGCGGCGCGGTTGATTGCCGAAGAAGCGGTCCAGATGCATGGCGGTATCGCGATGACTTGGGAATACCCGATTTCGCATTTTGCCAAGCGCTTGGTGATGCTGGATGCGCAGCTGGGTGATACCGATTATCATCTCGGTCGGATCATGGCGGCAAATCGCGCCGCTTGATTCCATGGTGCGCCCGTTTAGGGCGCCCATATTCGGGGTCTGAATTCAGGAAAAAATCCGTATTATTTGAAATGAAAAGGGGGGCAATGCCCCCCTTTTTTCTGTTTGCCGCAGGTCAGGTATTGTTTGACTCAATCAGCCAGTTTGACGATCTGTTTGCCGAAATTGCCGCCCTTGAGCAAATTCATGAAGGCCCGCGGTGCGTTTTCCAGACCTTCGGCAATGTCTTCGACCGATTTGATCTTGCCAGAAGCGACACGCGGCCCGGCATCGGCAAGGAAGGTCGGGTAACGGTCATAATGATCCGAAATGATGAAGCCATGCACATGCATCCGGTTCACCAGAATGCTGCGCCACATCTTCGGTAACTGATCTTTCGCGCCCTGCTGATTGGCACCCAGAGCGCCCGCATTGTACCAGGCAACCATACCGCAAAGCGGGATCCTGGCACCAACATTCATCAAGGGAAGCACCGCTTCCAGCACCTTGCCGGCAACGTTTTCGAAATAGATATCGATGCCGTCCGGGCAGGCTTTTGTTAACGCATCGCGCAGCGCCTTGGCATCGTCATAGGCGTAATGGTCCAGGCATTCGTCAAACCCGAAGGTTTCCTTGGCCAATTTGCATTTGTCAGGCCCCCCAGCGATGCCGACGACGCGCAGGCCCAGTTGTTTGCCCATCTGCCCGACCATCGATCCGACCGGTCCGGTGGCCGCAGCCACGACCAGGGTTTCACCCGCTTTCGGCTTGCCATATTCCGTCAGTCCGAACCAGCCGGTGAAGCCCGGCATGCCCAATACGCCAAGCGCATTGGTAACGGGCCCATGCGCGGGGTCGAGTTTCTGAAGTTGATTGCCCGGCAGGCAGCCATGGCTGGCCCAGCCGAACATGCCAAAAGCGAAATCGCCGGGGGTGAAGTTTGGGTGGTTCGAAGCGATCACCTCGCCCACGGCGCCACCTTCCATCGTATGGTCGATTTCGACAGGTTTGGCATAGGATTTGGCATCATCCATACGGCCCCGCATGTAAGGGTCAAGCGACATATGCGTCACCCGGACCAGAACGTCACCATCGCCCGGTACCAGCATCGGGGCGTCTTCCAAGCGGAAATCTTCGTCGGTCGGTTCACCCGTCGGGCGACGCGCCAATACGATTCTCTGCATCATATCTGTCATTGTGTCTCTCCTCTTCATTGGCCTTCATTCTGGGACAAAAGCCCTGAAATGAAAGGACGTTCATGGATTTGAGGGATTGACATCACGTCATTTTTCCCTCAAACGCCGCGGTAGCGAAATACGCCTGTTCCGGTTGCGATCAGGGTGCCCAGTTCGTCTGTCACCTTGGCTTCGGCGAAAAACGTTTTACGTCCGCCACCGGTGCGAAACCCTTCGCTGATCAACAGCTTGCCCATGAGCTGGCCGACGTAGTTCACGTTCAGTGACAAGGTCATCGCCAGCTGCTTTTGGTTGGGAATACCGGTATAGCATCCGGCAAACCCCATCGCTGTATCCAGCAACGTGGCATGCACCCCGCCATGGGGAATGCCATACCGGTTGCCAAGATGATCCTGCATCGGTAGTTCGACCCGGGCGTAATCCTTGTCCCAGCCGGTGATCTGGAATCCCAGATGCTTTTGCAATGCATATGGATCTTCGGAAAGCGCGGGGTCGATTTCACTGTTTCTCACATCGGGTCCTTCCGTCATACGGTTTTCGCCGCTGCCAGCCCGTGTTCGGCGAAGGTGCCAACATGACTGCCAAGCAATTTCGCCCGCTCCGGGTTCGAAGCGTTGCCGTCCAGCGCACGTTTGTAAACGCCCTGAATGATCCCAGCCATGCGAAAGAAGGTGAAGGCCAGATAGAAACCGAACTTGTCGATCCCGGCCAGATTGCGGCGGGCGCAATAAGCGTCGACAAACCCTTCATCGCTCATCAACCCTTGGGCGGAACGATCCACTCCGGCCAAACCGCGGCCTTCGGCACCCGGGGGCATCGACCATTGCATAATCACCGCGGCCAGATCGGCATAGGGATGACCGGTGGTGGATAATTCCCAATCCAGCACAGCGGCGCATTCGGGTCGGTCCTTGTTAAACAGCATGTTATCGATGCGGTAATCGCCATGCACCAGCGTGCGTTGGCCGTCCTCGGCCGGGATGTTGGTGTCGAGCCAGGAAATCAGCTCGTCCATTGCCGGGATCGTATCGGTTTCAGAGGCGCGGTATTGCTTGGTCCAGCGGTCGATCTGGCGACGGTAATAATTGCCCTCGGGGCCATAATCGGACAACCCGGTGGCGACCAGATCGATATTGTGAATTGCGGCCAGCACCCGGTTCGTTTCGTCGACGATCGGCAACCGATCTTCCTTCGACAGTTCCGGCAGGCGCGGATCGTTGAAGTGACGCCCGATAACTTCTTCCATCACATAGAAGGCCGACCCGATCACACTGTCATCTTCACACAGCAAGTGCATCTTGGCGACTGGGACGTCGGTCCCTTGTAATGCACTTTGTACCCGGAATTCGCGGTCTACCGCATGGGCAGATTTAAGCAAAACCCCCGGCGGCTTGCGGCGCAGAACGTAATTCTTCTTCGGTGTGCGGAGCCGGAAGGTGGGATTGGATTGTCCGACATCGAATTTGTCCGCTTCGAGCGGTCCTTCGAAATCCTTTAGATGTGCGCGCAGATAGGCAGCGACGGCTTCGGTATCCAGCTTGGTAGGGTCTGCTTTTGTCATGATCGGCTCTCAGCTATAGGTGAGCAGGGGATCGGCATTTGCCGCCGTGATATGCGGGGTTTCGTTGAACCCATGCAGGTAGAAACTGCGCTCGGAAAAAACAAAGCGGTTCACGGCGCAGTTCTTCATTTGCAATTGCAATTTGATCTGTTGTTCCGACGGGGTGCAAAGTGTGGCAGCAATCATCTGACCGATCGCCCCTCCTGAACTGACCGCGACGATTTTTTCCGCTCCGCTTTCGATCATCATCTGGCGGGCGGCTTCGACCCGACCGACAAAGCTGGCCCAGGTTTCCGGAGGATCGACGATTTCATCGCGTTGCCAGGCCAGAACCGTGTCGCGCAGGGTGCGGAAATGAGATTTCCGTTCATCGTGCATGTGGTCCGGTGCGGTACGGTTGCGGTAATGAGCATCGAGCAGGGATTTGAAATCGAATTCGTTGAGGCCCGCATGGATCTGCGCTTGCTGCGGATCGCGGCCCATGCCTTTTAGTATGCCTTCCAGCGTTTCGCGGTGGCGCCTCTGCGCTCCGATGAACAGACCATCCGGTTGCACGCCTTGTTCGGCCAGCGCCTTGCCCAACGCAAAGGATTGCTCATGGCCCAAGTCGGACAGCACATCATAATCTGCCGCACCGAAAGACGCCTGCGCGTGACGGATCAAATAGAGTTCGGGCATATAGGGGGCCTTTATTGGGAAAAGGGGGCCGCAATGATCTGCGGCCCCGTATGTTACTGATCAGAGAACTTCAAACAGGCCGGCAGCGCCCATGCCACCGCCCACACACATGGTGCAGACCACGTATTTTGCGCCGCGCCGCTTGCCTTCGATCAGGGCGTGGCCGACCATGCGGGCACCAGACATGCCATAAGGATGGCCGATCGAAATCGCGCCACCATTGACGTTCAGCAGTTCATTCGGAATGCCCAGAACCTTGGCCGATTGCAGAACCTGACAGGCAAAGGCTTCGTTCAGTTCCCACAACCCGATATCGTCCATGGTCAGGCCATGTGCTTCCAACAGTTTCGGCACTGCATAAACCGGACCAACGCCCATTTCATCTGGTTCCAGACCGGCAGCCATAACGCCAACATAGCGGCCCAGCGGTTGCAGCCCACGCTTTTCGGCAACGCTTGCTTCCATGATCACGGCGGCAGATGCCCCGTCAGACAACTGCGACGCGTTGCCAGCGGTGACAAATTTGCCCTCTTGCACGACCTGACCGTTCTTGAAGACCGGCGACAACCCGGAAAGACTTTCCAGCGTGGTCGACGGGCGATTGCATTCGTCCCTAGAAATCGTGATTTCCTTGTCCGACACTTCGCGGGTTTCCTTGTTTACCACTTTCATCACGGTGGTCAGCGGCACGATTTCATCATCGAACTTGCCGGCTTCTTGTGCTGCTGCGGTACGCTGCTGCGATTGCAGGGCAAAGGCGTCCTGGTCTTCGCGGCTGACGCCATAGCGTTCCGCGACGATTTCGGCGGTTTCCAGCATTGACATGTAAAGCTCGGGCTTGTGTTCTTTGATCCAGGCATCGGCCAGCCAGTCGGTCCGCATCTTGTCGTTCTGAACCAAGCTGATCGATTCAACACCGCCACCGATGGCGATATCCATACCGTCATGAACGACCTGTTTTGCGGCGGTGGCGATGGCCATCATGCCGCTGGCACATTGCCGATCCATCGACATGCCCGAGATGGTCACGGGCAAGCCGGCGCGGATGACCGCTTGACGACCGATATTGCCGCCAGTCGATCCCTGTTGAATCGCAGCGCCGATGATGCAATCCGAAATCTCGGACCCGTCCAGACCAGCGCGGGACACGGCATTGGAGACCGCATGACCGATCAGGGTCTGAGCCGAAGTGTTGTTGAAAGCGCCACGAAAGGCTTTGCCGATCGGGGTGCGGGCGGTTGAAACGATTACTGCGTCACGCATTTTGGAATCCTTTTGGTCAGAGTTATTCGCCGGGCAGGGTGACGCCACGCGCCGCCGCTGCATTCCGGACATATTTGTGGGTCTGTTCGAAAGCGTTTGCCATCACCTGTTGGTTCGCAGGATCGCGGATTTCTGCCATCCTGGCCAGAACCGTTTCCGGGCTCAGCTCTGCGTCTTGCAGAGTGATGCCTTCTGTTTCGTAGATCTTGGTTTCCGCGAAACAACCGGCACCCGCGCCAAGGATCATCTTGGACGGCGCGTCGTCGCTGACCAGAGCCAGCAGGCCGGGGGTGATGGTTTCGGGTTTCAGCAACGCCAGCAGTTCGGCAGGGATCAGGTTTTCGGTCATCCGTGTTGCTGCCGTGGGGGCCAGCATATTGGCCCGCACATTGTATTTCGCACCTTCGATGGATAGCACGTTCATCAGCCCCAGCATCGCCGATTTCGCCGCGCCATAGTTCGCCTGACCGAAATTGCCGTACATCCCCGAGGCCGAGGTGGTGAAAACGATGCGCCCGTATTCCCGTTCGCACATGTGCCGCCACAGCGCATGAGCGGTATGGACCGATCCTGCCAAATGTACATCCATCACCATCTGGAAATCTTCCAGTGTCATCTTGGCAAAGGTCTTGTCGCGCAGGATGCCGGCATTGTTCACCAGAATATCGACATGGCCAAATTCGGAAATGGCTTCGTCCACCATCGCCTGAACCTGCGCGGCATCTGCGACGTTGGCTCCGTTGGCGATCGCTTTGCCTCCCTCCGAGCGGATTTCTTCCACCACTGCGCGGGCTGCATCGGACCCCGATCCGGTCCCATCCGTCGAGGTCCCCAGATCGTTGACCACTACCTTGGCCCCGCGTGCCGCAAGGCCAAGCGCATGGCTGCGACCCAGACCGACACCCGCGCCGGTGACAATGGCAACGCGCCCGTCAAAACGTACTTCGCTCATGCTTTTTCTCCGAAATAGCGGCGACCCAGCCATTGGGCCACAAGGGCGGGTTTTTCCTGCCCCTCGATTTCAACCGTCACATCCATCATGGACTGGAATTCGCCGGGTCTGATTTCATCGAACGCGGCCAGCACGAACCGCGCCCTGATCCTGGCCCCCACTTTCACCGGCGAAACGAAACGGACCTTTTCGAATCCGTAGTTCACCCCCATGACAACGCCTTCGATGCTGGGCATTTGATAGACCATAGCTGACAACATCGACAGCGTCAGGAACCCATGCGCAATGGTGCTGCCAAAGGGGGTTTTCGCTGCGGCTTCGGGATCGACATGAATGAACTGGTGATCCTCGGTGCAGTCCGCGAACTGATCGATTCGGCTCTGATCGATGGTGAACCAATCCGACACGCCCATTTCTTTGCCCAGCAGGGCTTCGAATTCTTCCCGGCTGATTGTTTTGCCTGAAGGCAATGTCATGATCACAGATCCTCGTTGAACAGGGAACCCGGGGCGTTCGATTGCATCCCGCCCGACAATGGCAGGATCGCGCCGGATACATAAGACCCACCGCGGCCGCAAAGATATTGCAATGCACCGGCGATATCTTCGGGGCAGCCGACCCGGCCAAGCGGGACACCTTCAGCAGATTTTTTCTGGCCTTCTTCGGTGCCGATGGCAAACGCGGTCATCTTCGACACGAACGGCCCTGGAGCAATGGCGTTTACCGTGATGCCTTCGGGAGCCAGATCGTTCGACAGAACCCGGGTCATATGGTGAACTGCACCTTTCGACACGGCGTAAGAATAGGTCTGGGTGCCCTTGGGAATGTCCCCCATGACCGATCCGACATTGACCACGCGGGCGGGGTCTTGGGGCGTGCTGGCCGCTTTCAACAGCGGCAGCAATTGCTGGGTCAGATGGAACATGCCGGTGACGTTAAGGCTCAGCAGCTTTTCCCAAGCCTGATAGGGATGCTCCCCAATGGCCGCACCCCAAGTGCGGCCGGCGTTGTTCATCAGAATATGCAGCTTGTCGGTGCGCTTGTTCACTTCTGCAACCAGCGCGTCAATACCCGCTTCGGTGCTGACATCGCCCGCGAACCCTTCGGCGCTGCCGCTATAATCCATGCCGTTTAGTTCCGCTGCGACCGCGCCGCAGGCATCGGCCTTGCGGCTGGCGATCAGCACTCGGGCACCCGCAGCGACCAGTCCTTCAGCGGCCATGCGGCCAATCCCACTCGACCCGCCAGTGACCAAAGCCACCTTGCCAGTCAGATCAAACAAATCATTCGGTGTCATGTTGTCCTCCTCAGAACCCGCGTGCGGCAGCAACCTGCGCCGCGTGATAACCATAATCGCCCAGCCATTCGGCCCCGACCCGAGCCCGTTTCATGAAAAAACCGATGTCGTATTCATCGGTCATGCCGATGCCGCCATGCATCTGCACCCCTTCGGATACTGCCAGTTTCGCTGTTGCGGTGGCGCGCGCCTTGGCGACCGACACGGCCAGCGTGGCCTGATCGGGGGCTTCGTCAAGAATGCGACCGGCATTGATCACTGCAGAAGCGGTAATCTCGATTTCGCTGAACAGATGCGCGGCGCGGTGTTGCAGTGCCTGAAACGACCCGATGGTGCGGTCGAATTGCTTGCGTTCCTTCAGATACCCGATGGTCATCGCATACGCGCCCGCCGTCAGGCCCGAAAGTTCGGCCGCCAATGCTGCCTGACCTGCTTCCAGACCGTGACGCAGCGTTACGAAACCGTTGTCCAGTTCGCCCACGATATCTTCGCCGGTGGCTTCCAGCCCCTCGAAGTTCAGCCGCGCGTGATCACGCGAATCAATCGTGCTGATCGTTTTGCGGCTCAACCCGGCCCGTTCGACATCGATATCGAACAGGGTCAAACCCGACGCATTGCCCGGTTCGCCGCCAGTGCGGGCCAGAACCAGCACCCGGTTGGCGCTACCGCCATCGGCGACGAATGTCTTGGCACCGGACAGTCGATAGCCGTTGCCGGATTTTTCTGCCTTCAGCGCTGTCTTCGCGGGGGCGTGTTTTGGGCCCTCATCCACCGCAATAGCGTAGATCGATTCACCCGACGTGATCTGCGCCAGCGCGTCTTTGGCCCGGCCAGTCGCGGCACCCCGCAATGTCGTTGCGGCCATCACGGCCGATGAAATGAAGGGCGATGCAGCCAAAACCTGACCCATTTCTCCGGCCAGAATACCGGCCGCGCGATGGCCCATATCGGCCCCACCCTGTTCTTCGGGCACCAATACGCCGGTCCAACCCATCTGAGCCATTTCGCGCCACAAGCCGGGATCGAACGGACGGCCTTGATCGCGATTGGCGCGCAGGGCGGAAACTGGGGATGCATCGTTCAGAAACCCGCGGGCAGAATCGCGCAGCAGGGTTTCGTCTTCGGTTTCTAGAAGACTGGTCATTCGCAAATTCCTTATTTCAAAGGCAGTTCAAGGACGCGCTTGGAAAGGATGTCCAGCATCACTTCCGAAGTGCCGCCTTCGATCGAATTGGCCTTGGTACGCAGCCATTCCGGTGCCAACGATCCGTGCGGCCCGTCCCATTCCACGCCTTCGCTGCCGGATGCTGACATCAGCAATTCGTAACGCCGCTTGTTCATTTCGGTGCCATAATATTTCAGCATCGCGCTGGCATTGCCCACGCCGCGCCCCGATTCCGCCTGATCCTTGTAGCGATCCAGTGTCATGCCAAAGGCAAGGCTGTCGACTTCCAGTTCCATCGCTTGCGTGTTGATCACCGGATCGGCCAAGATGTCGGTATCGAGGCTGGACAGGAATTCACCCATCGACCGACCGCCCAGCAACCCTTGCGCACCGCTGCCGATCATTTCGCGTTCATGGGTCAGCAAATGTTTCGCCACATCCCATCCCCGGTTGATTTCACCGACCTGCGACGGGATATTTTCACCATAGGATTTAGGCACCTTCACGTTATCGAAGAAGGTTTCGCAGAACGGCGACTTTCCGGAAATCAGCTGAATTGGCTTGGTGCTGACGCCGGGTGTGGTCATATCGATCAGAACAAAGGAAATGCCTTTGTGCTTGGGCGCATCGCGGTCGGTGCGGACCAGCGCGAAAATCCAGTCGGCCTTGTCGGCGTAAGAGGTCCAGATCTTTTGCCCGTTGATCAGCCAATGATCCCCCATGTCTTCGGCCCGGGTTTGAACGCTGGCCAGATCGCTGCCTGCGCCGGGTTCGGAATACCCTTGGCACCAGCGGATCTTGCCGCTGGTGATCTGGGGCAAGAAATGCAGTTTTTGTTCTTCGGTACCAAAGGCCAGCAGGGCCGGTCCCAACATCCATAAACCAAAGCTTTCCAGCGGGCTGGGGGCTTTCAGGCGCACCATCTCGTCGCGGAAAATCTTTTCTTCCGCTCGGCTCAATCCTGCACCGCCATAGGCCGTCGGCCAGCGCGGTGCGGTCATGCCTTTGGTGATGGCGTTTTCCATCCAAACACGTTGGTCGTCGTCGTCGAAGGTCCAGTTGCGACCACCCCAGACAATGGAATCTTCACCAATCGGACGGTTACGCAGCGTCGCGGGGCAATTCTCGACGATCCAATCGGCTATTTTCTCGCGGAATTTTGACAAATCCGTCGTATTATCTGCCATGTCACCCCTCCCTTGGTGAATGTTTCGCATAGCAGAATAGAGTTTCACAAAAAGATTGACAAGCAGCGAGTAGGCGCTTTTGATCAGGGACGGAAATGACGTTGCGGCGTCATTTAATGACGGGAGGAAAAATCTATGAGACTACTTTCATCGGCGGCGCTTGCAGCGGTCATGAGCGTTACAGCCCTTTCCGGCGCATCAGCCGATACGCTGAAAATCGCCTTTATCGATCCGCTTTCGGGACCATTTGGGCCGACAGGCCAGGACGGGCTGAACGAATGGGAATACGCGGCCGAGCAGATCAATGCCAAGGGTGGCATCAACGGTAACCAAGTCGAAGTTACCGGTTACGACAACAAGGTTAACCCCAAGGAATCGTTGGTTCAGCTGCAAAAGGCGCTCGACAACGGTGTTCGTTATATCGCGCAGGGCAACGGTTCTTCGGTGGCTTCGGCGCTGATTGATGCCATCACCAAGCATAACAAGCGGAACCCCGGCGAAGAAGTTCTCTTCCTGAACTACGCTGCGGTTGATCCGTCCTTTACCAATGATCGTTGCAACTTCTGGCATTTCCGCTTTGACGCTGATTCTGACATGAAGATGGAGGCCATCACCGATTGGGTGAAGGGCCAGGAAGACATCAAGAAAGTTTACATCATCGGGCAGGACTATTCCTTCGGTAAGGCCGTCGCGGCCGCTGCCGAGAAAAACCTGACTGAAAAACGCCCCGACATCGAAATCGTCGGCAACGAACTGCATCCGCTGGGCAAAGTGAAGGATTTCACCCCTTATGTGCAGAAGATCATCAGCTCGGGCGCCGATGCGATGATCACCGGCAACTGGGGTGCCGATATGGTGCTTCTGATCAAAGCGGCGATCGATTCGGGTTTCGACGGCAAGATCCTGACCTATTATGGTGGTTCGCGAGGAGCAGCCACAGCGATGGGGCAAGCTGCGGTCGGCCAAGTCATGGCGATTGTCGAGCATAATACCAATCTGGAAATGTCGGATGCCCATGCGGCCTATGTCGACGGGTACGAAGCCAAGTATAGTGAAAGCAACTACTATTATCAGCGCATCGACAACGCGATGCACATGCTGGCGATGGCGGCTGAAAAAGCCGATAGCATTGATCCGGTAGACGTGGCCTTCGCTCTGGAGGGCATGACCTATGAGGGGCCGACCGGCACCTTGACCATGCGCGCCGACAACCACCAGGTGTTGCAGCCAATGTTCATGTCAACCTTCTCGGATAATGTGGCTCGTGGTGTGGACAATGGACCATTTGGATGGGTGGCGGATGATGCCGCACGTATCGAAGCGGAAGACACTCGCACCGAAACCACCTGTCAGATGACGCGCCCGAGCAAATAAGGCGGCGAAATCTGAATCCAAGAACGGTGCCGCGTGAAACCACGCGGCACCTTACTGCTAAGAGGTTTTCATGGAAACGATCGTATTTTCACTCCTCAACGGGGTGATTTACGGGCTCCTTTTGTTCATGCTGTCAAGCGGTCTGACACTTATCTTCAGCATGATGGGCGTTCTGAACTTCGCCCATGCCAGCTTCTACATGCTGGGAGCCTATTTTGCCTACACCATCTCCGAAGCCAGCAGTTTCTGGGTGGCCCTGATTTTTGCCCCGATCCTTGTCGGATTGGTGGGTGCATTGGTGGAAAAATACGGACTTCGAACGGTTCACGTAAATGGGCACGTAGCTGAATTGTTGTTCACGTTTGGACTGGCTTACCTGATCGACGAGGTGGTAAAGATCATTTGGGGCCGCAATGCAGTTGACTACAAGGTTCCGGAATTGCTTGATTTCCCGCTGTTCGAATTGTTCGGCGCGCAATATCCGGCCTATCGGATTTTTACTCTTTTCGTGGCCTTGGCCATGCTTGCAGGACTTTGGTTCATCCTGAACCGTACCCGTGCAGGTCTGATCATTCAGGCGGCGTTGTCGCATCCGCATATGGTGGGACATCTGGGGCATAATGTACCGCGGATTTTCATGACCGTGTTTGGTGTCGGTTGTGCGCTGGCCGGTCTGGCGGGCGTAATCGGTGGCAACTACCTTGTGACTGATCCCGCAATGGGAGTGCAGATGGGCCCGATCGTGTTTGTCGTTGTCGTCGTTGGTGGGTTGGGCAGCCTGATGGGGGCATTTCTGGCCGCTATGATACTCGGGCTTTTGCAGACTTTCGCAGTCGCCATTGATGCCCGCTTTGCCGATATTTTCGGTTGGTTGGGGCTGGATGCCACATCCGAGCTGGGCAGCATTACAATCGCATCGCTGGCTCCGATGATTCCGTTCCTGATGCTGGTACTGGTTCTAATGATTCGTCCGCGCGGTTTGTTGGGGGATCGTGAACTATGAGCAATATCGCAACTGATACAATGATTTCGCTGTCGCCGAGCGGCAGTCAGAAATTTATGCAGCGGACTGTGCCGCTGATCATTTTCGCTGTGATCCTGGCGGTGATTCCGGTCTTTGGACCATCGCGCACGATGTATTCGCTTTTGAATGCGATGGGTGTGAATATCGTTTTCGCCATGTCCTACAATATGTTGTTGGGTCGGGCCGGATTGTTGTCCTTCGGGCACGCGGTCTATTTCGGGCTGGGTGGTTACGCTGCGGTGCATGCGATGGGCGCGATCGAAGCCGCGTCTTATGGCGATGGCGGATTTTGGGCCGGCTACCCGGTCTTTTTCCTGCCATTCATCGGATTTGCTGGCGGGGCATTGGCCGGGGCGGTGATAGGTTGGCCGTCTTGTCGTCGGGCCGGCACACCCTTTGCCATGATTTCACTCGGCGTTGCCGAGTTGATCTCGGCGGCAGGGTTCATGTTTGGATCCATTTTCGGTGGTGAAGAAGGCATTTCGGGCGACCGCATGAATGGGCCGGAAATGTTTGGCCTGTCGTTGGGTCCGATTAACGAAGTCTATTGGTTCATCGCGTTTTGGACCTTTATAGGCGTGTTGGGTATCTATGCCTTTACTCGTACGCCGCTCGGAAAAATGTCCGAGGCGACCCGCGACAATCCAGAACGGGCGGAATTCGTCGGCTATGATCCGCAAAAAGTACGCTATCTGGTGTTTATCTTCGCAGGTGGCTTCGCTGGGCTAGCCGGCGGCATGTCCGCTGTAAACTATGAAATCTTCACCCCCGAGGCGCTGTCGCTGGCCCCTTCTGGCATGGTTCTTCTGATGGCATATATCGGCGGTATTCGATATTTTGCCGGCCCGATTTTGGGTGCGATTCTGCTGACTTACATGCAATCGATGATGTCGGACTATTCGGAGGCTTGGTTGCTTTATCTGGGACTGCTGTTCATCGTGATCGTTATGTTTGCGCCCGGTGGTTTGGCGGGGATCTTCGGCGGGCTGTTTCGCGGGTTGCGCGGGGACAATCCGGCTGCGAGTCTGCGTCAGTGGGCCGTCCAGATCACGGGCATTGTGCTGATGATGATCAGTCTCGTCACCCTGATCGAGATGTCGGTGAACTGGTCGAACAATTACGGCGAGGTCTTCGAACCGTTCGGGATGCATCTGCCACATGACGGCGTGTTGACTTGGGCTGTGATCTTCATCCCATTCGTCGCCGGCGTTGGTATCCTGCGCAAAGCGCTTAAGAACAAGGAGGGCCAGGCATGAGTGTTCCGGCGCTTTCCATCAATAACCTGCATAAAAGTTTCGGCCCGGCACATATCATCCGGGGGGTGACGCTGGACATCGAACCGGGGGAACGCCACGCGATCATCGGGCCGAACGGGGCGGGTAAATCGACCTTGTTCAACCTGATTTCCGGCGGGTATCACCCCAGTTCGGGCAGCATCAAGCTGCGCGGCGAGGAGATCGGCGGGATGAAACCGTTCAAGATCAACCGCAAGGGGCTGTCGCGCAGTTTCCAAGTGTCGAACATCTTTTCGAACATGACCGTTCGGGAAAATGTCCGCTGCGGTGTGCTGTATTCGATGGGCTATGGGTACGGGTTCTGGCGCAATGTCGGCAATCTGCATGACGTTCAAAGGAAAACTGCGGAAATCCTTGAAAGTGTTGATCTTCTTGACAAGGCGCAGCTGCCAGCGGCGCTGCTTCCCTATGCTGATCAGCGCACTTTGGAGATCGCCATCACCATCGCGGGGGGGGCGGATGTGATCATGCTAGACGAACCCACCGCAGGCATGTCGCATTCGGAGACCGAACGCGCGGTGGCGCTGATCAAACAGGCGACCGAAGGCAAAACGCTGCTGATCGTGGAACACGATATGGGCGTGGTTTTCAACATGGCCGACCGGATCAGCGTGCTGGTTTACGGCGAAATCATCGCCACCGACAAGCCGATGGCAATCCGTGGCAATGAAAAAGTGCGCGAAGCCTATCTGGGCGACGAAGCCGATGCGATCGAAGGAGATGCGGCATGACCCAGGCGATGCTGTCCGTGAAGGACCTGAACGCCTATTATGGCAAATCCCATGTCCTGCGTGGCGTGAATATGGAAATCATGCCGGGCGAAGTGATCGCGCTCTTGGGCCGCAATGGCGTGGGGCGTTCGACCACCGCCAAGGCGATCATGGGGGAAGTGGAACCCAAGGGTGAAATTACCTTCAAGGGGCAACCGATTTCGGGTCTGGAAAGCTATCAGATTGCGCGGTTGGGTCTGGGCTATGTTCCTGAAAGCAGGGATATTTTCCCTGCCATGACCGTGCGTCAGAACCTGATCCTTGGGATCAAGGACATGCGGCATCCGGGCAAACATACGGTCGATCAGATGCTGGATATGTTCCCCAACCTGCGGGCCCGGGCAGACAATCTGGCCGGGGTTCTGTCGGGCGGGGAAAAGCAGATGTTGACCATGTGTCGGACCCTGATGGGCGATCCTGAACTGATCATCATTGATGAGCCGACCGAAGGTCTGGCCCCCAAGATCGTGCATCAAATCGGTGACGTCATCGCGGAAATTGCCAAGACCGGCGTGTCTATTTTGCTGGTAGAACAGAAGCTTAGCATCGCTTTGCGGATCGCAGACCGGGTCTATGTCATGGGGCATGGCGAAATTGTCTATTCCGGTACGCCGGAAGAATTCAAAACCCGGGACGATGTCCGCGCCGAGTGGCTGGAGGTCTGAACCAGCGGCTGTGGCGTCAGAAAACCGACATCACGAGTTCGCCAATACATTTTAGTCGCATTAGCCCGTAAAGATCGTAGGATGTGAGCGATTCTGCGAAACGGGGATGGGAGGAGACCCGTTTCGCCCATCCCCTGTTGCGATTGGGGTGAGCGCCCGGTTGGTTGAGAAACCCGCCGGGCGTTTTTGCGTTTTGGTTAACAAGGCGGGCTTAACTTATTGATGTACAAAAATTTGTGGGCATTTGTGGGTTTTGTATCGCGCAACGATACAGATGCCCGCAATGCGGCGAATCGCGGGGATATATTGCCGGGAGAGTGCCGGGCTGAAGCCCGGCCTACATCCGGTTACGGGCGAGCTGAAAAGAAAAGGGCACCGTGAGGTGCCCTTCGGGTTTGAGGGTCGTTTTGACCCGGATCAGCGCAGATCGGGCAGTTTGTAATCGGCAAACTGCTGGCGCAGGGTCAGTTTCGAGGTCTTGCCAGTCGCGGTCATCGGCAGTTCCTCGACCCAGATCAGATCATCGGGCAATTGCCATTTGGCGAAATGTTCCGACATGTGGTCGTGGATTTCTTCAAGACTGGGCCGGGCATCGCCCGAAGGCACCGCAATCAGAACCGGACGTTCGTCCCATTTCGGATGCGGCATGGCGATGGCCCCGCAATTGGCGATGGCGGGATGCGACATGGCGGCGTTTTCCAGATCAATCGAGGAAATCCATTCGCCCCCCGATTTGATCAGGTCCTTGGACCTGTCTTGCAGGGACAAGAATCCGTCGGTGTCGATGAGGGCGATATCGCCGGTACCGAACCAACCATCGGCGTCGATGGCTTTTTCGGAGGCATCGGCATTGTTGTAATACCCCGACACAACGGAATTGCCGCGCACATAGAGTTCGCCCATCGCCTTGCCATCCTGCGGCAGGCGGTTGCCGTGATCGTCGACGATTTTCAATTCCACCCCGAAGACGCGGCGGCCTTGCAGGGCTTTCTTGTCGATCATCTGATCGAAGGGCAGTTGTTTAACCCAGTTGGGCATCACGCCATGGGTGCCGATCGGGGACATTTCGGTCATACCCCAGGCATGGCCGACTTCGACCCCCAGCTTTTCGAAGGTTTCGATCATCGAGCGCGGCGCGGCAGAACCGCCAACCACCACATCGGCGAAGCCTTCGGGTTTGCGGCCCTGAGCCTTGATTTCGGCCAACAGGCCCATCCAGACGGTGGGCACGCCCCATGCGGAATGGACTTTTTCATCATCCATCAGTTTGAACAGGCTGGCCCCGTCCATCCCGGCGCCGGGCATGACCATGTTCAACCCGAGCAGCGGCGCGGTATAAGGCAGGCCCCAGGCGTTGACGTGGAACAAAGGCACCACTGGCAACACGCTGCTGCCTTCGGGCAGGGCACCGCCGAGCACCGAAGTGACCATCAACGCATGCAAAACGGTGGAGCGGTGGGAATAAAGCGCGCCCTTGGGATGGCCGGTGGTGCCGGATGTGTAACACAGGCCCGAGGCGGTATTTTCGTCGAATTCGGGCCAATCGAAACTGTCGGGCTGGCCGGTTAGCAATTCTTCATAGCACAGCGCATTCAGGCTGTTTTCCGGCATATGCGCCCGGTCGGTCATGATGATGAAGACCAGATCCTTGGGCAGGTGTTCCTTTACCGCTTCGAGGACGGGCACGAAGGTGGTGTCGACGAAGATCAGTTTGTCCTCGGCGTGGTTGACGATATAAATCATCTGTTCCGCCGACAGCCGCGGGTTGATCGTGTGGCAAACCCCACCGATGCCGGAAATCGCGTAATACAGTTCGAAATGGCGATAGCCGTTCCAGGCCAATGTCGCCACCCGGTCGCCCAGCCGCACGCCGTGGCCCTGCAACGCATGTGCCAGCTGTGACACACGCGGTAGGGTTTCGGCGTAGGTTTGCCGGTGAATGTCGCCTTCGGTGCGGGCCGAAACGATTTCGCCGCGCGGATTGGCTTCGGCGGCAAAGGTCAAAATATCACTGATCAACAGCGGACGCTGCATCATCATGCCAAGCATGATCTCCTCCCTATGTGTCATTCCTCTGCGTCAAGATAGCGTGGCGCAGGGGGTTTCAAAAGCATATTCGTGCCGTGGGGCGTTCCAAATTCTGTTTTGTGCTCAAGGGATTGTCTAAATGCGGAAAAGTGTTCCGCAAAATGGGCGCGGGGTTTGGGAATCGCTGAAATGCCGTACCGTTATTCCGGTTTTGCGGGGGCTGTTTGTTGCCTGGGGTGGGGCAGAGAGGTAAACTTAAGCGGAACAATCCGGCCCCAGACGGGACCGGAAGTGACCCCGGAGGAGACCCGTATGAAAGCCATCATCTGCAATGAATTCGCCCCCTTGGATCAACTGGACTACGCCGATTTGCCCGACCCGGTCGCGGCCGGTGATCAGGTGGTGATCAAGGTCGAAGCCGCCGGGGTGAATTATCCTGACGGCCTGTTGGTTCAGGGCCAGTACCAGATGAAGCCCGACCGCCCCTTCGTGCCGGGGATGGAAGCGGCCGGCGTCGTTGAAAGCATCGGGCCGGATGTGAAAAACCTGAAAGTCGGCGACCGGGTGGCGACGATTTGCCAATTGGGCGGCTATGCCGAAAAGGTGGTCACCGAAGAGGGCCGGGTTTTCCCGATCGGTGACATGGATGGCGGCGACGCCTGCGCGTTGATGGTGGCTTATGGCACCTCGCATCATGCGTTGAAGCAGCGGGCAGATCTGAAACCGGGCGAAGTTCTGGTGGTGCTGGGCGCTGCGGGTGCGACCGGGGTGGCGGCGATCCAGATCGGGAAGATCATGGGCGCGCGGGTGATCGCGGTCTGTTCGTCAGAAGAAAAGCGCGAGATCGCTTTGAAAACCGGGGCTGACGAGGCGATCGGCTATGACAACCTGAAGGACCAGTTGAAGGAAATGACAGGCGGCAAGGGGGCCGACGTGGTCTATGACGTGGTCGGCGGCGCGGCGTTCGATGCCTGTTCGCGGTCGATGGCGCGCAATGGCCGGTTGTTGATCATCGGGTTTGCCAGCGGCACGATCCCGCAATTCCCGGTCAATCTGGCATTGGTCAAGGAATATGCCGTGGTCGGCGTGTTCTGGGGCAATTTCACCCGCGCCGAACCGCAGGTCTATGCCGACAATATGAAAGAGCTGATCGGTTGGTATCAGACCGGCAAGGTCAAGCCGGTGGTCGAAGGCCGGTATCCGCTGGCAGACGCGGCGAATGTTCTGACCCGGGTATTGGGGCGCGGTGCGACCGGCAAGATCGTACTGGAACCTTGAGGGGCTGACGGGGCTTGTGCCGTTGATCAGGAGTGTTTTGCGGATGGCCGGGCTGAAGCCCGGCCTACATCCCGTATTCGGTCCGTGGTGCGGTTTGCGCTCAGACCCCGGTTCTGGCGATGTTATCTTTCATCTCGACCAGTCTGGGGCCAAGTTCCTGTACCAGTCTTTCACGCGGCAGGATGTAGCCCGGACCACCGAGGTTATAGGCCAGCATCGGGGTGTCGCCATGCATCGATCGGTACGGTACTGACACCGCGTGCACATCCGATTGCCATTTGCCCAGACTGACATAAAAGCCCTGATCGCGGATCTGTTCTTGCGCGTTGAAGATTTCGTCGCGGATTTGCGGCCATTCGTCGGGGCCGTAGCGGTCTTCGATCTGTTCCATGATCTGATTGCGCTCGGCTTCGCTGGTGCCGGCGATATAGGCGCGGCCCATCGCCGAGCGGGCCAGTGAAATCCGCGACCCGACATTGAGCTGGAGCGAAATCATCCCCTTGGCCGCGCGGGCGCAGGCGATATAGGTCATCGCATTGTCGTCGCGCCCGCCCAGTGCCACCAGAACGCCGTCGCCGCAATCATCGGCCAGCTTTTGCATAAAAGGCTGCGCGGTTTCGCGGATTTTCATACCGCCAAGGCAGGCATAGCCCAAGCTGAGTACCGGCACGCCCATCGTGTAGCGCCCGGTGCCGTCGTCATAGGCCAGATAGCCCAGTTTCAACAATGTATAGCTGAGCCGGGACACGGTGGAATTGGGCAAACCGGTGCGTTCGGCAAGTTCGCGATTGCCCAACCCGTGCAAATCGGAAGGGCGGAAGGCGCGCAGGATTTCAAGCCCGCGATGCAGGGCGGTGACGAATTGACGATCACCACTAAATTCATTGTCGGCTGAATCTGCTGCCGTCTCGCCTGTTCTTTTTCTCACGCCACGTCCCCGATCTGGCTTGTTTTGCGGGCCTTATTTCTTTTTTTACCCGGTGCAGTTATGTGAACTGCATATGGTGGGTCAAGCAACTTGGATTTTTCTACCCGGCTGCTTTTTCTTCTCGTCGTTGCTTTTCGCGCTCTTCATCCTGCAACTGACGCCACAGAATCTTGTTGCTGCCCGATTTGGGCAGGCTGTCGACAAACACGATTTCGCGCGGAATTTTGTAGGCGGACATTTCGCCTTTGCACCAGCCGATGATTTCTTCGGCCGTCATCGGGACGGATTTGCTGGGCACGACAAAGGCTTTGACCGTTTCGCCGCGCCGCGGGTCCGTGGTGCCGATGACGCAGGCTTCGACGATGCCGGCGCATTTCAGCATCAGCATTTCAACCTCGGCGGGCCAGACCTTGAAGCCGGCGGCGTTGATCATCCGCTTAACCCGGTCGACCATGAAGAAATAGCCGTCTTCGTCATAATATCCCAAGTCGCCAGTGCGCAGGAAAGTCGTTCCGTCGTGATCGACAAAGGCTTCTTTGGTGGCGGTTTCGTTGCGCCAATAGCCTTGGAACACCTGCGGTGCGGCCATCACGATTTCGCCGGTTTCATTGGGACCAAGTTCGTGGTCGTCGCCGACCGCGAGCACCCGGCAATCGACATCGAAAATCGGCAAGCCGAGGCATTGGCGCTTGGGGGCCTGCACCGGGTTAATGTGGGTCGCCCCGATGGTTTCGGACATGCCATAGCCTTCGATGTAATCGAGACCGGTCATGTCTTTCAGTTTTTTCGCAATGGCTTCGGGCATCGCCGCGCCACCGCCGCCGATCATTTGCAGCGATGACAGATCGTAGCTTTCGAAATCGGGATCGTTGACCAGATCAATGGCCATGGTGGCAATCGACCGCCAGCGGGTGACCCGGTAGCGTTCGATCAGCTTGGCCGCGCTGGCGCGGTTCCAGCGGGTCATGATCACCATGTGGCCACCGGTGATCAACGGCGCGTTCATCGCGGCCTGCATCCCGGTCACATGGAAGAAGGGCAGTACCGACAGGCTGATATCGGTGTTGTGCATCGGGTTCCAGACCACGCCACCATGGGCAACGACGTAAAGGCTGCGATGAGTATGGACGCAGCCCTTGGGTTGGCCGGTGGTGCCCGAGCTGTAAGGAATGACCGACAGGTCATCCAGCGTGGCGTGTGCTTCTGCCGGGGTCAGACCGGCGGCGATGGCATCGGTCCAGCGGGTGATGCCGGGGCCTTGGATATCGGCCGGGTCCAGTTGATCCAGCGGGGCAGGCAGCGGAATGTCGTCCTGCGGATCGGCCAATTCACCGTAATGGGTCGCGATGATCGCGTTCAGCGCGTCTTCTTCCAGCAACGGGGTGGCAAATCCCAGCAATTCTTGCCCGGTTAGCATCACCGTGGCACCGGAATCATGGGCGTAATGCTGCAATTCGGCGTGGCGGCTCATCGGGTTGACCGGGATGGCCACCGCATCGGCGCGTAGGATCGCATAGAAACCAATCACATATTGCGGCGCGTTCTGCATATAAAGCAGCACCCGATCGCCTTTTTGCACGCCGCAGCGCTGTTGCAGATAGGCGGCCAATTTTTCGATCTGATCCCACATTTCGGCATAGCTTAGCGTGTGGCCGTGATAGGTCAGCGCGGGGGCAGATCCCCGTTGCGCCACCTGATCGGCCAGTGCCTGAACGATGGTGTGGTTTGGCAGGGCCAGGGTATGAGAGACCCCTTCGGGCCAATGAGAGAAGTGACGGTCGAACATCGGGACCCCTGTTATTAGTATTTCATGCCGGGCATGTTCAGCGACGCGGTGTTGCCGCCATCGACTGGCAATGCCTGTCCGGTGATGAAGCTGGCATCGTCAGAGGCCAGAAAGGCAATCGCGGCAGCGATTTCCTGCGGTTTGCCAAAACGGCGCAGTTCGGCGCGCGATCCCAGCTTGTCCTCTTTGCCCTTGTCGCGGGCATAATCGAACACCGGCTTGGTCATGCCGGTTTCGATCAGTCCCGGGCAGACCGCGTTGACGCGGATATTATAAGCGCCCAGATCGCAGGCGGTGGTTTGGGTCAGGTTGATCACCCCGGCCTTGGACGCCGAATAGGCATTGCCGCCCGCGCCCGACCGGATACCGGCGACCGAAGCGGTGTTGACGATGGCGCCGCCGCCCTGTTCGATCATCGCGCGGGCGCCGTATTTGATGAAATACATCATGCCAAACAGGTTGACCTGAAACACCCGTTGCAGTTTTTCACTGTCCAATTCGGTGATCGAATGATGGGTGCAGACCATCCCGGCATTGTTGCAGATGATGTCCAGTCTGCCATAGCGGTCCAGCACCGCCCTGATGCAGGCTTCGACCGCCTGTTCGTCGGCGACGTCGCAGACCATGGCCGTATGCGTCCCGCCGGTATCGGGCAGCGCCTGTTTCAGTGCATCGCCGTTGATATCGACCAACACGACCGATGCGCCTTCGTCGGCCAGTCGTTTTGCCGTGGCTTTGCCTATGCCGCTGGACGCGCCAGTCACAATGGCGGTTTTTCCATCAAATCTCACCAGTCAGTTCCTCCCTGTTGGGCGTCACAGTGGCACAAAGATCCGAGACGATCAATAGAATGCGGAAGGCGCTTCCGCATAGTGGGAATTAGACCCCGGCACGCGCATGCGAAAGTCCGCTAACATGGTCGCATTCGCCATTTCAGGCATTCAAATTTGCGCCAATGTCTGCGATAGCCTGTCGGGCAGATTCAGTTGCCAAGGCGGATTCCATCATGACCACGCATCCAGACGTACTTCCCCACGATCTTATTCCCGAGGCCCTTTATCCGACGCTGAGCACGCTTTGCGCGGTGTCGATCGACGTGGCCGGGGTGATCGCACGCGGGACGTTGAGCGGGGCTTTGGCCGAACAAGTCGGCGAAAACACCGATGGCGACAATCAAAAAGCGCTGGACGTGATGGCCGACGAAATGTTCGAAGCCGCGTTGCGCGGTGGCGATGTGCGTTGGTACGGATCGGAAGAACAGGAAGACGCGCTGCTGTTGTCGGAAAACGGCAAATACGCCTTGGCCATCGATCCGCTGGACGGATCGTCCAATATCGATGTGAACGTGTCGATCGGCACGATCTTTTCGATTTTCGACACCAAGGAGGGGGCCGAGGAAAGTTTCCTGCGGCCCGCAAAGGAACAGATCGCGGGCGGCTATATCCTATATGGTCCGGCGACCTGTCTGGTGGTGACGTTCGGCAATGGGACGCAGCAATATATTCTGGACCCGGTCAAAGGCGTCTTCGTGTTGGTAGAGGCCGCGATGCAGGTGCCCGAGACATCGAAAGAATTCGCCATCAACGCGTCGAATTATCGCCATTGGACCAAGCCGGTGCGCGCCTATATCGACGATTGCCTTGAAGGCATGAACGGTCCGCGCGGCAAGGATTTCAACATGCGCTGGGTCGGGTCTCTGGTCGCGGAAACTCATCGCATCCTGACCCGGGGCGGGATTTTCCTGTATCCCGGCGATTCCCGTCCGGGCTATGAAAACGGCCGGTTGCGAATGGTCTATGAATGCGCCCCGATCGCCTTTGTGATCGAACAGGCCGGCGGCATGGCGACCAATGGCGAAGTTCCGATTCTGGATCAGCAGGCGACCACGCTGCATGGCCGTATCCCACTGGTCTTCGGCAGCACCGACAAGGTGCAGCGCGTCGCCGACCACCACACATTGACCGCGTAACGCACCGCCCGCTTACAGGAGAGACATATATGAGTTTTGACCGTTCCCTCAAGATCGCGCCGTCGATCCTGTCCGCCGATTTCGCCAATTTCGGCCAAGAGATCGAAGCGATCGAGGCGCAGGGCTGCGACTGGGTGCATGTCGATGTGATGGACGGGCATTTCGTGCCCAACCTGACCTTCGGCCCGCCGCTGTGCAAAGCGATCCGCAAACATATCGACACGGTGATGGACGTGCATCTGATGATTGCGCCGGTCGATCCCTATATCGACGCCTTTGCCGAGGCCGGGGCCGATATCCTGACTGCGCATTTGGAATCCGGGCCCCATATCCACCGCACGCTTCAGGCGATCCGCGGCGCGGGCTGCAAGGCGGGGCTGGCACTGAACCCGGGCACCGGGGTGGAAGACATCGATTACCTTCTGGACATGGTCGATCTGATTTGCGTGATGACGGTGAACCCCGGTTTCGGCGGGCAGAAGTTCATTCATAGCCAGATCGATAAGGTGAAAAAGCTGCGCGCGATGATTGGTGACCGACCGATCCATATCGAAATCGACGGCGGCGTGACGCCTCAAACCGCGCCCTTGGTGGTGGACGCCGGGGCCGATGTTCTGGTCGCGGGATCGGCGGTGTTCAAGGGCGGGTCGGTGGACAACCCGGCCCCTTACGGCGACAATATGCGGGCGATCCGCGCAGCGGTCGCGGGCTGATCAGTTCGAACCGACGGTTATTTTTAAGGGGTCAGGACGCCGGGCCACCCTGTCCGAACCCGGCCATCCGGGCCAGCAGAACCGCTACGTTCTTGACCTTGAATTTGCGCAGCAGCCGGGCGCGCACGTCTTCGATGGTGCGCGGTGACAGATTCAGAACCTGCGCGATTTCCTTGCTGGTACGGCCACGCGCCAGCCACATCAACACTTCGCGTTCGCGCGGTGTCAGGCTGGGCCCGAGCGGCGTGTTTTCGATCAGTGCAAAGCTGAGAATAATGCGCGCCAACGGGTCCTTGGGCGTTAGGGTGCGGGCGCGAAACCGGCACCAAACATGGCTGCCATCGGATTTCTGCATCAGGCGTTCATCGCTGTAGGGCATATCCTGTTTCAGCGGTTCCAGCCCGATATCGCGAATTTGGTGAAATTCCTGATCGGTGCCGTAAAGCAGCCGGAAACTTTGACCCAGCAATTGCGGTTTTTCAAAGCCGAACATCCGCGCGAACGTGTCATTGCAGGACCGGATCACCCGGTGTTCCGTCAGCGCCAGCCCCATCGGCGCGTTTTCAAAGGCAAGCTGATCGAGATCGTCCATGTCTCACCGTGGTCATACGGTATTGGCACCGTAATATTATCGGACCATCATTTCGTGAATGATGCAAGCCACGAGTTTCAATCCATGATGTTGTCCGACCGACTTTGCCAGGAAATTGACGCCCGGCGCGATGATTTGATCGCGCTGACCCAGGATTTGATTCGAATCCCGACGCTGAACCCGCCGGGCGAAAATTACCGCGAAATCTGCGATTTTCTGGCGCAACGGCTGCGGGGCAAGGGATTCGAGATCGAATTGGTCCGTGCCGTGGGAACGCCCGGCGATAGCGAAAAATATCCGCGCTGGAACGTGATTGCGCGCAAGGAAGGGGCGCAGCCCGGTGAATGCGTGCATTTCAACAGCCATATCGATGTGGTCGATGTCGGGCTGGGCTGGACCACCGACCCGTTTGGCGGTGAATTGAAGGATGGCAAGATTTACGGGCGTGGCGCCTGTGACATGAAAGGCGGGTTGGCCGCGAGCATCATCGCCGCCGAAGTCTTTGTCGATCTTTGCCCCGATTTTCACGGCGCGGTCGAAATCAGCGGCACCGCGGACGAGGAATCGGGTGGTTTTGGCGGGGTGGCCTATTTGGCCGAAAAGGGGTTTTTCACCCCCGAACGGGTGCAGCATGTGATCATCCCCGAACCGTTGAACAAGGATCGGATCTGTCTGGGTCATCGCGGCGTGTGGTGGGCCGAAATCGAAACCTTTGGCGAAATCGCCCATGGGTCGATGCCGTTCCTGGGCGATTGCGCGGTGCGCCATATGGGGGCGGTGATGACCGAGATGGAAGACAGCCTGTTCCCCGCTTTGGCGCAAAAACGCACGGATATGCCTGTGGTGCCGGAAGGGGCCAAGCAATCAACGCTGAACATCAATTCGATTCATGGCGGTCAGGCCGAAAATGAACCTGATTTCAACGGGTTGCCCAGCCCCTGCGTGCCCGACAGTTGCCGCATGGTGATTGACCGCCGGTTCCTGATCGAGGAAAATATCGACGACGTACAGGCCGAGGTGATGCAGGTGTTGAAAACCGTCGGGGAACGGCGCGACCAGTTCCGCTATGATGTCCGCGAACTGCACCGGGTGTTGCCCACGATGACGGAAAAGGACGCGCCGGTGGTGCAGGTGGTGGCGAAGGCGATTGCCGCCACGATGGGCAAAGAGGCCGATTACGTGGTCAGCCCCGGAACCTATGACCAGAAACACATCGACCGGATCGGCAAGCTGAAGAATTGTATCGCTTATGGTCCGGGAATACTCGACCTGGCGCATAAACCGGATGAATATGTCGGAGTCGATGATATGATCGATTCCGCAAAAGTAATGGGCCGATCATTGATTGACCTGCTGGTAAAACCAGAGGCGTCGGCGGCGTAACAGGGAGTTAAGGCTATGAGTTTCAAGATTATCAAACTGGGATTGCTGAGTGCTGCGGCGCTGTCGGCCAGCATGGGAATGGCTTTGGCCAAAAGCGATATCGTGGTGGCGCTTCAGTTGGAACCGCCGCATCTGGACCCGACCAGCGCCGCCGCCGGGGCGATCGATTCCGTGCTTTATTCGAACGTGTTCGAAGGGCTGACCCGGTTCGCGTCTGACGGATCGGTGATCCCCGGATTGGCCGCCAGTTGGGAGATTTCCGAAGACGGCAAGACCTATACCTTCCATCTGCAAGACGGCGTGACATTCCACGACGGCAGCGCGATGGATTCGGCGGATGTGAAATTCAGCCTTGACCGGGCGCGGGCCGAAGACAGCGCCAACGCGCAAAAGGCGCTGTTTGACGGGATCGAAAGCGTTGAGGCGCTGGACCCGGCCACGGTGCAAGTGACCCTGAGCGAACCGAATGGCAGTTTCCTGTTCAACATGGCCTGGGGCGACGCGGTGATCGTGGCACCGGAAACCATCGCGGATATCAAGACCGCGCCGGTCGGTACCGGGGCGTTCAAATTCAGCAACTGGGTGCAGGGCGACAAGATCGATCTGGAAAAGAACGCCGACTATTGGGGTGCGCCTGCCAAGTTGGACAAGGTGAGCTTCAAGTTCATTTCAGACCCGACCGCCGCCTTTGCCGCGGTGATGGCCGAAGATGTGGATGCCTTTGTCGGTTTCCCGGCCCCCGAAAACCTGCCGCAATTCGAAGCCGATCCGCGGTTTCAGGTTCTGGTCGGGTCGACCGAGGGAGAAACCATCCTGTCGACCAACAACAAGATGCCGCCATTTGACAACGTCAAGGTGCGCGAAGCGCTGGCCCATGCCATCGACCGGCAGGCCATTATCGATGGTGCGATGTTCGGCTATGGCACCCCGATCGGCACCCATTTCGCGCCGCATAACCCCGATTATGTCGATTTGACCGGGATGAGCGGGTATGATTCAGAGCTGTCGAAGAAACTGCTGGCCGAAGCCGGGTTCCCCGACGGGTTCAAGACCACGCTGAAACTGCCGCCGCCGTCCTATGCCCGGCGCGGCGGCGAAATTATCGCCGCCCAGCTGCGCGCGGTCGGGATCGAGACCGAGATCAGCAATCTGGAATGGGCGCAATGGCTGGAACAGGTGTTCAAGGGCAAGGATTTCGGCCTGACCATCGTCAGCCACACCGAACCGTTCGATATCGGCATTTATGCCCGGCCCGATTACTATTTCCAGTATGACAATGCCGACTTCCAGAAGCTGATGGCCGATCTGGCCGTGACCAGCGATCCGGCCAAGCGCAGCGAGATGCTGAAACAGGCGCAGGAAACCATCAGCAAGGATTACGTCAACGGCTATTTGTTCGAACTGGCCTTCCCGACCGTGGCGAATGCCAAGGTCATGGGCCTGTGGAAGGACGCGCCGACCCAAGCGACCGACCTGACGGCGGTGTATTGGGAAGACTGATCGCCTGAAACGGGGCGTCCGGGCCGGTTGCCGGTTTCGGACGCCTTCGGCGAGAGTATTTTTACCAAGAAGAAGTTGGGGCTTTGAGAGCCTTTGAAGGGTGAGCTGCCGGACGGATGCTGCGCTATTTCCTGAAACGATTGCTGTCTTTGGCGCTGAGCCTGGTGGTGGCTTCCCTGGTGATTTTCCTGGCGCTTGAAGTGGTGCCGGGGGATCCTGCGGCCTATATGCTGGGGATCAATGCGCAAGAAGACACTTTGGCGGTTTTGCGCGATCAGCTGGGGCTGAACGGGACCGTGGTCGAACGCTATTTCGCCTGGGCCGGCGGGATGCTGCGGGGCGATTTCGGGATTTCCTATACCTATCGCACCCCGGTGGCCGAGATGATCGGCGAACGGTTGTGGATTTCGTTGCCGCTGGCGCTTTATGCGCTGGTGCTGTCGACGCTGATCGCTTTTCCGGCTGGGATCTGGGCGGCGTCGAAGCGCGGATCGGCGGCAGATGTGACCGTGATGGGGGTGACGCAACTGGGCGTGGCAATCCCGAATTTCTGGTTCGCGATGCTGATGGTTCTGGTCTTTGCGATCAATCTGCGCTGGTTTTCCGCCGGGGGATTTGTCGGCTGGGATGCCGGTTTCGCGGCGGCGCTGAAATCACTGACCCTGCCCGCGGTGGCGCTGGCGCTGCCGCAGGCCAGCATTCTGGCGCGGGTGATGCGCTCCAGCCTGTTGGACACCTTGTCGGAAGATTACATTCGCACCGCGCGGGCCAAGGGGTTGAGCCGGGGGCAGGCCCTGTGGCGGCACGCGCTGCGCAACGCGTTGATCCCGGTGTTGACCATCATCGGGATGCAGTTTTCGTTCCTGTTGGCGGGCGCGATCATCATCGAGAACGTGTTTTTCCTGCCCGGTCTGGGCCGGTTGGTGTTCCAGTCGATTTCAGCGCGTGATCTGATCGTGGTGGAATCGGTGGTGATGCTGTTGGTCTTTGCGGTGATCGTGGTCAATTTCGCGGTCGACATGGCCTATGCCGTGGTCGATCCTAGGCTGAGGACACGGCGATGAAGGGCAATCGCAATCTGTGGCTGGGCGGGGGTTTGACGCTGATCTTTGCCAGCGCGGCGCTGATCAGTTTCCTGTGGGTGCCCTATGACACCACGGTTCTGGACATTGCCAACAAGATCAAGGGACCGAGCGGCGCGCATCCGTTGGGTACCGACCATTTCGGCCGCGATATCCTGAGCATGATCATGGTCGGTGCGCGGACCTCGATCGCGGTGGCCTTGGTCGCGGTGGGGATCGGCATGGGGCTGGGCGTGCCTTTGGGCCTGACGGCGGCGGCCAAGAAGGGTAGTTTGCTGGACGAATTGATCATGCGCGGCAATGATTTGGTCTTTGCCTTTCCCAGCTTGTTGATCGCGATCATGATCACGGCGGTTTTCGGGGCTTCGGCATTGAATGCGATCATTGCCATCGGGATTTTCAACATCCCGGTTTTCGCCCGTCTGACCCGGTCCGGCGCGTTGAGTCTTTGGACCCGCGATTACGTCATGGCGGCGCGGGTGGCGGGTAAGGGCGCGGCACGGATTTCGGCCGAACATATCCTGCCCAATGTAACCAACCTGTTGATTGTGCAGGGCACTATTCAATTCAGCCTTGGCATTCTGGCCGAGGCCGGGCTGAGCTATGTCGGGTTGGGGGCGCAGCCACCGACGGCAAGCTGGGGCAGGATGTTGGCCGATAGCCAGACGATGATTTCCTTTGCCCCGCATATGGCGCTGTTTCCCGGTCTGGCGATCCTGTTGACGGTGCTGGGGTTGAACCTGATGGGCGACGGGCTGCGTGATATGTTCGATCCCAAGCTCAGGAGGGCACGGTGATGAGCCTGTTGAGCATCGAAAACCTGTCATTGTCGATCCACGGTGCGCCGATCCTGCGCGATGTGTCGATGCAGATCGAACCGGGGCGGATATTGGGGGTGATCGGGGAAAGTGGATCGGGCAAGTCGATGACCGCCTTTGCCGCGATGCAATTGCTGCCCGATGGATCGGTTTGCGACGGCCGGATCGAGCTGAACGGGCAAGAGGTTCTGGACCTTGGTGAACAGGATTTGTGCCGGATGCGCGGGCGCGATGTCGGCATGGTGTTTCAGGAACCGATGACGGCGCTGAACCCGATCCGGACCATTGGCGATCAGGTGGCCGAAACCATATTGATCCATGAAAAGGTCAGCCGGGGCGCGGCGATGGAACGCGCCGCCGAGGCGCTGCGCCGGGCCGAGTTGCCGCAAGACCGGTTCCCGTTGAGCCGCTATCCGTTCGAATTGTCCGGTGGTCAACGGCAGCGGGTGGTGATCGCGATGGCGATTGCGCTGCGGCCCAAGCTGTTGATCGCGGATGAACCGACCACGGCTTTGGATGTGACGACGCAGGCGCAGATCCTTGATCTGCTGAAACGGCTGGTGGCCGAAGACGGCATGGGGTTGATGCTGATCAGTCACGATCTGGCGGTGGTGGCCGATCTGGCCGACGATATCGTCATCATGCGCAAGGGCGAAGTGGTCGAAAGCGGCCCGGCGGACAGCTTGTTTCGCACCATGCAGCATCCTTATTCCAAGGCATTGCTGGCGGCATCGACCCATGCGCCAGACCGCGAAGGCGCGCCGCAGGATGTGCCGCTGTTGCAAGTGCAGGACGTGGTGCGGGATTATACGGTTCACATGCGCGGCTGGTGGGGGAAAACCACCACATTCCAAGCGGTCAAGGGTGTCAGTTTCGAAATTCGCAAGGGCGAAAGTCTTGGGTTGGTGGGGGAATCGGGGTGCGGGAAATCCACCCTGACCCGTGCCATTCTGGGGCTGGAAGAGGTGCAGGGCGGGTCGATCCTGCTGGATGGGCAGCCGGTTTTCACCGGCCATCATGCCAACCGCGACATACGCCGGCGTATGCAGGTGGTGTTTCAGGACCCGTATGGCAGTTTCAATCCGCGCTGGAAGGTCGGGCGATTGATCGCGGAGCCTTATCATCTGCTGGAACAACCGCCAGCAGGGCGGGCCAAGGCCCGCGCCATTGCCGAAGCGTTGGAAAGCGTCGGGCTGCAGTCCGAGGATCAACACAAGTATATCCATGAATTCAGCGGCGGCCAGCGGCAGCGGATTGCCATCGCGCGGGCATTGATCATCAAGCCCGAGCTGATCATTCTGGACGAAGCGGTGTCGGCGCTGGACGTGTCGGTGCGCGCGCAGGTGTTGGACCTGTTGGCCGATCTGGGGGATCGGTTCGGCCTGACCTATTTGTTCATCAGTCATGATTTGAGCGTGGTGCGCAATGTCACCGACCGGGTGTTGGTGATGAAAGCGGGCGAGATTGTCGAGCAGGGCGAAACCAAAGCCGTGTTCGACGCTCCGCAGCATGAATATACCAAACAACTGATCGAAGCGGCGCCGGTTTTGCCCGCCGATGTCGCCTGAGGGAGAAAGATCATGACCCAAGAGCTGAACCTGTGGTTCGACCCGTCGAAATGTTTGATCGGGGGCCATTGGGTGGCCCCGATGGGGGGACAGACCCTGCCATTGGAAAACCCGTCGACCGGGGAACAGATCGGCGAGATTGCACGCGGCGGCGCGGCGGATATCGATGCCGCCGTGGCGGCGGCGGACATGGCGCGGGCCGGGGAGTGGGGCCGGATGAGCGCGGTGGACCGCGGCCGGGTGTTGTTCCGGCTGGGCCAGTTGGTGCTGGAAAAGGTCGACGATCTGGCGCGGATCGAAGCGCTGGATGTCGGTAAACCGCTGAAACAGGCGCGGGCCGATGCGGTGGCTTTGGCGCGCTATCTGGAATTCTATGGCGGGGCGGCGGACAAGCTGCACGGGCAAACCATTCCTTATCTCGATGGCTATACCGTTTATACCTTGCGCGAACCGCATGGGGTAACGGGCCATATCGTGCCGTGGAATTATCCGATGCAGATCATCGGGCGGTCGGTCGGCGCGGCACTGGCGACTGGCAATGCCTGTGTGTTGAAACCGGCCGAAGATGCCTGTCTGACCGCGCTGGCCTTTGCCGATCTGGCCAAGGCGGCGGGGTTGCCTGACGGGGCGCTGAACGTGGTGCCGGGGCTGGGCGCGGAAGCCGGCGCGGCATTGAGCGCGCATCCTGGTATCCATCACATCAGTTTCACCGGGTCGGTCGGTACCGGGGTTCAGGTGCAGATGGCGGCGGCCCCCAACGTGGTGCCGGTGACATTGGAACTGGGCGGCAAGTCGCCGCAATTGGTGTTTGACGATGCCGATCTGGACGCGGCGCTGCCGTTTCTGGTCAATGCGGGGATTCAGAATGCCGGGCAGACCTGTTCGGCGTCGTCGCGGATTCTGGCGCATCGGTCGGTCTATGATCAGGTGGTGGAACGGATGGCTGCCCGCTATGGCGCGTTGCGGGTCGGGCCGGCAATGGCCGATCTGGATGTCGGGCCGCTGATTTCGGGCAAGCAGAAGGGGATCGTCGGCGGGTTCCTGAGCCAAGGGGCCGATCTGCAAACCGCCGCGCAGGGCGTTTTGCAAGATGCGCCCGAGGGCGGGTATTATGTGCCGCCGACCCTGTTCGCCGGGGTTTCATCCGATCATGCGCTGGCACGGGATGAAATTTTCGGCCCGGTTCAGGTGGTGATCCCGTTTGACGACGAAGCCGAGGCGGTGGCGATTGCCAATGGCACCGATTACGGGCTGGTGGCAAGTGTGTGGACCCGCGACGGTGCGCGGCAGATGCGGATGGCCAAGGCAATCCGCAGCGGGCAGGTGTTTTTGAACAATTACGGTGCCGGTGGCGGCGTCGAATTGCCGTTTGGTGGCATGGGAAAATCGGGCCATGGCCGCGAAAAGGGGTTTGAGGCGCTTTATGGTTTTACCACGCTGAAAACCGTGGCGGCGTTTCATGGCTGATCCTCGGCTGGCGGATCTGGTGGGCCGGGTGCGCCGATTTCTGGAACCGCGTTGGTCCGAATGGCACCTGCACGAAGGCAGCCCGGCGTTGCGGACGCCAAGTCAGGGCACCTGTGGCCGCTCCAGCCTGTTCCTGTGTCAGGTGTTGCAGCAACACGGCATCGTGGCCGGCTTCGCCGCTGGCGACCCGACCGAGGGACAAAAGGGGTTTCATACCGCGCAGGGCTGGAAGGGCCATGCCTGGGTAGAAGCAGAGAACAAGATTTTGGACGTGACGGCGGATCAGTTCGGTCTGCCGCCGGTGGTGATCACCGGCACGGATGATCCGCGCTATGGCCGCGGCACCGACACGTCAGAACCGGAATTTATCGCCAGACGGCAGCGTATGGTGCGCGAGCTGATGACAGACTGGATGGCGCAGAACGAGGAGAAAGCGATATGAGACTGCAAGGAAAAACCGCCATCGTGACCGGCGGCGCATCGGGATTCGGTGCCGGGATCGTGCGCAAATTCGCCGCCGAAGGTGCGCGGGTGATGGTGGCCGATCTGAACATCGATCTGGCCGGTGAGGTGGCGGCGCAATGCGGTGGTATCGCGTGTCAGGTCGATGTGTCCAAGGATGACAGCGTGGCCGCAATGGCGGCAATGGCCGCCAAGGAATTGGGCGCGGTGGACATCCTGGTCAACAATGCCGGGATCACCCATTTGCCGACCCCGATGGACCAGATCGGCGAGGACGAGTTTGACCGGGTTTTCGCGGTGAATTGTAAATCCGTCTACCTGACCGCCAAACATCTGGTCCCGGGAATGAAAGCCGCCGGCAAAGGTGCCGTGTTGAACATTGCCTCGACCGCCGGGCTGAGCCCGCGGTCCAATTTGAGTTGGTATAACGCATCGAAGGGCTGGATGATCACCGCGACCAAGACGATGGCAGTGGAATTGGCCCCCGCCGGCGTGCGGGTCAACGCGTTGTGCCCGGTGGCGGGTGAAACGCCGCTGTTGAGCAGTTTCATGGGGGAAGACACACCCGAGATGCGGGCGAAATTCCTGTCGACCATTCCCTTGGGCCGATTTTCCACCCCCGAGGACATGGGCAACGCCGCCTGTTTCCTGTGTTCGGACGAAGCCGGTATGGTGACCGGCGTGGCGATGGAGGTCGATGGCGGCCGCTGTATCTGAGGCTTGTGTCGCTGTTCCGTCGGTGCGACGCTTTCAAAGCGCCACACCGGGGGGACGAGATGCTGGGCTTTTTGACGTTAATACTTGTGTGTCAGTTGTCAGGGGAACTGATTGCGGGGGTCTTGGCCCTGCCGGTTCCGGGGCCGGTTCTTGGCATGGTGTTGCTGTTCGTTGTTCTGGTCCTTCTGGGGGATGTGCCCGAACGGTTGGACCAGACCGCGACCGGGTTGCTGCAATCGATGTCGTTGCTGTTCGTGCCTGCCGGGACCGGGGTGATCGTGCATTTCGATCTGCTGGGCGAGGCGCTGTTGCCACTGGGCGCGGCCGTGATCGTCAGCACATTGGCCACCATCATAGTGACCGCGCGGTTGATGCAATGGCTGGGGAAAGCCCGTGCCGATGGATAGTTTGCAAGAAACCTGGGTCTATCTGAGTGCCTCGCCGCTGTTTCATCTGACCATGACGCTGGTCGCGTTTCAGATTGCCAATTGGGTGTTCGAAAAAGCCGGGCGAAATCCGCTGTTGAACCCGGTGCTTGGCGCGGTTCTTTTGCTGGTGGCCCTGCTTGTGGTCACGGACACCGATTATGGCACCTATTTCGAGGGTGCGCAGTTCGTTCATTTTCTTCTGGGGCCTGCAACGGTGGCCTTGGCGGTGCCACTTTACCGGCAATGGACCCATGTGCGCCGGTCGGCGCTGGCGATCACGGTCAGCCTGTTGGCGGGGTCGCTGACCGCGATCCTGACCGCCATAGCGGTGGCTTGGCTGATGGGGGGATCGGCGCAAGTGCTGGCTTCGGTCGCGCCAAAATCCGTCACCGCCCCGGTTGCCATGGCGATTGCCGAAGGGCTGGGCGGCGTGCCGTCTTTGACGGCCGTTTTGGTGATCGTGACCGGCATTTTCGGTGCCATGTTCGGCCCGGCGGTTCTGAGCCTGATCGGGGTCAGCGATCTGCGGGCGCGCGGGTTGGCAATTGGCACGGCCAGTCACGGCATCGGGACCGCGCGGGCGCTTCAGGAAAACGAAACCGCCGGGGCATTTTCCGGGCTTGCGATGGGGTTGAACGCGTTGGCGACCGCCTTGTTATTGCCGATCCTGTGGGGCGTTTTGGTGAAGTATCTGACGTTCTGATGCGGTTGGGTCGCTGACCGGATGTCCGCGCCCCAAAGACATTCGCAGAATGGGGCGCGGCGGTTCGGTGAAACCGTCTTTGTCAGCGGACGATGGCGCTGTTCATTCGCTCCATGGGTGGACATGCACGTCCCGGCCAGAATGTCCTTTCAGGATATTCACGGCGAGGTCTTCATGTTCTTTGTCCTTGACCCTGACCCATAGCAGAATCCCGCCATGTTCGATCTGGTTCGCATAGTAGTCCTTGTGGTGTTTTCCGACGCGTCGCGCCAGCAATGTTCCGATCACGGCTGACGGGGTGCCACCGATTGCAATGGCGGCGATAGAGGCTGCGAGTGTGCTGGCTGGTGTGAGCATTGCGGCCATTGCGATATATGAGCCAAGAAAGAAGAAACCACCGGCAATGCCGCCTTCCAATTCGCCGATCGCTTCTTCGGAAACGAAGGCCGCGCGGGGGGCGTCGGGATCGTCTTCCAGATCGGACGCGCGCCAATAGGACTTGCCCAGTTTTTCCTTCAGCACGTCCTGACCGGCAAGAAGGCTGATGTCATACCGGCTGAATCCGACCATCCGAAGATCATAGAAAGCCGCCTGAAGATCTTTGAAACTGTCGAACACCCCGACCGCTTCGGGGATATTGATCGCAGTGCTCTTGTGGTCTTTGCCTTGTGAATTCGTCATTGGATTTTCCTGTCTTTGTCATGTCCGCGTTGTGCTGAAATTATTCGGTGCGGGTTGTCGGTGCCTTGACCGAGGTCAATGAAACTTGTGCTGCACTCAAATAGCAATACCGGAGCGCGAATAGACGTCTTGGCAAGCGTTGAATACTTTTGAAACGCGGTCCGGCTTGTCCGGCGGTTCAGACAGTAGAGGCCCGCAAAACCGGGGGCTGCCCGTTGCGGTTTGCAGGCAGGGTGCGGGACGCTTCTACGGGGTTTTGTGTACGTGTTCCCTCGGATTGACAGCAAATCACCCTGAGCCCTAGCATCAGCGCGACCGACAAGTTTGTCAGTTCAGGGAGGAACTATCGTGAAAACCGCATTTTTGACCGGGCTTGTCTCGGCTATTGCCTTGGCGTCCGGGGCCATGGCCGATATCAAGATCGCCCATGTGTATGGCAAAACCGGCCCTTATGAAGCCTATGCCAAACAAAGCCATGACGGGCTGATGATGGGGCTGGAATATGCCACCGGCGGCAGCATGGAAATCAACGGCGAAAAGATCGTCGTGATCGAAAAAGATACCCAGTTGAAGCCGGAAAACGGCAAGGCGCTGCTGGAAGAAGCCTATGGCGATGACGAGGTCGATCTGGCCGTCGGGCCGGTCAGTTCTGGCGTGGCGCTGGCGATGCTGCCGGTGGCCGAAGAATATGAAAAAGTCCTGATCGTCGAACCGGCGGTTGCGGATTCAATCACCGGCGCGAACTGGAACCGTTACATTTTCCGCACCGGGCGCAATTCGTCCCAAGACGCCGTGGCCAACGCCATCGCGCTGGGCGGTGAAAACGTGAAGATCGCCACACTGGCACAGGATTACGCCTTTGGCCGCGACGGGATCGCCGCGTTCAAGGAAGCCTTGGCGGGGACCGGCACCGAGATCGTGCATGAAGAATACGCCCCCACCGACACCACCGATTTCACCGCCGCCGCAGAACGTATTTTCAACGCAATGAAAGACGTCGAAGGCGACAAGAAACTGTTCGTGATCTGGGCCGGTGGCGGCAACCCGATGGGCAAGGTTCAGGCAATGGACCCGTCGCGGTTCGGCATCAAGATCGCCACCGGGGGGAACATTCTGGCGGCGCTGGCGGCGTATAAGGAATTCCCCGGCATGGAAGGGGCGACCTATTACTACTATGAAAACCCCAAGAACGAAATCAACGACTGGTTGGTGAAGACCCATCAGGAACGGTTCGGCACCCCGCCGGATTTCTTTACCGCGGGTGGCATGTCGGCAGGGATTGCCGTGGTCGAGGCGATCAAGGCCGCCGGTGGCACCGATACCGAAGCGCTGATTTCGGCGATGGAAGGCATGGAATGGGATACGCCCAAGGGCAAGATGATGTTCCGCGCCGAAGATCATCAGGCGTTGCAGTCGATGTATCACTTCAAGGTCAAGGTTGAAGATGGCGTCGATTGGGCGATCCCCGAATTGGTGCGTGAGTTGACGATCGACGATCTGCCGATCCCGATCCGCAACAAATAAGCGGGTTTTCCCGTCCGCGGGGTGGCCCTTGGGCTGCCCTGCGGAAATCTTATCCCACAGGATATCAGACTATGAGCAGGGTTATTCTGCAAACCCATGACTTGACTGTCCGGTTCGGCGGTCATGTTGCGGTCGATCACGTCAGTTGCGGGTTCAAGACCGGCGAACTGACCGCGATTGTGGGGCCCAACGGGGCCGGTAAGACCACCTATTTCAACCTGATTTCGGGCCAGATTCCATCCAGCGAAGGCCGGGTCGATCTGAACGGGCGCGATATCACCCGGATGTCGGTGTCGCAGCGCTGCGACATGGGGATCGGGCGGGCGTTCCAGTTGACCAACCTGTTTCCCAATCTCAGCGTGCTGGAAAATGTCCGGCTGGTGATCCAGGCCAAGGCGAAGATGGGGTTTAACCTGTTTTCGATGGCCGACAGCCATGCCGAGATCACCGACCGCGCGGTTGCGGTTCTGGACAAGGTGAAGCTGTACGATCTGTGCGAAGAACCGGTTTCGGTGCTGAGCCACGGCAATCAGCGCAAGCTGGAAGTGGCGATGCTGATCGCGCTGGAGCCGCTGGTTTACATGTTCGACGAACCCACGGCCGGAATGAGCGTGGATGAAGCACCGGTGGTGCTGGACCTGATTGCCGAGCTGAAGGCGGAAAAAGACCGCACCATCTTGTTGGTGGAACACAAGATGGACGTGATCCGCACCCTGGCCGACCGGATCATCGTTTTGCATAACGGGGCGCTGGCCGCCGATGGCGATCCGGCCGAGGTGATGGCCAGCGACGTGGTGCAGGAAGCCTATATGGGCAAGGAGCTGGACAATGTCTGATCCGATCCTGACGCTGCAAGGCGTCTATACCGATATCGCCCAGTATCACATTTTGCAGGGTGTCGATTTGCAGGTGCCGCGCGGCGAGGTGACGATGCTGCTGGGCCGCAACGGGGTGGGCAAGACAACCACCTTGCGCACCATCATGGGCCATTGGCGCGCCAAAGCGGGCAAGGTGATGTTCGACGGGCGCGATATCGCTGCGTTGCCGACCCCGGCCATCGCCCGGATGGGCGTCGGGTTCGTGCCTGAAAACATGGGCATTTTCAGCGATCTGACGGTCGAGGAAAACATGGTTCTGGCGGCGGTGTCCGGGCCGATCGATGCGGGTCGGCTGGATTGGATCTTTGCCGCGTTTCCGCCGTTGAAGACGTTCTGGAAAAGCCATGCCGGCAACCTGTCGGGCGGCCAGAAACAGATGTTGTCGATCGCCCGCGCGATGGTAGAGGAACGCCAGCTATACCTGATCGACGAACCGACCAAGGGGTTGGCCCCGGCGATCATTTCCACCATGGCGCGCGCTTTGCGCGAGTTGAAGCAACAGGGCGCGTCGATCCTGCTGGTGGAGCAGAATTTCAGTGTCGCCAAGGCGCTGGGTGACAGTTGCGTGGTGATGGATGACGGCCGGGTCAGTTGGAGCGGCGCAATGGCGGAACTGGCCGCCAGCGCGGAATTGCAGGAACGGCTGATGGGGCTGAGCATGGAGGCGCATCAATGACGGTTTCGCGCATGTGGTCGGGGCGGGACGCCTCGGGCGGGAGTATTTTGGGAACAATGAAAAGGGCAAGGTCATGAGCGCGGCCCCCGAACATGCGCCGACGATGGCGCGGGCGAATCTGGCCGAGCGGATCGCGCCGTGGTTGCCGATGCTGCTGGTGCCGCTGGTGATGCTGACCGGGCTGATATTGATCCCATCAGGGTCGAGCTGGCTGACGCTGACGGTAAGCGGGTTGGCGATGGGGATGATGATTTTCATCATGGCGTCGGGGATGACTTTGGTGTTCGGCTTGATGGACGTGATCAATTTCGGCCATGGCGTGTTCATTTCGGTTGGCGCCTTTGTCGGGGTCAGCGTGTTGCTGATGCTGGCCGGGATGACCGCCGCACCGAGCCTGTTTTTGAACCTGCTGGCGATGCTGCTGGCGATCATCGCGGCGGCGTTGGCCACCGGGGCGCTGGGCTGGGCGTTCGAGCGGGTGATCGTGAAACCGGTTTACGGGGCCCATCTCAAGCAGATCCTTGTCACCATGGGCGGGCTGATCGTGGTTGAGCAGCTGATCATCGTGCTGTGGGGGCCCGAAGAGATATATATCTTGCGGCCGGAGGCGTTGAAGGGCGCGGTGACCTTTGCCGGCGCGGCGCTGGAAAAATACCGGCTGGTCGCGGTGGCGGTCGGGTTGGCGTTGTTCCTGACCATGCGTTTCGTGCTGCGGCGGACCAAGATCGGGCTGATCGTGCGCGCCGGGGTGGAAAACGGCGAAATGGTCGAGGCGCTGGGATACAGGCTGCGGTTGGTTTTCATCGGCGTCTTCGTGGCCGGGTCGGCGCTGGCCGGTCTGGGCGGGGTGATGTGGGGGCTGTATCAGGAAGTGATCACCGCCCATATGGGCCAGCAGATGATGATCCTGATTTTCATCGTGGTGATCATTGGCGGGCTGGGCAGCGTCGAGGGCTGTTTCATCGGCGCGCTGCTGGTCGGGTTGTTGCAGAACTATGTTGCGTTTCTGGAACCCAAGGCGGCGCTGATTTCCAATATCGGCCTGATGGTGGCGATCCTGATGTGGCGGCCGCAAGGCATGATACCGGTTGTGAAGGCGAAATGAGATGCTGATGAAACTTCTTTCCGGCGATGCGCCGCGTAGTCGGGTGTTGACGGTGATCCTGATGGCGATCCTGTTTTGCCTGGCCTTTGCGCCGTTCCTGTTTCCCGGTGTGCGGTCTGTCGATACCGCGGCGCGGATCTGTGTCTTTATCCTGCTGGTGGCGTCATATGACCTGATCCTGGGCTATGGCGGCATCGTCAGCTTTGCCCATACGATGTTTTTCGGCATGGGCGCCTATGGTGTTGCCTTGGCCTGTACCCATATGGAGCGCGGCTTTGGAGCTTTGATCGTGGGGGCTTCGGGCGGGGCGATTCTGGCGGCGCTGATCGCGTTCCTGATCGGGCTGTTCAGCCTGCGGGTGCGGGCGATATTCTTTGCCATGATCACGCTGGCGGTGGCGTCGGCGGTGGCGGTACTGGTCAGTCAGCTATCGGGGCTGACCGGAGGTGAAGACGGGCTGACCTACAAGATCCCGCGCGAATTGACCCCGGCGTTCCGGTTCGGCAAGGAGACCTTTGGCGGCGAGATTTTAGGGGTCAAGACCAATGGCCGGTTGTTGGCCTATTACGTGGTGTTCACCGGGGCGCTGGTGCTGTTCCTGCTGTTGCTGCGGATCGTGAATTCGCCGTTTGGCCGCGTGTTGCAGGCGATCCGGGAAAACGATTTCCGGGCCGAGGCGGTGGGGTATCGCGTGATCAGCTATCGCACGGCGGCGACCTGCATTTCTGCGGCGGTGGCGGCCCTGGCCGGGGCGCTTTATGCGATCTGGCTGCGCTATGTCGGGCCTGATACCGCGCTGAGCTTCGAGATCATGGTCGATATCCTGTTGATGGTGGTGATCGGGGGCATGGGGACGATGTATGGCGCGGTGATCGGGGCGACCCTGTTCGTGGTGGCGCAGAATTACCTGCAAGGGCTGATGGGCGCGGCATCCAGCGCGGTCGAGGGCGTGCCGATCCTGCCGGATTTGCTGAGCGCGGACCGATGGCTGCTTTGGCTGGGTCTCCTGTTCATCCTGAGCGTCTATTTCTTTCCGACCGGCGTGGTCGGGCGGTTGCGGGATGGCAAGTAGCCGGATTTGCTGACCCGTCTGGCGCGCGGCGCGAAAGGCAGCCGGGCGGCAGGTGTCAAGGTTCCCATTGGTTTCAATGGTCTGTCTCAATTCGGCGGGTTGCTCTTTGCTTGGGATTCGGTCAAGTCTGGGCGACCTTGGAGGAGGGGTTTCCATGAAGTCGGGTTTGGTGCTGCTGTGCGTGGCGTATGTGTTGAGTCAGTTCTACCGGTCGTTTCTGGCGGTGCTGACGCCAGCGTTGCAGGCTGATATCGGGGCCGGTCCCGAGGATCTGGCCTTTGCTTCCGGACTGTGGTTCCTGGCCTTTGCCGCGATGCAGATCCCGGTGGGCGAGGCGTTGGACCGGATCGGGCCACGGCGGACAGCGGGTGTTTTGCTGCTGATCGGTGGCGCGGGCGGGGCGGTTATGTTCGGGATGGCGACGCAACCGGTTCACATCGCGTTGGCGATGGCGTTGATCGGGCTGGGCTGTTCGCCGGTCCTGATGGCGAGCTATTACATCTTTGCGCGGATCTACAGCCCGGCGGTGTTTGCCACGCTGGCGGCGGTGCTGCTGGGCACAGGCAGTCTGGGCAATCTGGCCGGGTCATTGCCGATGGCGATGGCGGCCGAGGCGCTGGGATGGCGCGCAACGATGCTGGGCCTGGGCGCCTTGAGCGCGGTGGTGGCGCTGGGGCTTCTGGTGGTGGTGAAAGACCCCGAGCGGGTGGCGCATGATCAAAAAGGATCGGTTCTGGACCTGCTGAAAATCCCGGCGATGTGGCTAATCTTTCCGTTGATGTTCGTGCAATACGCCCCGGCGGGCGGGCTGCGCGGGGTGTGGGTCGGTCCGTATATGGATCAGGTCTTTGGACTTGATGCCACCGCGATCGGCAAGGTCACTTTGGTGATGGGGGCGGCGATGATTCTGGGCACGTTCGCCTATGGTCCGCTGGACCGGCTGTTGGGTACCCGAAAATGGGTGATTGCGATCGGCAACGCGATGGCGGCGGTGGTGCTGTTCATGCTTTATCTGCTGCCGTTGGAAAGCTATTGGACGGCCGCGCTGCTGTTTGCGGCGGTTGGATTTTTCGGGGCCAGTTTCCCGGTCCTCATGGCGCATGGGCGCAGTTTCTTTCCGCCGCATCTGGTTGGGCGCGGGGTTACCTTGATGAATCTGTTTGGCATTGGTGGTGTCGGGCTGTTTCAGGTGGCCACCGGTAAGCTGCATTCGGCGCTGTCGGTTGACGCTGTGTCGCCGAGTGATCCCTATCGCGCCTTGTTTCTGTTATTTGCGGTCTGTCTGGTGCTGGGGTTGCTGCCCTATCTTCTGAGTCAAGACCGCACCGATTGACGCGAATCCCCTTTAATCCCTTGGGGCGGTGCTGTATGTGCCGGGGCGTCTTAACGAAAGGAGACGTCCCAAATGGGCTATAAAGTCGCTGTAGTCGGTGCCACGGGCAATGTGGGCCGCGAAATGCTGAACATCCTGGACGAGCGCCAGTTCCCCGTCGATGAGATTGTCGCGCTGGCAAGCCGCAAATCTCTTGGCACAGAAGTTAGCTTTGGCGACAAGACCCTTAAGACCAAGGATCTGGACACATTCGATTTCACCGGATGGGACATGGCTTTGTTCGCGGTGGGGTCGGAGGCGACCAAGAAATACGCGCCCAAAGCGGCCGCTGCCGGTTGCGTGGTGATCGATAATTCGTCGCTGTATCGCTATGATCCCGATGTGCCGCTGATCGTGCCTGAAGTGAACCCGCAGGCGGTGCATGGCTATGGCAAAAAGAACATCATCGCCAACCCGAACTGTTCGACCGCGCAGATGGTGGTGGCGCTGAAACCACTGCATGACCGCGCCAAGATCAAGCGCGTGGTGGTGTCGACTTATCAGTCGGTGTCCGGGTCGGGCAAGGAAGCGATTGACGAGCTGTGGAACCAGACCAAAGGCATGTATGTGCCGGGTCAGGAAGTCGAGCCGTCGGTATACCCCAAGCAGATCGCTTTCAACGTGATCCCGCATATTGATGTTTTCCTGGACGATGGATCGACCAAGGAAGAATGGAAGATGGTAGCCGAAACCAAGAAGATCATCGACACGTCGATCAAGGTCACGGCAACCTGTGTCCGGGTGCCGGTTTTCGTCGGCCATTCTGAATCGATCAATGTCGAATTCGAGGATTTCCTGGACGAAGATGAAGCCCGCGATATCCTGCGCGAAAGCCCCGGCATCATGGTGATCGATAAGCGCGAAGACGGCGGTTACGTCACCCCGGTGGAATGCGTTGGTGATTACGCCACTTTCATCAGCCGGTTGCGGCAGGACAGCACTATCGACAACGGTCTGAATTTCTGGTGCGTCAGCGACAACCTGCGAAAAGGCGCGGCGCTGAACGCGGTGCAGATCGCCGAATTGCTGGGTCGTGAGGTTCTGAAAAAGGGCTGATATCCGCCCAAAACCGAGATCTGAGAGGGCGCCTTTCGGGCGCCCTCTTGTTTTTTCGGGGCCGACGGGGAAGGGTTGCGCAAACGATCATTTGAACGGAGCGATTTCATGCGTCCTCTTGTTGCTGTCCTTTGTTTTCTTCCAAGTCTTGGCTTGGCCGATGTGATCCGGGTCGACAGCCGGATTGTCGATGTCACGGTGTATCCGCAAGGGGCCAAGATCACCCGGGTGGCGGATTTTTCCATGCCCGAGGGCGATCATACGTTGCGGGTTCTGGACCTGCCGCACACCGCGATGCTGGACATGGTGCGGGCCAAGGTCGAAGGAGCGCGGATGGGATCGGTCAGCCTGCGCGACAGTTTCGTGCCGCCGCGCGGGGACAGCGACAGCGCGGCGATCAAGGCCGCCCGTGCCGAGGTCGAGCGGCGCGAGGAGGCGCTGCGCAGCCGGCAGGATGACGCAGCAGGGCTGCGGTTGGCACGCGAAGCCGCCGAAACGCGGATCGGGTTTTTGCGGCAATTGGGCGAGGGCAAGGCGTTGGAAGGGGCCGCGCCCGACACGTTGCGCGACGTGGCGCGGATGGTCGGAGAAGAAACCCTTGCCGCCCGCCGCGCGGTGATCGCAGCCGAAGCCGAGGCGCGCGGGATCGACCGCGACATCGCGGAATTGAAACAGGATCTGGAGCAGGCGTTGCAAGCGTTGCAGGCGGTACAGACCGGCGGTGGGCCGACCAATCTGGTCGAGGTGTCGGTCAGCGCCGGGGCGGCCCAAACAGGCAAGCTGGTGCTGAGCTATTATTCGGCCGAGGCCAGTTGGGAAGCGGTCAATGATGCCTATCTGACCTTGGGCGATACACCCGGTGTCGATTTGCAGCGCGGTGCGATGGTGTGGCAGCAGACCGGCGAAAACTGGGATGATGTGGCGCTGACCCTGTCGACCAGTGCGCCGAGCGGACGGTTCCAGCCGGGCGAGGTCACACCCTGGCTGCGCCGGATTGGCGAGCCTTATCGTGCGGCCGCCAAGATGGCTGCCGACAGCTTGGCCGGTGCGCCAATGGTCGAACCTATGGTGATGATGGAAGAGGCCCGCGCGGTGTCGTTGCACGGGCTGATCTATAATTATGGATACCCCAAGCCGGTGACGGTGGCTTCGGATGCGGATGGGGTGCGGATCGCGTTGGGCGATGTGCATTTCGATGCCGCGATCCGGGCTGTTGCCGCGCCGCAATGGGATGAAACCGCTTATCTGGTGGCGGAATTTGTCAACGGGTCGGGCGAATTGTTGCTGCCGACTGGGGTGACGCAGCTGTATTTGGAAGGGGAATTTGTCGGCGCGACGGCAACCGACAAGATCGCGGCGGGGGCCGAGGCGACGTTGCCTTTCGGCGCAATCGAAGGGGTCAGGGTCAACCGGGTGGTGACCCGCAACGAAGGCGATGCCGGGATTCTGAGTCAATCGAATGAAGAAACCGAAACGGTGCGGATCGCGGTGGAAAACCTGACCGGGCGGGGTTGGCCGATGCGGATCGTCGACCGGGTGCCCTATTCGGAACAGGAGGATCTGACGATCACATGGCAAGCGCGACCGACGCCCAGCGAAAAGGATGTCGATGGCAAGACCGGGGTCCTGGCATGGGAATTCGACATCGCGCCGGGCGACAGCCGCCGGATCGAGTTGAGCCACAAGATGCAATGGCCCAAGGATATGCTGCTGCGCTGAGCAGGCAGGTTCAGACCACTTTGAAGCCGTCTTCGGTAGGCAGGTAATGTTCCAGACTGCCGTCGCCGATATCGTTCCAGACCCCGTGTACCGACAGATCCCCGGTTTCGACCGCGGAGGCGACAAAGGGGAAGCTCATCAGGTTTTCGAGCGAGGTCAGCACCGCCTGTTTTTCCAGCGCGCGTTTGCGTTCGGATTCGTCGGCGATGTCTTTTACTTTTTCATAACCGGGGCGCAGGATGTCCATCCAGCGGCCCACGAAAGACGACTTTTCTTCCAGTTCGGGGGCTTTGCCGGAACACATGTCATGGCAGCCTTCGACGCCCCCGCAGCCGGAATGCCCCATCACCACGATATGGGCGACCTTGAGCGCGGTCACCGCGTATTCCACCGCCGCCGAAGTGCCGTGGTGATCGCCATCGGGTTCATAGGGCGGCACCAGGTTGGCAATGTTGCGGTGGATGAAAAACTCGCCCTGATCGGCCCCGAAGATCGACGTCACGTGTACCCGTGAATCGCAGCAGGAAATCACCATCGCGCGCGGCCTTTGCCCTTCTTCCGCCAGACGGCGATACCAGGTTTTGTTTTCGGCGTAGGTGGTGGCTTTCCAACCTTGATAGCGCTGAACCAGATAGCTGGGCAGGGGCTTGGCATTGTGCATGTCATTCTCCTTGCGATGCGGACATTAGCCGAGGTCATTAGCGCGGATTTAATTGGTTTTCGAGGGAAAACAATTGTTGGCCTCAACCTTTCGAGACCCCAAGGCGGCGTTTCGTTGGTTTCGATGCCGCATGCGCGGCATGAGGAAAGAGGTTTGGAACAGATGATTTTGCTGATGCCGAGGAGCGGGACCGGATGAATCGCGACCGATTGGACGAATTATATGATGTGATCCGCGCAAAGCTGGAGGGAACTTGGGGCTCACGTCAGAATCTATCTTTGGTTGTGGTCCGCCGCACGATCATCCCTGACGGCGCGCAGACAGCCATCGATGGTTTTTTTGCCGTTGTGTATCATTTTTTTCAAACCGTCGCGTTTTTACGAACGGACAGACACAACAGTTACAAAATTCGCTGCTTGTGAAGTTCTGGAGAAACACGGCTCCTCCATAGATGTCCCACACCCAGCTCAACGGCCGTGCGAAAGTAGACCCGTGGTGCGGCGTGGGAAAATTTGTGAGAGGATCGGAAGAATGCCGTTCAAACTGTTAAAGCCATTTTCAAGAAAATCAGCCTGGAACGAAAAGAAGGAAGCATCGAGAGAGAGCGACACGCAACTGACGTTGGAAGAGACCGACAGCGTTCTTATCAGTCAGCCTGAAAGTGAGTTGACCGATATCCGCGTAGACATCCCGTCAGGTGACAGCGAGGAAGCGGACGGTCGCGGTGATGATCCGGGGTTCGTGCGCGGCGGCGACGTTGCAACACCTTCAGTTTCAGTCAACGCCAACTTTTTTGCGCGCTTCGACGCCAATATCACCGTACCTGACTTTTTAATGCCATATTTCGCGAATGGTCTGCAAATCACACCTGGCAATATCTGGGTTGATTGGAATGGGGATGACGCGTTTCAGGGCACAAACGGCGTCGACAAGGCGTTGGGGCTTGGCGGGGATGACGAGATATATCTCTACAACGGTAACGACACAGCCTACGGCGGTGCAGGGAATGACCTGATCCTTGCCGGGCGCGGAAATGACGCGCTTTACGGCGGGGCTGGCAATGATGTCATCTCCGGCGATGTCGGCAACGATACCATTGACGGTGGCACCGGAAACGACGTGCTGCTTGGCGGTCTCGGCAATGACATGATCAAAGCAGGAGACGGAAATGACCGTGTTAAAGGCGGTGAGGGACGCGATGTGGTCCGTGGTGGTGAAGGAGACGACCTTATTGAGGGGGGCGATGGCAATGACCTGATGTGGGGTGACGAGGGGCGCGACACGATCCTTGGCGGCGATGGCGAAGACCAGTTGTTCGGCGGTGTTGGAAACGATTTGCTACAAGGCGGGTTGGGCAACGACCATCTGGAAGGCGGTGCCGGTGCCGACGTCTTGGTCGGAGATCAAGGTGACGACCGTATCAACGGCGGCTCAAGCAATGACATGATGTCGGGTGACCAAGGCAATGATAGAATGGACGGTGGTACCGGCAATGACATTATGTCGGGTGACCAAGGCAATGATAGGATGGACGGTGGTACTGGCAACGACAACATGGAGGGCGGCACGGGAGACGATGACATGCTTGGCGGTGATGGCGACGATTCCCTCTATGGCAATGAAGGGAACGACTACATTCACGGCGGTGCCGGGAATGACATCATCTACGGTGGTACAAATACCGCGGGAGAGATCGGCGATTATCTAATGGGCGGCAGCGGTTTTGACGTTTTCTACTTTGATATTGGTGACAGTGGTGGCAATTCGGCACCATCGGACATCATCGCGGATTTTGGAGCGGGTGGTGGCGATCTGATGGTCTTCCAAGGTTTCGGTCATACTGAATGGCGTGGAGAGGATGGATTTTCCAACGTTGAGGCTGCCGAAGCGTATTTTGAACAGACCCAGAGCGATATCTATGGCGCGGTCACAAATGTCTATTTGCGTGACGACAGTGGGCTTGACGCGGATCTATCCCTCACGTTGCTCGGTCACCTCGATCTCGCCGAGAGTGACCTGTTTATAATCTGAGAAAGAACGAGGTGGTCTGGCGATCACCTCAACTGACAGATGTGTGGAAGCGCGCCGGACCAGAGAGCCGGCGCGCTTCCTTTGTCGTGCAGAGTGAAACCAGTTCAGTCGAAAATATAACCCAGACCGCGGACCGTGCGGATTGTCTCCGGCTTGGTGGGGTTCATTTCGATCTTGCGGCGCAACCGCGAAATGCGCAGATCGATTGAACGGTCGAAATGCTCCCATCCGCGATCATGGGCCTGTTCCAACAATTGGTCACGGTTCAGCACGCGTCCGCGATTTTGCGCGAATACCCGCAGCAAGCTGAATTCCATTGCAGTAATGGCGATCTCTTCGCCGTTTTCCCCAAAGAGTTTCGCACCGTCGAGGTCCAGCCGACAGACACCAAAAGGGATCGCCCCGGTCATCCGGTCTTTCTGCACCTCTGGTTCTCCAGAGTACGCCTTTCGACGCAAGGCCGACTTGATACGTGCCTCCAGTTCGCGCAGGTCCACAGGTTTTGCGACGTAGTCATCGGCGCCCATTTCGAGGCCGATGATCCGGTCAATCACTTCTCCCGCCGCCGAGAGCATGATGACAGGGACTTTCGAAGTGACACGCATCGTGCGCAAAGCTGTCAGCCCGTCGGTCCCCGGCATATTTATATCAAGAACGATGACGTCAGGAGCCGCCTGGTCGAGTGTCGCGAGCATGGCGTCGGCATTTTCCACCTCGACCACGCGGTATCCCCTTTCGCCGAGATATTCCGAAAGCATTTCCCGCAGGTGAGGTTCGTCGTCACAGATCATGATCTTCTTTGATTCAACAGTCACAGTCATGTCCCGTTTCCCGATTCCGAGAGGCGTTTCAGAAGGTCGGATAGATCTTGTCGCAGAATTGGCTTCTCGATGTACGGCCTTTGCACTTCAGAGAGAAAACGGAAGACATCCTCGTCAAGCGTATCGCCTGTGACGATGCCAACCCGGTTGGCATAGTGTGGCAGGGTCTGCTGGATTGCTTTGTAGAAATCTGCACCATTCATACCCGGCAGCTTGAAATCGCTCAAAACAACATCAAAGGTTTCATGGCCAAGAAGGTCCAGCGCAGTTGCCGCATCAGCAACCAGAACCGGCTCACAGTGCAATTCTTCAAGAATATCGCAAATCAATTCTCCTACGCTTTCGTCGTCATCGACGACGAGCACACGCGAGGATGTGGCAGCAGGCGCCTCTGTTTGTTCCCTTGTCACGATGACGTCTCTTTCCTCGTGAACGCCCAAGCGCACGAAGAAGCTTGTTTGTTTGCCTTCCTTTGATTCAAGGTCTAGCTGCCCACCGTGTGCAACGATGATCCTATGACTGAAGGCCAGTCCAATTCCGGTCCCTTTGCCAACATCCTTAGTGGTGAAAAAAGGCTCGAAAACGCGCGCATGTATTGCTTCGGGAATACCGGGTCCGTTGTCCCTGATTTCCACCACCGACTGGTTGTTTTCAGTGTCGAAAAATGAGCGGATGAGCAGTAAGCCCGACTGTCCAAGTGGCGCTAGTGCGTGTTCGGCATTTATGATGAGATTGGAGAACACTTGTACCAGTAGGTCCGGATCGCCGGATATCTCTGGCAACTCGTCGTCGAGTTGCATTTCGATGTTCGTGCCCATGGCTCGGAGGCCGTAGCCTGCCACATCAAGCGCCGTCAGCGCTATGTCATTAAGCGAACAGGGCTCGACAGTCGTCGGGCGCTGGCGCGCCATTGCAAGGAAGGCCCGGACGATCCGAGCACTGCGGTCTGCCGCTTCGCCAATCCGGTCAACGCGTTTTGCAAGAACCTCGTCCTCTAGCCGGCCCGACAGCATCTGGGCGTAGCCCACGATAATGGACAGCGGGTTGTTGAGTTCATGCGCGACCCCGGCCAGGAGCTCGCCCAAGGCCGACAGTTTTTCTGTCTGATGTGCCGCATCGCGCTGTTGCTGCAATTCCTCCTGCATTGCCAAAAGATCCGAGATGTCCCGCGTTGAAGAGACAATCACCTGTTCGCCCTTGTACTCAGTGACCCGCGCGGCCGTCAGACCCTGCATAATCGAGCCGTCCGCGCGTTGGAACTGCACACGGTAATCGTCGAGCGAGCCTGTCGGAAGCAGTGCATCGAGATAGTTTTGACGGTCGTCCGGGGTGAGAAAAAAACTCAGTGCGCTTTCAATTTTTCCGAAGCGTTCACGGGACGGAGGTGGGCAATAGATGATTTTTCCGTCATCAACGCGGGAGACGAGAAAATTTGCCGGACAGGCATCGACGATCTTGCGCAGAAGCAGGTCTGCTTCGCGTTGTTCGGATTCGGCGCGCCGCTGTTCAGTTACATCCATAAAAGAGAGCAGATAGCCTTCTTGCTCTGTGCCATGCACGGATGCCACAATCGTTCTACCGTTGCGCAAGAGGAGTGTTTCTTTCATCTGATGCGCTCTGGAAAAATGGTTCAAGGTTTCCAGATAGGCGTTCGCAGTGATGTTTTCGGGTAATGAGAATACCCCTGCGCCAATAAGTCTTGCCCAAAGGTCTGACAGCAATTCACCTTCGCGCGGAAGGGCGATGTCATCAAAAAACAGCTTCCGCCATTGCCTGTTACCGAGCAGAAATCTCGAGTCCTTGTCAAAGACAGCGAGGCCTTCTTCGAGTGATTGGATGGTGTCATTTAAAGTTCGCAGGCTTCTTTCTTCGGCTTCCTTCAGAGCGGTTGTATCGGTAACGACCACGACACGGCCATCACCCTCGGTTACAGCCCGTTCGACGAGGTAGTGTCGTCCGTTTCTAAAACAGATCTCCATGGGGGCGAGCGTTTCGCGTTGACTGCGAATGGCCGCGGCAAAAAATTCGGCACCACGACGACCAACATCCTCGCCCGAGATCGATGCGATCATTGGTGCGAGGGTCTTGAAGCGTTGCGCATCAGTGAGCTTCAGCAGGTCGTCGGCCCTATACCCGAAAGGTTCGGAAAAGGCATCGTTGCAATGGGACAGCTGACCCGAGGCCTGCTCAATCGCGACACCAACGGGCAGGCGGGCAACCGTGTCGGTAAATAGTTGCTCTGCGCGCAGCTGGTCTGTGACATCCTCCAAGGTGAGCAACCTGCCTTGCAGAACTGTCTCGTAAAATTTCCCGACAATTTCCCGACCATTCACCTTCGTCAAAGAAAAACCCTTGGCCGCTGTGCGCAACAGAGTATCGAGAGCTTCCAGCATGTCGGTAGGAGAGATCCCGTCAGGCAGAAGGAATAGGTCAGACGCGACGGCCTTTTCAAACGTGTCACGGATGGGCATGCCTTGCCTCAGAATTTGCCCGGCTGGGTCGGCGATTTCAGTGAACTTCCTATTGGCAAAAACCAGTGTTTCATCATCATCAATGAGGGCAATCCCGACGTCGACCGCGTCGATGGCTTTGTTCAGCAAGTCGCGGGCCTGCGCTTCGGTGGTCTGTTGCTTTGTCACATCCTTGACGCTACCAACAATGCCGCCGTCGCTCAGGCGTGTCAGTGTAATTTCTCTTTGTGTGCCGTCCGAAACTTGGATTTCGATTTTGGCGCTATCGAGTGTGTCGAGAGTAGCGAGAAAAGTCGAAATACCCTTCTGCGCACCGTGCAAGATCCTGATGTGACCATTTTCCACCGCAGAGCTGATGATGTCCTGCATAGGTGTGCCGGGCATTAGCTGGTTGCTGTGATAGCCTAGCATCTCAGCGTAGCTATGATTTGCAAACACAAGGTTACGTGCCTTATCAAAGAGAACTACGCCCTCGGCAAGTGCATCCATCGCCTCACGGATTATTGGGCATGGCGTCTGCATGTCGGGGGTCATATTCATATCGCTTTACCCAACGTCTGTTCCGCATGTCTCTGACATTTCTTTGATCTGTGCAGTAAAGCGGTGTTTTGTTATAGATGTCAGTCTAATTTTTCAAAGCGGTTTCGGGTATTGTATCAATTGTGTCAGAACACTTCCGCTACATCGTCGCCTGGAAGCTCTACATGAAATTGAAAATAGCCGCGTGAATTCTGCGGCTGGACCCCCTTGAAAATGGGGGGATTACCCCGACATTTGGGGGCCCGCATCGTCCGTGCGGTAACTATTCTTTCACACGCTGAAAAATCAGGGAGAGTATCCCGAGGGCTGCCGACCCGACAATTAACAATAGGGACACAGCATTCAGTACCGGTGTCGAGCCGAGTTTAAGCTTATCGAACATCGCAATCGTCAGCGGCGCGTCAGAGCCCACCAGCATGAGGGTTGTATTGAAATTTTCAAAGCTCATCAGCATCGAAACAACGCCAGCCCCCACAATAGCAGGCAGCAGGAAGGGCAAGGTCACCTGCCGGATCGCACCCCATTTACTTGCACCAAGATTCAGCGCGGCTTCTTCGAGGCTGAGGTCGAATTTCTGCAATCGCGCGGAAATGACCAATGTTGCAAAGGTCGTGATGAAGGAGAATTGCCCCAGGATCACAAGGATCAGGCCGGGCCGCAAACCATCAAACCACAGGCCCGTGGCGTCCTCTAGGGTATTGGCGACTGCGCTTGCGAATACCAGGATCGAGATGCCGAGGATCACCCCGGGGATGATCAGCGGCAATAGCATCAAGATATAGAGGAAACCCTTGCCGCGGAAATCATGGCGCACGAACAAGAAGGCGTTGCAGATGCCAACGGTCACAGACAGGCTGGATACCCAGAAGGCAACGAATGCGGATGTGCCGATGGCGCGCAGGATGGAGCGTTCGTGAAACACCCCGATAAAGGGCGCCTCGTTCCCAAAGAACCACGCCCATGTGAAACCTTCCCATGGGAGGGAAGGGAACAGGCTGTCGTTAAATGCAAAGGCGCAGACCACCGTCAGCGGCAAGGCGAGGTAAATGAAAAACAGCGTAACATAGGCCCGATAGGACCATTTCATCGCGGATGATTGGGGGACTGTGGGGATCATGCTAACGCCCCATCGTGTTTGAAAGCGATTGGCGCGATAGCTTGAGGCCAAGGAAAACCACCGCCGAGGAAAGGCCCAAAAGCAGGAAGCCGAAAGCCGAGCCAAGCTCCCAGTTAAAGCGGGTGATGAATTGGGTATAGATCAGGCCGGTAAACCACAGGCTGTCTTTGCCACCCAACAAGATCGGCGTCAGGTAGTTGCCAAGTGACAGCATGAACACCACAATACACCCCGAAACAATCCCGGGCATCGCATGAGGGATGACGATCTCGCGCAGAATGGAAAACCCCGACCCACCTAGATCATATCCCGCTTCGATCAGGCTGTCGTCCAGACTGTCCAAGGTGGTGACGAGTGGCACAATCATGAAGAGTATCGACGTATAGACAAGGCCCACCATGATGGCCGCGTCGTTATACAAAAACTCGACCGGCTCTGCCAGAATTCCGATGTATTGCAGGAAATTCGACAAAATCCCCGTTTCGCGCAACAGGATCATCCAGCCGAATGTGCGCACAAGTTCGGAGACCCAGAACGGGATCAAGCACATGAGGAACAGCGTTGTCTTGGTTCGGCCACGGGTCAGTTTGGCGATGTAATAGGCAATTGGAAACCCTAACAGCAGCGTTAAAACCGTTGTGGAAATGGACATGAGGGCCGTGCGTGCAAAGGTGCGCCAGTACAGCGGTTCGTTAAAGAACACGGCGTAGTTGCCAAATCCCGTCTCATATTCACGCACGCCCACCTTTTCGCTCATCGAAACAGCGAATAGGCCGATGTGAGGCAGGATAATCAGAGTCACCAACCACAACAACAGCGGCGATATCAGCAGGTAAAACCCGAGCTTGGAGCGGTCAGTGACCATTTAATGCCCCTCCGCCACAAAGCAGCGCGCCTGCGTGGCGTGCCAGTTGGTATGGATGGTTTCGCCCTTGCCCAGTCCCAGGAAATCCCCCGTCTGCGGCAAGCCCGCGTGCAGCGTTTCCCCTGATTGCGGATCGCGCAGGAGGACGACGGAATTCGCACCGTTGAACAATACGCTATCCACAATTTGCGCGCTTGCGTTCGGGTGGGTTGCAGAATCGTATGCGGTCTTTGACAACTGGATCGCTTCGGGACGCACGAAGGCCAGAGCGCGTTGGCCCACGATCGGCAACTCTGCCGCGGCTTGGGCCTGACGGGTGATACCGCCATCTGTCACGATTGTGACCAATCGGTCATTTATCGCTGTTACCTTGCCTTCAAACCGGTTCGCATCGCCGACAAATCCAGCGACAAAAGCGTTGGCGGGTTCATAATAGAGTTCTTTCGCGGTGCCGATCTGGTCAAATTTACCTTTGTTCATCACGGCGATATTGTCGCTCATCACAAGAGCTTCTGATTGGTCGTGCGTGATGTAGACAAAGGTGGTGTTGAATTCTGCCTGCAAGGCTTTCAGTTCGATTTTCATATGTTCGCGCAGCTTGAGATCCAGCGCGCCGAGCGGTTCATCCAGCAGCAAAACATCAGGTTCCAACACCATACAACGCGCAATCGCGACCCGCTGCTTTTGCCCGCCTGAGAGTTGGCTGACCTGACGGTTTTCAATCCCCGGTAGGCCGACGCGTTCCAGCACCCGTCCGACCCGTTGCTTGATCTCGGCTGCCGGTACGCCGCGTTGACGAAGGCCAAAGCCGATATTTTTGCCAATGTCCATCATCGGGAACAGCGCAAGATGTTGGAAGACCATAGAGACGGGGCGCTTGTTGGGCCCGACATCAATCATTGATTTCCCTTTGATCAACAGATCCCCACTGGTGGGAAACTGGAAACCCGCGATCATCCGCAACAATGTGGTTTTGCCACAACCCGAAGGACCGAGAATGGAAAAGAACGATCCTTGTGGAACGTCGAAGCTCACATGGTCAACTGCACGAAACCCCTTAAATTCTTTGGTCAGGTCACGGCAGACAAGATCGGCGGTGAAGGGCATGGTTTTCGGCCTTGTTCAGTCGTAAAGAAGGGCGCGGTGAATGCGCCCTTCTTTCATCATTCATTCAACCTAGCTTACTTGGCTGCGTTGATACGGTCCAGAGTCGCACCTTCCAACGTTTCAAGGCCCGCAGGAACCGGTGGGTACCACTTGATGTTATCAATTGCGGCTTGATCGAAGCTGCCCTGATAGCGCGCTTTAAGATCGGCGCTTACCTCTGCATCTCCGCCAACAGCCGCCGTGAAGTTTCCTGCGGTGTTGGTAATCATGGAGGCGATTTCCGGACGCATCACAAAGTTGATCCAGTCGTAGGCTGCATCATCCGCGCGGCCACGGGATGGCAGAACGAACGTGTCAATCCAGCCCAATGCGCCCGCTTTTGGTGCAACGAAAGTGATATCCGGGTTGTCAGCGTTCAACTGCCAGCCGCCTGTGTCCCATGCCATCGCCGCAACCACTTCACCCGAGCGCAGCAGGTTCTGGATTTCGTCGCCGCCATCCCAGTAAGTTTTTACGTTTGGCTTACATTCCGTCAGCTTGGCTTCGACCTGATCCAGCACGCCTTGGTAAGCATCCACATCCGAATAGGCCGCAAACGGATCAAGGCCCATCGAGAAGGCAAAGCCGATCAGCGTCGGGCGTTTGAGGCGATAAGACACATTGCCTGCAACAGAGTCGTCACACAGATCAACATAGTCGGTGACCTGCGCCGCCTTGGCCGTGTTCACAATCAAGCCGCTGGTGCCCCAAACATGCGGCAAGCCGAATACTTCGCCTTCAAAGGTTGTGTTGGTGGCCGTCGCAGCCAGCATCGAAGGAATGAACTGGGCCGCGTCTACGCGGGACATGTCGATCGGCTTGTAAATGCCGAACTCTTCTTGCGCGCTGGTGATCCGGTCTTGGCTTGGCTGTGCCAGATCAAAACCGCCCCCATTGGTGGCGCGCAGCTTTGCGATCATTTCTTCGTTGTTCGAGGTCGTGACTTCAACGGTGTGGCCCGTTTCTTTCTCAAAGATTGCAATCACGTCTTCTGGTGCATAACCGCCCCATGTCAAAAGACGGAGCGTTTCTGCGGAAACGGCAGTTGTTGAAAGGGCTGCGATCAGCGCGGATGTAGCGATGAGTCCGAGTTTCATGTCAAATTCCTGATTTTAGCTGTAAATCTGAGCCTACTAAGGCAGTCAAATTGTTGTTTGTCTATAGGTGCGATATGTGAATTTTTTTTGACATCAAACTTGTCGCGAACGGCTTGGTGAAGGAGGCGGTTTGTCTGAGTAGGTTTCGGGCATTTTCCAAGTGGTTTTCCGCTTCGGGTCAGGTTGCCACTTTTGCCTTGAATGCCGGGCTATGGTTCCGGCGTGGTGTCTTTTCCTTGCTTGCAGCATCATGCCGCTGTAGCGCGGAAAACCCACTTATCCCGGCTGTTCAGATTTCCCCAGTCAACTCTGCTCTGGGGATTAGAGTTTTTTGAGCCTTGCATGGAGTTTCGACAGTGTGGTGTTCAAAGCTGCAAGGTCTGCTTCCGAGAACTGTTCGAATGTATTTTGAAAGATGACTTGTGCTTCAGTAAAGGCTTCTTTGCGTAGCTTTTCGCCCTTATTCGTGAGGCACACTTCTGTGACGCGACCGTCATTTGGACGCACTCTGGTCGAGACCAGACCGTCACTCATCATGCGCTGCACTACTTTCGTGGTTGTGTTGAGTTTCTGAGCGGAAAACTCTGCGATCTCGGAAACGGAAAGGTACTGATCTTCGTAAAGGCTCATCATGGCGCGCCAACGGGGCATATCTATGCCATAGGATTTGATCCGCCGCTCAAGGGCATTGGCATAAGCGGCGTTGATTTGGCTCACCCAGAAAAAAGGCCAATTTTCTTTGAATTTTTTAGGGCTATCCTGCTTCACTGTCACTGCTAGGTGTCTCCAAATCACGTATTCGCGCGAAGTTTAGTGAGGTTTGTAATGGAATAGAATGTGAAAAGTGACGTGATTTATCGACGCATAGCGCAATCGTCTTTGGCTGTCGCGATCCGCGACATCGACGCTAATTGGCGCCGCAGTCTTGCACGGGGGCTAAACTGGATCAGCATTGTGCCGGATGGGCATGACAAACAGGGCCGCGAGAAAGCCGCCCTGTTTGTCTGAGCCAACAGTCAGGCGAATTCCGGGCGGTCGCGCTTCATCTTGCGGATCATCGCGTCAAACAACAATGTGGCAAAGGAAGCGTTGTCTTTCAGGCGTTGTGCGTCATCGGCGCATTTCTGTTTGATGTCTTCGGTCAGGGCGTTGTTTGGGCCTGGAATTGCGCTTGCGGCACATTGAATTTCGGCGGCGCGTTGTACGGTCCACAACAGGAAAAAGGTGAGAGGAATATCGGCCTCGCACACAGCAATCCCGTGATTGCGCAGCACCAATACATGTTTGCCCTTCAGGGATTCAAGAATGCGCCCGCGTTCTTCATCGTAAATCGTGATGCCTTCGAATGTGTGATAGGCAACGCGCCCGTAAAGCTGTGCGCCATAAAAATTGTCATGATCAATGTCGAACCCCTTCATTGTCATTGCTGAGATTGGGGTCGTGTGCGTATGCGCGACACAGCCAACATCTGGACGGTGTTCATGGATCACGCCGTGAAGGGCAAACCCCGCCGGATTTGGTTTATAGGCACTGTCGCGCAACAGCTTGCCATCCACCCCGACAACCAGAAGATTTTCGGGCGTCACCTCATCATAATGCAATCCCATCGGGTTGACGAGATAGGCATGGTCTTCACCGGGGAGGCGGACAGAAATATGGTTGAAAATCAATTCTGTCCAACCAAGGTAACTCACCAGATGGTAGAAATCTGCAAGCTGCACGCGAAGGTCGGCTTCGGTCATCCCCGCCATCGGTGGGGTGATCGTGGGCGTTTGGCTGTTCATCGAGTTGTCCTTTCAGGCGGTTTGTGAGAGGCGCAGGGTTTGGATCATGTCGGGCACCTGAGCTTTTCTTGCGGGGAGTGACGTGGCCGTGTTTAGAAGATCCAAAAGCCCGCCCAAGGTGGGCATAGGGGTGCCTTTCGCCTTGGCGAGTTCCATCGGGGCAAGGCAAATCGCATCAAGTTCAAGAGGCTTGCCGGCCAAAGCATCCTGTAACATTGATGTCGGGAAAGCCCCTGCATCAATCAACAAATCCACGAGCCACGCATTTGGCGGAAGCTCATAACCTTCGCTGCTGGCCCAGTCCCGGAACTCATCCGCAAGCGCTGTGGAAATGTCGCGAAGGGCGGGGGTTTGGCCAAGCTCATCAAGCATCGCACCAGTCAGTGCGGAGAGCGGATTGGTTGCGAAATTCGCCAACAGTTTAACAAGAACTTTTTGCCGGATATCCCGATCAAACTCTGTCCGTACTCCGCCGCAGTTCAAAAGAGAGATCAACTGACCCACTTTGTCGGCATCGACGCCCTCGCATACCGCGCCAAGACTCAGGGTCGGGGTGTTGGACGATTTTGCCAGACCTGCGTCATCCATCTGAACGGTCATCAATAGCACGGCACCAAGCACCTGTTGCGGGGTTAAAATCCGCGCCAAATCGCCGTCGGGATCTAGCAGCGGTACCGCGCCAAGCCCGGTCTCATCGGCGTAGAACCAAAACGGCAAGCCGTTCACCATCGGGATCACTAATGTGTCCGGCGTGATCGCCGCCCGGTTCAGGTGAAGCGCTGAGGCAAGGCTTTGGGATTTCACACAGACAAACAGCGCGTCCATGGGGGCTTTGAGGTGGTCACAGGTTTTCGGGCGGGCAGAGATTACAGTGCCCCGATCATCCAAATGGACGCCGTCCTGCGTGATTTGACCCAGCCGCGCACCGCGCGCTGTGAGCCAGACATCCGCACCCGATTGCGACACCAGCGCGGCCATAGCGGTGCCGATATTGCCGGCACCGATCACACCAATTTTATAAGAGGTTGTCATTGTCTCTCTGGGTCTCTCTTTTGCGGTTGTTAGGTGAGGATCAGCACGAGAACGGGTGCTGCCGTCAAAAGACCCACGCGGAGCACATCCATCGTGACGAAGGGCACAAGGCCTTTGAAAATCGTGCTGAGCCGGACATCCGGCACCACAGAGCGCAGGACAAAAACATTCATCCCGACGGGCGGGGTAATGTAGGATATTTCCGTCACCATCACGACAAAGATGCCGAACCAGATCAGATCAATCCCAAGGTCGGCCGCGATCGGATAAAACACAGGCACGGTGAGCATGATCATCGACAGGCTTTCCAAGACACAACCGAGCAGGAGGTAGATGCAGAACACGATCAGGATGAACCCCATCGGGCTACTGGTCAGTCCGGTGATCAGGGTCTGAATGTCATTGGTCATGCCAGACATGTTCACGTAATTGGTGAAGGTCAGCGCGCCAAAGAGGATGAAAAACATCATTGCCGTGGTTTTCATCGTGTCGAACAGCACGGACAGCGTTGCTTCGATGGAAAACTGGCGTTTCAGGATCACCAAAAGAAAGGCCCCGCCTGCGCCCATGCCCGCACTTTCGGTCGGCGTAAAGACACCAAGGTAAATCCCGCCCATGACAAAGGTGAACAGAGCCAAGGCGCCCGACGTCCCTTTGAGCGCCCGAATACGATCCAAGAGCGGCAATTTTGGTTCTGTCGGCAGATCGATTCCTTGAAACCTAAGCGACAAGCGCACCGCGATAGAGTAACCGATGATACCGATCACGCCGGGGATCAGGCCGGCAAGGAACAGCCGCCCGATGTCTTGTTGGGTGAGGATGCCATAGAACACAAGGATCACGGAAGGAGGGATCAAAATACCCAACGTGCCGCCCGCAGCAATCGATGCGGTCGAAAGCTGATCCGGGTAGCCATAGCGCCGCATGGAGGGCAGCGCAATTTTGGTCATGGTGGCCGCCGTTGCAAGCGATGAGCCACAAACTGACGAGAACGCACCACAGGCCACCACTGTCGCGGTCGCCAATCCGCCCTTGCGATGGCGCAACCAAGCATAGGCAGAGGCATAAAGCTCTGCTGCGATCCCGGATTGCACCACAAAGTTCCCCATCAACAGAAAGAGCGGCAGGACAGAGAGTGTGTAATCGCGCCCGTTGTCGAAAAAGACCGATCCAAGCAATGCCAACGAGGGGGACCAGCCGATAATGGACACCACGCCGACCAAGCCGACGCCTGTAAGAGCAAAGGCAATGGGCATGCCCATGAACAACAGAAAGGCCAGAACAGCCATTCCAATAGGCCAATGTTCCATGTGTCTTGTCCCTTATTGCTTCAAACGTTTGATGAAACGTTCGAGGGGCAGAAAAGCGGTGATCACACCGCCGATAAATGCGCAGATGGCGCAGAAATAGCCGAGAGGCGCGATGGGAATGCTGAGATTGGTCGTCGAGCCGCCATAGCCGCCGATCTGGTCCGCATAGATCCAAAGCCGCCATGAGATCACGACAAGGATGGCGCCGCTCAAGACCCCGGTGACGGCCTGCCGCAACGGCTGCACAGCCAGCGGCATCTTTTCGGTCAAAAGATCGACGGTCACGTGATCTTCCGCCAAGGAGACGGCCCCAAGTCCAACAAAAATCACGGCACATAGCAGGATTTCAGTCAATTCACTCGCGCCTTTGATCGGGGAGTTGAACAGATAGCGCCCGATCACATCGCAGACGGTAAGTCCCATCATGGCGAGCAAAAGAACGCCCCCGATACTGCCCAGAAAGATTCCAGACCGCGTCAGGTGATGCGCGGGAGAGGCGCCTGTGCCCCCCTCCCGAACACCCGTGTCAATGGTCTTGGTCATTGTTCCGCGGCAACTGCAGCGATTTCAGCTTTGAGCATTGCAAGAGCCGCAGCCCCGTCTACGCCCGTTTCGGAAACCTCGGCGAGTTTTGCGTCCACGACCGGCTGCAACGCTTCGGTCCACGCGGTGACCTGTTCCTCCGTGGCGGGGGTGACGGTGGTTTGCCCAGCCATCGCTTCAAGTCCCGCCGCGTCTACGCGATCCCACATCTGACCCGCCATGCGGGCCAGCGCTTCGCCGGTGACACTGTCGATCGCAGTTTGTTGTTCGGGCGTCAGGCTGTCCCATTTCGCTTTGTTCATCACGATATAGAAGGATGTGTTGTAAAGGCCGCCTGGCACGGAAACGCCGACGCTGAGCTGCGGGATAAGTTTGAAGAAGCTGACAGATTCATAGGGGAAGAGAATGCCGTCCGCGACGCCTTGGCTCAGAAGTTCATAAGCCTTGGACGAGGGGCCCTCTACGGGAACGGCACCCAAGGTGGAGGCGACTTCGTGAACGATGCCCCCGCCGACACGCAGTTTTTTGCCATCCAACAGATCAACCGCACTCGCGTCGCCTTTTTTCAGGAAAATTTCGCCGGGACCGTGGGTGAAGACCCCCAAAACTTTGACATCGTCATATTCGCCCGCGTCTTTGAGCATAGCCTCAAAGGTCCGCCAATAGGCGACCGAAATTGCCTCTGCACTGTCGCCTAGAAACGGGATTTCCGCGATGTTTGTGGTTTTGAAACGGCCTGCTGTGTAGCCTTGCACGCCGAAAGTGATGTCCGCGACGCCGTTGACGGCAAAGTCAAAATGCGCGGGTGGCGGCCCGAGGGGGGCGGGCAGAATATTTGCGACCACTTCGCCTGCTGTGGCCTCTTTGATCTGTTCCGTCATCGGGACGATGACCTCGGAAACCAATGGGTGAGACGGGGGCAGCCAATTGGCCACTGTCAAAGTGGTTTCGGCGTTGGCCACGCCGGACAAAATCATGGTCGCGGCGACGGTTGAGAGGAGTTTTTTCATTGTGCGTTTCCCTGTTGCAGCATTGGTGCACCGTTTTTCTGGTGCCTGTTTCAAGTTGTTATCTGGTTGTTGGGCTAAGGGGTCGAACGAGGGGACTGCCCGATTTTGAGCTTGGTTTTTTCCCCGTGTTCAAGTGAGATGGGTCAGCTCTTGTGGTGCCAAGCCTTGTGGTTTCTTTCCTATTCCTTCGCGATCTTATTACGGTAAAACTACCGCAAGTCGGAATTGGGTCAAGAAAGTTTACGTAAATTTCCCTGATCCAGTTCGATTCCACCGCGTTGCAGTCGCATTTGGTTAAAAAACACGCGCTCTGTCATAGGCTCTGTCTGATTTTGAAGCTGAATCTGATAAGGGGTGTGAGGGGCGGCAGCCCTGTCATGCTTCTTTTGGCGTGGGCGGAAAACCGGCCTGTGATTTTCCGGTTTCCAAGTGGTGATAATCGCGACTGAAATAGACAAGGCCGCGATCCGGTTTCTCGGGCAAGTGAACGGCTTTGATTTCGCAGAACATCACCGAATGTGACCCCTGTTCCAACACCGAACCGATCCGACAATCGAAGGCGACATTGGCATCACTGAGCACAGGAGACCCCGTGCTGAGGGTCAGCCAATCGCCATAGGAAAAGCGGTCTACGCCCTCGACATAGCGGGCAAAGACCCGGCACAGGTCTTGGTGATGGGCGGCTAGGACATTCACACAGAGCACCCCGTTTTCGAGAAACTTGTCATGGACAAATGCGTTGCGGTTGACGCAGACCAGAAGGGTGGGCGGCGTGTCTGTCACCGAACAAACCGCAGAGGCCACAATCCCATGTGTCCCTGAGATCCCGTCAGAGGTGATCAGATTGACGGCAGCCCCCATGCGGCTCATGCCTTCGCGAAAGGCGATCTGGTTCGGAGTGAGTTCCATCGGTGTTCTCCTCAAATATCCAGAACCAATTTGCCCTTGCCGCGCGAACAACAGGCACAAAGTTGATCGCCGTCTTCGCGCTCATCCTCGGTGAGGAACTGATCGCGATGATCGATTTCGCCGCTCAACACATCTGTGATGCAGGTGCCGCAGACACCTTCTTCGCATTTCACGTCAATTTTTAGGCCCTCTTTTGCGAGGGCCTTGGCGATTGTGTCATTCGGACCGATGGTGACTGTGATGCCGCTTTGGGCACATTCCACCTCAAAACTGTCGCCGGACAATTCCACCTCTGCGGAGAAGTATTCGCGGTGTACGTTCGCGGGGACGTGGCCTGCGCCTTCGGCCGCCCCGATGACCCAATCCATGAACCCTTGCGGGCCGCAAACATAGAGATGGGTGTCGGGATCCGGGGCTGGAAGGTCCTGGGCCAAGTCGAGCCGTTGGCTGTCATCTTGATCATCAAAGTGATAGACGATTTTGTCGGCAAAGTCAGAGCCATCAAGGTCGTCTTTGAACGCGGTCACTTCTTCGGAGCGCGTACAATAGTGCAGGACAAAATCTTTGCCCAAAGCATGAAGGCGCTTGGCCATGGCAATCATCGGAGTGACCCCGATGCCGCCGCCCAAAAGCACGGTTTGCGTCGCGGTTTCATCAAGCGGAAAGTGATTGCGCGGGCCTTCTACCTTGAACTCTGCCCCTTCGGTGGCGAGGCGATGCACCGCCGTAGAGCCGCCCCGCGAGTTCGGGTCTTTGAGAACGCCGATTTCGTAAAATCCAGTTTCGGCAGGGTCAGAGCAGAGCGAATATTGCCGCCAAAGATCGACATCGGGAAGATAGATGTCGATATGGGCACCCGCCGTAAAGGGAATGATTTGACCGCCGCTTTTAGGGGAAAAACGGATGCGGGCGATATCGCCACGGTCATCAATACGGCTGGAAACCGTGTATGTTTGTGTGTTTGTCATCTTAATAGGCCTCAGCGCATATACAGCCCGCCATTGACGTCCCAACAGGCGCCATTGACGAAAGCAGAGCGGGGGGATGCGAGCATGGCGACCAATTCCGCGACCATGACAGGATCGCCCAAACGCCCAACCGGGATATTGGCAATGGCCTTGTCAATATTGTCGCCCAAAACATCGCGCACCATGGGCGTATCCATCGGACCGGGGGCGATGGCGTTGCAGGTGATGTTGAAGGGCGCGAGATCGCGGGCAAAGATTTTGGTCAGCGTCAGGATCGCCCCTTTGGAGGCGGCATAATGCGCGCCGGTTGCGGTTCCACCGTTTTGACCCGCAAGGGACGCCATGTTGACGATCCGGCCATATTCCCGTTCTTTGAAATGGCGTCCAAAGATTTGGCAACCCGCGAAAGTGCCACCGGCATTGATGGCCATGATGTCGTTGAATTCAGACGGATCAATGTCCATCACGGGCTGGGCCTTGGTGCGGGCTGCGTTGTTGACCAACACCTCGACCGAACCATAGCGCGTCACGCATTCGTCCAGGACACGCTGCCAGTCTTCGGGCTTGGACACATCAAGCGTTGCGGTCATGCCGGTATCGCCCGAAAGATCAAGTTCAGAGGCAAGCGCGGCCGCTTCGGTGCCCGGATCAACATCTGTGATGATCACCCGAAAGCCGTCCTTGTGAAGCGCACGGCAGACCTCGGCCCCAAAGCCACGGGCGCCGCCCGTGACCACAGCGGTTTGTATTTTTTCTGGAAGAGGTGTCGCCATTAGAACAAATAGCTGAACGAATTCAGCATCCCGTCGGAGTTGAGAATTTTTGCGATTTTGCGGTCCAGTTTGAAGCCGTCTTCGGTTTTCTGAAGCGTGTAATACAGGTTCGCGGCCCACATGCGCTGACGCCCGAATTTGTTCTCGATCAGATGCTCGGCGGCGCGGACTTTGATGATATCGCCCTCGGCGCTTTCGATCACGATCCGGCTGACTGTGCGCACGGTATCCGCTGCGGGGGCAGACGAGATCGAGAAGCCACGTTTGAAGCGGTCAACGCGCATGCGGCGCATTTTATCGTTGTCATGGCATAGGTTAAGCTGGTTTTCGTAATCTTCACCGTCGCCGATGGGAAGGATGTAAAGACCTTCTTCCAGCCACAGATCAATCCACGCGTCATAGTCTTTGCGATCAAGGATATCCGCTTCCTGCCAGAGGAATTCGGTCACATCCGCCAAGAGGGCCTTGGTGTCGATTTTGCTCATCTCGGTCATGGTTCAGGCCTCCATTTCCATCATGTGCTTCCACATTTTATAGGCAGCGCGCATTCCTGTTTCGGAACTCACATGACCACGTGGGCCCGTCACGCCGGGTTTTTCGTCGACAATGCCGCGATTGACGAGGATCGGAAGCTCTTCGCCGCCTCGCGTGCCGCGTTGCACCCGTTCCCAGACTTCGGCATCATCCGGCGAGCCAAAGCCCATCGGTCCTTGAAAATGCTCATGCAGGCGCAGGCGGGTTTGGTTGGCAATCGCTGGTCCACCATCCATGCCCAATGCCATGTGACGAATATCGGTTTTGTCCACGGCAATCGGCGTCAACACGCGGAAGAACGACAAAGAGAAGGACACGTTGGGGAACAGGTTCATGTTGAACCCTGGTCCACCCACGGCGAGCACGATCTTTTTGACCTGCTCTTCGCTATAGCCTTCTTTGCGGATCTCTTCGGCGAGCCATTCGAACCGAGGTTCGATCGGATCGTCGAGACGCTCATCCAGATCTGCGCGTGACGGCATCATCATCAATATGGAATGTCCGTTGCCCAGATCTTCGACCCAGCCTTCATTTTTTTCCATGAAGTCAAAGAGGTCTTCGGTTTTTTCATCGAGCGTTTGCATGAAAGATTTATGCACGATGGGAAAATGGTAGGCGTCGGTGGTGTTTTCCAGCTGCACTTTCCAGTTCATCGGAACTTGGAACTGGTGCTCGCCCAGAACCTTCACCGGGAACCCGCCGCCTTGTTTCATGAACAAGGTCATGTAGCGGCAAACTTCAGGCCCCAAGAAATCCACAAGCGGTTCGGCGTCTTCGTTGAAGGTCGCAAAGACCATGCCTTCATGGGATTCGGTGCGAAGCTTCAACAATCCATGCTGGGACTTGTCAAAGTCATCGCCATATTGTTCGGGGTAGGGCACCGCACGCAACGATCCGTCCAACCCGTAGCCCCAGCCGTGATAGGGGCACTGGAACGATGACGTTTTGCCTTTTTTCACTTCGCATACAGTGGCGGCGCGGTGGCGGCAGCGGTTCACCATACAGTGGATTTTGCCCTTGCGGTCACGCACCACAATGACCGGATCAAGGCCGACTTGGGACAGTTTGAAAGAGCCTTTGTCGGGGAATTCGCTTTCATGCGCGACCCAGACCCAGGTCTTTTTGAAAATCCGATCCATTTCTTCTTTGAAGAGTTCTGGATCTTCGTACATTTCAGTTGCGACCTTGGCGTTTTCCACATCGTAGAGCGCGTCCAAATCGCTGAATTTTGGCGTATCAAGAGACATGTGTCTGTTCCCTTAAATTAAAGAATTTCGGTGGGGATTTCGAGGGCGCGGCCCATGCGGGCCTCAACCGTCATGTATTTCCAAAGGCGATCATTGGCTTCGCCCACGACGATGGTGCGCAGCAGGTTGCAAGCGGCCTGAACCGCCTCGCGATCCGGGAAGTCCGCGAGAATATACCATGTGTAGGGAAAACCCTGGCTGGCCCCAACCATGGTCTGATCGTCGTCAAAGGTGCCGACGATTTGGACGCCGTCCATCTGATCGATCCCCATCATCAGTTCTTGGGTGGCTTTCCACACCGGGCCGATTTGATCGAAGGGAAGAGAGAAGAAAGTCGGGTGATTGTTGAAACACAGCAAGGTGCGCAGGGATGCTTTATCGGTCATCGGAATGTTCCTTATGGGTAGCCGGGCATGGTGGGTTCATCGAACATGGCGGCGCCTGCACCGGTCCATGTGCCTTCGCTGAGGAAGGCGTGTTGCGCGACGCCAGCGGCATCAAGCATGTAACGGCCAAGGGGATGGCCTTCGTTGATCGCGGCAGAGCCGCCGAGGGCAAAGGCCATACGCGCTGCTTCGGCCCCGTCTTTTGCGGCTTTTGAGGCGACAAGGCGCAAGCGAATATGGGTGTCGCGGCTGACCGTCTCTTGGTGTTCGAGTTCCGCGTAGGCTTCGTCCAAGGTGTCGTAGAACAGGGCTTGCGCGCCCAAATACATGCCACGCGCTTTGGCATATTCGGTCTGCAAATAGGGTCTTGCGCCCGGCTTCGGTGCGCCGGTCACGGATTGGCGCGAGCCACTGTTGTGCAGGAAATCAAGCGCCGCGCGTGCCGCGCCCAAGGCGACGACGGCCAAAACTTGCGAGGCGAGTGCCATAGACGGATAGCGGAAGATACGATCGTCCATCGTCGGTTTGGACCCCCGAATAAAGGTCCATTCGCGCGGTACAACAACACGGTCTACCTTGATGTCATGAGAGCCTGTGGCACGCAGGCCAAGGGTTTTCCACGTGTCGACAACCTCGACCTTTGCCTTTGGCATGATCGCAATGAGCGGGAGTTTGGTGTTTTGATCTTCGACCTTGATGCCGGCGCCTGCCAGATCCGCGCCCATGATGCCAGACCCCCATGGCCATTGCCCGGTGACTTCATAGCCACCGGCAACGGTTTTGGCCGGTTGCGGCGGGAACATGGCGCCTGCGAACACCGTGTCCGGGTTCTTGCCGAAAATTTCGGCATAGGTGTCGGTTGGCAAGGTGCTCAGATATGTGGCGGAAACACCAAAACTTGCGACCCATCCGGCGGATGCATCTGCGGCAGAAATGTCTTCGATCAGGCGGCAAAACGCGGCGGGGCTTATTTCATCGCCGCCGAAACGGGCGGGTACAAAGGCCCGGTAGACGCCCAGGGCTTTGAACTGATCAACGACATCTTGCGGAATGTGGCGCAGGTTTTGAAATTCGGTCGCGCGGGCGCGGATGCTGGCGAGTACCTCGTCTTTGGTTAGCGGCTGTTCAGCCAGCGCTGCATCAGCGGTCATGATTTGTCCTCCGGTTGGAATGCAGTCAGGGTCTTGGTGAGCCACACGGCAATCGCACAGAGAAACGCGTCCTCGCCTTTGCGCCCGATGATTTGGATACCTGCGGGGAGGTGATCTGGTCCGACCGGGATCGGCAGGACGATCGCGGGGTGCCCGCTTAGATTGAAGGGGCGCAACAGTTTGGTCAGGGGCAAAACCGTTGCGGGGTCTTTGGCCTCGGCCAGTGTCGGGGGAATGATGGGAAGGGCAGGGGTGACCAACACGTCATAGTCTTCGAATATGGCATCCACTTCGTTGGTGAATGTCGTGCGGATGTCTTCGGCGGCGCCAAGGCTTTCATCCGTGATTTTGCGGGCATTGATCAGACGGGTTCGGATATCCGCGCCCAAGGGTTTCCCAGCATCCACAAGCGGGCCGTAAGCGACGGCCGCTTCGACGCCGATCACCGTCATGCCTGCTTCGAACGCGGCCTCCATATGGGGCAATTTCACATAGGCGGCATCTGGCAAGCCTTCCATCAAGGCATAGACCAGCGCATCGCCCAGTTTCTTTTCGACATTGCTTTTGACACGGGCGAGGCGCGGCGCTTTCGTCAATGTTTGGCGTTCAAAGGTTGGATCAATCGCCTCCATTCCTTTGACCAGCATTTCGGCAGTGCGGGCAAGAACACCAACGCAATCCAAAGAGCTGTCTTTGGGGTGACAACCGTCCCGGCTGACGCGGCCAAAGGTGGGTTTGATGCCATAGACGCCACAACAGATCGCGGGTTGGCGCACGGAGCCGCCCGTGTCGGTGCCGATGGCAAAATCACATAATCCTGCGGCGACTGCCACCGCGGAGCCAGAGGAGGAACCGCCGGGGATACGATCGGGCCAATGCGGGTTCACGGGGGTGCCGAACGTGGTGTTCACACCGGTCATCCCATAGGCCAGTTCATGCATGTTGGCCTTGCCGATGATCTTGCAGCCATTCGATAAGACACTGTCAACGACCACGGCGTTTTCCGTCGCTGGCGCACTGTCTATGAGTGCGGCAGACCCACAGGCGCTGACCATATCCTTGATGTCGATACAGTCTTTGATCGCCACTCTCAGGCCGTCGCCGCCCATATCGAGAGTATGCGCCAATGCGCAGTTATTCTGTTCGGCTACAGTCATGTTTTCCCTGTGGCTTGTTGAGCGATTTTTGTGCGCTTGTTACAGTAATATTCCCGTATGTCGGATTTCGGTCAAGATTATTCACGTGAATATTGAAATAAACTTTGGAATTGAGCATGGCTAAAGCGGAAAGATGAAAAATGCCGCAGGATAAGGATGCACAATATGACGGATGACCAATTTTCAGCTCTTGAAGCACGAATCGCTGTTCTCGAAGCTGAGGCTGAGGTGCGCCGGATACAGGCGCGCTACATGTTTTTGTGTGACACGCCCAACCCGGAATTCGGATCAAATGATGATGCCGACAGGATCGATCGCATCATGGAGCTTTTTGCGCCAGAGGCTGTCTGGGAAGGGGTTGGCGAATATTATGACGGACAGTTTGGCCGCGCTGAAGGATGGGATGCGATCAAAGCGCATTTCCAAAATTTCTGGGGTGGCAAAACAGACCCGCAGCTTATCCTGAATTGTCACTACCTGACCTCAGAACAAATCCGCGTTGCACCAGATGCGATGACCGCTGAAGGGAATTGGGTACATATGCAGCCGTGGCTCTTTTCTGATGGGAAAGCCATGCTGCGCTCATCGCGTCTCTACAATAAGTTTCGCAAATGCGACGATGGCCAATGGCGGTTCATTCAAAATAGAACCGAAAATGTCTTTATCGCACCGCTTCCGGCGACTTGGGCGTCTGATTACCCATCCCAATCAGTGTTGATGAATCCCTGATACGAAAAAGGTGAGGTCAAACCGGCCTCACCTCATTTTGGCACAAAGGGACGCTTACCAGAGAACAAGAACGGGGAGCACAAATGCGAGCATCAAGATTGTCACTTGGATCGCAATAAACGGCAGGACAGAGCGGTAAACGTCGGTGATTTTCACATCGTCCACGGTGTTTTTGAGGTAAAAGAGCGCCATCCCCACAGGCGGTGTCAGGAACGATGTCTGTAGACAAATCGCCATGAGGATCGCGACCCAAGCCGGTTCATGACCAAGGGCGGAAAGCACAGGCAAGACCAGTGGCGCTACGATCAAGATGATTTCCATCCAATCCAAGAAGAACCCCAATAGAAACACCAAGAACAAGATAAAAACGAGGGTACCGTTCGGACCAAGTGGCAAGGCGTGGAGTGCGCTTTCAATCAACTCGTCCCCGCCATACCCCCGCAAAACCACCGAAAAGCACGAGGCACCGAAAATCAGGCCAAACAGAAATGCGGTGGTCAATGCCGTTTCATGGCAGACCTCTTTGAAACTGTCCCAGGTCAGGCGTTTTGAGGCAAAGGCAAGGAGAGTGGCCCCCGCAGCACCGATGCCGGAGGCTTCCGTCGGGGTCGCAATCCCAAAGATGATGGATCCCAGAACCGCCATGATCAGCAAAAGCGGTCCCAAAAGCGAACCAACCAAGTCTTTGATCGCAGTGGAGAGGGGGCGTGGGTCTGCATAGGCAAGAGCAGGGGCGGCAGACGGATTGCGCAGAGCAACGAACACCGCATAGCCAACATAAAACAGCGCCAACAAAAGACCGGGCACCATAGCGCCGCGAAAGAGATCCCCCACGGGGATTTGCAACTGATCCCCCATGACGATCAACATGATCGAAGGCGGGATCAAAATCCCCAGACAGCCGGTCGCACCAATCACGCCAAGACCCAGTCGGTCCTCATAGCCCGCCGCGCGCATGGCCGGCATGGCGATGGTTGCCAGCAAAACGACCGAAGCACCGATAATGCCGGTCGAAGCCGCCAGTACCACACCAATGATCACGACCGCGACAGCCATGCCGCCGGGAACAGGGCGCAGGACTTTGTGCATTTGGGTCAAAAGTCGTTCGGCCGCGCCGGATTTATCCAGCATCATCCCCATGAAGATGAACATGGACATAGGGATCAGCGAGTAAGACGAAAGACTGTCGAAAATCCGGTTGGCAACAAAGCCAATCATTCTGAGCGAGGCCATATCGGCATCGACCACGGTGAAATTGTCCAGCAAGGTACCAAGAGCAGCAAAAGCCACCGCCACGCCGCCCAGAACGAATGCGATGGGGTAGCCAGAGAACATGACGATCAGAAAGCTTGCCGCCAGAAGAAAGACAAAAATCGCATCCATGGCTTAGCTCTTTTCAGTCGTGATAGAGGGGTGCAGCAGGCTTTTTACAGCCTTCAGTAGAACGGAGATGCCTTGTAAAAACAAAAGGCTTAGCCCCGCCGCCATAACGAATTTGATGATGTAACGGGCGGGCAGTCCTGATGGCATCGGCGAGCCTTCTTTGAGCTTCCAGCTATAGCCAAAAATGGTCCATGCGCTGTCGCTCACCAACCATACGAATGGGAACAACAGGAAAGTCACACCGAGGATTTCGACCACAGCCTTCACGCGGACGGACATATGGCTGTGGAACGCATCCACCCGCACATGGCGGTTGCACTGATAGGCCCAGGCGAGACTGCTCATGACAACAATGGCATTCAGGTGCCATTGTAATTCTTCAAGCTCAATGGACCCGATCCGAAACACATATCGAAGGATCACATTGAGCAGGATCGTCAGCATCAGCAGCGGGAGAAAGAGCGCACCCGTTTTGCCGATGCCGGCGACCGCACGGTCAATCGTAGAGATGAGGAGCTGCATGAGGTTGTCCTAAAAAAGTGCGCCGGAGAGGGGGCTCCGGCGCAACAGTCTTTATTCACTCAGACCGAGGCCGGTTTTCGCGCGGTAGGCCTCGAGCGAGTCCCAAACGCGTTTGAATTCGGGATCGTTTTTAACTTGTTCCGCGATCACTTTGTCAAAGGCGGCTTCGATTGGCGCGAGGACTTCCGGTGTAAAGCTGCGCAGTTCGACGCCGGCCTCTTTGAACTGTGCCACCGCTTCGCCATTCATTGGCACGGTCGAGGTGATCGAGGTCATGTTCACGGCCTTACAGCTTTCTTCGATCAGGGCTTTGTTCGCATCAGACAGGCTGTCCCATTTCGCCATGTTGATGATCAGCTCGTTCATCGCGGCGGGTTGGTGCCAACCGGGCAGGTAGTAGTATTTTGCGACTTGTTGGAAACCGAGGAGAATGTCGATTGCAGGCAAGGAGAGTTCGGTGCCATCAATGATGCCTTTCTCCAGTGAAGGGTAAATTTCACTCGACGGCAAAAGAACGATGGACGCCCCGAGTTCGGCCAGTGCTTCGCCTGCCAGGCCTGCAAAGCGGATTTTTTTGCCTTTGAGATCGTCGACGGAGTTAATTTCAAAATTATACCAACCGCCGGCTTCGGCATCCATTAGACCACAAGGAATCGTCTTGACGCCTTGGGCTGCGTAGATTTCTTCCCAGATTTCGCGCCCGCCACCGTTGTAAATCCATGCCGTGTGTTCAATGGCATCTGGACCAAAAGGAATGCCGCCAAAGAGTTGCACCGCGGGAAAGCGTCCAGCGACATAGAGCGGCGAGGTAATGCCTGCGTCCAGAGTGCCCTGTTGAACAGCGTCAAAGATTTGCAGGGATGGCACAAGTTTGCCCGCGCCATATACGGTTGCGTCGAGTTCGCCGCCTGAGGCGGCGTTTAACGCTTTGCCAAGATATTCTGCGTTTGCGCCGCTTGCGGCCATGTTCAGAGGCCACGCGCTTTGGATGTCGAGTTTGTCTTTTGCAATGGCCGCGGTGGCCACGACGGAAGAGAGCGCAACAGTTGCAGCGCAGAAGAGTTTAGGCAGGCGTTTCATTGTGTCGTTCCTTGTATGCTTTCGGGCCGTTTGATCCGGTAATTTGGTGTGGCAAAATGGTTGCCGCGCTCAGTGAGCGGAGTTTCGTGGTTGCGTCATGCCGGTGTATGTTTTTGGAAATTCAGCATGGGCGAGGTCAGCACAGGTGCGGTTTGTGCCCAAAGCACTCATAAATACGAACTCCCACTGTTGGCCTTAAAAAGCATAAGGAAGCGCGCAGGGCGCATTCTTATTCACATGAATAGTGAAGTTTTAATCATGTCGGCTAGTTTTTCAGCGATCCTGATAACAAGAGCATTGGTGTTGCCCGTCGTCACAAAGGGCGTGGTCGAGGCATTTGCCACGCGCGGCACAGTGATTCTATGCAGCTTGAGTTCCGCATCCACGACAGGCCATGTCGTTGGTGCCTATTTCACATGTGCCGCACTGGTGACGCTCGGACATCACCGCAGAGCGTACATACCGCGCAACGCTTCCAACACCACTTTGGCCTTAGACTGTCCTGTAATGCTTGGGCGTTTCGTCATTTTAGTATCCCTTCAATGGGTTGGGATACAGCTGAGCCGACTGTCCGGTTTTCTGCGACCGCCTCACGACGCCCTTAGTCCCCCCAAATCAGGACAAATCAATCTGCGCTGTCGTTGAGTTCTAAGACCTCAGTTTGCCGTGCAGTCGCTGGCCGATGTGGCCCACCAATTGCTGACCTGTATCGATGGCGGTGACGCGGTGGCAACGACCGTGATGCGGGCGCGGTTGGAGCGGGTTGGCGACGGGGCGTTATCGGCGTTGTGGAATTTGCAAAATCTTTATGTCTGATCCCCTTGCAGGTGCGGGCGGTTGGCGTAGGCTGGGGCCGAAATCAGACAGAAAGGCCACCTTCGATGATGCCCCGTTTTGCCCATTCCACCGACGCCCCGACCCCGGTTCATGTGGTCGATAAACACGGGCTACAGGATTGGATCGATGATCAGCCGGCGCGGGTGCAGGCCTGGGTCCGGGCCAGCGGGTTCAAGCCCGGTATCGGCCAAAGCCTGTTGATCCCCGGTGCCAATGGCACCCCGGAGGCGGTGCTGATCGGGTATGGCGACGACGCCGCGCGCAAACGGGGCCGGTTCCATCTGGCTGCGGCGGTGCCGTCACTGCCGGCGGGGGCCTATGAAATCGTGTCGGGCCTGCCGGCGGACAAGGCAGAAGAAGAAGCGCTGGGGTGGTTGTTGTCTTCGTACGTGTTTGACCGCTATGCCAGCCGCACTGCGTCCGAGGCCTATCTGCTGGCACCGGAGGGTGTTGATGCCGCGCGGCTGGAAATCATCGCCGCAGGCGAATGCCTGACCCGCGATTTGATCAACACGCCTGCCAGCGATATGGGGCCTGACGCCTTGGAAGCGGCGGCGGCGCAATTGGCCGCCGAACATGGTGCTGGGTTTTCGGTGATTCTTGGCGAAGACCTGCTGACCCGGAATTTCCCGATGATCCACGCGGTTGGCCGGGCCAGCGACAAAGCCCCGCGGTTGATCGAAATGAACTGGGGCGACAGCGGCCCGGCGCTGACTTTGGTGGGCAAGGGGGTCTGTTTCGACACGGGTGGTTTGAACCTGAAACCGGGTGCCAGCATGGGGTTGATGAAAAAGGATATGGGCGGCGCAGCGACGGTGCTGGGGCTGGCCCATATGATCATGGGGCTTGGCCTGCCGTTGCGGTTGCGGGTGCTGATCCCGGCGGTGGAAAACGCGGTTTCCGGCAATTCATTCCGGCCGCAGGATATTCTGAATTCGCGCAAGGGGCTGACGGTCGAGATCAACAATACCGATGCCGAGGGTCGTCTGGTTCTGGCCGATGCGTTGGCTTACGGGGCCGAAAACGATCCCGACCTGATGTTGTCGATGGCGACGTTGACCGGCGCGGCGCGGGTCGCAGTGGGGCCCGATCTGGCACCGTATTTCACCGGTGATGACGCGGTCGCGGCGGCGCTGGACGGGGCCGCAGCCAAGGTTTCCGATCCGGTGTGGCGGATGCCGTTCTGGGACCCTTACGAGGCAGATATAGAACCGGGCATTGCCGATCTGGACAATGCGCCGAAGGGTGGGTTTGGCGGTGCGATCACCGCCGCGCTGTTCCTGCGCCGGTTTGCCGGTGATGGTGTTCGGTACACCCATTTCGATATCTATGGCTGGCAACCGAAAGCCGCCCCGGCGCGGCCCACGGGCGGGGTCGGCATGGGGGCGCGGGCGCTGTTGGAGGCGTTGCCGGGTGTGTTGGGGATATAGCAGATGGATCGCCGTCTGATCCCGGCCAATAGCCGCGTTGCCGCGACGACTTTGCGCGGCGTGGTCGATGTACCGCTTTATACCGAAGGTGTCAGGCGCGTGGTGGCGCGGCCATTGGTCGATCTGTTGAATGCGCCGCTGGGACGGCGCGAACGGCAATTGGTGATGGGGGAGGCGGTCACGAGGTTCGAATCGCGCGAAGGCTGGGCTTTTGTGCAATGCGAACGCGATGGGTATGTCGGGTATCTGCCGGCGCAGGACCTGGAAGATCGCCGCCCGCCGACCCATAAAGTCACCGCCCGCGCCACCCATGTCTATGCCGCGCCGCGGTTCAAATCCGCCGAACGGTTCGGGCTGAGCGCAGGATCGCGGTTGCGCGCCACCGGCGAAGATGACGGGTTTCTGGTGCTGGCCGAAGGCTATGTGCCGCTTCAGCATGTCCACCCGATCGATTTCCATGCCGAGGACGTGGTGAGCGAGGCCGAGCGTTATCTCGGGGTGCCTTATCTGTGGGGTGGTAACAGCATCTGGGGCATCGATTGTTCCGGCTTGGTGCAGGCCGCCTGTCTGGCCTGTGGACTGGACTGTCCCGGCGACAGTGACCAGCAGGAAGCCGGGTTGGGCCGGTTGCTGCCCGAGGGCAGCAAGCCACGGCGCGGCGATCTGTTGTTCTGGAAAGGGCACGTGGCGCTGGTCGCCGGGCGCGGGCGCATCCTGCATGCCAATGTTCACAGCATGGCGGTTGTGTTCGAAGACATGGCCGAAGCAATCGACCGGATCGCGGCGCAGGGCGACGGGCCGGTGACGGCGCATAAACGGCTGCCGCGTCCAAAAAAGGACAGTGACGCGGGTTGATCGCGGCTGTTGCTGACGCTTAGTCGATCGCGCGGATCAGTTTGCGTTCCAGCACCCGCAGAACGGTTTTCAGATCGTTGCCGCGTTTGAGCACCTGTCCGTCAATGCCGACGACGGAATATTGGCCCTGCTTGTTGCGCAGCTTGGGGCGTTTTTCGATCCGGTAGAGCGGGTTTTCGGCGGTGCGGCGGAAGACGGAAAACACCGCCATGTCGCGCAGGCTGGAAATGCCGTAATCGCGCCATTCGCCAGCGGCGACCATGCGGCCATAAAGGCTGAGGATGACGCCCAGTTCCGTGCGGTGAAAGGCGACCTGTTCGGGGATGCCCTGTTTCGGAAAGGGCGTCGTGTTTTGAACATTCATGACTTAGCGTCGCTGCAAACGGGCGCTAAATCAAGCGTTTTGCACATGGATAGGCGGTTGGGCGCGGGATTTGTGCCATCCCGCGCCCTTTGATCAGCGGTCGTAGCTGACCATGGTCAGCAATTCGTATTCGGCGACCTGATCGTCGTCCTGATTGGTCAGGGTAACATTCCACGCCACTTCGCCATAGCTGTCGGTACGGCGGGTTTTGCGTTTGCAGGTCAACCGGACCTTGATGGCATCGCCGGGGCTGACCGGTTTTTGGAAGCTCAGACCGTTCAACCCGGTATTGGCCAGAACTGGCCCCGGATCGGGCTGCACGAACAGACCTGCCGCGAAGCTGAGCAGCAGATAGCCATGCGCCACCCGGCCCGGGAAGAACGGGTTGGCCTTTGCGGCGTCTTCATCCATGTGGGCATAGAAGGTGTCACCGGTGAAATGGGCGAAATGTTCGATATCGTCCAGTGTCACCGTGCGCGACCCGGTATGCAACGTTTCACCGATTTCGATTTCGGTGAAGGTGCGTTGGAACGGGTGTTGCGGCCCGGTGATTTCCGCCGATCCCTTGATCCATGTGCTGGTGATCGCGGTCAGGATGTCGGGGCTGCCCTGAATGGCGGTCCGTTGCATGTAATGCATCACGCCGCGAATGCCGCCCAGTTCTTCACCGCCACCGGCGCGACCGGGGCCGCCATGGACCATGTGCGGCAAGGGTGATCCGTGGCCGGTCGCTTCGGCCGCGGCGGTGCGGTTCATGATATAGAGCCGACCATGCCAGGCGGCCGCGGCCAGCGTGACATCGCGCGCGACCTGCGGATCGTTGGTGAACAGAGAGCTGACAAGCGACCCGCCGCCACGATTGGCAAGCTGGGCGGCATGGGCCAGATCACGATAGGGCATCAGGGTGGAGACCGGACCGAAGGCTTCGACCGCGTGAACCGCCGTTGCGGTATCGGGATCGTCGCAGGCCAGCAGGGTCGGCGGCAGAAAGGCGCCATTCGACAGGTTGTCGGTCAATGCGTCCGGGCCACCGCAGATCAGCCGGGTTTCGGCGGCAAGCGCTTCGAGTCTGGCCAGAACATCGGCTTTCTGATCCAGCGAGGCCAGCGCGCCCATGCGGGTTTCCTTGGCCGAAGGGTCGCCCAGAACGATATTTTCCAGTTTGTCCGACAGCGCCTTTGCCACGTTTTCCATTTGTGCCTGAGGTACGATCAGGCGGCGCATCGCGGTGCATTTCTGCCCCGCCTTGGCGGTGATTTCGGTCACGGCTTCCTTGATGAACTGGGCAAATTCCGGGCTGTCCGGATCGGCATCGGGGCCGAGAATGGCGGCGTTCAAACTGTCCTGTTCGGCCAGGAACCGGGTCGAATTGCGCAGCAGATTCGGGTTCGAGCGCAGCATGTTGGCCGTGTCCGCCGATCCGGTGAAGCTGACCACGTCCTGTGCGCCCAAGCGGTCGAGCAGGTCGCCGGTACGCCCGACGATCAGCTGCACCGCGCCTTCGGGCAGCAGACCCGATTCGATCATCATGCGAAAGCACGCTTCGGTCAGGTAAGACGTCTGGGTCGCTGGTTTGACGATGGCGGGCACACCTGCCAGCAGGGTCGGGGCCAGTTTTTCCAACATGCCCCAGACCGGGAAGTTGAAGGCGTTGATATGCACTGCCACACCTTGCAGTGGCACCGCGATATGTTGACCAAGGAAGGTGCCTTTGCGCGACAATTGTTCGATTTCGCCATCAATATAAACATGACCGTCGGGCATTTCGCGCCGCCCCTTGGAGGCGAACAGAAACATGGTGCCGATGCCGCCTTCGATGTCGATACCGCCGTCGCGGCGGGTTGCGCCGGTTGCCGGGTTGATCGCATAGAGTTCTTCCTTGCGGCCATCCAGATAGGCCGCCAGCGCCTTGAGCATCTTGGCGCGTTCGTGGAACGTCATCGCGCGCAGGGCGGGGCCGCCGGTGTTGCGGGCATGGTCCAGCATGGCCTGCATGTCGAGGTCAGAACCGCCGGCAAGGGCGACCGGTTGACCATCGACCGGGCCGATGACGGTTGTGGCGGTGTCGCCCGGCGCGATCCAGTGACCGGCGGCGTAACTTTGTGGCTTCAGCATCTCTTGAGTCCTCCTGTTGGCCAGCATTCTGCGCCAATCCGAAAGCTTTTTCAACACTATTGACCGCATGGTCGGTTTTGTGTCAGGTTGAGCCGGAATTGGGGGAGGAGCGCCATGACACCGAAGCAACGGGCTGAACGCAGCGCCAAACAAATGTGGTCGACCGATCAGGCGACCCAGGCTTTGGGAATGGAAATCACCCGGATCGATCCGGGTGAGGCGGTGATGACCATGCGGGTGCGTGACGAGCATCTGAACGGCCATCATATCTGTCATGGTGGATATATCTTCACCCTTGCCGACAGCGCCTTTGCCTTTGCCTGCAACAGCTACAACAAGATGGTTGTGGCGCAGCAAAATAGCATCACCTATCTCAGCCCCGGCAAGGCCGGTGAATTGCTGACCGCCACCGCGACCGAGGCGTCGTTACAGGGCCGGTCGGGCGTTTATGACGTGGTGGTCACGGGCGAAGACGGCCGCAAGGTGGCGCTTTTCCGGGGGCTGTCACGGCAGATCTCGGGCCAACATTTCGACGAAACTGACGCAGACTGACAATGCCGGCCCCGCAAATGCAGCCGGGGCATATCGGGAGGAAACCGACATGAAAGACCTGTCACCCAAACCAGGCGATCTGGACCATATCGAAACCGCATCGCGTGACGAGATCGCAGCACTGCAATTGCAGCGGATGAAATGGTCGTTGAAGCACGCCTATGACAACGTGCCGTTCTACAAGGACAGTTTCGACAAGGCCGGGGTGCATCCCGATGACCTGAATTCGCTGGAGGATCTGGCGAAATTCCCATTCACGGTGAAGCAGGACCTGCGCGACAATTACCCGTTCGGCCTGTTTGCGGTGCCGCGTCAGCAGATCGCGCGCATTCATGCTTCGTCGGGGACCACTGGTCAGCCGACCGTGGTGGGATACACCAAGAACGATCTGGACATGTGGGCCAGTGTGGTGGCGCGGTCGTTGCGCGCGTCCGGTTTGCGGGCGGGGGACGTGTTGCACAACGCTTATGGCTACGGGTTGTTCACCGGTGGTTTGGGCATTCATGGCGGCGCAGAAAAGATGGGCCTGACCGTGGTGCCGGTATCGGGCGGCATGACCCAGCGGCAGGTCCGGGTGATCGAAGATTTCGGGGCTACCGGCATCACCGTGACGCCGTCCTATGCGCTGTCGATCCTTGACGAATACGCCAAGCAGGGGCTTGATCCGCGCAAAAGCCCGCTGAAGGTGGGGATTTTCGGGGCCGAACCCTGGACCAACGCGATGCGTCTGGAAATCGAGGAAGCCTTCGACATGCACGCGGTCGATATCTATGGGTTGTCCGAAGTGATCGGACCCGGCGTGGCCAATGAATGCGTCGAAACCAAGGACGGGCTGCATATCTGGGAAGACCATTTCTATCCTGAAGTGATCGACCCCGAAACTGGCGAAGTGCTACCCGATGGCGAGCTGGGTGAACTGGTGTTCACTTCGTTGACTAAGGAAGCCTTCCCGATCATCCGTTACCGCACCCGCGACCTGACCCGGCTGTTGCCGGGCACCGCGCGCAGCATGCGGCGGATGGAAAAGATCACCGGCCGCAGCGACGACATGATCATCCTGCGCGGCGTCAACGTGTTCCCGACCCAGATCGAGGAACAGTTGATGACCGTCGAAGGATTGGCACCGCATTTCCAGATCGAACTGGCCCGACCGGGGCGGATGGATGAAATGACCGTGCATGTGGAATTGTCCGATGGCGCGTCGATCGACATCATCGAAACCGCGGCCAGGGATCTGACCGGCAAGGTCAAATCCAATGTCGGCATTTCGGTGCGGGTCAACGTGGCCGAACCGGGCAAGGTTGCACGCAGCGAAGGCAAGGCGGTAAGGATCATCGACAACCGCCCCAAGGAGGGCTGAATGGCGCGCGGACTGGCACGCGATCACGACGAAAAGCGGACGGCACTGCGCAAGGGTGCCGCCGCCTATTTTGCCGCGCATGGGTTCGACCGGGCGTCGATGACCGGGGCGGCGAAATCCTGTGGCGTGTCCAAGGCGCTGATTTATCACTACTGGGCGTCGAAAGAGGATCTGCTTTATGACATCCTTGACGATCATCTTGGCGCATTGGTCGAGGTGGTCGAAGCGGCGCGGTCCGAAGGGCTGCGCGGGCTGATCGGGGCGATCCTGGACGCCTATGCCGACGCCGATGCCGAACATAAGCTGCAACTGGATGCGCTGGGCGTGTTGCCGGTGGACAAGCAGACACCATTGATCGCGGCGCAGCGGCATTTGGTCGATATCATGACCGATGTGGTGTTGGAGCAGGCGCCGCAATTGCAGGCCGATCCCGACCGGCTGCGCGCCGCCACGATGAGCGTTTTCGCGGTGCTGAACTGGTTCTACATGTGGCACCGCCCCGGCAAGGGGCTGAGCCGGGAAGCCTATGCCGATCTGGCGACGGATTTCGCCATTGGCGGGCTTAAGGCCCTGTAGCGGGACCAAGGCGCAAAGCGGCTTCGGCTGTTGCCGTGGGTCGACACTGTAGCCGAAGGTTCCGATCCGGTTGATCGGGGAATTCGATACCGGCTATCGATGAACGCATTCTTGAACCCTCCCGGTATCTGGGGCAGGTTGCCCGCAACCAACGAGAAAGGACGCAAGATGCGCACCACAGCCGCCGTCGCCCTGCAAGCAGGCAAGCCGCTTGAAGTCATGGAAGTGAATCTGGAAGGTCCGAAAGCGGGCGAGGTTCTGGTCGAAATCAAGGCCACCGGCATTTGCCACACGGATGAATTCACCCTGTCGGGGGCCGATCCCGAAGGGTTGTTTCCGGCGATCCTGGGCCATGAAGGCGCGGGCGTGGTGTTGGAAGTCGGCCCCGGCGTGACCAGCCTGAAACCCGGTGATCACGTCATCCCGCTTTACACCCCGGAATGTCGCGAATGCGACTACTGCCTGAACCCGAAAACCAACCTGTGCCAGTCGATCCGCACGACGCAAGGTCAGGGGCTGATGCCCGACGGCACGTCGCGTTTTTCAATGCTCGATGGCACGCCGATCCTGCATTACATGGGCTGTTCGACCTTTGCCAACCACACGGTGCTGCCAGAAATCGCGCTGGCCAAGGTGCGCCCTGACGCGCCGTTTGACAAAATCTGCTATATCGGTTGCGGCGTGACCACCGGCATCGGCGCGGTGATCAACACCGCCAAGGCGGAAATCGGCAACCGGTCGATCGTGTTCGGTCTGGGCGGGATCGGGTTGAACGTCATTCAAGGCCTGAGGCTGTCCGGCGCTGATCAGATCGTCGGTGTCGACCTGAACCCGGCCAAGGTGGACATGGCGAAACGTTTCGGCATGACCGATTTCGTCAATCCCAGCGAGGTCGAAGGCGATCTGGTCGGTCATCTGGTCGAACTGACCGGCGGTGGTGCGGATTACACCTTCGACGCCACCGGGAATGTCGGGGTGATGCGCACTGCGCTGGAAGCGGCGCATAAGGGATGGGGCGAATCGATTATTATCGGCGTGGCTGCTGCTGGCGCGGAAATCAGCACCCGCCCGTTCCAGTTGGTCACCGGGCGCAGCTGGCGCGGCACCGCCTTTGGCGGCGCGCGTGGCCGGACCGACGTGCCCAAGATCGTCGACTGGTACATGGACGGCAAGATCGAGATCGATCCGATGATCACCCACACGCTGAGCCTGGAAGACATCAACAAGGGTTTCGACCTGATGCATGCGGGTGAATCGATCCGCTCGGTCGTGGTTTACTGATTACGGCTTTGACATCGGTTGTCGGCGGCGATGTTCCGCCGTCGACCCGTTGACAAATGCGCGCACATATTTGACCGCTTTGCCCCGGGTCGGACCGGTGGCATAACAAGAGAGGCCCGCGATGGAAGACAAGAACGCAAGCCAGCTGCTGGCGGTGTTGATCGACGCCGACAACACGTCGCCAAAATGGACCAAGGCCATTTTCGACGAAATCGCAACGCTGGGCGAAGCTTCGGTGCGGCGCTGTTACGGCGATTTTTCCAGCCCGCAAATGAACGGCTGGAACAAGGTTCAGGCGGAATTCGGGCTGGTGCCGCATCATCAGCCGGCCAATACCGTGGGCAAGAATGCCAGCGATATCGCGCTGGTGATCGACGCAATGGACCTGCTGCATTCGGGCCGGTTCGACGGGTTCGTTCTGATTTCCAGCGACAGCGATTTTACCCGGCTGGCCAGCCGTATCCGCGAACAGGGGCTGACCGTTTATGGCATCGGGGCCAAGAAAACGCCCGAAGCGTTCCGCAAAGCCTGCCGCCGCTTCATCTTTCTGGAAAACATCGGTGGCGAAAACCCGGCACAAACCGACGTTTCAGTCGGAAAAACACCAGTATCCGGCGACGCGCGCGATCTGATCCTCAAGGCGATGGACGCGATCGGGCAAGAAGACGATTGGTACACTTTGGGCCAGTTGGGACAGTACATCACCCAGGCCAACCCCGATTTCGACGCCCGCAGCTATGGCAAGAAGAAGCTGAGCGAACTGGTGGCCGAATTCCCGATTTTCGAAATCAAGAAGACCGGCGGCAATCAGTTGATGGTGCGGCGCAGGGATTAGGGCGCGACCCCGTAGCGGGCGATGAACATGTCCACTGCGGCTTCGACCACCCGGGCCTTTTCGGCTTTGGTGAAATCGCGGTTAATCCCGAACACCATGCGCGCAAACAGGTCGGCTTTGCACAGTTCGACGAACTGATCGGCCGCCAGCGCGAAATCGTCGATCTTCAGCTCGCCCCGCGCCACCGCCTGTTTCAGATATTCGGTCAACCGGGCGCGTCCGACCATCGGCCCGCTTTGGTAAAATTCCCACCCCAGTTCGGGGAACCGGTCGGACTCGGCTACGCAGACGCGGAAAATGCGCTGGGAAAAGTCCGAGGTGAAGATATCCACCATCGCGTATCCCGCAAAGCGCAGCGCCACCTGCGGTGACGCGTCGAAATCGGCCAGTTCGACCGCATCTTCGGCCTGGCGCAGGCATTCGCTGCGCACGACTTCCATGAACAGCAATCGCTTGTCGGGGAAATAGCTATAAAGCGTCGCCTTGGACACGCCTGCCGCCTTGGCAATGTCGTCGACGCTGGCGCCTTCGAACCCGTCGGCCATGAAAACCTTCCGCGCCCCTAGCAGGACTTGTTCGAATTTGCGCCCGGTGCGGATGATGGTTTTTGTCGCAGGGTCCATTGCTGTCTTTCGGCTGGGAAAACGATTATAAACTGGCCAGTTCAGTTTCATCAAGGCACCACTTGCGGGTCTTGGCAGAACGGCTAGTGTTGGAAGAAAGCCAAAAAGGGGTTCGCATGCGATTTTCCATTCAACGGCGTCATTTCAAGGATCTGAGCGAGCAGGAAATCCTTGCCTTGGCGATTTCGTCGGAAGAAGACGATGCCCGGATCTATCGCAGCTATGCCCAGAGGTTGCGCGACGACTACCCCGACTCCGCCAAGATCTTCGACGGCATGGCAGAAGAAGAAGACCGGCACCGCCAGCTGTTGATCACCCTGCATGAACGCCGTTTCGGGTCGGTCATTCCGCTGATCCGGCGCGAACATGTGGCGGGCTATTACGCACGCCGCCCGATCTGGCTGGTCGAAAACCTCGGACTGGAGCGGATCCGAGCCGAAGCCGAGGCGATGGAACATGACGCCGAACATTTTTACCTGACAGCCGCCAAACGCAGCACGGATAGCGAGACCCGCAAATTGCTGGGCGATCTGGCGGCGATGGAAGCCGGGCACAAGCACAAGGCGGGGATTCTGGCCGAAAAGTACCTGGATGAAGACAGCCGCGCCGAGGAAGACCGCGCAGCGCATCGGCAATTCGTGCTGACCTGGGTGCAGCCCGGCTTGGCCGGGCTGATGGACGGATCGGTGTCGACCTTGGCCCCGATCTTTGCCACCGCCTTTGCGACGCAGGATACCTGGACCACGTTTCTGGTCGGGCTGGCCGCATCGGTCGGGGCGGGGATTTCGATGGGCTTCACCGAAGCGGCGTCGGATGACGGTGAATTGTCGGGACGCGGATCGCCGACCAAGCGCGGCTTTGCATCGGGGATCATGACGATGGTTGGCGGGCTGGGCCATGCGCTGCCCTACCTGATTACCGATTTCTGGACCGCGACGATGACGGCCTTTGTCGTGGTGTTTATCGAGCTTTGGGCGATCGCCTGGATTCAGAACCGATACATGGACACGCCGTTTTTCCGCGCCGCCATGCAGGTGGTTCTGGGCGGGGCGCTGGTTTTCGCCGCCGGGGTGTTGATCGGATCGGGTTAGGGGGCGCCGCCCCCGTCGCTAAAGGCGACCCCCCGGGATATTTCAAAACAGAAGAAGCTTGAAAAATCACCCCCCGCGTCGGGTTTGCAACGCAGGGGGCTTCTCCTGTTGCGGTCATCGGCGTCCCCGCCTGTACCGCTCCGTCTGCTTGGCGCATTAACCTTAATGTTTGGTGTCTTCTTCTGTTTAAAAGCATCCTCAGGGGTGAATGCGCCGAAGGCGCAGAGGGGGCAGAGGGGGCAGATAGCCCCCTTGATCTGCCCGCCGCAGGCGATAGCGCCGTCATTGGGATTGACCCGGCGCGGTGCCGTGCTAGGCAGGCGGAATGGTTGATATTTTTCTCAAGACGCTTCCCTTCTTCCTGATCATTGGACTGGGCTACGGTGCGGGACGCACCCGGTTTTTCCCCGAGGACGCAACCGCGTGGCTGACCCGCTTCGTGTTCTATTTCGCGCTGTCGGCGATGTTGTTCCGGTTTTCCGCCAACCTGTCACTGGGCGATATCTACGATCCTGCTTTCATTCTGGCCTATCTGACCGGCACCGGGGCGATCTATTTGCTGGCCACCATTGTCACGTTGATCCGTGGGCGCGGAGTCGAAGAAGCCGCGGTTGAGGCGCAATGCGCGGTGATCGGCAATGTCGGGTTCCTGGGCGTGCCGATGCTGGTGCTGTTGCTGGGCGAACAGGCGATCGGGCCAGTGATGTTGGTGCTGGCGGTGGATCTGATCGTGTTCGGCAGCCTGATCGTGATCCTGATCACCGGGTCGCGCGACGGGCGGGTGTCATTCGGCATCTTGCGCAGCGTCGGGCTGGGGTTGCTGAAAAACCCGATGATCGTGTCGATTGCCATTGGGCTGGGCTGGGCAGCCTTGGAAATCCCCATTCCAGGACCGCTGAACGAATTCGTGTCCATCCTTGGGGCCGCGGCGACGCCCGGGGCGCTGTTTGCGATCGGGGCTTCACTGGCGTCGAAATCGGCCGAACGGCTGACCACGGCAGGGTGGTTGTCGTTTTGCAAGCTGGTGCTGCACCCTCTGGCGGTGGCCACGGCGGCGTTGGTCCTGTTCGAGGTTGATCGCTATGCCGCCGGGGTGATGATCGCCGCCGCAGCGCTGCCGGTGGCGGGCAATGTTTACATTCTGGCGCAGCATTACGGCGTTGCGCCGCACCGGGTGTCGGCAGCGATCCTGATTTCCACCGGTTTGAGCATTTTCACCGTTTCTGCGGTGATCGCCTGGATCGGATAGGTCAAGCGCTTGCCGTGCCCCGGACCCTGCGTTAGCCATGGGGCAAACCGGATGGGAGAGCGTGATGGATATCATTTCTGAAAACAGGTGTTTCGGCGGCGTGCAGGGGGTTTACAAACATCCCTCGAAGGCGACCGGAGGCGACATGACCTTCGGGCTGTTCCTGCCCGAGGAGGCCGAGGATCACCCGGTGCCGGTGCTGTGGTACTTGTCGGGGCTGACTTGCAGCCATGAAAACGCGATGGTCAAGGCCGGTGCGCAGGCTTGGGCCGCGGAACAGGGGATCGCCCTGGTGTTCCCTGACACCTCGCCGCGCGGGCCGGGTGTGGCCGATGACGACGCGTATGATCTGGGCCAGGGCGCCGGGTTTTATGTCAACGCCACCGAAAATCCCTGGGCGCCGCATTTCCGGATGTGGGACTATGTTGCCGATGAATTGCCGCGCCTGATCACCGGTGATTTCAACATCGACGAAGGCCGCCAGTCGATCACCGGTCATTCGATGGGGGGGCATGGCGCGCTGACACTGGCGATGTCTTTGCCAGGCCGATATCGGTCGGTATCGGCGTTTTCGCCGATCTGCCATCCGACCGACAGCGAGTGGGGCCGCAAGCAGTTGCGCGCCTATCTGGGCGATGAGGCCGCCGCTTGGGCGGCGCATGATGCGACGCTGCTGATGCGCGAAAACGGGCTGGATATTCCGCTATTGGTCGATCAGGGCACGTCCGATCAGTTCCTTGATCTGCTGATGCCCGAAGCCTTGGCCGAGGCGGTGAATGCGCGTCGGGTTCCGGCCAATCTGCGGCTGCAAAAAGGCTATGATCACAGCTATTTCTTTGTCTCGACCTTCATCGAGGATCACGTAAACTTCCACGCCGAGGCGCTGTACGAATGACCAAGCTTTACATCGACGCCGATGCCTGCCCGGTGAAGGCCGAGGCCGAACGGGTGGCAACCCGGCATCGGGTGGCGATGGTTCTGGTCAGCAATGGCGGGTTGCGGCCTTCGGCCAATCCGTTGGTGGAATCGGTGATCGTGCCCGAAGGCCCGGACGTGGCCGATATGTGGATCGCGGACCGTGCCGGTCCGGGGGATGTGGTGGTGACGTCCGATATCCCGCTGGCGGCGAAATGCGTGGCCGCAGGGGCGCAGGTGTTGAAACCGAATGGCGAAGCGCTGAGCGCGGCCAATGTCGGCAACGCGCTTGCCACCCGCGACCTGATGACCGATCTGCGCGCCGCCGATCCGTTCCGGCAGGGCGGCGGCAAAGGGTTCACCAAGGCGGACCGGTCGCGGTTTCTGGACGCATTGGAACGCGAATTGCGCAAGGCGAAGGGGCAGGGGCAATGACACCAAAGGCGGTGGTTTTCGACATAGGTCGGGTGCTGATCGAATACGATCCGGAACGGTTCTATGATCGTGTCATCGGGCCGGAGCGGCGCGCGGCCCTGTTCGGCGCGGTCGATCTGCACGGGATCAATCTGCGGGTGGACCGGGGTGAACCGTTGCATGATACGGTTGCCGAGGCGGTGCGGGCGCATCCCGAATTCGGCCAAGAAATCGCGATGTGGGCCGATCGTTGGATCGAAATGGCCAGCCCTGAAATCCCGCATTCGGTACGGTTGCTGGAAGCGCTGAAAGCACAGGGGGTGCCGGTTCTGGCGCTGACCAATTTCGGCGCTGAAACCTTTGAAATGGCGCGGCGACATTATCCGTTTCTGGATCTGTTCGATCAGCGCTATGTTTCTGCCGATCTGAAAGAAATCAAACCCGATCCCGGTATCTATGCTGCGTTGGAACAGGGCAGTGGTTTCACCGCCAAAGACCTGCTGTTCACCGATGACAAACCCGAGAACATCGAGGCAGCACGGCAACGCGGCTGGCGGGTGCATCTGTTTGAGCATCCGCAAGGCTGGGCCGACTGTTTGGTCGGGCATGGGATACTGACAAAGGAGAATGCTGCATGACGATTCCGTTTATTTCCTTCGATGAGGGCGAAAAACTGCTCGATTGGATGGGCTTTATCACGGCGCTGGCGGCGGGGCACACATTGCCCAAGGCGGAAGTGGCTGACAGTTTCCTCTATCGCGGCAAGGACACGTTGCTGAACCGGGCGGCCTGGATTGACGGGCTGGGACTGGCGGTGAAATCGGCGACGATTTTTCCCGGCAACCCGGACCAGGGCAAGCCGATGGTCAATGGCGGCATGTCGCTTTATGGCGATGCCGACGGGATGCTGGAAGCCTTGGTCGATTTCCATCTGGTGACGAAATGGAAAACCGCCGGTGACAGCCTTTTGGCGGCGACCCGATTGGCGCGGCCCGACAGCCGCCGGATCCTGATCATCGGGGCCGGTACCGTCGGGCGGTCGCTGCGGCAGGCTTACGGCGCGGCTTTCCCGCAAGCGGCGTTCACCGTCTGGAACCGCACCAAGGCGAATGCCGAAGCGATGGCGGCGGAATTTCCCGACATGCAGGTGGCCGAGGATCTGGAAACCGCAGTGCGCGCTGCCGATATCGTCACCAGCGCCACGATGAGCACCGACCCGGTGCTGATGGGCGACTGGCTGCAACCGGGGCAGCATATCGACCTGATCGGCGCCTATCGCCCCGACATGCGCGAAGCCGATGATGCGGCAATCAAGCGGGCGCGGGTGTTCGTCGACAATTTCGGCACCACCATCGGCCATATCGGCGAAATCGAAATTCCGCTGAAAAACGGTGTGATTGCGCGCGAACACCTGTTGGCGGATTATTACGACCTCGATGCCTTCAAGCGGCAATCTGACGATGACATCACCCTGTTCAAGAATGGTGGCGGGGCGCATCTGGACCTGATGACGGCGCGGTATGTTCTTGATCGGTGGAAAGCGGCGCAATGATCTGGGCCTTGGTCCTTGTCGCGGTGGTTCTGGCGCTGCCGTTCCTGCGCGAAGCGTTGCGGCCACGGATGACGGATGCCGACCGACAATCGGCACCGGGGCAGTTCGCCCGCCTGTCGCAGGGCGTGACCCATTACCGTTGGCAAGGCCCCGAAGGCGGGCCGGTTGCGGTGTGCGTGCATGGGCTGACCACGCCGAGCTTTGTCTGGCGGGGCGTTGCCGAAGAGTTGGCCGCAAAAGGGGTAAGGGTGCTGAGCTATGACCTGTACGGGCGTGGCTATTCCGACCGCCCCAAGGGCGCACAGGACAGCGCGTTTTTCCTGCGCCAGTTGCAGGACCTGCTGGCCGATCAGCAGGTGGGGGATGGTTTTACCCTGATTGGCTATTCGATGGGCGGATCGATTTCGGCGGCTTTTGCCGCCGCGCATCCCGGCCGATTGAAACGGCTGATCCTGCTGGCCCCGGCAGGAATGCAACCGCTGTCCGGCGCGGTTGCCCGGGTGGTGCTGGGGGTGCCGTTTTTCGGCGATTGGCTGATGTTGACGATGTTCCCGCGACGCCATCGCAAAGGCACCGATGCCGAACGCGGTCTACCGACATCGGTGCCCGGGATCGTCGATCTGCAACAGGGCGAATTGCATTGGCGCGGGTTCGTTCCGGCGGTTTTGTCATCGCTGCGCCATATGTTGAGCACGGTGCTGGAAGGTGAACACCGGGCAATTGCCGCCGCCGGTCTGCCGGTGCTGGCGATCTGGGGGGCCGAGGATCGCACCATTCCGATCCGGGACAAGGCGGTGCTGGAAGACTGGAACCCCGATGCGCACCATGTGGTGATCGACGGGGCCGGGCATGGCGTGACCTATACCCATGCGGGCGAAGTTTTGGCGGCGATCAGATCATAATTTCCGTGCGTTTTTCCCGCACCGGCAGGTGAATCAGCGCCGAAAACGCCCCCACCCCGATGCCGATCCACCAGACCGCGGTGTAAGACCCGTAAAGGTCATACATCCGCCCGCCCAGCCAGACGCCCATGAAACTGCCCAATTGGTGGCTGAAAAACACGATGCCATAGAGTGTACCCATGTAGCGCAGCCCGTAAAGATGCGCGATCAATCCCGATGTCAGCGGTACCGTGGCCAGCCAAAGCGCCCCCATCGACACCGAAAACAGGATCACCGTGGCCGGGGTCATCGGGGTCAGGATAAACGCGGCGGCAACGAAGGTGCGCAGGGTGTAAATCCCTGCCAGCAGGTATTTCTTGGACACCCGGTTGCCCAGCCACCCGGCCATCAGCGTACCGCCGATATTGGCCAGCCCGATCAGCGATATCGCCACCGCGCCAAGCGTCGAGGTGGTGGTGATCCCCAGCGAATGCAGCGCGCCGCCGGGCACGATCGCGCCGCACATTTCGGTCACGAAGGCGGGAAAATGCGCGGTGATGAAACCCAACTGATAGCCGCAGGAAAAGAAGCCGAGGAAAATCATCGTATAGGACGGATCGCGGAAGGCCTTGAGCAGGATCGCGCCCATGCTTGCCTGCAATTCGGTCTTGCTGGCGACCGGGGTCGGTACCCGCATGAAAGGCAGGAACAAAAGCACCAGCAGGATCGCGGCGGCAAAGACCACGAACACGCCCTGCCAGGTCATGAAGCCCAGCAGGTATTCCGCCAGCGGCGCGCCGAACACCTGACCGGCCGACCCGGCCGCGGTGGCAATGGCCAGCGACATCGAGCGGTTTGCATCCGAAGATGCCCGCCCCACCACCGCCAGGATCACGCCAAACCCGGTGCCGGCAATGCCGAAGCCGACGAAAATTTCGAACACCTGATGCGCCAGCGGCGTCACAGCAAAGGACGACAGCACCAGCCCCAGCGCATAGATCACGGCCCCCATGACGATGGCGCGGCGATCGCCCAGTTTTTCCGCAATGGCGCCGAAAATCGGCTGACCGATGCCCCAGGCCAGGTTCTGAATCGCGATGGCCAGGCTGAATTCCGACCTGAGCCAGCCGAAGTCTTCGGCAATCGGGATCTGGAACACCCCGAAACTGGCGCGGATGGCAAAGCCGGTCAGGATGATGACGCAGCCCACGATCAAAACGGGGGTGAAAAGCGGTGTTCGGGTCTGCATTTGGGGTCTCCTGTGCGCGGGGGGCAGGATGGAAAGAAAAAACCGGATGGTCAATTCAGCAATTGTCATGGCCCGGCTCACAAATCGTGACGATGGGCCGTTATGAGGGAAGGCCCTTTTCCTTACCCGGTGCATTGGTTATGTCGGCCCCATGACTCATATTCAGGATATATACCACGCGCGCGTGGCCGAAGGCGGTCTGCATGCCGATATGGCACAGCAGGCGGTGCTGCCCGAATTCGACCGGATCCGGGACGCCCTGTCCCAGCCGGTGAAAAAAGGTCTGTTCCGCAAAGCGCCGGAACCGCCGAAGGGGCTGTATCTTTGGGGCGGGGTCGGACGCGGCAAATCAATGCTGATGGACCTGTTCGTGGATCATGTCGGCGTGCCGGTGCGGCGGGTGCATTTCCATGCCTTCATGCAGGAAATCCAGGACGGAATTCATGCGGCGCGGCAGCAAGGGATCGAAGATTCTCTGGCCCCGGTGGCGCAACGGGTCGCGAAAGAGGTCAAGGTTCTGGCCTTCGATGAAATGCAGATCACCGATATTACTGACGCGATGATCGTTGGACGGTTGTTCGAAATCCTGTTTCAGGCCGGGGTGGTGGTGGTCACCACGTCGAACCGCATCCCGGACGATCTTTACAAGAATGGGCTGAATCGACAGCTATTCCTGCCCTTCATCGACATTTTGAAACAAAAGATGGTGGTCTGGGAACTGATCAGCCCGCGCGATTACCGGCAAAACCGGTTGCAGGGGGCCGAGGTCTATTTCACCCCGATCAATGCCGAAAGTCGGCAGAAAATCCGCGAAGTCTGGGAACATCTTAGCGGCGGCGAGGCGGAAAAACTGGTGCTCAAGGTCAAGGGCCGCGATGTCGAGATCCCGCAATTTCGCAACGGCGTGGCGCGGGCCAGCTTCTATGACCTGTGCGGCCGGATGCTTGGGGCGGGTGATTACCTGGCCCTGGCCGAGGCGGTCAAGGTTTTGATCCTCGAAGACATCCCGCGTCTGGGGCGCAGCAATTTCAACGAAGCCAAGCGTTTCGTCACCCTGATCGATGCGCTTTACGAAGCCCAGGTGCGGCTGATCTGTTCGGCGGCTGACACGCCCGAAAGCCTTTATATCGAAGGCGAGGGCGTGTTCGAATTCGAACGTACTGCCAGCCGGCTGCGCGAAATGCAGGCCGAAGATTGGGGCCTGTCTTAAGCTTCTTTTTGTAATCTTCTTCTGTTTGGAAAATATCCCGGGGGTTTGGGGGCTGGCCCCCAACTGTCCGGCATGGCTGCGGAATTTGAGACCTGAGCGGAGGAAAAAAGGGGGCCGTTGGATCGGCCCCTCTTTCTGTGTCCTGCCTGTCAACCTGTCGATAGTCCGTTCCAAATAGTGTGGGAACGGAAAAGGCGATGCCCCTCGCCTTCGAATTTCCGTGATTCGACCTTAGGCGAATCAGTGCGAATCAGTCAACAGGTGTGATTCGATTTAGGCGAATCATGTTGGAAATTTTGTATAGGTCGGCTTTGATCAGCCGTTTTCGCGCAAAACCGAACCGGCCAGATAAAGCGATCCACAGATCAGGATACGGGCATTCGGGCTATGCGCGGCGATCGCCTGCACCGCATCGCGCACCGATCCGGCCACTTCCGCCGGTATCCCGGCTTGTGCTGCGCTTGCCGCTGTGACGTCGGCGGGAAGGGTATTGGCCTCTTTGGGGATCGACACAGCGGTCAGGCTGGCCACATGCGGCGCCATCGGCGACAGATAGCCCGCAATGTCCTTGGTGTTCAGCATGCCGCAGATCAAATGGGTTTCCCGCAAAGGCAGGTGCGCCAGATGCGCCGCCAGCGCCTGACCGGCGGCTGGATTATGACCGCCATCGAGCCACAGTTCGACGCTTGGGGCGATTTCAACCAAGGGTCCGGATTTCAGACGTTGCATCCGCGCGGGCCAATCGGCTTTGGTGACAGCGGCTTCATAGGCGGCGTCGCCCATCCGTAAATGGCGCAGTGCGGCCAGAGCGGCCCCGGCATTCTGAATCTGATGTGCGCCGGGCAGGTTAGGCAGCGGCAGGTCCAACAGCCCGGATTCGTCCTGAAACACCAACCTGTCGCGGTCTTCAAACGCGTGCCAATGCTGTCCGCTAGCGATCAGCGGTGCCCCGAGCCGGGCCGCTGTTGCTTCGATCACGTCCATCGCTTCGTCGGTTTGCGGGCCGACCACGCAGGGCACGCCGCGCTTGATGATTCCGGCCTTTTCGCCCGCGATCTTGGCGAGCGTGTCACCGAGGAATTGTTCATGGTCGATGGACACCGGGGTGACGATGGTCAGCGCCGGTTTTTCGATCACATTGGTCGCGTCCAAGCGTCCACCGAGGCCGACTTCGAGCAGGGTATAATCGGCGGGGATACGGGCCATCGCCAACAGGGCGGCGCAGGTGGTGATTTCGAAATAGGTGATGTCATGGCCGCCATTGGCGCGATAGCATTCTTCCAGAACTTCGGTCAGGTCGGGTTCCGAAATCAGATCTCCGGCCAGCCGGATGCGTTCATGGAACCGCACCAGATGCGGCGAGGTAAAAGCGTGAACACGCTTGCCTGTCGCTTCCAGCCCGGCGCGGATCATTGCCTGGGTCGACCCCTTGCCATTTGTGCCGGCGATATGGATCACCGGCGGCAAGTTGTCCTGCGGATTATCGAGCGCGTCGAGCAAGCGCCAGACCCGATCCAGCACCAGATCGATCACCTTGGGGTGCAGCGCCATCATCCGGTCAAGGATGACGTCCGAACCTGCGGTCATTTTGCGGACTGGTCCGCAGCATGCTCCTCCACCGATTCCGGCGGCGTTGCTTCGGTCTCGGGGGCGGGCAGGTCGCCTTTGATCGCGGGCGGTAGGCCCATCAGCATCCGGATGATGGTGGTCAGTTCATCGCGCATGTCGGTGCGTTTGGTGACCCGGTCCAGCATGCCGTGATCCAGCAGGTATTCGGCGCGCTGGAACCCTTCGGGCAGTTTTTCGCGGATGGTCTGTTCGATTACCCGCGGGCCTGCGAAACAGATCAACGCGTTGGGTTCAGCGATCTGTACATCGCCGAGCATTGCATAGGACGCGGTGACGCCGCCGGTGGTCGGATGGGTCAGCACCACGATATAGGGCAGACCGGCTTCTTTCAGCATCTGCACCGCAACTGTGGTGCGCGGCATTTGCATCAGCGACAGGATGCCTTCCTGCATCCGGGCACCGCCAGCGGCGGAAAACAGGATCAGCGGGCGTTTAAGGTCGACCGCTTTTTCGGCCGCAGTGATGATGGCGTTGCCGACATACATGCCCATCGATCCACCCATGAAACTGAAATCCTGGGCGGCAGCGACGACGGGCGTGCGGCATATTTCGCCGGTAGCGACCAACATCGCTTCTTTTTCGCCGGTCTTCTTCTGCGCCGCCTTCATCCGGTCGGGATATTTTTTCTGATCGCGGAAATGCAGCGGGTCGGCGATTGGTTCGGGGACGTCCACGTCGGTAAAGATGCCGCCGTCGAACAGGGCGTGGAACCGATCCCGCGGGGTGATCGCCATGTGATGACCGCAATTGGTGCAGACATAGAGGTTGTCGCTGAGTTCCCGGTGGAACAGCATGGTTCCGCATTCATCGCATTTGGTCCACAGATTTTCCGGCACCTCGCGGCGCGAAAAGATCGAATTGATCCGCGGGCGGACGTAGTTGGTGATCCAGTTCATGAGCGGCTTTACCCCGTCGTCTTGTCTAGAGCTGTCAGATAAGCCGCGCGCGGCAGAATTGCAATCAGCGCCTTAGCGCCCAGCGTATCGAAAGCCACATCACCAGCAAGGTGGCAAGTTCGATTACGGTGCTGATGGCGATAATGGAATCAGGAGTGGTCGAGGGGGGCAGCAGGTCGTCGGTCGGGAACAGCAGCAGCGCCAGCCCGGAATCCGGCGCGCCACGTTCGGAAAAGAACAAGAACGCATAGATGTTATTGGCCAAGTGAAATCCGATCGCCGCGCCCAATGTGCCCGTCCGCGCGGTCAGGTCCGAAGCCACCAGCCCAAAACAAAACGCCCAGATCACGTATTGGACAGCGTCCACCGGATCGCTGCCATTGTCCCAATGGGCCGCTGCGAACAACAGGTTCGGTACGGTCAGCCAGATCCAGGGCGAAGAAAATCGCGCCGCCAGTTGTTGCTGGATATAGCCACGGTACAGCAGTTCTTCGGCGGCGACCTGAACGGTCAACGCGGCGACCGAGATCGGCAGCAATAACAGCCATCTGAGCCCGCCGGTCGAAACTGCCCCGGCGCTGGACCAGTAGGGCGGCAGGATTTCGAGTGCCAGAAAACAACCCAGCCCCGCGACCAGTGCCAGGCCGAACCCTTCGAGGGCAGGTTTGGGCGGGCCGGTCAGGCTGAGCGGTGGTCGGAAGTGCAGTACGCGCGCGATCAGGCATACCGCCCCGCCGAGAAAGGCAAAGCTGAACAGTTGCGCCAGCAGCCCGGCAGCGGTTGTGCCGTAAAAATAGGCGTCGCCTATTTCGGGCGGGAAAGCGATCAGCACGGCTTCGACGAAATCCAGCGCCAGGCTGTAAATCAGTTCGATCGCGATCACGCCGAATGCCAGCCGGGGCAAATCGGGGGTCAGACGGGCGGTGCCGATATAATCGTTATGGGGAAGATAGGACTGCATTTTCCCGCCTAGCGCCGCAAGGCCAGCCGGGCGGCCAGCCAACTGATGAACAACACGCAAAGATCAAGCAGCAGCAGCGGGCGCAGCGTGGCAGGGTCGGCCATATCGACCGGCGCGGCAAACAACGCCAGTCCAGACAGGGCTTCGTCTTGGGACACAAACAGGATCGCAACGGCGTTCGACACGAAATGCAGCGCGATGGCCGGGCCCAGCGTGCCCGCCCGTGCGGTCAGGTCCGAAGCCGCAATCGAAAACGCCGCCGCCCAACCGATCAGAATCCATGTATTGGCCCCGGCATCGGCGCGGTAATGCATCAACCCGAACAGCGCGGCGGGGACCAGCATCCAGACCCAGCGCGACGCGAAGCGCGCGGCCAGTTGTTGCTGGATATAGCCGCGAAACAGCAGTTCTTCGGCGCTGGTTTGAATCAGCAGCGCCGGTAGCGCCAGTGGCAACAGGGCGATCCACGGACCGACCGCGCGCTGTGCTGCGTTTTCGGGCAGCAGATCATAGGGTGGCAGCAACGACAGCACCAGATAGAGCAGGGCAACGGCTTTGAACACCGCCCAGCCCTGCTGCAAAGCCAGCCCGGGCGAACCAAGAAGCGATAGCGGATTGCGCCGGTGCAGTTGTTGCGCAACCGCGGCAAGCGCGATGGTCAGAAAGCCGAAGCTGGTCAACAGGTAAAGCGCGCCTTCCGGGCTGCGGCCGTTTCGGATGTGCAGGTTGAATTGGAAATAGCCGTCATCGCTGAGCAAGGCGAGGGCCAGCGCCTGCATCGCCCAGATCAGGCCGAGATAGATCACCATTGCCATGCAAAGCCCAACCACCAACCGCCAGAGTTCGGCCCGGGGCCGGGCCGGGCGGATGTAAGCCTCGTGGGCGGAATAGTCTGACTGCATGCCTGTGGTCCGGACGCCAGTGCCCGAACCGTGTGGCCCGCGCGTTGATCTTTGCCAGATCATAGGGATGAAAAATGGGCGCGAACAGGGGCGGGTTGCGACAATCGGACTTGTGTGATTCCGGGGGCTTGGCTATCCCATTGCCAAGTCCATGCGGAAAGGCCCGGTACAGGGTCAATTGTTGGACATGGGATTGAGGGGGAATCGCCGGGGCCATGAGAAACGGCACGGGAAAATCCGTATTGCGTATCGTATGGGCGTGGGCGTTGCTGGGACTGCTGTCGGGCTGTCTGGCTCCTGGCCCGCAGGATGACGCGGGCGCGGCGGTCAAAACCGGTCTGCACCGTGCCGAACTGGCTGGCGGCGATGTCGTGATCGTGCCGCCGCAGGGGTATTGCATTCAACAAGAAACCTTGCACAGTCGCGCCACCGGCGGGTTCGCGCTGCTGGCCAGTTGTGAAACGATCACCGGCTATGTCAGCGGGTATGACGTAGACCCGATGGTTTTGACCATCACCGCCGTGCCGCGCAGATCGGAAGCGGCGGAACCCGATGTTGAAGAAATCGCTGCCGCGCTGGGCGACCGCAAGGTGCTGCGCCGGTTGCATGGCGACGGCTTGACCATCGTGCAGGTGATGGCGACCGAAAGCCTGACGACGGAAGACGATCCACGGCATTGGCGCGCGATGATGGTTCTCAACGGCAAGATGGTGGGCCTGGCGCTGTACGGTCCCAAGGGCAGCGCAATGAGCGGCGAAAAGGGTCTGACCATGCTGAGTTGGCAAGCCGAACGCCTGCGCGAAGAAAGCCCGTTGATGGTGCGCGGCGGCGGGCCGGTGCCGGAGGCGATGCTGCGGCCGCATGTCCGGCCCGGAACCGGGATCGAACCGGGCGTGGGGGCCGCAGATGCCAGCGCAGAACCGATTGAACGCCCGAAACCGGAACCGGAAAACGACACCGCGAAAGGCGGCGGAGTGAAAAAACTCATTGCGGGTTTGTTTCAGCGCCGCCGAACCGATAAAACGATGCCAGAGCAGCAAGAATGAGGCCGAAGACATGGCGCGCCGGACCCCGAACAAATTCCTCAGATCGCTGGTGGCGGAACGCGTATCAAAGCGTTGGGCCAAGGCGGCGCGCGGAGCCAAAGAGGCCGATTTGTCGGTGCTGCGGCGGGAACGGAATTACGCCCGCACGCTGCGCCAGCATCTGAACGAGCTGATTTATGTCGCCGACAGCCGCTTGGCGCTGCCGATGATCGGATCGACCACGTTCCGCAAACCACAAGGATCGGATTGGGCGTGGCGGCCGCAGCTGTGGCGCGGGCCGCTGCCGGTGCCGGGGATGTCATCGGTGCAGAACAAAAGCCAGTTGGGCGATGAGGTGACGCTGTTTCACGACTGCGTCTTTTCCGAACTGACCCTGCGCCAGTTGCGCAATACCCGAGAAGCCGATCTGGCCCCGTTCGGGATGCGGATGGACGTGTTCAAATTCGACGGGTCGTTCCTGTCATTGGTGATCGACCTGCCGCCCGAAGCGGTGCAGGGGCTGAAGCGGCGGCATCTGCTGCGGATGGACACGATCGTGGAAATGGAAAAGCCGCTGGAAATCTTCGCCCGGCTGAATATCCGCCACGGTCCCAATACCGAACAGATCGTGCGCGAATTGCCGCTGCATGAAGAAGAAATCATGGTCGAATTTGATCTGGCCTATACCAAGTTGAATGAAAAACGGGTCGAAAAGGCTTGGCTGGATCTGATTTTCGAAGGGCCGGATATGAATCAGGTGACGCTGCGCGACCTGACATTCAGCCGCCGGCCCCGGGCCGAACTGTAACGCCGAGTTGCAAGGAGCATCCGCGATGAGCGAACTGACACTGACCAAGACCCGCCTGTTCGAAGGCGTGTGGGAAGGCGTGTTGACGGTTGACGCCGGCAAGCGCCGGGTTTCGCCGCAGATCGAAGTGATCCATCTTGAGGCGCGATTGCCCGATGTCGAGCTGGTCGAGGATGCGGAGGCGGGGCAATGGGTGCTGCGGGTACCGATCCCGGCCGCGCTGTTGTCGGACGGGGTGCAAAGTTTTGTGATCCGTGATGCCGATAGCGGCGATGTGCTGGAAAGCTTTGCGATACTGGCAGGCGAAGTGATGGCCGACGACCTGCGGGCCGAGATCGCGCTGTTGCGCGAAGAGTTGGACATGCTGAAACGCGCTTTCCGGCGGCATTGTCTGGAAACCATGTAAGCGGGCAGGACGTGGCGGGGCCGAGTTGATGTAGCCGCGCCGCCGTTGGGGTGGTTAAAAGAAAATCACGGCACCTGTGGTTCTTTGTCTTGCATCGGGTCAGAAATATCCATAAATCATGATATATGGAAAAGACTAAAACACTCGCCACTTTTGCGGCCCTGTCGCAGTCGAGCCGTCTCGACGCTTTTCGTTTGCTGATCCGGGCCGGAAGCAAAGGCATGGCTGCGGGTGAAATTTCGGAGGCGCTGGGGGTGAAGCAAAACACCATGTCGGCCAACTTGTCGGTGTTGTTTCAGGCCGGGTTGATCCGAAACACCCGCGAAGGCCGCTCGATCCGCTATTTCGTCGATATGGACGGGCTGCGCGGCATGCTGGGCTTCCTGATGGAAGACTGTTGCGGCGGTGACCCCGATCTGTGCCGCCCGGTTCTGGATGCCATTGCCTGCAATTGTTGATGTAACCCGATGACGGACAACACGGTTGGGCGGTTTTCCTGTCGCCCGGTTGCTGAACGTCGAATTGTTCATGCCCCGCCAAGGACGGACCCACAGGTCCGTGCGTCAAAAAGGGCGGCCAAATGATCCCTGAATGAAAACGGAGACCGCGTTGACTGACACGCCGAATATCAAAGACGAAAGCTTTTTCCCGATTGACGAAGACCGCCTGCATCCGGCTGAACGGATGGCGCACAAGCCGCGCATTTTGCTGCTTTATGGATCGCTGCGCGACCGGTCCTATTCCCGGCTGATGGTCGAGGAAGCAGCGCGGATGTTGCAGCGCTTTGGCTGTGAGACCAGGATTTTCAATCCCTCCGGCCTGCCGCTGCCTGACGACGCACCTGCCGAGCATCCGAAGGTGCAGGAATTGCGTGACATGGTGATGTGGTCGGAAGGCATGGTTTGGTGTTCGCCCGAACGGCATGGCGCGATGACCGGGATCATGAAAACGCAGATCGATTGGATTCCGCTGGCCCCGATCGGTGGCATCCGCCCGACGCAGGGTAAAACGCTGGCGGTGATGCAGGTCTGTGGTGGATCGCAAAGCTTCAACGCAGTCAACCAGATGCGCATTCTGGGCCGCTGGATGCGGTTGATCACCATTCCGAATCAATCCTCGGTTCCCAAGGCGTTTCACGAATTCGACGAAGCGGGCCGGATGTTGCCCGGCCCGTTCTACAATCGCGTGGTGGACGTGATGGAAGAATTGGTGAAATTCACCCTGCTGACCCGCAGCCAATCGGGGTATCTGACTGATCGGTATTCGGAACGGGTGGAAAGCCTGCAACAACTGTCGCAACGGGTGAACATGAAATCCGCGACTTGAGCGCGACTGTCTGTTAGGGTCGGGTCATGATTACAGAGATTGTCACCTTTGACCTGCCCGCAGACATGTCCCGCGATGACGTGTTGGCCCGATATCAGGCCACGCTGCCGCGTTGGCGCGCCAACCCGGAGTTGATCCGCAAGACGTATCTTTATGATCCCGACGGCAAGCGCGGCGGCGGGGTTTACCTGTGGAAGACCCTGGCGGCGGCGCAGGCCGCGCATGATGCCGAATGGTGCCGGATGGCCGAAGATACATATGGCAGCGCGCCCCGGTTCGATTATTTCGAAGCAACGCTGTTTGTGGAAAACGAAAGCCTTCAGGACTGACGCTGGATTGGCGGGCGTTTGCGGCTGCTGCCGTCACGGTCGGTTTGGGGCTTACGCTGCGTTTTGGATGACAATCCGCCTGTCCTGGGGCCAGATACCGGCCAATTGCAGGGAGGCACGTCATGACAACTTATCCGCACCTACTCGCTCCGCTTGATCTGGGTTTCACCACGTTGAAAAACCGCGTTCTGATGGGATCGATGCATACCGGGTTGGAAGAAACCAAGGATTGGCCGCGGGTGGCCGAATTTTATGCCGCCCGGGCGCGCGGCGGCGTCGGGTTGATGGTGACCGGCGGCATTGGCCCGAACCTGGAAGGATCGGTTGCCCCCGGCGCGGCGATGATGGCCAGCGAAGACGATGTGCAGGCCCATGCGATCGTCACCAAGGCCGTGCATGATGCGGGCGGCAAGATCGCGATGCAGATCCTGCATGCGGGCCGCTATGCCTTTGGCCCCAAATGCGTGGCCCCGTCGGCGGTCAAATCACCGATTTCGCCGTTCCCGCCGAACGAATTGGACGAAGACGGCATCGAAAAGCAGATCAACGATATCGTCAACGCTGCCGTCCTGGCCCGTAAAGCGGGGTATGACGGGGTCGAAATCATGGGATCGGAGGGTTATTTCCTCAATCAGTTCCTGGTCGCCCATACCAACAAGCGGACCGACCGTTGGGGCGGGTCGTATGAAAACCGGATGCGGCTGCCGCTGGACGTGGTGCGTCGCACCCGCGAAGCGGTGGGGCCGAATTTCATCATCATCTATCGGTTGTCGATGATCGATCTGGTGCCCGATGGATCGACCTTTGACGAGGTGGTTCAATTGGCGCAGGAGGTCGAAAAGGCCGGTGCGACGATTATCAATACCGGCATCGGTTGGCACGAGGCACGGATTCCCACCATCGCCACATCGGTGCCGCGCCGCGCCTTTGCCTGGGTCACCAAGAAGCTGATGGGCAAGGTCGGTATTCCGATCATTACCTCGAACCGGATCAATACGCCCGAAGTGGGCGAAGAGGTTCTGGTCGAGGGCTGTGCCGACATGGTGTCGATGGCCCGCCCGCTGCTGGCCGATGCCGATTTCGTGGTCAAGGCCGAAACCGGCCAGTCCGACCATATCGCCCCATGCATCGGCTGCAATCAAGCCTGTCTGGATCACACATTCGGCGGCAAGCTGACGTCGTGTCTGGTCAATCCGCGCGCCTGTCATGAAACCGAATTGGCTATCACCCCGGCCGAAGAGGTGAAAAGCATTGCTGTTGTAGGGGCCGGGCCGGCCGGGTTGTCGGCGGCGCTGACTGCTGCGGAACGTGGCCACAACGTCACCTTGTTCGACAAGGCGGACAGGATCGGCGGACAGTTGAACATGGCGCGGCAGGTGCCGGGCAAGGAAGAATTCAACGGGCTGGTCGATTGGTTTGCCAACATGGTCGCCGATGCGGGCATTACCGTGAAGCTGAATGCCGCAGCCGGGGTGGATGATCTGGCCGGCTTTGACGAGGTGATCATCGCCACCGGCGTGATGCCGCGCGATCCCGGTATTCCAGGGCAGGACCGCGACAATGTGTTGAACTATATCGACGTGCTGCGCGACAAGGCCGAGGTCGGTCAGAAGGTGGCGATCATCGGTGCGGGCGGCATCGGGTTCGACGTTGCCGAATTCCTGGTCACCGGCGACAGCCCGACGCTGAACCTGCCGGAATGGCTGAAGGAATGGGGCGTTGCCGATCCTGAAGCCGTGCGCGGCGGGTTGGCTCCCGAAGGGCCGCAACCCGATGCGCCGGTGCGTCAGGTGACGTTGATGCAGCGCAAGGCCAAGGCGCTGGGCAAGGGTTTGGGCAAAACCACCGGCTGGATTCATCGCGCGACGCTGAAAATGAAAGACGTCGAGATGATCGGCGGGGTCAATTATGAAAAGATCGATGATGCGGGGTTGCATATCAGCTTTGGCGAGGCGCGGGAAAATCCGCAGGTGATCGAATGCGATACCGTGGTCCTGTGCGCCGGGCAGTTGAGCGAGCGCACGCTGGCCGATGCGTTGCAGGCCGAGGGCATCGGCTGCCACGTGATCGGCGGCGCCGATGTGGCCGCCGAACTGGATGCCAAGCGGGCGATCAATCAGGGCACCCGTCTGGCGGCGGCGCTGTAAGGTTGGGGCATGCCGTCTGCAATCCTCGGCGCGGCAAAATCAAGGAACGCCCGAAGCTTCTGTGGGATCAGGGCGCGCGGCTCATAGAGAAGGTGGACCGGCCAAGGTTCGGGTTCGAAATCCTGCAGAAGCGGCACGAGCCGCCCCGCCCGGATGGCGGCGGCGGCCTGATAAGACAGGACACGGGTGAAACCAAGCCCGTCAATGGCTGCATCAATCGCGGCTTCTGCGGCATTCACGATCAGGCGCGAACGCACCGGAACGGTGATTTCATGCCTGCCGGATCCGAAACGCCAGTTCTGCGGTGACATGAGGTTCTGGAAAGTGATGCCATCCAGTTTTGCCAGATCGCTGGGCACCTTTGGTGTGCCGTGCTCGCCAAGATAGGAAGGGCTGGCGCAGACGATCTGGCGCACCTCGCCCACCTTGCGGGCAATAAACGCACTGTCGGCAAGCGGCCCGATGCGCACAGCCAGGTCAAGATGTTCCTCGTGCAGGTTCATCGTGCGGTCGGTCAGTTCAATCTGAACGTCGACATCCGGGTAGGCCCGGAGGAAGGCATTCACCGTGGGCAGGACGTGCAACCGGCCAAAAACGATGGGCGCGGTCATCGTCAGTGTTCCTCGTGGCGCGATGAATTCACCCGAGGCATTGCGTTCGGCTTCCGAGACCTCTTCCAGAATTCTGCGGCAAGCCGCGACATAGGTTCTGCCCGTGTCCGTGAGCGTCAATCCCCGTGGAGAGCGCAGCAACAGTTCTGCCCTCAGCTTGTCTTCCAGTTCGGAAATCCTGCGGCTGACGGTGGCGATCGGCATCCGCAACGCGCGCGCGCCTGCGGTCAGGCTGCCTTCGTCCACGACACGCACGAAGATGGACATGGTTTCAAGACGGTCGGTCATGACTTTTCCAATTTTTGGAAGCAAGCATCTCAATAATATGGGATACTACCAATTAATGAAAGCTCTTACATCTACCTCGCACAACATGCAAAGGAGCTTTCACATGTCCCGTATCACTTATCCCGACAGCATCTCCACCGCGCCTGCGGCTTCGCAGCCGCTGTTGCAAGCCGTTGAAAAACAGTTAGGGACGGTCCCGAACCTGTTCCGCCTTGCCAGCGTCAGCCCGGCTGCTCTGGAAGGCTATCTCGGCCTGTCCGGTGCTCTTGGCAAGGGCCGCCTGCCGGCTGCCACCCGCGAACGTGTCGCGCTGGCGGTGGCACAAGTTAACGGCTGCAACTACTGTCTCTCGGCCCATACCTATCTGGGCAAGAACCTTGCCAAGCTCGACGATACCGAAATCGACGCCAACCGCGCCGGGCGGTCGAACGACGCCAAGGCCGACGCCGCCGTGCGCTTTGCCGTCAAGGTGACCAACGCGCGGGGCCGGGTCGATGGCGAGGATCTGCGCGCGGTGCGCGATGCCGGCTATGACGACGGCCAGATCATCGAAATCGTGCAGCATGTCGCGCTGAACATCTGGACCAACTACCTCAACGAACTGGTCCAGACCGAAATCGATTTCCCCGCGGTCGACGCTGCCGAACTGGCGGCCTGACCCTGGCGGCGCGGCCGGGTCCTGTCCCCCCCGGCCGCGCACTTTCCCCTGTCCCAACCCGAAAGGATGCGCCGATGAGCCGCCCCCCGCTTCCCCCGTTCACCGAAGACAGCGCCAAGGAAAAGATCCGTCTGGCCGAAGACGGCTGGAATTCCCGCGATCCGGCCAAGGTGGCGCTGGCCTATACGACCGACAGCCGCTGGCGCAACCGCGCCGAATTCCCGGTGGGCCGCGCCGAAATCGAAAATTTCCTGACCCGCAAATGGACCCGCGAGATGGAGTATCGGCTGATCAAGGAACTGTGGGCCTTCACCGGCAACCGCATCGCCGTGCGCTATGCCTATGAATACCGCGACGACAGCGGCCAATGGTTCCGAGCCTATGGCAACGAGAACTGGGAATTCGCCGAAGACGGGCTGATGGCGGCCCGGCATGCCAGCATCAACGAACGCCCGATCCGCGAGGATGAGCGCAAGTTCCACTGGCCGCTGGGCCGCCGCCCCGACGATCATCCGGGCCTGTCAGATCTCGGTCTCTGAACCATGAAAGACAGTTCCGTGAACCCGCATTTTCCCGCCGGTGCCGCGCCGGTCAAGCTCTACCGCAATCCGAAATCGGGGCATTGCCACCGGGTGCAGCTGATGATGTCGCTGCTTGGCGTGCCCTATGAACCCGTCGATATGGACATGGCGAACGGCGCCCACAAGGCGTCCGAATACCTGAAGATCAGCCCCTTCGGCCAGGTGCCCGCCATCGACGACAACGGCATCACCCTGTCGGATTCCAACGCGATCCTCACCTATCTGGTGCGCAAATACCCCGACGGGCACGACTGGCTGCCCGCAGCGCCCGAAGCCGCTGCCGAGGTGCAGCGCTGGCTGTCTGTCGCTGCGGGGGAAATCGCCAGCGGCCCGGCGGCGGCGCGACTGGCGGCCGTCTTTGGCGCAAAGTTGGATCGCGAAACCGCCAAGGCCAAGGCGCACCGGCTATTCGCGGTGATGGAACCGCTCATGCAAAGCCGCCCCTTCCTGGCCGGCCCCGCCGTCACCATCGCCGATATTGCGGGCTACAGCTATATCGCCCATGCACCCGAAGGCGGTGTCAGCCTCGAAGCCTATCCCGCCATCCATGCGTGGCTGGACCGGATCGAAGCATTGCCGGACTTCGTGGGCATGGCCCGTTCACCCATCCCAAGCGATATCTGACACCGAAAGGCGGTTGCGATGACCCGACCCGATCACGTCTTCCATATTGGCGAACGCGCGGTGCAGGATCGCGCTGGCGTTCCCGAGGAATGGCGCCAACGCGCGGCCCGTGCAATTCGGACGACCATGCCCGCGCAACACCAGCTATTTTTCGAAAGCCTGCCGGTGCTGTTTCTTGGTCTGCGCGACCAGCGGGGCCGGCCTTGGGCCACCGCCTGTTCCCTCCCTACCGGTGCGCGGGCAACGGGCGCGATGCTGTCCGCCAACACCCGCCCGGTGCTTGCCGAACCGCTCGGTCTGGACCTGCGACCGGGCGCAAAGGCGGCGGTTCTTGGTCTGGACTTCGCAACGCGGCGGCGCAACCGCATGAATGGAACCATATCGCCCGCGGCAGAGAACGTTCTGTCCATTGCCGTCGAGCAGAGCTTCGGCAATTGCCCGAAATACATCTGGACGCGACGGTTAGGTTTGCCAGCCGCGCCACTCCCATCCGCTGAAGGTGCGCGCATTGCAATCAGCGATGCGGTGGCGCGGCGGATCATCTCTTGCGCAGACACGTTCTTCATTGCGACCTTTGCGAAAGGCGGGGCCGACGTTTCGCACCGTGGGGGGATGCCCGGCGTCCTGCACCAGAACGCGGACGGCTCGCTTTGCTTTCCGGATTATGCCGGCAACCGTTTCTATAACACGCTTGGCAATATCGAGCTTAACGGTCGCGCCGGGTTGTTCATTCCGGAATTTGCAAGTGGTGAGGCAATCCTGCTGACGGGGCGGGCCGGGATCGATTGGTCCCCTGAGCGCGCGGCGCAATTCGAAGCCGCCGAACGCGTCGTCGACATCCGCCCCGAGGAGGTTTGGCACGTCAAGCATGCATTGCCTCGCGGTACCTTCATACAGGAAAGAGAGGCCGCGGATTGAACCGCCCGAGCTTACGGAAGGTGTTTTGTTCTACGTGCCTTAGGTCTGGAGCTTCCCCAACATCACAGAACATTGGTGAACGGGAGGGATCACATGTCATCGGTGCAGGGCAACCTACGGAACATATTGCGATACCATATTGGGTTTATACAGATATTAAACATGCCAAGATCGCTTGAGGCTGCCAGATACGGAAAGTACTAGATCCCCCCGGAGTATTTAGGGAACAGGGAATGGGACGCCCGGATCGGGGCGCTGATGGCGGTGTTGTTCCTTGCGGTCAGGCCAGAGGGGCCGCGAAACCGCAGAAATCTGCTTGTGGCCTGCCGATCCTGGGGCTTAGATGCGGTGCGGACGGGGGCATATGGTTTTCATCACGATCCTGCTGGGGCTTTTGCCCAGTTTTCTGATGGTTGGTCTGGGCGGACTGATCCGCAACCGGCTGTCTGCCAATGCCTGGCAGGGGCTGGATCGGTTGAATTTCGAAATCCTGTTTCCGGCGCTGATTTTCGTGGCGGCCTCCAGCCGGCCGATTGATTTGGCGGATATGGCGCGGATCGGGCCGGCGGTCTGGACGATCCTGCTGATTGCCCTGTCGGTCGGGTTTCTGGCGCGGCGGTTCGGGCCGGAACGGTTCCGCGATTTCGCCGGGGCCTGGCAAACCGCGTGGCGGTTCAATACCGCGCTGGGCTTTGTCGCGGTGGAAACGCTGCACCCGGCCCCGGTGGGGGAATTGGCAGTGGCGGTGGGGATGGCGATCCCGATGGCCAACCTGTTGGCGGTGACGGCGCTGTCGCGCGGTAGCGGCGATTGGCGGCAGACTGTTTTCAAAGTGGCAACAAATCCGTTTCTTCTGGCCTCGGTGTCGGGGGTGATTGTCGGGGTCAGCGGGGTGTCGATCCCGGGGCCGGTGTTGGCGCCGTTGGAAATGCTGTCGCGGGCGGCGATCCCGGTGGCGTTGATATCGGTGGGGGCCACGATGAATTGGGGCGCCTTGGCCCGGATGACCCGGTTCAGCGCCATCATCGTGGCAACGAAACTGATCGTCGCGCCTGTTGCCGCGTTGATCCTGTGCCTGATCTTTGACCCCGGCGAGGCGATTGCCCGAACGCTGATCCTGTTCGCGGCTTTGCCCACGGCGTCGGCGGCGCATGTGTTGGCGGCGGGCTTTGGTGCGGACCGCGAATTGGCGGCGACGCTGGTGGCGCAATCGACGCTGCTGGCGGCGGCGAGTCTGCCGCTGTGGATCACCGTGATTACGGTGTTGTTTTAGAAACAATCGATCCGGGCAACATTCTGTTTCCGTGTTTCCGTGCCATGAACGATCCCCGACTTTACCCCGATATTGTCCAGCGCCTGCCGCAGTGCTGCCCGATTTCACCGCGATACCGGATGCTGAAGACGCAATACTGAAGGGTACGCAGATGGATCGCCTGACCGAAATGGAAGCTTTCGCCACCGTAGTGGACCAAGGAGGCTTCACCGATGCGGCCAAGAAGATGGGGATTTCGAAATCCGCTGTTTCAAAGCATGTGTCCAGCCTCGAAGCGCGGCTGGGTGCCCGTTTGCTGAACCGGACCACCCGCCGGGTCAGCCCGACCGAGATCGGTCTGGCTTATTATGACCGTGCCCGCCGGGTGCTGAACGATGCTGGCGAAGCCGACGCGTTGGTCACGTCGATGCAATCGGCCCCCTCTGGCCTGTTGCGGATCAGCGTTGCCACCGATTTCGGCGTCAATCACCTAAGCCCGATCCTTGGCGAATTCCTGTCCGACTTCCCTGACATCACTGTGAACATGGTGCTGAACAACCGCTATGTCGAACTGATCAGCGAAGGCTTCGACATGGCGATCCGCATCGGCGAGTTGGAAGACAGTACCCTGCGCGCCCGCAAATTGACCGAGACCACCAAGCGGATGATCGCATCGCCGGGGTATTTCGAAAAACATGGCCGGCCGCAGAAGATCGACGATCTGAACGAACACAAGCTGCTGCATTATTCCAATCAGTCGAGCGGCAATGTCTGGAAACTGACCGCGCCGTCGGGTGAAAAGCGGCAGATCCGCACGTCCGGCGGGTTGAGCGTGAATGATGGCCAGTCGCTGCTGAACGCCGCTGTCGCGGGACTGGGGATCGCCTATCTGCCGAGCTACCTTTATGCCGATGCGATGAAACAGGGGTTGATCGAGGATGTGATCCCCGATCTGCCGATGGAAACCCAAGGCATCTATGCGGTGTATCCGCCGGGACGGTTCACCCAGCCGAAGGTCCGTGCCTTCATCGACTTTCTGGCTCATGCCTTTGCCGACAAAGGCCCGAGCGACTGGTAAGAATTCCCTAGCGTTGATCAAGCGCCCACTTGACCCCGGCTTCGGCCGGGGTTTTTCTTTGGGGAAGCGCTGAACCGGTTGTGATCATGTCCTTAAGGGCAGCTTGGTCCGCATGGCGGGCAACAGTTTTTGCTATATCCATTTCATTTGCGCCCCGTCGCCCCCTTTTGCAAAACTCCTGCAAGGTTTTGCGCCGATACCCTCTTTGCGCCGGGGCTGGGTTCTGACATCTTGCCGGCCAAGCGCGAATTGACAGCGGGGAGGCTTCATCATGACCGTACTGAGCGAAGATCAGCAGATGATTCAGGATATGGCGCGGGGGTTTGCCCGCGATGTTCTGGCACCGGGGGCGGCGGCGCGGGACAAGTCAAAAACCATCGAACCAGAAATTCTGACGCAGATGGGCGAGCTGGGCTTCCTTGGCATGACGGTGCCCGAGGAGCTGGGCGGGGTCGGGGCCGATTACGTGTCCTATGCGCTGGCACTGATCGAGATTGCCGCCGGGGATGGCGCGGTTTCAACGGTGATGAGCGTACATAACGCGCCGTTCAACGCGATCTTGCAACGCTATGCCAGCCCGGCACAGAAAGAACAGGTGTTGCGCCCGGCCACGGCGGGAAAATTCATCGGAGCCTTTGCGCTGACCGAACCGCATGCGGGATCGGATGCGTCGGCCATTCGCAGCCGGGCGCGGCGCGATGGGGACGATTATATCCTCAATGGTGAAAAGGCGTTCATCACCTCGGGCCAGATCGGCGAATGGGTGGTGGTGTTTGCCCGCATGGAAGGCAGCGAAGGCAAATCAGGGATTACCGCGTTTCTGGTGAAGACCGACACCCCCGGCTATCACGTGACATCGGTCGAGGAAAAGCTGGGGCAGCGCTGTTCGGACACTTGTGCCTTGCGGTTCGAAGACATGCGAGTGCCTGTCGAGATGCGGATCGGGGAAGAAGGCGACGGCTATCGGATCGCCTTGTCGAGCTTAGAGACCGGCCGGATCGGCATTGCGTCGCAATCGGTGGGCATGGCGCAGGCGGCGCTGGACCTGGCGATTGACTATGCCAAGGATCGGCAATCCTTTGGTCAACCCTTGATCGCCCATCAGGCGGTCGGGTTCCGTTTGGCCGATGCGCGCACCGAACTGGAGGCGGCGCGGCAATTGGTGTTGAACGCGGCGCGGATGAAGGATGCCGGCATTCCCTGCCTGACCGAAGCAGCGATGGCCAAGCTGTTTGCGTCGGAAGCGGCGGAACGGATCATTTCGGCAGCGATCCAGACCTTTGGCGGTTATGGCTATATGCAGGATTTCGCGGTCGAACGGATCTACCGCGATGCCCGGGTCTGCCAGATTTACGAAGGCACCAGCGACATCCAGAAGCTGATCATCACCCGGGCGCTGGCGCGCTGATCAGTCCAGCGCGATGACATCGACGCGGTGGGAACTTTTCTGATCCCCCGCGATCCGCACCACGCCCCGGATCGGGGCGACATCGGAATAATCACGGCCATAGGCCGACACGATGTGATCGGATCCCACCACCAGATCATTGGTCGGGTCGTATTCCATCCATCCCGATTGCGGCCCGCCCCAGATGCGGACCCAGGCGTGCATGGCATCGGCCCCTTCCAGCCGGGGCTGACCTTCGGGGGGGAGGGTGCGCAGGTAGCCCGACACATATCCGGCCGGAATGCAGATGCCACGCAGGCAGGCGATCATGACATGGCTGAAATCCTGACAAACGCCGTGCCGTTTGGCAAAGGCAGTTTCTGTGGGAGTGTCGACTTCGGTCGCTTTGGCGTCAAAGGTCATGTCTTGGTGTAGCCGCTGGCCGATGGCCAATGCCGCCTGCAATGCGGTCATGCCGTCATCGATGCAAGCGCGGGCATAGGCGGTCATGTCGGTTTGGGGGCGCACCCGCGGTGATGCGGCGAGGAAATGATGCGGCGAGTCCGGTCCGATATCTCTGACCGCGTGCAATTGCGCCGGAAGATCGGCCAGCGGCGTGGCATCCGCTGCTGCGATCGGCGGCGGAGAGGTGCAGTCCACTTCGGTCAGAAGCGTGACGCTGAGCGCGTTGATCGGCATCTGGAAGGCGATTTCAGTGACCTGATTGCCGAAGAAATCCAACCAGTCGCGGCGTTCGCTGGGTGGTGGCGACACCGTCACATCGCAACGCGTCAGCAGTTGCCGTCCGGGGATTGGCCTCGGGCTGACGCGGATAAGATTACGCGCCGCATGAGAGGGGGCGGCATAGCTGTAATCCTGTTGCATCCTGATTTCGTAGCGCATTCCCATCACCTCATGTAAATCGATGACAGGCTGGTGCTGAGTTCAAACAAGCGCTGGCGGATATCGTCGAAATCCGAGATTTCGATTCCTTCTGGTCGGGTGCCGGTCAGGAATTGCTGAACCGCCGTGATCTGGCGCAACAGGGTTTCACGCCACGCCGTGTGATCAGGGTTGAGCGGCAGATCGGGCACCAAGCTGCACAGGATGTCGATCTGGAACAGGACCGACCGGGGATTGCTGAGATCCAGCAACATCAGGTCCAGAACGCTGTAGCGGTTGGGATCGACCAGAAACAGCCTTTGGTGGGTGGATATGCTGTCGCCATATTCGATCGCCAGATCGAGGCTGCCATTCGGGGCATCCGTGGCGGTGAAGCTTTGCAACACATCGTTCAGCGTGATCGCCCGTTCCAGCGCCCGACCGAATTCAAGGAAGCGCCAGCCGGAAGATCGGTACATGTTTTCCAGCACCAGTCCGCCGAAGCCCGACAATTTGCGCAGCAGGACGCTCATCGCGCGGGCGCAGTCATCGCCGGCGCGTACGGTTTTGGTCATCCCGGCCAGGGTCCGGTTGAGATCGCTGAGCGCCACCCAGGCATCGACCGAAAAGCGGTCGCGTACCTTGCTGGCGCAATGGGTTGCGGCGCTGATTTGATCGCGCAGCACATCGGGAAGATCCTGTTCCAGATCGACGCCAAGCCGGTCGAGATGTGCCGCCAGATGCTGCAACCGCCGCGAATGGGCCGGTTCGCCTTCGCTGATCCGGCGGTGATAGCTGCGGATCAGGCGGATCGTGCTTTCGGCCCGTTCGACATAGCGGCCCAGCCAGAACAGGTTGTCGGCGGCACGGCTGGGCAGTGCCCCTTGCAACACCCGCTGATAGGTGTCGCGGTTCGGGACCAGCGGGTCGCGCGGCACGTCGGTGTCCGACACCACCCAGACATCGGCGACCGATCCGCCCTGTTGCATCGACAGTGCCGAATTTTCACCGCCCGGCCCGATCCGGGCATAGCCGCCCGGCATCACCGCCCAACCGGTGGGCGTGCGCGCTAGAAACACACGCAGCACCATCGGGCGCGGCACCAGTCGACCGTTTTCATAACAAGGGGTCGTCGACAGGCTGACCGCTTCTTGACCGACCAACGTGCCGTCCCAATTGTCAGGCTGGGCTTCGCCGCTGATCCCGGTCGGGCCCATTGCGCTGATGTTGGAATCATGCGGCAACCCGGTCGCCAAAGCCGGGGCCAGCGCCAGTTTGTGGATGTTTTTCTGCACATAAGCGCGGGCCTGCGGATCGCCGCACCACCATGTTGCGATATTGGGCAATTGCAGCGGCTGGCCCAGCAGGATTTCCGACAGCCGGGGCAGAAATGCCATCAGGGCGCGGGTTTCCAGCACACCGCTGCCCAGTGCATTGCTGAGCGCAAGGCTGCCCGATCTGATCGCGCTGACCATTCCGGGGGTGCCGATGCGGCTTGCTTCGTTCAGTTCCAGCGGGTCCGCGAATTGCGCATCCATCCGCCGCCAAAGCATCGAAACCGGTTTCAGTCCCGAAACAGTGCGCACCATCGCCTGACCGTTGTGAACGGTCAGGTCTTCGCCTTCGAGCAGCATCAGGCCAAGATAGCGGGCGATGAAGACATGTTCGAAATAGGCGTCGTTATTCGGCCCCGGCGTCAGGATCGCCAAAGTGTCGCCATCGCTCATCCCACGCAGCGCGTCACGGAAGCGGCGGAAAAACCCGGCCAGCCGGTGCACATTGGTGTCAGGAAAGAAATCGGAATACATATGCGCGCTGGCACGGCGGTTTTCCAACGCAAAACCGGCCCCCGACGGCGCCTGTGTCCGATCGCCGAGCACGAACCAGCTGCCATCGGGATTGCGACCGAGTTCAAAGGCCAGATGTTGCAGGAACTGGCCCGAACGGGGCCGGATACCAACCATCGGGCGCAGCCATTCGGGGTTTTGTGCCAGCAATTCCGCCGGCAACTGGCCATTGCGGACCAACCGTTGCGGACCATAGATATCGGCCACGACCCGTTCCAGCAAGTTGGCGCGCTGAATCAGCCCAGTTTCGATCTGGGCCCAGTCGCTGTCATGCAGCAGCACCGGGACATGGCTGAGCGGCCAGTCGCGGTCTTCGCCCGATTGGGTCGAATAGCGGCGGAAAAACACGCCCATATCGCGCAGATACTGATTGCCGCGATGAAACCGGGATTCGCATCGCGCCGGGCCCAGCCCATTCAGGTAGGAAAGGAACGGGTGCCAGACCGGGCGCATGGTGCCGCTGGCATCGAACAATTCATCCGCCGTGCCCTTGGGCACGGCGTAACCTTCCAGCAGATTGGAAAGGTCGGGCTGGTCGGTCCGTTGTTCATGCTGCGGCATCTGCGGTCAGATCCCCGGTGAGCGCCTGAGATCCAATGTATGCGGAAATTCCGGATGCGTTGTTTCGGGAGCGGGTGTGTAGGTCCCCGATGTATGACCGTGTGGTTCGAACCGCGCAAGCCTTCGCGCTTCGGCTTCGTTACCATTGACCGGAAATGTTTCGTAGCTACGCCCGCCGGGATGGGCCACGTGATAGACGCAACCCCCCAATGCCCGGCCGGTCCAGCTGTCGTAAATGTCAAAGGTCAGCGGCGCGTTGACCGGCAAGACCGGATGCAAGGCTTCGGCCGGTTGCCAGGCCTTGAAGCGGACAGCGCCGACAAAGGTGCCGGCTTCTTCGGTTGCGGACAACGGCACGATGCGCTGATTGCAGGTGACGATATAGCGGTCGGGATTGGGCGTGGTCAGTTTGACCTGAAGCCGTTCGACCGAACTGTCAGTATAGCGCACGGTACCGCCGATGGCACCGGTTTCGCCCAGCACGTGCCAGGGTTCCAGCGCCTGACGCAGTTCCAGCTTGGTGCCTTCGTAGGTGACTTCACCGCAGAACGGGAAGCGGAATTCGGACTGCGCCTTGAACCAGTCTGGGTTCATGTCAAAGCCGTGATCACCCAGATCGCGCAGCACGTCCATCAGGTCGTCCCAGAGGAAATGCGGCAGCATGTAACGATCGTGCAGCACCGTGCCCCAGCGCACGGGTTTGCCCTTGATCGGCTGTTTCCACATCCGCGCGATGATGGCACGGATCAGCAATTGCTGCGCCAGGCTCATGCGTGGATTGGGTGGCATTTCGAAGCCGCGGAATTCGACCAGTCCCAGCCGCCCGGTGGGGCCGTCGGGGGAATACAGCTTGTCGATGCAGATTTCGGCCCGGTGGGTGTTGCCGGTCACGTCGATCATCATGTTGCGCAGCAGCCGGTCGATCAGCCAAGGTTGCGGCGCGGCGCCTTCATCGGGATCGGGGATTTGGCTGAGCGCGATTTCCAGTTCGTACAGGCTGTCATGGCGGGCTTCGTCGATCCGGGGCGCCTGCGAGGTCGGGCCGATGAACAGGCCCGAAAACAGGTAGCTGAGCGCGGGGTGACGTTGCCAATAGAGGATCAGCGACCGCAGCAGATCGGGGTGCCGCAAAAACGGGCTGTCCAGTGGCGTAGCCCCGCCGACCACCACATGATTGCCACCGCCGGTGCCGGTGTGACGCCCGTCAATCATGAATTTATCGGCACCTAAACGGCATTGCCGGGCTTCTTCATAGACCGCTTCGGTGGTGGCGACGCAGTCTTCCCAACTGTCGGCGGGGTGAATATTGACCTCGATCACGCCGGGATCGGGGGCGACCCGGATCACGTTGATGCGCGGATCGTGCGGCGGCGCATAGCCTTCGATATGGACCGGCAGGCCCAGTTTGCGGGCCGCCGTTTCGGCCGCAGCGACCAGTTCAAGGTAATCTTCGGCATCTTCGACCGGTGGCATGAATACGCAAAGACGGCCATCGCGTTCTTCGACTGACAGCGCGGTGCGCACCGCGCCGCCGACTTCGCCCAGTTCCTGTTCGACAATGTCCTGACCGGCGGGTCCGGCGCTGACGCTGGATACCGGTTGGGTATGGTCCGGTGTCGCTTCGGGCTGTTTGCCGGTTTGTTTTTCCCCGAAATCGGGCAGGTCGCCACGCGGCAGCGTCGGGTCGGTGACATAGGTATAGGGATAGGCCGATTTCGACAGATGCGGCAGCGCTTCGAGCGGCAGGCGATAGCCGACCGGGCTGTCGCCGGGCACCAGAAACAGATGACCACGGCGCATTTTCCATTTTTCCGACCGCCAGACATGGCCGGTTGCCTTGGATTGCCAGCGCTGGATCGGCAGCACATAGCCCGCCGGATCGGTCAGCCCGCGCGCAAAGACCCTGGCGATGCGATTACGTTCTTCTGGGTCTTTCAGTTTCGAATTTTGCGGCGTGACATTTTCGGGCAGGTTGCCTTCTTTCACGATCCATTCGGCGGGGTCTTCGAAAGCCGGTTGCACCATGTCGGTTTCCACCCCAAGCGTTTCGGCAATGCCGGTCATCAGCTTGGCCGCATCGGCATGGGTGGCACCGGTCTGGGCGGTTTCGGTCGCGATCAGATCGGGGTCTTGCCAGATCGGTTTGCCGTCTTTGCGCCAGTAGAGCGAAAAGGTCCAGCGCGGCAGGCTTTCGCCGGGATACCATTTGCCCTGTCCGTAATGCAGGAACCCGCCGGGGGCGAAGCGTTTTTGCAGCCGACGTATCAGGGTGTCGGCCAGATCGCGTTTCATCGGGCCGACGGCGGCGGTATTCCATTCATCGCTTTCAAATTCGTCAATCGAAACAAAGGTCGGTTCGCCGCCCATGGTCAGGCGCACATCACCTGCTTTCAGGCTGTCATCGACCTTGGCCCCCAGTTTCAACAGGTCGGCCCAAGCGTCGTCTGAAAACGGTTTGGTGATGCGCGGATGTTCGGCGGTGCGTTTGACCGTCATGTCGAAATCGAAATTGACCTCGGCGGCGCTGGCCATGCCGGAAATCGGCGCGGCGTTGCGGTAATGCGGTGTTGCGGCCAGCGGAATATGGCTTTCACCGGCCAACAGCCCGCTGGTCGGGTCCAGCCCGACCCAGCCCGCGCCGGGAATGAAAGCTTCGACCCAGGCGTGCAGATCGGTAAAATCCTGATCGGTGCCGGACGGGCCATCAAGCGCCTTCAGGTCCGGTTTCAGCTGTATCAGGTAGCCCGACACGAAGCGCGCAGCGATGCCCAGATGGCGCAGCACCTGCACTAGAAGCCAGCTTGAATCGCGGCATGACCCGGTGCCGATTTCCAGCGTTTCTTCGGGCGTTTGAACCCCGGGTTCCATGCGGATGACATAGCCGACATGGGAACTGACCAGCGCATTCAGCGCCACCAGCTTGTCCGTGGTGCGCAACCGGTCGCGCGGGATCGCGGCGACGAAATCCGCCAGTAGCGGCCCCATCGGTTCCGGTTTCAGATAGATCGACAGGTCCTGATCGAAATCCAGCGGATAGTCGAAAGGCCAGTTTTCCGCGCTTTCCTCGACGAAGAAATCGAACGGGTTGTAGACCGACATATCGGCGGTCAGATCGACTTCGATCTTGAATTCCCGCACCGGTTCGGGAAATACGAACCGCGCCTGCCAGTTGCCGTAAGGGTCCTGTTGATGGTTTACGAAATGCGGTTGCGGTCCGACCTTCAACGAATGGCTGATCACCCGCGTCCTGCCATGCGGCGCGGGCCGAAGGCGGATGATCTGAGGCCCCAAGGTAACGGGGCGGTCGTATTTGTAATGGGTCAGGTGATGGATCGAAGCAATAATGGCCATTGGGTGCCTGTCTGATTGGTCATGTGCCCCAGTATGAAGCAGCTGGGGAAACGGATCATTTCGAAACGCATGCGGTGCCCGGTCCGGTGAAGCTTATCCCGGATGCTGCCAAAAAAACAGGCAAAGTGGTCAGGTCGCCGCAACCAACCCGCCGATGTCTTCGATCAGAGCAACCACCGGGTCGATGCCGTCGCCCTGGCGCAGCGCAGTAAAGACGAAGGGCCGCCCGGCACGCATCCGCGTCGCGTCGCGGTCCATCACATCAAGCGAGGCCCCGACATAGGGTGCGAGATCGGTCTTATTGATCACCAGAATGTCGGATTTGGTGATCGCCGGGCCGCCCTTGCGCGGGATTTCTTCGCCCGCCGCCACGTCGATCACATAGATGGTCAGATCGGCCAGTTCGGGGCTGAACGTGGCGCTGAGATTGTCGCCCCCCGATTCGATCAGCACCAGATCAAGGTCGGGGTGGCGTTTGCGCATTTCATCCACTGCCGCCAGATTGATCGACGCGTCTTCGCGGATCGCGGTATGAGGGCAGCCGCCGGTTTCAACCCCGATGATGCGGTCCTGCGGCAATACCTGTAACCGCATCAACGCTTCGGCATCTTCCTGAGTGTAGATATCGTTGGTGATCGCGCCGAGAGAATATTTGCCCGACAGCGCCTTGCACAGGGCGGCGGTGAGGGTGGTTTTTCCGGCCCCGACGGGGCCGCCGATGCCGATGCGCAAAGGACCGTGAGGGGAAGTCATGAACGGAATAGCCTTGTATATTGGGTTTCATGGTTCATCGCGGCGATATCGGCCATAAAGACCGATCCGCCCAGATCGTCGGGGGTCAGATATTCGGTTTCTTCCGCGATGGTTTCGCAAAGCGGGGCAAGTTCGTTCAGCACTGTCTGGCCTTCGGTCTGACCCAGCGGCACCAGCCGCATCGCCGCCGAGGTCAGGTTGCTGGCGAAGGCGTGCAGGTACATGGCGCATGTCGGTCGCAGCGGAATTCCGTGGGTCTTGGCGGCATATCCCAAGGCCACCGGGTAGGTCAGTTCGGGCAGGTCATCGCCCCAGATTGCCGCCGTGGTCCGGCAAAACGCCACCCCCTGCGCGGTGGTTTCCAGCAGCCGTTCCTTGGCGGCCACAAAGGCACGGGCGGTTTCATCGATATCGTGCAGCGCCGCCGCGTCGGCACGATAGGCACAGGCCAGCAGGATCGCATCGTTGCGCCCGGTGCCGAAGCGCAGGATATCGCCCAGCCAGTCGCGGAAATCATCGCCATCGCGCACCTGTCCGGCCTCGATCGCCCATTCCAGCCCGTGGCTGTAGCTGAACGCGCCAACCGGATAGGCAGGCGACAACCATTGCGCCAGAGTCAGAAGGCCCCGTTCAGTGATCATGTTCATGTTCATGTTCATGTTCATGTTCATGTTCATGTTCATGGGCGTGGGAATGGTCATGGCTGTGGTCATGCGTGTGCAGCGTCGCGCCATGTTCGTGGCTGTGGGTGCGGCCATGACCATAAGCACCGCCTTCGGGCAGGAAGGGTTCGTTGACCTCGCTGACCGAGGCACCCAAGTGGTGCAGCATCGCTTCGATCACGTGATCGCGCTGAATCAACAACCGGTCGGATTCGATTTGGCACGGCGTATGGCGGTTGCCGATATGCCACGCCAGCCGGGGCAGGGTGTCGCCGGTGATTTGCAGCAGGTTTTCATCCGCTGCATGGATTTCGATCAGCCGCCCGTCTTGCAGTTCGAACGCGTCATGATCGTCGACCGAAGTGGTTTGTTCCAGATCGACCAGGAACCGTTCACCCTGCACCGTTTGCAGCATCTTGCGGCGCAAAAACCGTTGCTCATAGGTCAAGGTCACCGATCCGCAGGAGTCGCGCCAGTCGTGTTTTTTTCTCAACATGTATGCGGTTGGCAAGGTCATTGCATATATCCTGTGTCAGATCGGAGGGAGGACTTGTTAAACTTTGGTCTGTAACTGCCGTCTAAAAAAACAAGAAGAAACGTTTAAATGGTAAAAGGGGAAGTGCTCATGATGATGAAGTTTGGTCTTGCAGACGAGCTCGCCGAAATTCGCGAAGAAATCGCGCGGTTGCGCGAAAAGGAAGCTGCGGTTCAAGCCGCGATCCTGAGCTTCGAAGGACCTGTTCCGGCGGGACGGTTTCACCGCATCGAACTGGTCGAACGCCGGGAAATGGTGTTCGACAAGGACCGTTTGCCCGAAAAAGTTCGGGACAATCCCCGGTTCTGGCATCAAAAGGTCACCCAGAGCGTGCGCTGCCTGCCGATCCGGCCGCAGCTGGACCGGCCGGGTTGGCCGATCCGCCGTTTGGTGTCGTCTTCGCTGAGCCATTAGAACATGAAATAGCGCTGTGCCATCGGCAGAACCTCTGCCGGTTGGCAGGTCAGTAATTCGCCATCGGCGCGCACCTCATAGGTTTCGGGGTTTACCTTGATCTGCGGGGTGGCGTCGTTCAGCTTCAGGTCTTTCTTGCCGATGTTGCGGGTGTTTTGCACCGCGACGGTCTGTTTCGCCAATCCCAGCGTGGCGCCGATGCCTTCGGCCTGCGCCGCTGCTGATACGAAGGTGACGGCGGACTGTTCCACCGACCGGCCATAGGCGCCAAACATCGGGCGGCTGTAGACTGGCTGCGGCGTCGGGATCGACGCGTTCGGATCCCCCATCTGTGCCATCACGATGGTGCCTGACATCAGCACCATTTCCGGTTTCACCCCGAAAAAGGCCGGGTTCCACAGCACCAGGTCGGCGCGCTTGCCTTCTTCGATGCTGCCGATTTCGTGGCTGATGCCGTGGGCAATGGCAGGGTTGATGGTGTATTTGGCGATATAGCGGCGGACGCGGAAATTGTCGTTGTCGCCGGTTTCTTCGGCTAGGCGGCCGCGCTGTTTCTTCATCTTGTCGGCGGTTTGCCAAGTGCGGATCAGCACCTCGCCGACCCGTCCCATCGCCTGACTGTCGCTGGCGATGATCGAAAATGCGCCCATATCATGCAGGATGTCTTCGGCGGCGATGGTTTCACGCCGGATCCGGCTTTCGGCAAAGGCGACGTCTTCGGGGATCGATTTGTCCAGATGGTGACACACCATCAGCATATCAAGATGTTCATCGACGGTGTTGACGGTGAATGGCCGGGTCGGGTTGGTGGATGAAGGCAGCACATGGTCTTCGCCGCAGATCTTGATGATGTCGGGGGCGTGACCGCCGCCCGCGCCTTCGGTATGGAAGGCGTGGATGGTGCGGCCCTTCATCGCTGCCACGGTGTGTTCGACAAAACCGGATTCGTTCAACGTATCGGTATGGATCATCACCTGCACGTCGTAAGCATCGGCCACCGACAGGCAGCAATCGATCGCGGCCGGGGTGGTGCCCCAGTCTTCGTGCAGTTTCAGCGCACAGGCACCGCCCTTGATCTGTTCTTCCAAGGCGGCGGGCAGCGACGCGTTGCCTTTGCCGGCAAAGGCCAGGTTCATCGGGAAGGCGTCGGCCGCCTGCAACATCCGCCCCATATGCCACGGACCCGGCGTGCAGGTGGTGGCCAAGGTGCCATGCGCCGGACCGGTGCCACCGCCCAGCATGGTGGTCAGCCCCGAATGCAGCGCCTCTTCGATCTGTTGCGGGCAGATGAAATGGATATGGCTGTCAAAACCGCCGGCAGTCAGGATCCGGCCTTCGCCCGCGATCACCTCGGTGCCCGGGCCGACGATGATGTCGACGCCCGGTTGGGTGTCGGGATTGCCGGCCTTGCCGATCTTGGCGATGCGGCCACTTTTGAGGCCGACATCGGCCTTATAGATGCCCGTCCAGTCGACGATCAGCGCGTTGGTGATCACGGTGTCCACCGCGCCGCCCGCGCGGGTGACCTGGGATTGGCCCATACCGTCGCGGATCACCTTGCCACCGCCGAATTTCACCTCTTCGCCATAGGTGGTGTAATCTTTTTCCACCTCGATGATCAGGTCGGTATCGGCCAGCCGCAGCCGGTCGCCGGTGGTCGGGCCGTACATGGCGGCATAGTCGGAACGGGAAATTTTAGCAGGCATCGGTTCGGGTCCTTTTCAGGCTCAATTCATCTCGGTCAGGCTGCGCAATTCTTCGGTGCGCTGCCGGGTCAGGCGTTCTTTGCAGCTTAGAACCATCAGCGGTTCCATCGATCCGCCACGAAAGGCGAACCCTTCAGCTTCGCAAGCCTTGTCGCGGAACGGGATCCAGGCGCGCTGGGCATCGCGCAGCGCGGCTTCGGCCCCTTTCAGGTTTTCGGGTAGATAGCTGTCGGTGGTCCGCATGACATCGCGGGCCAGCTGATAGGCCAGGTTCAGGTCTTCATCGGCATATTGCCACATCTGGTAGGCGCATTGGTTCATGTCCCGCTGGGTCTGCGGATTGCTGCAATCGAGCGCCTGCGCGGCTCCGGCAGAGACCAACAAGACTGCGATGGCGAAACGGCACTTCATAACTTGCCCATCACTTGCTGATTGAAGCCGTAAACCGTGCGGTTCCCCGATAATGGTACCAGCGTCACTTCGCGGCGCTGGCCGGGTTCAAACCGCACCGCGGTTCCGGCGGCGATATCCAACCGCATGCCGCGCGTCGCGACACGGTCGAAATCAAGCGCCGGGTTGGTTTCATGGAAATGATAGTGCGACCCGACCTGCACCGGGCGGTCACCGGTATTGGCCACCATTACGGTGATGGTGTCGCGGCCCGCATTCAATTCCAGCTCGCCAGTCGCGGCAAACAATTCTCCGGGGATCATCGGCGGCTCTCCTCTTTCATCGTTTTTTAAGTACTCAAAATTCAACGGATCGGATCGTGCACGGTCACCAGCTTGGTCCCGTCGGGAAACGTCGCTTCGACCTGCACTTCGTGGATCATTTCGGCGATGCCCTCCATGCAGTTTTCGCGGCCGATCACCTGCGCACCGGCGACCATCAGATCGGCCACCGAACGGCCATCGCGGGCGCCTTCGACCACTGCGTCGGTGATCAGCGCGATCGCTTCGGGATGGTTCAGCTTGACGCCGCGCGCCAGCCGTTTGCGGGCCACTTCGGCTGCCATCGCGACCATCAGTTTATCTTTTTCTCTGGGCGTGAGGTTCATGTCAGATCATCCAAGTTCTGGGAAGGTTGGCCCCGTTCAGACAGGTCAGAACGGGCAGGAGGGTTTTGCGCAATTCGAACCCATCGGGGGCAAGAAGGCGCAAGTACAAAAGGCCGGGTCGGATCACCGATGCCCCGGCCGTGGTCGGCAGCAGGGCGCGGATGTGCGGCAGCAGGTGATCTGCTTCGTCCACCGTGGTTGCCAACAGGACCGTGGCCATCGCGCCCGCGCCAGCACCAATCGCGGAGCGCGTCATATGTGCCTGCAAATTGCCCTGCAATCGCATCGTGTCGGCAAAGATCAATGCGTCGTCGCGGGTCACCCGTATCCGGTCGGTCAGCTGGGCATCATTTACCGCTTCGCCCATCGCGGCGCGGCCAAAGATCAGCGGTTCCACCAGCAATAGCCGGGCCGTTGCTGACAGATCGACCGTCAACCGCCGGTCCAGTGCGGCGCGGTCGAACAGGATGGTTTCCTGCGGCAGCCAATCCAGCCTTGCGCCGTCTTCAGCGCTGAGACGGGTTTCGATCCGTCCGACTTCGCCCGGTTGGGCGCGGTAAATCCGTTCGGCGGCCTGGGTGGACAGGCGCAGGTGGCTGCCCGCCTTCGCCCCGGCCTGAATGGCAAGGCGATCTCCGCCCGTGACGCCGCCGGCAGTGTTCAGCATGATGCCGGTCAATTCCTGTCCATCGCTGCGCGGGAACAGCATCTTCATGCAGCCAGACGTACGCAGATCGGCGATGGCGGACCCGGTGTTTCGCAGCTTGGAAAATACCATCGCTTCGCCATTCGCGCGAGGCTGCTGCGAAACATGCAGGTTTGATGATATTTTGGCCGCGATAGTGATGATCCGCTCCGGCATTTGCGTCTTACCGATGGAATCGGTTGCACAAAGCGCCACCGCTTGGAAGTCGAACGCTTAAAAAACGGGCTGAGGGCGGATTTCGGCCAATTAGGCGCATAACAATTAGGCGATAAGGTCAGCTTTCGCCTAAAAAACGATCAAATGCGGCAGTGCAGCAAAGCGGATGTGTCGGGAAGATTGCGCGGTCGACTGCTTCCGACCTCACTGGCCCTGCCCCAAGGGAAATGCGTTTCCCGGGGCGTGTGACGACCGCAAGGATGTGGAAATCGATCGGCCGTCACACTGATGCAACAAACAACATGTTGCGGGGGAATAGGTAAGCGGTCCGATATTGCCGGACAAGACTTGCATATAAAAAAGCCCCGCTTGGAGGATGACCATGAATTATCTGAAATCCACGCTTGCGGGGGCTTTGGCTCTGGGCACGCTGAGCCTGCCGGCCGCTGCCGCCGAAGACACGATCAAAATCGGCGTATTGCATTCGCTGTCGGGCACGATGGCGATCTCGGAAACCACGCTAAAAGACACGATGCTGATGCTGATCGACGAACAGAACGCCAAGGGCGGCGTGCTGGGCAAACAGCTGGAAGCGGTTGTCGTCGATCCGGCCTCGGATTGGCCGCTATTCGCCGAAAAAGCGCGCGAATTGCTGACGGTGCAGGATGTCGACGTGATGTTCGGCTGCTGGACCTCTGTCAGCCGTAAATCGGTTCTGCCGGTGATCGAAGAGTTGAACGGGCTGCTGTTCTATCCGGTGCAGTACGAGGGCGAAGAAAGTTCGAAAAACGTGTTCTATACCGGCGCAGCGCCGAACCAGCAGGCGATCCCGGCCACCGATTATTTCCTTGAAGAACTGGGCGTTGAAAAATTCGCGCTGCTGGGCACCGATTATGTCTATCCGCGTACCACCAACAACATTCTGGAAAGCTACCTCAAGGGCAAAGGCATTGCCGAAGACGACATCTTCGTGAACTACACCCCGTTCGGCCATTCCGATTGGTCGAAAATTGTCGCCGATGTCGTGGCGCTGGGTGCGGATGGTAAAAAGGTCGGCGTGATCAGCACCATCAATGGCGACGCCAATATCGGTTTTTACAAGGAATTGGCCGCAGCCGGAATTTCCGCCGATGACATTCCCGTCGTGGCCTTTTCGGTCGGCGAAGAGGAATTGTCGGGTCTCGACACCGCCAACTTGGTTGGCCATCTGGCAGCCTGGAATTACTTCCAGTCGGCTGAATCCGAGATGAACGACGAATTCGTCGCCGCTTGGAAAGCCAAGATGGGCGACGAACGCGTCACCAACGACCCGATGGAAGCGCATTTCATCGGCTTCAACATGTGGGTGAACGCGGTCGAAGCGGCCGGGACCACCGAAGTCGATGCGGTTTCGGCGGCGATGATCGGGCAGGAATATCCGAACCTGACCGGTGGGACTTCGGTCATGTTGCCGAACCATCATCTGGCCAAGCCGGTTCTGATCGGCGAAATCCAGGATGACGGTCAATTCGACATCATCAGCCAGACCACCGAAGTGCCGGGCGACGCCTGGACCGACTTCCTGCCGGAATCGGCGGTACTGAAATCGGATTGGAAAGATCTGGGTTGCGGTATGTACAACACCGAAACCGAAAGCTGCGTTCAGATCAAATCGAACTACTAATCGGACATTCGGGCGGGCACCGACCGGGTGCCCGCCCACCTCTTTCCCCAAAACACCCCAGGGTCCCAGAAATGCGGCAGCTACTCATCCTGTTCAGCGCAGTGATCTTGCTTGCACTTCCGGCGCAGGCCGGGCCGGTGCAGGATATCCTGCAAGACCATAGCGCACTCATCACCAAATCTTCGCGCAAGACGATCCAGCCTGCGATCGACGCACTGGCCAACAGCAACCTGCCACAGGCGCAGATCGTGTTGCAGACATGGCAGGGCAAGGACATGTGGCTGCGGATCGAAGACGGGCTGTTTTTTCGCGGCAACACTTTGCCATCGAAAGCCATTCAATTGATCGATTTCGACAGCGGCGAAGCCGCTGGTGAGGCAGACAAGAAAGCGCTGAAACAGCTTAAACCCAATTCCGGGGTGCGGGCGCTGATCGGCACGGCGCTGGTGCAGTTTCAACTGATTGATCCCGACCCCGCCCGCCGCGCCGAAGCGCTGGCCGCGATCGAACGGGCCCCCGATGCGTCGACGCTGCTGCCGCTGCGGGCCTCGATCGAGGGCGAAACCGATCTTGGCCTGAAAGCGCGCAAGATCCGCACCGAACGGTTGCAGACGATTTCATTTGACCCCGATGAGGCCGCCCGGATTGCGGCGCTGGACGCGATCAAGGGCGATCTGGGTGTCGATGTCCGCGCTGCGCTGAACCCGGTTCTGACCACCAAGCGCATGGTTTTTGCCGGCGATCCGCCGGCGGATATGAATATTGCACGCAGACTGAAACCCGGAGCGGACGAGCTGACCGACAAGCAAGCCTATGACCTGATCGTCGCCGCCAATCTGGGCGCGCCGAGATTGACGCCAGACGCGTTGCGCACGGCGATGGTGAATAATGCTGCGGATGGCATGGTTGGTGGTGTGCCGGTGGCCGAATTGAACACCCAAGCCGCGCGGGAACGCGCCTATGCCGGTCTGGTCACCGCCGGGGTGGTTGCCGCCGCTGTCACCGATGCAGAGGCCGCCAAGGCCGTCCGGGCACATCGTTTTGTCGATGTATATGACGAACCGTCACAGGCGGTGACCGATGCCGCCAGCGCCACGCTCGACGCGATTGAAACCAAGGTGGCGCTCAATCAGGCGCTTGATCTCGGGCTTGATGCGTTATCGCTCGGCTCGATCTATTTTCTTGCCGCGATCGGTCTGGCCATCACCTTTGGGGTGATGGGGGTGATCAACATGGCGCATGGCGAATTCATCATGATGGGCGCCTATACCGGCTATGTGGTGCAGCAGATCATCCCGAACTATACCGTTTCGATCATCGTCGCCATCCCGATGGCCTTTGTCGTCACTTTCGCGGCGGGGGTCGCGATGGAACGGCTGGTGATCCGCTGGCTCTATTCACGGCCTCTGGAAACCTTGCTGGCGACTTTCGGGATTTCCATCGCGCTTCAACAGATCGCCAAGAACATCTTCGGCACCCAGGCGCGGCCGCTGACGTCGCCGGGTTGGCTTGACGGGGCATGGGTTCTTAATGACGTGGTATCGATCAGCTATATCCGTATCGCGATTTTCGTGCTGGCGCTGATCTTCCTTGGGTTTTTCCTGTTCTTGATGAAGAAAACCCGGCTGGGTCTGGAAACCCGCGCGGTGACGCAGAACCCGCGCATGGCAGCGTCGATGGGGATCAATCCCGACCGGGTCAACATGCTGACCTTCGGGCTTGGGTCCGGTATTGCCGGGATCGCCGGTGTCGCCATCGGGCTTTACGCCAAGGTGACCAGCGAATTGGGTGCCGATTACATCGTGCAAAGCTTCATGACCGTGGTGGTGGGTGGCGTTGGCAATATCTGGGGGACGCTGCTGGGCGCGGGCATGATCGGGGGTTTGCAAAAGGGCATCGAATGGCTGAACCCGTCCAACACGCTGGCGGCGCAGACTTATATGATCATCTTCATCATCGTCTTCATTCAGTTCCGCCCGCGCGGGATCATCGCCCTCAAGGGCCGTGCCGCAGGAGATTAACAAGATGAAAACCGCTCTTTCATTGTTCCAAAAACACTCCGAGGCGTCGCTATTGGATCGCCATTGGTCCGAGCGACAATGGCGACGCGGGCCGCCGGCCCGCCGTCGCAACGAAACCCACATCCCGATGGAGGCAGGAAAATGAAAAACAGCTTCCTGATGCGCAACCCGTCCATCCTGATCTTCCTCGGCCTGCTGGCGCTGTTCACGCTTGCCGTCACGTTGATGTCGGAAGCCACCGGCGCGGGGCTGATTTCCACCAGTTTCGTCAAGACCCTGGGCAAGACGTTGTGCCTGTGCCTGATCGCCATCGCGATGGATCTGGTCTGGGGCTATACCGGTATTCTGTCCCTTGGGCATTTCGCTTTCTTCGGCTTGGGCGGATACATGATCGGCATGTGGCTGATGTATGAACGCACCCGTCAGATCGTCGAAACGTCGCTGGCCAATGCCGAAATACCGCCCACGGCGCAGGAAGTGGTCGATGCCATCGGAAGCCAGATTTTCGGCGTCGTCGGCAGCAGCGATTTCCCGGCGGTCTGGGCCTTTGCCGATAGTCTGACCATGCAGCTTGTTCTGGTGGTGGCAGTCCCGGGGGTGTTGGCGCTGGTCTTTGGTTGGCTGGCCTTCCGGTCCCGCGTGACCGGCGTCTATCTGTCGATCCTGACCCAGGCGATGACGCTGGCGCTGGCGCTTTACCTGTTTCAAAACGACAGCGGGTTGCGCGGCAATAACGGGTTGTCGGGATTGCAGAACCTGCCCGGGGCGGATGCGATCCCGCAAAGCGTGGTCTCGATCTGGTTCTTCTGGGCTTCGGCGTTGGCGCTGGGGCTGAGCTATATCCTTGCTGCCTTCATCGTGTCGGGCAAATTCGGCAGTGTGATCCGTGGCATTCGTGACGACGAGGCGCGGGTGCGCTTCCTGGGGTATTCGGTCGAAGGGTACAAGCTGTTCATATTCGTCATCACCGCGATGATTTCAGGCATTGCAGGGGCGCTGTATTATCCGCAGGCCGGTATCATCAACCCGGCGGAAATCGCGCCGATCGCGTCGATCTATCTGGCGGTCTGGGTCGCCATCGGCGGGCGCGGGCGGCTGTATGGCGCGGTGATCGGCGCGGCGGTGGTATCGCTGGTCTCGACCTGGTTCACCGGCGGGCAGGTGCCCGATCTGCCGCTGGGCGGCTATACGCTGAAATGGGTCGATTGGTGGCAGGTTCTTTTGGGGCTCAGTTTCGTTCTGGTCACGCTGTTCGCGCCCAAGGGCATCGGCGGGCTGATCGATCTGTTGGATGGGATCCGCAGCCCCAACCGGCACGGCGCAGCATTGGGGCCTGATTCCGGATCGTTGCAGGAACGGGAGGCACGGGAATGAGCACGCTGTTGGAAGTTTCGGGCGTTTCGGTCAGTTTCGACGGGTTCCGGGCGATCAACAACCTGTCGTTTCAGATCGGCCCGGCCGAAATGCGCGCCATCATCGGCCCGAACGGCGCTGGCAAGACCACTTTCATGGATATCGTTACCGGCAAGACCCGGCCCGATGAAGGCCGGGTGATCTGGGGTGAGAAATCCATATCCCTGCTGAAGATGTCCGAAGCCCGCATCGCCCGGGAAGGGGTGGGGCGCAAGTTTCAGCGCCCAACCGTGTTCGAAGATCAAAGCGTTCATGACAATCTGTTGATGGCGCTGAAGAATGACCGGGCACCGTGGTCGGTTCTGTTCTTCAAGCCAAAGTTCAAGGATCTGGCGCGGGTTGAGGAATTGGCCAGTGAGATTGGCTTGAGTTCCGAGTTGAGCCGGAAATCGGGAGAATTGAGTCACGGACAGAAGCAATGGCTGGAAATCGGCATGTTGCTGGCGCAGGAACCGCGGCTGCTGCTGGTCGATGAACCCGCCGCCGGGATGACATTGTCGGAACGTGAACACACCACCGATATTCTGGTCGAAGCGGCCAAGACCCGCGCCGTGGTGGTGGTGGAACATGACATGGAATTTGTCCGGCGGCTGAATTGCAAGGTGACGGTGCTGCATGAAGGGTCGGTTCTGGCCGAAGGATCGTTGGACCATGTCACCCAAAACCAAGACGTCATCGACGTATATCTGGGGCGCTGAAAGATGCTGAAGATCGACAACCTGACCCTGCATTACGGCAGTTCGCAAATCCTCAACGGGGTTTCTCTGGAGGCGCAAACCGGCAAGGTGACCTGTGTCATGGGCACCAATGGCGTCGGCAAGACGTCGTTGCTCAAGGCGATATCGGGCACCCATGTGCGATCTGGCGGCACGATGGAACTGGACGGTGAAGATCTGGGCCGATTGCCGGCGCATCTGCTGGCCAAGAAGGGTATTGGCTATGTGCCGCAGGGGCGGATGATTTTCCCGCTGCTGACGGTGCAGGAAAACATGGAAACCGCCTATGCCTGCCTGCCACGGTCGGAACATGTCATCCCCGATGAAATCTATGAGCTATTCCCGATCCTGAAAGAGTTCCTGCATCGCCGTGGCGGTGATTTGTCAGGGGGGCAGCAGCAGCAGCTTGCCATCGCTCGGGCGATGATCACCAAGCCGAAACTTCTGTTGCTGGATGAACCAACCGAGGGCATTCAGCCTAATATCATTCAACAAATCGGCCGGGTGATCGAGTATCTGCGCGATCAGGGCAATATGGCGATCGTGCTGGTCGAGCAGTATTTCGATTTCGCTTATGGGCTGGCGGATGATTTCGTGGTGATGCGGCGCGGGTCGGTTTTGAAAAGCGGTGCCAAATCGGAAGTGACCCGCGATGAACTGGTTGAAGCCGTTTCGGTCTGATCGGTTTAGCGCGCAGTGGTGAAAAAGAGTCGCCAAGGCGCATTTTCGCCCTTGACGGCACCGCCCGGCTTTCGTACTTCGCATCCCACTTTGGCGGTGTAGCTCAGTTGGTTAGAGCAGCGGAATCATAATCCGCGTGTCCGGGGTTCAAGTCCCTGCACCGCCACCATTTCCCCATAGCAGACAGAAAAAGATTTGACCCCGACCGGGTGCCGAGCGCCGTGCCAAATTCAGGCATTTCGGCGTCCTATGGAACCCTGCCGCAGGATTGCCCCCAGCACCAAAGTCGTGGTGCCCGCCGTCCGAAAAGGCGAGTCGGTGCAATTGGTTGCCTGCGCTTCGTCGGCTTGCCTAGGTTCAAATGAGTCGGATCACCCAACAATAAGGCGGGGTCTCCCCCGTCTTTCGTCTAGGATGGGCACTCAAGCGTGATACGACCTTAGTAACATTCGTCGATCCCTGTAAAATTCCCTGTTTCATGCCGTTTTCATAGTCAGAGCGCTTCGTGCGCGTTTCGTGATTGTAACGGTTTGGGTGTGTTTGGAATGTACGGGTCAGTTTCGGCATCGGGTTATTCGACTGCGCACCTGCGTCACGATTTCGTTTCCGGATGTGGTTTGACCGCCAGCGAGACGGCCATGCCCCTGTTCCCAACTCAAAGTCATGACCCAGAAGGATAAACCATGCGGTTCACACTCAAGGCCCGATTGGCCCTGACCTTTCTTTTCATATTGAGCATGTTCGCTGGCAGCATGTATTTCGCGGTCAGCGAAATGCGCAAAGCCAACGCGACCTTCGACCGGGTGGTGAATGTCGAGATGGCCAAGGTGAACACCATCGAGAAAATCGCGGCCACCGAAAGCGCGTTGCGAAGTGTTGTTTCCGAAATCCTGATCCCCTTGCCGACCGGGGAACCCGAACGCATTCCGGGCATGATGAAGGAAATCGACCGGCTGAACGGGGTCTATAACGGTTTGGTGAGTGATCTTCAGGCGTCTGTCGATGAGCAAACCCAGGAATCGCTGTCACAGCTACAGACGATGCATGACCTTGCCTATGAAACCAACCAGACATCGCTGGAATACAGTCAGAGCGGATCAAAGGGAAAGGCTCGGGCAGCGACGATCCTGTACCATAACGGATCCCGCGATGCGACGCGCGCGGCGCTGGATGTGTTGGGCGGCCTGACCGAAACGGTGAATGCAGGCATGCAGACCGAAGTAGACAGTGCCACGGCGGCGTTGTCAGAAACGGTGCGCAACATGTCCGTTCTGGTGGCCATTGCCTTTGCGGTTAGCGGATTGTCGGCACTGCTGATCCTGCGCAGTATCTCTTCGGGGTTCAAGCGGTCGATCGAATTGGCCCGCCGAGTGGCCGAAGGCGATCTGCGTGAAACCGCGAATGTCACGGGCAATAACGAAATCAGCGATTTGCTGAACGTGCAGAACGATATGGTTCTGCGTCTGCGCGATACCGTTGAAAACGTCGCTTCGGCCGTTCGCAATCTGGCGGCGGGGGCCAACCAGATGGCTTCGACTTCGGAATCGCTGTCCGAAGGGGCATCGGTACAGGCCGGGTCGACCGAAGAAGTTTCATCGGCGGTCGAAGAAATGTCGGCCAATATCAGCGCCAGTTCGGACAATGCCACGATGACCGAGGAAATCGCCACCAGAGCCGCGAGCGATGCGCAGATTTCCGGTGATGCGGTGTCCGAAGCGGTTGACGCCATGAAGACCATCGGTGAACGGATCATGGTTTTGCAGGAAATTGCCCGCCAGACCGATCTGTTGGCGCTGAACGCCGCCGTTGAGGCGGCGCGCGCCGGCGAACATGGTCGTGGGTTTGCCGTGGTGGCTTCGGAAGTGCGCAAACTGGCCGAAAACAGCCAACTCGCCGCAGCCGAGATTTCTGCGCTGTCCGCGAATACTGTCACATCGGCGACCCGAGCGGGTGAGATGTTGAAAAAGTTGGTGCCCAATATCGAAAAGACATCGTCTTTGGTCAGCGACATCACCGCATCGTCGCGCGAATTGGCGATCGGGTCGACCCAGATCAGTGAATCTGTTCAGCGGTTGGACAGCGTAACGCAGGAAAACACTTCGGCTTCGGAAGAAATGTCGAGCGCGGCAACCGAATTGTCGAGCCAGGCGGAACAGTTGGCCGAAGTGATTTCCTTCTTCCAGATCGACGAACGCACCGTGTCGCACGACGCGGTGGACGCAGGCGGCGAAGATGCGCAAGGCACCGACATTTATCTCGGAGACGAAGGCGAAAGCGGCAAGGACGCTGCCGATTTCAAAATCGCTTCGTAAACAATTGCCCGGCGAAGGCATCCTGTTCCCCCGCCGGGTTCCCTACTCACGCAATGAACATGACAAGGAACATTCAATGCCCGATACGGCCCTGCAGATCACCCTGGATAGCGCCAGCACGTTCGAAACGCTGGTGCCGTTCCGCGACGCGCTTGTCTGCCTACCCGAGGGAAAAACGGCAGAGCTTGAGCTGGATCTGACCGAAGATGCGCCGCCATCGGTAGTGTTCGCATTCGGTCAGTTGCTGGCCGCCGCTGGCAAGGAAAACCGCGTGAGCCGGGAAAATCTGGCCGATCTGGCCGAAGCAAATGTCCCGTTCAGCGCCATGTTGGCGCAGACGGGATTGGGGCCCGTTTTGACCGAAACAGTATAATAAACCATCGCAAAGGTTGCAGAGACATGAGCAAAGACATCCTGATTATCGACGATTCCCCTTCTGTCCGGCGCATGGTCGCAATGACGTTGCAGCAAGAAGGGTTCGAAGTGACGCAATGCGAAGACGGTGCGCAGGGGTTGGAAACAGCCAAGGCCAAACGCTTCGACATGGTCATCACCGACCAGAACATGCCCAACATGACCGGCATCGAATTCATTCAGGCCTATCGGAGCGACCCCAGCAGCAGCGGTGTTCCGATTATTTTCCTGTCGACCGAAAGCGAAGGTAACCTGAAGGATCAGGCGCGATCGGCGGGGGCGCTGGGCTGGATCATGAAACCGTTTGAACAGGCCAAGCTGCTGGCTGTTGTGAATAAGGTGGTCGGCTGATGATTGATGCAGAAACCCAAGAGATATTCCGTCAGGAAACCGAGGCGCTGATTGAAAGTCTTCAGGATGCGCTGCTGGAGCTGAACAAGACCCCCGACGATGCCGAACTGGTGACGCAGGTGTTTCGCGATCTGCACACGCTCAAAGGCACCGGCGCGATGTTCGGCTATGCCCGTCTGGCCGAATTCATTCACGATTTCGAAGCCGCGTTCGAAGCGGTGCGGTCCGGCAATGCCACCGTTACCCCCGAACTGGTCGAGGTGTCTTTGAAAGCCTATGACTTGATCGTGGCGCTGCTGGACGGTGAAGACCCCCCGGCAGACCGCGATGCCGAGCTGAAAGCGGCTTTGACGGCCGTCACCAAAGGCGAAGCCGCGGCGGTGACGCAATCGGATGCGCCAGCCGAAGCGGCGCATGTGGAAGGCGAAGTCGAGGGGTGGAAGCTGATTTTCAAACTGCCCCCGGATTTCATGGAAATCGGCGGCAACCCGATTGCGATGCTGGACGAGTTGATCGAAATCGGCGGGGAAGGCACCGTGGTCGAGGCATTGACCGACAAATTGCCCGCATTGGCCGATCTAAAGCCGTCGGAAATGCATACCGGATGGCAGGTGACGCTGCCGGCGGAGGCGTCTGAATCCGATATTCGCGACGTGTTCATGTTCCACGAGGATCAGATGGAACTGTCGCTGGAACCGATCCTTGCCGATCAGCCTGCTGGGGGGGAAATCACGCCCGCAACACCGACCGAAACCAAGACATCGACCGATCAGCAACAGGCGAGCCAAGCGGCCAAGAAGCCGGGCACCGCCAAGGTGCAGATGCGGGTTTCTGCCGAACGGTTGGACGATATCATGGACCGCGTCGGCGAATTGGTGATCGCCGAGGCGCGGTTGTCGGATCTGGCGGCGAAGCTGGAAAATCCCGATCTGATGGAAGTGGTGGAAAACATTCAGCGTCTGGCGCTTGGCTTGCGCGATACCACGATGGCGATCCGGTTGACCCCGATGTCGAGTATCACCGGACGGTTCCAGCGTCTGGCGCATGATCTGGCGGGCAAGACCGGCAAGGATTTCGATTTCGTCATCGAAGGCGAAACCACCGAATTGGACAAGACGGTGATCGAAAAACTGTCCGATCCTTTGGTTCACATTCTGCGCAACGCAGTGGATCACGGTCTGGAAAACAGCGAAACCCGGATTGCCGCGGGCAAGGCCGAACGCGGTACTGTCACGTTGAGCGCGCGCTATTCCGGTGCCGATGTCCTGATCAGCGTGAAGGATGACGGCAAGGGGCTGGACCCCGATTTCATTCGTCAGCGCGCCGTCGAGCGTGGCCTGATCGCGGAAAATACCATTCTGACCCGCAGCGAAACCTTTGCGCTGCTGATGGAGCCGGGGTTTTCTACCGCCGAGCAGATCACCGATCTGTCCGGGCGCGGGGTTGGCACCGACGTGGTCAAATCGACGGTGGAGGCGCTACGCGGATCGGTGGAAATCGAATCCGAACTGGGTGCCGGATCGACTTTTACCCTGCGGCTGCCGCTGACTTTGGCGATCATCGAAGGGCTGCTGATGCAGGTCGGGGATGAACGGTTCACCATTCCGCTGGCTGCGGTGGGGGGCATTCTGGAACAGCCCGACGATCTGCGCAAAGGGTCCGAGCCGACAACTGTGATCGAATTGCGCGAGAAATTGGTTTCGATCATGCGCCTGCGCGAAGTGTTTGGGTGTTCGGGGCCGGTGAACGAGCATCCCAAGGTGGTTCTGGTGGAAACCGGCGACACCCAGGTCGGACTGGCGGTTGATCGGATCATCGGGTCCTACCAGACCGTCATCAAGCAACTGTCGCCGATCCACAGCCGTCTGAACGTGTTTTCGGGTGCCACCATTCTGGGCGATGGCGATGTCGCGCTGATTATCGATGTGGCGCAACTGGTCCGGTCTCAGGGGCTGGGCAATCTGGACAAGGAGCAAGCAGCATGAGCCTGTCATTGGTATCCGCCACCGAAGATGAACTGAAGGATCTGGTGGCCTTCGAAATGGGCGGCGAATTGATGGCCGTACCGACCCGCATCCTGCGCGAAGTGCTGGAACCGCCCCGGATCACCCGGGTGCCGCTGGCCGGGGTTTATTCCGCCGGGTTGATGAACGTGCGCGGCGTGGTCGTACCGGTGACGGATTTGCGGCCCTTGTTCGATATGCAGGACAAACCGTTCGACATCGACACGCGGATCGTGGTTCTGGAATTGGCTTTGGCGTCGGGCCCGGTCACCATCGGATTGATTGCCGAAAAGGTGCATGCGGTGATGTCGATGGACCCTGCAACGGTGCAGCCGGTGCCGTCTGTCGGTACCCGTTGGCCGGCGCAGACCATCAAGGGCATCGGCCGCTGGCAGGACCGTTTCGTCAATCTGATCGATCTGGAACGCGTCGCACAGGAATACATCGGCGCGGCCCATGCCGATGATGCCGCAGCGTGAGGTTTCAGCCATGCGCGATCCGGCCTTTCGAACAATAGCAACCGCACGGCCCATTACCGAAGTGATGTGTGCCGCAGCTCTTCAAACCGTGAAACAGGATGCCGAACATGCTTGATCAGCAGCACATGACCGATGAAATCCAAAAGACCTTTCTGACCTGTCGCCTCGGCGAGGAATGCGTCGCCCTGCCGGTTTCGCGGGTGGTGGAAATCCTTGACCCAAAACCGGCCACCAGATTGCCGCAAGCGCCTGATTTTCTGCTGGGCTATATCGACCTGCGCGGCGAAAGTATTCTGGTCGTCGATCTGCGCCTGTTGCTGGCGCGACCCTACAAGGAAGATACCCCGGAAACCCGGATCGTGGTTCTGTCGGTTCGAAACGGCGGTTCCGAAATGCCCGTCGGCCTGCGCGCCGATCAGGTTTTCGAAGTGACCCGCCTGGACGATGACAAATTGCAGACCTTTGCCCAGGACGGGTTGCTGAACTGGGACACCCGCATGGTCGAAGGTGTCGGTCGCCGCAACGGCGATTTCGTGACCGTTCTCGATCTTGACCGGATGCTGAGTTCGAAGGTGATCGCGGAATTTCACCAGACCCCCGAAGAGGCTGAGGCGCAGCTATAATTAATTAGTAAAGGGATTGCCATGTCGTCACCCATCATTGCTGCTGACCGAGAACTGCGCGCGAAACTTTGCGCCATCGTGACCGAGAAAACGGGCATTCAGTTGCCCGAAAACAAATCGACCATGATCGAAGGCCGGTTGCGAAAACGCATTCGGGCGGTCGGTGTGCCGGACATCCGCACCTATCTGAAGATGGTGTTTGACGATGGCCATTTGCAAAGCGAGTTGCCGCATATCATTGATGTTCTGACCACCAACAAGACCGACTTTTTCCGCGAAAAAGCGCATTTCGGGTTTATGGAAAAACACATCCTTCCCAACCATCCGGCGACGCGCAGTTTCAAATTCTGGAGCGCGGCAAGTTCGAGCGGCGAAGAAGCCTATACTGCGGCAATGACTTTCGCCGAACATGCCAAGCGCAATCCGGGCTTCCAGTATTCGATCCTGGGCACCGATATTTCCAGCACCGTTGTGACCAAGGCGCGCCAAGCGGTTTATACCCGCGAGGAACTGGTCGATATTCCGCAATCGATGCAGGATCAATACATGGAAATGGGCCATTCCAGCAACGGTCGGGAACTGGCACGTATCGTGCAAAGCCTGCGCGACAAGGTGGTGTTTGCCCAGATGAACCTGACCGGCCCGAAATATCCCGTAGATCGAAACATGGACGTGATCTTCTTGCGCAATGTTTTGATCTATTTCGACGAAGCGATGCAGAAAAAGGTCGTGTCGAACATTGCCGACCATGTGCGCCCGGGGGGCTATCTGTTTGTGGGCCATTCCGAATCTGCGGTCGTGACCGACCCTAGGCTGACCCAATGCGCTGCCGCCGCGTTCCGTAAAGAGGTACAGTGATGAATGCACATGTGACCCCGCACGATCAGGTGCGCGTGATGATCGTCGAAGATTCTCTGACCGCCCGCACCATGTTGAAACACATGGTCGAAACCGCGCCCGATCTGCGGGTGGTCGATATGGCCCGTGATCCGTTTGATGCCGCCGAAAAGATGCGCAAGGCGCTGCCCGACGTGATCCTGTTGGATGTGGAAATGCCGCGTATGGACGGGCTGACCTTTCTGCGCCGGATCATGGCGCAGCATCCTATCCCGGTGGTGATCTGTTCCAATCATACCCAGCAGGGATCGGCGGCGTCGATGAAGGCGCTGGAAATGGGTGCGGTCGAAGTGCTGTCAAAAGCGGATGTCGGTGCGTTGTCCAAGGATGACGAAGGCACCCAGCGGGTTTGTCACGCGGTGCGTGCTGCGTCGCAGGCGCGGATCAGCCCGAAATCTAGGGCAAAGCCGAAACGCACCGTGCGCGATTTCAGCCCACAGAAGAAACAATCCCCCGATGTAATCATGCCGGCCCGCAATCCGAACGCACCGGCCGTGGTCAAAACGCCGCCGATCATCGGCATCGGTGCGTCGACCGGTGGCACCGAGGCTTTGGCCAAAGTGTTGAAGGAATTGCCGGTAGACTGCCCGCCAATCGCGATCGTCCAGCATATGCCGGAAAAATTCACCGAAGCTTTTGCGAACCGGCTCAACAAGCTGTGTGCCATCACCGTGCGCGAAGCGCGTGACGGTGACAAAATGGAACGTGGTCTGGCGCTGGTCGCGCCGGGCAGTCACCATATCACGATCGAACGCACCGGCCGGGCCTATACCTGCCGGGTCATCGAAGGGCCGCCGGTGTCACGGCACAAGCCATCGGTCGATGTCCTGTTCCGGTCGCTGTCTATTTCCGCCGGTGCGAATGCGCAGGGCGTGATCATGACCGGGATGGGCGATGACGGGGCGCAATGTCTGCTGGAAATGCGCCAAGCCGGGGCATCGACCTTGGCGCAGAACGAAGAAAGTTGCGTCGTCTATGGCATGCCCCGCGAAGCCGTGGAACGCGGGGCGGCACAAAGCGCCGTGCATTTGTCCAAGATCGCGTCGCAGATCATGAGTTTTGATGCTGAGCACTTGGCCAGAGTTGCTCTGAAAGGGTAGTGTGATGAAAGAATTTCGTATGGTACCAGTGGATGCGCACGGTCTGAATGATGGCCCGTTTTTGCGCATAGAAAGTGTTCTGAGCGACATTCTGGATAAGTTGTTTTTTGCCTTCGACACCACCAAGAAGCTGCGCGAAGGCGTGGCCGATCTGGATCGGTTGTTGGAACCGGCCAATTTAACCTTGATCCACCAACGTATGCAGGGTGTTGCCGAGTTGATGGACGAAATCGACCGCAACAGCGGCGATGCCAAGGCGTTCGTGCAGGACCTGCGCGACAACAGCCGCAAGATGTCGATGACATTGCGAGAATTGTCCAAGATCATCCAGTCGTCGAATATCGTGTCACTGAACGCGCGGATCATTGCGCAGGGCCACCGGCATCGGCCCTTGGGCAGTCAGTTGGTGCGGCTGGCCGAAAGCCTGTCGGATATTTCCAGTGACGCCTCGGGTCTGGTGAATGAAATGTTCGATGTGATCGACAGCATCGTTGCCGCGACTGAAGATATGGGCGGCAATGTCGAACAACGCGCAAAGGCCCTGTTTTCGACTTTGAAACCTCGGGCGCGGGCGCTGGAAACGGCATTGGGTGCGCTGGAACAGGGCATGACCGCAGCCCAGTCTGCGTCTGCGTGGCTGTCCGAATTCGTCGCCGTCGCCGAACGCGATGTGTCCGAGGTCATTTCGGCGCTTCAGGTCGGTGACCGCAGCCGACAACGGGCTGAACATGTGCGGGTCATCACCGGGCGCGCATCGCTTTATCCGGCTCAATCGACCGAAGGTCACAGCCTGATCCTTCTGGCCAAGGCGCAGATGCAGCAGACCGTGACCGAGGCAGTCACCGACACCCGCAAGGCCAGCAGTCAGTTTGCCGATCTGGCGGGGCGGCAGAACGAATTTCTGGCCCGCTGCCGGGAAATCGCATTTTCTTTCGAAGACAGTGCGCGGATGCTTAATCCGGCCGAACATGACAGTGGCAACCGCAAGTTTGATTTTGCGGCCAGCGCCAAGGCGCAGGAAAAAGCCCAGCACCGGCTGCAAGAGGCCGACGAATCGTTGGGTGCGCGGTCAAAGACGCTGTCGGACTGCGCCTTTCAGATGCAGTTGGCGGCGTTGAATACGATCATCACCTGTGCCCGTGGCTTCAAGGAAGCGATGGATATGATCATGATTTCCCAACAGATCAACGAAGTGATTTCCGAAGCGCCGGTGACATTCGAGCTGTTTGCCGAAACGATGGATATGACCAAGCAGCGGGTGACCGAATGGGCATCGCGCGAAGTCAGCGCGGTGGATGCTGAAATCGAAGGGATTGGTGAAAACGACCCGACCTTGGACGAGGCGCAAAAAGTTCTGGCGAAACTGTTGCCCAGCCTGACCAATGATGCGCCGCAGATCGCGCAGGCAATTTCGTCGAGCGCGGATACCTTTTTGTCGTTCTTCCGTGAACTGGAGCAGCTTGCACAGCAAGATCCGGTCGAGGTGGCACCGCTGCCATTGGCGGATGCGATCACATCGGAAACCTTTGCGCTGCATCTGGATGAAATCCGCGCCAGCTACACGATGCAGGAAGAACGGAATATCCACGATATCATGTTCGCCGAACTGAACGGCAAACAGGGCAGCGAACAGGTCATTGTGGACCCCGAACCGCAAGCCGCATCGGCCGCGACCGAGGATGACGACCTGTCGGATATCTTTTTCTGATCCCTCCACCATTTTGCGGTCGACCGCCCAAGCGCCGCATGGTCTTGGGCGGTTTTCGTTTGTCACCACAAAATATTGTGTGGTCAGTCTCGGTGAGATTGTAAAAAAATCCGATTGACTCCGATAGAAAATGCAAAAAATCGTTTTTTATTTGAGGGATAACGCATTTCGCTTATGTTTAAAGAGACTTTAAGGATTCGCGGCTGGGTTGATTGTAGGGCCGCAGGCTGGAGGCAGCATGTCAGAGCCGCGCACCAAGATGCCTACGACAATGGGATCGGAAACCGCACCTGCGGTTTCTAACGCAACACCCAAACCGACTGTTTTGCACACCACAGGATATTCCAGTTTCAAACCCGGTCCGTTTTCGATGGCGTGGCCTGGCTTCTGGGGCGCAGTGGTGTGTTTTGCGGTGTTTTCGATCCTGATCGAGGGGTTCTTTTCGGCTGATGTGCTTTCGAATGTTTTACTTGTTTCGGCGCGGCTTGGGGTTGTTGCGACGGGTGTCGGGCTGTTGCTGATCCAGCGGGAATTCGATCTGTCCGTTGGTGCGGTGTTCACCTTGGCCGGGGGGATGACAATCGTCGGCATCAATATCGGCCTGATCCCCGGTTTTACCATCGCGGCGGTTTTGACCGGGGCCGGAATCATTGGCGCGCTGAACGGATATCTGGTTGCCCGGTTGAAGCTGCATTCGTTACTTGTGACCTTCGTTACGATGCTGGCCTGTCATGCCGCTGTTGTTGGGTTGGGTCAGTACCATCAAATGCAACTGAGCGGGTATTCCCGGTCTTTTGGTTTGTTCGATTTCTGGGTGTTGGGGGGCATTCCGGTCAGTGTGATCTGGATGGTTTTGCTGGTCCTGCTGGCTGCGCTGGGGTTGGGGTGGACCCGGTTGGGGAATTGGATCTATGCCACCGGCGCCGATCCGCAAGCGGCGCGTGAAATGGGGGTGCCAGTAACTTCGGTACGGCTGCAAAGCTTTGCCATTGCATCGGCGCTGGCCGCGCTGGCCGGCGTGATGAGCAGCGTGCAAACCGGCCACATGGTCCCCAAGATGGGCGATATCCTGGTTTTCGAAGCTTTGTTGGCGGCGCTTGTCGGCGGCGTGCCGCTGCGTGGCGGGCGCGGCACTGTTTCGGGCATAATATGCGGCGTGCTGATCTTGAAGATGAGCCAGCAAGCGCTGCTGACGGCGGGGGGGGATCCGGTTTGGTACCGCGCCGGGGTGATGGTGGCACTGGCGGTGATCATGTTGCGTTTTCTGATGCGATCGCAGGAGGCCTGAGCGGATGTCGGATGTGTTCACCGCGCCTCGTTTGTCGCTGCAAGACCTTTCCGTCGCTGCGGGGCCGCAAACCGGATTGGAGAAGATCAGTTTCGATCTTCACCCGGGGGAAATTCTGGCGGTGCTGGGGGAAAACGGGGCGGGCAAGGCGGCTTTGGTGCGGGTCCTTGCCGGGTTGCGGCACCCTGATGGCGGCAAAATCGTGTGGTACGGCAAGCCGGTCGCGCTGGGGCCTCCTCTGGCGGCGATTTCCTTGGGGATTTCCACTGTTTGGCAGGCACACGCCCTGTATCCCGGGCTGCCGGTCTGGCGCAGCCTGTTTCTTCTTCACGAGGACAGGATCGGGCGTAGGATCGGTCCGGTTCTGGTTTTGAAGAAGCGTCAGGCCCGCGAACAGTCACGCACCATTCTTGCGGCGGCGGGGATCGACGGTGGGGATGTGGATCAACCCGTTTCGGCGCTGTCTTGGGCGCAGCAGCGGGCGCTGGCCATTGCCCGGGCCGTTTATTTCAAATCCAGTCTTCTGGTGCTGGAAAATGTGACGTCAGCAGTGCCGGAACCCGAGGCCGATCGCCTGCTAAAGCAGATCGACGCAGCCCGGAAAACCGGCATGAGCGTGATCTTTTGCACCGGTCATGCCGAACAGGCCGCGCAGGTTTGCGACCAGTTCGTGCTGTTGCATAAGGGTCGGATTCAGGCCACTGGCGACAAGCCGGAACCAGCCGATTTCAAGCCGTGCAGGGCCGCGTCACCAAGCCCCGCCGATGCCGAAATCCGGCGCAAAACCGCAGCGTCTCAGGCATCGTGATGGGCTTTGCCGTTTGAGGCGTAAGAGGCCATCAGGGCCTTGAGTTTGGCCGGGGTCAGCGGTTTCGGGATGTATTCGTTGATTTCACAGGTCTGACACAACTGTTCGATTTCCATCGTCAGATCGGCGGAAACCGCGACAATGGGGGTTTTGGGCAGTCTGCGCTTCATTTCCTCGTCGCGGATACAGGCGGCCATCTGGAACCCGTCCATGATCGGCATGTGGCAATCCGACAGAAGCAGCGCATATTTTCCGCTGCGCCACAATTCCAGACCTTCCTTGCCATTGGCGACGGCATCGGCGGCGATCCCCAGTTCCTGCAACATCCGCATGGTGATGTCGCGGGTCATCTTGTCGTCTTCGATCAGCAAGACCTTGCTTTGCGGGATCACGACCGTTGCCGGTTTCCGAACCGGTTTAGATTTCAGATCGGTCAGTTTGCGGACCAGCAACGAGGGAAGCAGCGCCGTCACGGCCATGCGGCTATCGCTGCTGATCTGATCGTTGTCTTCCACCGTGTTGACGATTTCCAACAGTGCAACATCGCCGACATTTTGTGACAGCTCTTTCAGTTCAGCCACGGTTTCAGCGTAGACGATGACATAGTCAGGCTTGATATCGCGATTGGTGTCCTGTGGCAGACCGTTTTCCAAAAGAAGGGCGCCGGCGCTTTCGACATAGCTGCGCACGATGTCGCGAATGTCCGAATTCCGACCCTTGAACAAAATGGCATTGCCGGCCAGCGGTTTCGGAGCATCCATTGGCAGGGCCGCAGGTTCGGGCGGGGCAAATCGCAGCGGGATCTTGACCTCGAAGGTTGATCCGGACCCGGCGTTGCTGCTGACGCTGATGGTTCCGTCCATCAGTTGAACCAGCCGGTCGGTCAACGCCAATCCCAGCCCGGTGCCGCCATAATGGCGGCGGATCGATCCGTCCGCCTGCGTAAACGGCTGAAAAATCTGGTCGATCGTTTCCTGCGTCATGCCAATGCCGTTATCGCGGACCTGCAAAATCACTTGCTGGGTGTCACCGTGGCGAATGCCGGGCAGGATTGACACTTTCACTTCGCCATTGCGCGGCATCTGAGCGCTGAATTTGATCGCGTTGCCGATCAGGTTTACAAGGATTTGCCGCAGCCGCAGCCCGTCCGCCTGCACAACCGGCAGGTCGGGGGTGCAATAGGGGATCAGCCTGACATCGTTATTCCAAGCCTGCCACCGCAACGTGTCGGTGACATTTTCCAGAACGTTTTCCAGCACGACATCCTGATTGCTCAGATCGAGATTGCCCGATTCCATTCGGGAAAAATCGAGAATGTCATCAATCGTGCCGAGAAGAAGCTGCGCCGAGCGCTGTGAGGCGTCGAGCAAATTGCGATCCTCGGCATTTGTCGCCCGGCCGACGATCAGTTCGATGGCCGAAATCACACTGATCAGCGGCGAACGCAATTCATGGCTGATGGTCGACAGGAAAGACGCCTTGGTGCGGTTGGCGGCTTCCGCTTTGTTCAGTGCTTCGCGCAGCGTGGCTTCGCGTTTGGCGATGTCGCGGTAGTCGTGGATCACGACCAGATAGGTATCGCCCTGATTTACGCTGGTCAGCCGTTCGACGCGAAGGCCGATGGGAATATTGTTATCGCCCCGGCCAATTCCGCGTGCGCGCAGGATCCTGTCGGTTTCGCCGTATCCCAACGTTTTCAACCCCTGCGGGGACAGGTCGCAATCCTGATCGGAGTAAAGGGCGGCAAATGTAGTGATGGGTTCACCGATGGCCGCTTCGCGGGCCAGTCCGAAGACATTGCGGAAGGCGGGATTAACCTCGGTGATGATGCCTTGGGCATTCAGCAGTAGATTGACGTCCTTGGTGGCCGACAAAACGGATTCCACCATGCGGCGTTGTTTGTCCGCGTGCCGCGTGGTGAGCAACATTGCCAAGAATACCAGCGTCGACACCAGCAACCCCAAGGCGAAGGCGATAAAGGTCAGTTTTTTGAAAAACGCGACCATCTGGTAGGCGTTTTTTTTGTCGATTTCGGTCACGATGCCCATCCCCAAAGCATCGTTGAAGGACCAGGCCCCGACGTTTTCAACGCCGGCATAGTTTTCATAGCCTTCTGTCGAAAGACCATCGACACCACGCAACGCTTCGCGGACAGGCATGATGAAATCGGTTGGATCGGTCGCGTTGGGGGCGGTCAGCGGGCGCGCGTCGCCTTGGTTCCAAATGTTGTGGTCATTCGGATTTTCGGTTTCGGCGACCATGCTCAGCAGATTGCCGTCGGAATCGAAGGCGTATGACCGCAATTGCGCGCCGGGCAGTTTCCCGTCGATCAGAGGGAACAATTCGGCTCTGGGTGACAGACGCAAGGCAAACAAGGCGATTACCTGACCGTCTTGTTGCCTGATCGGAGCCAGCGCGAAAAGCGTGGCGTTTCCCCGGGGCGTTGTTTCATCCGAAAGAGGTACTTCCGATTCCTGCAATCGGGTCATGACCGTCTGTCCCGCAAGCGCGGAAAAGTACAGATCCGATTGCTTTAACAACAGATTTGATGTGCCGGTATTGGAGACCCTGGACGATGCGAGGCTGGTTCCGTCCGGTGCGATCAGGAAATAGCCTTCGATATGATCGTTGGACAGGTAGTGCCCGAAAAAATCACGTAACCGTTGCTGATCCGGATGATCGATCAGCGCAGCGCGATCATTGCGGATTTCCAAAAGGTCATGCGCTGCAGATTGGACAATATCCAGTTTCGCCATTGCCACGGCTTCGCGTTTGTGCGCTTCGACCCAGAAATCCAACGCGAATTCGGTGCTGTGCAAACCATCCAGCAATCGTTCAGAAAGCGTGTTGCGGTAATTCTTGTCGAGAATTCCATCAATGATCAGGTAGCCCGTGATCAACGTGCCAGCCGCCAGCAGATAGACCATCACGATAAGGGATTTGATGTTCCGTTCCACCGATCACCCCTCTGATAGCAAAAGCGGTTTGGTCACGATTGCGCAGGGCGACAGGCGGCCCGTAACCGACCGATACGACCGCAGGAAACCAGTGCAAATATTGCGGGTCTTCAATTCTGTGGTCCTCCTAGGGTCGCCCAAGCGGCGCACGCCGAGTTTCTGACCGGTAATTTTTCAATGAACATGCGGTTCGAAACCCCGCTTTTGCAACTTTTAAACAGAGCTAAATCGCTGTTTTAGGATATGCTGTAACAGGGGTAATTCCATAGCCGTACATACCAAAGAGACTTGTTTTGGCGGAAACGGCTATACCAAAGTATGTATGCAGGCCAAGCGTTTGCGTTTGCGGCGATTTCAATGCGCGAACGTCAACCAGGGCGTGTTCGAGGTGAGTCGAAACATAATATGTGCGCAGTCGAATACGGTATCAGCGCGGGGGGCCATAGCTCGCGTGGAGTTGCGCCAGTTTTTCCCGGCAGTTACGAACCATGAATTCTGCGAACAACTGGACCTTCGGGTCGCGCAACCGCCGGCTGGGCGACAGGCAGACAAGCTGTGTTGGTAGTGGCGGGGTGCGCTGAGCCACCGGAACCAGAGCGCCGGACGCAAGGTGATCGGCAACTTCGAAAATCGGTTTCAGGACGATCCCCGATCCGTTCAGCGCCCAACCGGTCAGCACATCGCCGTCATCGGATTCGAACGGGCCGGTGATTTCGAATTTGCGCGGACCTTTTTCGGTTTCCAACGTCCATTGGAATTCGCGGGCACCAGGAAAGCGCAGGTTCAGGCAATCGTGATTTTGCGCCAGCAGGTCGTCGCCGGTATCCGGCATCCCGCGCTGGGCAATGTAATCGGGTGCGGCGCAAAGGATGCGCGGGCAATCGGCCACGACGCGAATTTTCAATTCGCTGTCTTGCAGGGGGCCAAGATGGAAACACAGATCAAGCCCTTCTCCGGTCACGTCGATGATCCGGTCCGACAACCGCAGCCGGACATCGATATCGGGGTAAAGCGCTTTGAATTCCGGCACCATCGGGGCGATGAAGCGCCGCCCGACGCCAAGAGGAGCGGCGACGAACAGCGTACCGCGCGGCGATTGGGTGGCGACCATCACCTTGGATTCGGCGTCTTCGATCGCGTCGAGGACTTTGCTGGCCCCGTCATAGAACAGTTTGCCATGTTCGGTTGCGTGCAGGGCGCGGGTGGTGCGGTTGAACAATCGCACACCCAGATGCCGTTCCAGATCGGCAATCCGTGACGATGCGACCGCCGGCGATGTGCGCTGATCACGTGCAGCGGCGCTCATGCTGCCCAATTCATAGACACGCAGGAACATCCGGATATTATTTACATAGGCCATTTTCAGTGAGTTCTTGAAACTGTTCTTCCGATTTGAAGAATTAACAAACAAGTGCGGCGGGGGATACCCTGATTGCAAAACCGATCAGCAGGAGTTTTCGATGTATGATTTTGCCGCCATGGGCGAATGGATGGAATTCGCGGTGCGATGGCTGCACGTGATCACTGGGATCGCCTGGATCGGGTCGTCGTTCTATTTCATTGCGTTGGATCTGGGATTGCACCGCGACCGCAACCTTGCCACCGGGGCCGATGGGGAAGAATGGCAGGTCCATGGCGGCGGGTTTTACCACATTCAGAAATATCTGGTGGCACCAGACAACATGCCCGACGGGTTGGTTTGGTTCAAATGGGAAAGCTATTCGACATGGTTGTCGGGCTTCGCTTTGCTGGCGGTGGTTTACTACATGGGGGCCGAGTTCTATCTGGTCGATCCGGCGGTGATGGAATTGGCCAATTGGCAGGCGATCTTGATTTCAATGGCGTCGCTGGGGTTTGGCTGGATCGTCTATAACGCGCTGTGCAAGCAGTTCGTGAATGCCAATCAGACCGCGCTGATGGTGGCGCTGTTTGTGGTGTTGGTGGGCATGGCTTATTTCTATACGTCGGTGTTTTCGGGCCGCGCTGCGATGCTGCATCTGGGGGCGTTTACCGCCACGATCATGAGCGCGAACGTGTTTTTCATCATCATTCCCAATCAGAAAATCGTGGTGGCCGACCTGATCGCCGGACGCAAGCCGGATGCGCAATACGGCAAGATCGCCAAGCAGCGGTCGACCCATAACAATTACCTGACCTTGCCGGTCATTTTCCTGATGCTGTCGAACCACTATCCGTTGGCTTTTGCCACCGAATATAACTGGATCATCGCCAGTCTTGTGTTCCTGATGGGGGTGACGATCCGGCATTATTTCAATTCGCTGCATGCGCGCAAAGGCAATCCGACCTGGACCTGGTTGGCCACTGCGCTGCTGTTCGTGCTGATCATGTGGCTGTCCACCGCACCGATGTTCAGGACCGAGGCACAAGAAGAAGCGCATGGCGCCGCCTTGCGCTTTGCCCAAGCCGAAGGGTTTGACGAAGTTGCGGATATCGTCATGGGCCGCTGTTCCATGTGCCATGCCGCCGAACCGGGTTGGGAAGGGTTGCATTGGGCCCCCAAAGGGGTGCGGTTGGAAACCCCGCATCAGATCGCATCGCAAGCGCGCGGGATCTATATTCAGGCCGGTCTGAGCCATGCGATGCCGTTGGCGAACCTGTCCTATATCGAACCCGAAGAACGGGCCAAGATCGTGGCTTGGTACAAGGCCGCGATGGACGGCTGACAGCGGTTTGATCGTTGCACAGACCGCGACCGCAGGGACGCCGTGAGCCTGTGTTTCTTTGTGCTGTGATAAATTCCTATCGCGCCCCGATCCAAACCCCGCTAATCAGGCGCAATGGATGCAGAATTTGAAATTTTCCTCGCCACCCCGCCGGGGTTGGAACCCTATCTGGCCGACGAAGCCCGTGAAAAGGGCTTTTCCGGGGTCAATGCGGTGCCCGGTGGTGTTACCCTAACCGGAGGCTGGCCCGAGGTTTGGCGCGCCAATCTGGAATTGCGCGGGGCGTCGCGGGTGTTGGCGCGGATTGGGTCGTTTCGCGCCTTTCATCTGGCGCAGCTGGACAAGCGGGCGCGGAAATTCCCTTGGGGCGATATCTTGCATCCGGGGCAGTCGGTGCGGGTCGAGGTGTCGACCAACAAGAAATCGAAAATCTACCATGCCGGGGCCGCCAAGCAGCGGCTGGAAACAGCGCTGAAAGAAGAACTGGGCGCGGTCATTTCAGACGAAGCCGAGGTGCAGATCAAGGCCCGGATCGACGACAATCTGGTGATTCTCAGCGTCGATACATCCGGCGAAAGCCTGCATAAGCGTGGGCTGAAGGCCGCCGTGGGCAAGGCGCCGATGCGCGAAAATATGGCCGCGTTGCTGCTGCGGGCCTGCGGCTATGTCGGGTCTGAGCCGGTGCTTGATCCGATGTGCGGTTCGGGCACCTTCCCGATTGAGGCGGCAGAGATCACGCTGGGATTGTTGCCGGGGCGGGCACGGTCGTTTGCGTTTGAAAAACTGGCCGGGTTCGACGCCGCGCAATGGCAGAAAATGCGCGCCGCATCAAAGACGCGAGCCATCGATTTGCAGTTCTACGGATCGGATCGCAATGCCGGGGTGATCGACATGGCGCGCAGCAATGCGGACCGCGCCGGGGTTGCCGATTGCATCACGTTCACCCATGCCGCGATCAGCGATCTGGAGCGCCCCGACGGTCAGCCGGGGCTGATCATGGTGAACCCGCCCTACGGGGCGCGGATTGGCAACAAAAAAGACCTTTTCGCGCTTTACGGATCGCTGGGGCAGGTTCTGAAACAGCGGTTTTCCGGCTGGCGTGTCGGGATCGTGACCAGCGAACCGGGGCTGGCCAAGGCCACCGCCCTGCCGTTCGATCCGCCCGGACCACCGATTGCTCATGGCGGGTTGAAGGTGACGTTGTACAAGACCGGGCCGCTGTAAGCCTGTTGCGAATATCAACAATGGGCGAATCGCGGCTCTTTATGCTAGGTCTTGTTATATGGTTCAGGCATCCCCCAATATAAGCGAAAATCAGCCCGTCATCCGGCAACTAGACGAAGGCGCGATCAACCGTATCGCCGCCGGTGAAGTGGTCGAACGACCGGCATCGGCGGTCAAGGAATTGATCGAAAACGCCATCGATGCGGGCGCAAGGCGGATCGAAGTGGCGATTGCCGATGGTGGCAAGACGTTGATCCGGGTCACCGATGACGGCTGCGGTATTGCCGCCGATCAGTTGGCGTTGGCCCTGTCGCGCCATGCGACGTCGAAAATCGACGGGTCCGACCTGTTGGACATCCACAGTTTCGGGTTTCGGGGCGAAGCACTGCCATCCTTGGGGGCGGTGGGACGGTTGCGCATCACCAGTCGGGTAGACGGTTCCGAAGCGGCGCAGATCACGGTGACGGGCGGGCAGATGGGGGCGGTCAAACCGGCCGCATTGAACCGGGGCACCGTGGTTGAATTACGCGATCTGTTTTATGCCACCCCCGCGCGGTTGAAATTCCTGCGCACCGACCGGGCCGAAACCCAGGCGATCAATGATGTGGTGAAACGGCTGGCGATGGCCGAGCCGTTCATCGGTTTCACCCTGCGCGATGTGTCGGGCGGTGGCGAAGGCCGGGTCACGTTTCGCGCCGATGCCGAAAGCGGCGATCTGTTTGACGCGCTGCATGGTCGGCTGGCGCGGGTACTGGGATCTGAATTTGCTGAAAACGCGCTGAAGATCGACGCCGAACGCGATGATTTCATGCTGACCGGCTATGCCGCATTGCCGACCTATTCGCGCGGGTCGGCGGTGGCGCAATTCCTGTTCGTCAATGGCCGTCCGGTAAAGGACAAGTTGCTGATCGGGGCATTGCGCGGGGCCTATTTCGATTTCCTCAGCCGCGATCGGCACCCGGCGGCGGCGCTGTTTGTCGAATGCGATCCGCACCGGGTCGATGTCAACGTGCACCCGGCGAAATCCGAAGTGCGGTTCCGCGATCCGGGAATGGTGCGTGGGTTGATCGTGTCGGCTTTGCGCCATGCCTTGGCCGAAGCGGGGCATCGTGCATCGACCACCGTTGCCGGGGCGACCTTGGGCGCGTTTCGGCCCGAACCGATGGCGCAAGGCCCGGCGCGGGTTTATCAGATGGACCGGCCCTCACAGCAGGCGATTGCGCAAAGTTACCGGGCACAGGCCCCCGATCCGGGCTTTGCCGAGTTCGGCCAAAGTTATAGTGCGCGGGTGGAAGATGTAGTTGAGGCCGATGCGCACGGGCCGGACGAGACGCGGGCCGAGGCGCTGCCCTTGGGGGCTGCGCGGGCGCAGGTGCATGAAAATTACATCATCGCCCAGACTGAAACCGGCATGGTGATCGTTGATCAGCACGCGGCGCATGAACGATTGGTTTATGAAAAGCTGAAACACCAGATGGCCGAAAACGGGGTCGCGGCGCAGGCCCTGCTGATCCCTGAAATCGTCGAACTGTCCGAGGGCGATTGCGCCCGGATTCTGGAAATTGAGGCGGATCTGCAAAAATTGGGATTGGGGATTGAACCTTTTGGCGGCGGGGCCATCGCGGTACGCGAAACCCCGGCCATCCTGGGCGAAGTCAACGCTCGCGCCATGGTGTTGGATATTCTGGATGAACTGGCCGATCTGGGCGACAGTCAGACGGTGCAAGCCCGGATCGAAGCGATCCTGAGCCGGGTCGCCTGTCACGGGTCGATCCGATCGGGACGCCGGATGCGGGCGGAAGAAATGAACGCGCTGCTGCGCGAAATGGAAGCAACGCCGCATTCGGGCCAGTGCAATCACGGGCGCCCCACCTATGTGGAACTGAAACTGAGCGATATCGAACGGTTGTTTGGACGGACATGATCGAAATTGGCGGCCAACAATATGTTTGGGGTGATCCGCTGGTGATCGCGGCTTTGGTCGTGGCGGGAATTGTTTCGCTGGTGATGATCCTGCTGATCATGGCGGTCCGGGCCTCGGGCCGGTCGGCGCGTCTGGCGGAACCCTTGGCGATGCAGATCGGTCAGATGGGCCAGCGGGTGCAGGCGCTGTCGGATGGGCAGCAGCAACTGGCGGGCGGGCTGACCCATGTGGCCGAGGCGCAATCGGCGGCGCAGACCAATATGCTGCGACTGATGGAACAGCGGCTGGCGCAGGTACAGCACCAGATGACCGAAAACCTGCAAGGCAGTTCCAGGCGCACAGCGCATAGTCTGGGCGAATTGCAACAGCGGTTGCAGGTGATCGACAAGGCGCAGGAAAACATCACCAAGCTGTCGGGCGATGTACTGAGCCTGCAGGACATTTTGTCGAACAAGCAGACCCGGGGCGCATTCGGGGAAATCCAGCTGCGCGATATCGTTGGCAAGGCGCTGCCGAGCGACAGTTTCACTTGGCAGGCGACGCTGTCGAACGGTCGGCGGGCGGATTGCCTGATCCACTTGCCAAACCCGCCCGGCCCGATCGTGATCGACAGCAAATTTCCGCTGGAAGCCTATGAGGCACTGCGCCGGGCCGAAACGCAGGATCAATTGAACCGCGCGGCGCAATTCCTGCGCCAGAGCGTGCGCACCCATATCCGGGCGATTTCCGAAAAATATCAGATCGAAGGTGAAACCGCCGATGGGGCGTTGATGTTCCTGCCGTCCGAAGCGGTCTATGCCGAGCTGCACGCGAATTTTCCCGAATTGGTGCGCGAAGGGTTCGACAAACGGGTCTGGATCGTGTCACCAACCACCTGCATGGCGACGCTGAACACGATGCGGGCGATCCTGAAGGATGCGCGGATGCGCGAACAAGCCGGTGCGATCCGCCGCGAACTGGCGCTGCTGTTTGCTGACGTGGAACGGTTAGGGACGCGGGTGGAAAACCTTGATCGGCATTTCGGACAGGCAGCCAAGGACATTGCCGAGATCAAGATCAGTTCCGATAAGGCGGGCCGCCGCGCAAGGCGGTTGGACAATTTCGATTTCGAGGAACTGGCCCCGGAACCCGATGCCCAGGTGGTTCCGTTGGAAACGCCGAAAACCTAACTTAATCCAGATCAAGGACGCGGCGTGGTGCCGGTTTCATGGTATCATCCAAACACGCGCGAATAGGAGATTGAGATATGCTTGAAATCAGCATCAGAAAAGTTGCCAATGTGATCCTCATGGCGCGGGAACTGAACCGCGCCGAAGGCGAATTGCGTGCCTTCCTTGACCGGCTGAACGAAGAAGAACAGGCCGATCTGGTCACGTTGATGTGGATCGGGCGCGGCAGCTTTGAAGCGGAAGAATGGGCCGATGCCCGTGCAACCGCATTGACCGAGGCCACAACCCCGACCGCCGATTACCTGATCGGTACGCCGCATTTGTCCGATCATCTGGAAAACGGGCTGGAAGCTTTGGGTTTGTCAGCGGCGGATGAAGAAGACGACCTGATCCGGGGCGGTTGATCCGGTCATCCGGGACACAGATCGGGCCCTGCTGGGAAAGCGGGGCCCTTTTTGTTTGCTGCACCATGTGATCTTGGCGGAGGGGTGTGATCCGGTTCTATGATTTGCCGTGAATGCCCCGCTATTGCGCCCCTTTATTCATGCTTAAGCGACTGATTTTATTCTCTTTATGCGATCACGGGGAAGTGTCGTGCATTTTTGCGCGGGTGGGGTCAATTTTTCACACATATTTCAAGGACTTGAGTTCATTGAAGCGCGGGGTTGGAGGGGCCATCTGTTGCTCAGGTCGCAACGAGCGACACGGAATAAACGAACCCTTGAAAGGAAAAGACATGAAACTCTTCATCACCGCCGCTGCCATCGCCCTGACCGCTTCATCGGTTGCATATGCCGACCAAGGCTATGCCAATGACACGGTTTCGACCCGCAACGTTGTTGCCGCCACCTATCAGGACAACCGTGATCGCGGCCAGTTCCCGACCGATACCCTGTCGGTGACCGTTGGGCAGAAATCGGTGGTCGATGCGGTTGGGTATCAGACCGAGCGGGACCTTGGCCTGTATCAGGACGAAGCGGTGAACGTGTATACGTTCAGCGGCCAGCCTGCGGATACCTATCCCAGCCTGCGCTGATCGCGACGGCCCCACTCACAAAATGTAAAAACAACGCCCGCCTTTTGGCGGGCGTTGTCGTTTGCGGGGCATCGATTGTGAGCGAAGAAGATGATTTGGGTGGGGGCTTGTGCAACGCCCCGACACCCGATCTGGATCGCACCGTAAAGGTGGGGCCATTTTGGGGCGTAGTCCCGAGAGAGGCGTCGAAAACGGTTGGAATCCATCCGTACAGTCCGCCGCGATTGATCCCTGATTTTTTGTCCGGTATATGGGTCTAACTAGCTGATTTTATATGATTTATAAGGTCACGGAGATGTGTGTGCATTTTCGCGCGGGCGGGGGCAATTTCCACACATATTCCAAGGGCTAAATGTCATTGAAGCGCGGGGTTGGAGGGGCCATCTGTTGCTCAGGTCGCAACGAGCGACACGGAATAAACGAACCCTTGAAAGGAAAAAACATGAAACTCTTCATCACCGCCGCCGCCATCGCCCTGACCGCTTCTTCGGTTGTATATGCCGACCAAGGCTATGCCAATGACACGGTTTCGACCCGCAACGTTGTTGCCGCAACCTATCAAGACAACCGTGATCGCGGCCAGTTCCCGACCGATACCCTGTCGGTGACCGTTGGGCAGAAATCGGTGGTCGATGCGGTTGACTATCAGACCGAGCGGGACCTTGGCCTGTATCAGGACGAAGCGGTGAACGTGTATACGTTCAGCGGCCAGCCTGCGGATACATATCCCAGCCTGCGCTGATCACCTCAGCCACCACTCACAGCATGTAAAACAACGCCCGCCTTTTGGCGGGCGTTGCCGTTTTCGGGGCATCGATTCTGATCGAAGAAGACGACTTGGGGGGCTTCTGCCTGCCTCGACACCTGATTTGGGCCGCACCGTAAAGGTGGGGCCCTTTTAGGTTGTCGTCCTGTGAAGTCCTTCGAAAATCTTTGGGATCTATCCGAACCATCCGCCGCGATTTTCCTCTGCTTCCTTGTCCGGTATTGGCGGGTAATCTATTGAATTTATGTGACTTATAAGGTCACGGAGATGTGTGTGCATTTTCGCGCGGGCGGGGGCAATTCCCACACATATTCCAAGGGCTAAATGTCATTGAAGCGCGGGGTTGGAGGGGCCATCTGTTGCTCAGGTCGCAACGAGCGACACGGAATAAACGAACCCTTGAAAGGAAAAAACATGAAACTCTTCATCACCGCCGCCGCCATCGCCCTGACCGCTTCTTCGGTTGTATATGCCGACCAAGGCTATGCCAATGACACGGTTTCGACCCGCAACGTTGTTGCCGCAACCTATCAAGACAACCGTGATCGCGGCCAGTTCCCGACCGATACCCTGTCGGTGACCGTTGGGCAGAAATCGGTGGTCGATGCGGTTGACTATCAGACCGAGCGGGACCTTGGCCTGTATCAGGACGAAGCGGTGAACGTGTATACGTTCAGCGGCCAGCCTGCGGATACTTATCCCAGCCTGCGCTGATCACCTCAGCCACCACTCACAGCATGTAAAACAACGCCCGCCTTTTGGCGGGCGTTGTCGTTTCAGAACGTCTATTTTGTTCAGGCGAGGTGATCGACGATTTCCATATGCTGAACCAAACCCTTGATCTGTCCCAGCCAGTCCTGCACCAGAGGCTCATCTGATGGGGCGGCAGATACGCCCGGCGTGATCTTGCCCTTTAGCACCGATTCAATGGCCAGCGATACCGGCACCGACACCAGCCGCGCCATCGCGTTGCCGCGGGCGTCGCCCCAAGCATCCATTGTGTAGGTTTTATGCCAGACTTCTGTGCCATCCTTCACGGCGCTGAGTGCGACGCAGAGCACGACACGGTCCGGTTCACCTTCATCATAGGCGTTTTCGGCCCAGAATTGATCGGACATTTCTTTCAGCCGGTCATCGCCTGCGGGGCCATCCAGCGTTTCGATTTCGCGGAATACCTCCGACCAGGCTTCGGTCCAGCCGTTGAGCCGCAGCGTGCCGCGCACGAATTGGCGCACCGGCCAAGCCGGATTAAAACCGTATTGCGCCATGAACGGCAGGGAATCGCGGTTGGGATAAACTTCGAACGCTTCTTGCGTGGGCAGCGGCGCGGTGTAGCTGCTGATCGCGTCCCAAGGACGGTTCACGTCGAACGGTTCGAAATCACGGATCGACCGGGACGGCGAGCGCAGCGCCTTCAGCACGCCAAGCGGCGACCAGCTGAATTTATAGCGGAACGGGTTTTCGTGCTTGGGCACGCCGCCGCAATAGGAAATGAACGACAGTTCGTTGGCCGGATCGAACACGACCGACGCCTTGTAATCGGCCATCAAGGCATGCGCCATCAGGTGGTCGATGCCCGGGTCGAGACCGACTTCGTTAACCAGGCACAGGCCCTTTTCTTTGGCTTCGTCGTTCAGCGCCCGCATTTCCGGCGCGATATAGGAGGACGACACGAAATGCGCGTCCTTTTGCAGGCACAGCTTGGCCAGCGGCACATGATGATCTGCGGGCAGCATGGACACAACCACATCGCCTTTGGCGACAGCTCCAGCCAGCGCGCTCATATCGAAGGCGCGAATGTCGTCGGTCAGATCGCCGACGGCTTCCTTTGCCTTGTCCACCGTCCGGTTCCAGACGGTGACTTTCTGGCCCGCTTCGATCAGTCGCCGCAGGCCGGGAATTGCCGACAGGCCGGTTCCGCACCAGTGAATGGTCATGAATCGTTCCCCTTATTTGTCTTTATTTGTATTTCAGTTTCGCCGCGACGATGCTCAACACGATCAGCGTCGCGCAGCCATTGGCGATGATCAACGGCCAGTCGGTTACCAGCAAACCATAGACCAACCAGAGTGTCACGGTCAGCAGGAACAGAAAATTCGCGGCCAGCGACAGGCCGGAAGTGTCGCGGGTGGCCCAGGCTTTCCACGTTTGCGGGATCCAGCAGATCGTGCCGAGAAACCCGGCGAGGTAACCGATATAGAGTTCCATGTTCAGTCCATGTGAGTGTCGAAGGTGGCCTTGGCCCGGCCCCAGACGCCGCTGTCCAGATCGGTCAGCGTCAGCAGCGATGGCAACAGCTGTGCGGCATAATCTTGCGAACTTTCCACCGGCAGCATTGAGGGCAGATTGTCGATCGCCATCACGTCCATCACCGGGTCGGTAGCGACACGCAGCGCCGGTTCGGCCCAGGTGGTGGCACGGTCATAGATCGGGACCGGGTTGTAATCGCTGTCAGGATCACAGGCGACATCGCCAATTGCGGTCAGCCTGCGCGGTTGATCAAGCGCGTCGCGCGGCACGAAAACCGGGGTGCCGGGGCGAGCGAAGATACAGTTGAGAAAAATGTCGTGATCCAGGATTTGCGGGAACGGGCCACCATTGGCGGTTTCCGCGATATCCCATTTTGTGACAGCAGCCCCCATCGCTTCGCACAGATCCGACGCACCGCTGCCGACCCGCCCAAGCGCGCCGATCACAATGGCGCGGGGGCGGTTTGGGCCAATCGCGTCGAGTTCAGCCAGCAATTCGGTATTCAGCGCGTCCTGACTGGGATAAACACCCACCGGACCGCAGATTTCGCCGCGCTGCTGTGCCGCCCAGGTTTTCAGCGTCACCGCCGCACCGGCATAGCCGGCCCAGTATCCAAAGGCCGCGACCCGGCGACCCTCCTCATCGACCAGATATTCCAGATCGTACAGGGTCCCGCCACCGGCCTTGAAGCGTTGCAGCAGCGCCTTGCCGGAATGTTGCCCCTTGAAGGCGTGGCCGAACATGATGTGGCGATGCGGCAGCTGGGTGCCGTCTTCGGGCAGTTCCTTCAGGCCGAAGATGATTGCGTCGCGCGGCGCGTCGGGCCATGAATTTTCGGCCGCGATTTCGGCGCCTGCGTCGCGGTATCCGCCGATCGGGATGGCGCGCGCATGGCTTTCTTCAACGGTGACGCGGATACCGGCCTTGATTAGGGCGGCGGCGCCTTGCGGGGTCAGGCCGACCCGGTCTTCGTTCAGGCGCTGTTCGGCGCGGACCCAGAGATGTGTCATGTCGTATCGATTTCCATTCACGTGCATATGGCGTCAAAGGTGGGTTTGGGCATATTGCCGATCTGGATGATCCAGATGCGGCACGGCATTGAATTGGGTCAAGGCCAGGTCATCGCCGATCCGGTGCAGACGATGGACCGAGGTGTTCATGATTGCAATGCTACTGCGGGCAAAGGCGGGGATGTCCAGTCCCAGCACGTGGCGCATCACCATGCCGATCAGCCCGCCAGAAGTCACCACCAAGGCGGGGCCATGGCCCTGACTGATTTCAGCGATTATCGAACCGACCCGGTTTTCGAAATCTTGAAAGCTTTCTGGCGCCTGGGCAATATCCCCGCTTTGCCATTTGCCCAGCAACATCGGCATATAGGGCACGAATTCTTCACGCGAGGCGGGCAGGGGGATGTCCTGCTGTTCGCGCAACAGGTTGGCGAGAGTAAAGAATTCCATTTCGTTCAACCGGTTGTCCTGCACGATTTCGGCATGGGTTTGTGCCTGCATGGCACGGGCGGTTTCGATATGGCGGGTCAGGGTGCCGCAAAGCACGCGTTCGAAATGTTCCCCGGTCCCACGGATGTGATCCCCCAGCCACGCTGCCTGCTGGGAGCCCAGATCGCTGAGCCTGTCATAGCTGATTTCATCTTGCGCCGTGGTATTGGCCTGACCGTGGCGGATAAGGGTAATGGTGGACATATGCTTTGCCTTTCGGGTTCGGCAAAGGCCTAGGCAAAGCTGCGACGGGGTGCAATGGGGCCGCAGCGAAAAATGCCGGAAAACGGGTCAGGCGGCGGCGCGGCAATAGCCCCGTTTCAACGCCGCATTGCGCAGCCGGTCGGCCTGTTCCGAAGCTTGGCGCAGATTGCCGAACATGTCGATCCGGCATTGGCCCTTGCCACCGCTGACGCCCCATTCGCGCAGCACCGAAACCTCTTCAAAGAGGTTCATTTCGATTTCGACCCGGTAATAACGCGGGAGGAAAGATCGCAAAGAGGGACGGTATAGCAGGCAGCAGGTCATGGCGTGAATCTAAGCGGGTGATTCGCCGGGATCAAGCCCGTTCGATTCGCGGCGCAAAGATCGCTCAGCTCCAGCTGACATCACCTAGGAAAATATAACCGGCCCCATAGATCGTTTTGATCAGTCGCGGGTTTTTCGGGTCTTCGCGCAGTTTGGTGCGCAGCCGCGAAATCCGTACATCCATCGCCCGGTCAAAACTTTCCCCGGCTGCCCCGCCCAGCGTTTCCTGCATCACCGCACGGGAAATCAGCCGTTTGGGACGTTCGAGGAACAGCCGAAGAACTTCGCCTTCGGCGTGGGAAAACGGGGTTTCTTCGCCCGCTTCGTTTTCCAGAATGTAACTGTCGAAATGGGCGGTCCAACCGTTGAAACGGGCGGTATTGCCCGATTGCGGTTGTGACTGACCGCGCCGCAGCCGGGCGCGGATGCGGGCCACGACTTCGGCCGGATCGAAGGGTTTGATGATGTAATCATCCGCCCCCAGTTCCAACCCGGTGACCCGGTCCTGTACCTGTGCCCGTCCGGAAATGATGATAACCGTCGCGCCCTGTTCCAGCGCCAGCCGGTGCACCAGCGTCAGTCCGTCCTTGTCTGGCAAGGACAGATCGACAAGACAGACATCGGGCGTTGCGGTTTTCAGCGCCGCTTCGAATTCGGTGGCGCGGCCAAAGCTCATGGTGCGGAACCCCGCTTCGGTCAGCGCGTCGGCCAACATCGAGCGGATGGCAGGTTCGTCATCGAGGATGGTGACAAGGGGCGCGGTCATTCGGGGGCGCTTTCATGGTGCAAAAAAGAAGTCAGTTGGGACTGGGTAAAGGGTTTACGCAGCAATGGCACCCGCGTCGAGGCCGTTTGGTACAGCGGGTGTTCGGGTGGCAGCGAGGTCATCAACGATAAAGGTTGGTGACCGTCGCGCAACGCATCAAGCAGATCGAGCCCGGTTTTTTCACCTGCAAGGGTGATGTCGGACAGGATGCGATTGATTTCCGGCAATTCTTCCAGCAGCGCCAGCGCTTCGTCGGCGCTTTCGGCTTCGATCACGGTATTGCCCATCGATGTCAGCATCGCGCGCACGGTTTCGCGCAGGTCGGGGCTGTCTTCGACCAGAAGCACCAATCCGGGTTCCAGCGGTGGCGGGGCAGGTTGCAACGGCAGGCGGATGACGACCCGGCCGCCGGTTTCGGTGTTGCTGATACGAAGCCGCCCACCTGCCAGTTTGGTCATGTCATATACCATCGACAGGCCAAGCCCCGATCCTTCGCCGCCTTTGGTGGTGAAAAACGGTTCCAGCGCGTGTTCCAGCGCGCTGTCGGAAAACCCCGGCCCGTTGTCATCAAGGATAAATTCGGCCCACAGGTTCTGCACCGGGGCGACGGTCAGGCTGATCTGGCCAGCGGCACCACAAGCGTCGCGGGCGTTCAGGATCAGGTTGAGTAATGAATCCTGCAACATGCCAGTATCCAGCATCAGCATATTTTCGCGTAGCAGGTTGCTGATATGCAGGGTGAAATTGTCTGGCAGCGCCGGGTTGGTCAGGATTTGCAGGTCGTGCAGCATCAGGCTGACATCGGCGGGGGCCGGGTTCCATTCCCGCGCACCGGTAATGTCGGCGATCCGGTTCAGCAGCGCGCCGCCGCGATGCGCCGCCGAAAGCGTGGCTTCGATCTGGCGCTTGGCCGGTTCTGGTAAGTCCATCCGTTGCAACCGCGATTGGCTGCCAAGGATGATGGTCAACAAGTTGGAAAAATCATGCGCCATACCGCTGGTCAGCTGCGCCGCCATTTCCCGGCGCCGGGTCTGTTGCAACGCAGTGCGCGCCTGGGTTTCGCGGGTGATATCCATCGACAGGATATAGATCCCTGCGTCTTCACCGTCTGCGTCCTGTGCCGGTGTGAAGGCGGCGCGAATGCGTCGGGAACTTTCTTCGTCGAAGAATTCGAAGACCGAAGCGGTTCCGGCGTAGGCGACTTCGAGATGCGGCAGGATCGCTGTGTAGATATCCTTGCCCAGAGCGTCCTTGATATGCAGGCCGAGAATGTCTGATGGTCGTCCGGGCATGATCGAAGACAGCTTGCGGTTCGAAAATGTATAGCGTCTATCCATTCCCAGATGCGCAATATGGGCCGGCATCATTTCAGTGGTCTGGCGGGTACGCGCTTCGGTTTCGGTCAGTTGCCTTTTGGCTTCTTCCAGCGCGGTGATGGTCGCAGCGAGCTTGCGGTTGGAGGTGGCCAACTGTTCGGCATAGGTCAGCACCTTGTCTGACAATTCCTCGGACCGGGTGCGCAGCAATTCTTCTTGCTGCTTGGTGGGGGTGATGTCGGTGTAAACGGTGATCCATCCGCCCTGTGGCAGCGGCGACCCTTCGACCGAAATCCAACGGCCATTGGCGCGTTTACGTTCCATGTAATGTGGGGTGAAGGTCTTGGCCTGATCGACGCGGGCCTGAACGGCTTCGTCGATATCATCGACTTCCCCGTATTCGCCGCGCTCAGTGATATAGCGAATCGTGTCTTTGAAATCCGCACCAGGTTCGACCAAATGTCCCGACAGGCCGAACATTTCCCTGAAGGGACGGTTACACACCACCAGTTTGAGATCACGATCATAGATCGACAAACCTTGCTCGATCAGGTTGAGCCCGGCCATGGTCATTGCCGCAATATCCTGAGGTATATGGGGCATTCTTGCTCCTCCTGCATTATGGCTAACATTCAGGGGCGGCGGCGGAAAGCGCCTGAATCGCGGTTGTTACAATTCGTTAGATTTGGGAAATGATCAGGAAAAAGTTGACGGTGAAATTTAATTTCGCTCCCTTTGGCAGAGGGAGAATCGCGGCAGGGAGAGCCGCAGGTCCGGTTTGACGGGCAATTGGGAGGAACAGAATTGGCACAGTCGTCACAGACGGCGGGGGGACTTAAGTCCATCCCGGCGTTGTTGCACCGTAACGCCACCGAATTTGGCGACAGACCCGCCTATCGGGAAAAGGAATTCGGGATCTGGCAGAGCTGGACCTGGAAACAGGCAGAGAAAGAGATAACGAATCTCGCCCTGGGTCTGATCAATCTTGGCGTCAACGAAGGCGATTTTATCGCGATTATCGGGCGCAACCGGCCATATATGTATTGGTCGATGGTTGCCGCCGAATCCGTTGGCGCGGTGCCGGTCCCGATCTATCAGGACAGTGCCGCCGAAGAGATGGTTTACGTTCTGGATCATTGCGGCGCACGTTTCGTGATCGCAGAGGACCAAGAACAGGTCGATAAGGTCATCGAGATTCAGGATCGCCTGCATCAGTTCGAGCATATGATCTATCTCGATCCGCGCGGGATGCGGAAATACGATCATTCTCGCCTGCATGAATTCAGCCATATTCAGGAACAAGGCCACGCCGCGCGTGAAGAATTCCTGCCGGAGCTGAAGCGTCGAAGCGACAAGCTGGACTACGACAGCACTTGTGTGATGCTGTACACGTCGGGCACCACGGGCAAGCCCAAGGGGGTGGTCCTGTCGAACCGCAACGTGATCGAAAGCGCCAAGAATTCCAGCGAATTCGATCATCTGCGTCTGGATGAGGAAATCCTGGCCTATCTGCCGATGGCATGGGTCGGGGATTTCATTTTTTCGGTCGGTCAGGCTTATTGGTGCGGTTTTTGCGTCAATTGCCCGGAAAGTGAAGAAACCCTTCAGGCCGATCTGCGTGAAATCGGGCCGACCTATTATTTCGCCCCGCCACGGGTGTTCGAGATCGAACTGACCAGCGTGATGATCCGGATGGAAGATGCGTCGCCACTGAAGCGGCGTATGTTCCATTACTTCATGGATCACGCCAAGAAAGTGGGTGGCGATATTCTGGACGGCAAACCGGTCGGTTTCGGGGATCGTTTCAAATACTGGCTGGGCGATCTGTTCGTCTATGGCCCGCTGAAGAATACGTTGGGCTTTTCCCGTGTGCGGGTCGGCTATACTGCCGGTGAAGCGATCGGGCCGGAAATCTTTGATTTCTACCGGTCTTTGGGCATCAACCTGAAACAGCTTTACGGTCAGACCGAAGCGACGGTGTTCATCACCGCCCAGCCTGATGGTGAAGTGCGGTCGGATACGGTTGGGGTTCCATCGCCCGGCGTCGAAATCAAGATCGGCGAAAGCGGTGAAGTGTATTACCGCAGTCCCGGGGTGTTCGAATATTACTACAAGAACCCTGAAAGCACCGCATCAACCAAAGACACCGAAGGTTGGGTCGCCACCGGCGATGCCGGGTTCATCGAACCCGATACCGGGCATCTGCGGATCATCGATCGGGCCAAGGATGTCGGCAAGATGGCCGATGGTAGTCTGTTTGCGCCCAAATACGTTGAAAACAAGCTGAAATTCTATCCCAACATCCTTGAAGCAGTGGTGTTCGGGAATGGCCGTGATCAATGTATGGCGTTCGTCAATATCGACCTGAACGCGGTCGGAAACTGGGCCGAGCGTAACAATATTTCCTATTCCTCTTATCAGGAACTGGCCGGTCATCCAGAGGTTCTGAACGCGATAAAATTGCATGTGGAAGAGGTCAACAAATCCGTGGCGGTGGATGAAATGCTGTCGGGGTGTCAGGTTCATCGGTTCCTGGTTCTGCACAAGGAACTGGATGCGGATGACGGTGAACTGACCCGGACCCGCAAGGTGCGCCGCCGGATTATCGAGGAAAAGTTCAACGATCTGATCGATGCTCTGTACAGCGGTAAGGATGAAATCTTCACCAAGACCGAAGTGACCTATGAAGACGGCCGCAAAGGGTCGATCAGCGCAACGCTGAAGCTGATCGATGCCGAGGTAGTACCGGTGACAACGCGAAAGGTGGCGGCAGAATGAGCAACGAAGAAGGATACGTCACCGCAGATGGCCGCAAGATTGGCGGCACTCTGATGGAGATGAAGAACATCACGCTGCGGTTTGGCGGGGTGAAGGCGATCACCGATATCAGTTTCGACATCAAGGAAGGCGAAATTCGGGCAATCATCGGCCCGAACGGGGCCGGCAAGTCGTCGATGCTGAACGTAATTTCGGGGTTCTATGTGCCGCAAGAGGGCGAAGTTTGGTTCAAGGGCGCGAAACGCCCGCAAATGAGACCCTATCAGGTGGCGCAACAGGGCATCGCCCGGACATTCCAGAACATCGCTTTGTTCGAAGGCATGTCGGTTCTCGACAACGTGATGACCGGACGGCTGAACTATATGAAGTCCAACATTCTGCATCAGGCCATGTGGAAGGGCAAAGCCGAGAAGGAAGAGGTCGAAAACCGCGAAGCGGTGGAAAAGATCATCGACTTTCTGGAAATCCAGTCGATCCGCAAAACCCCGGTGGCGCGGTTGCCTTACGGTTTGAAAAAGCGGGTCGAACTGGCCCGGGCGTTGGCCGCCGAACCGATGTTGCTGCTGTTGGATGAACCGATGGCGGGCATGAACGTCGAGGAAAAAGAGGACATGAGCCGCTTTATTCTGGACGTGAACGACGAATTCGGCACCACGATTGCCCTGATCGAACACGATATGGGCGTGGTGATGGATCTGTCGGACCGGGTGGTGGTGATGGATTACGGTAAGAAGATCGGGGACGGAACCCCCGACGAAGTGCGCAGCAATCAGGACGTGATCGACGCCTATCTGGGGGTGTCTCATGATTGATTTTGCGCACGAAATTCAACAGGTTAAGGGGGCGTAACGAATGCCTACGCAACTTCTATTCGGGACCGAGGTGTTATTGAACGGCCTTATGGCTGGCGTTCTTTATGCCCTTGTCGCGCTCGGCTTTGTTTTGATCTACAAAGCGTCGGGGATCTTCAACTATGCCCAAGGTGTGATGGCGCTGTTCGCCGCGCTGACTTTGGTGGGTTTCATGGACGGGCAAGTACCCTTCAGCCATCTGATCAACGCGGTTCTGGGCACGGACATTCACCATTTCGGGTGGCATATCAACGGATTTGTGTCGATCATCCTGACCATGGGCATGATGATCGTTCTGGCTTACTGCGTGCAGAGGTTCGTGTTCCGACACCTGATCGGCCAAGAGCCGATCATCCTGTTCATGGCCACGATCGGGCTGGCTTATTTCATGGAAGGTTTCGGCGACCTCATGTGGGGGTCGGATATCAAGAAACTGGATGTTGGTCTGCCGCAAGGGGGCAGTTTCTGGATTGAGGAAAATACCCAATGGCTGGGCTTTGGGAATGAAAATTTCTTTGGCTTCTTCATCGACAAGCTGGACATCGTCGCAACGGTGATCGCGGCTATTCTGGTGATCGTGCTGGTGTTGTTCAGTCAGTACACCAAGCAGGGCCGGGCAATGCGCGCGGTGGCAGATGATCACCAAGCGGCCCTGTCCGTTGGCGTCAGCCTGAATTTCATTTGGGTGATGGTGTGGTCGGTTGCCGGGTTCGTGGCGCTGGTCGCGGGCATCATGTGGGGTGCGAAATCGGGTGTGCAGTTTTCGCTATCGCTGATCGCGCTCAAGGCACTGCCGGTACTGATGCTGGGCGGGTTCACTTCGATCCCCGGTGCGATCGTCGGTGGGCTGATCATCGGGGTCGGTGAAAAGCTGTTCGAATTCACCGTTGGTCCGCTGGTTGGCGGCGCGACCGAAAACTGGTTCGCCTATGTTCTGGCGCTGCTGTTCTTGGTGTTCCGTCCGCAAGGTCTGTTCGGTGAAAAGATCATCGAGAGGGTCTGAGGCATGCAGAAACTCATCGCTTTGATCAACGTGATCGCTTGGGCCGGGTTTTGGTCCTTTGGCTATCTCGCCCTGACGTCTGACGGATTTAGCGATCGGCAACTGGTCATCTCTGCCATCCTAGCCTGTCTTGGCTTTGGTGTGGGGGTGATCGCCTATCTGAAACTGGCGCGCGGCGCCGAGGCCAGCGGCTATGCTGCCAAGACCTCGCTGATTGATCCGGCAGCGCGTGAACGCGCGCAGGCCGAGCATCCGCTGTAAGCGGCAGAAAGGAAAATAACAGATGTTCTATCGTGAAGCGGGCGAATTCAAAACGTCCTATGTCGATGACAACCAGACTTTCCCGATCCGGTTCGACCGGTACCGGTACTATTTCGTCCTATTCGCTGCCTTCTTGGTTATTCCGTTTGCGGTTAACGATTACTGGGTCAACGCGGTGTTCATGCCGTTCCTGATCTATTCGATTGCCGCGATCGGGCTGAATATCCTGGTCGGATATTGTGGGCAGGTTTCGCTGGGCACTGGTGGTTTCATGGCTGTGGGCGCCTATGCCTGCTACAAGCTGATGACCGCGATGCCGGAAGTGAATATTTTCTTCCATGTTCTGATGGCCGGCGGGATCACCGCAATGGTTGGTATGGCCTTTGGCTTGCCATCTTTGCGGATCAAGGGGTTCTATTTGGCCGTGGCAACGCTGGCGGCGCAGTTTTTCCTAGTCTGGCTGTTCAACAAAGTGCCGTGGTTCTACAACTATTCGGCTTCGGGACAGATCAGTGCGCCGGAACGTACCGTTTTCGGTATTGCCGTGACCGGGGCCAATACCAGCGCCTGGGCTTCTTACATGTTCTGTCTGGTTTTCGTGTTTATCTGCGGCATTCTGGCGCGAAACCTGACACGGGGCACCCAGGGGCGGAAGTGGATGGCGATCCGCGATATGGATATCGCGGCTGAAATCATCGGGGTTGACCCGCTGAAGTCCAAGCTGAGCGCCTTTGCTGTCAGTTCGTTCTTCATCGGCGTTTCGGGAGCCTTGTTTTTCTCGGTCTATCTCGGCGCGGTTGAAGTGGGCGAAGCCTTTGGCATCACCAAATCGTTCCTCGTGCTGTTCATGGTCATCATCGGTGGTCTGGGATCGATCTTTGGGTCCTTCGCAGGGGCGGCGTTTCTTGTTCTGTTGCCAGTGCTGTTGAAAAACGTTCTGGTTGGCATGCTGGGCTGGCCGACCGATCTGGCCGCGCATCTGGAATTCATGATTGTGGGGGCGATGATCATCATTTTCTTGATCGCGGAACCCCATGGGTTGGCGCAATTGTGGCGCGTCGCCAAAGAAAAACTACGGCTTTGGCCCTTCCCGCACTAGGGACGGGCCCTGCCATAAGTCCGGGGGTCGGAGGAGCCCCGGTACAAAACCATCGGATATGACCAAAGGGAGGAACTTTACCGATGAAATTGAAACTGATCTCTGCAGCGATTGCTGCGCTTGTGGCGGCATCGCCGGCCATGGCTGACCTGACATTTTCGTCTCTCAGCTACCGGACGGGCCCCTATGCAGCAAACGGCATTCCGTTTGCTGACGGCTATGCCGATTATTTCACCCTGCTGAACGAACGCGATGGCGGTATCGGCGGCGAACAGGTCAACCTGGTGGAATGCGAAACCGGCTATAACACCGAAAAAGGTGTCGAATGCTTTGAATCGACCAAAGGGACAGGCGCGTTGGTTTATCAGCCGCTGTCGACTGGTATTACCTATCAGTTGATCCCCAAAGCGACCGCGGACAATATCCCAATGCACACGATGGGATATGGCCGGACTTCGGCCAAGAACGGTAAGGTATTCAGCCACATCTTCAACTATCCTGCCAACTACTGGGATGGTGCATCGGTTGCGATCAAGCACCTGCTGGACATCAACGACGGTGACATCAGCGGCAAGAAGGTCGCTTTGGTCTATCACAATTCGGCCTATGGCAAGGAACCGATCCGTACTTTGGAAGAGCTTTCCAAGAAGCACGGTTACGACCTGACTTTGCTGCCCGTTGACCATCCTGGTCAGGAACAGAAGTCGCAGTGGCTGCAGATTCGCCGCGAACGTCCCGATTACGTGATCATGTACGGCTGGGGCGTGATGAATCAGGTTGCCATTCAGGAAGCTGTCAACATCCGCTTCCCGATGGAAAACTTCATCGGCATCTGGTGGTCGGGTTCGGAAAACGACGTGAAACCTGCCGGCGAAGCTGCAAATGGCTACAAGTCCCTGACCTTCCACAACGTGGGGTCTGATTATCCGGTGTATGAGGATATTCAGGAATTCGTGGTCGATGAAGGCAAGGCCGCTGGCGCGGGCGACCAGATCGGTACTGTTCTGTACAACCGTGGCCTCTATGCCGCGATGTTGGCAGCCGAAGCGGCCAAAACCGCTCAGCAGATCCATGGCACTTCGGCAATCACCCCTGCGATGATGCGCGACGGTATGGAAAAGCTGGAAATGACCGAAGGCAAGATGACCGCTCTGGGCATGCCCAACTTCGGCCCGTCCTTCAACGTGAGCTGTGAAAATCATGGTGGCGACGGCTATGCCGCCGTTCTTCAGTGGGATGCGAAAGCCGGTGAATGGAACATGATCACCGACTATATGCAGGCCGATCAGGACGTTCTGACGCCGCTGATCGACGATGATTCCGAATCCTACGCCAAGGAAAACAACCTCACGCCGGGTTGTAACTAAATCTTTCATGGTTCCGGCCGCGCGCAGCGTGCGCGGCCGGAATTCCCATAAACCGAAAACCAGAAAGTTAATGCAGATGCTGGATGCAGGACCCGCTGACGAGACCCTTCTGGAGGTCAGCAATATCGAGGTGATCTACAACCACGTTATCCTGGTGCTGAAGGGCGTGTCGCTGAAAGTGCCCAAGGGCGGGATTACCGCGCTTCTGGGCGGGAACGGAGCAGGCAAGACCACGACGCTCAAGGCGATTTCGAACCTGCTGCACTCGGAGCGTGGCGAAGTTACCAAGGGCAGTATCACCTATCGCGGCGAACGCGTGCAGGACTTGGCCCCGGCCGATCTGGTCCAAAAGGGCGTGATCCAGGTGATGGAAGGGCGCCATTGCTTTGAGCACCTGACCGTCGAAGAAAACCTGATGACCGGTGCCTATACGCGCAAGGATGGCAAAGGTGCAATCGATGCCGATCTTGAGATGGTCTATAATTATTTTCCGCGCCTGAGAGAGCGCCGCCGCAGTCAGGCGGGTTATACTTCGGGTGGCGAACAACAGATGGTGGCAATTGGCCGTGCGATCATGAGCCGACCGGAAACGATCCTGCTGGATGAACCTTCTATGGGGCTGGCACCGCAGTTGGTCGAAGAAATTTTCAATATCGTCAAGAATCTCAATGAAAAGGAAGGCGCGACCTTCCTGTTGGCCGAACAGAACACCAACGTGGCGCTGCGCTTTGCCCATTACGGTTATATTCTGGAATCCGGCCGTGTGGTGATGGATGGCCCAGCCGCTGACCTTCGAGAAAATCCGGATGTGAAGGAATTCTACCTCGGCATGTCTGAAGAAGGCCGCAAGAGTTTCCGCGATGTGCGGTCGTATCGCCGCCGCAAGCGTTGGTTGAGCTGAGAAAGTTTTCGTCGGGCCCCGGGGCCCGTCCCCATTTACTGTTGCACCGGATGAGAGGTCCGGGGCTGTTCCGGAGATATTGATTATGAGCCGTTTCTTTGACGATCTCGAAACCCGCAGCGCGGATGAACGTGCGGCTGCGCTGACCGTGGCGCTGCCGAAACAGATCGCGCGGGCGCAGGGATTGCCCGGCTATGGCGACGCTTTGAAGGGTTTCGATGCGGCAAAGATCAGATCGGTTGAAGATCTGGCGACCTTGCCGGTTTTGCGTAAATCCGATCTGAGCCGGGCACAGGAAGCGGATTACCCGTTTGGTGGGTTAACCACGAAACCTGCCAGCGGCTTTGCACATATCTTTCAATCTCCCGGTCCGATCTATGAACCGGGGGGGATCGAACACGATTGGTGGCGCATGGGGCGGTTTTTGAACGCTTGCGGCATCGGCAAGGGCGACATTGTACAGAACTGTTTCGGCTATCATCTGACTCCGGCAGGGATGATTTTCGAAAGTGGTGCCCGTGCGGTTGGCGCAGCCGTGCTGCCGGCCGGTACCGGCCAAACCGAATTGCAGGCGCGTGCGGCCCATGATGTGGGCGTAACGGCCTATAGCGGGACGCCGGATTACCTGAAGGTGATTCTTGACAAGGCCGAAGCGATGGGGCTTGCGCTCAAGATTACCAAGGCGGCGGTGGGCGGCGGTGCTTTGTTCCCGTCACTGAGGCAGGAATACGCGGATCGCGGTATTGCTTGTCTGCAAAGCTATGCCACCGCTGATCTGGGTAATATCGCTTATGAAACCGAAGCGATGGAAGGTATGATCGTCGATGAAAGCGTGGTGGTGGAAATCGTTCGCCCCGGCACCGGCGATCCGGTCGCACCCGGTGAAGTGGGCGAAGTGGTGGTGACCACCCTGAATCCCGATTATCCGCTGATTCGATTTGCCACCGGCGATCTGAGCGCGGTTTTGGCCGGGCAAAGCCCCTGTGGCCGCACCAATATGCGGATCAAGGGCTGGATGGGTCGCGCCGACCAGACCACCAAGATCAAGGGCATGTTCGTGCGCCCGGAACAAGTGGCGCAGTTGGTCGCCAAACATGCCGATATCGTCAAGGCCCGTGTCATCGCGGGCCGCGATGGCGAAATGGACACGATGACGGTTCAGATCGAAACCGAGGCGCAGTCGCCCGATGCCTATGCTGCGTCGGTGGTTGATGTGCTAAAGATGAAGGGCAAGATTCAGTTGGTTGCCCCCGGCGATCTGCCGAACGACGGAAAAGTGATCGAGGATCAGCGTTCGTACGATTAAGCTCGGGGCAGAACCTTAGGGAGGTCTGTCATGCGCTTTAAAATACGTCTTGCTGGTCTTGTTGCCGCGACCTTGGTGTGGGGAGGCGGGGCACTGGCTGCGGACTATGCCCTGATCCTGTCGAACAAATCCTATGATTCCGCCACTGCGGAGCCGGAATCGGCATCTTATGACGAATGGGCCAATATGCTGAGAGGGGCCGGGTTTCAGGTCTTTGGCGGGCAGGATTGGAAAACCGAGACGATGATCCGTTCGATCGAGTCGTTTCGGCAGACGCTGAGCGATGGTGATGTGGACCGCATTGTCGTGCTTCTGTCCGGGCGTGTGGTGGCGTCGTTCAACGACAGTTGGCTGTTGGGGCGCGAATATCGTGGGTTGTCGAACCTGAATGCCGGGCGTTACGGGGTGTCTCTGGCTGAAATTGACCGGCTGCTTGGGACCTTTCAGGGGCATGGGGTATTGGTGGTTGCACCGTCCTGGAGCAGCCGTGAAGGGGCCGGGCCGGGATTGCGGGTCGGGGCCAGAAAATTATCCGCCTCCCAGGGTGTTGCGGTGCTGACCGGGCCGACCGAAGCGATCAAACCGGTGATCCGGGATATGCTTCTGGCGGCGCGGCAGCCGCTGGGTCAGATCGCGCGCAGCCTGCCGGACGGTGTGGCGCTTAGGGGCTATCTGCCCAACGATATTGCGCTTGGCAGGGGCGGCAGTGATCCGGTCGATCAAGGCGATACGGCTTATTGGAGCGCGGTGCGCGATATCGATAGCCCCGAAGCATATCGGGCCTATCTCAACCGATTTCCGAAAGGACTGTTCGCCACTGAGGCGCAAAGATTGATCAATTCGGTGGAAGACGAACCGCGGCGTCAGGCCGAAGCCGTAGAAGGCGCTTTGGGGTTGAGCCGCGCCGCGCGGCAGCAGTTGCAGCGGGACCTGACAATTCTTGGGTTCAATACCGGCGGTGCCGACGGTATCTTCGGCAGGGCGACACGGGCCGCGATTTCGCGGTATCAAACAAGCCGGGGTCATGCCGAAACGTCCTATCTGACCGCGCCACAACTGGCGCAGATTCAGCGCGAAGCGGCACAAGTCAGGACAGATCAGGAACGTCAGGATCGCGCGTATTGGGATCAGACCGGCGCATTGGGGTCCGTTGAAGGGCTTCGCGCTTATCTCGATCGCTTTCCCGATGGGGTTTATGCCCAAACGGCGCGGCGAAAACTGGACGAAATGGACAGCAACCGGACCGAGACCGCCGCGTGGAACAGCGCTATGCAGCAAAACACCATTGCCGCGTATCGCGGCTTTGTTCAATCTTTTCCCAACAGCCGCCATGTCGCAGAGGCAAGGGACCGTATTGCCCAATTGGAACGGCGCAACGCCGATCTTGCTGCGATAGAAAAGGCCAAGGCCGAGGAGCGCACGATCGCGGGCAACCCGGTTTCACGACTGATGGTGGAGCAGGCCTTGTCGCAGACCGGGTTTGATCCCGGTCCGGTGGATGGGAATTTCGACGACCGGACGCGCACGGCGTTGAAAGGGTTCCAGCAGGCCACCGGACTGGCGGTGACCGGTTATGTGTCGCAACAAACAATGGTGCGGTTGACCAGGGAAATGTCGCGCTAGGCTATTTCTGGAACACATAAGTACCGGGGGCCGGGACCAGTGGCGGAAGGCCCTTGTCCGGGGCCCCCATTGAGGGAGGGTCGACCAGTTCGGCACCGGATTGGGCTTTTTGCAGCCAGTCATTCCATTCCAGCCACCATGACCCATCTTTGGGATCATGCGCGGCGACCCAGCTGTCGGGATCGCTGTAAAGCGCGTCGGCGGGACGGAATCCGATGCGATAATGCCGCCCCTTATGGCCCGGTTCGCTGAGAATGCCGCCGTTATGGCCGCCCTTGGTCAAAACGAAAGTCAGGTCCCCATCGGTGAAAAGTTTGGTCTTATATACCGACCGCCAGGGCGCGATGTGGTCTTTTTCGGTGGCGAGGACAAAGAGCGGAGCCTTGATATCCTTTAGCGCGATCACCTTACCGTCGACCGCGAAGCGGCCCGCAGAAAGCCGGTTTTCCAGAAACAGCCCGCGCAGGTATTGCGAATGCATCTTGTAGGGCATCCGGGTTGCGTCCTGATTCCAGACTGAAATATCGGCCTGTTTTTCGTCGATCCCCATCAAGTACCGCCGTACCGCGCGGGTCCAGATCAGGTCTTCGGCCCGGAGCGCCTGAAAGGCACCGCTCATCTGTTTGTTATCCAGATAACCCTGTGCCCACATCATGGCTTCGAGGTAACTCAATTCGCTTTCATCCAGAAACAGCATCAATTCACCGGCTTCGGTGAAATCTGTCTGCGCCGCCAGAAGCGTGATCGAGGCCAGTCGGTCATCGCCGTCCCGCGCCATGGTCGCAGCGGCAATCGACAGGATGGTACCGCCAAGGCAATAGCCGCAGGCGTGGATTTTCTGATCCGGCACGATGTCAGAAATCGCGTCGATTGCGGCCATCACCCCGTTCTGGCGATAATCATCCATCGACAGGTCGCTTTGTTCCGCGGTCGGGTTGACCCAAGAAATCGCGAACACGGTAAAGCCCTGCGTTACCAAGTTCCGGATCAGCGAATTATGCTGGCTGAGATCAAGGATGTAATATTTCATAATCCAGGCCGGCACGATCAGGATCGGTTCGGCATGAACCTTGTCGGTTTGCGGGCTGTACTGGATCAGTTCGAACAGGGTATTGCGATACACCACTTCGCCCGGCGTTGCTGCCAAAGCTTCGCCGACACGGAATTCGTCAGGCACTTCAACGGGATCGTCAGTGATGTATTGCTGAATATCCTCAGCCAGATTTTTTAACCCTTCAACAAAGGAATCGCCTTTGGTTTCGCGCGCCTTCTTAATGATTTCAGGGTTCAGCATCGGCAGGTTGGACGGTGATGCAGCATCCAGCATCTGCCGGATCATGAAGGCGGCGCGATCGGTGTTCTTCTTTTGCGCACCGGGCAGGTCATTGGTGGCGTGATCCCACCAATCCTGAATCGACAGGAAACTTTGCTGCAGCATTGAAAACGGTGGCTTGGCCCAATCTGGATCGGTGAAGCGATGATCGGTGGGTTTTGGTTTGAAAGGTGGCTTTGGATCCTGGCTGAATTGATCGGCGGCGAAGGACGCAAGTTTGAACATGTTTTTCTGCGCATGATCCAGCAGTTCCAGTTGCCGCCCCGGCGCGGTGACCAGATGCGCGGCCCAGTCGACCCATGCTTCTGACGCTGCATAGGGGGACATGCCGGAGGTCAGTTTCGACATCGCTGCGCGTATTGACCGGTCCAGTGCATCATTTGGATGATGAATTTGAGGAGGATGTACAGGGTTGTGGGACTGCTGCGGATTGGACCCAATGGCGGATGGCTTGGGGGCCTCGGGATCGGGCAGTTTCACGACATTCGGTTTTGCAGTAGGCGCGGTCATTGCGGATCCCTTTTCACATTTCCTGACCTATCCATGCGATGATTCGGATGAACAGTTCATGACGCAGATCAGAGATATAGGTGCTCGCGGCGTTTTCTTACAGGATCGCATCGAAAATCGGGGTTATTGCGCTACCGGGCGTGTGATGGACGTTCGCAGGGTGCAGGCAGCAGAAAAACCGCTCTGATGCTCAGAGCGGTTTTTCAAAAAGTCTTGTAAGCTGTACTCAGCCCTGACGGGCTTTGAAGCGTCGCTGAGTCTTGTTGATGACGTAAACGCGGCCTTTGCGGCGCACGACACGGCAGTCGCGGTGACGCTGCTTCAGCGAGCGGAGCGAGTTCTTGACCTTCATGGCCTATCTCCTTCATTCGCGGCGCGCCTTTGCGCCTGGGTTGCGGGTCGCTTCATGTGAAGCGAAGTAAATGGTGGGCGATACAAGGATCGAACTTGTGACCCCTTCGATGTCAACGAAGTGCTCTACCGCTGAGCTAATCGCCCGTATTTGTCCAGTTTGGCCCCGAGCCCCAAAGAAAGGGGCGCGGAATTCCGCGCCGGTTCGGACCCTATAAAAGGAGTCGGCGGGGGGATCAAGGGCTTTTGGCGACAAGAATATTCAGGCTAAGGTATTTTCCAAATATGGAGTCTCCGTTGCCCAAGGTCGCGTTCGAGTTAATACACCCCGAAACACGCAATACCAGCGTGGTTTTCGCATCTCCGCATAGTGGCCGGGATTATCCCGCGTCGTTTTTACGACGCACAGTTTTGAATGAGTATTCGATTCGCAGTTCGGAAGATGCCTTTGTAGACAGGCTTTTCGATTGCGCCCCGCGTTTCGGGGCCCCGCTGTTGCTGGCGGGGGCGCCGCGCGCCTTTATCGATCTTAACCGCAGCGCCGACGAATTGGACCCGGCGCTGATCGAAGGGGTGCGCAGTGGCGGGCATAATCCGCGAATCGCTTCGGGTCTTGGCATTATCCCGCGCGTGGTCGCCAATGGCCGCGCGATTTATAACGGCAAGATCCCCCGGGAAGAGGCCGACAGACGGATCAGCATCTATTGGTTACCGTATCACACCGCGTTGCAGAAGTTGCTGAGCGATTCGTACACCCGTTTTGGTGAAGCGATTCTGATCGATTGCCATTCGATGCCACATGAGGCGGTTGATAGCGTGGTGCGTCCGGGCGTCCCCCGACCCGATATCGTTTTGGGGGATCGGTTTGGCGCGGCCGCCGGGGCCGATATCGTCGAGCAAATTGAAACTGCTTTTCTGGAAGCCGGGTTTCGGGTGTCGCGCAATGCCCCTTTTGCCGGGGCTTATACGGCGCAGCATTACGGGCGCCCGTCGCGGCGCCAACATGCAATTCAGATCGAAATCGACCGGTCGCTATATATGAACGAACAGATGATCCGGCCGAACAACAATTTCAACGCGTTCCGCACCGTGCTGCGCGATATCATCGCGCGGATAGCGGATATCGGGGCAAGGGAAGCAAAGCTGGCAGCGGAGTGATCAGCGCAGTGATCTGCCTTTCTTGATCATGTCCTTGCCGAACCGTTCACGGATCGCATCGGTGGCGCGTTCGGCCTTGCTGCGCTTGCCTGCTTCGGGGTCCAGCAGGTCACCGGCCAGCCCGGCCTGATCTTCGGGGCACAGTTCGGACAATCCGACACCGATCAGTCGATAGGGGCCGGTTCCGGGGATCTGATCGAAAAGCGACCGTGCATTGCGGTAAATCGTGTCGGCCAACTGGGTCGCATCATAGAGCTTGTGTCGGCGCGTCAGGGATTTGAAATCGGATCGCTTGAGCTTCAGGGTGACGACACGGCCCGCCAGTCCCTTGGCCTTGGCGCGGTCGGCGACTTTTTCCGCCATCCGCCACAGGTGGCCGTCCAAAATGTCGGGAGCGCTGGTGTCTTCGAAAAAGGTCGTTTCATTGGAAATCGATTTCATCGGTTCATGTGCCGTAACCCGGCGCCGATCTTGGCCTCGGGCCAGATGCCACAATCGATCCCCCATCGATCCAAAGCGCATATTCAAGTCGTCCCGATCCCATCGCAAGAGGTCGGTGAAGGTGCGAATCCCGGCCTTGTCCAGCGCGGTCTGGGTGGCCTGACCGACGCCCCAGATCATCCGAACCGGTTTGTCGCGCAAAAAATCCGCTGTCTCGGCCTTGCCGATCACTGAAAACCCGCGCGGCTTTTGCAGGTCTGACGCGACCTTGGCGAGGAATTTGTTATGGCTGAGCCCGATCGACCCGGTCACGCCCAATTCGTCCTTCATCCGTTTGACCAACTGCGCCAGCATCACTGCGGGCGGTGCGTGATGCAGCCGACTTGTCCCCGACAGATCCATGAACGCTTCGTCCAGAGACAGCGGCTGCACATCCGGTGTTAGGTCCTGCATCATCTGCCGGATATCGCGCGAGACTTCGGCATAGACCTGCATGCGGGGTTGGATCACCACCGCGTCGGGGCAAAGCTTCAGCGCCTGAAACATCGGCATCGCCGAATGCACGCCGCGAATCCGGGCGACATAGCAGGCGGTCGACACCACGCCGCGCCGCCCGCCGCCTATGATCACGGGTTTGTCAGCCAGTTCGGGATTGTCGCGCTTTTCAACCGAGGCATAGAATGCATCACAGTCCATGTGGGCAATCGATAATGAAAACAGTTCAGGATGTTGCACGAGTCTGGGGCTGCCGCAGGAAGGGCAGCGCGGGCCAGTGTCAAAATCTGTCATGCAATCTCGACAAAGCGATGGCATAGAAACGGCGTTTCCTTTGAGCAGGCAAGGATAGGTATATGGGTATTCAGAGTAACGTTACAGCATTCGCCGGCGCCAAGTTGATGCTTTTTGTGGGCGAGCAGTTGGCGGTAATCTTGCGGGATGATTTTTCCCATATCCCTTGGCCGGATTACTGGGATTTTCCGGGGGGCGAACGCGATCCTGGCGAAACACCCGAACAATGCGTGATCCGCGAAACCGAAGAGGAATTGTCGATCCGTCTGGTTCCCGGCGATTTGGTGTGGAAGCAGATTTTCCCGCGTGACGATCAATTGCCGGTATGGTTCTACGCGGCGCATTTACCAGCGGCGCGGATGGACGATATCAAGCTGGGCGATGAAGGGCAGCGTTGGCAGATGATGCAGGCCGAAACTTATCTTGCGCACCCCAAGGCAATCCCGCATTTCGCCGAACGGCTGCGGATTTATCTGCGCGACCGTGAAGGATAAAGAACCGCCGGCGCTGCGGCTGTTCAGTGATTGGGCGATTTGGCCTGCGGGCTGTTCATTTCGGTCAGGATCGCTTCGGCTGCCGCGCGCGGATTTTTTGCCTGCCAGACGGGGCGACCGACCACGATGTGATCGACGCCATCGGCCACCGCCTGAGCCGGTGTGGCAATGCGTTTCTGATCGCCCAAGGCGGCCCCGGCCGGGCGCACACCGGGGGTGACGATCAGACGGCCAGAAGCCTGCGGCAAGGCACGGATCAGGGCGGCTTCCTGCGGTGAAGCGATAATGCCGTCGGCACCGGCTTCGAAAGCGCGGGCGGCGCGTTCGACCACCAGATCGGCCATTGTGCCGGGTTTGATCAGGCTGGCGTCCAGATCATCGCGATCCAGCGAAGTCAGGATCGTCACCGCAAGTATTTTCAGATCCTTGCCTGCTGCGCCTTCCTTGGCGGCGCGGACCACATGCGGATCGCCATGCACGGTCAGGAAATCAATATCGAATTGCGCCAGCCCGCGCACTGCGCTTTCCACCGTGGCACCGATATCGAACAGTTTCATGTCCAGAAAGATGCGTTTGCCGTGATCCTGTTTCAACTCATTGGCCAGCGCCAGCCCACCGCCGGTGAGCATTCCAAGGCCGATTTTGTAGAAGGATACGGCATCGCCCAGCTGTTCAGCCAGGTTCAGACCTTCGAGGGCGTTGGGAACATCGAGGGCTACGATCAGACGATCATCGGACATGAGAAGGGTGCTCCTGCAAGGTTGCGCCCTTTTCGCGGGATATCGCCAAGTCGTCAAGCAGCGGCGGGTTCGGCGGCCAGAATTCCAGGGGCAAAGGACAAGGTTCGGCGGCCATTCCGGTATTCCGGCATCCGGCCCAGCTGACGCAACGCTTCGGAAATCAATGCGCGGTGGCAACTGGTCGGGGTTACGTCGGTCACCGCGCAGTGCATTTGCACATGGCCCATGTCAGAGTCGAATGACACGAAACCGGACGCTTGGCCCGATTCTGAATTTCCCTGCATCTGCGAAACTTCGATCTGAGTAATATACATAAATACGCCCTGCACTGGTTCTTTGAAACTAACGATCATGGTGTTAAATTTGGGTTATACTTAAAGTACGATTGAACCAGCTGTTTTTACAGATGTGCTGAGGGAGGGGTCTTGAACTATCCTTTCGGAGTTCCCACCTCACTTTTGAGGCCCGAACATAGGGCGTGCCGCGAAGCGGGCGCTACGCAGATAGGGTGCTTTTGAAAAGGAGAATACGATGGACTTGAACAAGTTCACCGAGCGGTCGCGCGGTTTCATTCAGGCGGCTCAGACCATCGCGATGCGGGAAAATCACCAGCGCTTGGTGCCCGAACATATACTCAAAGCATTAATGGATGACGATCAGGGGCTGGCGGCCAATCTGATTACACGCGCGGGCGGGTCGTCCGAACGCGTCATTGAGGCAGTGGATGCTGCTGTAGCCAAACAGCCGAAAGTGTCTGGGGATGCCGGTCAGGTCTATATGGACAACGCAACCGCGCGGGTTCTGGACGAAGCCGAAAAGATAGCCAAGAAAGCAGGCGATAGTTTCGTGCCGGTGGAACGGATGTTGATGGCGCTGGCGCTGGTCAAATCCAAGGCCAAGGACGCGCTGGATGCCGGTGCGGTGACGCCACAGAAATTGAACGGGGCGATCAACGATATCCGTAAGGGTCGCACTGCCGATAGCGCGTCTGCCGAAGAAGGCTATGACGCGCTGAAGAAATATGCCCGCGACCTGACCGAGGCCGCAGAACAGGGCAAGATCGACCCGATCATCGGTCGGGACGAAGAAATCCGCCGTTCGATGCAGGTGCTGAGCCGCCGGACCAAGAACAACCCGGTGCTGATCGGGGAACCCGGCGTGGGTAAGACCGCGATTGCCGAAGGCTTGGCGTTGCGCATCATCAATGGTGACGTGCCCGAAAGCCTGAAGAACAAGAAGCTTCTGGCGCTGGACATGGGATCATTGATCGCAGGCGCGAAATACCGTGGTGAATTCGAGGAACGTCTGAAAGCGATCCTGAAGGAAATCGAAGCGGCTGCGGGCGAAATTATCCTGTTCATCGATGAAATGCACACTCTGGTCGGTGCCGGTAAGGCGGATGGCGCAATGGATGCGGCCAACCTGATCAAGCCTGCCCTGGCGCGGGGGGAATTGCATTGTATCGGTGCCACCACGCTGGATGAATACCGCAAATATGTGGAAAAGGACGCAGCCCTTGCACGGCGGTTCCAACCCATCGTGGTAGAAGAACCGACCGTCGAGGATACGATTTCAATCCTGCGCGGTATCAAGGAAAAATACGAGCTGCATCACGGCGTGCGCATTTCGGATGCGGCATTGGTTTCGGCGGCGACCCTGTCACACCGCTATATCACCGACCGGTTCCTGCCGGACAAGGCGATCGACCTGGTTGACGAGGCCGCCAGCCGGTTGCGGATGGAGGTGGATTCCAAGCCCGAGGAACTGGACCAACTGGATCGTCAGATCCTGCAGATGCAGATCGAGGTCGAGGCGCTGAAGTTGGAAGAGGATGCAGCGTCCAAAGACCGGTTGGAAAATCTGGAAAAGGAACTGTCGGATCTGCAACAGCAGAGCGCCGAGATGACCGCGAAATGGCAGGCTGAACGCGATAAGCTGGCTGGTGCGCGTGATATCAAGGAACAGTTGGACCATGCCCGTGCCGAATTGGAAATCGCTAAGCGCGAAGGCAATCTGGCCAAGGCCGGGGAGCTGTCCTATGGCGTCATTCCGGGGCTGGAAAAGCAGCTGATCGATGCCGAAGCGCAGGAAGATCAGGGCATGATGGTCGAAGAGGCCGTCCGCCCCGAACAGATTGCTGCTGTGGTCGAACGCTGGACCGGGATCCCGACGGCCAGGATGCTGGAAGGCGAACGCGAGAAACTGCTGCGGATGGAAGACGATTTGCACCGTCGTGTGATCGGTCAGAATCTGGCGGTCAAAGCGGTGTCGAATGCGGTCCGCCGGGCGCGCGCCGGGCTGAACGATGAAAATCGTCCGCTGGGATCGTTCCTGTTCCTGGGGCCGACCGGCGTCGGTAAGACCGAGTTGACCAAAGCGGTGGCCAATTTCCTGTTTGACGACGACAATGCGATGGTGCGTATCGACATGTCGGAATTTATGGAAAAGCACAGCGTAGCACGTCTGATCGGTGCGCCTCCGGGCTATGTCGGGTATGACGAAGGTGGGGTTCTGACCGAAGCGGTGCGGCGCCGGCCTTATCAGGTGGTGCTGTTCGACGAGGTCGAAAAAGCCCACCCGGACGTGTTCAACGTGCTGTTGCAGGTGCTGGATGATGGTGTGCTGACCGATGGTCAGGGCCGCACCGTTGATTTCAAGCAAACGCTGATCGTGCTGACCTCGAACCTGGGGGCGCAGGCGCTGAGCCAATTGCCCGATGGGGCTGATGCCGCAGATGCCAAGCGCGACGTGATGGATGCGGTGCGGGCCCATTTCCGCCCCGAATTCCTGAACCGTCTGGACGAAACCATCATCTTCGACCGGTTGGGCCGGGCCGATATGGATGGCATCGTCGAAATTCAGCTCAAGCGTCTGGCCAAACGTCTGGTGGATCGCAAGATCACGCTGGAACTGGATGACGTCGCCAAGAAGTGGCTTGCCGATGAAGGTTATGATCCGGTCTTTGGCGCGCGTCCGCTGAAGCGGGTGATCCAGCGCGCCCTGCAGGATCCGTTGGCGGAATTGCTGCTGGCCGGGGATGTGAAAGATGGTGACAGGTTGGTGGTGTCCGCCGGGGCCGATGGGTTGATCATCGGCGACCGGATCGGGTCTTCGAACCGGCAACCGCCCGAAGATGCAGTGGTGCACTAAAACCGGTGACTAGAGAAAAGCCCGCCCTTAACCGGGCGGGCTTTTGCGTGTCTGGATCGGATCAGGCGAAGCAGAAGTCATCCGCCGCGATGTTACTGGCCAGCGTATCCAGTCGCGTCACCATATAGGTGCTGCTGACGGTGAGGACGGTATGCGCCCTTTCTTGGGCAATCGTCACCGGACCCACCCAGAATCTGATCCGCGTCACTATCGCCGAAATAGGTGTCGTTGCCATCCAGAAGGTCAATATAATCTGGGCAATCGCACTCGATAGTGAAACGTCAGCAGTGGTTCCTTGTGTGAATTCGGTCATGAAATTGCCCGCCCCTAACCCGAATGCAGGCCCGGATAAGCAATCAAAACCGGGCCGGAAAAGAATCGGGTAAGGTTCGCGCCGCGGCCAAGTTGCGCCAAAGTTTATGTCCCAAAAGGGATAAAAACCGAAACAGCCCCCGCTGATTGAGCGGGGGCTGTTTCGATTTTCAAGCAATGGCGAAATCGCCGGACGATTGTGCAAGTTTAATCCATACCGATCGCCGCGCGGGTAATCGTATCTACCAATGCTTGCACTTCTTGCATCGGACCATCGGGGAATTCCCGGTAGCCGATGGTTGTCTTGCCGGTATCGGGCTGTACGGCCACGAAAATGTCGTAAGGGCAGAACCGGATATTCATCGGATCGGCCTCCATCACCTTGCGCGACAGATTGGCGGAACAAAAGCTGTAGACATCCGCATGGGTGAAAATCGTCACGTTCGATCCAACATCAGCCCGGGTGCGTTCCAGCATTTCCCCGACATGGCTGACAGCATCGATAACCAGCCCCTGATCCAGAATTGCGTTTTCCAATCCGAACACGACGTCTTCGAAACTGTCTTCTGTGGAATAGCTGACCATTCCGTCAGCGAAAGCGGTGGTGGCTGCTGCTGCGGCAAGAGCCGCGGCAAGGATAAACGGTTTCATATGGAATCCTCCTCCGTATCGGCCGCGGCGCGACCGCATAATCCTTTAAGAACTTAACCAATATTGCCACTATTGCTTTGACTCAGGTCAAACATATTTGCAGCTTTGCATATGGAATTTATTTGTTTCATCCCCGGCACGTGATTGTGAGCCGATGTGGTTTGGCCCGTTGGGGGCAGCGCGTTAGCTTGACCGCAACCGCAACAAAAGGATGTCCCGATGGCTGGCCGCTGGAAAAACACACTGACCGACAATGATGTCACATCCGAAACGACCTATTTGAACCGACGCCAGATCATGGCTGGGATGGCTGGGATGGCCGGGATCGGTCTGACCGGGCTGGGCAGTCAGGCTGCGGCCGAGACGCTGACGCCGAATAGCTGGGAAGAGGTGACCAGCTACAACAATTTCTACGAATTCGGCACCGGCAAGGATGACCCGGCCCGCCATGCCGGTCAGCTGACCACTGCACCCTGGACGGTCAAGATTGACGGCATGGTCGACCGGCCCGGTGCTTATGATTTCGACGACATTCTGAAGACGATGACGGTAGAAGAACGCATCTATCGGTTCCGCTGTGTTGAAGCCTGGTCGATGGTGATTCCGTGGAACGGGTTCGAATTGGCCGATCTGCTGGCTCTTGCCGGGGTTCAGAACAGCGCAAAATATGTTGCCTTCGAAACGCTGATGCGGCCCGAAGAAATGCCGGGGCAGCGAGTGCCGGTGCTGGACTGGCCCTATGTTGAAGGATTGCGCCTTGATGAGGCGATGCATCCGCTGACCCTCATGGCGACCGGGATCTATGGTAAGGATCTGCCCAATCAGAACGGCGCACCGCTGCGGTTGGTGGTGCCATGGAAATACGGGTTCAAGTCGATCAAATCGGTGGTCCGCATCACCCTGACAGACAAACAGCCGCCGACCAGTTGGAACAAGGCCAATGCCCGCGAATACGGGTTCTACAGCAATGTGAACCCTGAGGTGGATCATCCGCGCTGGTCGCAAGGGTCCGAGCGCAAGATCGGGGGCGGGTTGTTTACCAAGCGGGTGCCGACGCCGATGTTCAACGGCTATGACGAGGTCGCGTCGCTGTATCGTGGCATGAACCTCAAGACCCATTTCTGATCTGGCCATGTATCAGATGACCGACCTGATCAATCGAACGGCCCGCAAACTGCCGACATGGGTCATCTATGTGATTGGCCTTGTGCCGATCGCCTATCTGTTCTGGCAAGGCTGGAACGGCGCGCTCGGCGTTGATCCGGTCAAGGCGCTGGAACATGCCTATGGGGAATGGGCGCTGAAGCTGTTGATCGCCGGTTTGGCGATCACGCCGTTGCGGCGCTATGCAGGGGTGAACCTGCTGAAATTCCGCCGGACGCTGGGAGTACTGGCCTTCAGCTATGTCGTGGCGCATCTGCTGATCTGGGCGCTGCTGGATGTGCAGACACTGGCACGGGTCTGGGCCGATATCGTCAAACGTCCTTATATCACCATCGGCATGGCCGCTTTTGTCCTGATGCTGCCATTGGCGCTGACATCGACCAACGCCGCGATCCGCCGGTTGGGGCAGACATGGCGCAAACTGCATCGCCTGACCTATGCGGTGGCTTTGCTGGGGGCGGCGCATTTCATCATGGTGGTGAAAGGAGTCCCGGTAGAGCCGCTGATCTATCTGGGCGTGGTGGTCGTCTTGCTGACCCTTCGGTTGAAATACCGTCATCGGGTCCGACTGGCATAGTCCGGGCATTGGGCGGCTGTCGGCGATTCTTGCGCGATGACATGCGGCCCATCGGTTCTGAGTCTGCTCTGAATTTTTGAGTCTCGCTGCGTTTGGTGGGTAAGTCTGTGGATAACCCAAGATATAGTTGGCGCAAACGCTGCAAAGCGGCATTCCTGTCGGTCTCAGGCGTTCGTTTCTAGAACTGTTGTGATGTAAGTAATTGACTTTATTATATTTCACATAAAGTTCAAAAAACACACACATTAGATGAAAAAAGGGGTTGCGGGTCTCCCGGTATAACCTTAGAACCCCCTTCACCGGCGGCGCTGAGGCGCGGTTGGGACGCGGGACGGAACGACGGGGCGGTGCTCTTGAGGGAAGCGAAGCGGCACATTATTGAGGTTTATGAAGCGGGCGGCGCTAGTTAGTATTTAGCGCAGTCGGTTGATTTTGTCTCTGGACTTTCGGGTCCGCGCTCTTTGACAATTTGGTATCTGAAGAGATATGTGGGCGGTTTGGTTCATTCGATGAACAAACAACTGCACATATCAACTACCTAGGATTTCGGTCCGATGATGGATAGTCAGCTTCACTGTTTGTACGGCTTTCGGTTTCTGATGAAACCCGAAGCACAACAAACAGAGACAATTCCCGATCTTAGCCGATCGGGAAGTGATGTGCAGAGGTTCGAACGTCAAGGATAAGCATGTAAGTGCTTTTCAACTTGAGAGTTTGATCCTGGCTCAGAACGA
>NZ_CYSA01000015.1:5000-772382 GCF_001458355.1 Thalassovita gelatinovora | reverse complement strand
GGTGAAGGTCAGCGTTGTAACGTTGCCCTGCACGATGCTGTCGGTGGCAAAAGTCTTGGCGAGGTCGGGCGCGCCCGCTGCTGTCACGCTCAGCGTCGCGGCGGCGGTGCCGCTGTTGCCCAAAGACGACGTCAGGTCGTCCGACACGTTATCGGCATCCCCCACGGTGGCCGAAGTCACATCGACGCTCACATCGCAGCTCGATCCCGCGGCAACGGTTCCACCGGTGAAGCTGACGCTATCCGTGCTGGCTGTTGCCGTCAGCGTGCCACCCGAACAGGTGCTGGTCGCGTTCGGCGTGGACGCCACGGTCATACCCGCCGGGAAGCTGTCGCTGAACTCGAGCGCCGTGGCCGAAACCAACGCCGCGCTGTTGTCGATGGTGAAGGTCAGCGTTGTAACGTTGCCCTGCACGATGCTGTCGGGTGCAAACGCCTTGGCAAAGCCGGGCGCGCCAGGGGTGACAACATTCAGTGTCGCTGATGCGGTGCCACTGTTGCCCAGCGACGACGTCAGGTCGTCCGACACGTTTTCGGCGGATCCGGCTGTCATCGCAACGACATCGACCTGTACGCTACAACTGCTATCTGCCGCGACGGTCCCGGTCGCCATCTCGATCCGATCGCTGCCTGCCGTTGCGGTAATCGTGGCCCCGGTACAGGTCGTGGAAAGATTCGGCGTCGCTGCGATTGTCATCCCGGACGGGAAGGTGTCGACAAAAGCCAAATTGGTTGCTTCGATAAACGACGACGTGTTGTCGATGGTGAAGCTCAGGGTCGACGTGTCGCCTTGGAACAGGCGATTCGGACTGAAGTTCTTGGTGAACCCGGGGGCGGGTGGTGCGTTGACGGTCAGCGTTGCGCTGGCTGTACCACTGCTACCCAACGACGATGTGATTTCACTGGTGGTGTTCACCGCTGACCCAAGGGTCGTAGAGGTGACATTGACGCTGATCGAACAGCTTGACCCGGCTAGCAATGAACCGTCATCATAGCTGATGGTAGTGTTCCCGGCAGTCGCGCCGATGGTGCCGTTACAGCTTTCCGTGATTGACGCGGGATCGGCGACTTCCATACCCGAGGGGAAGGCATCGCTGAGGTCGATATTGGACGCGGCCACCAAGGATGTATTTTCAATACTGATGGTCAACGTAGATACATTGCCTTGGGTGATCGTGCTGGGCGTGAAGGATTTGCTAACGCTCAAAACCGGGGCCGCAGTGACCGTCAGCATCGCATCGGCGGTGCCGCTATTACCGAGCGACGAAGTCAAATCGTTTGATGAATTGGCGGCGCCGGCACCAGACACGGACAGAACATCAACCGAGATCGTACAGCTACTGCCTGCTGAAACCGACCCGCCGCTATAGGACAGCGTTCCCGCGCCAGCGGCCGCCGTCAGCGTGCCGCCGGTACAAGTCGTCGTGGCATTCGGTTCCGTGGCCACGGTGATGCTGGAAGGCAGGTTGTCGATAAAGGCAAGCGCCGTCGCCGGAACCAAAGCCCCAGTATTGTCGATGGTGAAGGTCAGTGTCGAAGTTGCACCTTGGTCAATCGCGCTGGGCGAAAACGCCGCTGTGAAACCCGGGGTCGGGGCCGCCGTGATCGACAGAGTCGCACTGGCTGCGCCGCTATCGCCGATCGACGAGCTCAGATCGCCCGTGGTATTCGCCGCGTTCACGCCGGACACCGCCAGAACGTCGACAGAAATCGTACAGCTACTGCCTGCTGAAACCGACCCGCCGCTATAGGAAAGCGTTCCCGCGCCAGAAGCCGCCGTCAGCGTGCCGCCGGTACAGGTGGTCGTGGCATTCGGCACCGTGGCCACCGTGATGCTGGCGGGTAGGTTGTCGCTGAAAGCCAGCGCCGTCGCCGGAACCAAAGCCCCAGTATTGTCGATGGTGAAGGTCAGTGTCGAAGTTGCACCTTGGTCAATCGCGCTGGGCGAAAACGCCGCTGTGAAACCCGGGGTCGGGGCCGCCGTGATCGACAGAGTCGCACTGGCTGCGCCGCTATCGCCGATCGACGAGGTCAGATCGCCCGTGGTATTCGCCGCGTTCACGCCGGACACCGCCAGAACGTCGACAGAAATCGTACAGCTACTGCCTGCTGAAACCGACCCGCCGCTATAGGAAAGCGTTCCCGCGCCAGAAGCCGCCGTCAGCGTGCCGCCGGTACAGGTGGTCGATGCGTTCGGCACCGTGGCCACCGTGATGCTGGCGGGCAGGTTGTCGCTGAAAGCCAGCGCCGTCGCCGGGATCAGGGCCCCGGTATTGTTGATGGTGAAGGTCAGCGTCGAGGTTGCGCCTTCGGCAATGGCGCTAGGGGAAAATGCTGCTGTGAAACCCGGGGTCGGCGCGGTGGTGACGGACAGCGTGTCGCTGGCGGTACCACCAGATCCAAAATCGCTGGACAAGGCACCCGAGGTGTTCACGTAAGCGCCAATTGAAACAGAGGTCACATCGACCGAAACCGTACATGTGCTTCCGGCCGGAACCGTACCGCCACTATAGGAAATCGTTCCCGCGCCCGAAGCCGCCGTCAGCGTGCCGCCGGTACAGGTGGACGAGCCATTTGGCGTCGACGCCAGCACAACTCCGGACGGCAGATTATCGGTAAAGCTCAGACCCGGCACCAAAGCCGTGCTGCTGGTTGCGTTGATGGTGAAAGTCAGGGTCGAGGTATCGCCCTGAACCATACTGTCAGGCGCGAAAACCTTACTGAAGCTCGGCGGCAACGGATTAACCGTCAACGTGTCAGACGCGCCCGCAGCCAGAATAATACCGTTGTCGCTCAAGGTGCTGGTGGTGCTGGTATAAGTCGCCGCTGCCGGGGTGGGGACCGTTACCGTTACGTCGAAAATACAGCTTGCGCCTGCTGCCAGATTTCCGCCCGACAAGGCGATCAGACCCGATCCGGTGACCGTTGATCCGGTGCCGCAGGCACCGGCGCCCGGCAGCACGGTTGCCGTTGCGCCGGGAATTGCAGTCGTCACGTTGTCGGTAAACGCCAGACCGGAGCGGGCGACGCCCCCAGTAGGATTGAAAATAGAATAGCGGAAAGTCACCGTACTGTTGGCGTTCGCCGTCGAGGGCGAAATCGATTTCGTGAAGGTCGGTACCGAGGCCGAGCGGACTTCGATACTGGCAGTATCGGCCGGACCGCCCACCGCGCCCGACGCCGTAGTGCCAGAGACAGCCGACGTGGTGTTGGTATAGGTGCCAAGAGCCACGCCAGCACTGAAAGCGACCGGAATCTTGAGAGTACAACTGCTTCCTGCAGTCAGCGCGACATTGGACAGGCTCAGCAATGTACCGATTTCGCCGGTCAGGGTGCCACCACAGGTGTTCGAAGTCACATTGACGAAATTGGTGCCGCTGAGGAAACTGGTCAGGTTGTCGGTAAAGGCGACAGCCGTGGCATCTTCCGTACCGACGTTTTCCAATGTCAGGGTAAGCCCGACGCTGCCCCCGGCTTGAACGTAACTGCTGTCGAAGGATTTGCTCAGCTGTAAGGCGTTAGACCCTTCGTTAGTCACGCCGACAATCAAGCTATCGCTGATCGGATCAATCGATTTTGAGGTGCCGTCGGACGTGAAGGAAATACCGCTGCTCGATAGTGTATAACTCCCATTCGACGCCCCCCCCGGTACGGTCAAAATAACGTCAAAAGTACAGTTGTCGTCGGGAACAATATTGCCACCCGACATGAACAGGGTCGTCGTTCCGGACAGCGCAGACCCCGACCCGCAGGGATTGGCCGGCAATGGTGTAGTCGCGGCCAGACTTGACAGCGCGCTGGAGAAGCTTTGGGTGAAAGTGATACCTGTGGCGGCAGATCCAGAGGTCGGGTTGGAAATGGTATAGCGCGCGGTCACAGTACCACCCGCAACGACCGGATCGTCGATGATTTCCAACGACGCAGTCAAGGGCGATGACGTATTCACCGTGATGCTGGCACTGGCGGCGCTGTTATTTTGCACCGTCGCGCTGCCGCCGCCAAGTGATGCGGTGAGATCCGAAGTGGTATTGGTCTGGCCCCCGGTTGCAGTCCCCAGAGTAACGCTGACTTTGATGTCGCAGCTTGCCCCGGTTGAAACCGATCCGCCGGAATAGCCGAGGGATCCCGTACCCACGCCGCTCACCGTTCCGCTACAGCCATTGCTTTCCACCGAAGCCAGCGTGGCACCGCTGTGGAAGGTATCGAGATCGTCGGTAAAGGAAATGTTGGTCGCGTTGGACGTTTCGCTGTTGTTGGACAGGCTTAACGTCATCCCGACCGAATCACCGGCCCCGGCAGAGCTTTGGTCGAAGGATTTGGATATCGACAAGGGCGAAGTGCTTACACTGACCGACAGATTGGCCGAAGCCGCGTCGCCAGATGTGCTTGCGGTGTTAATAGTGGCAGTGATAGCGCCGGTTTCCTGCGGATAGATACCCGAACTGGTCCCGCTTGGCACTTCGATATCAAAAGCGATGATGCAGGAACTGCCACCCGCCAGCGTTCCGCCCGAATAATCATATGATGTGACAATTGTCGTGGTACTATAGCTATAGCTATTTGTCGCCATCGTTCCGCCGCAAGTGTTGGTTGATGGCGGCAAAGTCGCAATTGGAGCATTCGGAAACGGCGCAGCCTTAGTCAACGAAAAGGCGATACCGGTCGCCGTCTGGCTGGCGTTGGGATTGGTCACGGTGAAAGTCACCGTAGTCGGATCGCCCGCATCGACCGATGCCCAGGACATCGCCAGGTCCAAAGGAGCTTGATCGGTGACCTGCAACGTATCAGAAGCACCGCTGGCCGAAGTAACTGTCGACCCGTTCACGGTCGCTGAAACGGTCGAAGTCGTGTTTGTATAAGTGTCCCCGGTCGCTGTCGAAGGGATTCGAACCGTGACGTTGAAACTACAGTTGGCGCGCGAAGCCAGCGATCCGCTGGTAAAACTGATCGTTCCGGTCCCTGCGCCGCTGATGCTTGATCCCGACCCGCAGGGATCTGTGACATTACTGACCAACGTTGCGCCTGTCAGCATCGCATTGAGATCATCGGTAAAGGCGATATTGGTCGCGGCGAAATCGTTGTTCGGATTGTAAAGATTGAAACCCAGCGTGACGGTCCCACCCGGGGCCACCGGATCGCCCGAAAACGTCTTGGTCAGAGTCGGCGCGGACGTCGAAGGCGTTTCCACGGTCAGGCTGGCCGACGCGACCCCAAGACTTCCAAGGCTGGAGTTGAGTTCCCCTGAGGTAAGCGTATAGTCACCTGAGATTGTGCCCTGAACATCGACGGTGATGGTGCAGGATGTCGCGGACGTGAAATACGCCCCCGAAAGGCTGATCGAACTGGACCCTGCTGCGGCAGTGAGTATTCCATTCGTACAGGTCGTCGCCAAATTGGATGGCGAAGCGATCTGCACGCCAGTCGGAAGCGTTTCCGAGAACCCTACACCCGTAATGACCCCGCCATACGGTGTATTGTCGATGGTATAGGTCATCGTGCTGGTGCCGTTCAGGCTGACCGATGTGGGGGAAATCGTTTTGCTGAACAGCGGTCGGGCGGCGTCTACGGTCAGAGTCGCATTTGCCATATTTGCAGGGCCGAGACTGGATGTCAGGGTGTCAGTGAAATTGGTATGGGAACCAGCCGTTACGCCCTTGATGTTGACCGTGATTGTGCAATTGGCCCCTGCTGCTAGGCTGCCACCGGAAAAACTGATCGTGCCGCCGCCGCCGGGCGCGGTCAGTGTTGGGGGAACCGTACGACCGGAACACGTAGTGACCGCGTCAGGGGAAGCCGCGATTTCAAGCCCAGCTGTCAACGTATCGGTAAACGCAATGTCGTCCGCCGTCGATGACGTCGTCGTATTGGAAATCGTGTAGGTGGCCACCGTGGTGCCACCTTGGGCGATTGTCGATGGCGTGTAGGATAAAGCCAGCGTCAAATCCGGTGCGGGCCCCGCCCTGACGGAGCCGGATTGGCCTATGATCACGCATGCTGTGATCGCCAGAAAAAACACAAATTTGGCCAACCGGCCCGCAATTGCAGACGCATTATTCATTCTTCTGTCCCCTACGACATCGAACACACAAACTATAAATCGGAAAACTGATTTTTTTGACTTTATAGTTGATACTCAGCACAAATTTGGCGTTCGAACAACTATTGCGTTCAAATATTTGAAATTTTTTGTGATCTGGGCATCTGTTTGGCAACGCAATTGGGCCCCGAATTCTCGTGGTTCGCTAAACTCTCGAGACACTTCCGGTCGGGTTAATGGCTTTGCCGCGCGCCGAGTTTTTGCAAGAAATTCAGGCAGGCTTCGATCTGGGATATCTCGATATATTCGTCCGGGATATGCGCCTGATTGATGCTGCCGGGGCCGAAGACGACGCTGGGAAGACCTTCGCGGTCAAAACATCCTGCATCGGTCCCGAATGGCGCGGTGGTAAAATCATTTTCACCGCTGATCTGCCGCACCAGATCCAGCGCGGTCGAGGATGGGTCGGCCCTGAGGCCCGGATAATTCGAAACCGTTTCGGTGCGGACCGAAGCCTGTGGAAACAGGCCGCGCATTTCATCCTGAAGCCCGTTGAGGAAGGTTTCGATACGCAGCATTTCCGCCGCACCGTCATCAGGCGGCGTGACCCGCAATTCCCAATCGAGCTGACAATCCTCGGCGATGATACTGCGCCCGGCACCACCGCTGATCGTGCCCACGTTGATGGTGTGAAAGGGGGGGTGAAACGGACTGTCGGGCAGCGGGTTCGCGGCGCAATCCGCGCCCAGCCGTTCCAGAAAGCCGATGAAGCGGGCCGCGTAATGAATCGCGCTAACACCACGGGACGGGTCCGAAGAATGACCGGCAACGCCGGTGAACCTTGTGGTGCGTTCAAAGCCGCCCTTGTGACCCGCGATCACTTTCATTTCGGTTGGTTCGCCAACGATGATTGCCGTCGGTTTCATCCCCGACGCAACGATCTGTCGCGCCAGATCGGGCGCCCCGATGGAACCGGGTTCTTCGTCATAGGAAAAGGCCAGATGGATCGGACGTTTGAGTGGCGCTTGGGCGAAATGCGGCACCATGGCCAATGCGCAGGCCAAAAACCCCTTCATGTCGACCGCCCCGCGGCCATAAACGCGGCCGTTTTCCCGGGTCAGTTCAAAGGCTGGCCGGGTCCAATCCTGACCTTCGACCGGCACCACATCGGTGTGGCCCGACAAGGCAACCCCGCCATCCACTTTCGGGCCGATTGTGGCGAACAGGTTGGCCCGCAGGCCAGACGTGTCAAAACCGAATTCGGCCTCAATCCCGTACTGGCTCAGATAATTATGAATATATCCGATGATATCCAGATTGGACCGCCCCGGTAGGATGTCAAAGCGCAACAGGTCGTCGAGAATGGCAAGTGTCTTTTCAAGGGGTTGGGGCAAAACCAAGGATCCTCGTTCGGGCAAGCGGAAAGAAAATGACCCGGACAATCACCGGGTCGTTCCAGCAGTGAAAGCTGTCTTGGGGAGCTTGGTCAAGCGCGTTTTATCTGCGTCTTTCGATCCTGCCGGTCAGGCTTCGGCCTGGCCAAGTTTAGCAGCGCCGGACTTACGAGAGTCGAAAGGTCATTCCGAACTGAAGCATCATCGAAGTTTCAGGTCTTCATCGTCGTTTCAGGCCGGAACTGCCGGGCGACATTGAAGAACAAATCAGTCAGCGCATTGCGTTCATCGGCTAGCGCGAACACCACCTCGTCCACGGTCGAGCGGAATTCAGGAACCCTGATCCGACGCACGGTATCCGACCGGTAGGTGCCGTAGCGCCACATGAATCCAACCCCAATGCCCAGAGCGACCGCTTCATAAACGGCATCCCTGGTATCTGCCGTCAAGCGCGGTTCGGGGGTAAATCCGGCTTGGCGGAAACCGCGATCTACAACCTTCTGGGTGGACGATCCCGAAGATCGGAACACCAGCGGGCGCGTTGCAAGATGTTCCAGCGTGACGTCTTTGTGCGTTGACAGCGGGCTGTCAGGTGCCACGATCGCCACCACTTCCTGCGACAAGACCGGGAAGCGCCGGAACCGCGAATCGACGGGCAGGTTGGGCAACACGGCCACATCGACTTCGCGCCGGGACACTGCGGCCATGATATCTTGATGCGATCCGCTTTCGACCGACACCGTCAAGGTCGGGTGCAGATTCAGTATTCTGCCGACAATGGCGATGCCCGGCATCGAATTACCCAAACCGACCCTCAGGCGGTGTTTGCCAGATGGCCCACGACGCGCCAACACATGTTCCGCGTCGCGTTGTGCCTGCTGCATGCGGGTGGCGATATCACACAGTTCCAGACAGGCGGGGGTCGGATTCAACACCCCGCGCAGGCGGTCGAACAGGTGAATGTCATAGGCACGCTCCAGATCGCGGATCTGTTGCGCGACTGCGGTATGCGAAATGCCGATTCGGCGGGCCGCAGCGGAATACGATCCTTCCTCAGCGACCGCCGTAAGGGCGCGCAAACGGGAAAGTGACAGGCCAGTGGCCGTTTCTGAAACCGATACCTTCATGATCCGCAACATACACCTTCAATCGTAACGGCGATGTTACAGTTTGCGGCCATTCCCTGTTCCTGACAGCGGGCCCCATGCCAGCTGCGCAGAAAAAGATGACGGCGCTGCGGGCGCACAGACGGGGATTTCCCGAACAGAAGGGTGATGGCATGCCAAAGCCAATCCGATTGCGACAATTCATCGATGGTTGCTGGCCCGACCGGGCCGCTATTCTGGCGGATCTGGACGGGTGCCTTTTGTCCGGCGAAACGGTGCTGCCCGATGTGCCCGAACTGTTCACCCGTTGCGCAGACCGGCTGTGGATCGTTTCCAACAATTCTGCGGACACGGCGCAAACCCTGTCGGCGCGGCTGGCAAAGCTGGGGCTGGCGCTGCCGGCCGAACGTATCCTGTTGGCAGGCGAACTCACATTGCGTGCCTTGGCTGCTGACCGGCCCGGCACGCGCGTGGCGCTCTATGTCAATCCACCTTTGCAGGCGTTGGCACGGGAGCTAGGATTGCGGCCCGACCGTGACCAACCCCAGTCGGTTGTTTTAGGGCGCGACACCGCGCTGAGTTTTGCCGACATGGCCCGTATTGCCGAACTCGTCCATGCCGGAGTGCCGATTTCCCTGACGAATCCTGACACCAGCCACCCCGGCGCTGATGGCACACCACAGCCGGAAACCGGTGCGATCTGGGCGGCGATCAAATCGATGATCCCACAGGCCCGCATGAGCAGTGTCGGCAAACCCGCCCCCGACTTGCCACGCGAAGCGCTGCGCCGTGCCTGCGTCACCCCGGATGAAGCCGTATTCATCGGCGACACTGAAGAAACGGATGGTGTCGCCGCCACCGCCGCAGGCGTCGACTTCGTAAGGCTCGTTCGTCCGGGTGAAACCCCTGCCCCAGCCTTCAAAACCGGAGCCCTCTCATGCTGACCTATGCTCTGCGCACCCTGTTCCGAATGGGTGTGACTTTCTTGGTGATCGTCACCATCGTGTTCTTTGCAACCCGGTTGTCGGGAAACGCAGTAGATTTCGTGATCGGCGAAGGTATGACCACCGAGGATCGCGATCTGCTGATCCAGTATTACGAACTCGACCGGCCGGTCCTGACGCAATACTTCGCTTTCCTGCGATCCTTTACCGACGGTCAATTCGGCCTGTCCTTCATCGAAAGACGCCCTGTAGCTGACATGGTGCTGGAACGCATCTGGCCGTCAACGCAACTACTGCTTTGCGCTGTCACCCTGACCCTGCTGGTGTCGATCCCGCTGGGCATCGTGGCGGCTATATGGCGCAAAAGCTGGATCGGCAGCGCGGTGATGGTGGTGGCATTCCTTGGGTATGCAGTGCCGAATTTCGTGATCGCCATCTTGATGGTTCTTGCCTTTTCTTACTGGCTGAACTGGCTGCCGGTGGTGGGCAATGGAACGGCTTTGCATTTCATCATGCCCACTGTCGCACTGGCCGGGGTGCTGATCGCGGCGCTGACCCGCTTTACCCGCAACGCCATGCTGGATGTGCTGGGACAGGATTTCATGCGCACCGCCCGCGCCAAAGGCCTGCCTGAAAACATGGTGATCTTCAAACACGGGCTGCGCAACGCGGGCATCACGATCCTATCGGTGATCGGGTTGCAGGTGGCCGGGTTGGCGGCATCCGGGTCGGTCGTGATCGAAGCGATTTTCGCCTGGCCCGGGATCGGCGACCTTCTGGTCACTTCAGCGCTGCGCCGCGACTACCCGGTGCTTCAGTTCGGCGTGCTGACCGTCGCGCTGGCCGTGATCGTGATCAACGCCGCCGTCGACCTTGCCTATGCCTGGGCCGATCCGCGCCTGCGCCACAACGTGAAAGGCTGATCCGATGACCTATCTTGCTGTTCCTGCCACCTCTGCTCCGGCTGTTGCCCTGCAACTCTGGCGCAGTGCCAATAGTATCCAGAAGGCAGCGATCGTGATCGGGCTGAGCCTGATCCTGCTGGCCGTGCTGGCACCGCTGATCGCCCCGTTCGACCCGAATTCCCAAAGCCTGATTTCACGGCTGCGCCCGCCGCTAGGTTTCGAACGGGCCAAGGCCGGGTATTGGCTGGGCACCGACGAATTGGGTCGGGATGTGTTTTCGCGCAGTCTCTACGGTTTGCGACTGACACTGATGCTGGCCGGGCTGGGGGCAACCTTGGGTTTGCTGATCGGGGGGACGTTGGGATTGTTGGCCGGGATCGTCGGCGGCCGGACCGAGGCCACGATCATGGCTGCGGTCGATACCCAGATCGCGGTGCCCTTCACATTGGTCGCGCTGTTCCTGCTGGCCATCCTTGGCAGCTCGATCGAAGTGATCGTGCTGGTGCTTGGGCTGGCCGGGTGGGAACAATATGCCCGTATCGTTCGCGGCGAAGTGCGGCGGCTGATGAACATGCCCTTCATCGAGGCCGCCCGCGCCGCCGGTGCAGGCCCTTTTCGCATCGCGCGCTGGCATCTGTTGCCCAACATCATTTCACCACTTGTCGTGCAGTTCACGCTGGCGCTGTCGAACATCGTGCTGCTGGAAAGCACGCTGTCCTTCCTTGGCCTTGGGGTACAGCCGCCCACCGCGACACTGGGGTCGATGGTGGGTATCGGGCGCGATTACATGCCGACCGCGCCGTGGATCGTGGCCGCGCCCGCGATGATGATCCTGCTGATCACCTTTGCCGTACAGATCCTTGGTGACTGGCTGCGTGATGGCGCCGATGTGCGGCTGCGCGCCCGATGACACGAACAACCAAAAACAGAGGCAGAATCGCCCGCTTTCTTCAACCGTCTAACCAATCCTAACGGAGACAAGACTATGCTCAGACTGCTGCTTTCCACTGCTTTCGCTGCCGGGTTCGCCTCGGGCGCTTTTGCCCAAGAGATCACCATCGGTGCCGCCAACGTGTCGAGCTATCTCGACCCTGGCCGTGACCATTCCAATGTCGGATCGCAATTTTATTACAACAGCTTCGACACCCTGATCGGCAAAAACCACGACACGCTGGAGACCGACTGGCAGCCGGCGCTGGCCACCGAATGGAAACTGATCGACTCCAAAACCATGGAACTGAAGTTGCGCGATGGCGTGACTTTCCACAACGGCGAAGACATGAATGCCGATGATGTCGTGTTTTCGCTCAACCGCATGTACCAGGCCGATTTCCCGCCCTACGTGGTGCGGTCGCGCGACCGGCTGGAAAACTTCGTCAAAGCGGAAAAAATTGACGACCTGACCGTCCGCATCAGCGTCGAAAAAGAAGAACCGCTGTGGGAAACCCTGCTGAACCTGCAGCAAGTCATGATCATCCCCGAAGATTACACCAAGGCCCTGACCGGTGATCCCAAGGTTGCCGAACATGACGATTTCGAAGCCTTTTCGCTGGCCCCTGTCGGCACCGGCCCCTATCGAATCTCCGAATTCGTGCCGGGCGAACGGGTGGTTTATGAACGCTTCGATGATTTCTGGGGTGAAAAAGCGCCGCTGGCCAAGGCCACGGTGCAGCACATCCCGGAAACCGCATCGCGGCTGACCGCGCTGAAGACCGGTGAGGCCAACATCATCACCAATATCGCGCCCGACCAGTTGGCGCTGATCGAAGCCGACAAGAACCTGCGCACTGTCGGCACCGCAACGCCGCTGTTCCACGTCATGATCATGAACGTGAACCACCCCAAGCTGCAGGATCCGCGCATCCGTCAGGCGCTGAGCCTGGCGATTGACCGCGACACGCTGAACGAAGCGTTGTGGCTGGGCAAGGCGGTCGTTCCTTCGACCCATACGTTGAAGGAATACGGCGATCTCTACATGCCCGAACTGAAGACCTTCGAATACAATCCCGAAAAAGCCAAAGAACTGTTGAAGGAAGCAGGCTATGACGGGTCCGAAATCACCTTCGACACCCATCCGACCTATTACACCAACGGGATGCTGGCCGCGCAGGCCATCACCGAGATGTGGGGGGCAGTCGGCATCAATGGCAAGGTTAACGTCGCTGAAAAATGGTCGGGCCGATCGCCCGAGATGATGACCCGCAACTGGTCGAACCCGATGTATTTCGCCGATCCGTTCGGATCTTTTGGGGTAATGTGGGCGCCGAACGGACCTTCTGAAGGTGAAGGTCGCTTTAACACCGACGCAGACTATGCCGAAATCTGGGAACGCTTCCGCTTTTCCAAGGACGTAGAAGCGCGCAAGGTCGCCTACGGCGAACTGATGGAGCGCATCAAGCAGGACCCGCCGGTGCTGCCGCTCTATCGTCCGTTTGAAAGCTGGGCAATGCGCAAGGATGTAAGCTGGGAACCGAAACCGGGTCACATTCCCTACGTGCTCGACTTCCGTGCCGGGTCGATCTCCTTCGCTTTGAACTGATCATAAAACGGCCCGCCGCCCACGCGGCGGCGGGCCCCTCCCCCCAATTCAGGAAAGTCCCCGCTATGTCCGTTCGTCTTGCCATTGTTGCCGATATCCACCACGGAACCCCTTCTGCCACCAAGCGCGGCGATACCGCGATGGGATTGATGGAGGAATTCGCCCATTACGTCCGCGACGCCGAAGTCGATCACGTGCTCGATCTGGGCGACCGGATTTCGGATGTCGACCACGACACCGACCTGCGGTTGGAGGCCGAGGTGGCCGAGGCCTTCCGCGCCGTGGAAAAACCGATCTGGCACCTGAACGGCAACCACGACCGCGATTACCTGCGCATCGCAGAGAACGAGGAAATCCTCGGCCAGTCGCTGGGCCACGAAACCCACGATATCGGCGATTGGCGCATCGCGCTGTGGCGTGCCGATACCCGCATCCTGCGCACGCCCGAACACAACGGTTTCGTGCTGCGCGAAGCCGACCTTCTTTGGCTGTCGCGCACCGTTCAGGCCGCCGACCGACCGCTTCTGGTGGTTAGCCACGTGCCGGTGTCGGGCCATTCCCAGATCGGCAACTACTATTTCCAGAACAACCCCGGTCATTCCACCTACCCGATGGCGGATCGCGCCCGCGCCGCGCTGGCACAGTCCAAGGTGCCGGTGGTCTGCCTGTCCGGTCACGTGCATTGGAACACCGTCACCACCGTAGACGGCATCCCGCACCTGACCCAGCAATCGCTGACCGAAAGCTTCACCACCGAAGGCGCCCCTGCCGGTGCGATGGGCGTGATCGAACTGAGCGACACCGTTCGCTGGGACGTGGTGGGCGATGATCCCTACCGCGCCGAAATCACCCCCTCCGCCCGGCGCTGGACCCCGGTCATGCCGGATTTCCGCGACCATCCCGAACGGCGTGCTCGTAACGCCAAAACCGAAAGCTAAGCCATGCCCCGTTCCCCCCTTCTGAGCGTCGACGATTTACGCCTGAACTTCGGATCACATGAAGCCGTAAAGGGCCTGTCCTTCGATATAGCGAAGGGGGAAACGGTGGCGCTGGTTGGTGAATCCGGGTCAGGAAAATCCGCCACTGCGCTGGCCCTGTTGCGCCTGATCGAGCGCGAAGGCGGAGCCATCACCGGCGGCACCATCACCCTGCATGGTACCCCCGCGCTGGAACTTTCGACACTGACCGACCGACAGATGCAGCAGGTGCGCGGCAACCGAGTTTCGATGATCTTCCAAGAACCGATGACCGCGCTCAACCCGGTGATGACCTTGGGCGATCAGGTGGCCGAAGTGCTGCGGCTACATCAACGGCTTGATGCCAGTGCGGCGCGTCTGGCGGCGCGCGATGCGTTCGAGCGGGTTAAAATCCCCGAACCTGACCGCCGGTTGGACCAGTTCCCGCATGAATTGTCGGGCGGGTTGCGGCAGCGGGTGATGATCGCGATGGCGTTAGCCTGCCGGCCCGATCTGTTGATCGCGGACGAACCGACAACGGCGCTTGACGTTACCACGCAGGCCGAAATCCTGTCCCTGATCCAGCAGTTGCAGGATGAAATCGGTATGGCCGTGCTGTTCATCACCCATGACATGGGCGTTGTGGCCAAAATCGCCGACCGGGTCGTGGTTCTGAAGCAAGGTGAAAAAGCCGAAGAAGGTCCGGTCGAAGACCTGTTTGCCCGTCCCCGCGCGGCCTATACTCAACACCTGATGGTCGCGACGCCGAAATTGGGCAGCGGCGCACCAAAGCTATTGCGACGTCCGGCCGATCCGGTGCTTCGGGTCGAAAATATGGCCGTGCGGTTTCCGATCCGGCGCGGTCTGTTACCAAGTCGGGCATTGGACTACCACGCGGTGGGTGGCGTTTCGCTGTCGGTCGCGCCGGGTGAAACGCTGGGGCTGGTGGGTGAATCCGGTTGCGGGAAATCCACGCTGGCGCGCGCAGTCCTGCGGCTTGTTGAGCCAAGCGAGGGTCGCGTTTACCTAACGGGACGGGAAATCACCCGGTTGGACGCCGCCGACATGCGGCCGCTGCGTCAACGCGCGCAGATGGTGTTTCAAGATCCATTCGCCAGCTTGAACCCACGCCTGACGGTGCGCGACCTGATCACCGAACCAGCCCAAATTCACCAAAAACTATCGCGCCGTGAACGCCGGACGCTGGCTGCGGACCTGTTGCAGAAAGTCGGGTTAGAACCACAATCCGCCGACCGCTATCCGCATCAGTTTTCAGGCGGACAACGCCAGCGTCTTTGCATCGCTCGCGCCCTGTCGGTGCGCCCCGCGCTGATCGTCGCAGACGAAGCGGTTTCGGCGCTGGACGTATCGGTCGCCCGTCAAGTCACCGACCTGATGGCGCAGCTTCAGGCCGAAGACGGGGTTTCCTTTCTGTTCATTTCACATGACATTGCAGTGGTCGAAAGGGTCAGTCACCGGGTGGCCGTGATGTGGGCCGGTCAGATCGTCGAAACCGGCCCCACCGAAGCGGTGTTGCACAACCCACAGCACCCTTACACGCAGCGACTGCTGTCTGCGGTTCCGGTGCCGGACCCGTCCCGGCGCCATGATCCCCGGCCAAAGCTGACAGCCCTGACTCCGCCCAAACTTCTAATGCCCCCAGGTCAGGCACCGGCGCGCGCTGAAATGGTGGAGGTCGCGAACGGTCATTTCGTAGCCGCCCATGACCCGGCCAGCGCCCTGTTGTATGGAAAATTGCCCCCGTTGAAAGCCGATGTTGGGAATGGCAACGCGGCCCCTGCGGTTAACCGTAAAGGACAGCTTGACCGAGTCTGACATCGCCAAGTCGTTTGCGTACTGTCCGGCCGCAGAACCCTGGCCAGATCGGCAACGTCGCCCAAAAGCTACTTTTTTGTTGCTGGGAGCGGGCGTTACGTTTCTATAATTTCGCAATTCCTCTGTCGCGCCGCCTGCTTCAGGGCGGACGGGAAGATGCCGCCACAGACCACCCGTTCCAATTCCTGCAACCGACCCCAGCTATGCGGTGCCTGACGCCCGATCTTGGCGTGATCGACGACAAGAGTACGGGTGCCGGCACAGGCGGTAATCGCTTGCCGGGCGCGGATTTCATCGAGATTGAAATCAAGCAGATCGCCGTTTTCGGACACGCCACCAACTGAAAAGATGGCATGATCGAATTTGAGACCGGCAAAGAATTCCAAGCTCTCGGCGCCGATAAAGTCGAGATCGCGCAACCGCACCTCGCCGCCGGCCAGCAAAACGGTGATCCGCTCGGCTGTTCGCAGCGCCAGAACCACGTGGATATTGTTGGTCGCCACCGTCAGCCCTTCATGCCCGGTCAAGGCCCGCGCGACGGCTTCGACCGTGGTGCCGGTGCCCAGCGCGACGGTGGCCCCGTTCGGGATTAACGCGGCAACGGCGGCACCGATCCGGTTCTTTTCGTCGCGCGAAACGGCAAGCCGCGGTTGATAGCTGATGTTTTCGCTGGCCGAGGTCAGCGTCGCACCACCATGGCGACGGCGCACGATGCGGGCTTCGTCCAATGCGCGCAGATCCGCCCGCAGGGTTTGCACAGTGACATCCAACATTTCAGACAGTGCTGTTGCCGACAGTTCGCCGTAGCTGGAAAGTAAATTGACGATATGGTCGCGGCGTCGGGCGCTGTCACTTTTTTCCATTTTCGTTCGAAGCCTTACTGATTCACTGAAATGCTACATTTCTTGTCATCCCATCGCAATAAATATCCATAAAATAAGTACTTCTTGAACTGTCACTAAAGCGTCACGAGAAGATAGTAGGAAGCGGTCGAGAGAGTAGAATCGTTTGGATTTGCTTTCGTACGAAAATCAATCCTGCATGGAGAAACCGATGTCCCGTTCCCTTCTGGCCGCCGCTATTGCGCTTACGCTGCCTTCGATGGCTGCCGCTGAAACGCTGACGCTTTATACGTCGCAACCGAACGCAGATGCCCAGCAAACCGTTGACGCCTTCATGGCGGCCAACCCTGATATCGATGTCGAATGGGTTCGTGACGGCACCACCAAGATGATGGCCCGCGTGGCGGCAGAAATCGAAGCCGGTGCACCGCAGGCCGACGTTTTGCTGATCGCTGACATGGTGACGCTTGAAGGTCTGGCGCAGGCCGGTCAACTGGCCGCCTACACATCGCCCGAAGACGCGGCCTATGACGCTTCGCTTTATAGCGCCGAAGGGTTTTACCATTCGACCAAGCTGATCACCACCGGCATCGTCTACAACACCGGTGCCGATATGGTCCCGACATCCTGGGCCGACCTGGCGAAGCCGGAAATGGCCGACCTCGTCGCGATGCCGTCGCCGCTTTATTCCGGTGCCGCGCTGATCCACCTGGCAACCGTGACCGGCACCGAAGGTCTGGGCTGGGGCTATTACGAAGGGCTGGCCGCAAACAATACCCGCGCTGAAGGCGGCAATGGCGGCACTTTCAAAGCCGTTGCAGCCGGTGAAAAACCTTACGGCGTTCTGGTCGATTTCTTGGCCATTCGCGCCAAGGCCAAAGGGTCGCCGGTGGAATTCGTCTTCCCTGAAGAAGGTGTGTCCTATGTCACCGAACCGGTCGCCATCATGGCTGGCACCAAGCACATGAAAGCGGCTGAAAAATTCGTCGATTTCTTGTTGAGCGAAGCCGGTCAGGAACTGGTTGTGGACATGGGATACATCCCGGCGCGCAACGGCGTTGCCAGCCCCGAAGGGTTCCCGTCGCGCGACGAAATCACACTGATGGCTTTCGATCCCGCCAAGGCGCTGGCCGATACCGATACCAACAAGGCACGCTTTGCCAAGGTGTTTGACATCCAATGAGCATGATAGCTCTTGATAATGGCAACAGCCGGTCTTTGGATCGGCTGTTGCCTCTTATTTTGCTTCCGGTTGGCCTGATGGCTCTCGGCCCAGTTCTGCGGCTGTTGCTGGAAGGGTTCGGGTTTGGTGACGGGTTCACGACCGACCACCTGACCACCGTTCTGACCCGCGACAGCACCCGCACAGCGTTGATGCATTCGCTGGTAACGGCGGGTGGCGGTACCGTTTTGTCGGTGCTGATCGGCGCGACTTTCGCCTTTCTGGTGGCGCTGACCGACATACGTGGCAAGGGCGCTTTGGTCTTCTGCCTGATGATTCCGATGATGATCCCGCCGCAGATTACCGCGTTGGCCTGGATGCAGATGACCGGACCGTCTTCGGTGCTGTTGAAAATGCTCGGGATCGCGCCGCCACTCGGAAGCCCGCAACCGCTGCATTCGGCCACCGGGATCATTATTCTGCTGGGCATTCAACACGCCTCGCTCGTTTTCCTGACCCTGCGCGCGGGGTTGCGCATGATCCCCGCCGATCTGGTCGAAGCCGCGCGGATGTCCGGCGCTGGGACCTTGCGGGTCTGGGCACAGGTCGTGCTGCCGCTTTCGATGCCATCGCTGATCGCGGGCGGCGCAATGGCCTTTGTCACCGCGTTGGGCAATTTCGGCATCCCGGCGATGCTTGGCATTCCCGCCCGTTATTCCACCCTGCCGACGCTGATCTATCAACGGCTGGTCGGTATGGGCCCTTCTGTTCTGCCCGAAGTGGCGGTGCTGGCGCTGCTGATCGGCGTTGTGGCAATCACCGGTGTTCTGCTCAGCCGGTACATGCTGTCGCGTCAGGGTTTCGGCCTTGTCGGCCTATCCGGCACGCCATTGGCGCTGGCGCTGGGCCGGGCGCGGTTGCCGGTGGAAATCACCCTTTGGTCCTTCATATTCGTGATCCTTGCATTGCCTTTGTTCGCGCTTTTGGCAACCTCTCTGATCCCGGCCTATGGGGTGCCGCTGACGATTGACAGCGCCACGATCAAGGCGTGGATTGACGTTCTTGTCGTGCAACCTGTTACCCGCCGCGCCTATGGCAATTCGTTGTTTTTGGCGGTGCTGGCGGCTGCGATCCTGATGGCGATCAGCCTGCCGCTGGCATGGTTGATGGAACGTCGGTCGAACCGGTTGAGCCGAATTCTCGACGCGCTGATCGACCTGCCCTACGCGTTGCCGGGAGTTGTCCTGTCGATCGCCTGCATCCTGACGTTCCTGAACCTGCCGTTCACTGATCTGACGCTTTACGGCACCATCTGGATCATTCTGATGGCGTATCTGGCCCGGTTTTTCGTGGTGATGCTGCGCCCGATCCAAGCCAGCATTGCCCAGCTTGATCCGGCAATGGAAGAAGCTGCGGCCAGTGTCGGGGCCGGGCTGGGCCGCCGGTTGTGCGATATCGTGCTGCCGCTTGCCGCGCCAAGCGCCGCCGCTGGTGCAATCCTTGTTTTCCTGACTGCGGTGAACGAACTGACAGTTTCGGCGCTCTTGTGGTCTTCGGGCACCGAAACGCTGGGCGTGGTCATCTACAACCTCGAAGACAGCGGCGAAACGGTCATGGCGTCGGCTTTGGCCATGTCGATCGTTGTTCTTATCATCCTGCTCATGGGGCTGGTTCAGGCCGGGGCAAAACGTTTCCCGAAAGGAGTCATCCCATGGCAGAGCTGACATTCTCCAACCTCACCAAGCGTTTCGACGGGGCGCCCGCGCTGGACGGGATCAATGCCGCGATCGGGTCCGGCGAGTTCGTGGCGCTGCTTGGGCCTTCAGGATGTGGCAAGACCACGTTGTTGCGCCTGACCGCCGGATTCGAACAGCCCGACGAAGGAGAGATCCGGATCGGCGGTGATATTGTCGCGGGTGAAGGCCGTTTCGTGCCGCCCGAAGCGCGCGAAATCGGCATCGTGTTTCAATCCTACGCGCTTTGGCCACATAAAACCGTCGCTGGCAACGTGTCCTATCCGTTGGAAGTTCGCCGCATTCCGCAGGCAGAACGCAAGGCGCGAGTCGCCGAGGCACTTGACCTGACCGGGCTGCGCGATTTCGCTGACCGGATGCCGTCGCAATTGTCCGGTGGTCAGCGTCAGCGCGTTGCACTGGCCCGCTGTCTGGTATTCGAACCGCGCGCGGTGCTGCTTGACGAACCGCTTGCCAATCTCGATCTGGCACTACGCGCGTCAATGCATGATGTGTTTTCGATGTTTCACCGGCGCACCGGCGCGACCATGCTTTACGTGACCCATGACCAAAGCGAAGCCTTGGCGCTGGCGGATCGGGTCGCGGTGATGGAATCCGGGCGGATCAGGCAATTCGCCGCCCCCGAAGTTTTGTACCGCGAACCGGCCGATTGCTTTGTGGCCGGGTTTGTCGGTGATGGCGCGGTGGTCGCGACCCGGCGGACAGGCCATTCCGAGGCAGGCCGGGTTCTGTTGTCGGTTCTGGGGCAGGATATCTGGTGCCGCAGTTCCACCAGCGCCCCCAGTCATGTCAGCATCCGTCCCGAAGCAATCACTTTGTCGGAAACCGCCCCTTTGCGTGCGCAGGTGATCAGCTGCACCTATCTGGGCGGTCGCTTCCGGCTTGTTCTGGACGCCGAGGGCGAAGCGCTGGTGGCCTTCGCGCCACAGCGCGCCGCGGTCGGGGAAACGGTTGGTTTGACCATCCGCGACCCGTGGGCCTTTCACGATCCCGAAGCGGAAAGCCTGATGGCGGGTGCGCTGACCCATGCGTGACAATCCTGTTGAAACCGCCCCTTGGGTCGAAGTCCTGTCAGGCCTAGGTGAAAAAGGGCCCGCCTGCATCCGACTGTGGACCGGTCGCGCCCTTTGGGTGTTGGATGTGGGCTTTGGCCCCGAAGCGACATCGCCGTTTGAACCGCATTGGCTTGATGGCGCGGAGCGGGTGTTCATCAGCCATGACCATATCGACCATATCGGTGGCGCGGCCCATGCGGTGGCGGCGGGATTGCCGATTCATTGCACCGCCCAGACCGCCCGTTCGTTGCCGCCCGGCGCGGATTTCAACCCGTTGCCGGAAACCGGTCAGACCAAGATTGACGGTGTCACCGTCACCACCGGACGTAACGGCCATGCGCTTGGCGGTGTCTGGTTCCATTTCGCGCTTGGGGAGGGTTTGTTTTTTTCCGGTGACTGGTCCGAAGAAAGCAACTGGTTCGCTTTCGATCCTCCACCCGTTGCCGCCACGTCCTTGATCGACGCTTCGTATCATCTCGATGATGTGCCGCAGGCAGAACGGTTGATGACACTGGATCGGACGCTCGAAGAATTGTGTCAGCAACAGATTCTTTTCCCCGTTCCCCCCTCCGGGCGGGCGGGCGAGTTGGCGTTGCACCTCATGCAGCACGGCGAACTGTCCTTTGATGACAGTTGTCGGCTTGCCATTTCCCGTGCCATTTCCAGCGGCAGCCTGAACAAATGCGCAGATGCCTTGACGCCAGTGCTGCAGCGCGGTTTCGACCCGGCAGCGCGGTTTCTGATCTGTGATACGCCCAATGCCGATGGCGGCATGGCGTGGCAATTGGTGCAAGATTGGCGCGACAGCGGTCGGTTGGGACAGGAATCGGTGGTTCTGTTCACCGGCCATATGACCGCCCATGCCCGCGCGATTGCCACGCAGGGGGGCAGATTTCTACGTTGGAACGTCCATCCGCCGCTGTCCGATCAGATCGGCATGGTTCGGCGATTGAATGCGCGCCGGTTCGCACCACTTTTTTGCAACCAACCAGAAGACTATTTGCTTGAACCGCGATTCAACGCGGCGCTGGTGCTGAACGAAAGATGCCTGCTGTGATCGTCTCCGCTCAACCCTTCATCCTAATCCGCCATGGTCAGACCGATGCCAACCGCGATGGCGTAATCGCCGGCCGTATCGAAGCCCAGCTGACCGAAACGGGTCGGGCTGCGGCGCGCGCGCTTGCCGAATGGGCTTGGCCCGAAACGATCACCCTTTTCACCAGTCCGCAACAGCGTGCGCGCGAAACGGCTGCACTCGGCTTTCCCGGTCATGACCCGATCCTTGTCGACAAGCTGCGCGAACGCGATTGGGGGCGGTTCGAAGGGCGACCAGTATCCGAAGCCCCACCGCGAGAAGAAACGCCGGAGGGGGGCGAAGCCTGGCAGGACATGATCGCCCGCGTCGCCACCGCCTTGCGCAGTGCCCAAGATCGCGCACAGGGGACATTTCCGGTTCTGGTGGCCCATTCCGGGGTGGTGCGCGCTGTGCGTCAGCTTACCGGCGGATCACAGCATGGCCCGTCGCCCGCGAATACCACTCCCTATCTTTTCATGCCCGCCCCGAATGGGTGGCGCGAAGCCGTGCTGCAAAAGAAAGACAACAGATGAACTGCGTAATCTTCGATATTGACGGAACATTGGCCGAATTCGACGCGCCGCAATTGGGGCATCTGGTCCATGGAGCAACCAAGCAATGGGATGCCTTCCATGACGCAATGGCCACCGCCCCGGTGATCGAACCCGTGGTGCGGCTTCTGACCCGGTTGAACGCCCAAGGCGAAGCGATCGTGTTGTGTTCCGGGCGCCCGGAAGGGTGGCGCGATCATACCGCTGCATGGCTTGCGACTTCTGGTATCCCGCATGATGCGCTTTATTTGCGTCGCCACGACGAAGATCATGCCAGCGATCCCGAGGTGAAACGCTCTGCTCTTGATCGTATCCACGCCGATGGCTACCGCCCTTGGCTGGTGGTCGATGACCGCAGTTCGGTTGTGGCCTTCTGGCGTGAAGCGGGACTAACCTGTCTGCAATGCGCCCCCGGTGATTTCTGACGTTTTTTGGCTGGTCTGATCGGACGGCATGCCGGTTCGGGGCCGCCGGTCGCGCGGCCCTTTTGATTTAAGGTCTATTGGCGTTCTCAGATCGGCCAGAAATAAAGTAACGCCGGAACAGATACCGCGATGACAAGGATTTCAAGCGGCAATCCCATACGCCAGTAGTCGGAAAAACGATATCCGCCAGGGCCAAGGATGATGGTGTTGTTCTTGTGCCCGATGGGGGTCAGGAACGCGCAGGACGCGGCCACCGCGACAGCCATCAGAAACGTGTCGGGGTTTGCATCCAGCGCGTTGGCAATCGAAAGCGAAATGGGTGCCGCGATCAATGTCGTTGCGACGTTATTGAGGAAATCCGACATTGTCATCGTCACCGCCATCAAAACGGCCAGCGTTACCCAAGGCGCACTGCCAGCGGTCAGGATGAGAATCTGATTAGCAACAACTTGGGCGCCACCGGTTCTTTCAAAGGCTTCGGCAAGCGGGATCAGGCTTGCCAGCAAAACGATGACTTTCCATTCGATCGACGTATACACTTCGCGCGCACTCACAAGCCCAAGCGCCAGAAAGGCGATAACTGCCCCCGAAAGCGCCACGGCGAGAGGTATCACACCCGCCACGGCAAGCGCGACCGCAGCAACGAAGATGCCAATCGAAAGACCCGCCTTTGAACGTTGAATCACTTCGGTCCTGCGGCCTTCAATCGGAAGCACGCCCAGCCAGTCGATGCTGGCCGCCACGCGTTCAGGCGTTCCGAGCAGCAAAAGCACATCACCCGCACGAATGGTCAGAAGCCGGACACGGTCCCGAAACCGTTTTCCTTCGCGCGAAACCCCCAGCAGCGTCACCGAATGGCGATGCAGAAGGTTCAGGCTTCGCGCGGTACGACCGTTGATGCGGGCGCCATCGGGCACGATCGCTTCTTGCAGGGTCAAGCCCGGTGCCGTGACACCACCTTCGTGCTTTTCCGATCCGGCGAATTTCAGGGCCGCCTTGCCCATGAACGCCTCGATGGCTTTGGGTTCTCCTTCCACGACAAGGAAATCACCGCTACGCAGCGTTTCGCGGCTTGCCAGTCCTGGCCGTCGTTTGCCGTGACTTATCAAACCAACAATGTGGACATCCGCGTCATCGGCCGACGCATAAAGTTGGTGAACTTTGGTTTCTTGCTCTTCTGGCAGTTCGCCAACTTTGAGTTCGGCCACATAACGGCCATTGCGGATTTCCTGCTCGACCTCCGCAACCGAGGTTCGGGACGGCAGAAGCCGCCAGCCGACAAGCGAAACGAAGACGATCCCTGCGATCGCGACGACAAGCCCGACCGGGGTGAAATCGAACATCGAGAACGATTGCCCCATCACGTCCTGCCGGTACTCTGATATGACAATGTTGGGCGGGGTTCCGATCAATGTGACCATGCCGCCAAGTATCGTGGCGAAAGACAGCGGCATCAGACTTTGACCAGCGGCACGCTTGGCCTTGTTGGCGGCTTCAACATCCAGCGGCATGAGAAGCGCAAGCGCCGCGACATTGTTGATGATCGCCGAAAGCAGCGCCCCAACGCTTGCGATCAACGCGATATGCAACGGCAATGGGCGGTCGGGTTTGATGATCCGGGCGGCGATAAGTTCGACCGCACCCGAAGATGACAAGCCCCGGCTGACGATCAAAACCAACGCGATGATCGCAACCGCCGAATGACCGAAGCCTGAAAACACCTCGTCTGACGGCACAAGGCCCAGCGCTGCGGCGCCAATCAAGGCTGAAAAGGCCACCAGATCGTACCGGACCCGGCCCCAGACAAGCATCACGAAGATCACCACGAACAGGATGAAAAGCAGCGTCCTATCGTCAATCATGGGCATCATAGGAAACGTTCCGAACATGCGTGAAATGGTGATGAACAGATCATCCTGTAACCTCTTTATTTATGTGCTCATCGGCCAGATCCAACGCGCCGGTGGTTCGTCACACCATAGCGGCCACTACGACGCGGATAAAACCCGATATTCAAGGCCGGAGGCGTCCAGCCAAGCGAAAAACCGAATGCCCGCGATCGGGGGCGGCGGGAATGTCAGACCGGCGGCGCGTCCTTGCGGGCATGCAGCGCCGCGATCAGCGCTTTGTCGCGGGTCGCTTCCAAATCGGCAATGCCGCGCCCGGCGGCTTCGCGCGTAACACCCGCGACCAGTTCGGCTTGAACTTCCTGGGTCAGGGACGGGACACCCAGATCCGCCCAGCGCCGTTCCTGGCTTGGTCCCAGATGATCCAGATATCCTGCCATGCCACCGGTTCCACCGCCCAGATGATAAGCCATATGCGCCCCAAGCACCGACCAGCGCAGACCCGGCCCGTTTACGAGAGCGGCATCAATCGCTTCGACATCCGCGATACCGTCCTGAACCATGAACACCGCCTCGCGCCAAAGCGCCGAAGCAAGCCGGTTGGCGATATGGCCAGTGGCGTCTTTTTTCAATCGTACCGGCACCCGGTCAGCGGCGCGATAGATCGCCTCGGCCCGTGCGATCCGCGCCGGATCGGTGCCATAGATTTCAACCAGCGGCACCAGATGCGGAGGGTTGAACGGATGCGCGGTGATCAGACACGCCGGATCTTTCAGACCGGGACCAAGATCGGACCAGGTCAGAGCCGACGTCGATGACGCCAGCACCGCATGCGGCGCCATCAAGGGTTCGACATCGGCGAAAAGTGCGTGTTTTATTGAAATCGACTCGGGTGCGTTTTCTTGAATCAGATCTGCGCCAATAATCGCTTCGGCTAGGGTTTCGCACAGGGTCAGCCTGCCGCGCGGACCGGCATCGGGGGCGACTTCGGCGAGTTGAGACAATGGTGCCGCCATACGCGCAACCGTTGCGGCACACGCGTCTGGCACAGGATCCCAGACACGCACATCGGCACCGTGATGCTGAAACAACGCCGCCCAGGCCACCCCGATCAGTCCCGTGCCCAGAATAGCGATCTGTGGTGCCTTTTCCGTCTCGTTCATTGCGACCCTCTTTTCATTTGCGATCACAGTGTGTCGTCATGACCAAACACGAAGCAAGACAAATGCCCGACGGATTGACATCTTGAATAAAAGAGACGTGTCAAAACCACCCTTGGCCAGCACAACTTTGCCAGGCACACCAGCAGTTCAGGTTTCGAATCCGCCCATCGCTTGGGAATATCAAGGGGCCTACTGTCAGCTAAAACGGACCAGATCCTACTGCCCTCTACCATCAAAAATCAGGTAAAACAGGGAGTTCGGATCTCTTTTGTTATACTGCTTGGGAAAGTGGTGCCGCTGAAGGGACTCGAACCCCCGACCCCATCATTACGAATGACGTGCTCTACCAGCTGAGCTACAGCGGCCTGGTAGGCGGGGCTATAGCACCCCGCCTGAATTTGGAAAAGGTCTATTTTTCGGCGTCTTCCCCGGGATGGTCGGCCCCCTCGGCTGGGGTGTCGTCATCGCCGACCGGGTCCAGGATTTCGGCATCTTCGACCAGATCGGCCTGTTCCGGCGCAGTGTCGCCGCTTTTATCCTCCAGCGACCCGACGATCAGTGGCAGCATGGCCATGCTTGTCGCCGACGCCACTTCGGATTCGGGTGGTGATTTCCAAGCCAGCGTGTCAAACGCGCCGCAGTTTTCGCAAACCGGCACCCATTCATGGTGGATATTGTGGCACTTGTCGCAAACCCATTGCGGCCCGCGTGGTGCATTCAGGGCCCGAGCCAGCCACCCCTTGACCACCGTGTCGGACGCCCCTTCTCCCCGCGCCACCGCGGCCATGATGGTCAGCGCACGGGAATCGGGATCATGTTCGACCAGATCGCCCAGCGCACGGCGTGCGGCGGGGAAATCTTCGACCGCGATCTGCAACTCGGCTTCCAGCAGCTTGGTTTCACGGTGATCCGGCACCAGATGCAACAACGGCTGGAATCGTTTCAGCCGTTCGGTGGCGGTTTCATCCGGGTGGATCGCGGCGAAAGCGACGGCCAGATCGGGATGCGGATGGACCGCCCAAGCTTTCTTCAGAATTTTTGCCGCCTTGCGCAACTGTTGCTTTTCAATCAGCCCGCGCGCCGCCAAAGCCGCCGCCGGCACCAGATCCGGTGACAGGCGGTTGGCCTCGATCGCCTCTTCCATCGCTTCGAGGCTGCTGCCTTCGGTCAGGATGGTTTTCGCCTCGGACAGGGCCAGCACGGCATCGCGGCGTTTATGAACGTCGCGTGGCAGTGACCCATTTTTCAGTTTCAGGTTCAGCGTGCCGCGTGCGCCCGACCAATCACGGGCTTGAGCCTGCAATTGCAACAGCGTGTCTTGGGTTTCCTCATGCTTGGGCTTCAACGCGATGGCCTTTTCGGCCAGTTTGCGCGCGGTGTCGGTATCGCCTTCGGACAGCTTCTGCTTCATGATTCCACGCACGCCGACAAAGCGGGTTTTGTCATCCTGCAACAGTCGCTTGTAGACTTCTTGCGCCTTTTTGCTGTCGCCCGCCATTTCCGCCGCCTGCGCTGTCAGCAGATTGGTCAGGCTCGGCTGGGCAAGATAGCGTTCGGCGCGCGCCGCCTTGTGCATCGCCACACGCGGTTCGCCCGAGGCCAGCGCCATCATACCTTCGGTCAGGGCCTGATAGCCTTTGCGTTCCCTGTTGCGGTCGAAATAGCGCGACAATGCAGTTTCGTCCCCGTTGAGGAATTTCAGAACCGCCACGGCCAGCGCAGCCAGCTTCAACAACAACCACAGCGACAACAAAAGCACCAGAAAGGCGATCACGGCGCTGAGCGGGGTCAGGCTGAATTCTATTCCGCCAAAGGCAATTCTGACGCCGCCATCCATTTCCAGCAGATAACCGGCACCGAGGGCCGCCGCGGCGACCAGGACAACGAAAACGACAATCTTGATAAGAGACCAAAGCATAAATCGTTATCCCCTCAATTACTCATGACTTGCTGACGCAACGCGGCGGCGGCTGCCAATGCATCGGCGCGGGCGGTGGCCTGCGCCATCCAATCGGTTAGTTCGACCCGGCCTTGTTCTGGCAAGGCCTGCAGTTCGGCCATGGCATCCGCCAAATGACCGGCTTTCAATGCGGCTTCGGCGCGCGAAAGGATCGCGTCGGCATCCCCACCTTCGCGTGGTGCAAGGGATCGAACCCCCAGCTGATCGCGCAGGAACTTCACCGCCCCCCCCCTGGTTTCCGTTTCGCGCGACGCTTTAAGCGCGGCGCGGGCGGCTTGTGGGAAACTGTCCTGTAATGTGATCAGGCTGGGTGCGCCATCGGCCAGACGAGTCAGGATGTCAGGCACCACGACACCGGCCTGTTCCAATTCGTTCAACGTTTCAGAAAAGGATCCGCCCGTATCCAGCGCGACCTGAAGCTGCGCCACCGCGCCGCGCAGCGCCGTGGTGCGGGCGCTTTGCGCTGCTGATGCTTCCTTGGCTTCGGCAGCGGCCAGCATATCCTCGATCTCGCCGCGCTGTTTTGCCATCGCGGCCTGCAATGCTTGCAATTCGCGTTCATAGGCATCGACCGCCTCTTTCGACGCGAATTCGGTGATGGGGCGTTTTTCCAGATTGGTCAGACGGTCTTCGTAGCCTGAAATCTGGGTGGCAAGTTGTTGCAACTGTGCGGTGGTTTCCGACACGGATTGAGAAACCTTCGTCAATTCGGCGCTTAGATCGGGCGGCACTTTGATCGCGTCGACCTGCGCAGCCAAATCATCGACCCGCTTGGCCTGCGTCGCGAGGCTGGATTCGGTTTGGGTTTGCAACTGGGTGACGGCGTCGCTTCCCGAAATGCCTTCGGGAAACAAGTAGAGCGCCCCGCCTGCCCCGATCCCGGCGGCAATCACGCCACCCAGAAGCGCGGGCCAGAAGCCACCCTTGCGCACCACAACCGGTTCCGGCGCAGCATCGGCAATCGCATTTTCAACGATTTCATCCGCAACCGGGTCGTCTGCGGTTTCGGGCACGTCTGGGTCTTGGGCATCCGTTGAGTCAGATGTTTCAAGTGTTTCATCTTCGTCGGTATCAGGCGTGTCGGTTTCTTCGGTCCCCACTGTACCTTCATCCGTGGCAGAGTCCTGCGGCGTGTCCTCTGAAGAAACAGAGATTTCTGGATCCTCTGAGGTTTCAACAACGACGGCATCTTCTATCGTTGCCGGGTGATCTTCGGAATTCTCCGGGGATTTCTTTGGATCGGACACCTGCAACTACCTTTCGAATCTCTGATATTCTCGAAACTGAATTATGACTTAAGCTTACTTACCGGCATGTGAAGCCTCAAGCGCCCTCCCTGCGTCTATCAGTCCCTCTATCGTATCGATCATCGCCCCGGAATCGGGCGACAGAGCATGATCAACCTGGAAAACCGGCAATTCGCCCAGCGCCGCAACCACCGCTTCACTTAGCGCTGCGATCAATAACGGGGCGTTCCCCACATGCTGTGCAGAGAAAAGTTTTGCGCTGCGCGGCGAAAAAAGAGGCACAATCACGGCCTGATCGCCCGCAAGCAGGGTTTTCGCATCTTCGCTCAGCGCTGTTTCCAATTGTTCGTAAACGACCCGCGCTCGTGTTGCGATGCCTGCTGCCGTCAACCGGTCGGCCAGATGCCCGCGCGCATGACGTCCGCGCAAATGCAACAATGGCTCTTGGGGCGCATCGGCCAAAATCCGCTGAAACAAAGTTTCGGCATCGCGTTCCTCCGCAATGACTTCGAACCCTTTGGCCCGCGCCGCCACCGCGGTTGCCGGCCCTACGACGTAGCATCGCCGTCCCTGCCCCGCCGGAACGGCACCCAAGGCGTTTTGCGACGTGAAAATCAACGTCTGAGCATCGATCAAGTCGGGACCCGGCGAAATCGGGTCGATCCGCAACACCGGCGAAATCACAACCGGCAGATCGCCCAGCCGTTCCCGAAGCTGCGCCGCGAAACGCTGCGAAGACGCCAAAGGTCGGGTCAGCAGGAGTGTCGCCATTTCACGCGCACCGGGATTGTTTGCACCTGTCAGCGGTGTTACCTGCGGGGAAGCATTCATGCAACGGGCAGGATCATGGGTCGAACCCTCACCATTCTGGGATTGGAAAGCAGCTGCGACGATACTGCGGCGGCGGTCGTACGGCAAAAGGACGGTCAGGCACCGGAAATCCTGTCCTCTGTCGTGTTCGGCCAGACAGAGTTGCATGCGGCATTCGGCGGTGTGGTTCCCGAAATCGCCGCCCGTGCCCATGCGGAAAAGATCGATATCTGCGTGAAACAGGCTCTGACACAGGCGAATCTGACTTTGGCCGATATCGATGGTATCGCGGTGACGGCGGGTCCCGGGCTGATCGGCGGGGTGTTGTCGGGGGTGATGTGCGCCAAGGGATTGGCGGCCGGATCTGGCAAGCCGTTGATCGGGGTGAACCATTTGGCTGGTCATGCGCTGACCCCGCGGCTGACAGATCAGATCGCCTTCCCCTATCTGATGCTGTTGGTGTCGGGCGGGCATTGCCAATTTCTGCTGGTAAAGGGCCCCGATGATTTTACCCGGTTGGGCGGCACCATCGACGATGCCCCGGGCGAAGCGTTTGACAAAACCGCGCGGCTGCTGGGCCTGCCGCAACCGGGCGGGCCATCGGTCGAAGCCGAGGCGCTGACAGGCGATCCCAAACGATTCCGTTTCCCCCGGCCCATGCTGGACCGGGAAGGTTGCGACATGTCCTTTTCGGGGCTGAAAACCGCGCTGCTGCGTGCCCGCGATCAAGTCGTCGCGGAAAAAAGTGGGCTGAGCCAGCAAGATCGCGCTGATCTGGCCGCCGGGTTTCAAGCCGCCGTGCGCGATGTACTGATGGAAAAGACCCGACGCGCGCTGACCCTCTATCTGTCCGAAAACCCGACACACCCCACCGTAGCTGTGGCCGGGGGTGTTGCTGCGAACAAGTCCATCCGCGAAGGGTTAGAGACTGTTTCAGCCGAAAACGGCGTTCAATTTACCGCGCCGCCGCTGGCACTGTGTACCGACAACGCGGCGATGATCGCCTATGCCGGGCTGGAAAGGTTCCGGTTGGGGCACTTTGATGACATGACTTTGGTCGCCCGGCCGCGCTGGCCGCTGGACAAACAGGCCCCCGCTCTGCTTGGATCGGGAAAAAAAGGAGCCAAGGCATGATTGCGGTTGCAGGATCTGGGGCGTTCGGTACAGCGTTGGCGATTTCGCTGGCCGCAACCGGTCAGCCAGTGCAGCTTTGGGCGCGCGACCCAAACCATGCCGCGGAAATGGAGCAGACGCGCGAAAACGCCCGACGCTTGCCCGGTGTGGAATTTCCCGACACCTTGCGTGTTATTACCGAATTAGAGTCTGTTGCTGCGGAAATCCCGATTCTGCTGGCCACACCGATGCAGCGGCTGCGCGACATGCTGGTGCTGCACAAGCTGGCACTTGGCGGCCGGCCTTTGGTGGCCTGTTGCAAAGGGGTTGAGCTATCCACCGGGCTGGGCCCGGTCGGTGTCATCGAGGAAGTGATTCCTTCGGCATTGCCGGCGATCCTGACCGGCCCCAGCTTCGCCATTGATATTGCCCGCGGTCTGCCCACGGCCTTGACGCTGGCCTGCCGCGATCGCCCGACCAGTCGGCGGCTACAACAGAGCCTATCCACGCATAATCTGCGAATCTACCGCACCGTCGACACCACAGGTGCCGAATTGGGTGGCGCGGTAAAGAACGTGATTGCGATCGCGTCGGGCGCTGTCATGGGCGCAAAGCTGGGCGAAAGCGCTCGGGCGGCACTGATGACGCGCGGTTATGCCGAAATGCAGCGTATGGCGCTGGCGCTTGGGGCACGCCCCGAGACCTTGGCAGGGCTTTCCGGGTTTGGCGATTTGGCTTTGACCTGCACTTCGGAACAGTCCCGCAATTATCGTTTCGGTCTGGCATTGGGACGACGGGAAACCTTTGATCCCACCATCACCGTCGAAGGTGCCGCCACTGCCCGCGCCGTATTGGACCGGGCGCGGGTCATGTTGATCGACATGCCGATCACCGAAGCGGTTGTCGCGCTGCTGGATGGCCGGCTGCAATTAAGCCAAGCAATGGAAATGTTACTGTCCCGACCCTTGAAGGAGGAATAAATGCTTGTAGCCCTTATCGCCCGTGACAAAGACGGTGCGTTGGAAATTCGCAAGGCCAACCGAGCCGATCATCTGGCCTATATCGACGCAACCGGTGTGGTGATTCAGGCTGGCCCGCTGATCGTTGGGGGCGAAATGGCCGGATCTTTGGTCATTCTGGACGTCGAAGATATGGCCGCCGCCGAAGATTGGGCCGCCAAAGATCCCTATGCCAATGCCGGGTTGTTCGATACGGTCGAACTGATCGAATGGAAAAAGGTTATCGGCTGATGCGCTTTTGGCTGTTCAAATCCGAACCTTCTACCTGGGGCTGGGATGATCAGATGGCCAAGGGCGAAACAGGCGAGGAATGGGATGGCGTGCGCAATTATCAGGCGCGTAATTTCATGCGCGAAATGAAACTGGGTGATCGCGGCTTTTTCTATCATTCGCAGAAAGAAAAGGCGGTTGTCGGCATTGTCGAGATTTGCGCCGAGGCGCATCCCGACAGTAGCATCGATGACCCGCGTTGGGAATGCGTGGATATAAAAGCGGTCTGCCCGGTAAAAAACGCGGTGACGCTGGATCAGATCAAAACCGATGAACGCCTGTCCGATATGGTTTTGGTGAAAAATTCCCGTCTTTCGGTGCAACCCGTGACGGCCCAGGAATGGGCCGTCATCTGCGATATGGCCGGTATATCGCAGTAGCTTTGTCAGAACGGATAAGGCACCTTTCCGACGCGAAAACCTGCGAACAGGAGAGGGATTTATGGAATTTCTGAACGTTTTTGTGGCCGCGCTTGCCAGCTATGCCTTTGGCGCGATCTGGTACATGGTGAACGCCAAGGCTTGGATGGCGGCGTCGGGTGTGGAGCTGGGCGAAAATGGTCAACCCAAGAACCGGTCGAATCCGATGCCTTATATCGTTTCCTTCGTCTGTGCGGTGATCGTTGCGGGCATGATGCGCCACATCTTTTCGCTGGCCGGAATCGACAGTCCGGCCAAAGGTGTGGTGGCCGGTCTGGGGATCGGGTTGTTCTTGGTCACGCCGTGGGTCGTCACCAATTACACCTTTGCCGGTCGTCCGCGATTGCTAAGCCTTATTGATGGCGGTTACGCCACCATCGGCTGTACCATAATGGGTGTGATTCTGACGCTGTTCTAAGCCCGAAAAAGGCTCTGTTCTGCCCTAGCAGGCTGTTTCAACGGCAGAACAGATCGAGGTAATCACCTCGTCCAACAGCGCCTGATCGGTGGCTTCGCCCATTACCCGGATCAAAGGTTCGGTGCCGGATTTGCGGATCAGCAACCGGCCATCGCCATTGAGGCTTTTTTCGCCATCAGCGATGGCCTGCTGCACACAATCCGAATCCAGCGGCGTTTGGCCTTCCGAAAAGCGGACATTACGCAGAATCTGCGGAACAGGTTCGAAAACCCGGGCCAGGTCGCTTGCTTTCTTGCCGCTTTCGACCATCGCGCGCAGAAACTGAAGCGCCGCGATCAAACCATCGCCTGTCGTGGCGTAATCGGTCATCACGATATGGCCCGACTGTTCACCGCCCAGATTGAATCCCTTGTCTCGCATCTTTTCGACCACGTAGCGATCACCGACCGCAGTGCGTTCCAGCGCGATCCCCTGCCCCGACAGGTACTTTTCCAACCCCAGATTCGACATAACGGTCGCCACCAGAGTGTCGCCCGCCAAAGCCCCGTCGCGTTTCCAGATCGACGCAATCAACGCCATGATCTGATCGCCATCGGCAGGGATACCATTTTCATCCAGAATAATGACCCGGTCCGCGTCGCCATCCAGACAGATACCCAGATTGGCACGGGTTTCGCGAACCTTGGCTGCTGCCAACGCAGTGTCGGTCGATCCGCAGCCATCGTTGATGTTGCGACCGTTCGGGTTGACACCGACGGGCACCACTTCAGCACCCAGTTCCCACAAAACCGCCGGTGCCGCCTTGTATGCGGCCCCATTGGCGCAATCCAGCACCACCCGCAGACCATCCAGACGCAGCTTGTTCGGGAAGGTTGTCTTGGCGTATTCCACGTAGCGGCCAAGCGCATCGTCGATCCGTTTGGCGCGACCGATATTTTCCGGCGCTGCAAGGGTCACACCGTCGTTCAGGATACGCTCGATTTCGATTTCGGCTTCGTCTGACAGTTTGAAACCGTTGGGCCCGAAAAATTTGATGCCATTATCATAGGCCGGGTTGTGGCTGGCCGAAATCATCACGCCGACATCCGCACGCATCGAATGGGTCAGATAACCGATTGCCGGGGTCGGCATCGGTCCCAACAACAGAACATTCATACCGGTCGAGGTGAACCCGGCGGTCAGCGCATTTTCCAGCATATACCCCGACAGGCGGGTATCCTTACCTATCACCACACGGTGTTCCTGCTTGTCACGACGGAAATAGCGTCCTGCTGCCGCACCCAGCTTCATTGCCAATTCAGCCGTCATCGGAAAACTGTTGGTCCGCCCGCGCACACCGTCTGTACCAAAAAGAGAACGTGTCATCGCATCCCAAACCCTTAAATCAAGATTAGTGCTTTCCTAGGCGTCACAGCCGGTTGTGTCCAGCATCCGTTCTGCAACCTGATCGCTTAACGGCAACCGCATCGGCGGGCTGTTGCCCAAGATATTACAGCTTGGTCACATTTTTTTAGTGACCAATTAGCAAGCAAGTTGGCTAGGTTTTACGCACGCTTCATGTTTGCGGTATTGCAGAACTCCTAATACCAACCACGATTTGCCAACGCCTTCAGGTTGCAACATAGTGTCGAGCGCAGGCAAAGATTCCCTGATGGATAGGGATCGGAACGGGAATACCGGAACTTGTTAAAAAACCTTAAGACAGCCGTTCTGAATCGCATGTTCACTCAGTTGAACCGCCTGCCCCGGACCCGAAAATCGTTTATGATGCTGACGTTGGATGCGATCCTGATCTGTATCACATTTGCCGGGTCCCATCTGATTGCACGGGCACAATGGCCCAACCTGCCGCTTCTGTTCGCCATCGCACCTTACATGCTGATCATGGCCGCGACAGGGATCGCCATGACAGCAATGATCGGGTTGCACCGGGTGCGGCTGATCGCCTTTCAGATGCGCAGCGTAGCCCAAAGCGCTGCCATTGCTGGGTCGATGGCAATCTTCGGCGCAGTCATGCAGATGGTACCAGCGACACCACTGACCCCGCTGGGGAACGTGATTTTCGCGATGAGTTTTCTAATTCTGAGCGTGGCAACCCGGCAAATTCTGCTGGATGTGGTGACGCGGGCCTATCGGTATGGTCGCAAACGGCAGCGGATATTGATCTATGGTGCGGGGCGCACCGGCCAGCAACTGGCGGCTGCACTTGCCACCGACGAAACGGTGGAACCGGTTTGTTTCGTTGACGACAATCCCACCGTGCAAAGCCTGACCATCTACGGGCTGATGGTCTATTCCCCGGTGCAACTGCCCGACCTGATCGCAACACAGGCGATTGACCGGGTCGTTCTGGCAATGCCGTCGGTCAGTCAGCCGGAATTGGTGCGGATCGAACGCAAGGTTCGCGATCTGGGCTGCGAGGTACAAGCGCTGCCTTCCTTTGCCGAATTGTTGGAAAACGGTGGATCGACGCGCAACCTGTCACACCGGCAATTGCATGGGTTGATGAACCGTAATCGGCTGGAAAAAGAACTGCCGGGTGTCAGCGACACCTATCAAGGTCAGCGCATTCTGGTCACCGGGGCAGGCGGGTCGATCGGATCGGAAATCTGCCGCCAGTTGCTGACCTGCAAACCGGCGGCTTTGGTGTTGCTGGATCACAGCGAATTTGCGCTGTATGAAATCGACAAGGAACTGACTGGGTTACAAAGTTCGATCCAGATCACGCCGGTTTTGGGGTCGGTTTTCCACCGGCCTTTGCTGCGCCACGTGTTGGAATATTACAAGATTGACGTGGTGCTGCATGCAGCCGCTTATAAACATGTGCCGATGGTAGAAGCGAATATCGTCGAGGGATTGTGCAACAACGTGATGGCCACCCGGGTGCTGGCGGACGAGGCGCGCCGCGCCGGGGTGGGGCGGTTCACGCTGGTATCTTCGGACAAGGCGGTACGCCCGACCAGCGTGATGGGCTGCACCAAGCGGATGGCCGAACTGATCGTGCAGGATTTCGCGTCACGATCGCAACACACGCTGTTTTCGATGGTGCGTTTCGGCAATGTGGTAAATTCTTCAGGCTCTGTCGTGCCTCTGTTTCAGGATCAGATCGCGCACGGGGGGCCCGTTACGGTCACCCATCCCGATGTGACACGCTATTTCATGACCATCCCCGAAGCGGTGCGGCTGGTTCTGTTGGCCGGGTCCATCGCCAAGGGTGGCGATGTACTGGTGCTCGATATGGGGGAACCGGTGAAAATAGACGAAATGGCCCGGCATATGATCGAAGGCGCCGGGTTGAGCGTGAAATCCGATGCCAATCCCGACGGCGATATTGCCATCACCTATACCGGGCTACGCCCGGGTGAGAAACTGCATGAAGAACTGCTGATCAGTCGCGATATGATTACCACACCGCACCCCAAGATCATGCGGGCGCAGGAAGGGCGGCTTTCGGAAATCGAAATGGCGCAGGTGATAAAGGATCTGACACGCGTGATCGAAGATCACGACATCGCCGCCGGCCTTGCCCTGCTGGACAGATGGATTGAAGGGCGCGGCGAAATCAGCCTTGCCGCAGGATCAGGGCGCGATTGAAAACCGCCCCGGATACCGACCGGGGCGATGTTCCGAATTCATCCGGATCAGCCGTAAATGGCTTCTTTTTTGAAATGTTTGGTCAGCATGTAATAGACCACAGCGCGGTATTTGTTACGCTCGGAACGGCCATAAGTTTCGATCACCGAATTGATCGCCGCCATCAAGTCAGGGCCGTCTTCCAATCCAAGCTTCTTGATCAAGAAGTTGGTCTTGACCGTTTCGAGCTCAGATTCCTGCGTCGCCGCCACGGTCGACGCATCGGCGTTATAGATCGCCGGGCCACATCCGATGGTCACCTTGGTCAGCAGATCCATATCCGGATCCATTCCACATTTATTTTTCAGATCGTCGGCATATTGCACGATCAGGTCGTCCCGCTTTCCCATAAATTCACTCCCGCCGTTCCGGCTTAGCAATAAGGCAATTTCTGTCCCATACAGATGCGTTCGCAGGGTAGACGTGTTGCCATCATGCACAAAGGGAAAATTTGAGCGAATTTCCCCATCGGCAGACCTGTGGCGTAGGATTTCGCGCTGACCGGTCTTGCGAAAGCAGCGTAGACCCACCTGATAGATAAAAACCCCGCCAAGATATGGCGGGGTTTTTATCAACTCTCAGGACTGGTTATCAGCTCAATACCGGTAGTGTTCCGGCTTGAACGGGCCTTCGGGGCTGACCCCGATATATTCGGCCTGCTCTTGGCTCAGTTTGCTCAGTTTGACGCCGATCCGGTCCAGATGCAGGCGGGCGACTTTTTCATCCAGATGCTTGGGCAGGATATAGACCTCGTTTTGATACTCGTCGCCGCGGGTGAACAATTCGATCTGTGCCAGAACCTGATTGGTGAAGCTGGCCGACATCACGAAGGACGGATGGCCGGTGGCATTGCCCAGATTGAGCAAACGGCCTTCGGACAGCAGGATGATCCGTGCGCCGGATGGCATTTCGATCATGTCCACCTGGTCCTTGATATTGGTCCATTTGTGGTTCTTCAGGGCTGCGACCTGAATTTCATTGTCGAAATGGCCAATATTACCGACGATCGCCATGTCTTTCATCGCCCGCATGTGTTCGATGCGGATGATGTCCTTGTTGCCGGTGGTGGTGATGAAGATATCGGCGCTCGATACCGCGTCTTCCAGCGTGACCACCTCGAACCCGTCCATCGCGGCCTGAAGGGCGCAAATCGGATCGACTTCGGTCACTTTCACCCGGGCACCGGCACCGCGCAGCGATGCGGCGGACCCTTTGCCGACATCGCCGTAGCCGCAGACCAAGGCAACCTTGCCGGCCATCATGGTGTCGGTGGCGCGGCGGATGCCGTCGACCAGCGATTCCTTGCAGCCATATTTATTGTCGAATTTCGACTTGGTGACAGAATCGTTCACGTTGATGGCAGGGAAGGGCAGGTGGCCTTTTTCCATCAGTTGATACAAGCGGTGTACGCCGGTGGTGGTTTCTTCGGACACGCCTTGGATCATGTGACGCTGCTTGACGAACCAGCCCGGGCTTTCCTTCATGCGTTTCTTGATCTGAGCGAAGAAGGCGACTTCTTCTTCCGAGGTCGGGGTTTCGATCAGATCGGTTTCACCTTCTTCGACCCGTGCCCCGACGAGAATATACATCGTCGCATCGCCGCCATCGTCGAGGATCATGTTGCAGCCACCTTCATCAAACATGAAAATGCGGTCGGCGTAATCCCAGTATTCTTCCAGTGTTTCGCCCTTGATGGCAAACACCGGCGTACCCGTCGCAGCAATCGCGGCAGCAGCGTGGTCCTGGGTCGAAAAGATGTTGCATGATGCCCAGCGCACGTCGGCGCCCAGCGCCACCAGCGTTTCGATCAGAACCGCGGTCTGAATTGTCATGTGCAGCGATCCAGCGATCCGCGCGCCTTTCAGTGGCTTGCTGTCGCCGTATTCTTCACGCAGGGCCATCAGGCCCGGCATTTCGGTTTCAGCGATGTCCAGCTCTTTGCGGCCGAACTCTGCCTGATTGATGTCTTTTACAATATAGTTGTTTGCCATCTGGACGGCTCCTTGCAATCATGTTTGCAAGGCAGATAACATTCGACCCCTTTTCACACAATGTGCGATTGGTTTTCTACGCCTTCTGGATCACCCCTCTACACCTTCTTGAGGTAAAAGGCTGTCGCGTTGCGTGAATCAAGTTCACCCGTTACTCAAGCCCGGAAGATCACGAGGTGTATATATGGCCGCAAAACAACCCCGCGCATGGCAACGCATGTTGTCTGGTCGTCGGCTGGATCTGCTGGATCCGACCCCGATGGATATCGAGATCGCAGACATCGCGCACGGACTGGCCTTTGTGGCGCGCTGGAACGGTCAAACCCAGGGGGACTTTGCCTATTCCGTAGCCGAACATTCGCTGCTGGTGGAACAGCTTTATACCCGCATGACCCCGCAAGCACCGGTCAAATGGCAACTGGCCGCGCTGCTGCATGATGCACCGGAATATGTCATCGGCGATATGATTTCACCGGTCAAGGCGGCGATCGGTCCCGAATATGAAGTTCTGGACAAACGGTTGACCGCGGCGATTCATATCCGCTTTGGCCTGCCCGCAGCGATCCCCGCAGTAGTGAAGAAACAGATCAAGAAGGCAGACCGCATCAGCGCCTGGATGGAAGCGGTCCAGATCGCCGGTTTCACCATGGCCGAGGCAAACAAGTTATTCGGCAAACCCGACTCGAATGTGATCGAGGGCCTGGCGATACGCCTGCGTCCCCCGGTCGAGGCGCGCAATGATTACACTGACCGGGTCGCAGCGTTGCTGCAGGACTGCTGAGATGGCACTGTCATTTTGACACCCGTTACTGCGTAGCCGACCACACCACCCATGACTGTTTCCCCAAGGTGGCGCGGCGTTGGCATAAGGGCTGTCTACTATCGGCGTGTCTACGCCAGCCAATTGCAGTCGATGATAAGGGCAGCCCGAAGGCTGCCCATGCAGGATCAGGCCAGCAGGTCGAAGGTTTCCCCACCGATAACCACATTTATCTGATCCTGTTCAGCACCGTCGATCAGAGCCCACATAACTTGCCCGGTTGGACGATATATGACGAAAGCTTCCTCGACATCCACCTGACCGGCAAATGGCGTTTCGATGAAATTAACCTGAAACTGGTCGGCTGTGGCCTGCGCATTGCCAAAAAGCAGCACATCGCCTTCAGCAGCATTATAGTCCTGAATCCAATCTGATCCGTGATCTTCGACACCAAGATGGAAATACTGGTCGGCCCCGGTACCACCGTTCATCCGGTCGAACCCGAAACCACCATTCAGATAGTCGTCACCTTCGCCGCCGAACATCAAATCCGAAAGCGCCTGCCCGTCTAGGTGGTCATGGCCTTGGTTGCCGGCCATAGTGTCCGACCCGAACCCGCCAACAATCCCGTCGTCGTCTTCACCACCGTGCAACGCGTCGTTGCCATGTCCGCCGTCGATGCTGTCATTGCCCAAACCGCCATAGATGTGGTCGGCCAAGTCGTTTTCGGAACTCCCACCGTTCAGCGAATCATTGCCATCACCGCCATCCAGCGTGTCATGGCCGTCGCCCCCTTCCAGCGAATCGTCCTCTTCCCAGCCCGCCAGATGATCATCACCGCTATTGCCGTTAAGATGGTTTCGCTGTTCGTTGCCTTCCAGGTGGTCATCGCCTTCACCTGCTTCGATGTCTTCGATCCCGTCGAAATGGTCATAGCCGTGACCGGTGTTCTGTGCTTCGTTCAGATGCAGATCGACATGGGTGTTGGTGGTACCGATATAGGTGACGCCGTCATGTCCTTCGCCGCCGTGATAGTAATCGTCGCCGTCGTCGCCATCCTCACCATGGAAAGAATCATCGTCACCGGAATCTTCGTAATAGTCGTCGTTGTCCTCGCGCTGATATTCGGTGCTGGTCGCAGCGGCGGTCACCGTGTCGGCCAGCGTGGTCATGTCCAGGGCGCCATAGCCTTCGGCCACACCGACATATTGACCGGTCCCGGCTTCGAGTTGGTAGATCGTCCATTCCTGGAGGTTATGTTCGGTTTCGAATTCGACAACGTAATCACCAGAAACCTGGTAAGTTTCGTTCGGCGAAATCCATTCGGGTTCGACATAGCCATTATCATGCACTTCGCTCAGACCGGTGACGGTTGTACCTGCAGCGTCGAACGTAAAGATATATCGGTCGCCTTGACCCACGCCATAGCCGCTGTTGTCGGTCCCGTCTTCTTCGCTTTCTGTGTCGGATGCGCTGATTTCAAACCACAGATTGGTAACCGGGTCCTGTTCATAGGTCGTGGTTGAACTCCCTCCGTCTTCGGCTTCGGTTCTGACCACGTGACCATCACCAAGCAATTCGTAAGTTTCGTTGGCCTCTATCTGATTGTTCTGTTCGTGGCCCTCAGAATCGACTTCGGAAACAGCGATGATCTCATTGTTTGCGCCAAAGGTGAAAATGAAGTGTTCGTTGTCGCCGTGGGACATTTTGGTGATCCTTTTTAACTGTCTGTTTTCCGAACCGATGTGACCGGAACTCAGGTTAACGAACCATGTCTTTTGCTGTCATCCCATTGAACCCAGGGTGGATGAACCCGGGATAAACTAAAGTTTAAGGTCGTTCTCAGACCATTCTGCGAACATTATCAGCTTGTTGGCAGTGCAGAGATTGGGCAGCCGTGAATCGGCCCAAGCCGTCAGGTTTGCGGCAAACCCAATCTACGATCCGAAGGCATCGGTCAGATCTAACGGTAAGATTCGGTAGATCATCTGTGACGTTTGGGTCGGAAATGAATATTTCCCAATCATGAAGGCAATAAAGCCTGCGCTTGGCCCAATATCTTATTTTGTCGTCAGCAATGACGCGAAACCCGATTTTCGAGGCCCATATGTGCGTCGGCCCAGACTTGGGGAAACATTCACGGATGGCGCAAATGTTTCAGAGGTGTTCAGCGCGGGCTGCGCTTGGCCAGGATGCGCTGCAACGTCCGGCGGTGCATGTTCAGACGCCGGGCGGTTTCGCTGACATTGCGATCACAAAGTTCGTACACCCGCTGAATATGCTCCCAGCGCACGCGATCCGCGCTCATGGGGTTTTCCGGCGGCGGTGGCATTTCATCGTCGGCGGCAAGCAGCGCATTGGTTATGTCGGTGGCATCTGCGGGTTTCGAAAGGTAATCGGTCGCCCCGATCTTGACCGCCGCAACAGCGGTGGCGATGGCACCATAGCCGGTCAGCACCACGATCCGGCTGTCCGGGCGTTTTTCCCGCAGCACTTCGACCACGTCCAGCCCATTGCCGTCTTCCAAACGCAAATCGCAGACAGCATAGGCCGGCGGGCGAGCGGTGGCGATAGCTTTGCCGGCAGCGACGGAACCGGCGGTTTCCACTTCGAACCCGCGTTTTTCCATGGCTTTCGCCAACCGTTTCAGAAACGGTTCATCGTCATCGACGATCAAGAGCGATTTGTCTTCGCCGATTTCGTGAGAAAGCTCAGCCATGTGGATCCTCCAACGTCGCGCGACCACGGTTTGATTGGTATTATAGCGCGGGATGGCCAGCGTCAAACTATCCCGGCCTAACCATGCGCATCGAGAAAACACTGAACCTTGTCAGCCATTTGTTCCGGTTCCAGATCGCGGCGAAAGAATTCCACAAAGCCGTCGTCAGGAAACACAAGATAGGTGAAGGTTGAATGATCGATCAGGTAATAATCTTCGTCTCCCGCTTCGGGTTCCTGTTTCTGATAAAAGGTACGATAGGCTTGGCTGGCGGCTTTCACCTGTTCCGGAGTGCCGGTCAGCCCGATCATGCGCGGGTGCAGGTAACCGGTAAAATCGGCCAACAATTCCGGCGTGTCACGGTCGGGGTCGATGGAAATGAATACCGGCTTCACGATCTTGCCCCGGTTTTCCAGTATTTCGATCGTTTCGGCATTGCGCGCATTGTCCAGCGGGCAAACATCCGGACAGAAAGTATAACCGAAATAGAGCAAGGTGGGTTTGTCGATCACGTCTTTGTCGGTAACCGTCTTGCCGGTTTCGTCGACAAGAGTGAACGGCCCGCCAATCTTGGTTCCCCCAGCAACTGCGCCGATACGGCAATCGGCATATTTATCATCCGGACCCGAGCCGGATGTCACATACCAAGTTGCCCCCAACAGGGCAGCGACGGCAACAGCCGAAATCGACGCGACAAATGTACGGTTCATGATGGTATCCTTGGTCCGGGAACGGTGTATTGTTTGGTCTTTCCTGCATATTTAACACTAAGCACAGAAATTCAACGGGACGAAGTCGCACATGGCAGAAACGACATTCAAAGTACTCAAGGGAAGCGAGCGCGGCAACTGGATCAAGCTGCGCACGATTACCTTACTCAGATGGGCGGCCATTGCAGGACAGTTGACGGCGATTTTCGTTGCACAGATTTTTTTCGACCTGCAATTGGAAATCAGCCTTTGTCTGTCGGTCATTTCCGTTTCGGTACTCGGCAACCTGATCGCAATGTTCATTTTTCCTGAAAACAAACGGCTGACGGAAACAGAAAACCTGTTGATGGTATTTTTCGATCTGCTTCAGCTATCGCTGCTTTTGTACCTTACCGGTGGGTTGCATAATCCATTTTCGATCCTGATCCTCGGGCCGGTCACGGTATCGGCTTCAACGCTGTCGCTGCGCTCGACTGTGTTTTTGGGTATAACTGCGATTCTGGCGGTAACGCTGTTGGCAGAATTCCATCTTCCTCTCAGAACTCAACAGGGATTTCTTTTGCGGGTCCCTGATATTTTTGTTTTCGGCAACTGGATCGCCACAGTGATCGCGGTGGTGTTTCTGGGCGCCTATTCGCGCCGGGTCACGGTTGAAATGCACGCGATGTCCGATGCGTTGCAGGCGACCTATATGGCGCTGTCCAGAGAACAAAAACTGACTGATATCGGCGGGGTGGTGGCGGCTGCTGCGCATGAGTTGGGCACCCCTCTGGCGACGATCAAGCTAACCAGCGCCGAATTGATCGAAGATCTGGAAGATCGGCCCGAACTGCAAGAAGACGCCCGGTTGATCCGGGAACAGGCTGATCGCTGCCGTGATATCATGCGGTCGATGGGGCAGGCCGGTAAGGATGATCTGCACTTGCGTCAGGCACCTCTGATGGCAGTACTGCGCGAAGCGGCGGATCCGCATCTGGAACGTGGCAAGGCGCTGCATTTCGAAATAGCGGACGGGCTGGATGCGCAATCGCAGCCTTCGATTCTGCGTCGACCTGAGATCATCCACGGGATGCGCAATCTGATCCAGAACGGGGTCGATTTTGCCGCAGAAAATGTCTGGGTCGAAGCCGGCTGGAACGAAAACCAAATCCGCGTCCGCATCATGGATGACGGCGCGGGCTATCCGCCCCACTTGATCGGACGGATCGGCGACCCGTTCATGCGCCGCCGGCGCGGTGGAGAAGGCACAACGAAACGACCGGAATACGAAGGTATGGGGCTTGGTCTTTTCATAGCAAAGACTCTGCTGGAACGGTCGGGGGCAGAGTTGAGTTTCGCCAATGGACGCGACCCACACCGGTCATCCGGCGTTCATTCCGATAGATGTGGGGCAATCGTCGAAGCCGTCTGGTCGCGCTGGAAAATCGATGCGCAAAGTAACGAAAATGCCATTCCTTCTGGTGAAAATCGGCCTTTGGAAATATGAAGATTTCATCTTAAGTGATTATTAACCAATTCTACGCAACCTGTGGATGCTTTTCAACAGGTGTACCATGCTCGAATTACAGGGTGTTTTCGGTATTTTCGCTATTTCGCTGATTGGTGCCGCAGTTACTTTTCGTTTCGTTATGAAACCCGACGCGGAGCCCCCCGTTTCGGATATCGCCACCAAGAATGATACCAGATTTCTTTACAGCGGGTCTGACCTGCTGAATGCCTGTGACAGTGGTGAATACCTGTTGGACATGGCCGAAGGCGATCGTGCCGATTGGTATCAACTGGCAAAGCTGCTTAGCCCGCGCTTTCCTGATTTTCCCGTCGCGCCGCCACCCAACCTATCCGGCAATCCGATCACGTTGGAATCAGACGACGTTCGAGAAAAATCTACTGTCCTGATCGAGGATATTCATGGCCTGACCCGTGTCAGCCTTATTGATAAAACGCCCGATCAAACTCGATCGGCAGCTGATCTCCATCAGCGCCGGATCTGGGAAACCCAGATTGATACACTCAACAGCGCGGTTCAGGGGTCGCCCTATCCGATCTGGCAATCCGATGCCCAAGGTCAGATCAGATGGGCAAATTCCGCTTATGAAATGCTGGTACGGGCCTGTCTGGGGGCGAACGCGGAGGGTCTTGAACCACTGTTCGACTTGACCGGAAGCAAACCACCGCCGTCTTCACGTAAACGGATGTCAGTCACGCTCAAGGAAGGGTCTGAACAATTATGGTATGACGTGACATCGGTTTTGACAGGCAAGTTTACCATGCATTATGCCACCGATATCAACGCTGTGGTACAAGCAGAGGTCGCGCAGCGCAATTTCGTGCAGACTTTGACCAAGACCTTTGCGCAACTGTCGATCGGTCTGGCTATATTTGATCGCAAACGTGAATTGGCGCTGTTCAATCCAGCTTTGACGGATTTGACCCATTTGTCAGTGGATTTTCTGTCCAATCGGCCAAGCCTGCACACTTTTTTTAACCGGTTGCGCGACAATCAGACCATGCCGGAACCGAAGAACTACAATTCATGGCTGGAAGAAATGGACGACTTGATCGATGCCACCAGCGATGGCAACTATCTGGAAACATGGCATATGCCTTCGGGGTTGACCTATCGGGTAAGCGGCAGACCACATCCGGACGGTGCGATGGCCTTTTTGTTCGAAGATATCAGCGCCGAAATGTCACTGACCCGCCGTTTTCGCGCCGATCTGGAATTGAACCAATCCGTGTTGGACCATTTGGATCTGGCGGTTGCTGTTTTTTCTTCTGGTGGGTCTATGTATTTCTGTAATGACATGTATTGCGAAATTTGGAAAACCGAACCGGACCATGGGCTTACTGAACCATCGATCACGGAATCGGTGCGACTATGGAAAGCCGCGAGCCTGCCTTCACCACGCTGGGACGAAATCGCGCAATTGGTCACCAACGCCTCGCCGAATTGCGATCAGAAGGTTTTGATCCGCCTGAAAGACGGTACCTATCTAACCACAAGGGCACAACGGATCGGGGGCGGCGCTACGATGGTTCAGTTTGATTTTGGTCAACAGGCCGGAATGCAATCGAAATTGGTCGACAGCGCCTGAACCGACTTGCAGCGGCGGCGCTTACGGGTAATCTCCGGGCATGGCCATCCACCCCAGCATCATAGACCTGAAAACACCGGACAAAACCGCTGCGCTGGCGCGGGCAGTTGCTGCACGCTTGCACCCCGGCGACGTGATCCTGCTACAGGGCGGGATCGGGGCCGGGAAAACTCATTTCGCCCGCGCCCTGATCCAATCATTGCTGACCGAACCCGAGGATGTGCCATCGCCAACCTTTACTCTGGTGCAGGTCTATGACGGCAAAACGGCCGAGATTTGGCACAGCGATCTGTACCGGCTAAGCAACCCGGATGAAGCGGTCGAGCTGGGATTGGAAGATGCTTTTGAAAGCGCGATCTGCCTTGTCGAATGGCCGGACCGGCTGGGCGAACTGACCCCGGCAAATGCACTAAGCCTGTCGTTCGAGGTCACGGGCGAAGAAACCCGTCGCGTCGCCTTCGACTGGAGCGACGACAAGTGGGACAGCAAACTGGAAGGGATCGCAGCGTGATCGAACGGACAAAACTGGCCGAAGATTTCATCGCTGGCTCTGATTGGGCCGGGGCCCTACGCAGCCCGCTTGCCGGGGACGCTTCGAACCGCCGGTATGAACGGCTGCACCGCGATGGCGAAACCGCCGTGTTGATGGATGCGCCGCCGGAAAAGGGCGAAGATATCCGCCCCTTCGTTGCCATCGCGCATTACCTGACCGACCTGGGCCTTAGTGCGCCGCAGGTCTGGGCCGAGGATGCCGAAAACGGGTTTCTGATCCTCGAAGATCTGGGCGACGGCCTGTTCGCACGGGCCATTCCCGATCACCCCGAACTTGAAGCCCCCCTGTATCAGGCTGCCACCGATGTTTTGACCCGACTGCATAGCGCGGGGCCGCCGCAAAACCTCGCCCGGTATTCGCCTGAGGTGATGACCGATTTGGCCGCCTTGGCATGGACCTGGTACAAAGGCGGCAACGATCCATCGGAACAAGTGTTTCGCGCCAGCTTTGAGCCTGTTCTTGAACACTACGCGGCGGATCATTCTGTTCTGATCCAGCGTGATTATCACGCCGAAAACCTGCTTTGGCTGCCGGATCGCGATGGCACTGCACGGGTCGGGTTGCTGGATTTTCAGGATGCGATGGCCGGGCACCGGGCTTATGATCTGGTGTCGCTTCTACAAGATGCCCGCCGGGATGTGCCGCCAGAAATAGAAACCGCAATGATCCGGCGATATGTCGTGGATAACCAGCTTGATCCAGTTGCCTTCCAAACCGCATATGCGGTGCTGGGGGCGCAGCGCAATCTGCGCATCTTGGGTGTCTTTGCCCGGCTTTGTCTGCGAGACGGTAAGGCCCATTATGTCGACCTGATCCCGCGGGTCTGGGCCCTGTTGCTGCGCGATCTGGATCATCCGGCGCTGGTGCCGGTCAAGCCAATCGTGTTGAATGCGCTTCCAAAACCAACTTCCGACTATTTGCAGGACCTGAAACAAAAATGCGCGACTGCCCGCACCCTGTGATGTTGTTTGCCGCCGGGTTCGGAACCCGCATGGGGACGCTGACGGCGGACCGGCCCAAACCGTTGATCGAAGTCGCGGATCGTCCATTGATCGATCACGCACTGGATCTGGTCGATGACTATGGTGCAAAAAAGGTGGTCGCCAACCTGCATTACAAGCCCGATATGCTGCGCACCCATCTGGCCGGGCGCGATATCGGGTTTTCCGAAGAATCCCCTGACATTCTGGAAACCGGAGGCGGGCTACGCGCGGCGTTGCCGTTGCTGGGGCCCGGTCCGGTGATGACGCTGAACACGGATGCGATATGGGCCGGGCCAAACCCGTTGCAGATACTGGCCGAAGCCTGGGACCCGGATCTGATGGACGCGCTGTTGATCTGCATTCCGCGCGACCGGGCATTGGGGCATAGCGGTACCGGAGATTTCCTCAGCGATGATCAGGGCCGGTTGCGCCGCGGACCCGGGGCAATCTTTGGCGGGGCACAAATCGTGAAACCAGACCGGCTGCACAGCATCGAACAGGATGCTTTTTCTCTCAATCTGCTGTGGGATCAGTTGTTGCCGGAAGGTCGGTTGTTCGGGATCGGCTATCCCGGTCAATGGTGCGATGTCGGCCGTCCTGAAGGGATCGCGCTGGCTGAAAGGATGATGGGGTATCGGGATGTTTGATCGGTCTGAAAAACCCCGCGTTTTTGGCCTGCCCCCGGGGACGGATTTTCCGAAACTGCTGGTCGAGGGAATGTTGCGACGTCACGAAGATACGCCGCCACAGAACCTTGCCAGAGCCACGCTAATGGTTAACACGAGACGGATGGCGCGGCGGATTCGTGATCTGTTCGATACCGGTCCGGCGCGGCTTCTGCCGCAGATCGGGTTGGTGACCGACCCGGGGCAGGGCCGTGTCTTTGCCGATATCCCCGCTGCAGTGTCACCGCTGCGTCGCCGGTTGGAAGTCGCACAGTTGGTGTCGCGCCTTCTCGACCAGCAACCCGATCTGGCCCCCCGCGCATCGCTGTACGATCTGGCCGACAGTCTGGCCGATCTGATGGATGAAATGCAGGGCGAAGGGGTCGAGCCAGATGTATTGCAGACCCTCGATGTCAGCGACGAATCAGGACACTGGAAACGTGCGCTTGGTTTTCTGGAAATCGTGCAGCACTATTTCAGCGACAGCGGGGAAACCCCCGATGCACAAACCCGGCAACGCATGATCGTCAATGCGCTGACCGACGAATGGCAGGAACAGCCGCCACAACAGCCGTTGATCGTCGCCGGATCGACCGGATCGCGCGGCACCACGATGGCGCTGATGAAAGCGGTGGCGAAATTGCCGCAAGGGGCGCTCGTGCTGCCGGGGTATGATTTCGAGATGCCGATTTCGGCTTGGGATGATTTGAGCGATGCCTTGAGCGCCGAAGATCATCCGCAATACCGGTTCCGAAAACTGATGGATGAATTGGGCATCGGGCCGCAAGATGTTCAACCTTGGACCGACACACCCGCCCCTTGTTCGGCGCGTAACCGGCTGGTGTCTTTGGCGCTGCGCCCGGCGCCGGTCACTGACCGCTGGCTGGCGGAAGGCCCGGAACTGACCGGGCTGGATCGGGCCTGTGCCGATCTGACCCTGATCGAAGCGCCATCGCAGCGCGACGAAGCGCTGGCCATCGCGCTGCGTCTGCGCAAGGCCGCAGATGAAGGCATCACATCGGCGCTGATCACACCCGACCGGATGCTGACGCGACAGGTCACTTCGGCGCTGGACCGATGGGGTATCGTGCCTGATGATTCCGCCGGAACGCCGTTGCAGCTTTCTGCACCGGGGCGGTTCCTGCGACATGTTTCGGCTCTGTTTCACCGCAAATTGACTTCGGAATCACTTCTGACGCTGTTGATGCACCCGCTGACCCATATGGGCGGCGAACGCGGCGCACATCTGCGTCTGACCCGCGAATTGGAATTGCATATCCGCCGCAAAGGCATGCCGTTCCCAGATCCCGATCAAATGCGGATCTGGGCCAGCCTGCACGAAGATCCGTTCACTGCATCGTGGATGGATTGGTTGATCGGGGCCTTCATTGACACGGACGGGGCCGGGCCAAAGGCGCTGATCGATCAGGTGGATCGCCATATCGAGCTGTCCGAAATCATTGCCACTGGCTGCGCCCCAACCGGAAACAACACGCTTTGGGACAAGGAAGCCGGCATCGCGGCGCGGTCCGTGGTGGACACGCTGCGGGACGAGGCCGAACATGGCGGTATCCTGTCATCCGTCGATTATGCCGATCTGTTCGGGGCAATCTTGTCGCAGACAGAAGTGCGCAATCCCGATGAACCACATACCAAGATCCTGATCTGGGGGACGCTTGAAGCCCGGGTTCAGGGGGCAGACTTGGTTATTCTGGGGGGCTTGAACGAAGCCAGTTGGCCGGAAATGCCGACCCCTGATCCTTGGCTCAATCGTAGAATGCGCCATGACGCCGGGTTGTTGCTGCCGGAACGGCGGATCGGGCTGTCAGCGCATGATTTCCAGCAGGCGATCGGAGCACCGCAGGTCTGGTTGACCCGATCAATCCGATCGGATGATGCCGAAACAGTGCCGTCGCGGTGGTTGAACCGGATGACCAACCTTCTGAACGGATTGCCGGAACAGGGCGGGGACAAGGCGCTGAGCGACAGTCGTCACCGCGGCGACGCGTGGCTGGCAATGGCGCGACAACTGGAAGAACCGGGCCAAACTGCCCCCGCGCCGCGCCCGTCGCCGCGCCCGCCGGTGATGGCGCGACCGAACCGATTGTCGGTCACCGAAATCAAACGGCTGATCCGTGACCCTTATGCGATCTATGCCCGCCATGTGCTGCGGTTGCGACCGCTTGATCCTTTGATGCGCGCACCCGATGCGTTGCTGCGCGGGATCGTCACCCATTCCGTTTTGGAACAATTCATTCACGAGGTCCGCGCCGATGACCGGGCACTGACGGCGCAGCGGCTGAATGAAATTGCTGAGACAATACTGGCTGAAAACGTGCCCTGGCCGGAAATCCGAGCCCTTTGGGCGGCACGAATCGTGCGCATTGCGGATTGGTTCGTAAGCACCGAAAAACAACGTCAGCTGCGCGCTGAGCCAAAGTATTTCGAAGAACAGGGCGAGGTCCGCCTTGACGCCGTCGAATTCACCCTTTCGGCCAAGGCTGATCGGATCGACATGGACGATCAAGGCCGCGCCCATGTCTATGATTATAAAACCGGGGCACCACCAAGCACCAAGCAGCAAAGGATTTTCGACAAACAACTGTTGCTGGAAGCGGCGATGATCACCCGCGGCGGTTTTGCCGGTATTGGCCCTGCGGACGTCGCCGAGGCGGTATTCATCGGATTGGGATCGACCCCGAAAGAAGTCCCTGCACCACTGGACGAAGAACCGGTCGAGCAGGTCTGGGACAAATTCGAAACGCTGATCCAAAGCTATTTTCAACCCGAGCAGGGATATACCGCCCGGCGAGCCCTGTTCAAGGATACCGACCCGTCCGACTATGATCAGTTGTCGCGCTTTGGCGAATGGGATGTCACCACCGACCCGCAAGCAGAGGATCTGACATGACCCGTGACGAAGCCACCGAAAAACAGGTTCAGGCGGCACGACCGAAACATTCGACATGGCTATCGGCCAATGCCGGGTCGGGCAAGACGCGGGTTTTGACCGACCGGGTCGCGCGATTGCTGTTGGAAAAGGTGCAACCGCAACACATCCTGTGCCTGACCTATACCAAGGCCGCCGCCAGCGAGATGCAGAACCGGCTGTTCAAACGGTTGGGGGAATGGGCGATGCTGGATGCAGGTCTGCTGCGTGATCAGTTGGTTGCGCTGGGCGTGGCCGGGCCTGTCACTGACGAAGATCTGCGCAATGCTCGCACCTTGTTCGCCCGCGCCATCGAAACGCCCGGCGGCCTGAAAATCCAGACCATCCATTCCTTCTGCTCCTCTCTGTTGCGGCGTTTCCCACTGGAAGCCCGGGTCAGCCCGCAATTTGCCGAAATGGAAGAACGCGCAGCATCGCTTTTGCGGGCTGAGATCGTGCAGGATCTGGCTGATGGGCCGGATGCGGCGGTGGTCCGGCGCGTAGCGCATCATTTCACCGGCGAAGATTTCGACAGCCTGACTGCCTCGGTTGTACAGCAACGGGTCTTGTTACAGACCCCTTTGGGGCCGGATGAATGCCGGGCGCTTTTCGATCTTGATCCCGGTTTCGACGAAGAAACATTACGGTCAACGGTATTTCTGGGCGATGAGGATGATCTGCTGCAAGGGGTCCTTACACATCTGCAAGGTGGGAGCGCGAATGACGTCAAGGCGGCGGATAAGCTGCGGTTGCTTTCCCGCTTCGACCTGAATGCCCTTCCGGTTTTGGAATCCATTTTCCTGTTCGGAGAAAGTGCAAAATCCCCGTTTGGGGCCAAGATAGGGTCTTTTCCGACCAAGAAAACCCAAACCGGGATGGGTCCGCTTCTGCCCCGGCTTGAAGACTTCATGCGCCGGGTCGAAGATGCGCGGGCCAAAAGGCTGGCGCTGGCGGCGGCGCATAAAACACATGCCTTGCAGGATTTCGCCCGTGTCTTTCTGCCCGCCTACGAAGCGCGCAAACAGAAGATGGGGTGGCTCGATTTCGACGACCTGATCCTGAAAGCGCGTGATTTGCTGACCAACCCGGCAGTCGCGGCCTGGGTGCTTTACCGGCTTGATGGCGGTATCGACCATATTCTGGTCGACGAAGCGCAGGATACCAGCCCGGCACAGTGGAAGGTGATAGAGCTGTTGGCGCAGGAGTTCACCTCTGGCGCCGGGGCACGATCCGAGGTGGAGCGCACGATTTTCGTTGTCGGCGACAAGAAACAGTCGATCTATTCCTTCCAAGGCGCCGATCCGCGCGAATTCGACCGGATGCAGGCCGAATTCGCCCAGCGTCTTGCCACGACCGAACGGCCACTGAACGAAATGGAACTGCAATTCAGCTTCCGTTCGTCCCAGGCAATTCTGGCGCTGGTCGACGAGGTGTTTCGCGGCCGCGAAGCTTCGGGTTTCCATACCGGATCGGAACACCGGGCCTTCAAGGACCGGATGCCGGGGCGGGTCGATCTGTGGCCGGTGGTAGAAAAAACCGACGAGGATGAAGACGACGATTGGGACAGCCCGGTGGACCGGCTGGGGATGAAACATCATTCGGTCCTTCTGGCCGAACGGATTGCGCGTCAGATCCGAAGGATGATCGACGAAAAAGAAACTGTTCCGGCGGAAATCGGACATAGCGGCGATTATCAGATGCGCCCGGTCAGCGAAGGTGACTTCCTTATTCTGGTGCAGCGTCGATCGGATCTCTTTGCTGAAATTATCCGTGCTTGCAAGGAACAGGGGCTGGCCATCGCAGGGGCCGACCGTCTGAAGGTCGGGGCAGAACTGGCGGTGCGCGATCTGGCCGCGTTGATGAATTTCCTCGCCACGCCAGAAGATAACTATTCACTGGCGGTTGCCTTGAAATCTCCGCTGTTCGGCTGGAACGAACAGAAGCTTTTCGATTTTTCCCATCGGCGTAGCGAAAAGTATCTGTGGCAGGCATTGCGGCAGAGGCGAGAGGAAATCCCCGAAGTCATGTCGGTTCTGGACGATCTGCGCAGCCGTGCCGACTACATGCGCCCATATGACCTGATCGAACGCATTCTGACCCGGCATGATGGCCGGCGCAAATTGCTGGCGCGGTTGGGGGCAGAGGCCGAAGATGGGATCAACGCGTTTCTGTCCCAGGCCCTGGCCTTTGAACGCAGCGCGATTCCCAGCCTGATCGGGTTCCTGCAATGGATGGAAACCGACGATCTGGAAATAAAGCGGCAGATGGACAGCGCCGGGAATCGCATCAGGGTGATGACCGTGCATGGCGCCAAGGGGCTGGAGGCGCCCATCGTGATTCTGCCCGATACCGCCAAGCGGACCGTGCAGTTGCGCGATGACGTGCTGACTGACGACGGCCAAGTGATGTGGCGCACGGTCAGTGGCCAGATGCCCGAACGCATGCAGGCCGCGCGCGACAAACGGTTGAGCGCGGAAGAAGCGGAACGTGACCGACTGCTTTACGTTGCCATGACGAGGGCCGAAAAATGGCTGATCGTGGCGGCGGCTGGTGATCTGGGGAAGGACGGGCAAAGCTGGTATGAAAAGATCGGCACCGCGATGGAACGGTTGGGGGCCAAAGCACAGTCGTTCGCGTTTGGCGATGGTCTGCGGCTCTGCCATGGCGATTGGAGCGGAGAGGCCGCGCCGGTGCCCGAGCCCGAAAAATCCGAAACGGTCAATTTGCCCGGATGGGCCCAAGCGCCCGCCCCGGTACCACGGATAATACCGAAAACCCTTAGCCCGTCAGACTTGGGCGGCGCCAAGGCATTGCCCGGTGAAGACAATCTGGACGAAGACGCCGCCAAATTGCGTGGACGTCAAATTCACCTGCTGCTGGAACATATGCCCGACGTTCCTCAAAGCGATTGGCCAGGTCTGGCCGAAAAATTGCTGGGACGGGGCACAGATGCGGCGGCAAGCGGCGAAATCCCAGCCTTGCTGGCTGAAGTGGTCAGGGTACTGACCGAACCGGACCTGCTGCCGTTGTTCAGCGCCGAAGCATTGGCCGAAGTTCCAGTCAGCGCCACGATTGCCGCCCTGAACAACCGGCGCATTCACGGCACAATCGACAGATTGATCATCACGAAAAAATCAATTCTGGCAGTGGATTTCAAAACCAACGCCGTCGTGCCGGAAAAACCCGAAGACTGCCCACTGGGCTTGTTGCGGCAAATGGGGGCCTATGCCCATGCTTTGGTTCAGATTTATCCCTATCATCAAGTCCAGACGGCAATCCTGTGGACCCGTACGGCACGGCTGATGACGCTACCTGCGGCATTGACGACACAATCCCTTGAGTCCACCTGCCCGACTTGACGATATGTAGTTCCAAACCTACGTTTGCAGCAACCCAATTTATCAGGAGAAAACAAATGGCCACCGTAGCCGTCACCGACGATACCTTCGACGCCGAAGTTAAAAATTCCGACATCCCCGTTGTGGTGGATTTCTGGGCTGAATGGTGCGGCCCCTGCAAGCAGATCGGCCCGGCTTTGGAAGAACTGGCTGCCGAAATGGAAGGCCAAGTCAAGATTGCCAAGGTTGATGTCGACAGCAACCCGAACGCCGCCGCCGCCATGGGTGTGCGCGGTATCCCGGCGCTGTTCATCTTCAAGGATGGTCAGGTCGTGTCGAACCGCGCTGGTGCCGCCCCCAAAGCTGCGCTGCAAAGCTGGATCAAAGATTCGATCTGATCGGGTACAGATCCTGAATTGACGAAAAACCCTGGTGCTTGCGCCAGGGTTTTTTTGTTGAAAGGCAGCGCGGCGGGCAACGCGCCTTACAACGCCCACCCATTTCGGCGCAGCGCCTGCCGGATCTTGTTCTTGGCCTCGGGCCGACCGGCATTGATCGACATCTCCTGCCAGAACCACCAGACATAGCGTTCAAAATCAGGCAATTCGCCCTGTACCGTTGCAAAGGCCCGATCCAGCCCTTCGGTATACACATCTGCAGCGATATGGTGAAAATCGACCCGGGCGAACAAAACGCAAGGTTTGCCAAAGAAATAGCCATTAAAGGCGGCGCTGGAATTTTGCGTCACCACGTAATCGCAGCGCCCAAGCATATCGACCATATCTGCCTTTTGCACCGTCAACCGCGGGAAACGCGTCGTAAGCGTGTTCAGTTTGGACATTTCCGAAGCCGAATAGGATTCGTTCGGGTGCAAGGTGGCGATGATCCGGCGGGACGGATCGTGTTGCAACGTCGAAACCAGCATTTCAAGCGGTGAACAGGTTTGAAACGACCGACGTTCAGTCAATCGCCCCTGCAGCGGCACATAGACAAATCCTTCCTGTGTCGGATTTTCCGCAGCTTTCACAAACAGACGTTTGCGCCAGAAGGTATAGAACCGATGCGCCTCTTTCGGATCAACCTTTTTCGCATTGAACCGTTTCTGTGCCACCCGCCAATCCCAACGCTTGGTCGTTGGTTCGATTTGCCAGAACGGGTAATGGTAAACCCGGCGAAAGGTCAGGGAGCGCGGTCCTTCGGGTTCGTCCATGTGAAGCATCGAAAAACCGGGACGGTCGCGGATTGCGCTGCGATCTTGCAAGGAATTACCATGGAACCCCGTGGTGAACCCGGCCTGTTCAGCCACTTCGACAATCTTACCAATAAAATTGTGCTGCCCGGCTTGGGCGCTGCGCAGAAGGTCGGGTTCAAGATAAAAATCGAGGTGTTTTTCGCTGCTCATGGCGGGAAGCTACCCATCGTAATCACCGTGGGCAAGCACTACCCTTGTGCCTTAGCTTTTCAACTTACATATATGCAGGCAATGACAGGAGAGTTCGATGACAGAGGATAAATTCCCCGGATGGCACGGCACGACCATCATCGGCGTCAAGAAAGATGGCGAAGTGGTGATCGCGGGCGACGGGCAGGTGTCTCTGGGGCAGACCGTGATCAAGGGTACCGCGCGCAAGGTGCGCAGATTGTCCCCCGGTGGCTATGACGTGGTCGCTGGATTTGCCGGGTCGACGGCGGATGCCTTCACCCTGCTGGAACGGTTGGAAGCCAAACTGGAAGCAACCCCGGGTCAGTTGGCGCGCGCCAGCGTGGAGTTGGCAAAGGATTGGCGCACCGACAAATATCTACAGAAACTCGAAGCAATGCTGATCGTTTCTGACGGGGCGGAAATTTTCGTGATCACCGGCGCGGGTGACGTGTTGGAACCCGAACATGACGTCACCGCAATCGGGTCGGGCGGCAATTACGCCTTGGCCGCTGCACGTGGAATGATGGACACCGACCTGAGTGCCGAGGAAGTAGCCCGCAAGGCAATGGCGATCGCCGCTGATATCTGCGTTTATACCAATGGTAATCTGACGGTGGAGACGATCCGCAAATGATTTCCGACGACGATCTGCGCGCGGCTGTTGGGTCTGGCCTTCTGTCCGAGGCACAGGCGGCATCTTTGGCAGCCATGGCCGATAGCCGTCGAGGGGCGCGCGAAGATCTGTCACCGGGGGACGAACCGTTCGAACTGTTCCGCGGCTTCAATGAAATTTTCATCGTCGTGGGTTTGTTGATTCTGGCCTCGGGCTGGGCGGCTGTGACCGGAATATCGCTGACCGGACAGATCGTGAATATTCAAACCGAAGTGTCGGGCGCGGCGGTGATAGCCGCTGTGGTGATCTGGGTTCTGTCGGAATATTTCATTCGCCGTCGCCGCATGGTCGCCCCGGCGATTGCCCTGTCGGTTTTGTTTGCGGCCAATGCCGGTGCCGGCCTGACCGCGTGGTTTTCCCAACCCTTCATGGTCGCGCAGAAAGATTTATCCAGTCTGCCGCTACCGCTGGCGCTGACCACCATCGCCATCACGCTTTACTGGCTTCGCTTTCGTGTGCCCTTTGCCATGGCTTTGATCGCGCTGGGCATTTTCGCGCTTGCGCTGATGCTGGGGGCCAATCAGGCGGGAACACCGGCGGACCTATCGGATTTCTTTTTGTTGTCGAACAGCGGGCCTTTTGCCTGGATCACCTTGTTGGTCGGGTTGGTGGTTTTTACCGTGGCGATGGTGTTCGACATGAGCGACCCGCACCGTGTCACCCGCCGATCGGCACAGGGGTTCTGGCTGCATGTCGTCGCAGCCCCCGCTTTGGTCAACACCCTTGCGCTCAGCCTGCTTAAAAACGGATCTTCCGGGGCTTACATCAGCCTTCTTGCCGTGTTGGTTCTGTTTGCGTTGGTGGCGATCGTGATTGATCGCCGGTCGTTCCTGATTGCCGCTATCGGCTATATCGTCACGCTGGCAGGCACGGTATTCGACGGCGGTGGCGCGGCGATTACCATCCTCATTCTGGGCCTGTTCCTTGTACTTCTTGGCGCTTTCTGGGCGCGCATACGCGCCACGCTGCTTTCACCCTTGTCCGGGCTGTTGCCGCTGCACCGGCTGCCGCCTTCTCATTGATACGGGATTAATATGACCAATCTTACCCCCCGCGAAATCGTTTCGGAACTTGATCGTTTCATCATCGGTCAAAATGACGCCAAACGCGCCGTTGCCGTGGCGCTGCGCAATCGTTGGCGACGCAAACAGTTGAGCGATGATCTGCGCGATGAAGTCTATCCGAAAAACATCCTGATGATCGGGCCGACCGGCGTGGGGAAAACCGAAATCAGCCGCCGTTTGGCCAAACTGGCCAAGGCACCGTTCATCAAGGTCGAGGCGACGAAATTTACCGAAGTTGGCTATGTCGGCCGCGATGTCGAACAGATCATCCGCGATTTGGTAGACAGCGCGATTTCGATGACCCGCGACATCATGCGTGAGGATGTCAAAGCCAAGGCGCATCACGCCGCTGAAGAACGCGTGATCAGCGCGATTGCTGGTGAAGACGCCCGCGAGGGCACCCGCGAAATGTTCCGCAAGAAACTGAAATCGGGCGAATTGGACGATACTGTCATCGAATTGGAAGTCGCGGATCAATCCAGCCCGATGCCGATGCTGGACATTCCCGGCCAACCCGGCAACCAGATGGGCATGATGAATTTGGGCGATCTGTTTGGCAAAGCCTTTTCAGGCCGTACCGTACGCCGCCGGATGACCGTCGCCGAAAGCTATGAGTTGCTGATCGGGGAAGAAGCAGACAAGTTGCTGGATGATGAAACCGTGACCAAGACCGCGTTGGAAGCGGTTGAAGAAAACGGCATCGTTTTCCTGGATGAAATCGACAAGGTGTGTGCCCGGTCCGACGCACGCGGTGGTGACGTATCCCGCGAAGGTGTGCAGCGCGACCTGCTGCCGCTGATCGAGGGCACCACCGTTTCAACCAAGCACGGGCCGGTAAAAACCGATCATATCCTGTTTATTGCTTCGGGCGCCTTCCATATCGCCAAGCCATCGGATTTGCTGCCCGAATTGCAAGGCCGGTTGCCGATCCGGGTCGAATTGCGCGCCCTGACCGAAGAAGATTTCGTACGCATCCTGACTGAAACCGACAATGCGCTGACCCGGCAATATACCGCGCTGATGGCAACCGAAGAAGTCACCGTAACCTTTACCGATGACGGTATCGCGGCCTTGGCCAAGATCGCGGCGGACGTGAACCAATCGGTGGAAAATATCGGTGCGCGGCGGCTTTATACGGTGATGGAGCGCGTGTTTGAGGAACTGTCCTTCACCGCACCGGATCAGCCGGGGCAATCCGTGATGGTGAACGCGGAATTTGTCGATGACAATCTGGGCGAACTCGTAAAATCCACCGATCTTAGCCGCTACGTTCTGTAACGGCTGATCGGACTGGTGCGCTGTCTTGAAAACCGATAGCTCTGTGCCTGTCCCTTTAGCCGGAGCCGCGCGTGTTAAGAACAGCCCTGATCCTCTGCCTGGTCCTCCTCTCCGCCTGTGGCGACCGCGAGGCGGTTTTGCTATCCCCCGAAGCCCGGGACACGGGGGTGGTCTATACCTCATTCGTCGCCACCAATCGAGGGCGGACTGAACAGGGTTGGTTCAGCGATGAACGCAGCGAAGAATTGGATTACCTGACTGTCGATGTTTCAGTGCCGCCAAAGCACAAGGCCGGTGAGATCAAATTGAACCTGCATCGGGTCGATCCAGAAGAACATTTCGCGCTTGTCAGCAAACGGGAATTTAACGGTAGTCAAGAATTTACCGGTGCGTTGCGACATGCCTTGGCGCAACAGCCCAAGGCTGACCGTGATGTTCTGGTTTATGTGCATGGCTATAACAACAGCTTTGCAGATGGCGTGTATCGAACCGTGCAGATGAAACATGATTTCGAACTGCCCGGAGTCATCGTTCACTATTCCTGGCCCAGCGCCGCAAACCCGCTGGCCTATCCCTATGATCGCGATAGCCTGCTTTATTCACGTGACGGGCTGGAAACGCTGCTGCGTCAGGTTCGCGCGGCGCAACCGGGCCGGATTATTCTGGTCGGGCATTCTCTGGGCACCATGTTGATGATGGAAACGCTGCGGCAGATCGAAATCGCCACACCGGGCTGGTCGAGACGGGCTTTGGGTGGAGCCGTCCTGATATCGCCGGATCTGGACATCGATCTGTTCAAGATGCAGGCAAACCGATTTGCGGCCTTGCCGGAACCCTTTGCGATCTTCGTATCGTCCCGCGACCGGGCACTGCAGCTTTCGGTGCGCCTGAATGGCAGCCGCAAACGTTTAGGCAGCCTGACAGATCCACAAGAACTGGCCGATTATCCCGTCACGTTGGTGGATGTGTCCGAATTCGCCAAAATGGGCGGCACTCGGCATTTCACGCTTGGAACATCCCCCTTGTTGATCGCCCTTCTGAGCAAAAGCGATGCCTTGAACGATGCCTTTGGCCGCGATCAAGCAGGCCGGTCTGGATTGTTGCCCGGCACGGTGATCACCGCCAAGAACGCGACCCAGCTTATTCTGTCGCCGCTGTTATTGCTGAACTAACGATTGCGCCGCAGATAAACGTAGTAAGCCCCGCCACCGCCGTGGCTTTGATGGGCTTCGGTCACTTGCAACACCACAGTCGATAGCGGCGGCATCGACAGCCATTGCGGCACATTATGCTTCAGAACACCAAAACGGACCGGGATCGGCCCGCCTTCATCACGATGTTTACCCTTGCCGGTGATCACCAACACCAGCCGTTTACCTTGGGCATGGGATCGCATGATGAACCCGTTCAACGCCGGGTGCGCCTTGTCCATCGTCATGCCGTGCAGGTCGATCCGGCCTTCAGGCAGCATCTTGCCGCGCCTCATCTTGCCAAAGGTGTTACGATCCATGCGCAGCGGCGTTTTGTCCAGTTGTTCCGAAATCGTCGGCGACAGATCTGTCTGGGCCAATGACGGGGCCGACCGGGTTCCAATTTGAAAATCCGGCAGGCGCCTATGGGCAGATTTCTTTGGTTTCGGTTTGGGCTTTGGTTCGGGTCGGGCCGGATCGGAATGCATCCGGTCGGCGGTTTCGGCTACTTTTTTCCAAAGTTCGATTTCTTCGGGCCTCAGCCGCCGCCGCGTCATTGTTCGTTCTCCGGCAGCAATGCGTAGGCGCGCTGAATCGGCAACAACACCAACATCCGCCCCGGATCGCGCAACCGTCCGGCCGCGCGGCCTGCCGCATCACCGGTGCCAAAGAAAATATCGGCCCGTTGCGGCCCCTTGATCGCCGACCCGGTATCTTGGGCGACCATCAGGCGCCGCAACGGGTTTTCACCATCTTTTTCCACCCAGACCGGTGCGCCCAAGGGTGTGTAAACGGGATCGACGGCAATGCTGCGTCCACCCGTGACCGATCGGTTCATCGCGCCCAATGGTCCATCTTCGGGTGACACTTTATCGACCAAGCGGAAAAACACATATGAGGGATTATGGCGCAGCAATTCCAGTCCGTCTTCGAGATTGCGTCGGACCCAGGATTTGATCACCTGCGCTGAGACCTGATGCTGCTGATAAATGCCGCGGCGGATCATTTCTACCCCGACGGATCGATAGTCATGACCGTTTGACCCGCCATAACCGACCCGCAAATGATGACCGTTGGGCAGACGGATGCGGCCCGACCCCTGGATTTGCAAGAAAAACAATTCCACCGGATCGTCGACCCAGGCAATTTCCAGCCCACGGCCTTCCATCACGCCGCTGTTTTCGATGTCGCGCCGCGACAACCAAGCGGAACCGGCCTTCGCTTCGGACGGCATCCGGTAAAGCGGGTAGCGGAAACGGTCGGTACGCACCTGGGACCCGTCGAGTTCAGGTTCGAAATAGCCGGTGAACAGCGCCTTGGAGCCGTTTTTGATCAACACCGGGCGGAAAAATAGTTCGAAAAAGGCCCTGGGATTTTCAATATTTTGCGCCACTGCACAAAGTGATTGCCAATCCGGCCCATTCAGATCGGTACAAGTATTCAGAAACACACTCAACGCCGTAGCGTGATCATCGTCTTTCCAACCATCAAGAACCTCGAAATCGAGAATCTGATAAGTCAGATCGTCAGACTGTGCAGCCCCCGTCATCAGCACCCCGGCCAAAACAGCGGCTGCCAGCCGCCGGATCATTCTCCCGTTGCGACCAATTGCCAGTTCGGGTCGTCGCTTCCCATTTTGCGTGCAAAGGTCCAGACATCTTTCTGACGCTTGATCTCGTTCGGTTTGCCTTCAATGATTTCGCCAGCGCTGTCGCGCACGACCGACGTCAGCTCGCCTACGAATTTCACCGAAATTTCAGCCAGATTGTTTTCGAATTCGGCATCATGAAGCGCCATTTCCCGGATACCCACGAATTCGGCTTCGATCTGCAAACCCTGAGCGTCGCGGTCTTCGACCACCTGGGCAAAGCTTTGATACACTTCATCGCTCAGGAACGGTTTGATATCGGCCAAATCGCCACGTTCGAACCCCATCAGGATCATTTCATAGGCGCCACGCGCACCGCCCAAGAATTCCGTCACATTGAAGCTTGGCTCAACGCGCTTCATCTGGGCCAAAGCATCCGCCGCGGCGCTGCCTTCTGCGACATTGTCGGTGATGTCGAGATCGGGGCCACCTTCGATCACTTCAAATTCCCGACGGCGGGAGGATGTTTCCGGCATCGTTTGAGCCGGCTTTTGTTCAAATCCTTCACGGGTTCCCAAAACATTTTTCAAACGCAAAATCAAAAATATTGCGATGCCGGCCAGGACCAGAAGCTGTAAAATCGGCGAATTCATTCTATCCTCTCGAACGCATGGACGTTTAAACTCGCCCGTTAGGTTCTTATGTAGGTGAGGCAGGCGGCCAAGTCCACTGCATGAACACTACAGGAGACTGCCAAAATGTGGCTTCTATTCGCTTTCATTGCCGTTCCGATCATCGAAATCGCGCTGTTTATTCAGGTTGGCGGTGCAATCGGGACATGGCCAACCTTGGGAATCGTGGTTCTGACGGCGGTCTTGGGTACCTATCTGATGCGGGTTCAGGGGCGTATGGCGATCGGAAATCTGCAACGGTCGTTTTCACAGCTTGATGACCCGACAGAGCCTTTGGCACATGGCGCAATGGTGCTAATTTCCGGTGTTCTTCTGCTGACGCCGGGGTTTTTTACTGATGCTTTGGGATTTGCATTGCTGGTTCCGGCGATCCGTTCGGGAGTCTTTCGCTATCTGCGTAGGCGGGTCAAAGTGCAAAGCTTCTCCATGGGTGGACAACCGGATTTCCCGCCTCAAGAAGATGTGATCGACGGCGAATTTTTCGAAGTCGATCCGGCAAAACGGCCAACCCATCAGCCTTCGGGCTGGACCAAGCATTGAGGCGCGGTTCCCTTCCTGCTAAGCACTGCTACAAGTATATTTTTTAGGAGCAAGAAATGGCTGAAAACGGCAGCGATCCGCAAGCCCCCACCTTCCGTATGAACGTGCTCAATCAGTTCATTCGTGACATGTCGTTCGAAAATATTCTGGCGCAGAAAGGTGCGTCGGGCGAAGTGCAACCGGATGTCAAAGTGATGGTCAATCTGGACGCCAAGAAGCGGACGCAAGAAAATCAGTATGAAGTCGCCATTAAGCTGACGGTTGATTCGTCGGCCAAGGATGCCGATACCAAACTGTTCCTGCTGGAAATCGATTATGCCGGTGTTTTCAACATCGAAGGCGTTCCCGAAGACCAGATGCATCCGTTCTTGCTGATCGAATGCCCGCGCATGCTGTTCCCCTTCCTGCGCCGTATTGTCAGCGATGTGACCCGCGATGGTGGTTTCCCGCCGTTGAACTTGGAAAACATTGACTTCATGCAGCTGTATCGCAACGAGATTGCCCGTCGTAAGGCCGAAGAAGGTCAACCCGCTGCGACGAACTAAGTCACTCTGACACTTTTTTCCAAAGCGCACCGTCGCCCATCGCCTCGACAAAGGCAGCATGGGCGGCGGTTTCTTTTTCCGTGATCCGAGGCGGCAAGGGCGCGGGGCGCGGGAAGGGCCGCCAATCGTCTTGCTGGCCCCTGCTGGAAGCAGTGGAAGACGCCGCATTCAGTCCGAAATCGGGCTGACGGCCGCCGATCAGTTCCAGATAGACCTCAGCCAGAATTTCGGAGTCGAGCAAAGCCCCGTGCAACGTCCGCGATGCGTTGTCGATCCCGAAGCGTCGGCACAGTGCATCAAGCGACGCGGGCGAGCCGGGAAATTTTTTGCGCGCTATTGCCAGGGTATCGACCGCGCGTTCCCAGGCAATTTGCGACAATCCCATCCATTTCAATTCGGCATTCAGAAATTTGACGTCAAAAGCGGCGTTATGGATAATCAGCTTGGCATCGCCGATAAAATCCAAAAATCCCCGTCCGACATCCTTAAACAGCGGTTTGTCGCGCAGTGTGACCTGCCCCGGTTTCGGTTCCTGTGGAGGTTGCAGCAGGTCGGCGCCAATACCATGCACGCCAAACGCTTCGTCCGGCATGAACCGTTCTGGATTGATATAGACGTGGTAAGTTTCGCCTGTTGGCATGTGATTATAAAGTTCAAGACACCCGATTTCGACGATCCGGTCGCCCTGCCCAGGATCAAAGCCGGTTGTTTCCGTATCCAGAACGATTTCACGCATCTTTCAGCTTCTCCTGAATATCACGGATCACCGCGTGAACCTGTTCGCGCGCATGATCAAGCGTATCGGTCACGATCACATAGTCGGCGCGGGCGCGTTTATCCGCATCTGGCATCTGTTTGGCGAGGATGGTTTCAAATTGTTCCGCAGTCATAGTGCCGCGTTCCATCACGCGTTTTTGCTGTTCTTCAGGAGAAACAGAGACTGTTGCGACCGCATCCATCGCGGCATTGCCACCGGTTTCGAACAGGATCGGGATGTCAAAGACCAAAATGTCGGATTGCGCAGAGGCGATGAATTCGGCCCTGTCTTCACCGACAAGCGGATGCACGATTGTTTCAATCTGCTTCAAAGCACCGGGATCGCGGCCAATGATCTCTTTCAACACGTCGCGCGACACCGCGCCATCGATGACCGCTTCGGGGAAGACCCGTTGAAACGCCGCAACTGCCTTGCCGCCCTTGGAATACAACCGATGCACAGCGGCATCAGCATCCCAGACGGCGCACCCGGCTTCGGCAAACATCCGGGCAGTGGTTGATTTGCCCATGCCGATGGATCCGGTCAGGCCGAGTTTGAAGATCATCGCAGCAAAACCGCGCGAATTTCAGCATCGACCACGGGGCGGGACCCGAACCAGCGTTCAAAACCGGGGATCGCCTGATGAATCAACATGCCCAATCCGTCCACCGTGACACAGCCCATGTCCGAAGCTTCGCGCAGCAACCGCGTTTGCAAAGGGTTATAGACCAGATCAGTCACCAACGCGCCTTTTTGCAACCCGTCCAGCGGCACCCGCAATTCTGGTTTACCCATCATGCCGAGGGCTGTGGTATTCACCACCGTCGCCGCTTCTTCGATGATGTTACCGGCTTGGATCCAATCAACCACCTTGATCTTGGCACCGAAATCGCGTTGCAGGTTTTCGGCCCGCAACCGGGTACGGTTTGTCAGCAGGATTTGTGGCACGCCAGCATCTAAAAGCGAGGCCACAACGGCCCTTGCCGCCCCACCTGCACCCAATACCGCCGCAGGACCGGCCTTGGGATCCCAATTCGGCGCGTTCTGACGCAGATTTTCGATGAAACCATAGCCATCCGTGTTGTCAGCATGGATTTTACCGTCTTTGCGGAAAATAAGCGTGTTCGCTGCCCCGATCAGCGTTGCGCGGTCGGTCACCAGATCGGCGATATCCATCGCTGCGACCTTGTGCGGTACGGTTATGTTGGTGCCGACAAACCCGGCCAAAGGTAAGGCGCGTAGAACAGATTCAAGATTTTCTGGCGCCACATCCATCGGAATGTAATGCCCTTTGATCCCAAGGGTTTTCAGCCAATGACCATGCAACAGCGGTGATTTGGAATGGGCGATCGGCGAACCGATCACGCCGGCCAGGGGGATTTGCTCGGCAGTCATTGTTGCAGCTCTCCTCGTAAGGTCAGATAGGATAGGAGTTCCAGTAGGGGCAGCCCTAAGACCGTAAAGTAATCGCCGTCGACACGGGAAAACAACCTTACGCCTTCCTCTTCCAACTTATAACCACCCACGCAATATCCGATTTCCGGCCAATTGCGATCCAGATACCCATCCAGGAAGTCATCCGAAAAATCACGCATCCGCAATCTGACTTGACCGATATGACGCCAAATCGGTTTGCCCGCCTGGCAAATTACGGCAGCGGATAGCAGCATATGACGTTCGCCACGCAACTGTTGCAACTGAGTGCACGCGTCTTGTTTCGAAGACGGTTTAGAAAGACTCAGACCGTTGAAATCCAGAACTTGATCACAGCCAATGACCAAAGCGTCCGGAAATTTTTCGCTGATCTTGAGCGCCTTCATTTCCGCCAACGTATCGGCGATGTCACGCGGCTTGGCATCTTCGGCCAGAAGCGATGCTTTAACCATCTCTTCGTCGATTCGGGGTTTTTCGATTCGGAACGGAACGTTCGCGTTCCTGAGCAGATTCTGTCGTATCTCGGACCCGGAAGCGAGGATCAGATCATCAGCCATGTGGATAAACCCGTGGGGAAAGAAGGGAATGTCTTGGTGATGAGTTCTGGATGCTTCGGCCAAATTTTGCAAGCCGTGACAAACTCACCGGTTCGACCCCAGCCTGTCCCGCTGTTTTCCGTTCTGGGTAAGGATAAGTCCAAAGATGTGCTTAAGCTGAACTGTACCACAGAAATCCAGAAATTATCCCCTGTTTCAAAGCCCGCTTAGATATCATCTAAATATATGACATCATGTATTATTTTAAAAAATATTCAGAAATAATATCGAAGATGTCCATAGAGTTTTCTACAAGGCCAGTTAACGGTTCAAAAACCTTTGGATAACTGTGTAATCCACAGAAATCAGCTAGCCTAATACGTCATCAAACCTTAAATCTTTCTTTTATTTATTAAGATTACTGACCTCGCAGGTTGCATGTTCTGTGCCATGATCGGAATTGACTCAGAATAAGCAGCGCCTTATATCCTCGTACAAGCCCCCGTCCGGGGGATCTGTTTTCCATCACTGTAAGATACAGCAACCCCTTCGCGGGTTGATGCGGGATTTTTCCATGACCCAAGAACGCCTGAACCTATCCGATCTCAAGGCGAAAAGCCCCAAAGACCTACTGTCCATGGCAGAGGAGCTCGAGATCGAAAACGCATCGACTATGCGTAAGGGCGACATGATGTTCCAAATCCTTAGGGAAATGGCAGATGAAGGGTGGGAAATCGGCGGTGACGGCGTGCTGGAAGTCCTTCAGGATGGTTTTGGCTTCCTTCGGTCACCCGAAGCAAATTATCTGGCCGGGCCGGACGATATCTATGTATCCCCCGATATGATCCGCAAATATTCCCTGCGGACCGGAGATACCGTCGAAGGCGTAATCAAAGCCCCCGAGGAAAACGAACGATATTTCGCTCTGACCTCGGTCGAAGCGATCAATTTCGAAGAACCCGAAAAGGCGCGGCACAAGATTGCCTTTGATAACCTGACCCCGCTTTACCCCGATGAGCGGCTGAAAATGGAAATCGAAGATCCCACTATCAAGGATCGTTCAGCCCGTATCATTGACCTAGTAGCGCCGATCGGCAAAGGTCAGCGTTCGTTGATCGTGGCCCCACCCCGGACCGGTAAGACGGTTTTGTTGCAGAACATTGCCCATTCGATCGAAACCAATCACCCGGAATGTTATCTGATCGTGCTTCTGATCGATGAACGGCCCGAAGAAGTTACCGATATGCAGCGGTCGGTTAAGGGCGAAGTCATTTCTTCGACCTTCGACGAACCGGCAACGAGGCACGTTGCAGTGTCGGAAATGGTGATCGAAAAAGCCAAGCGTTTGGTGGAACATAAACGAGATGTTGTTATTCTTCTCGATTCTATCACAAGACTTGGTAGGGCTTTCAACACTGTTGTGCCGTCTTCTGGTAAGGTTCTGACCGGTGGTGTGGATGCGAACGCGTTGCAACGGCCAAAGCGGTTCTTTGGTGCCGCACGGAATATCGAAGAAGGCGGGTCGCTGACCATTATCGCCACCGCTCTGGTCGATACAGGAAGCCGGATGGACGAAGTAATCTTTGAGGAATTCAAAGGCACGGGGAACAGCGAAATTGTTCTGGATCGGAAAGTCGCGGATAAACGCGTTTTCCCGGCGATGGACATTCTGAAATCCGGTACCCGGAAAGAAGAATTGCTGGTCGATTCCAGGAACCTGCAGAAAACCTTTGTTCTGCGTCGTATCCTGAATCCGATGGGAACCACAGATGCGATCGAATTCCTGATTTCGAAGCTGAAACAGACCAAGAGCAACGAAGATTTCTTTGATTCAATGAACGGCTAACGCCGCTACAGGATTCAACAAATGGACACGATTTTCGCCCTTGCCACGGCTCATGGTAAGGCCGGGGTCGCGGTGATCCGCGTGTCCGGCCCGTTGGCTTTCTCTGCAGGGGAACATCTGGCCGGTACCTTACCGGAACCACGCAAGGCTGGACTACGACTGCTCAGGGACGGGCAGGGGGTGCGGCTGGACGAGGCTCTGATCCTGTGCTTTCCAGATAAATCCAGCTTCACCGGCGAAACGGTTGTTGAATTCCAACTGCACGGATCAACGGCTGTTGTTGCGGCGGTATTGCGGGAACTGGGCCAGTTTGATGGGTTGCGCCACGCCGAACCGGGGGAATTCACCCGGCGTGCTTTGGAAAACGGTCGTCTGGATCTGGCCCAGGTTGAAGGGCTTGCCGATCTGATCGAGGCGGAAACCGAAGCACAGCGGCGTCAGGCACTGCGCGTTTTGTCTGGTGATTTGGGTAATCGGGCCGAAGAATGGCGCCGTGATCTAATCCGCGCCGCTTCGTTGTTGGAAGCGACGATTGATTTTGCCGATGAAGATATTCCGGTCGACGTGTCGCCGGAAGTAAATGAATTATTGGACCGGGTCATGATATCCGTGAATGCGGAAATTGCTGGCGTATCCGCTGCCGAACGTGTTCGTACGGGATTCGAGGTTGCCATCGTTGGGGCCCCAAATGTCGGAAAGTCGACGTTGCTGAATGCGCTTGCGGGGCGGGATGCTGCGATTACGTCCGAATATGCCGGTACAACGCGCGACGTGATAGAAGTTCGAATGGATTTGGGCGGATTACCGGTGACCCTTCTGGATACGGCAGGGCTGCGCGACACTCAGGATAAAGTCGAAGAGATTGGCATCGCGCGAGCGCGGGAACGTGCTGCCCTGGCTGATTTGCGGGTATTTCTGATCGAAGGGGATCAGGCCCCGGATTTCGCCCCGTTGCCCGACGATATAATTCTGAAAGCCAAAGCTGATTTGTTGCAGGATAAATCCGGCGCTGTGTCCGGGACCAGTGGTGAAGGGGTTGCGAATCTGATAAATCAGATCACCGAATGCTTGTCACACCGGACCTCAAGTATCGGTATTGCAACCCGTGAACGCCATCGGCTTTCCATGCAGAAAGCAGTTGAGGCTTTGCAGGAAGCGATGAATTTGGTCGCGATGGGCGGAGAAATGTCTGATATCGCTGCCGAAGAAATGCGCACTGCGATCCGGGCTTTGGATGCTTTGATTGGTCGGGTAGATGTTGAAAACCTGCTGGATGAAATTTTTTCCAGCTTTTGCCTTGGGAAGTGAGGAGTGTTTCACGTGAAACAATTCGACTTCGATGTAATCGTTATCGGCGGCGGACATGCTGGTTCTGATGCTGCTCATGCGGCGGCTCGAATGGGTGCGCGCACTGTTCTGATTACGTTACGCAAGGATGGGATCGGTGTGATGTCCTGCAATCCTGCGATTGGTGGCTTGGGTAAAGGCCATTTGGTACGCGAAGTCGACGCATTGGATGGCGTCATGGGACGGGTTGCGGATGTGTCGGGTATTCAATTCCGGCTGCTTAACAGACGCAAAGGGCCGGCTGTGCAGGGGCCGCGTTGTCAATCTGATAGGAAGCTTTATCGTCAGGCGATGTTGGCCGAGATCAAAGCGCAACGCAATTTACAGATCATCGAGGGTGAAGCCACCGATTTCATTATGGATGGCGAACGTGTCTCGGGTGTGGTTCTGGCTGATGGGTCTAAATTGACAACAAAGCAAGTTGTCTTGACCACTGGGACTTTCCTGCGGGGGGTAATCCATATCGGCGACGAGCGCCGCCCGGGAGGCCGGATGGGGGATAAGCCGTCGGTCAAACTGGCCGAGAGAATTGATTCCTTTGACTTGCCTTTGGGCCGGTTAAAAACTGGTACACCACCGCGTTTGGACGGCCGGACGATCAAATGGGATCTCTTAGATATGCAGCCGGGTGATGATGACCCGGTGATGTTTTCCTTTCTTTCAAAAGGACCTGTGGCGCGGCAAATATCTTGTGGTATCACGCATACCAATGAACGAACGCACGATATCATCCGTGAAAACCTGCAACGATCTGCGATGTATGGCGGACATATTGAAGGGGTAGGTCCGCGCTATTGTCCGTCGATCGAGGATAAGATCGTGCGATTTTCTGACAAGAGCTCGCATCAGGTGTTCTTGGAACCGGAGGGCGTCGACGATCACACGGTTTATCCAAACGGGATTTCCACTTCGTTACCTGAAGATGTGCAAAGAGATTATGTTCATTCTATTGTGGGTCTTGAAGATACGGTGATCCTGCAACCAGGATATGCCATTGAATACGACTACATTGATCCAAGGGCGCTGGATTCGCGGTTAGCGGTAAAGACGGTACCTGGCCTGTTTCTGGCCGGACAAATTAACGGCACAACAGGATATGAAGAAGCCGCCGCGCAGGGTTTGACAGCAGGTCTAAATGCGGCCGCCGAAGCGTTGGGGCGTGATCCTGTACTGTTCAGCCGATCCGATAGCTATATTGGTGTGATGATTGACGATTTGATCACACGCGGGGTTAGCGAACCTTACCGCATGTTTACCTCTCGGGCAGAATTCCGTTTGTCGTTGCGGGCCGATAACGCCGATCAGCGATTGACCGGGAAGGGGGTTGAGATCGGCTGTGTCAGTGAAGAACGTAAAGTTTCTTTCGAACAAAAAATGGAACGGCTGGAGGCAGGGAAATCTCGATTGCTACAGGCAAGTTTTACGCCGCGGCAATTGCAGGAAAGTGGTTTTTCCGTCAACCAAGACGGCGCACGGCGGAGCCTGTTTCAGATACTGTCATTTCCGGATGTCGATTTTGACCAACTGATTGATCTGGAATCTGATTTGGTCGATGTCGATTTGGAAACGCGTAGCCAATTGGAAAAGGATGCCCTTTATTCCAATTATATCGAACGACAACAGCGGGATGTCGACGCAGTAAAGCGGGATGAAAAGCAGGTTATTCCGACTGATTTCTCCTATGACTTGATCGAAGGTCTGTCGAATGAACTAAAGCTGAAACTCGGTCGGTCGCGTCCAGAAAATCTGGCACAGGCAGCAAGAATAGATGGTATGACACCGGCGGCGCTGACCCTGCTGCTGGCTAAGCTGCGAAGGACAAAAAAGGAAAAATCCGCGTGAGACAAATCGGCATCGATGTTTCACGTGAAACAATGGATCGCATTGAACGCTATGCCGGGTTGTTGGAAAAATGGAATTCCAGCATCAATTTGGTCGCACGGTCCACACTGGAAAACCTGTGGAACCGGCACATCATCGATTCAGCACAGATGTTTCAATATGCGCCGAAAGGGGCAAGAAACTGGGTCGATCTGGGTAGTGGTGGCGGGTTTCCAGGAATAGTAATTGCCATCCTCGCCGCAGAGCATGGATCAGAGATGCAGGTTACCTTGGTTGAAAGCGACACCAGAAAAGTGGCGTTTTTGCGTACAGTGATACGGGAAACCGGGATCAACGCTTTGACCATAAATGAACGAATTGAAAATATATCGTCTTTGCAGGCTGATGTGGTTTCTGCTCGGGCCTTGGCCGACTTGACGACGCTTTTGAATTTTGCGGATCATCATTTAGCCAAAAATGGTGTTGCGCTGTTTCCAAAAGGCGTCAATTGGGAAAAAGAACTGAAAGACGCGTGTCAAACATGGCGATTCTCGTGCCAGCGTTTTAAAAGTGAAACCGATGCTGGTGCAGTCATTCTGAGAATCGAGGATATCGAACATGTCTGATCCCACCCGCCTTCCGGGGCCGAAAATCATCGCTGTCGCCAATCAAAAGGGGGGGGTGGGTAAAACGACCACCACGATCAACCTTGGTGCGGCATTGGCGGCTTCTGGTCAGAAAGTATTGGTGGTTGATCTGGACCCGCAGGGGAATGCGTCAACAGGGTTGGGAATTGAAACCGAGGACCGGGAATTCACCACCTATGAATTGTTGCTGGAAGATATTGAACTGGGCAACGTGATTCAGCAGACGAATACTGACCGGCTTAGCATCATACCGGCAACGGTCGACCTTAGTTCGGCCGATATGGAATTGATGTCGAACGAAAAGCGGTCCTTCCTTTTGTATGACGCGCTGCGCCAGTATGCGATGGATAGCTATGAATTTGATTTCATCCTGATCGATTGCCCGCCATCTCTTAACCTATTGACGGTCAATGCGATGGTCGCGGCGCATTCTGTGCTGGTTCCATTGCAATCAGAATTTTTTGCGCTGGAAGGGTTGTCGCAGCTCATGTTGACGATTCGGGAAGTAAGACAAAGTGCAAATCCTGATCTTCGAATAGAAGGTGTTGTGTTGACCATGTATGACGCCCGCAACAACTTATCACAGCAGGTCGAGGCGGATGCGCGCGATAATCTGGGGGATCTGGTGTTCAGTACGGTCATTCCCCGCAATGTCCGGGTGAGTGAAGCGCCATCGTATGCGGTTCCGGTGCTGGAATATGATCCGACATCCAAAGGCGCGGTGGCCTATCTGCAACTGGCTAAAGAATTGTTATCCAAGAACGTCCGCATTGCGGCGCAATAAGAAAAGGGAGGCGATATGAGCGATCGACCCAAATCCCGCGGTCTGGGCCGCGGCCTGTCGGCCCTGATGGCCGATGTGAACCGGAATCCCACACCTACCGAAGCAGGTGAGAGCATTCATCGTGCCGATATGATGGTGCCGATCGAAAAGGTAAAGCCGAACCCGGATCAGCCACGCCGTAGTTTTACCCAGGATCAGCTGGAAGAATTGGCTGCATCGATCAAAGAAAAAGGCATTATTCAACCGTTGATCGTGCGGGAAAGGAGCGACGAACCGGGGTCATTTGAAATTGTCGCAGGTGAACGCCGTTGGCGTGCGGCACAAATGGCGATGCAACACACAGTTCCTGTTATCGTGCGCGATTTTGACGATACCGAAGTTTTGGAAGTCGCGATTATCGAAAACATTCAGCGTGCCGATCTGAACGCTGTGGAAGAAGCCGTCGGCTATAAACAGTTGATGGAAAAATTTGGCCATACTCAGGAAAAGCTGTCTGAGGTCTTGGGTAAAAGCCGGAGCTATATTGCGAACTTGGTGCGGTTGCTTCAGTTGCCGGAAGAGGTTCAGGAATTTCTTCGTGAAGGCAAGCTGACTGCGGGTCATGCACGGGCGCTTATCACGTCAGATGATCCACTGACTTTGGCGAAAAAGGTGATCCATTCCGGCCTGTCGGTGCGCGAAACGGAAAAATTGGCCAAGAAGCCGGTCAATAATATCTTCAATGAGACCGGTAAGACGGAAAAAGCTCCGAAGCCGATCGAAAAGGATGCAGATACCCGTGCGTTAGAGGACGATCTGTCCGCGGCCCTGAGCATGAAGGTGTCGATTGACCACGAATCCGGTAAGGAAAGTGGTAAGTTATTGATTTCTTATAAAGATTTTGATCAACTTGACGAGTTGTGCCGCAAGTTATCTGTCACGAATTAGGCCGGGACCAAATGAATATCATAACGAGGCAGAGGGTGATCGCTTGAACGATCAGGATCATGGGGCGCAACCCCATGATCAAAGCGAGCAGGAAAACAGCGACAATAGACAGGGTGGCAATTCGTTTGGCTTTGGCACTGATTGCGCCACGTTCCTGCCAATCCACGATCGAGGGACCAAAGGTAGGATGTTCAACCAACCAAGCGTGCAACCGTTCGCTGGATCGGGCAAAGAAGAACGCGGCCAAAAGCATGAATGGAACCGTCGGGATAAGCGGCAATATCACACCGATCAGACCTAATCCGACACTGATTAATCCCAAAATGGCCCAGATAACCCGCATCAGTTGTCTACCAACAGTTCTTTGATAACCGCATTCAGTACCATTCTGCCCGCATCTGTCACGCTGACATTTTGTCCCGTGATTTCGATCATATCGATATCGATCAAATAGCGCAGCTTTTCTGCATTCAAGGGCTGACCTGCCAAAGCGGTGTATCGGTCGGCATTGATTCCATCTGCAATGCGAAGCCCCATCATCAGGTATTCACCGGCCTGATCCAATCCGGCCAAGGGTGCGCGTGATTCTGCGCGGATGCCAGATTCGACTGCGTGCAGCCATTTGCCGGGGGCCAGTTCGGTTTCGGTGGCATAGCGTTGGCCGTTTAAAGTGATCCGACCGTGGGCACCGGGACCAATTCCAATATAATCACCATAGCGCCAATAAATCAGGTTGTGACGTGATTCAGAGCCGGGTTTGGCATGATTGGAGACTTCATAGGCCAATAAACCCGCAGTTCCGCACAGATCCTGAGTAAGCTCATACATATCTGCGGCGATATCATCTTCGGGCAATCCACGCAGCAACCCGCGATTGTAACGATCGCCAAAAGCGGTGCCTTGTTCGATGGTCAATTGATATAGAGACAGGTGGTCAGCGGCCATGGAAAGGGCTTCAGCGAGTTCTTTGCGCCAATTGTTCAGCGTTTGATCCTGCCTGGCATAGATCAAATCGAAACTGACCCGGTCGAAATGGGTTCGGGCAACATCGAAAGCGGTGCGGGCTTCTTCTACGGTGTGAATACGGCCTAATCGGCGCAAATCATGGTTGTTTAGGGCCTGAATACCCATCGACACCCGGTTGACACCAGCTTGAGCGTAGGCCTGAAACCGGCCGGATTCAACGGATCCAGGATTGGCTTCTAAGGTGACTTCCAAATCATTTGCTTGTGGCCAAATCTGTCGGATTCGTTCCAAAATCCTGGCAACCAGATCGGGATCCATCAGGCTGGGCGTGCCACCGCCAAAGAAAACCGAATTCAGAACCCGGTTGGGGATTTCTTCGGCATAGCGGTCAAGTTCGGAAAGATATGCTTTCAGCCAGCGGGATTGATCAATATTTTGCGCCACATGGCTGTTGAAATCGCAATAGGGGCATTTGGCCTGACAAAACGGCCAATGCAGATAGAGCCCGAAGCCCCCTTGTTGCCAATCTTCATTCAAAACAGTTTTTCACAAGCTTCCTAAACGCATCAGCGCGATGGCTTATGTCCTGTTTTTTTGCCGGGTCCATTTCGCCAAAGGTGATGTCGTACCCGTCGGGAATGAACATGGGGTCATACCCAAAGCCGGTATCGCCGCGCATCGGCCATGTGACCTGACCTTCGACCGTGCCTTCGAAGACTTCGTCATGGCCGTCAGGCCAGGCTAGGCACAGGGTGCAATTGAATGCCGCTTTGCGCGGGTAGGGAGCGTTTTTTTCTTCCAGCAGATTCCAGGTCTTTTCCATCGCCATCGGAAAATCGCGGCCGTTCGGCGTTTCTGCCCAATCGGCAGTGTAAACCCCGGGCGCGCCGTCAAGTGCGTTGACGGTGATACCTGTGTCATCGGACAGGGCCGGCAGGCCGGTTTCCCGAGCTGCGAAATGCGCCTTGATCCTAGCGTTTCCGGCAAAACTGTCTTCGGTTTCCTCGGGCTCGATCAGCCCGTGATCGGCGGCCGAAGAAACACGGATACCGAACGGGGCTAGCAAAGCTGCGATTTCACGCAGCTTGCCCTTGTTATGGCTGGCCAGAACCAGCTGGTCGCCGTCGAATTTACGCATCGACGGCTGCCCGTTGTGCGGCGACGAGTTCTTCCACACCTTTTTCAGCCAGATCCAGTAGTTGATTCATCTGATCGCGGGAATAGGTCGCGCCTTCGGCCGACATTTGAACTTCGATCAGCTGCTTATTGCCCAGCATGATGAAATTACCATCAACGCCGGCTTCGCTGTCTTCGGGATAATCCAGATCCAGAACTGGTTGACCGGCGTAAATGCCGCAACTGACCGCAGAAACGGGTTGGACCAGTGGATCAGAGATGACGTCGCCGGTTTTCATCAGCTTGTCCACAGCCAGACGAAGCGCAACCCAACCGCCGGTGATTGACGCACAGCGTGTTCCGCCATCGGCTTGAATCACATCACAATCGACGGTAATCTGGCGTTCGCCAAGCGCGACACGATCCACGCCAGCGCGCAGAGAACGACCAATAAGACGCTGAATTTCAACAGTTCTTCCACCCTGTTTTCCTGCTGACGCTTCACGACGCATACGCGAAGTGGTGGAGCGCGGTAGCATGCCGTATTCTGCTGTGACCCAACCCAGACCGGAGCCGCGAATAAAGGGCGGAACCCGATCTTCGATTGTGGCGGTACACAGGACATGGGTGTCGCCGATACGGATCATGCACGACCCTTCAGCATGTTTGGTCACGCCGGTTTCGATTGAAACCGCGCGCATTTCACTTAAATCTCTTCCAGATGGCCGCATGACTTATTCCTTCTTGATTTACTGCGGGGATACAGGGCCGGGCGCGGCAAAGGCAAGTCCGATTGACCTTTGCGGTGCAACCTCTTTAATGACCCCGATGGGGTGACGGATATGACAGATCGCGGAAATATTCTGACTGAGATGAACGACCGGTCGCGCGAAGTGTTTCGCCGCGTCGTCGAAAGTTATCTGTCCAGTGGCGACCCGGTTGGATCGCGCAGCTTGACCCGTGAAATGAGCGAAAAGGTCAGTGCCGCCACAATTCGCAATGTGATGCAGGATCTGGAATTCATGGGCTTGTTGGATAGCCCGCACGTATCTGCTGGCCGGGTACCGACCCAGATCGGGTTGCGCATGTTTGTAGACGGGTTGTTGGAAGTCCGGGATCTGGATCAAAACGACCGTCAGATGCTGGACCAGACTGTAGGGTCCAATTCCGGCGATGTGTCGGGTATCCTGAATCGCGTCAGTACCGCGCTTTCAGGCGTGACTCAGGGCGCGTCCCTAGTTTTAGCACCAAAACACGAAGCTCCGATCAAACATGTTGAATTCGTTTCTCTTGGGGCGGATCGGGCATTGGTGGTTTTGGTCTTTGCCGATGGCCATGTCGAAAACCGTCTTTTTACACCTCCTGCGGGTCAAACCCCATCTTCGATGCGCGAAGCGGCCAATTTCGTGAATGCGTTGGTTGAAGGCAAAACACTAAGCGAATTGAGCGATACAATCCGGCAGCAGATTGATGTCAGACGTCAGGAAATCGATGTTCTGGCGCGTGACTTGGTGGAAAGCGGGTTGGCATTGTGGGGTGGAGACGGCGAAAGACATGAACGATTGATCGTGCGCGGGCGGTCGAATCTGCTGCAAAGCGAAGCTGGCGATGAAGATCTGGAACGTATTCGTAACTTGTTTGACGACTTGGAACGGAAACGAGACATCGCTGATTTCCTTGATTTGACCGAAACGGGCGAAGGTGTCCGCATTTTTATTGGCTCAGAGAACAAACTTTTTTCACTTTCGGGTTCCTCTTTGGTGGTGTCTCCATATATGAACGCTGATCGTAAGATTGTCGGTGCGGTCGGGGTCATTGGGCCCACTCGTCTAAACTATGGGCGGATCGTGCCGATTGTGGACTATACGGCGCAGCTGGTTGGGCGGATGATTTCTGACCGCGGCTAAAGTTGGAAGGTGGCACATGCCTAAGGAAAACGAATTTCTCGACGATATTGAGGCCGCCGAGGCCGAGGCTTTTGCAGAGGAAGAAACTGAGATTTCGGATGAAGCGGTAGAAGTCGATACGCTGCGAGCAGAACGCGACGATTACCGGGATAAATTCATGCGTGCCTTGGCCGATGCGGAAAATTCCCGCAAACGCGCCGACAAGCAGCGCCGTGAAGCCGAACAATATGGCGGAACAAAACTGGCGCGTGACATGCTGCCGGTTTTCGACAATCTGAAGCGTGCGATGGAATCGGTGACCGACGAACAGCGCGACCAGATGGGTGCGATGATCGAAGGGATTGAACTGACCTTGCGTGAATTGCTCAACGTGTTCAAAAAGCATGGAATCGAACTGATTTCGCCGGAAATCGGTGACAAATTCGATCCGAATATGCATGAAGCGATGTTCGAAGCGCCGGTCCCGAATACCGTGACGGGTGAAATCATTCAGGTCTCGACCGATGGGTTCATGTTGTATGATCGTCTGCTGCGTCCAGCGCAGGTGGGCGTGTCGTCGAATCCCGGCTAAACAGACGCCGGAAATGATGTTAGAAAGCTCCTGAATTTTCAGGAGCTTTTTCTTTGAAACACATTGTTTTGGCTTTGTTCATTGGATTGACTAAGGTTTCGGCGCAAGCACAGACCTATCCGGATTATTCTGAAATCTATGTCAATGATTTTGCCGACTTGTTGCCGGAAGAAAACGAAGCGCACCTTCGCGAAAAATTGAAAGAATTGCGCGAAAAGCGCGGTATTGAATTTACCGTGGTCACCATCGGGGTGATGTCCGATTACGGCTATGTCGGTGAAATCGAACCCTTTGCCACCGGGCTGTTCAATTTTTGGGCCGTTGGCGACGCGGAGCGAAACGATGGCGTGATGATGTTGGTGTCTCGCTTTGATCGGAAAATGCGGATCGAGGTTGGGTCCGGCTATGGCACCGCCAAAGACGCCCCGATGCAAGAAATAATCGACGAAGCGATCCTGCCACGTTTCAAACGAGACGACTATGTCACCGGGATCGAATCCGGCGTGGACGCGGTGATCTATGATCTGACCGGAAGTTTTCCCGGAGAATTCGACGCTAACCTAGCCCAAAAAGCGATAAATCGCGGTAAAAGTCTGCTTGATTGGTTGGGCGGATGGATTTTTGCAATCCTGGCCCCTTTGTTGGCGCTTCCGCTGCAGGTTTACCGGCGCTGGCAGCGTAATAAGCCAAGGTTTTGCCCGAATGACGATACGCGAATGGTCCGGATGGATGAAGGATGGGACGACAAGCATCTGCAAAAGGGCCAGATCACCGAGGAGGAGTTGAAAAGCGTCGATTACGATGTCTGGGAATGTCCTAAATGCGATCATGTGACGGTAGAAGCCTATAAGGCGTGGTTCAGTCCTTATAGTGCCTGCCGGTCCTGCGGATATCGCACCGTCGAAGGTGAAACGGAAATCTTAGAGGCGGCAACCACATCTTCGACGGGCCGAAAAAGGATCGATTATCATTGCCTCAATTGCGACGACCGATGGCACGTGGTCAAGACGATCCCGCGCAAAACTTCATCCAGCAGTTCGTCAGGCGGTTCCTTTAGCGGTGGATCATCCAGCGGCGGCGGTGCCAGCGGAAGTTGGTGATCAGCCTGATTTCAACGCTTTCAATTCATAGATCAGATTGAGCGCTTCACGCGGACTGAGTTCATCCGGAATGATGCTTTCTAGCCTCTGTTCCAGCGGGTTCGGCCCGATTTCGGGTGCGGGGGTGGGGGCAGGGGCAGCCGCGAAAAGTGGCAGATCGTCGATCACGGCCTGTTTTTTTCCACCTTCGCGTTCGCCTTTTTCCAAGGCATCCAACACCACCCGGGCGCGGGCTACCACCGCATCGGGCAGACCTGCCAGTTTCGCAACCTGCACGCCATAGGAACGGTCGGCAGCGCCTTTTCGGACTTCGTGCAGGAAAATCACATCTCCCTCGAATTCCTTCACTGCGACGGTGGCGTTCTCAACGCCGGGCAATTTGCCCGCCAGATTGGTCATTTCATGGTAATGGGTCGCAAACAGCGCCCTGCATTTGTTCACGTCATGAAGATGTTCCAGTGTCGCCCAGGCAATCGACAGCCCGTCATAAGTGGCGGTACCGCGACCAATTTCATCAAGGATCACCAGCGCCCGGTCATCCGACTGATTCAGGATCGCGGCGGTTTCGACCATTTCCACCATGAAGGTCGACCGACCCCGAGCCAGATCGTCAGACGCACCGACGCGGCTGAACAATTGGCTGACGAGCCCGATTTCAGCTTTTTTCGCCGGAACATAACTGCCCATCTGCGCCAGCAGCGCGATCAACGCATTCTGACGCAAGAAGGTTGATTTACCCGCCATGTTCGGACCTGTCAGAAGCCAGATATCAGCGCCGTCGCTTCCATCGGCCAGTTCACAATCATTGGCAATAAAGGGTGCGCCGCCTTGCTTTTTCAGAGCCTGTTCCACCACAGGATGGCGACCTGCTTCGATATGCAATCGGCGACTATCATCGACATTGGGCCGAATCCAATCTTCGGCCCGGGCTAAATCGGCAAGTGACGTCGACAGATCAATTTCCGCCAAAGCGTGGGATGCCGCCCCGATCTGATCGGCTCGGCTCAGGATGGCGTGACGCAGGGATTCAAACAGCCGTTTTTCAATTTCCAATGCGCGGCCGCCAGCATTCAGGATCTTGGTTTCCATTTCTGATAACGGAATCGTGGTAAACCGAACCTGATTGGCTGTGGTTTGCCGGTGCTTGAACGTATCGGACAGAGGTTCCGACAGCATTTTATCGGCATGGGTGGCAGTCACTTCGACGAAATACCCCAGCACGTTATTGTGTTTGATTTTAAGCGCGGAAATTCCTGTTTCCTGACTGTATTGGGCCTGCATTTTGGCGATTACGCCGCGGCCTTCGTCGCGCAACTGACGCATTTCGTCGAGTTCGTCATCATATCCCGGCGCGATGAATCCGCCATCGCGGGCCAGCAGTGGCGGTTCGGCCACCAAGGCCTGATCCAGAAGGTCGAGCAATTCATCATGTCCGACAAGCGCCTTTGCCGATTGCGTCAACAGCGGTGGCAGGTCAAGCGCCGCCAACCGGTCAGAGATTTGTCCGGCCTGTTCCAAACCGTTTCTAATCGCGGTCAGGTCGCGTGGTCCGCCGCGATCCAGACCCAAGCGGGACAAAGCCCGATCCAGATCGGGGACTTTGCGCAGATCGTCACGAAGCGAGCTGCAGATTCGACCCTGTTTCACCGCAAAATCAACGGCATCCAGCCGCTCATGGATCGCCGACAAGATCCGCGAAGGGCTAGAAAGTCGGCGTTCCAGCAGCCGAGCTCCCGCAGCGGTCACGGTGTGGTCGATGGCGGCCAACAAAGATCCGGCGCGGGTGCCGGTCATCGCGCGGGTCAGTTCCAGATTGCGCCGGGTGGCGGCATCGATCTGCATCACCCGTGCCTGCGCTTCACGCTGTGGTTTGCGCAACAAAGGCAGTTTGCCCTTCTGGGTGATTTCCAGATATTCGACCACGGCCCCCATTGCCGAAACTTCGGCGCGGGAAAACTGACCAAAGGCATCGAGAGAGGAAACTTCGAACAATGCACAAAGCCGTTTTTCGGCGCTGGCGCTGTCGAACGCCGAACGCGATAACGGGGTAAGGGCGGCCCCGGATTCAGAGACAATTTCGGCCAGATCATGCTCTTGTGTCTCGGATACGACGACTTCCGACGGCATCAATCGCGCCAATTCCGGACCCAGCCGAACCGGAGGTACCAACATCGCGTGAAATTCACCGGTGGAAATATCAACCCACGCCAAGGCCGCTTCGTCCCGGACCAGGGCATAAGCGCAAAGGAAATTGTGCCGGCGTGCTTCCAGCAGGGATTCTTCGGTCAGGGTGCCGGGGGTGACCAACCGTACCACTTCGCGCCGCACGACGGATTTCGATCCGCGCTTTTTCGCTTCTGCCGGATCTTCCATCTGTTCACAGACACCGACGCGAAACCCTTTGCGGATCAGGGTCAACAAGTAGCCTTCGGCGGAATGCACCGGAACGCCGCACATCGGGATATCTTCACCCGCATGTTTGCCCCGTTTGGTCAGCGCGATGTCCAACGCTTCGGATGCTGCGACAGCATCGTCAAAGAACATTTCATAGAAATCGCCCATCCGGTAAAACAGCAACGCATCCTTATGCGCATCCTTGATTTCCAGATACTGCGCCATCATGGGCGTTACTGCTGACACGATTTTCCCCCGGTGTTGTTTCGACGAACTTTACAAATCCCGGCCCTGCGACGAAAGGCGAAAACGTGTTTTGGTTGAGACGCGGGCCGCAGCGCTGTAAGAGGTTCCGACCGTATTAATTTCAGGCCCTGACAGATGACCAAGCAGAAATACACCCCGGAAGAGGCGCTGGCCTTCCATTTGGAACCAACGCCCGGGAAATTCGAAATCACCGCGACCGTACCGATGACGACTCAGCGGGATCTGTCACTGGCCTATTCGCCCGGTGTCGCGGTGCCCTGTGAAGCAATCGCGGAAAACCCGGAATTGGCTTATGATTATACCAACAAGGGCAATCTGGTGGCGGTGATTTCGAACGGCACCGCCGTTTTGGGTCTGGGCAATCTGGGCGCGTTGGGATCGAAACCGGTGATGGAAGGCAAGGCGGTGTTGTTCAAGCGTTTCGCCGACGTGAATTCCATCGATATTGAACTTGATACTGAAGATCCCGATGAAATCATCAAGGCGGTCCGGTTGATGGGGCCGACGTTCGGCGGCATCAACCTTGAGGATATCAAGGCACCTGAATGTTTCATCATTGAACAAAAGCTCAAGGAAGAAATGGATATTCCGGTCTTCCATGATGATCAGCACGGAACAGCGGTGATTTGTGCGGCGGGCATGATCAATGCGCTGCATATCTCGGGCAAGAAGATCGAAGACGTGAAGGTTGTTCTAAACGGTGCTGGTGCGGCCGGGATTGCCTGTGTCGAATTGCTGAAGCGGATGGGGGCACGGCACGAGAATTGTATCGTCTGCGATACCAAGGGCGTGATTTATCAGGGCCGTACCGAAGGTATGAACCAATGGAAATCTGCCCATGCGGTGAAAACCGAACTGCGCACGCTGGAAGATGCGATGAAAGGGGCAGACGTGTTCCTTGGGGTGTCGGCAAAGGGGGCGGTAACGCCGGAAATGGTGGAATCGATGGGGGACAACCCGGTGATCTTCGCCATGGCGAATCCCGATCCCGAAATCACCCCGGAAGAAGCCCACGCCGTCCGCGCCGATGCGATCGTGGCGACGGGTCGATCGGATTATCCCAATCAAGTGAACAACGTTCTGGGATTCCCCTACCTGTTCCGCGGGGCATTGGATATCCACGCTCGCGCGATCAATGACGAAATGAAAATCGCTTGTGCTGAAGCGTTGGCGAAACTGGCGCGCGAAGACGTACCAGACGAGGTCGCTATGGCCTATGGCAAGGCGCTGACTTTTGGCCGCGATTACATCATTCCGACCCCGTTCGATCCGCGCCTGATCCATACCATTCCGCCAGCAGTGGCCAAGGCGGGCATGGATACCGGCGTGGCACGGCGGCCGATCATCGATATGGATGCCTATGAGGTGTCTTTGAAATCACGGATGGACCCGACCGCCAACGTGATGCGCGGCATTCATGCCCGTGCCCGCAAGGCACAGGCCCGGATGATCTTTGCCGAAGGCGACGACCCCCGCGTGCTGCGGGCTGCGGTACAATATCAGCGGTCCGGTTTGGGCAAGGCTTTGGTTGTGGGCCGCGAAGCCGATGTGAAAACCAAGCTGGAAGCGGCCGGTATGGCCGATGCGGTACGCGAACTGGAAGTGGTGAATGCTGCCAACACCCGGCATCTCGAAACTTACAAAGATTTTCTTTATAAGCGGCTGCAACGCAAAGGGTATGACCGGCACGATATTCATCGGTTGGCCGCCCGTGATCGACATGTGTTTTCCGCGCTGATGCTGTCGCATGGTCATGGCGATGGCTTGATTACCGGGGCGACGCGGAAATCGGCGCATGTTCTGGAACTGATCAACCATGTTTTCGACGCCGATGCGCATCACGGTGCGGTTGGGGTGACGGCGCTGTTAAACAAGGGCAAAATCGTTCTGATTTCGGATACTTTGGTGCATGAATGGCCGAATGAAGAAGATCTGGCGACCATCGCGGAACGGTCTGCCGATGTGGCGCGCCATCTGGGATTGGAACCACGGGTGGCCTTTGTCAGCTTTTCGACCTTCGGTTATCCGGTGTCTGAACGGGCTGAAAAAATGCATCTGGCCCCGGCCGTTTTGGAAAAACGCGGCGTGGATTTCGAATTCGAAGGCGAAATGACCGTTGATGTGGCATTGAACGCAAAGGCTGCCGAAGCCTACCCGTTTCAACGCCTGACCGGGCCAGCCAATATCCTGGTGGTTCCGGCGCGGCATTCGGCGTCTATCTCGGTCAAGCTGATGCAGGAAATGGCCGGCGCGACAGTTGTGGGTCCGATCCTTTCAGGTGTCGATAAGTCGATTCAGATCTGTTCGACGGGGTCGACTGCCAGCGATGTGTTGAATATGGCCATTTTGGCCGCGTGTAAGGTCGGTGACTGAATGAGGTTGCCCGAATGACCATCTGGAACCTCGGGTCGATCAACGCCGATTACTTTTACCGGGTGCCGCATCTGCCGGCGCCCGGAGAAACCATTCTGGCAGATGCGATGGAACGGGGATTGGGTGGCAAGGGCGCAAACATGTCTGTTGCCGCCGCCCGGTCCGGTGCCCATGTCAGCCATATCGGCGCGGTCGGCCCGGACGGGCAGTGGGCAATTGACCGTTTGACCGAATACGGCGTCGACACAAGACCCATCGCCAAACTTGACGCGCCGACGGGACATGCGGTGATTTCGTTGGATGCGGCGGGTGAAAACGCCATCATTGTCTATCCGGGAGCGAACAGGGAATTGGCGCAGGATGCGATCGGTCTGGCGCTTACCGAATCATCTTCTGGGGATCTTCTGCTTATGCAGAACGAAACCAATGGACAGGCCTTTGCCGCTGAAACAGGGTCGAAATTGGGGTTGAAGGTTGCCTATGCCGCTGCCCCGTTTTCAGCCGAAGCGGTCAAGGCCGTGCTTCCCTATCTCGACATTTTGGTCTTGAATCAGATCGAAATGGCGCAACTGGTCGACGAAACCGGGCTGTTGCCGGGGCCCAAGATGGGCGTCGATACGGTGATCGTGACCAAGGGCGCCGAAGGCTGCACGTTATATGATCGCGCCAACGGGTGGGATGCCATCGGGTTCGACGCCATTCTGGTCGATCCGGTTGATACCACCGGGGCAGGGGATACCTTCACCGGCTATTTCCTGGCGGGAATCGATCGGGGAATGTCGACAGATGAGGCAATCGGTCTGGCGATCAAGGCAGCGGCTCTGATGGTGACGCGGCAGGGCACGGCCGATGTCATTCCAGATTTAAAAGAGGTTTTGGATTGGGGTTAGCCCCCGGCGAAAGCCGCCGCATCGCCCCATAATTGCTGCACTCGGATGTCCCGACCACAGGAATCGCGATACCGTTTATATGCTTTCCATTGCTTGATCGGGCCGAACCGGGTCAAAACGGTTTTTTCACTTTTGTAGTAATCCTGATGATACCCTTCTGCCGGGTAAAACCTTGCTTCGGCAAGTATCGGGGTGACGATTTTCTGGCCCAACGCGGCCTCGGCGCGTATCTTGGCGGCCTCAGCTTGTGCTTTTTCCGCCGGATCAGAAACGAAAATCGCGGTGCGATAGCTGTCACCACGATCACAGAATTGTCCACCTGCATCGGTGGGATCGACCGAGCGGAAAAAGAGATCAAGCAAGGTTTCACGGGAAACCATATCGGGGTCGAATCTGATCTGTACCGCCTCAAAATGGCCGGTTCCGCCATGGCTGACCTGTTTGTAGGTGGGATTTTTAACCGACCCGCCAGTGTAGCCCGATACCGCGCTTTGAACGCCTTTGACGCTTTCGAAATCGGCCTCGACACACCAAAAACATCCGCCGGCCAGTGTCAGCACCTGAGATTGTCCGGCGTTGGCGCGATCGCAATGCGCCAGCCAGCCAATGAGGATTGCGATGGACAGCACTATCGGTTTCAGATCGTTGAATGTCAGCATGGTTTGACCCTCCGGCGTTCAGTTTGCCTTTGCGGGTCGACCGTGCCTAGCACCTGCAACGGAAATTCACGCAAGCTTGAGCAGGCGTGACCGCAATTCTCCGGTCTTTTCAATTCGGACGATTATTTCTAGCCTGAATCAAAAAGGAGCAGTGTCATGCGTATTGCAATGTGGTCAGGGCCCAGAAACCTGTCGACGGCGATGATGTATTCCTTTGGTGCCCGCAGCGATTTCGCCGTTGTTGATGAACCGTTTAACGCCGCCTACCTGCGCCTGACCGGCCTGAAACATCCGATGCGGGATCAGATTCTGGCGTCACAATCGCAAGATCCTGATGAAATAGCCAAGACTCTACTAGGCCCTATCCCAGCCGATAAGCCTCATTTCTATCAAAAACACATGACCCAGCACATGATCCCCGGCATTTCGCGCGATTGGATGGCGCAGGTCGCCAACGTGTTCCTGATCCGCCACCCGGCGCGGGTGATCGCCAGTTTCGCGGCGAAATGGGACGGGTTTGGCCTAGACGATATTGGCTTTACCCAACAAAGTGAACTGTACGATTACACCCGGTCGCTGGGTCAGAACCCGCTGGTGATCGATAGTGCCGATATCCGTCGCGATCCCGAAACCATGTTGCGCAAGCTTTGTGCGGCGGTCGGGCTGGATTTCGATCCGGCGATGTTGCACTGGCCCGAAGGTGGCAGTTCTGCGGACGGGGTTTGGGCGGCGCATTGGTATGGGGCGGTACATGCGTCGACCGGGTTTGCGCCTGCCGAGGGGGATTTGCCGGATCTGACGGAGAAGGCAGCGGAATTGCTGGAACAGGCATTGCCGCATTACGAGAGGTTGGCGGCGTTGAAGATATAGGCCTGTTGGTAAATGTCTAACCGACCATAATTCAGTTTCTGCTAAAGCCCAAACGGCCGTTAGCAGAAATGGCAGAAAAATTCTGTCTTATCCCTTGAGCAAACTGGCGAGTTTCATGGCGACGCCCGGATCGCCTGATACTTTCAGTTTACCCATCATCACGGCCGTCATTGGGTTCAGATTACCCGAAACGAGTTTCGCCAGGTTTTTGACCGACAGTTTCAGCGTGCAGTCGGTGCGTTGATCCTCAAGGCTGACTTGATTGTTCGCGATGACCAGAACGCCATCGTCGCCGCAGTCGAACTTCAAACTGTCAGTGAACGAACTGGAGGCAACGCTACCTCGGATATTCTCAGCAATTTCGGCGAGCGTCATGGTGTGCTCCAAATGAAAAACGCCCCCCTTGGATAGGAGGGCGTTTTGGCTGTGACAATTGTGACTTGGCGTCAGCCTTTCAACCGACGATTCCGTGCGGCCAGCAGTTTCAAGCGCAGCGCATTGAGCTGGATGAATCCTGCAGCGTCTTCCTGATTATAGGCACCGGCATCTTCTTCGAAGGTCACATGCGCTTCGGAATAAAGCGAATGATCCGACCAACGGGCAACGGTGAAGGCCGACCCTTTGTAAAGCTTCAGCTTTACGGTGCCGGTGACGTGCTCCTGCGACTTGTCGATCAGGGCCTGAAGCATTTCACGTTCAGGGCTGTACCAGAAACCGTTATAGATCAGTTCCGCATAGCGCGGCATGATCGAATCCTTCAGGTGACCGGCACCGCTGTCTAGCGTGATCTGTTCGATACCACGATGGGCTTCCAGCAGGATGGTGCCGCCCGGGGTTTCGTAGATGCCGCGCGACTTCATGCCGACGAAACGGTTTTCCACGAAATCCAGACGGCCGATGCCGTGCTTGCGGCCATATTCGTTCAGCTGGGTCAAGATTGTTGCGGGCGACATCGCCACGCCGTTGATCGCCACGGCGTCGCCCTGCTCGAAGGTCACTTCGATGAATTCGGGCTCGTTCGGTGCATCTTCGGGGTTCACGGTGCGCTGATAGACGTAATCGGGCGCCATTTCGGCGGGATCTTCCAGAACCTTGCCCTCGGACGAGGTGTGCAGCAGGTTGGCGTCGACCGAAAACGGCGCTTCGCCGCGTTTGTCCTTGGCGATCGGGATCTGGTTCTGTTCAGCGAAGTCCAGAAGCTTGGTGCGCGAGGACAGGTCCCATTCGCGCCATGGCGCGATCACCTTGATATCGGGGTTCAGCGCATAGGCTGCCAGCTCGAAACGCACCTGGTCGTTGCCCTTGCCTGTGGCACCATGAGCGACCGCATCGGCACCGGTTTCTTCGGCAATCTCAACCAGACGCTTGGAAATCAGCGGTCGCGCGATCGAGGTGCCCAGCAGGTATTGCCCTTCGTAAACGGCATTGGCGCGGAACATCGGGAAGACGAAATCGCGCACGAATTCTTCGCGGACATCCTCGATATAGATGTTTTCGGGTTTGATCCCCAGAAGCTCGGCCTTCTTGCGGGCCGGGTCCAGTTCTTCACCCTGACCAAGGTCGGCGGTGAAGGTGACGACTTCGCAGCCATATTCGGTCTGCAGCCATTTCAGGATGATCGAGGTATCGAGGCCACCGGAATAGGCCAGGACGACTTTCTTGGGCGCGGACATGGGAGCTCCTGATCTGTCAATTTTTCAAAGCGCGATACCGGGTTTTGCTGTCAAGGGCAAGGTGGCGCACTGTTTCGGACCCAACTGCCGGTTTCGCAAACCGGTACAGTATACTTCTGTCTACTTCGGTGCACGGTATTGCCTTGGACTGACTTATGCGACACTCAGGAACGCATGAGCGATTTTTTGAAAAAAGCCCGGGTGGCTGAACAACAGATGCGGGCACTGTTTCCGGCGACGCCCTTGCAACGCAACGATCATCTGTCGGCGAAATATGGTGCCGATATATGGCTCAAACGCGAAGACCTGAGCCCGGTGCGCAGCTACAAGATCCGCGGCGCTTTGAATGCGATGGGCAAGGTTTTGGCGGCCGATCCGTCGCGCGATGTCTTTGTTTGCGCCAGTGCCGGAAACCATGCTCAAGGCGTGGCTTTTGTCAGCCGTCATTTTGGGGTGAAAGGGGTGATTTTCATGCCGGTCACCACACCGCAACAGAAGATCGACAAGACCCGAGTTTTTGGCGGCGACAATATCGAAATCCGCCTGATCGGAGACTATTTCGATGACACGCTGGAGGCGGCGCAGGCCTATTGCACCGAAGCCGGCGGCTGTTTCCTGTCGCCGTTTGACGATCTGGACGTGATCGAAGGGCAGGCGAGCGTCGCCGTTGAAATGACCACACAGTTGGGCCGTGCGCCGGATCTGGTTGTGTTGCCGGTGGGCGGCGGCGGGCTGTCGGCCGGGGTCACCCGGTATCTGGACGAAGTGTCGCCACAAACCGAAATCCGCTATGTCGAACCGGCGGGAGGGAAAAGCCTGAAAGCGGCGCTGCGGGAAAAACATCCGGTCAAATTGCACAAGGTCGACAGCTTCGTCGATGGCGCCGCGGTGGCACAAATCGGTGCCTATCCTTTCGAAATCCTGGCGCATACCAACCCCGACCACGTGCTGGATGCGCCCGAAGACCGAATCTGTACCACGATTTTGGAAATGCTGAATGTCGAAGGTATCGTTCTGGAACCGGCCGGGGCGCTGTCGGTCGATTCATTGACCGATCTGCGCAGCGAGATCGCCGGTAAAACGGTGGTCTGCGTCACTTCGGGCGGAAATTTCGATTTCGAACGCTTGCCCGAAGTCAAGGAACGGGCACAGCGGTATGCCGGCTTGAAAAAATATTTCTTGCTGCGACTGCCGCAGCGCCCCGGTGCATTGAAAGAGTTTCTGAATGTCCTGGGACCGGATGACGATATCGCACGGTTCGAATACCTGAAGAAATCAGCGCGCAACTTTGGGTCGGTTTTGTTGGGAATAGAAACCAAAAATCCGGAAAATTTCGAAGCGCTATATGCACGTCTGGACGAAGTTGGATTCACCTATCAGGATATCACCGATGACGAAGTTTTGGCCGAATTCCTGATCTGAGACTGCGACAAATATCACGCCCTAAGCGGCGAATTTTCGGGGTAATTCATCCAGGAATTCTGTCAGCGATTGATCAAAGCAGATCAGAAGCGCCTGCATTTCCACTAAATCACGCTGTTCGTTGGCAACATGACGTTCTGCCGAATGGCATTTTTCGGAAAAATCGCTGAAACCCAGATTCAACGCGCTGCCTTTCAGGAAATGCAGGTCGGATTCCAAGTCGTCCGGGTTGGGATTATGGCGGAGATTTTCGATCACGCCATGGACTTCGTCCAGAAACAATTCCACCACTTCGTCAAAATCATCGGTGCCGATTTCATCGCGCAATTCAGCGACTCTTTTCCAATCAATCATCGCACCCTCCTATCATTTGCCCATCTTCCGGCCCGGGTCTTAAAAAAGCCTGACCAATGTTGAATAAAGATCCGCAGACTAAATATTTTACAGCTTGTTAAACCGTAGCCGGTACTTCCTTGCAGAGGCTTGATCTACAGGAGTTGCCTTTGTCCCTAGCGCCCCAAACAGCTGATTCTGCGGCGGTCGATCTTCGACAAATGCGGGTTCTCATCGTTGATGACAGCAAATTGCAAAGGCGAATTTTGACCGCATCTTTGCAGCGTTGGGGATATCAGACGGTTGAGGCAGAATCTGCCGAAGAAGCGTTGGAGAAATGCTCTGAAGAAATGCCCGACATGGTGCTGAGCGATTGGATGATGCCAGGCATGGACGGGCTGGATTTCTGTCAGGCCTTCCGCAAGCTGCCGCGCCAAAGCTATGGCTATTTCATCCTTCTGACTTCGAAAAGCGAAAAGGAAGCGGTTGCAAAGGGGTTGGATTGCGGGGCCGACGATTTTCTGACCAAGCCGGTGAATGCTTCGGAATTGCGGGCCAGATTGAATGCGGGTGACCGCGTCTTGCAAATGGAACGTGAACTGACCGAAAAAAATGCGCTGATCAGCCAGACCCTGAAGAAACTGCAGTGTCTTTACGACGATATAGAACGCGATCTGATCGAGGCGAAGAAGCTGCAGCAATCCTTGATGCGCGAAAAAACCCGAGATTTTGGGACAGCGACGGTGTCATTATTGTTGCGGTCCAGCAGCCATGTTGGCGGTGATCTGGTTGGCTTTTTTCCGATCAACGATGCCAAAATGGGTGTCTATGCCATCGATGTGTCCGGCCACGGGATCAGTTCGGCTTTGTTGACGGCACGATTGGCCGGACATCTTTCATCGACAGTGCCGGAACAGAACGTCGCCCTGACAAAAGATGAAAATGGTAATTTCGTGCCGCTGCCGCCGACCGAGGTGATTACCAAACTGAACCGAATGGTTTTGACTGAAATGGAAACCGAACATTACTTCACCATGTTGCTGGCTGAACTGGATCTTGAAACCGGCAAGGTCAGCCTGGCCCAAGCGGGGCATCCCTATCCGATCGTTCTGCGTGCCGATGGGCGTTGTAGCGAAATCGGCGTTGGCGGGATGCCCGTTGGCCTGTTGGAAGATGCCAGATTTGAACAGTGTGAGTTGACACTGAATCCGGGCGACCGTTTGATCATTCAATCTGATGGCATCACAGAATGCACGGATTCCAAGGGCAACATGCTGGAAGCGCACGAGCTGCACAGAAATCTGAGTGCGGTCCGCGAATTTGAGGGGCCGCAGTTTTTGGATGCGTTGGTACAGCGCCTGTCGGAATTTACCGGATCCGACCAGTTCGATGATGATGTTTCTGCTGTTTTGCTTGACTATCGCGGTGGTCAGAATTGCGCCAGAAAATGTTGATCCCCGGGATTTCCGAGCGCATCGACAGCCAAAGCGAAAGGCATCCAGATCGCGCTGTGACCCGGTTCTGTTGGGTCGTGCAGCCGGCGGATGGGTCGGGCGACATAGATGGTGCACAGCTTTTCGGCCCAAATGTCGTAGTCCGGCATGAAGGTGAACCGGCGAAACGCGCCAAGCCGCCGAGGCGCGGCAATCGTCCAACCGGTTTCTTCGATCACTTCGCGGTGCAAAGCATGCAAGGGCGATTCGCCCGGTTCAATACCGCCGCCCGGTAATTGAAATTCCGGATAGGGTTGTGACTGATGCGTCAGCAGAACCTGATCACCCAATGGCAGGATCGCATAGGCGCCGTGTCGCAGGGTGTAAACCCGCCCGGATTCGGGTGGGCTTCCGAAGCGTCTGATCATCCTTGAGTCCTTGGAGTGTGTCTTGCCGCGCCTATATAGTCGCTGTATGCCAAGGCTAGGCGCATAAGGAAACCCCATGACTCTTGGATCGAAAATCGCTTGGGACGATACTGTATTGCCGTTCCAGCTGGACAATTCGGATATTCGCGGCCGCGTGGCGCGGCTTGACGGCGTGTTGGGCAATATTCTGAAACAGCATGATTACCCGCCCGTGGTCGAAGCGTTGGTGGCCGAAATGGCATTGCTGACCGCATTGATCGGACAGACGATAAAGCTGCGATGGAAGCTGTCGCTTCAGGTTCAAACGAAGGGTCCGGTGCGGATGATTGCAACCGACTATTACGGCCCTACCGAAGAAGGTGAACCGGCGCGGATCCGGGCCTATGCCAGCTATGACGAAAAGCGACTTACCGATGCCGCGCCGTTCGATCAGGTCGGTGAAGGCTATTTTGCCATAATGATTGACCAAGGTACCGGCATGGTGCCGTATCAGGGGCTGACACCTTTGGCGGGCACGTCGCTGGCGGATTGCGCCGAAGCCTATTTCGCCCAGTCGGAACAATTACCCACCCGGTTCGAATTGAGTTTCGGCAAATCGACCGAACCGGGGATTGGTGAACATTGGCGTGCCGGTGGGGTGATGATCCAACATATGCCAAAGGCATCACCTTTTGCCAAAGGGTCCGAAGCCACGGGTGAGGCTGGTTTGCTGCATGCTCGGGATCTGATCGATGGCGAAACAGAAGAAAACTGGAACCGGGTCAATATCCTGCTTGATTCGGTCGATGATATGGAACTGATCGGCCCGCAAGTGTCGGTGACTGACTTGCTGGTTCGGTTGTTTCACGAAGAACAGCCGCGGGTTTTTGATGCGCAGCCGGTGCGCTTTGGCTGCACTTGTTCCGAAGACCGGGTGCGTCAGACCTTGTCGATCTATTCGGCCAAAGACATCGCTACGATGACGACCGATGACGGTCGCGTCACCGCCGATTGTCAATTCTGCGGCGCGCATTACGACCTTGACCCGGCGACGGTCGGATTCGAAGCGACAAAGGCACCGGATGATGATTGATCCGCTCGACCCGGTGGTGCGCGCGCTGGGTCGTCCCAGCGCCGCGTCGTCGGATTTTGACCTCAACCCCGAATTCGTACCGCCCAAAGGGCGTAAATTACGCGCCGCAGGGGTTTTGGTAGGTTTCGTAGAGCGACAGGGTGATTTCAGGGTAATCCTGACCAAGCGGGCATCGCATCTGAAACACCATCCGGGACAGATTGCTTTCCCAGGAGGCAAGCAGGAAGAGAGCGACGCCGACGTCGTTGCCGCTGCATTGCGCGAAGCACATGAAGAGGTCGGGTTGTTGCCCGACATGGTGCAGGTTCTGGGGCAGCTTCCGGCGCATGAGACCGTAACCAGTTTTCATGTCACACCGGTTCTGGCGCGGGTGCATTCGGATTTTTCCCCCCATCCCGAACCCGGTGAGGTCGAGGAGGTGTTCGAAGTGCCGCTGACACATCTCAGCAATCCGGCGAATTTCCTGATCCAATCACGCCGCTGGCGCGGGCAACAAAGGCACTATTTCACCGTGCCATTCGGCCCATATTATATTTGGGGGGCAACTGCGCGCATACTTCGCGGACTGGCAGATGGGATGGCGGAATGAAGATTTCAGACGCGTGGATCACCCAGCCTGAAACACAGGCGGTTTGTCGCGTCCTGACCGACGCAGGGTATCAGGCGTATTTCGTTGGCGGTTGTGTGCGCAACGCGTTGCTGCGCACTCCGGTCAGCGATCTGGATATTGCCACCGATGCGATTCCGCAAAAGGTGATCGATCTGAGCCGCGAAGCGGGATTGAAAGCAATCCCTACGGGGTTAGACCACGGTACGATCACGGTGGTTTCGGGTCACATACCTCACGAAATCACCACGTTTCGCCATGATGTGGAAACCGATGGTCGCCGCGCCGTCGTGGCCTTTTCCGCCCATATGATCGACGATGCCAAGCGGCGTGATTTCACCATGAACGCGCTTTACGCCGATCCGAAGGGGGAAATACTCGATCCACTAGGCATGGGGATCGACGACCTATCCAACCGACGGGTCCGGTTCATTGAAGATCCCGATCTGCGCATCCGCGAAGACTACCTGCGCATTTTGCGGTTTTTCCGTTTTCACGCTTGGTATGGAGATCCGTTCGGCGGCCCAGATCCCGAAGCCTTAGCGGCGATCGCAGCAAATCTTGATGGGATAGGGTCGCTATCGCGCGAACGGATCGGGGCGGAGATGCGTAAATTGCTGGCTGCCCCCGAACCGGCGCATTCTGTCGCGTCGATGCGAATGACGGGGACTTTGGCGCGGGTGCTTGAAGGTGGTGATGATCGTGCGCTGGGATTGCTGATATCGATCGAACAACATTTTCACCTGGCCCCCGACTCAATGCGGCGGCTGGCTTGTCTGGGCGGCGATGGTCACGGGTTACGTCTGTCGAATGACGAAAAAAGGCGGCTGGCGGTACTGCGTGATGGCATTGGGAGTGGTGAAGCGGCCGGCGTGTTAGGGTATCGCCATGGCGCCGAAATGGCGGTCAGCATCTTGGCGTTGCGCGCGGCGATGTTGGAACAGCATCTGGCAGAAAGTGATGTCGCGGCAGCGAATTCGGCAGCAGATCAGAAATTTCCGGTCAAAGCTGACGATTTGATGCCGGACCTTCAAGGTCCGGCGTTGGGCGCACGGTTGAAACAGCTGGAAACGAAATGGATCGCATCCGGCTTCACCCTAACCAAAGCGCAATTATTGGCCTGATATTCCCTTGCCCGATGTAAATGCGGGCTATTTGATAGCAGGTAAGTTCGTTAGATTGTTTACCATGACTTCTTTCCGTTTGATTGATCCGTTCCGGCCATCCGATCGGCCCCCGCCGCAGAAACTCGCGGCCTTCATCCGTTGGGCGCTGGCCGATGCTTGGGGCGCGGTGGGGCTGGCGACGCTGTTGTCCTGCGCCTCCGGTGCCTTCGATGCGGGTACGGCCTATCTGCTGGGTCGCGTGATCGACAGCGCGGTTGGCGGTTCGCCGGACAGCTACTTTTTAGGCTCTAACATGGCTCTAATTGGGTTTAGCGTCGTGTTTTTCATCTTAATCCGTCCAGTTATTTTTGGCCTGTCGGCGCTGGCCAATGGGGTGATCCTGGGACCCAACATTTCGCCCTTGGTGTTGTCGCGACTGCATCGCTGGACGCTGGGCCAGTCGGTGGAATTTTTCGACAATGATTTTGCCGGGCGCATCGCGCAAAAACAGATGCAGGCGGCGAATGCGCTGGCACAGGTGACGTTGGAATCGATCCATGTGGTGGCCTTTGCCATGGCTTCGGTCGTAGGATCGGTGGCGTTGCTATTGACCATCGATTTCCGGGTCGCTTTGGCCTTTTTGGTCTGGTTTAGTCTCTATATAGTATTGATCCGTTGGTTTTTGCCCCGGGTACGTAAACGCGCTGGATCACGGGCTGGGGCGCGGGCGGCCGTATCCGGGCAAGTGGTCGATACGATCACCAATATCAAGACGGTGAAATTGTTCGCGTTGGCGGATCACGAAGACCGCGCGGCGCTGGGCGCGATGGATGTATTTCGTGACAAGGCATTGCAATTTGGCTGGCTTGCGACCGGGTTTCGGTTGTCGCTGATGTTCGTGGCCGGGTTGCTGCCGATCATTCTGATCGGAACGACCTTGTGGTTTTGGTCACAAGGTCAGGCAACGACAGGGGAAATCGTGGCGGCGGGGACGGTTTCGCTTAGGCTGTCGCAGATGACCGGATGGTTCAGTTTTTCGCTGATGGGAATCTATGCCAGCATGGGTGAGGTCGAGGATGGGATGAAAACCCTGACGCCTCGGGTACGGTTGGAAAACGCGGACAATGCATCGCAATTGCAGATCAGCAAGGGCGAAATCGAATTGAACCATGTCAGTTTCGCCTATGGCCGGGAAATCGGTGGGGTCAGTGATATCGACCTAGTGATTCATCCCGGCGAAAAACTGGGGATCGTCGGGGCCTCGGGCGCGGGGAAATCGACATTGGTGGCACTTCTTTTGCGTCTCTATGATCCCGAAGATGGTCATCTGGAAATCGACGGACAGGATCTTCGCGAGGTGACACAGGAAAGCCTGCGGCAGCAGATCGGAATGGTGACGCAGGAAACCGCGATGTTCAATCGTTCGGCCCGGGACAATATCCTGTACGGTCGACCCGATGCCACAGAGGCCGAGATGATCGCAGCGGCGCAAAAAGCCGAAGCGCATGAGTTTATTCAAAACCTCCGCGACCACGCCGGGCGGGACGGATACGAAGCGTATCTCGGTGAACGCGGGGTGAAGTTGTCGGGGGGACAACGGCAGCGCATTGCGCTGGCCCGGGCGATTCTGAAAGACGCGCCGATTCTGGTTCTGGACGAGGCGACCAGCGCTTTGGACAGCGAAGTCGAAGCCGCGATTCAAACCGCACTGGAACGGGTGATGGAAGGCAAAACCGTGCTGGCCATCGCCCACCGCCTGTCCACTATTTCGCAGATGGATCGCATTATCGTGCTGGATCAGGGTCGTATTGTCGAACAGGGAACGCATTCCGAATTGCTGGCCAAATCGGGGCTTTATGCCCGCTATTGGGACAGGCAATCGGGCGGGTTTATCGGTTCGGATGTGCACGATACCTCTGGCGTGGCTGCTAAATAGGGCTTCCGGCACGGAGATGGACGGGGTATTTGGCTGCATGGATGAATTCACGATTACAAGACTTGGCCATCGGGGCGATGGTATTGCGGACGGGCCGGTCTTTGCACCGATGACCTTGCCGGGCGAAATTGTCAGCGGCACGCTTGATGGGGATCGGTTGCGCGATTTGCGGATCGTGACACCGTCATCCGATCGCGTTGCCGCCCCCTGTCGACATTACAAAAGCTGTGGCGGCTGCCAGTTGCAACATGCCTCGGATGCGTTTGTCGCCGACTGGAAGGTCGATGTGGTGCGGCAGGCGCTGACGGCGCAGGGGCTGAACGCAGAATTCAGACCCATCGTGACATCCCCTCCCCAGACACGCCGCAGGGCTAGCCTGTCTGTGCGCCGTACCAAAAAGGGGGCGATGGCCGGGTTTCACGCCAAGGGATCGGATGTGATCATCCAGATTCCCGATTGCAAACTGCTGCATCCCGGCTTGTTGGTGGCCATTCCGGTGGCGGAAAAACTGGCGATGATCGGCGGCAGCCGAAAAGGCGAATTGAACGTTCTGGCGACCCTGTCGGAAACCGGGCTGGATATTGCGGTCAGGAACGGTAAGCCGTTGGATGAACCGTTGAGATTGGCGCTTTCAGCCGAAACAGAGACGCACAAGCTGGCGCGGTTGTCTTGGGACGACGAAGTGATCGGTCAGCGTGAACCGCCCCTGCAACGCTTTGGCAAGGCGCTGGTTGCACCGCCGCCGGGGGCTTTTTTACAAGCGACACCAGATGGCGAAGCCACGTTGCTGGCCACTGTGCAGGAAATCGTAGGCGATGCGGCGAAGGTGGCTGATCTGTTTTCTGGCTGCGGGACATTCGCGTTGCCGTTGGCGGAACGGGCCGAAGTCCATGCGGTCGAAGGTGACGCAGCGATGGTTGCCGCGCTGGATCTGGGATGGCGGCGCGCAACGGGATTGAAGACGGTCAGCCATGAAGCGCGCGATTTGTTTCGTCGCCCGCTGATGCCGGACGAGTTGAAACCTTTCGGTGCCGTGGTGATCGATCCGCCCCGCGCCGGTGCCGAAGCGCAGGTTCGGGAATTGGCGCAATCCGACGTGGCCCGGATCGCTTTCGTGTCCTGCAACCCGGTCACATTCGCGCGCGATGTTCGCATATTAACTGACGCTTCATATATTTTGCATTGGATTCAGGTCGTCGATCAATTCCGGTGGTCTGCACATGTTGAACTCGTCGCGTTCCTAACGCGGCAAAATGTGTAGAAGATCAATATAAGCTACTCTTTTAGACCGTTTTGGGGTATAAATGGCTAAAAAAGAGAACGAGGCAGTAAAAAATGCGGGTTATCAAGCTGTTGATGATGGCTGTGGTATTGTTTGGCCTTGCGGCCTGCAGCACCAAGTTCAAAACCTATAAAGGTGAGGAAGTCACCGGTGTCGTCGTGCAGAAACAAAAGCGGATGATGCACCTTGTATCCAAGAACAGGACGCTGAAAAGTTATCAAATTGGATTGGGTTTCGCGCCGGACGGGGACAAGATCCGCCGAGGCGATGGCAGAACCCCAGAGGGCCATTACAGGATCAACCGTAGAAACCCCAACAGCCAATATTACCTGTCATTGGGGATTTCCTATCCGAACGATTCCGATCGTCAGATCGCAGTGGAAGCGGGTGACAATCCCGGGGGCGATATTTTCATTCACGGCCGTCCGCAGAATTTCGACAAGAAAGAACGCGACTGGACAGCAGGCTGTATCGCCGTAACTAATCGAGAAATCGAAGAAATCTATGCGATGGTTCGCGACGGTACGCCGATTTCGATCTATCCGTGAAATCTGCACGGCATTCCGGCGAAGATTTCTGAAAATGTGCGCGCCGTGTCTATCGACGCGATTGTGGTTAGGGCGCGAAGGTAAAGTTAAATTCGTCGCGCCCCAAACGGCCAGTGGTAATTGTCAGGACTGACTTCCTAAAACCAGCGTCCACCAGATTTTGCCATTGGATTCTTGATACCAGGAAAATCCTACATCCGTCACGGTTGGATCCAGAATCACCCGGCGTGTATCTGTTTGATCCATCCAAGCGCCCAGCGTGACGAGTTCAGTTTCATAGGTTTCCGAAATGTTTTCGCCGCGGAATTGACCCTCAAACCCGACACGTTTGACCCGGTCCAAAGGTGACGAGCCATCAGACCCGAAATGCCAGGGCCGGTTCTGCACCGACATATCGCGTGAATGTGTTGCTGCTGCGGCGTTTAACTTTGCGTTCAGTTCCACAGGTCTTGCCCCGGCGGATTTGCGCAGAGCATTGATCGAATCAAGCATCCGGTACTGGATCGCAGAGGCATCGCTGACTCGGATACGATAAAGCTTTGGCGAGGAACGGCCACCAAAGCCTGTGTCCGATGCCATGTCAGTACACGCTGAAAGCGTCAGCACAGAAATTAGAACAAGACCAATAAGTCGCAACATTTCTTCACCATTCGAATGAGTCTGGGATAGACCTAACGCGCAAGGCGTTGCGATTCAAACCCACATCGGTGTGAGTTGGCCGAATAACAAGCGTTTGATTTGCGACTGAGGCATTCGCGCCATAATATAGCGCGAAATCGCGGAAGTAACTGCGAAAGGAACCTTTCGATGACGGAATATACTGTGAACAAGATGAATCGACGACGTTTTATGGCTGCGACCGCAGCCGTAATTGGCAGTCCAGCCCTTGCTCAAAATGTGGACGGTGCGGGGTCCGTTGAGGTGGAAGAGGACGTTTCGCCAACCGTTCGGCATAATATTTCCAGTTTCCGCGCGCTGGATTGGCACCCCTATTTTAGCTCGCTGAGAAATGGCGCGGTCTTGGTGGACGTCGATTCCCGGGCTCTGCATTTTTGGTCTGAGGATGGGGAGACATACAAACTTTACCCGTCCAGTGTGCCACTGACCGAAGAATTGACCCGTCGCGGTCGTACCAGCGTGGTGCGCAAGGTTGTCGGCCCTGAGTGGCGACCGACGCCGTCGATGAAAAAGCGTAACCCGGAATGGCCTGACTTCATTCCGGCAGGGCCGGAGAACCCACTGGGAACACACGCGCTGTACCTGAGTTGGACGTATTACCGAATCCACGGCACCCACGACACGAGAAAAATTGGTCGTCGTTCGTCAAATGGCTGCATCGGTTTGTATAATGAACATATTGCCGAATTGTTCGGGCTGACGAAAGTTGGCACACAAGTGTTGCTAATTTGACGATACCGGGGCCAATTACGGTAGAAGCGCGCTAAGTTGAGTTTGCATTTGACTCGATTAGCTGGTTAGACATTATCATGAAGTAAGTCTTGGGGGCTTAGTGCCTTCTCATCGGTGCTAAGCAAATATCTGGAGGATATTATGAAAAAACTCGTTCTGGCCGCCACTCTGGCCGCCACCGCTTCGACTGCATTTGCCGGCAACATGGCAGAGCCGATCATCGAACCCGCAGTGATCGTTGAAGAAGCTTCCAGCTCTTCGACTGGCGGCGTTCTGCTTCCGCTGGTTCTGCTGGCTGTGATTGCTGCTGTTGCTGCTGACTGATCAGTCTGGCACATCTTGAATGAAAAAGGCGGTGGTGTTCCACCGCCTTTTTCTTTTTCCGCTGTACGGTCTTCTCCTGTTTCAGGTCAGTCCAGCCAGCCCTTTAGGTTTTCCTGGACTAGTTCCGCCAATGCTTGCATATGCAGGGGATCGGCGTTCAAGCAGGGGATGTAGGTGAACTTTTCGCCCCCCGCATCTTCAAAACTTTCCCGGATTTCTTCGTTGATTTCTTCCAAAGTTTCGATGCAATCAGCGGCAAAAGCGGGTGCGATCACCGCAATATTCTTTTTGCCTTCTTCCGAAGCAAGACGCGCGACTTCTTTCACAGTGTAAGGGCGCAGCCATTCTTCGGGGCCAAAAACAGATTGGAAAGTGGTTGTGATCCGGGTGTCATCCCAACCAAGCCGTTCCTTGAGCAGCCGTGTGGTTTTCTGACATTTGCAATGATAGGGATCGCCTTGCATCAGATAGCGTTTCGGCATCCCATGGTAGGACACGACCAGTAATTCCGGCTTGTCTTCTGCTGCCGCATAAGCTTTTTCGACTGACTGCGCCAAGGCTTCGATATAGCTTGGATGGTCAAAGTAGTCCGGCATGGTACGGACGGCGGGCTGATAGGTTTCTTTCATCAAAGCGCGGAAAAATTGATCGTTGGCGGTTGCGGTCGTGGCACCGGCGTATTGTGGGTAAAGTGGGAAAAACAGGATTTTGGTACAGCCCGCCTGAACCATTTCGCTAACTTTTGATTCGGTCGAAGGATTGCCGTATCGCATACAGAAATCTACCATGACATGATCACCATAGCGTTCGCGCAAAAGTTCGGCCAATGCCGTGGCCTGTTCCTTGGTTATGGTCAGAAGCGGGCTTTCGTTCTTTTCTTCGTTCCAGATCGAGCGATAGGCCGCGCCCGACGTGAAAGGCCGTTTGGTCAGGATGATCAGTTGTAGCAATGGTTGCCATTTCCAGGACGGATAATCGATCACCCTTTTATCGGACAGGAATTCGCCAAGATATCGACGCATCGACCAATAATCAGTGCTGTCCGGTGTGCCCAGATTGGCAAGCAGAACCCCGACTTTTTCGGTCGGGACCATGGGATGATCGCTTGGGGCGTGCGCTGGGCGTAGGGCGGTGTTCGAGGCGTCCGGCATCAGGTGTCCCTTTTTTGACTAAGCCTAGGCAACCGACATAAACGGTTGAACGCCTAGGTCAATGTGAACGGCTGTATTCGAGGCTGGAATGGGGCCAATTCCCGCAGGCAGGAATTGGGGGTTTTGCCCCACTTGCCCCTTGGGCAATTCACCCCAGAGTATTTTGAACAAGATGAAACTGTTCAGAATTGGCCTTCCTTCGTGCCCAGCGCATCGGCAAGGCGGGCGGTGGCGCTTCCGGGACGCAATGGTTTTGGTTGGCTGTCGTCAGGTGCCCAACCGGTCAGGAAAACAAGTTCGAAAGTTGCCGGGATACGACCGGATTCGGCGCTGTGATGGGCTTGATAAATCTCGGCTGCACGGGCCAGGATCGAAGGTCGGGTTGCATGGCGCGCCCGACCGGCAAGCGCGTTGGATTCACCCATCGCGCGCAGGTCGCGCATAAGGTGGAATGGGGTTTGATAGCTGACATTGAGCGCCAAATTGTCCGCCACGGGCAGGGCCAATCCGGCCCGCTGCAGCAATCCGCCCAGGTCACGGATTTCCGCCATCGGTAAAATTCGGGGAGACAAGCCGCCGGTTTTTTCAACTTCGGCTTCTGCAAGGGCGGCGCGCAATTGAAACAGGGTCTGACCAGCAAGAAGCGCAGCCAGGAAAAAACCATCGGGTTTAAGCGCTCGGCGGCATTGGATGATCTGGCCAACCGGATCGTTTGCCCACTGCAAGGACATGGCGTGGATCACCAGATCATGCGCCTGTTCGCCTAGCGTCAGAACATCTTCATCCGGCACTATCGTGGCCTCGGGCAGGGCATTGGCCCAAAAGTCGGGAAATCCAGTGACGATGGCCGGTTTCTTAAAGGTTCTGTTAACCATCGCCAACCGATGCTGGAGTTCTTCCAGTGCAGTTTCGTGCAGGAACAGCGCAGGGTCGCGCATGGCGCGGGCGCGGTTACGCAGAAGGGCTGTGCGATCAGTCAGGCGGTGCGCATCGGTCATGGGGTGTAGATAGAATGGCTTGGACGAAGTTTCAAACCGTCTTGCGGGTTATATATCCGCCCCGGTGTTTGAATTGTGGGGATATCGTTGAAAGCGAATACGGACTGTGCGGAACGTGTTGGCGCGATACACCATTCATCGGCGGGCTATGCTGTGAAGCTTGCGGAGCGCCCTTGCCGGGCGAAGCGGGGATTGGGCTGGATCTGTGTGATGAATGTTTGCGGTTGCCACGGCCCTGGTCACGGGGCCGGGCTGCACTGCTATATCAGGACAATGGCCGCAAGTTGGTGTTGGCGCTGAAACATGGGGACAGGTATGACATCGCTCGGCCTGCTTCGCGATGGATGCAAATTGTGGCGGGTCCGATCCTGACGCCCGATATGTTGATCGCGCCGGTGCCGTTGCATTGGCTTCGCCTGATGCGGCGGCGGTTCAATCAGTCGGCCTTGCTGGCCGAACGATTCGCGCAACTGACGGGGCTGGAGTATTGTCCTGACCTTCTGCAGCGGTGCAGATCGACCAGATCGACCAAGGGGCAGGGGTTGGAGCAGCGCTTTGCTATCATGCAATCGGCGTTTCGCGGACACCCCCGCCGGGCGCACTTGATTCCGGGTCGGCATGTTTTGCTGATTGATGATGTCATGACCACCGGTGCCACTTTATCTGCCTCGACCGATGCTTGTTTGGCGGCAGGTGCAGCGCAAGTTTCCGTGTTGTTGCTGGCGCGCGTTGCCAAGGCTGCCTAAATGAGGGACAAATCATCCGTCAGTTTCAGGAAAGACCCACATGCCAACCATTGAAATCTATTCCTCGCCGCTTTGCGGTTTTTGCCACGCGGCCAAACGATTGCTGAAAGAAAAGGGCGTCGAATTCACGGAATACAACGTGCTGACCAATCCAGCGCTGAAACCGAAGATGATCGAACGCGCCGGTGGCAGCCGTACGGTGCCGCAAATTTTCATCGATGAACGTCATATCGGTGGGTGTGATGAATTGTACGATCTGGAGCGGACAGGCCAGCTTGATCCACTTTTGGCAGGCTGAGCATGACCCGCGCCGCACTTCTACAGCTGAACGCTTCGGACGATCCCGAAACGAACCTACCTGTTACCCGCGGTTTTTTGCGTGAGGCAGTAGAAGGTGGCGCGGATTTCGTGCTGACGCCCGAGGTGACCAATTGCCTGTCTTCCAGCCGGTCCCAGCAACAAAAGGTGTTAAAGCATCAACATGATGATCCGACATTGGCGGCGCTGCGCGCGGACGCCAAAGAGTTCGGGATCTGGATCCTGATCGGATCATTGGCGCTGAAAACGGATGATCTAGATGGGCGGTTTGCCAACCGGTCTTTTCTGATTAATCCGGGTGGGAATATCGCGGGTTGGTACGACAAGATACACATGTTCGATGTGCAAGTGTCTGAAACCGAGACGTATCGCGAATCGGACGGGTATCGACCCGGTAATCGCGCGGTCTGTGTGGCGACGCCGTTTGGCACGGTTGGCATGACGGTTTGTTATGACGTTCGCTTTCCTTATCTGCATCGGGCCTTGGCCAAAGCGGGGGCGGCAATCCTGACGGCGCCTGCCGCTTTTTCGCAGGTAACCGGCGCGGCGCATTGGCATACGCTATTGCGGGCGCGGGCGATTGAAACCGGGTGTTATGTTTTGGCACCGGCGCAGACCGGCACTCATGATACTTTAAATGGTCAACCGCGCCGCACTTACGGCCACTCGTTGGTTGTGGCGCCCTGGGGTGAAGTCATTGTGGACGCCGGAACAGAGCCTTGCGTGACATTCGTTGATCTTGATACCAAGGCGGTCATTGATGCCCGGCGAAAAGTTCCATCGCTGACCCATGACCGAAAGTTTGACGGCCCTTGAGTGACGAAACCTATTCCCTTGCCATCGCGTTGTTCAGCGAATTGTTGACTGCTGATCAGCTGGTGCGCAACCGGCTGTCCAAGGTGTTGCCCAAGGGGATGGAGATTTCGCATTTTTCGGTGCTGAACCATCTGGCGCGGGTGGGGGATGAACGCACACCCGCGCAATTGGCTAAAAGTTTCCATGTGACGCGTGGGGCAATGACCAATACGTTGTCAAAACTGGAATGGGCCGGATATGTTCATATCCGCCCCGACTGGGACGATGCGCGGCGCAAGATGGTGGCGATCAGCCCGGCCGGGAAACAGGCACGCGATGCGGCTCTGGCGGCGATTTCACCGATGATTTCCGAACTCGTTGGCGAATTGGGCGATGAAAAAGTACGCGCCGCCTTGCCGATCTTGCGGGAATTGCGGGTCAAGTTGGAGGATGGCTGAAGGCCACCACCCGAACCGAAACATGTCAGCCCGGTTTGATGCTGGCAGTGACGTAGTTCACGCTCAGGTCCCGGTCCGAAATCGACCATTGCCAGCTGATCGGGTTGAACACCATCCCCTTGCGATCTACCGGATTCAGCCCGGCATTGCGGATCAGATCGTAAAGTTCATCCGGTGTGATGAATTTCGCCCAGTCATGCGTGCCCTTGGGCAGCCAGCGCATGACGAATTCGGCGCCCACGATTGCCACGGCAAAGCTTTTGGGATTGCGGTTAAGGGTGGAACAGATCATCAATCCGCCGGGTTTCAGTAACTGCCGACAGGCAGTCAGATAGGTCAGCGGATCGGCCACATGTTCAACCACTTCCATGTTCAGCACAACGTCGAACTGTTCACCCGCCGCAGCCAGCTCTTCGGCCGTGACGTTGCGATAATCAATGTCGAGTCCGGATTGTTCGGCATGTACCTGCGCCACCGGAATATTGCCCGCCGCCGCATCGGCACCGACCACGGTCGCACCCAATCGCGCCATCGGTTCGGCCAGCAATCCGCCGCCACAACCGATATCGAGCAACCGTAACCCCGCGAAAGGCCGGTCCTGTGACAGGTCACGGCCGAATTCCCCGGCGATCTGCCCTGTGATATAGTCCAGTCGGCACGGGTTAAGCATATGCAGTGGCTTGAACTTGCCCTTGGGATCCCACCATTCGGCAGCCATCGCTTCGAATTTTGCGACTTCGGACGGATCAACTGTGGTTTGAGCGGTTTGCATTCTGCTCTCCATATGGTCTTCTAAGTCTATGCCACTATATAGGACGATCATGGACAAATTCTCGGGCCAAAAAAGCGCAGTTCATTATCTGCACCCGCCGATCGACCCGTTCGATCAGCGTATGCTAGACGTGGGCGATGGTCACAAGGTTTATCTGGAACAATCTGGCAATCCAGACGGGGTGCCAGTGGTGGTTTTTCATGGTGGCCCTGGGGGTGGCAGCAGCCCGGCGATGCGGCGCTATTTCGATCCACGTGTTTTTCGGGTGGTGCTGTTCGATCAGCGTGGCTGTGGCCGGTCCACGCCGCATGCAAGCATTGAAAACAACACAACATGGCATCTGGTCCGGGATGTTGAAACGATCCGGCGGGAACTGGGTATCGAAGAATGGTATGTTTTCGGCGGCAGTTGGGGGGCAACATTGGCATTGATCTATGCCCAAAGCCATCCAGATGTGATCAAGGGTTTGATCCTGCGCGGCGTGTTCTTGGCCACTCAGGCCGAGCTGGATTGGTTCTATGGCGGCGGCGCTGGTAAATTCTGGCCGGAAACTTGGGCGCGTTTCGCCGATTTGATCCCCAGTGAAGAACAAGATGACATGATTGCCGCCTATCACAAGCGGCTGTTTTCCGGTCATCTGCCGACCGAAACCAAATATGCCAAAGCTTGGGCGCAATGGGAAAATGCATTGGCGTCAGTTTATTCCACGGGGCATGGCGGCGACAGTCCCGGTGAATATGCCCGGGCTTTTGCGCGACTGGAAAATCACTATTTTTCCAATTCGGCCTTTTTGGAACGGGACGAACAAATTTTGCAAGATATGGGAAAAATCACCCATATCCCCGGTGTGATTGTGCAGGGGCGCTACGACATGATCTGCCCGCCAACATCAGCCTGGTCGCTGGCCAAGCGTTGGCCCAATGCTGATCTGAAGATGATTCGCAACGCCGGTCACGCGCTGTCAGAGCCAGGCATCAGCGCCGAACTGGTCCGGGTGATGGACCAGATCGCCGAAGAGGGCGGGTTGAACTGAGAAACAGCCGTCTGCAGCTTTGAAGATTCCGCGTTGCCTGGATTTGCTGGAGCAGGCCTGAAGGCTCGGATGAACAAGTTTTAAAATCGGGGGGTGGCGTATGTTGTCGGGTGAATCGATCAAGCTACGGTACCGGGGCTTGATCTACCTGACAAAGCGGCGTATATGCCCCTCAACAGCGGCGTGTCGGTCCTCTGACGCTCCACCGGGAAAGATCGACGGGCCGCGCGCCCGTTTTTTTGTGTTTGGAAGATATGACCAACGACCTGATAGCCAAAGCCGCGATGGACCGCCGTCTGGCCGAAATCATTACCCCCGTGATCGAAGACATGGGGTTCGAATTGGTGCGCGTGCGTCTGATGGGTGGTAAGACGCATACGTTGCAGATCATGGCCGAACGTCCCGAAGGCGGGATCGAAGTCGATGAATGCGCTAAAATTTCCACCGCCGTATCGGCGGTTCTGGATGTCGAGGATCCGATCCTGGATCAATATATCCTCGAAGTGTCCAGCCCCGGCATCGACCGCCCGCTGACCCGGCTGAAGGATTTCGAAACCTTCGAAGGCTACGAGGTCAAGATCGAGACGACAGAAATGATCGACGGTCGACGTCGTTTCAAAGGCATGCTGGCGGGTGTTGAGGGCGATGAGGTTCTGATCAATCTGGATCAGGACGGCGCTGAAGTGACCGTTGGGTTGAACTTTGATTGGCTATCTGATGCCAAGCTGGTTCTGACCGAAGACCTGATTAAAGAGATGCTCAAGCAGCGCAAAGCTGCCGGCACCTTGAATGAAGACTCATTTGACGAGATTGAAACCGAAGAACCCGGTTCTCAGGAGGACTAAAGACATGGCAATCACTTCTGCAAATCAGCTGGAGCTGTTGCAAACCGCCGAGGCCGTGGCCCGCGAAAAGATGATCGACCCGTCGTTGGTTGTTGAAGCGATGGAAGAATCGCTCGCCCGTGCAGCCAAGTCGCGTTACGGCGCGGAAATGGACATTCGGGTGGCGATTGATCGCAAAACCGGCCGGGCGACCTTTACCCGTGTGCGCACCGTGGTCGAAGACGAGGATCTGGAAAATTACCAGTCCGAACTGACCGTCGAACAGGCGCGGCAGTACATGGAAAATCCGCAAGTGGGCGATACCCTTGTAGAAGAAGTGCCCCCAGTTGAACTGGGCCGGATCGCGGCGCAATCGGCCAAGCAGGTGATTTTGCAAAAAGTCCGCGAAGCAGAGCGCGATCGCCAATACGAAGAATTCCAGGATCGCAAGGGCACCATCATCAACGGTGTGGTCAAGCGTGAAGAATACGGCAACGTGATCGTCGATGTGGGCCGTGGCGAAGGTATCCTGCGCCGCAATGAAAAGATCGGCCGCGAAAGCTATCGCCCGAATGACCGGGTGCGTTGCTTCATCAAGGATGTCCGCCGTGAAACCCGTGGGCCGCAGATTTTCCTGTCGCGCACCGCGCCGGAATTCATGGCCGAACTGTTCAAGATGGAAGTGCCGGAAATTTATGACGGTATCATCGAAATCAAGGCCGTCGCCCGTGATCCCGGATCGCGCGCCAAGATCGCCGTGGTGTCCTATGATAACTCGATTGATCCCGTTGGTGCCTGTGTCGGTATGCGCGGCAGCCGGGTTCAGGCCGTTGTGAACGAATTGCAGGGTGAAAAGATCGACATCATCCCGTGGAACGAAGATGTGCCGACCTTCCTAGTGAACGCGCTGCAGCCTGCCGAAGTCAGCAAGGTTGTTCTGGATGAAGAAGCCGAACGCATCGAGGTTGTGGTGCCGGATGAGCAGCTTTCGCTCGCCATTGGTCGCCGTGGTCAAAACGTGCGTTTGGCCAGCCAATTGACCGGTCTGGACATCGACATCATGACCGAATCGGACGAATCGGCACGCCGTCAGAAAGAATTCGAAGAACGTACCCAGCTTTTCGTCAACACTCTGGACGTCGATGAGTTCTTTGCTCAGCTGCTGGTCGCCGAAGGGTTCACCAACCTTGAAGAAGTTGCATATGTTGAACTCGACGAACTTCTGGTGATCGACGGTGTTGACGAAGATACCGCCCAGGAACTGCAGGCCCGTGCGCGTGACTTCTTGGAAGCACAGGCGAAAGCAGCCATCGAAAAGGCCCGTGAATTGGGTGCCGAAGACAGCCTGTTTGACTTTGAAGGTCTGACACCCCAAATGATTCAGGCCTTGGCCGAAGACGGCGTGAAAACGCTTGAAGACTTCGCAACTTGTGCCGATTGGGAGCTGGCGGGTGGCTGGACCACCGAAAATGGCGAACGGGTCAAGGACGATGGATTGTTGGAACCTTTCGACATGTCATTGGAAGAAGCGCAGAGCATGATCATGACCGCCCGCATCGCGCTGGGCTGGGTTGACCCTGCCGAGCTGGCGGCAGAAGAGGATGCGGCCGCAGGCGAAGAAAACGCCGAGGAGGCCGAGGCCTGATCGCAGGCCTCGGGGTAACCGGATGACGCGCGGCGGACGCAATAAGAACCGGGAAGACGGTTCCGAACGCAAGTGCATCGCCACCGGCGAGGTTCAGCCAAAATTTGGGCTGATCCGTTTTGTGGTGGGGCCAGATGGTCAGATCGTGCCGGATCTTATGGAAAAGCTGCCGGCGCGCGGTATTTGGGTGTCGGCGGATCGTGCTGCGCTGGATAAAGCGGTGAAAAAGGGGCTGTTCGCCCGTGCCGCCAAACAGCAGGTGACGGTTCCTGACGATTTATCGGATCTGGTGGAACAGGCGCTTGTGCGGCGGGTGGTTGATCTGATCAGCCTGGCGCGAAAAGGCGGCGAAGCTGTTGCCGGGTTCGAAAAGGTCAAAGATTGGCTGGTCAAGGACTATGCCGAGGTTCTGATTCAGGCCAGCGATGGGTCGGGTCGGGGCAAGTCGAAACTGCACACGCCTGATGGCGGGTCGTTTATTGGATGGCTAACGGCGGATGAGCTGGGCCAGTCCTTTGGGCGACAAACTGTAATACATGTGGCGCTAGGCGCTGGTGGTTTGACCCAGCGTGTAGTAGAGGAAGCCGCAAGACTTAAGGGTATGCGAGCCCTGGGCGGCGACGATGACCGCCGGAAAGGATGAAGAGAGCCAGATGAGCGACAACGACGGTAAAAAGACTTTGGGTGTACGTGGCGGGCCCCGTTCGGGGAATGTGAAGCAGAGCTTCAGCCACGGGCGGACCAAAAACGTCGTGGTGGAAACCAAGCGCAAGCGCGTTGTGGTGCCGAAACCCGGCGCAGCAAAGTCCGGCGCGGGCAAATCGGGTCAGACCGCGGGTGATCCGTCCAGACGTCCGGCAGGAATTTCGGATGCGGAAATGGAACGCCGGATGAAGGCGTTGCAGGCTGCGAAAGCACGCGAAGTGGAAGAAGCTGCAACGCGCGTCGCCGAAGAAAAGGCGCGCGAAGAAGAACGCATGCGCCGTCGCGAAGAAGCCGAAGCGAAGGAACGGGAAGAGCGTGAACGCGAACAGGCGCTGAAAGCCCGTGCCGAAGAAGAAGCCCGTAAGAAGCAAGAAGCTGAAGACGCAGCCAAGCGCGCTGCTGCGGCTGCTGCTGCACCACCTGCCGAAGAAAAAGGCCCCGCGCGGACGCAAAAAGCGGCCCCTGCCGGTGCTGCGCCGAACCGCAAGAAAGAACGCGAAGAAGATCGTACGCGTAGCAAAGCCCGTGATGACGGTCGTCGGTCGGGCAAGCTGACGGTCAATCAGGCGCTTTCGGGGCGTGAAGGTGGACGGACGAAATCGCTGGCCGCGATGAAGCGGAAACAGGAACGCGCCCGGCAGAAGGCTATGGGCGCTCCGGTTGAACGCGAAAAGGTTGTCCGCGACGTTCGTGTGCCCGAAACCATCGTGGTATCGGAATTGGCCAACCGAATGGCGGAACGCGTCGCTGATGTGGTCAAGTCGCTGATGAAGATGGGGATGATGGTTACTCAGAACCAACCCATTGATGCCGATACCGCCGAATTGATCGTTGAAGAATTTGGTCACCGCATTCAGCGGGTATCGGATTCCGATGTTGAAGACGTGATTCAGCATGTGGAAGAAGACGAAGGCGATCTGAAGCCGCGTCCTCCGGTCATTACCATCATGGGCCATGTCGACCACGGCAAAACCTCGCTTCTGGATGCAATCCGGAATGCCAAGGTTGTTTCCGGCGAAGCGGGCGGCATTACCCAGCATATCGGTGCCTATCAGGTGGAAACCGAAAGCGGGTCAACTCTGACCTTCCTCGATACTCCGGGTCACGCTGCCTTTACCTCGATGCGGTCGCGCGGTGCGCAGGTCACGGATATCGTGGTTCTGGTTGTGGCTGCAGATGATTCGGTCATGCCGCAGACGATCGAAGCGATCAACCACGCCAAGGCCGCCAAGGTGCCGATGATCGTGGCGATCAACAAGTGCGACAAACCTGCTGCCGATCCGAACAAGGTACGGGCTGAATTGCTGCAGCACGAAGTGATCGTCGAAGCAATGTCGGGCGAGGTTCAGGATGTGGAAGTGTCCGCCGTCACCGGTCAGGGGTTGGACGAACTTCTGGAATCGATCGCTTTGCAGGCTGAAATCCTCGAATTGCACGCCAATCCCGACCGTGCCGCAGAAGGCGCGGTAATCGAGGCTCAGCTGGATATCGGCCGTGGTCCGGTTGCCACCGTTCTGGTGCAAAAAGGGACTCTGAAACAGGGCGACATCTTTGTCGTGGGCGAACAATGGGGCCGTGTCCGGGCGCTTGTCGATGACAAGGGCGAGCGGGTGAGCGAAGCAGGTCCGTCGGTGCCAGTCGAGGTTCTTGGCCTGAATGGCACGCCGGAAGCCGGCGACGTTTTGAACGTGGTGTCAACCGAAGCTCAGGCGCGTGAAATCGCGGAATATCGCGAAAGCGCCGCCAAAGACAAACGTGCTGCTGCTGGTGCTGCAACCACGCTTGATCAGTTGATGCAGAAAGCCAAGGAAGACGAAAGCGTCAAGGAACTGCCCATTCTGGTCAAAGCCGACGTGCAGGGGTCTGCCGAAGCTATCGTTCAGGCGATGGAAAAGATCGGCAACGAAGAAGTCCGTGTGCGGGTGCTGCACTACGGCGTCGGTGCGATCACCGAAACCGATGTCGGACTGGCCGAAGCGTCGGGCGCTCCGATCATGGGCTTCAACGTGCGGGCCAATGCGTCGGCACGGAATTCGGCCAACCAGAAGGGCGTGGAAATCCGCTACTATTCGGTCATCTATGACCTGGTGGACGATGTGAAGGCGGCAGCCTCTGGTCTGTTGTCCGCGGAAATCCGCGAACATTTCATTGGCTATGCCCAGATCAAGGAAGTGTTCAAGGTTTCCGGCGTTGGCAAGGTTGCCGGTTGTCTGGTCACCGAAGGCGTTGCGCGTCGGTCGGCAGGCGTTCGCTTGCTGCGCGACGACGTGGTGATCCACGAAGGCAACTTGAAGACGCTGAAACGCTTCAAGGACGAAGTCAAAGAAGTCCAGTCCGGTCAGGAATGCGGTATGGCATTCGAAAACTACGACGACATCCGCCCCGGCGATGTGATCGAGATTTTCGAGCGCGAAGAAGTAGAACGCAATCTTGATTGATCCGTCGGGATCGATTTCGAAACACAAGAAAGGGGAGAGCAACAGCTCTCCCCTTTCTCTATTCCAGTAGATTTTGCGCTTCAGGCGGCCTTTTGCGACACCGGGTGACCTGCGAATTCCCTGTCACCGACCCGGACAAGAATTTTCCCATCCGGCAACCCCCGCACGAAGGTTCCCTGAACCGAAACATAATTTCCAATCACGATCGTACGAAGCATTGTCTAATCCTCCCCAAAAGATTGACATGTGTATAATTTACAAATTTTTTGACGGGAAACCTACGAAAAAATGACGAATTGTCCCTAAATCTATACCAATGAGAAGGCTCATATGTCCAAAAGTAGGGGCTTTCAGGGAAACTGTTGTGCTTTGCGTATGTATTGGGCAGATAGCCGAAGATGCCGATCAGAGCCAATCGCGAAGGATGGGAATCAGCGGAATATCGGCCGGAGGCATCGGATAATCGCATAAATCACGGGCGTGTACCCATTTCAGGCTTTGCCCTTCTTTCGGGTGCGGTATCCCATCCCATTTACGACAAGCAAAAAGCGGCATCAGCAAGTGGAAGCTGTCATAGCTGTGGCTGGCAAAGGTCAGCGGGGCAAGGCAACTGGCCCAGGTATCAATCCCCAATTCTTCCTGCAATTCGCGGATCAGCGCGTGTTCGGGGGTTTCGCCCGGTTCAATCTTGCCGCCGGGAAATTCCCACAGACCGGCCATGGATTTATCTGACGGCCGCTGTGCAAGAAGCACGCGGCCGTCAGCGTCAATCAGGGCAACAGCAGATACCAGAACGGTTTTCATCACCATCTCAAGACCGGTAATCAGCGTTGATAGAGATATAGCCGTGAGTCAGGTCGCAGGACCAAACCGTGGCTGTGCCATTGTCGAGGCCAAGATCGACACGAATGACAATCTCGTCCCGCTTCATGTAGGCGGCACCGGCTTCTTCTGTGTAGGACGGGGCGACCCAGCCATTTTCAGCCACGAGAATATCTCCGAACCAAATGGTTAGCCGGTCGCGTTCTGCGCGCTCGCCCGCCTTGCCGACGGCCATGACGATACGGCCCCAGTTCGGGTCTTCACCGGCCACGGCGGTTTTCACAAGCGGGGAATTGGCGATGGCCATGGCAACGCGATGGGCGGGACCATTGGCATTTGCGCCGGTGACTTGCACCTCGATCAGCTTGGTCGCGCCTTCGCCGTCGCGTGCGATCTGGATCGCTAGATCCTTCATCACCGCATGCAACGCATCACGGAAAATCCGTACACGCGGATCGGCGAAATCAGTGATCGGCTCCATATCGGCCTTACCGGTGGCGGCGACCAGAACCGTGTCTGAGGTCGAGGTGTCCCCGTCCACCGTTACGCAGTTGAAGGTCGAGGCATTGTCTAGCCAGAGGCATTGCTGCAGCACTTCGCGAGACATCGCGGCATCGGTGAAAATGTAGCAAAGCATGGTCGCCATATCGGGGGCGATCATACCGGAGCCCTTGGCAAAGCCTGCGATTTTCACCTCGACCCCGTCAAGCGTGGCGGTTTTCGTGGCACCTTTAGGGAAGGTGTCGGTGGTCATGATCGCGCGGGCAGCGTTTTCCATGGCGCCGGCTTCGAGGGCCGCATTCAGATCACCAATTTTAGCGGTGATCCTTTCCCATTTGATCGGTTCGCCGATCACGCCAGTGGACGCGGTGAAAACGCGCTTGGCATCGATGCTCATTGTCTCGGCCACTGCGGCGGTGATCTTTGCCACTGAATCGAAGCCGGAGTGGCCGGTGAAAGCGTTAGAATTGCCTGAATTCACTAAGATCGCGGCTCTACCGCCCAGATCCTCGGTTATCTTTTCCTGGCAATCAAGCACCGCTGCCGAGCGGGTGGAAGAGCGGGTGAAGACACCAGCGACTGCGGTGCCTTCGCACAGCTCGGCCAACATGACATCCGCCCGGCCTGAATAACGCACCCCGGCCTCCAGCGCGGCGAAACGCACGCCGTCAATCACGGGAAGCGTGGGGAATTTTTCCGGTGCAAGCGGAGAAACAGGGAGTTTACCAGCCATCGATCATTCCTCAAGGATGCTGGGATCGGACAAAACCCCGGGATCAAGAGCATCCGCGGCGGTCCGGTCGATGCTCGCCTTGGCGGTCAGGTCTTCCAACAGCGCAGTGATGGTCTTTTCCTGAAGGTTGCCTTCCAGTTGCGGACGGACTTCGTCAAAGCTGGGTTTCGGGGCATTTCGTGTTTCGATCAGCTTGATGACGTGCCAACCAAACTGGGTCTCGACCGGATCGGAAACTTCGCCAGCTTCCATCGCGACAACGGCGTCTTCGAACGGTGGCACCATCATACCGGGGCCGAACCAACCCAAAGAACCGCCATTGGGGGCGGACGGGCCGGTAGAATGGGTTTTGGCCAGCTCTGCGAAATCGGCACCATCGCGGGCTTCTTCAGCGAGTTTCTGTGCTGCGTCTTCGGTTTCGACTAGGATATGGGCGGCGCTATATTCAGGGGTAGCCTCAAAATCGGCATAGCTGGCGTCATATTCTGCCTGCAGCGCTTCATCGGTTACTGCAGATTTTAGCACATCATCAATAGCGGCATTGGCCATTGCGGCGCGGCGTTGATTGTCTAATTCGTATTGCGCTGATTTCGGCAATTTTCCGTCAAGACTTTGCTCCAGCAAGGTTTGCTGAATCACCTGATTCAGAATTCCGGGCAACAACTGTTCGGGCGGCAGTTGTTGATATTGCGGCGGCAGCCCCTGACGGATTTGCAAAACGTGACCCAGAGTGATTTCGGCCCCGTTCACTGTGGCAACCACATCTTCTGCTTTGGGAATGTCCTGTGCCATTACCGGCAGCGCCATGCTGATCGATAGGGCAGCAGCTGACAGGAAAGTGAGGCGTTTTGACATGAGCTGGGTCCTTTAAGGGCGCACTCTGGGCGCGTAACGTTGACACTGCACCAGCCTCCCCTTACATCGCCTTGAGGCCTTTGGAGTGCTGGACTTCGCACCTGTTTTATTCGGTGCATTCGGGGGCAGCAAGCAAATGCCTCGCACGATATTGTCAACGACCGGATCGGAATGAATATGTTGGGTTTCGGAACACTCGCCAAAAAGGTCTTCGGCACGCCGAATGACCGCAAAATCAAGGCGACGCGTCCGTTGGTGGAAAAAATCAACGCGCTGGAACCGGAATTCGAAAAACTTTCCGATGAGGGGCTGATTGAAAAAACCACGGAGCTGAAGAAGCGGGTAGCGGACGGCGAAAGCGTCGATGCGATCCTGCCCGAAGCTTTTGCCAACTGCCGTGAAGCGGCCAAGCGGGCGTTGGGGCTGCGGGCCTTCGATACTCAGCTGATGGGCGGGATTTTCCTGCATCAGGGAAATATTTCGGAAATGAAAACCGGAGAAGGCAAGACGCTGGTGGCGACGTTCCCGGCGTATCTGAATGCCCTGTCCGGTAAGGGCGTGCATATCGTCACGGTCAACGATTACCTGGCCAAGCGCGACGCCGAATGGATGAGCAATGTTTACAGCGCACTGGGTCTAACCACCGGTGTGGTTTATCCGCAGCAGCCCGAAGACGAAAAGAAATCGGCCTATGCGTGCGACGTAACCTATGCCACGAACAATGAACTTGGCTTCGACTATTTGCGCGACAACATGAAGTCGGAATTGTCCGACATGAACCAGCGCTATCATCACTATGCCATCGTTGACGAAGTCGATTCGATCCTGATTGACGAAGCGCGGACGCCGCTGATCATTTCGGGTCCGGCGCAAGACCGTTCGGATCTCTATATTGCCATCGACAAGCTGATCCCGGAACTGTCCGAGGAACATTTTGCGCTCGATGAAAAAACCCGGAACGTGACCTATACCGACGAAGGCAACGAATTCCTTGAAGCCACGTTGCTGAAGGCCGGTTTGTTGCCCGAAGGACAAAGCCTGTACGATCCCGAAAGCACGACTCTGGTGCATCATGTCAATCAGGGATTGCGGGCGCACAAACTGTTTACCCGGGACAAGGATTATATCGTCCGTGACGGCGATGTGGTGCTGATCGATGAATTCACCGGCCGGATGATGGCCGGGCGCCGCTTGTCTGACGGTTTGCATCAGGCGATCGAAGCCAAGGAAGGCTGCTCGATTCAGGCCGAAAATGTGACCTTGGCGCAGGTGACTTTCCAAAACTATTTCCGGCTCTACGACAAACTGGCGGGGATGACCGGCACTGCAGCGACCGAAGCCGAGGAATTCATGGAAATCTACGGGCTGGGCGTGGTCGAAGTGCCAACCAACAGACCGATTGCCCGTCTGGATGAAGACGACCAAGTCTATCGCACCGCCAAGGAAAAGTTCGACGCCATCGTGCGCACCATTGAGGAAGCGCATGCCAAGCAGCAGCCGGTTCTGGTCGGAACCACTTCGATCGAGAAATCGGAATTCCTCAGCCAGTTGTTGACCGAAGCCGGTGTACCGCACAGTGTTCTGAACGCCCGCCAGCATGAAAAAGAGGCGCAGATTGTCGCTGACGCAGGCAAGCTGGGCGCGGTGACTATTGCTACCAACATGGCCGGCCGCGGCACCGATATCAAGCTGGGCGGCAATGTCGAATTCAAGATCATGGAAGCCATCGAGGGCAATTCCGAAGCAGACCATCAGGCGATCCGTGAACGGATCGAAAAGGAACACGAAGCTGACGAACAGGCGGTGAAAGAGGCGGGCGGGCTTTTCGTTCTGGCCACCGAACGGCACGAAAGCCGCCGCATCGATAACCAGTTGCGCGGTCGGTCGGGCCGTCAGGGCGATCCGGGCCGATCTTCGTTCTTCTTGTCTTTGGAAGACGACCTGATGCGAATTTTCGGGTCGGAACGGTTGGAAAAGGTTCTGTCGTCTCTCGGTATGAAAGAAGGCGAAGCGATCATTCACCCTTGGGTGAACAAATCGTTAGAACGTGCTCAGGCCAAGGTCGAAGGACGCAATTTTGACATCCGCAAACAGTTGCTCAAATTCGACGATGTGATGAATGAACAGCGCAAGGTGATTTTCAGCCAGCGCCGTGAAATCATGGAGGCCGAAGACCTGTCCGAAATCGCCAAGGACATGCGCGATCAGGTCATCGATGATCTGGTCGACACCTATATCCCGCCGAAATCCTATGCCGATCAGTGGAACACCGAAGGGTTGTACGCTGCGGTTCTTGAAAAGCTGAACATGGATATACCGGTCATCAAATGGGCCGAAGAAGAAGGTGTCGATGGCGATGTGATCGCTGAACGTCTGGAAGAAGAAGCAGACAAATCGATGGCCGCTAAGGCCGAAGCCTTCGGGGCCGATACCATGCGCCAGATCGAAAAGCAGATCCTGCTGCAGACCATTGATGCCAAATGGCGCGAACACCTTCTGACGCTGGAACATCTGCGCTCAGTCGTGGGGTTCCGCGGTTATGCCCAGCGTGATCCGCTGAACGAATACAAAACCGAAAGCTTCCAACTGTTCGAATCGATGCTGGATGGTCTGCGCGAAGACGTGACGCTGAAATTGGGTCAGATTCGCCCGATGACCGAAGAAGAACAGCAACAGATGATGCAGCAGATGGCCGCGCAACAGGCCGCGATGCAAGCACCGGAAGCCACCGTACCCGCGGAGCAGGATGCAGAACCGGCGGTTGACGCTGCGAAAGGGTTCGACGAAAACGATCCTTCGACTTGGGGTAACCCGGGCAGAAACGAACTTTGCCCCTGCGGATCGGGTAAAAAATTCAAACACTGTCACGGTCGTTTGGCCTGATAAAAGATGGGTGCGGGTCAGAAAGACACCGCGCCCATGCCACATCGCTGCCTCTTTTTTAAGGTTTGATCACGGCTAATCAAATCCGTTCCGGAGGCACAAAATGGCTAATTTGAATCGCATTGTAATGGGTGTTGCATCCGTGACCGCCGCTTTGGCGATCGGTTATGTCATGCAAAATGGATCGAACTCACAGCGCCAGACCGCCGTGATTGAACCGCAGCGGCTAGCGTTGGATGATATTACGCTGACTGTGGCGCCGCCCACCGAAGAAGAAGCCCCTGCGATTTTCCCTGACCGGCCCGAACCGATCCGACACGCGGCCGCCACGCCGCAACTGGATGTCGAACCGATTGTTGATATTCCGGTTCTGGGTGTGCCCGCCACGGTTTGCGATCCGGTTATGACCGTCACGCCGATGCCTGCCGCCATGGTCGAACTGGAACTGGTTGCCTGCCTGCCGGATCAGCGTGTTTCCATTCACCACAACGGGATGATGTTCAGCGACGTCACTGACGATCAGGGCGGTTTGACAGTTCAGGTGCCCGCCCTGTCGCAGATTGCCGTTTTCATTGCCGATTTCGGCAACGGTGACGGTGCCGTCGCGCATACCACCGTTCCTGATCTGGCCGATTTCGAACGCGCCGTTCTGCAATGGCGCGGCGCGGAAGGCCTGCATATCCACGCAATGGAATATGGTGCTGAGTTTGGTCAAGAGGGACATATCTGGGCCGATGCCCCTGGAAATGCGGATCAGGCGTTAGCGGGGCAGGGCGGCTTCTTGACTGAATTGGGAAACCGGCAAGGGCCGGACGATTACCGCGCTGAAATTTATACTTTCCCCTCGGGGCATGCGGCGCGCGATGGCGATATCGCCTTTAGCGTCGATGTCGAAGTGACGGCGGATAATTGCGACCGCGAAATCGGTGCCGAGTCGTTGCAGCTCAATAGCGATGGGTCGCCACTGCAAGTGCGCGAACTTGTGCTTTCCATGCCGCAATGCGATGCGCAAGGGGGCTTTCTGGTGTTGAAAAACCTGTTGCAAGACCTGAATATCGCGGCGAACTAGACGTCATTTCGGGGACAAAGCCATGACAATAGCGCGTGCGGCGATCCTCGCCGCGCTTTTTCTTTTTGCGCTGCCACCGATTGCATTGGCACAGGATGTCACTTTGATGTCGCGCGATGGTTCGGTGGAAATTTCCGGTACATTGTTGGGCTTCGACGGTGAATATTACCGGGTCGATACCATCTACGGCGAACTGACGGTCGACGGGTCGGGGGTGAACTGCGATGGGCCGGCCTGCCCAAGCCTGACCGATTACGTGGCCGAATTGCAATTTTCCGGTGCGGGATCAATGGGGCGCGTTCTGTTGCCCGCGCTAATCGAAGTCTTTGCCCGTAAATCCGGCTTGCAGTCGGAGCGGGAAATCGTCGATGCATCCCATACACGGTTTATCCTGACGGACCAGAAAAGCGGTAAGACCATGGGTTTGTTCACCCTGCGCCTGACCAATAGCGATGAAGGCTTTGCCGATCTTTTGGCCAATGAGGCTGATATCGCGATGACTTTGCGCGAATTGCGCCCGGACGAGGCGGCGCTGTCGCGAGAGGCCGGATTAGGGGACATGACGGTGAAGGGTCGCAGCCGGGTTCTGGCCTTGGATGCGCTTGTGCCGGTTGTCGCACCGGGGAATCCGCTGACCCGGATCAGCGCCTCGGATCTGTCCAAGATATTGAGCGGTGAAATTTCCAATTGGGCCGCCCTGGGTGGGCCTGATGCGCCGGTTACCCTGCATCTGCGAAACCAGCATTCCGGTCTGTGGCAGGCTGCCGATGACCGCCTGCTTCGTCCGGTGGGAAAGGTGGTGTCAGATCTGGCACTGCGATATGACAGTGATCCAGAGCTGGTCCGGGCAGTGGAACGCGATCCGTTCGGGATCGGCCTGACCAGCGTGACGGGGACCGGGAATGCCAAACCGATTGCGCTGAGCGGCAATTGCGGTTTCGCCATGTATGCCAATCGCAAGACGATCAAGACCGAAGATTATCCGCTGACCGCACCGATGTTTTTGTATCTACCGGCGCGGCGCCTGCCGAAACTGGCGCGGGATTTCCTGACATTCACTCGGTCGAACGCGGCTCAGATTGTGATCCGCCGCGCCGGATTCACCGATCAGATCCCGGAAGAGATCGCGATCGATGATCAAGGTGCCCGTTTCGCCAATGCGATCGCCCGTTCAGGGGAAGAAATTGGCCTGGACGAACTGAAGCGCATGGTCGAGCTGCTGTCTGACAAGACTAGGCTAAGTCTGTCTTTCAGGTTCGAAACCGGGTCTGCGCGGCTTGATGCGCATTCGAGATCGAACGTGGAACAATTGGCCCTTGCATTGGAAACCGGGGCATTTGATACGCGCCAATTGTTGTTCGTGGGGTTCAGTGATGGCGATGGGAGCGCCGTCAGCAATCTAGCGATTTCATTGCGGCGGGCCAAAGCGGTTCTGACCGCAGTGAAAAAGGCGGCTGAGACGGCAAATTTCGAACAAATGGATTTGCAGGCCGAGGCTTTTGGCGAAGCCATGCCGATGGCCTGCGACGACAGCGCCTGGGGCCGCAAAGCCAATCGCCGGGTCGAGGTTTGGCTGCGCTGAAACATGTGTTTGCTTGTCCGTCTGGACCGCGTGCTACAGCAATCCTTCGGCGTGGAAGCTGAGTTCGCGTGATTTTCCGATGATCAGGTGGTCATGCAGGGTCAGGCCAAGCGCCTGTGCCGCAGCTTCGATTTGTTTCGTCATGACGATATCCGCCTCGGAAGGCGTGGGATCGCCAGAGGGATGGTTATGTACCAGGATCAATGCGCTGGCATTATGTTCTAGGGCACGCTTGACCACTTCGCGCGGATAGACCGGCACGTGATCGACGGTCCCGCGCGCCTGTTCCTCGTCCGCGATCATCACGTTTTTGCGGTCCAGATACAGCACCCGGAATTGTTCGGTATCGCGATGCGCCATGGTTACGTGGCAGTAATTCAGAAGATCGTCCCAGCTGCTGACCACATGTCTTTGCAACACCCGGGCACGGGATAGGCGGTGCGCCGCAGCTTCGATGATTTTCAATTCGGTGATGACGGCGGGGCCGATGCCCTTGACCTCCAACAAGCGGGGGATTGGGGCGGATACAACGCGGTTGAAATCACCGAACGTGTCCAGCAACCGCCAGGCAAGCGGTTTGACATCTCGGCGCGGGATGGCGCGAAACAGAACCAGTTCCAGCATTTCGTAATCGGGTATCGCGGTCGCACCGCCCTGGAGGAACCTGTCGCGTAGCCGCTGGCGGTGATCGGCGATATAAGAAGGCTGCTGCGGTGAAGAAGATGGCATGATCGGGGTATCGTCCGCTGAAAAAAGCGGCAAAGATTTTTCAGAGAAGGCAGGTTGGTCCGACATAGGGGCAGAGTGCCCCAGATTGGTTAGCGAAGAATTAAGTGCAACAGGGCGGGGCCCGCTCCTCTAGATTGAAAGTCATGAAGATTTTCAAAGTATTCACCTTGGGATATTTTTCAAACAGAAGAAGTCATGAAAAAGGGGGCCACAATGGGCCCCCTTTGATGCTGCGGCATGTGGCGTGTTCAGCCTTTCATAGAATCCCAGAAATTTTTCACCGAAGAAAAGAAGCTGGAACTTTCGGGGTTGTTATTTTCCGAAAGCGCTTCGAATTCTTTCAGAAGTTCCTTCTGTTTGGACGTAAGATTGACCGGGGTTTCCACCGCCAGTTCGATGAACATATCGCCGGGATTGCCTCCGCGCAGGGCGGGCATGCCTTTGCCGCGCAAACGCATCTGGCGACCCGATTGACTGCCTGCGGGGATTTTTACCCGGGACCGGCCGCCGTCGATGGTGGGCACCTCGATATCACCGCCCATGGCGGCCACAGCCATCGCCACCGGCACGCGGCAATACAGGTTGGTGTCTTCGCGTTCAAAAATCTCGTGTTTCTTCACTTCGATGAAGATGTAGAGATCGCCCGCAGGACCACCACGCATACCGGCTTCGCCTTCGCCCGCCAATCGAATCCGAGTGCCGGTTTCGACGCCTGCCGGGATGTTTACAGACAGTGATCGTTCCTTGTGAACCCGGCCTTGTCCGCCGCAGGACTTACATGGGTTCTGAATGATCTGGCCCATGCCGGAACAGGTCGGACAGGTGCGTTCGACGGTGAAGAAGCCCTGCTGCGCCCGCACCTTGCCCATGCCGGAACAGGTCGGGCAGGTTTGTGGCTCGGCTCCGCCTTCGGCCCCTGATCCTTCGCAGGCATCGCAGGGCACCGAGGTTGGTACCTTGATGGTTTTCTGCAGCCCGGAATAGGCTTCTTCCAGTGTCACCCGAAGGTTGTAGCGCAGGTCAGCGCCGCGCGCTGCGCGCCCGCGTCCTCCGCCGCCACGACCGCCCATCATGTCGCCAAAGAGATCGTCGAACACGTCCGAGAACGCGCTGGCGAAATCGCCCTGACCACCACCATGGAACCCGCCGCCGGGGCGTCCACCGCCCATACCGCCTTCGAAAGCGGCATGACCAAACCGGTCATAGGCAGCTTTCTTTTCGGCATCTTTCAGGCATTCATAGGCTTCGTTTGCTTCTTTGAACTGGTCCTCGGCCTCGGGATTGTCGGAATTGCTATCGGGATGCAGTTCCTTGGCCTTCTTGCGATAGGCTTTCTTAATTTCGTCGGCAGAGGCCCCCTTGGCCACGCCAAGCACGTCATAATAATCACGTTTAGCCATTGGGTCTCCCCTTAATCGGGAACGCTAAGGGCCGGCCCGGCACGGACCGGCCCCAAGAAGTTCCTGGAAAACGCTTACGCGCGCTTGTCGTCGTCGAGATCTTCAAAGTCGGCATCGACGATATCATCGTCGGCCGCGCCACCGGAGGCATCACTGTCCACATCCGCCGGAGCGTCTTCGCCTTCATCTTGGCTGGCCTTGTAGATGGCTTCGCCCAGCTTCATGGCGGATTCGGTGACATTCTGGATGCCCGACTTGATCTTGTCTGCCGTGATGTCATCTTTCTCGAGGTCATCTTTCAGCGCCGCAATGGCAAGTTCGATGGCTTCGACCGTGGTCGGATCGACCTTGTCGGCATGCTCTTCCATCGACTTTTCGGTCGAATGGATCAGGCTTTCGGCCTGGTTGCGAGCCTCGACCATTTCCTTGCGATCCTTGTCCGCTTCGGCGTTGGTTTCGGCATCCTTGACCATCTGGTCGATCTCGTCGTCGGACAAACCGCCCGAAGCCTGGATCGTGATGTTCTGTTCTTTGCCGGTACCTTTATCCTTGGCCGAAACCGACACGATGCCGTTGGCGTCAATGTCGAAGGTCACTTCAATCTGTGGCAAACCGCGCGGTGCGGGCGGGATATCTTCGAGATTGAACTGCCCCAACATCTTGTTGTCGGCAGCCATTTCCCGTTCCCCTTGGAATACCCGGATCGTCACGGCCGACTGGTGATCTTCGGCGGTTGAGAAGACCTGGCTTTTCTTGGTCGGGATCGTGGTGTTGCGGTCGATCAGGCGGGTAAAGACGCCGCCGAGGGTTTCGATGCCCAAAGAAAGCGGGGTCACGTCGAGCAGCACAACGTCTTTGACGTCGCCCTGCAACACGCCGGCTTGAATGGCAGCACCCATGGCCACAACCTCATCGGGGTTCACACCCTTATGCGGTTCCTTGCCGAAGAACTTGGTGACTTCTTCGACCACGCGCGGCATCCGGGTCATACCACCGACCAGAACCACTTCGTCGATATCGCTGGTGGTCAGGCCCGCATCTTTCAAAGCTGCCTGGCACGGTTTGATCGACGCCTTGATCAGGTCCGATACCAAACTTTCCAGCTTGGCGCGGGTCAGCTTCATCACCATGTGCAGCGGTTGGCCGCCATTCGGGTCCATCGAGATGAAGGGCTGGTTGATTTCGGTCTGCTGCGAGCTCGAGAGTTCGATCTTGGCTTTTTCAGCGGCTTCTTTCAGGCGCTGCAGCGCCATCTTGTCCTTGGTCAGGTCGACGCCGTGTTCTTTCTTGAACTCGCTGGCCAAGTAAGAAACGATCCGCATGTCGAAATCTTCGCCACCCAAGAAGGTGTCGCCATTGGTCGATTTCACTTCGAACAGGCCATCATCGATTTCCAGAATGGTCACGTCGAAGGTCCCGCCGCCAAGGTCATAGACTGCGATGGTGTGGGTTTCTTTTTTGTCCAGACCATAGGCCAGCGCGGCGGCGGTCGGTTCGTTGATGATCCGCAACACTTCCAGCCCGGCGATCTTGCCGGCGTCCTTGGTGGCCTGACGCTGGGCGTCGTTGAAATAGGCAGGAACCGTGATCACCGCTTGGGTGACCTCTTCGCCGAGATAACTTTCTGCGGTTTCTTTCATCTTGCCCAAGATGAAAGCCGAGATTTGCGACGGGCTGTATTTTTCAGACTTGGCTTCGACCCAAGCGTCACCATTGCCGCCATCGACAACGGCGAAAGGCAGGTTTTTCTTGTCCTTGGCCAAATGTTCGTCGTCGAAACGGCGACCGATCAGGCGCTTGACACCGAAGATGGTGTTGGAGGCGTTGGTAACGGCCTGACGCTTTGCGGCCTGTCCGACCAGACGCTCATCGTCGGTGAAGGCGACAATGGACGGCGTGGTGCGTGCGCCTTCGGAGTTTTCAATTACTTTGGGCTGCGACCCGTCCATGATGGAAACGCAGCTGTTGGTCGTTCCAAGGTCAATACCGATGACTTTCGACATGTTTTTCGATCCCTTTACAATTCAAGGCGATGACACGAGGCGGGGACCCGTTATGGCATCCTGCCCCGATCCGGTTGTGCGATGTGCGATGCATCACCGCGCTTCTCGGCGTATATAGGGAGGCTGAAACAGCCCTGCAAGCACTGTGGGCCCGTGGCAATTGCAATTCTGCGGGAAAAATTTGACAGCCAAGGCGTTCTGACGGGAAAGGCAGCAGTGATGACCGGTTGCATGACGATACGAGGATTTCAAATCTATCCCGAAAGACTCTACCTTACAGCGCAGCAGGCGATTCTGCAGGATCTGCGGCATGTGATCCGACAGGCACCGATGTTTTCACCACAAACCCCCTATGGCAAACCGATGTCGGTCAGGATGACATCGGCGGGCCGGGTTGGTTGGATTTCGGACCGCCAAGGGTATCGCTATGCCCCGCAGCATCCCGACGGCGGGGCATGGCCGGCGATTCCCGAAACCGTGCTTGGTCTGTGGCGCGATCTGATCGGCATGGATCGTGATCCCGATTGTTGCCTGATCAACTTTTACGGCGAAGGGGCCCGCATGGGGATGCATCAGGACCGCGACGAGGCCGATTTTTCTTGGCCGGTGCTGTCGGTGTCGCTGGGTGACGAAGGGCTGTTTCGGATCGGCAACCAGACCCGCGGTGGAAAAACCGAATCAATCTGGCTGCGTTCGGGCGGCGTAGTGGTGATGGGCGGTCCGGCGCGGCTGACCTATCACGGTATTGACCGCATCCGTTTCGGATCTTCGTCCTTGCTAGCGAAGGGTGGACGGATCAACGTGACCTGCCGGGTCGTGGACTGAAGGCGTTGTTTCCTTCGTTGTGCACGGGTGATCGATGACCAGCCCCAAACCCCCGAACCGAATAGGATCAGCGGCGGGCGCTGAGGCTGATAGAGGTATTTTTGCGGGCGTAGAATTCCCCCATCAATCCGATCATCAGAAAACTCAGGCTGATGATCAGCGGATAGGTGATGGAACTGTTGCGCGGAACATAATTGATGAAGGTGAAGCCGCGCGCCTGATCGATACAGTGAAACAGCGGGTTCCAGTCGAACATGTTCAGCATGAAGGTCGGTAGCGAATTGGCTAGGAACATCTTGCCCGAAGCGATCATGTTGGCGCGTTGATAGACGAGCGTGATCATGTTGACCGCCGTGGGGAACCATGGCTTGAGCGCCAAAAGCACCATGCCGATCGCCAACCCGGCAAACCAGGCCAGCAACAGCATCCCGAACGCCCCGGCGGGATCTTCGATCACGAAATGTTTGAAGCCGACATAGTAGACGAACAAGATCAGCGATAGCGACAGCACCTGAATATAAAGCGCACTGAGGGCTGAAGACAGGATCGCGATGATTGTGTTCATTGGGGCGTGCAGCATCATTGGCGATGTCGGTCCTTCCGACCCAACCACCGCTCCCAAGGTTTTGCTATGCGTCATGTAAAGGAAAATCCCCGACATGAGGTAAAGCAGGAAATCGCCGCGTACCGCGGCCGAACGTAAACCCAGCAGCGAAAACATGATGTAGAAAGCCAGCACGAAGATGACCATCTGCAGCAGATTCACCACGATAGACATCACCGCATGGCTGTGCGTTTTACGGATCTTGCGCGCGATCGAATGATAGATCAGCTCGGCGATCGTGAAAGCCGCAGAGATCCCGGATTCTTTCCGTGGTTTGTAGAACATATCGGCACTGCTCCCGCATGTTGCGGTTATTATTACGACCAATTCTTGCCGTTTGCTTAGCTCCCCATCATAAGGGATGCGATATTTTTTTTCAATGAATGGCCGAAAAGGCCAATCCGGCGCAAGGAGTTCGCTTTTGGATTACGAAAAACTGACCCAAGTGATGCGCAGGCTGTCGCTTGTCGCGGGTGACAAGATCATGGAAATTTACAACTCGGATGAATTCGAGGTGAAGTTGAAGTCCGATGATAGCCCGGTCACCGAAGCGGATGAAGCGGCCGATGCATTGATATCAGAGGGGTTGCGCACGGCGTTTCCCGACGTGGTGTTGGTGACCGAGGAACAGGCGGCATCACATTCGATGAAAGCCGACACTTTTTTGATTGTTGATCCGCTGGATGGGACCAAGGAATTTGTCCACCGGCGCGGCGATTTCACCGTCAATATCGCCTATGTCGAAAACGGTGTGCCGACCCGGGGGGTTGTTTATGCTCCGGCCAAGAATCGGATGTTCTTTACTTTGGCAAATGGTCAGTCCGTGGAAGAAACCGGCGCATTGAGCAAGGACGTGATCGGGGAAACCCTGCCGATCAAGGTATCGCAGGCCGATAATGATGCCTTGCTGGTGGTCGCATCGAAATCACACCGTGATCAGGCCACCGACGATTACATCAACAAATATAAGGTTGCCGATTCCAAAAGCGCCGGGTCGTCGTTGAAATTCTGTCTGGTTGCCACCGGTGAGGCCGATCTTTACCCCCGCGTTGGACGGACGATGGAGTGGGATACGGCAGCCGGTCATGCGGTTTTGCACGGGGCCGGCGGCATGGTGGTGCGGTTCGACGATCACAGCCCGCTGATCTATGGTAAGGACGGGTATGCCAACCCGTTCTTCATTGCTTATTCGCCCAGCGTCGAGCTGAAAGAGGCCTGATGATCCGGAGTGATGCTCACATCCCTTGCCGGAGGCGTCACGGATGACGGCGCCTTCGGTCAGCGTTGTGGTGGTCAGCCGGCACCGGCCGGAGGCTCTGGAATACTGCCTGACCAGCCTGTCGCGGCTGATCTATCCGAACTACGAAATCATTGTGGTAACCGATCCGTCCGGAGAAGCCGCCATTCATGGAATGGGGTTGACCGGGCGGGTTCGGGTGGTGCCCTTTGACATTGCCAACATATCGATTGCTCGCAACAGGGGGATCGAAGCCGCTGCCGGGGATATTGTTGCCTTCATCGATGACGATGCGGTGGCCGAGCCGCTGTGGTTGCTCCATCTGGCCGCCGCGTTTCATGATCCCGAGGTCAGCATTGCCGGCGGGTTTGTTCGCGGCCGCAACGGGATTAGTTTTCAGTGGAAGGCCCGCAGCATAGACTGCACCGGTATGGCGATACCGCTGCAGCTGAACGAAACATGCAATACCGTGTTGTCACCCCCGCCGGATCAGGCGGTCAAGACCGAAGGCACCAATATGGCGGTGCGACGGCAGGTTTTGCTGGAACAGGGCGGCTTCGATCCTGCCTATCGATTTTATCTGGACGAAACCGATCTGAACATGCGTCTGGCCGTTGCTGGTTATAAAACCGTAATCGTGCCTTTGGCGCAGGTGCATCATGCTTATGCTCCCAGTACTCGGCGGCGGCGCAATCGGTCGGTGACCGATCTTTACGATATCGGTGCCAGCAGCATGATTTTTCTGCGTCTTCATTGCCCCGAAGCATTGCATGTGACCAGGATCGCGGCAGTTCGACAGGAGCAGCGCGAACGATTACTTATTCAGATGCGCGATGGATTGCTGGAACCTAGCGAAGTGCGCTGGGCGCTCAAGCGGCTGGAACAGGGTCTGACAGAAGCGGCTGAGATGGTGTTGCCGCAGTTGCAGCCATTGCACTGCACGACGCCCGCTTTTTTGCGCTTTGAAAGCAGTGCCAATGGCGATCATATCGAACTGGCCGGGCGCATTTGGCAAAAAAGCGAACTTTGCAAGCAGGCCGCCCACTTGGCCGAACAGGGGAAAACCGTGTCTGTTTTCATCTTTTCACACACCGGGCTGTTCCATTCTGTACAATATTGCAAACCCGGCTTCTGGCTACAGCGTGGTGGCTTGTTTGGTCGCAGCGACCGGGGGCAGAAGCTGTTCCGGCTTGACCTTTTCAGGACGCGGGTGCAGGCGGAAACCCGGCGCACCGCCGAAATTAGATGGGATTGTACAAAATACTAGCAATTGCATCACCCATTTGACCAATAATTCGTATAATGTGACAACGCGACTGTTGTCCTCCTTTTAACTGCGGGGATAAAATGCCGTTAAAGGTTTGGCTGTATTAGTCATTTTGATGCCGACGAAATCAAGGATTTGAAATGCGAACTAAAGTAACAAAGGCGATTTTTCCTGTGGCGGGTCTTGGTACGCGTTTCTTGCCGGCCACGAAATCGGTTCCCAAGGAAATCATGACATTGGTGGATCGCCCGTTGATCCAATATGCGATTGATGAAGCGCGGGCTGCTGGAATCAAGGAATTCATTTTCGTCACTTCGCGTGGCAAATCCGCGTTGGAAGACTATTTCGATCATTCCCATCAGCTTGAGTCCGAGCTGCGTAAGAAGGGCAAGACCGAATTGTTGGAAGCCTTGAAAGAAACCAACATGGATTCGGGTGAAATCGCCTATGTGCGGCAGCACAAGGCGCTTGGCTTGGGGCATGCAGTATGGTGCGCACGCCGGTTGATTCACAACGAACCCTTCGCTGTTATTCTGCCTGACGATGTTATTGCCGCTGAAAAGCCTTGTCTGCAGCAAATGATCGAAGCCTATGCTGAAACCGGCGGATCGATGGTCGCTGCGATGGAAGTTCCGCCGGAAAAGGCGTCGGCCTATGGTGTGCTGGATGTCAAAGAAGACATGGGATCGGTCGTGTCGGTCAACAACATGGTGGAAAAACCCGCCCCCGGAGAAGCGCCATCGAATCTAGCGGTAATTGGGCGCTATATACTGTCTCCTAATGTGCTAAAAACACTTAATAAAAAGGAAACAGGAACAGGTGGTGAAATTCAGCTAACCGATGCGATCGCCAAAGAAATCGAAGGCGACGGCGTTTATGGATTCCGGTTCCGGGGCCAGCGTTTCGATTGCGGATCGAAGGCGGGTTTCTTGCAGGCAACGGTCAGCTTCGGACTGTCGCGCGATGATCTGAAAGACGAACTGATGGCCTATCTGCAAGAAGTGATCGCCGTCGACAAGGCAGCTCAATAACGGCTGCTAGGAGAAAATATCGTGAGGTGCCTCGGTCCGAGCGTGCACGTCGGCCCAGAGATTGCACCGGGCTTGTTGCCGGGATCGGTTCGGGTCAAGAATGAGCGTGACTGACCCCCCGGTACGGGTATTGGATATTACCCGGCTTTTGCGCCGGGCGGGCAGGGTTGCGACCGGTATTGATCGGGTCGAAGCTGCCTATCTCGATCATCTGTTGCAGGACGACGTGCCGCTTTACGGGTTGGCGCGAACCTCTCTGGGCTATGCCCTGCTGGACCGGCAGGGAATGGAAGGGTTCCGGGCACGGGTTGCCGGGGAAATTCCATGGGGACCGCCTGATATGTTGTCGCAAGCTTCGCGCCGACTTGGCCTTGATCAAAAACAGGCGCAGGCCGATTTGCGCCGGTTAAGCGTGAAACGCTGCTTGCCGCAGCGTTTGGGCCGAATGCTGATGCGGCAACTGCCTGCGGGTGTCGCCTATTTCAACGTCGGGCATTCAAACCTGACGGACCGGGTTCTGCATGCGCTGAAACGGCTGCTAAAGGCGCGGGTGGCGGTTATGATTCACGATACGATCCCTCTGGATTTTCCGCAATATCAGAGACTTGGTTCTGTAGATCCGTTTGAAAGAATGCTGGAGCGGGTGCGGCGCAATGCCGATTTGATCCTGTGTAATTCGCACCAAACGCAGGTGGATGTGGAACGACATATGGCGCCGAATGGGGCCGTGCCGGACTGTGCTGTGCTGCCATTGGGAGTGGATATTGCGGCGCCGAAATCGATGCAGATGCCGGAAGGTTTCGAAAAGAATCGCCCCTATTTCGTGATGCTTGGCACGATTGAACCGCGCAAGAACCATGCTTTGATGTTGGATATCTGGGACGAGATGTCAGAGGATGTGCAACCGCCGCAATTGCTGATCTGTGGCAATCGCGGCTGGAACAATGAATCTGTGTTCGCCCGTCTGGATGACTGGGCCGGGAGGGGCGGCCCGGTTTTCGAACTTCAGGGCCTGAATGACGGACAAGTGGCGAGGCTGTTGCAACGCTCGGCCGGATTGCTGTTTCCCAGCCATGCCGAAGGCTATGGCCTGCCCCCACTGGAGGCGTTGGCGCTGGGGGCGCCGGTGCTGTGCGCCGATTTGCCCGTCTGCCATGAATTGTTGGGCGAGAATGCCGTTTACGCAGATGTGAATGATCGATACGCTTGGCAAAGAAATATAACAATGCTGGCAACTTGCTGGCAGGCAGACAAACGGGCAAGCCATTCCCAAATGGCACGATTTGTGCTTCCTTCTTGGGAGGCGCATTTCAACAAAGTGTTCAAGCTGGCGCTGTAGAACCGTTGAAACTGCTCTCTGGTCGATGGGTAGGGGAAAAGAGTGGGTGTTTGGCAGGCATATCGTCTGAGGGTGAAGCGGAAACGCTTTCTGATCCGTGCCTTGCGTAAACGGCGCGAACTGAAGCCCGTCGTCAATCGAACCGATCAGATCAAACCGGGCGACATCCTGCTGTTTTCTACCCAGCGCAATGAACAGATCAGGTTGCCCTATTTCCTGCAGTATTACCGTGACATGGGGGTGAACCACTTCCTAATCGTGGATAATGACAGCAACGACGGGTCGGTTTCCTATCTGTCGGATCAACCGGACGTTTCGGTGTGGCACACAAGGAACAGCTATAAACGGTCGCGTTTCGGGGTCGATTGGCTGAATTGGTTGCAGCGGAAATATGGTCACGGACATTGGACGTTGGTCGTCGATCCGGATGAATTTCTGGTCTATCCATTCTGCGATACACGACCGCTCAGGGCGCTGACCGATTGGTTGGATGCATCATCGATCAAATCCTTCAGCGCGATGTTGATGGACATGTATCCCAAGGGCCGGATCGATCAGCAGCCCTATCGCGCTGGTCAGGACCCGTTGGAAATCGCTAACTGGTTCGATTCCGGTAATTATACCATCGAACGGAACTGGAAATTCGGCAATCTGTGGATTCAAGGCGGGCCGCGGTCGCGGGTGTTTTTTGCGGATGCTCCGGAAAAGGCCCCGGCACTGAACAAGGTTCCGTTGGTCAAATGGGACAAGAAATACGTCTATACCAGTTCCACCCACATGCTTTTGCCGCGCGGTTTGAACTTGGTTTACGATGAATGGGGCGGTGAAAAGGCCAGCGGCGCACTTCTGCACACCAAATTTCTGGACACGTTCCACATAAAGGCCGAAGAAGAATTGCAGCGCAAGCAGCACTATTCGGCCAGCGTGGAATATGTCGCCTATGCCGGCACCTTGAATGACAACCCGGATCTTTGGTGCAAGTGGTCCGAAAAATATATCAACTGGCGGCAGCTTGAAATCCTTGGGCTGATGTCCAAGGGCAACTGGGCGTAAGGGGACGCGCATGGGAACGGTTGGGATCATCATGCTGGTGCATACCGCGCTGGGCCGGGCCGAACAGGTCGCACGGCACTGGGCCGCGGCCGGTTGCCCAGTGGTGATCCATGTGGACCGCAATGTCGATCGTCGCACCTACACCACCTTCCGTAAGGCGTTGTCCGACCTGCCTGACGTGCGGTTCAGCAGCCGTCACCGCTGCGAATGGGGCACTTGGGGGATCGTGGCCGCGTCGCAAAGCGCCTCCGAACTGATGCTGGCCGAATTTCCCGACGTGCGCCATGTCTATCTGTCTTCGGGATCGTGCCTGCCGCTGCGCCCGGTGAAGGAACTGATCGATTATCTGGCCGATCGGCCACGGACCGATTTTATCGAAAGTGCCACCACGGCAGACGTGCCGTGGACCGTGGGCGGATTGGATGCGGAACGGTTTACTCTCAGTTTCCCATTTGCGTGGAAACAGCAGCGGATGCTGTTTGACAACTGGGTAAACATTCAGCGCCGGTTTGGATTGAAGCGGAAAATGCCCAACGGCATCGTGCCGCATATGGGCAGCCAATGGTGGTGCCTGACCCGGCAGACCCTGTCGGCGATCCTGCAAGACCCGGACCGCGAACTTTATGATCGCTTCTTCAAACGGGTCTGGATTCCCGATGAAAGCTATTTCCAATCGCTGTCGCGGCTCTATTCCAGCAATATCGAAAGCCGGTCTCTAACCTTGTCGAAATTCGACTTCCAAGGCAAACCGCATATCTTTTATGACGATCACTTACAGCTTTTGCGCCGGTCCGATTGTTTTGTTGCGCGCAAGATCTGGCCGCATGCCAATCGGTTATACGAGGCATTCCTGACCGATCCGGCGGGCACGATGAAAGGGGCTGAACCCAATCCTGGAAAGATCGACCGGATTTTTGCCAAAGCGGTGGAGCGTCGGACCCGTGGCCGGCCCGGGCTTTATATGCAAAGCAGGTTCCCGCATGAAGGGTGGGAAAACGGGGTGACGTCGGGCCAGTATTCGGTTTTCGAAGGCTTTTCCGATCTGTTCGAAGATTTCGACCGCTGGCTGGCCAAGGCGACCAGCGCCCGGGTGCATGGGCATCTGTTCGCCAAGGACCGGGTCGAATATGCCGATGGGCAGACGGTCATGAATGGTGCCCTGTCCGATAGTGCGCTGCACCGCGATTATAATTCACAGGCGTTTCTGACCAGCTTGATCTGGAATGCGCGCGGTGAAAGGCAATGTTTTCAGTTCGGACCCAATGACGTGCAGGATATCGACTGGTTGTTTGCAAAGGATCCAAATGCGCAGGTTTCGGTGATCAGCGGTGCATGGGCAGTGCCGTTGTTCAAATCGAATAGAAATTTCGCTGATTTGCGGAAAGAAGCCGCGCTGTTACAAAAGATCGAGGCGGAGCATCTGAATGTGCTGCGGTCGCCCTATTCCAAGGCGCGCATCCGGATCTGGACGATGGCGGAATTCATCGAAAACCCGATGGAGCCGTTGCAAACGATCATCGACGAGATTGGCAACAGGTCGATGCGACGCTTGTCGGAGGCGCCGAAAATGGCGGATTTGACCGGGTTCGGTCAATTCCTGCAAAATCTGAAAAACCAGGGCATGCATCCCTATCTGATGGGCGATTTCGCCGTCGAGAGGGACCTGAGCAATGGCAAGCGCCCGAAACGAAAACCCTATTTGGTGCGATGATATTCCATGAATGACAGGTTTGACTATTTCATCGTGTTCGCGGAAATGCGGACGGGATCGAATTTTTTAGAGGCGAATCTGAACGCCTTCCCCAAGTTGGTCTGCCATGGCGAGGCCTTCAATCCGCATTTCATCGGGTATCCGAATTCGACCGAGATTTTGGGCATCAGCCAAGAGATGCGGGAAAAAGATCCGGCGCGGTTGATCGGCACGATCAAACAGCACAGCGACGGTCTGGGTGGGTTCCGTTATTTTCATGATCACGATCCGCGGGTTCTGGACCTGTGTCTGGCTGATCCGCGCTGCGCCAAGATTGTTCTGACCCGCAATCCGGTGGACAGTTATGTCAGCTGGAAAATCGCGCAGGCGACGGGACAGTGGAAACTGACCAATGTGAAGAAGCGCAAGGATAGCAAGGCACATTTTGATCGGGACGACTTTGAAAACCATCTGGCTGATTTGCAGGCGTTTCAAGTGCTGTTGCTGAACGAATTGCAAAAGACCGGGCAGACGGCGTTTTACGTCGCCTATGAAGATCTGCAGGATCTGGACGTGATGAACGGTCTGGCGCGGTGGCTGGGGCAGACTGACCAGCTTGAATCTCTTGATGGCAAGTTAAAGAAACAGAACCCTGAGCCGATTTCCGAAAAAGTGGAAAATTTCGCCGAGATGGAAAAGGCGCTGGCGCATCTGGATCAGTTCAACCTGACCCGGACACCGAATTTCGAACCTCGTCGCAATGCGGTTGTGCCCAGCTATGTCGCCGCAGCGAAAACCCGGTTGCTTTATTTGCCGATCCGGTCAGGGCCCGAAACCAGCGTTTTTAATTGGTTGGCAGCGCTCGATTCAGTTAGCGAAAACGATCTGAAATCCCGGTTCAGTCAAAAATCTCTGCGCGATTGGAAGAAGGACAATACCGGTTTCCGCAGTTTTACCGTGCTGCGCCATCCGGTGGCGCGGGCACACGCGGCGTTTTGTGAAAAAATCCTGTCCACCGGGCCCGGAAGTTTCAGCAAAATTCGAAAGACGATCGCCAAGAATTTTAATTTACCGCTGCCCGACGAAGTCGATGATAGATATGACGCAGAAATCCACCGGACCTGTTTCATCGGTTTTCTGGATTTCCTGAAGGCCAATCTGGCGGGACAGACAGGTGTGCGGGTCGATGCCTCTTGGGCCAGCCAAGTTCAGGTTCTTCAGGGCTTCGCAGATTTAACGCCACCTGATTTCATTCTGCGCGAGGATGAATTGGACATCATGCTGCCCTTCATCGCTTCGCGTGCCGGGCGATCAGATGCGCCGGTGCCGGCCATCGTGAACGACCCAGTTCCAGTGCCGCTGGACGCGATCTACGACGACGAGATCGAATCTCTGGTTAACGGCATATACAACAAAGACTATGTAAGCTTCGGTTTTGGCGCCTGGCGCTGATCACGCTGCCTGTGCCCCTTGGGCGGCGGTCAGGAGGGTGTAAAGCGTGCTGGGATCATTGTTTGCGCGCAGCTTGGTACGCAGCGCGTTTTCACGCAACGTCCGTGATACCAGCGCCAGCGCTTTCAAGTGTTCGACACCGGCTTCTTCGGGGGCGAACAGCGCAAAGACGATATCGACAGGTTGCCGGTCGACGGCTTCGAAATCGATCGGTTTTTCCATCAGGATGAAGGCACCTACGACCCGGTCCAGGTCATTCAGGCGCGCATGGGGCAGGGCCACACCGTGGCCCACGCCCGTTGGTCCCAGGGTTTCGCGTTCCAACAGGGCTTCGACCGCTGCCGCAGGGTTCACCCCATAGGCAGTTGCGGCCAGATCGCCCAGATCGTGCAACAAACGTTTCTTACTGGAGGCCGAGGCAACAACCTTGACAGCCTCCGGCTTGAGTATACCGGAAATTTCCATAAAGCTTTCGTTGCTCCGATGGCGGAAAACACTGCCCCGCCGTTATTACTGAGGGTCGATCCAGCCAATATTGCCGTCATCGCGGCGATATACGACATTCAGCCCTTCTTTTCCTTCGTTTCGAAAAACAAGAACCGGTACGCCAGCTAATTCCATCTGCATGACAGCCTCTCCGACCGACAGCGATTGGATCTTGGTTTCCATCTCTGCGACGATGACCGGTTGCAGCGTTTCACGCTCCGATTCCGCATCCTCACCTTCAGGCGCGAGGATATACGATGCCGCGCCGAATTGTTCAACCGGCTCGCTTCGGGCATTGTGATGGTCTTTCAGGCGGCGCTTGTAGCGGCGCAATTGCTTTTCCATCTTGTCGCAGCATTTTTCAAAAGCGGCGTAGATTTCGTGATCATGGGCCTTGGCCTGCGCGGTCAGGCCGGTCGAAAGATGCACAGTGGCTTCGCATACGAATTCGTTGGCCGATTTCGAGAAGACGACATTCGCGTCGGTCGGTCGTTCCGCGTATTTCTTGACGGCCGTATTCAGCCCGTCTTTGACGTGAACCTGCAGCGCTTCGCCGATATCAATCTGTTTTCCACTGATTTGATAGCGCATCTTGTCTCCTTTACGTGACAAATCGGGCGTTATGCCGGCTGCCTTATGCGACCGGTTGTTTTTATTCCCGAATGCTTGATTGGGACATCACATGGGTCAGTTCACGACCGGGCCTTGGCAACAAGACCACAAACATCAGCGGTGCAAGATCCATGAATGTCATAAAAGTATTTGAGGCGAGTCGGTGGGCAGATGTCAATCGACGGAAGAAAGAATTTTTCACAGCTTGGGTTCTGATCGCGGCAAATTTCAGGAAATTCTGAAACTATCGCCAAGATAAACCCGGCGGACATTTTCGTTTTCTACCACTTCGGCAGGTGTGCCTGACATCAAAACCCGACCATCATGCAGGATATAGGCTCGATCGACGATTTCCAATGTTTCGCGGACATTGTGGTCGGTGATCAGCACGCCAATACCGCGCTTTTTCAAATCTGCGACCAGATGGCGAATATCACCGACACTGATCGGATCGACGCCGGCAAAGGGTTCATCCAGCAACAAATATTTTGGATTGGCCGCCAGGCAGCGTGCGATTTCCACCCGCCGCCGTTCGCCGCCCGACAGTGCCAATGCGGGTGCGCGGCGCAGATGTTCGATGGAAAATTCCGACAACAGTTCTTCCAGCCGTTCACGCCGTTTGTGGCGGTCCTTTTCGGCGATATCAAGAACAGCCGAAATATTGTCTTCGACGCTCAGGCCGCGAAAGATCGACATTTCCTGCGGCAGATATCCGATGCCGAGCTTGGCGCGCCGATACATCGGCAGGTTGGTCACATCGCGCCCGTCGATCAGCACATGACCACCTTCAGGATAGACCAGTCCGCACACCGAATAGAAAGTCGTCGACTTGCCACAACCGTTGGGGCCCAGCAACGCCACAACCTCGCCGCGGTTCAGTTTCATGCTGAAATCACGAATCACGGTCCGGGTTTTGTAGCTTTTGCGAAGGTTTTGTATTTCCAGACCGGAACTGCCGTCAGTGACGGTCAAATTAGGAGCAGCCATCCGGTTATTCCTTGGGTTGAAGCGTGGTTTTTACCCGGCCGCCAACTTGGGCCGTTCCCGCATCAAGATTGATGGTGATCCGGTCGCCCGACATCACGTTAGACCCTTGGCTCAGCAATACGGAGCCCAGCAACAGAACCGTGCCAGCATCGATATCGTATTCAGCACTTTGCGCTTCGGCGGCATCCGGGCCGCTGACCAAAGTAACGCCGCCCGATGCTTCGAGCTTGGAAATTTTCTTATTATCTTCTTTATAAACCACCAAAACATTGGGCGCATTGAGGATCATGTCGCCTTGGGTGATCATCACATTGCCGCTGAATGTCGCGGTTCCGTCTTTTTGGCTGACTGCCAAGTTGTCTGCACTGACTTCGACCGGCTGTTGCGAATCCTGTCGCGCCTTGCCGAAGGCGACATCTTCGGCTGCCGCCAGCGGAGCCGTCAAGGAAATGAACAGGGCCAAAGCCGTCAGTCGTGAAAATCGCAAAGTCAGTATCCTATTCCTACGGTTGATATACCAGCTTTACACCGTTTGTGAAAAGCAATTGGATGTCATTGCTGTCCGGGTCGGTTGTCAGCAGCATTTTTCCTGCCTCGACTGTCCCGGCGGGTCCTTCACCGTAAACCGGACCGTCGGTTTCCGCACCGATCTCGCTCATCTTGGTTTTCAGGTTGTCACTGTGCAGCGCATAGCCGGTGGAACTGGTGATCACTACGCCACCCATAAGTTCGGCTTCTTCGTTTTGGCTGTCCAGCCGTGCATTGGCTGACTGGAACGAAATATGTGTTCCGCTGGTCAGATCAAGTTTGGCATTCAGATTGCTAGCATGGGCTACGTTGTCGAAATCCGGATCGGGTCGTGCGGTTTCGGCGATAAAGGAAATCAGATCGCCCCGGGCGGTGGCCCCGGAAAAGCGCGGGGCGGCGATGATTTCTTCGCGCGCACGTTCTTGCAGACCGATCTGGGAAAACGGCAATGTACCGCTGTGATCGCTGCTGCGCGATAATAAGAACAGCGTCGACAACAGCGCCAGTGCCGCCAACGGCAGCAGTATTTTCAGCCAAGCCACCAGCCTTGAATAAAAACCGTCGCGCGTTGCCATTTGTGTCCGCCAGATGTTCGCCCGAAAATCAGTGAGCGAAAATGTCAATTTCGGGCCAGCCGGTCAAATCCAGCTTGGCACGCGTGGGCAGGAAGTCGAAACACGATTGCGCCAATTCAAGGCGACCTTCGCGTTTCAACATACGGTCCAGTTCCGTTTTCAGTTTATGCAGATAAAGCACGTCCGAAGCGGCATATTCGAGCTGAGCTTTGGTCAGCTTCGGGGCGCCCCAATCGCTCATCTGTTGTTGTTTTGATACGTCCGTGGACAGCAGGTCCTGCAACAGGTTTTTCAACCCGTGCCGGTCGGTATAGGTGCGGACCAGTTTCGATGCGATCTTGGTGCAGTAAACCGGCGCCGTTAGTGCGCCGAAAGCATTGTAAAGCGCCGCGATATCGAAACGGCCGAAATGAAACAGCTTCAGCACATCCGGGTTCGTCAGCATCCGGCACAGGTTCGGTGCCTCGGTCTGGCCTTTTTCGATTTGCACGATATGCGCATTCCCGTCGCCGCCGGACATTTGTACCACGCAAAGCCGGTCACGATGTGGGTTCAGTCCCATCGTTTCGCAATCAATGGCAACAATAGGGCCCAGGTCCAGCCCGTCCGGTAGATCATTGAGGTAAAGATGGTTCGCCATGGCTATTCCTTTTGTGCCCGGGTCGGGCAGATGTAACAAAGTATATCCGGGTCAAGGCCGCGTTGGCCCTGTTTGCAACGGGTTCTAGGGCATTTCGCCAGGGTTTGCCAAGCAGGGCTGGTTAATCGGGCTGCGGATTCCCGCCTTTCGGGCGACCAATACCAACGATCTGGCGATATTTTGACATTTTTTCGGATTTTTCGTCTGTATGCGGGAAATTTGCAATTTTTTAACCAATTGAATTACAAGAATAAATTCTGTCATGGTCGTACTAACGGGGTATTTAGTCTCTCGAAAGTATGTATGCCCATACCATTACCCGGATACCGCGCTGACAGCTAATCAGGGTAAAAACGATACCAAGGTACTGGTAATGAGTTCCATGGTTCTAGATCAAGCGTAACAAGTCGTAATGAGTATAAGGAGCGCGAGTAGAAAACACGTCTAGGCAGTCAACCGTTGTTTTCGATGTCCCCCCCTCCCTCGCGCTCCTTTTTTTAACCAGATCCTTCTCTCTCTCCATGATGACCTGCGACCCCGGTGCCCACCACCGGGGTCGTCGTTCTTTATTGGTACAGTTGTCGCGTCGGAGATTACCAAACCTGCCGACAAGAATTGACCTGGATGCCATAGAGGGAGCGGACGAACAGCACAGGCAGGAACTGGATCAGGGTCCGATCTGAGGCTCGATGTGATAGGTTAAGAAATTCAGATTTGTTCGCCTAAATCATATGAAAAACGGCAAGAACCCGATGCGCGGGCACCGGGCGTTGCGATGAGGTTCCAGCGGGTCAGACCAATCCGTAGTCGCGGGCCAGCAATGCCGCCTGAGTACGGTTTTGCACATTCAGCTTCTTGTTGATCAGGGTAACGAACTGTTTCACCGTGGTTTCCTGAATACCAAGTTCATTTGCGATATTCTTGTTCGTCTTGCCTGTCGCCAGTTCCTTCAGGATTTCTGTTTCGCGCTTGGACAGATTTTCGAAAAATGGATTGTCGGGTTCGGAATCGTCAGCATTCAGCAAATCGTCGGGCAGATGTTTACCGCCCATGGCCAGATATTTGAGAGTATGGGCGAAGTAATCCGGTGTAGACGATTTGGCGATAATGCCCGACGCGCCTATCCTGATTGCTTCGATCGCGTCAGACCGCGGGATCTGTCCCGACATCAACGCTACATGGGCGACGTTCGGGGCAGCCAGAACTTGACGCAATCCGGTCAGTCCATTCATGCCGGGCATCAGGTAATCAAGCACCACCAGATCGAAATGCGGACCATTTGTAACGATCTGCATTGCTGCGGGCAAATTACCGGCCTTGTCTATTTTCAGTGTGTCATCATGCGACAGAAAGGTCGCCAGCATTTCGAGTAGTAAAATATGATCGTCGGCCAAGAGAATGCGCATGGGCGTGTATTTCCCGCCTTTCCTAATTACCGGAACTCAACTGATTACCGTTTCAGTATACGGCTTTCAGGATGTTTGAGAAAGCGTTGCGACCTTAAAATATTGTTGAAAAACAGTGTTATAAGTTCGTGTTGGTGCCCCCAAAGTGATAGCGGGATAGCCCTTTGGTTAGCTTCGTACGCGAAAGGGAAACACCTTTTAGGAGTGTTCCCCAAACGATTTCGCGCTGTGGCGGATCACTTGCCGTGAAATACCGCCGGTCGTTTTTCGAAAAAGGAATCGATACCTTCGTCGAAATCTTCGGATGTATAGAGTATCGCCTGAGTATCACGTTCGGCGGCCAGATATTCGTCGAACCCCATTGGCAGCCGGGCCAGTAGTTGTTTGGTATAGCTGATGGTCAGCGGGGCGCCCGCAGCGATTTCTTCAGCCAACGCCAAGGCATGGGCAAGCGTCGCGCCTTCTTCGGCGATGTCTTCTACCGCACCCCAAGTCATTGCGATTTGCGCGTCGATGGTGCGGCGGGTGAAAGCCAGCCATTTGGTTCGACCCATCCCGATCCGGGCTGTCAGGGTGTGCAGCGATCCCAGATCGGGGATCAGCCCCAGCTTGCCGAAGGGCAGGGAAAACTTCGCACCCGGTGCCGCCACTACGATATCGCAGGCCGCGGCCAGTGACATGCCCGCGCCGACGCACCAGCCTTCGACTGCGGCGACGATGGGTTTGGGTCCCTGAACCATGACCCGCATCAGGTCGGCGGCATCGTTCATCCGTTCGCGCCCGGCGACCGAACTGATGCCCTTCATCGTGGACAGGTCGCCGCCGGCGCTGAAATTGCCCTGCACGCCACAGATCACGATGGCCCGCACCGTGTCGTCCTGCATCGCCTGTTGTAGCAGATCCTTCAGCGCCCCGCGCAGGTCCGGCGACAGCGCGTTGCGCCGCTTCGGCTGGTTCAGCCAGATCAGCCGTGTTGATCCCAGCGAAACTGGCACGCATAATCCGTCGTCGGTGCTGGGCTCTGAAGGCGGGGTTGGCAGGGTCATCATAGTATCCTCTTTCATTTCCAGGCATTGGTCGCATGGTGCAGGGACCCGGTACAAGACCGTTCAGTGGGTGGGTGCGCAACCGCCCAGAACCTCGGTCAGTTCATCGGCAAGCCGCTTCACCACCGCGCCGGTTTCCGCCACTTTTTCCGGCGTTAACCGTGCCGCCAGCCCGGAGACTGAAATGGCACAGGCCGCTTCGCCCTGTGGGCCCCAGACGACGGCGGCGACACAGCGCAGGCCAAGCACGAATTCTTCGTCATCCAGCGCAAATCCTCGATCGCGAATCCGGGCGATTTCATCATGCACCGCGTCGCGCTTGGTCAGGCTGTGCGACGTCATCGCGCGCAGCCCGTGCCGGTCAATGATCCGGTCAATGGCCGTATTTTCCCAAGTGGCGAGGATCGCCTTGCCCATGCCGGAACACATCACCGGCACCCGGCCACCGGGGGGCGAAATCGCACGCATGATTTCGCGGCTTTCCACTTGCGACAGGGTTATCACCTCGCCATCGTCGATGACGCCCAAATTGGCGGTTTCCCGGGTAAGATCGCGTAGACGCCGCAGAAAGGGAAGGGCTGGGGCGACGAAGCTACGTTGTTTGGTATAGGCCGACCCGACGGCAAAGGCGCGTTGACCGACATGCCAGCGGCTGCTTGCAGCATCCGATTGCACGAAACCGCGCTGTTCCAGCGTGGTCAGTAACCGATGGGTGGTGGACACGGCCAAACCAGCCTCTTTCGCCAGATCGGACAGCCGCGCGCCATCGCTGACTTGCGCGACCCGTTCCAGCAGGTCAAGCGCCCGATGCACCGATTGCACGCCACCTGTTTGCTTTTCCGCCATGGACGGCCTTTCCATTTTTGAAGCCCAATATTCCACAATATGGAAAACTTTGACAAGAGGAGAGACGTCATGTCGCTGCTTTCCTATTCTGCCACCAATCATGAAAGGAGAGTCGCGATGACTGATTACGTGACCCGTGCCGGGCTGAATGTAGCCAATGAACTGGCCGAACTGGTTGAAACGCAGATCCTGCCCGATCTTGGGCTGGAGGCCGATGCGGTCTGGTCTGGCTACGCAAAGATGCTGGCCGATCTTGCGCCGGAAAACCGCCGCTTGTTAGACCTGCGCGAAACCCTGCAAAAGCAGATCGACGACTGGCTGTCGGCCCGCAAGGGGCAAACATGGGATAACAATGCCTATCAGGCTTTCCTGCGCGATATCGGCTATCTGGTGCCGCAGGGCGAGGATTTTGAAATCACCACCGCAGAGGCCGATGACGAAATCGCCCGTATTGCCGGGCCGCAATTGGTGGTGCCGGTGATGAATGCGCGGTTTGCGTTGAATGCGGCCAATGCCCGTTGGGGATCGTTGTACGACGCTCTTTATGGCACCGATGCGTTGCCGGGTGCCGCTGAAGGGTCTGGCTATGACCCCAAGCGCGGCGCGCAGGCGGAGGCTTGGGCTGCGGATTTCCTCGACAAGGCGGTACCGCTGGTCGGCGCATCGCACAAGGACGTGACCGCGTATCAGCGTGAAGGTGACGAATTGCTGGCGCTGATCGGCGCGCGCGACGTGCCCTTTGCCGATCCGGCCGGTTTTGTGGGCTATACCGAGAACGGCGATAAGGCCTCTTACATGCTGCGCCACAACGGTCTGCATATCGAGTTGCTGATCGACCCTTCACACCCGGTGGGGGCCACCCATCCGGCCGGCCTGCGCGACGTAGTGCTGGAAAGTGCGCTGACCGCGATTCAGGATTGCGAAGACAGCGTTGCGGCGGTCGATGCCGCGGACAAGACGGACATTTACGCCAAGTGGCTGGGCCTGATGAAGGGCGATCTGACCGAGGTATTCGAAAAGGGCGGCAAGCCGATGACTCGCCGTCTGGCCGATGACAAGGTGCTGACCGCGCCGAACGGGTCGACGCTGACCCTGCAGGGCCGGGCGCTGATGCTGGTGCGCAACGTGGGTCACCTGATGACCACCGACGCGGTGCTGATGGATGGCGAAGAAACCCCCGAAGGCATGTTGGACGCGCTGATCACCGTGGCCTGTGCCATGCATGACCTGAAAAAGACCGAAGGCCCTCGCAATTCGCGTACCGGATCGGTTTATGTGGTGAAGCCAAAAATGCACGGACCGGAAGAAGTGGCGTTTGCCAACACCATGTATGGACGGGTCGAGGACATTCTTGGCCTACCGGTCAATACCGTCAAACTGGGCGTGATGGACGAGGAGCGCCGCACCTCGGCTAACCTCAAGGAATGTATTCGCGCGGTGAAAGACCGTCTGGTCTTCATCAATACCGGTTTCCTTGATCGGACCGGCGACGAGATCCATACCAGCATGAAAGCCGGACCGTTCATTCCGAAGGGCGAGATGAAAGATGCCGGTTGGCTGTCGGCCTATGAGGACGGCAATGTCGATACCGGTCTAGCCACCGGGATGCAGGGCAAGGGCCAGATCGGCAAGGGCATGTGGGCAAAACCCGATGCGATGGCCGAAATGCTGGACGCCAAGATCGGCCACCCGATGGCCGGCGCCAACACCGCATGGGTGCCGTCGCCCACTGCGGCGACGCTGCACGCCACCCATTACCACATGGTCGACGTGTTTGCCCGTCAGGACGAATTGAAGGGCCGTGAAATGGCCAGCCGCGAGGCGTTGCTGACGCCACCGTTGCTGGCAGGACGCAACCTGACCGAAGATGAAGTGCGCCGCGACGTGGACAACAATTGTCAGGGTATCCTGGGTTACGTGGTGCGCTGGATCGATCAGGGCGTGGGATGTTCCAAAGTGCCCGACATCAACGATGTAGGGCTGATGGAAGACCGCGCGACGCTGCGGATTTCATCGCAGTATCTGGCCAACTGGCTGATGCACGGTCTGGTGACCGAGGATCAGGTGATGGAAAGCCTGAAACGTATGGCGTTGGAAGTGGACCGTCAGAACGCGGGCGATGTGGCTTACACGCCGATGGCGCCGGGGTTTGACGGCGTGGCCTTCGCTGCGGCCTGCGACTTGATCTTCAAGGGGGCAGTGCAACCGTCGGGATATACCGAACCGGTGCTGCATGCTCGTCGCCGTGAAGCCAAAGCGCAACAAGGAGCTTGAACATGATTACCGTGACCAGACTGGATTGCGCTGATGCGCGCGTAATGATCGAGGGTGCCCGCGCCAAGGCAGACGAAATTGGGGTGCCGATGTGCATCGCGATCACCGACGAGGGCGGCAACCTGATCGCCTTCGAGCGGATGGATGGCGGCAAGGTGACCTCATCCATCATCGCGATCGACAAGAGCTTCACCGCTTCAGGCGCGAAGAAGGCGACCCATGAATATGGCGCGGCCAGCCAGCCGGGTGCGCCGGCTTATGGCATCGCATCGGCCATCGGTGGTCGTCTGATGGTGGTCGGCGGCGGTTTGCCGGTCTTCGTGAATGGCGATTGTGTCGGCGGTATCGGCGTCAGTTCCGGCACTCCGGCGCAAGATACCGAGGTGGCCCAGGCCGGGGTCGATGCGGTTCTCGCTACGCTCTGATTTTGGGGCTTGATATCGATATGTGCGCCCTTTTTGGGCGCGCATGATTTGCTTCGCCTTCAGGCGAAGCAAATAGGGAAGCCATGTATGGGTTAGGTATCGCTGCCCCCAATTGCTTGGACTGTTGCGCGCGCATGTTTGATCGCCAACCACCCACCCAAAAAAACCCGTTAAGATCAAGCCCGATGCGCAAAACAGTGTCAGCCAGAACAAACATGTAAGCTTGCCTACCTCGACCACGTTCTGTTTGGGAGCCGTCGGCAGATACCAAACGTCAATCGGCCCCCCTTCCGTCAAGGTGTCGAAAAGCTCTTGGCTAACCTCTTGCTGTCCATGGGTGTAAGGATCGGTTTCGGTCACGAAAATGTAAGAAACGTCGTATGTATTTCGTTTTCCGTACCGGCCCTCGTGCAAGTTAGTAACTTCACCGATCACCTTGACGCCATCTGCGGAAAACTCCACCGCCTTTTGATAGGATGAAATCTTGAACATCCCAAGCGCGATGCCCGCCGCGATGAGCAGCGGGAATACCCAGATTTTTTGGCGCCACAACACGCCGATTACTGTCTGTTTCTCGCCGCCCATCTACCGTATCCTTTGCACCATATCAGCGCGTTAGGGTCACTGTACGCCAGCTTTTGACAGGGATCCCGTTCGCGGCAGCTGACGTGTGAAAAATGCCATATATTTGGTCCGGAGAGACGACTATCAACCGCACTGTCATGTCCATCATCGTGCCGTCGATTGTGGCCTGCGTCCGCCCGATCAGACGGGCAAGTTTCTCGATGCCGCATCCCATCAACATCTCGACGTCGGATGACGACAGGATGGGGGCAGGAACGCCATCTTGACTTGCATCAGCTTCAAAGCTTCAAGGTAGATCGTCTGCCCATTCAAACATAATGGGCTGCTGCTGCGCGTCCGGGTGTGTGCCGACAAGTCCACCACTTGGCGACATTTCAATCTGTATCGTTTCAAGGTCTCCACTCGCGGGAAACGGCATCGTCATTGGGCCTGCTATCACATACCCCGCATGATGAGAGATTTTCCATGGGCCGACATACATAAGGCTGATCTCGTCCCAAGCTTGCGGTGAACCGTAGTTGCAGGCGACATTCGGCTCTGCATGGGTGGGTGATGTCGTCAACAAAGTTGACGTGAAACAACAGGTTAATGAAAAAGCCTTGAACAATGCCTCACTTGCTTTTCGATTGCAAAGGTGTCTATGGCGCGATCCTGACGCAACCGGATGTTCAACCCCTCATTGATCTTTTAATAAGGCCTTCGGCAAGGTTGCGCTGAAGCTTCCCTCGATCTGCATTGTTTGCGACGGATCGACCTGGCCGCTCACCAAAGTGTCGCTGTAATGCGCGGCGGCCGTGAAACTTCCCTCAACGAAAAGACCACCCCCCACCTCCTCAAGCGTTGTCAGAGAAAAAACGATCTGGTCCTCCTCATTCGCCAGCCAGCCAGATTTCCAACCGTCGGCGAGATAGGTCAGGGAGACATTCAATGGGATCTTGCTACCGCCAACAGTCATAACATCAAAGCCGAGCAGCAAGCTGTCTTTGACCTCAGCGACGGTTTCGGCCGTCGGCTGTCCCCAAAGGCTGAAACTCTTCATACTCGCGGCGGTAACTGTCATTCCAAAGCTTTGGCTCTCCTCCTCCAAAGCTGTCAGAAACCAAGTCCGTTCAACGCCGTCGAGGCGGGCTGTTAGGGTGCCAAAGGCGTCTTGTGCAACGGAAAATGTTGGCATGAGCGACAATGCCAGAGCCAAGGCGGTATTGCGATAGCGGGAAAGGAACATGGGAACTCCGAAAATGAAATGAACGCGGTAATCGCGCCGAAAAAAGTCAAACAAGCCGAAGTTGGTATAGGCGAAATCATCTCGTATCGGACCGTCAGGCACGAAAATCGAAACCCTAAATTCAACTATGCGCTAATAATTTGGTCCGTCAAGGACGCCGGCAGAGGAACTTCATATCAGACCGTACCCTCGTGGAAGTTGCTCGCACTCTGTGATGGAACCGTCGCATGCTCTTGTTTCGATTATCATTTTTTAACAAATTGTCTGATGCCAGTGCCTATTTGAGAGGCCGAAGATACTTGAACAATTTCATGAACAATAGGCGATCAAGCTGGATAGAGTATCTGATGGTTTAAGGTCACAACGCCTGGAGGGCATTCCACACAGTGTATATATGATGGATATGGAAATTTGATGCTCAATCCACCTTCTGCCGGTTCAGCGGACTATAGGTCTTTCCCTGGATCAGTGCTTGGACACACGTTCCATGATGTTATCCCATTTTTCATGGGGAACAGTCTTGGTCGGGTTAATGATTATTATGAGGTAAGACCCGTAAGATGAATGATGATTCTAGGCAACCAGCCAATATGTGGATATATTTTGCAGGCTTTGTAATCTCGACTGCCGTGCCGTTGTTATACTCATATCGGATGCAAAAGGAGCATATTGTTTGGTTGACTAGAGATTGGCTTCTCAACTGGGAGGTTATGGTTGTTTTTACGACAATTGGTGGTTTTTCAGTTGGGGCCTTTGCAGGATTGTTTTACATTTTTCGGATTTGGGCTTGGTTTCCGAAAGCTATCACTCACGGACTTTTCTTGATTTTGTCACTTGCCTTGGCGCATTATCTGGCGGCTAAGTTCATGTCGTTTGGTGGAATTTGAAGATAATTTGGGCCTGTTGTCTGGGCAGTTTTCGGAAAGAAAGTATTATACGGTTGGTTGCGTTTCTGTGTGGCGAATTGAGATTTTTCGGTGCGGAAACTATTGGATTGCTCGGAGATGGTGAATCAGGGCGCAAAATGGTCGCATGTAGGCAAAGCCTTTGAAAGTTGTATCGGAGGATGGGCTGCTAAATTACTAGATAGGTACCTTGTGCTGCTCTCGATGTTGAAGTTTACAGTTTTTGATGCGGATGGAACCACTGAAATCCTTCTAGAGGGCAGTGACACCCAGCGTTTGGCAGGCATCACGCGCGGCGGGCCCACCCCACGCCCCACTCGTAGCGCCTCAACGTGTTCCAGCCCGTCCATGTTGCCTCGAATGATCTGTTTTATCAACGCCACTAGTGCTTCATCTATCGACTTGTCCTGCATGGTGACAGGATAGCGAAAACTGGCAGTTATGGATTCCGGCTTCTTGGTGCGCTTGATACATAAGGCCGGATATTTCTGAACAGAAGAAGCTTCGGCTTCTCTAGAAAAGGCTTGTTGGTTACAAATGTAACCACTAGGCCCTTCTTAAAAGGAGGGCCTGAGCCATGAAAATCGAGAAGATTCACCACGTCGCCTATCGCTGCAAGGATGCTAAGGAGACGGTAGAATGGTACCGCGACATGTTGAATATGGACTTCATCCTGGCGATCGCCGAGGATCATGTTCCGTCCACCCATGAACCCGATCCCTATATGCATGTTTTCATCGATGCCGGGGATGGCAACGTGTTGGCGTTTTTCGAATTGCCGACCAAGCCTGACATGGGGCGCGATCCCAACACGCCGGTCTGGGTGCAGCATATCGCCTTCAAGGTGAAGGACCGCGACACGCTGATCGAATTCAAGGAGCATCTTGAGGCGAAAGGTGTCGAGGTTTTGGGCGTGACCGACCATTCGATCTTTCATTCGATCTATTTCTTCGATCCGAACGGGCACCGGGTCGAGCTGGCCTGTCCGGACCCGGAAGAAGACGCGATGCTGGAAAAGCTGAACGCGGTGAAATGGGACATGCTGGAAGAATGGTCGCGCACCAAAAAAGCTCCCAAACATGCCGATTGGATGCACAAGAAGGAATTGACCGGGCTGTGATCAGCCGGTGAACGGTTTGTCAGCCAGATCGGCCGAGATGTCGTCGTCCAGAGGTGTGCCGCAGCTGTTCAGGATATAGCCGAGGGTGGAATAGAACCCCACCGTGGCGATCACATCGAAAAGGCCCTTTTCGCCGACCAGCGCGATCAGGGCCTTTTGGGTGTCTGGGGACAGCCGTTTTACCCCGAACAATTCGTCTACGGCGCGGGCGATGGTGGCATCATCAGCGTCCATGGCCGCAAGGGGCCCGCGGATCGACCCGATCTGGGCATCCGACATGCCGCAGGCGCGGGCGCGATGCACATGCTGATTCCATTCGTAGGACGATTCGAGATTATGCCCGGTGCGCAGGATTGTCACCTCACTCAATTGCGGCCCGAGCGCGTTGTCGATCACCACATGTTGGCGCAGCGGTGCCCAGGCTTTCAACAGTTCGGGATCATGTGCCATGGTGCGATAGACATTGAGCTTGCCGGCGAATCCATCGCGCAGATCGGCGATCTGATCGGGCCAAGCCCCATCGGGGATCGGAGGGAAGCGAAGCGGATCTGTCATTGTCCTGTCCTTGGTGCTAGGCGTCATATGTTTCCTAGATGGCATGATGGATATGGAGGGAACAGCGGAAATTGTACTCGGTTGATCGGCTGAATGCTTCGGTTATGGGCTTTGCATGGCCTGTTGGCGGGGTCTGGTGCAGGTTGCAGGCGCATAATCGTTGTTTTCCCAATTGGCGATTCGTAATGTTTTCTTGGATTTGGCCGTTTTATGTCGTTATTCGTTACTAAACCCGGTCGGACCCTCAATCGACCTGTTCTAAGGCAGGTACTCGTACTGGCAACGGAAAGGTTTGAATGTTTATCAAGTTTTTGATTTGCTCCGGTTTGGCCGCTGTCGTGAACCTGACGACAGGATATTTTCTCTATGGTGTGATGGGGTTCAACGGCCCGTTGGAATATGCGGGATCTGTCGCCTTGGCCTTCGTGATGGGAATGGCGGTGAGTTTCGTGTTAAACCGCGCCTATACCTACGATCCCTCCGGTCGCCATCCAAAGGAGGAGGTCCGGGATTTCTTTCTGGTCTCTGTCGTCGGTCTGGGTCTGACCACGTTGTTGGCACATCTGTTTTTGACCGGATTGCGCTGGGTTGTGGCCGGCCAATGGGGCCTGCCCGTCGCACCCGAAACTGCGGCTCATATCATGGCGGTGGGTTTCACCGCCTTCTATTCCTTTTTTGCGCATCGGCATGTCAGTTTCCGGCCTGCCAATCCTGATAACTATCTTCTTTGACACAGGGACCAAGAATGCCCCAGAAAATAGCAGTAATCGTTGGCGCCGGACCTGCCGGATTGACCGCCGCCTACGAGCTTGTCACCCGTACCGATATCAAGCCGATCCTTTTTGAAGCTGACAGTCAGGTCGGCGGCATTTCCAAGACGGTGAATTACAAGGGCAACCGGATCGATATCGGCGGCCACCGATTTTTTTCCAAATCCGATCGGGTGATGGAATGGTGGACCAATGTCATGCCGCTGCAGGCACTGAAGGACGGTGAAGAAGGATTGACCATCACCTATCACAACCGCCAGCGCGAAGTTGCGGCGGGACCGGGCCCCGATCCCGATCAGGTCGACGAGGTTATGCTGGTACGCAACCGCGTGTCGCGTATCCTTTATGATCGCAAGATGTATGATTACCCGCTGAAGTTCAGCGCACAAACCTTTGCCAATCTGGGGGCCCTGCGGACGCTTAGGATCGTGGCTAGCTATGGCAAGGCGCGACTGAACCCGATCAAACCCGAGGTCAATCTGCGTGATTTCATCGTCAACCGTTTCGGGCAGGAACTTTATGCGACATTCTTCCGCGACTACACCGAAAAGGTCTGGGGGGTTCCCTGTGAAGACATACCTGCCGATTGGGGTGCGCAGCGGATCAAGGGGGTGTCGATTACCGGGCTGATCAAGAACATGCTGCGCAAACTGAAACCGCAGACCGGGTCGTTGGCGCAGAAGGATACCGAAACCAGCCTGATAGAGCGGTTTCTTTACCCCAAGCACGGGCCGGGTCAGTTATGGGAAGTGGTGGCGCGTGAAGTCGTGGAAAAAGGCGGCGAGATTCATTACCAGAATTTCGTCACCGGTATTTCCCATGATGGCAGCCAGATTGACAGCGCGACCGTGGTGGGCCCTGACGGGGACATTCGGGAGGTGAAAGCCGATTACCTGTTTTCGTCGATGCCAATTACAGAACTGATCGGGGGCTGGACCCCACCGGCACCGGCGGCGGTGCGCGAAGTGTCTGATGGACTGAGCTACCGCGATTTCATGACCGTAGGCCTGTTGCTGAAGCGGCTTAAACTGGGCTGCGGTACCGATGCAAGCACGCTGGCCGAAAAGGTACCGGATAACTGGATCTACATTCAGGACAACGATGTGAAGGTCGGGCGGTTGCAGATCTTCAACAATTGGAGTCCCTATCTGGTCGCCGATCCCGATACGATTTGGGTGGGTTTGGAATATTTCGTCAATGAAGGCGATGAATTCTGGACCATGGATGATGCGGCGCTGAAACAATTCGGTGCGTCGGAACTGGAAAAACTTGGTGTGGCCGATCCGGCCGATGTGCTGGATGCGGTGGTGGTGCGCACCCAAAAGGCTTACCCGGCTTATTTCGGCACCTATGGCCGGTTCAAGGAAATCGAAACCTATACTCGCCAGTTTGAAAACCTGTTCTGTGTCGGGCGCAATGGTATGCATCGCTACAACAATCAGGATCATTCGATGTTGACAGCGATGATTGCCGTCGACGGTATTGTCGAAGGCCGGGATGTGCGCAACGAGTTGTGGGATATCAACACCGAAGAAGAATACCACGAAAGCAAATAGGGCAGGGGGAATCGTGGTGGTGGATGCGGCGATGCAATCGGGCGAAAAGATGTTTTTCGGCAGGCGCGCGGGATATTTCGTGGCGTTTGCGGTCAGTTTGCTGCTGTATCTGAATTTGCAATCACAGCGTCTCGGCGATCTCCTTACCGGCCTGAAATTGCCTGACAATGACGATGAAATGCGTCTGGTATCGGTGCGCGACTTCCTGAACGGGCAGGGTTGGTACGATACGGTACAGCATCGCGCGATGCCGCCAGAAGGTTTGTCATTGCATTGGTCACGGTTGATCGATCTGCCACTGGCGGGGTTACAGAAGTTCTTTTCGCTATTTGTGGGCGATGACATGGCGATGGCCTTGACTGCCGCGATTTGGCCGGTGCTGTTGTTCATCCTTTACCTGGTGATCGTGGGGCGAGTGACATCGAAAGTGTTCGGCTATGCCGCGGCCAGTTTCGCATTGATTGCCGCCGCGGTGACGCCGACATTCGGCAATAGCCTGTTTCCTCTGGGCCGGGTCGATCATCATAACGTGCAGGTGATCTGTATGTTGGTGGTGATTTCATCGATAATCCTACCGGGACCGGGGGTCAGGCGGGGCGTCACTGCCGGCTTGGCCGCCGCACTGTCGTTGGCAGTGGGGTTGGAAGCGATCGTCGTTCTGGCCGTGGCCGGGATCGTATTGACGGTGCAACATGTGTTGGATCACCCCGGTAGCACCGACCGGTTGATGGGATACGGCATTGCGCTGGGCGGCGCGGCACCGTTGCTGTTTTTGATTCAGACTGATCCGGCGGCTTGGGCTGTTTCGCGATGTGATCAGCTGTCGCGGCCGATATTGATGATTACATCGGCGGCCATGGCCTTTGCTATTATCACATATCTCAGCCGCGACTCCGTGCAGACGAAAACCGGTCGTATGATTTTGGTGGCGGTCATGGGGGCAGGGACAATGATTGCGCTTTGGCCGTTCCTGAGTGCCTGCCGTGAAGGCCCGTTTTCCATGCTGCCGCCTGACTTGCGCGACCTGATCCTGAATAACATCACCGAATCCTTGACGGCGGTAAACCTGTTCCTTCGCGATCCGAAAATCGCAACCGCGCTGGTGTTGCCACAGGCGTTGGTGGCCCTGTTGCTGGCTTGGCTTGTTTTCCGCAGCCCTACCGGGCAACGATCCGCTGCCGTGGTGCTGTTGGTGTTTGTGTTGATGGGGCTGGCGGGATCGTTTTATCAGGCCCGGGCGGTGATTTGGGGGGTGGCGGTTATGCCGATGGCATTCGGTGTCGCCATGTTCTGGGCGGTGACCAGCGATTGGAAAGTGTTGCGATGGTCGAAGCCGGTGGTTTTGATGGGGGTGGCATTTCTGACGCTATATCCCCAGTTCTTTGCGCAAAGTCCGGTCTTCAATTCGATGCTGAATTTGGCGGGGCTACCACCATCGGTGGAAAGAAAGATTTCTCATGTCGATCTGAATTGCAGCCACCGGGATGTTCTGTCCGGTTTAAACGGTATCGATCCAGCTGGCATTTTAGCACCGCTGAACATGGGCACCAAGATTCTTCTTTATACCGGGCATTCCATTTTCGCGGCTCCGTATCACCGCGCGCCCGAAGGGTATTGGAACGGTACTCAGGCCTTCATGGGGTCGGATGCGGATATGGCGCAGCGGCTCGAGCAGACGCGGGCCGACTATGTTCTGGTCTGCGAGGATGAAGTCTACCGAAATGCGGACAGTATCGGATCGCGGTTGGCGAAAGGGCAGGTTCCGCGTTGGTTGCAACCGGTCGATCTTGGCGCTGGCCCGGTCCGATTGCTGCGCGTGCAGAGCGCTGAATTGAGGTCGTTTCTGGAAAGCGACTGACGGGGGCAGCCCCGCCACTTGGCCGGGCCAATAGCAATCGCTTGATCCCATTGCTGCCCGTCCAAGCCCCCCGATTGAGGCTTGGACGGGTGGCGCATCGGACGCCTAACCAAGTGGCAGCCGCTGGCGCACCAAAGTGGTCCAGTAAGAACTGCCCCACGCGATCACGTCATCGTTGAAATCGTATTTCGGGTGATGCAGCGATGCGGACGGTCCGTTGCCGACATTGATCATCGCACCAGGTACTTCATTGAGCATGAAAGAAAAATCCTCACCGCCCAATGTTTGCGGCATGTCGAGATGTACATTTTCAATACCCGCAACCTCTTGTGCGGCCTTCGCCGCAAGTTCCGTTTCGCGGTCGTGGTTCACCGTCACCGGATAGTGGCGGATATAATCGAGCGTGCCGACGGCACCGAAAGCTGCCGCGATGTTCCCGACCATGGTGCCAAGGCGCTCTTCGACCATGTCGCGCACTTCTTCACGCAGCGTCCGGACTGTGCCGGTCATTACAACGTCCTGCGGGATGACGTTAAACGCATTGCCGGCCTGAATCGTGCAGAGGGAAATCACCGCTGAATCGATTGGGTCCATGTTGCGCGAGGTGATGGTCTGCACCGCTTGCAACAACGCGCCTGCAATCGGAAGGGGATCGAGGGTCTGTTCAGGCCGTGCCGCATGTCCGCCGCGTCCGGTGATGGTGATCTTCACCTCGTCGACGGAGCCCATGATCGGACCGGAATTGATGGTGAATTGTCCAAGTGGAAGATTGGGGCGGTTGTGCATCCCATAGACCTCGTTGCAGGGCCAGCGGGTGAACAGCCCATCCTCGATCATCGCACGTGCTCCTGCGCCACCTTCTTCGGCGGGTTGGAAAATCACGATCACCGTCCCGTCGAATGCCCGGCTTTCCGCCATATGTCGCGCTGCACCCAAAAGCATCGTGGTGTGTCCATCATGGCCACAGGCGTGCATTTTGCCGGGAATTTTGGAGGCGTAGGCTTTGCCGGTTTCTTCTTCGATCGGCAAAGCATCCATGTCGGAACGAAGCCCGATGCTGCGGCCCGATGTATTACTTTGGCCTTTGATCACACCGACGACGCCGGTGCGCCCGATGCCTTCATAAACCTCATCAACACCCGCCGCGCGCAGCGCCTCAGCCACCTTTTGTGCCGTGCGTTCGACATCATAAAGCAGTTCCGGGTTCATATGCAGATCGCGGCGAAACTCCGTGAGATCTGCGACCTCTTTGGCGACCCAGTTTTCAACAGCCATCTTTTCAGGCCTCCTTTTTCATACGGTAGCGAAAGTCGCAGTGACTCGCGCCTTTCATGATTGTCTGGGTTCGGGTCATTTCAATGTCGGGGTTGTAGCCGATGCAGAAATCCCCATCGCGGTTACAGGACAGAAGGTGCCCGATATCGCCCAGCCCCATGTCCTTATACATCTCGGCGTAGCGGCATTTGACGACGTTGAAGTCCATCTTTTCTTCGGACATTTCTACCGTTTCGATGCGCAGCGCATCCTCGCGGGTCCAATTGGGTTGGATCGCGGCGAAATCGGTCAGGTCCGGGGCGTGGCCCAACTCTTCGGCCAGCATCTGGCCTTGCTCGATTGCGGATTTCGAACAAGCCGCACCGATCACGGCCTCGGCTTCGTCGCGGCCTGACCGTTCCGTAATCACGTCAAGCACATGCTTGAGGATCATCGCTTCGATCTTGCGGTGCATCAAAATCGGGATGTCGTTCAAATCCATGGGTTTTGTGTCTGTCATAAGTTGATCTCCTTGTGGTCTTGGCGTTTGAGCCAGGCCAGATAGGTGGGGGCCACGCGGCGGACGATCCCGTGCATTGGAAAGGGGGTTGGGTCCGTCACCGGCAAGGCCAGTTCGTCCTCCGGCTGACCTGTCACGGCACGGGCGAGTTCGCGGCCCAAAGACGTGCCAAGCGCCACGCCGCGGCCGTTACACCCGATCCAGGCCCACGCGTCGGGGCCAAGCTTGTGTACCCGGGGGAACCGGTCCCAGTTCATACCAATATAGCCCGACCAGACATGGGTCATCTCTGGCACACCCAGATCGGGGAAAGCTTCGCCCAGACGTTGCGCGGCCTTTTTGCGCACGCGGTTGGCGACATCGAAAGACCCGATCACCGCACCTCCGGTGATCAAGCGGTTGCGCGCGTCATAGCGGAAAAACCGCAGATCGCCGCGTGTGTCCGAAACCGCCTGGCGGCCTGGCAGAATTTTCTGGCTCAGATTGTCACCCACTGGTTCCGTCGCCATCTGCCAGCTCAGAACAGGCACGACAGAGCGCGCGATGCGTGGCGCAAGACGCGGGGCCAATTCACCGGTATAGGCGTTGCTTGCAAGGATCAGCGCGCGGGCTTTTAGCTTGCCCTTGGGGGTTGTGATGACCCATTCATGGCCGATGCGTTCGAACGACATCGCCGGGCTTTCTTCGTGGATCACCGCGCCCAGATGTTCCGCTATACGCGCCATTTCTCGTGCCAGAGCCAGAGGGTTGATATGTCCGCCCGTGGGATTGAGCATGCCACCATGCCAAAAATCGGTGCCGAGAATCGTGGCGCATTCCTCTGGTGTTTTTAACTCTGCTGGAAAGCCGAAACGTTGCCAGGCTTCGACGCGTTTTTGCGCCAGTTTGATCCGCCCCGGAGAATGCACAGGTTGGAACCAACCGGTTTGTTCGGCTTCGGCTTGCATGTCGAATTCGCGCACGAGATCAAACAGCACATCACCCGAGTTGCCGATGAGGTGAACCATGCGTTTGCCCGCGTCGCCATAGCGTGAAACCCAGGTGTCGGGTTCGGCGGAGGTCAGGATTGGGATGACCTGTCCGTTGTTGCGCCCCGAGGCACCCCAGCCCGCCGCCTTGCCTTCAAGCAAGGTTACGGCGTGGCCGCGACGACGCACCTCGATTGCGGCGGACAACCCGGTGAAACCTGCCCCGATTACCGCGACATCGGTCTCTTCGGTGCCAGAAAGCGGTGCGGACGGGGTCCGTTCGGGCGCAGTGTTGGCCCAAAGCGAATTTGGAAAATCGACGGGCATTTCAAAGCGCTCCTTGTTGCGTCATCTGTACTGCCTCATGCGGCAACCAGAACCAGCGCAGCGCGTCTTCGTTCGAAGTGAAAACTACGGTCTCTGGCGTGGGCAGGTCTTTGGCGGCATGGGCAAGAACCCCGGCCTCTGACAAGCAGGTTTGGAAATCGGGGGTAACTGTTTCAAATCGGGACGCCCCGGTCCAAAGCTCGGACAGGGTGGCGGGCAGGGGGTCGTCAAAAACAGTGGTGGCATTCCAGTTGCCTGCGGCGGCATCAAGCCGGTAATGCGGTAGCATCTCCATCCCATGGTCCGCGATGAACTGGATCGCGGCGACCATACGATCGATATCTTCGTCTTCGAAGAACCAATTGACACCCAAACGCACCCAACCAGGGCGGAAAACGCTGTTGCCCTGATGGACTGCCTGTTCATGTTGGCCACTGGTCACTGTGTCGATGTCCAAGAGCGCATGGCCATAGGGCCCAGCGCAAGAACAACCACCTCTGGCCTGAATCCCGAACAGGTCGTTGAGCAAAGCGACGACGTAGCTGTGATGCAACAGCTTCTCTCCGACGCGAATGTTGAAGGAAAAAATCCCCAGTCGCGGCACGTTGCGCGGACCCAGAAGTTCGACTCCGGGAATCGCGCGCAGCGCTTCCTCCATCCGCCGCGTAAGCGTGGCTTCGCGCACCTCGATCCGGGATTCATCCATATCGCGTTTCAACTGCATCACCATGCCGGTGCGGATGTTGTCGACGATGGCAGGAGTCCCGCCTTCTTCGCGGTGTTCCGGATCAGTTACATAACTGTGACCTTCGGCAGTGACATAGCTGACGGTGCCGCCCCCGGTTAAAGTCGGGCGTTCGGTGTCCAAGAAGCTGCGGTCGGCGATCAAGAGGCCCGAAGCGCTGGGACCACCGGCGAATTTATGGGGCGAAATCATCGCCGCGTCGATGCGGTCCCCGGCACCGGGATGTGTTTCGGACAGCTGAATGGGCATATAGGGCGCGGCGGCGGCGAAATCCACGATGCAAAATGCCCCATGATCATGCAGCAGCCGGGAGACGGCGCTCAGGTCGGTGCGCACGCCGGTCACATTTGACGCCGCCGAAAACGCCCCGAGCTTGAGCGAAGCGTCAGAATGCGCCTGCAGTTCCCGTTCCAAGGTTTCGAGACAAATGCTGCCCGCCGTATTCAAGGGGACACGCACCAGTGTGGCCCCACTTTCACGCCAAGGCAAATCATTGGAATGATGCTCGTAAGGCCCGACAAAGACCACCGCGCCCTCACCCAACCCTTTCATCGCGAATGCCCGCACAAGCTTGTCTACCGCACCGGTGGCACCCGATCCGGTAAAGATCACCGCGTGGTTTTCATCCGCGTTGACGGCGTCGCGCACGGCCTTGCGCGCCATTTCGCGCAATTGCGTGGTGCGGCGTCCGGTATAGGAGGTTTCGGTATGCGTATTACCATAATAGGGCAGGACATGGGTGCGGATCGCATCCTCGATGAATGCAAGCGCACGACCCGAAGCGACGTAATCGGCATAGAGCAGGGCGCGTGGTCCGAAAGGCCCCGGTATGGCGCAACCCTCACCGATGATAGAGTTGCGAATGTCTCGAAATTCCAATGACATGGGTTAGTCCTTAGGCGACATCCGCCTGCAGCGACGGAGGGGTCCAATCGCGGCCGGGGATGGAAGAAAGCAGATTCTGCGTGTAGGGGTGTTGCGGGTTGGCAAAGACCTCTGCGGTCAGGCCAGATTCGACGATTTCGCCTTTTTGCATGACGATGATGCGGTCACAAAGCTGTGCTGCAACACGGAGGTCATGGGTGACGAACAGTAGCGACAGGTTCAGCCGATCGCGAAGGTCGGCCAGCAATTTCAACACTTGCGCTTGAACCGACACGTCGAGCGCGGAAACCGGTTCGTCGGCTACGATCACCTTGGGTTCCATTGCCAAGGCGCGGGCGATGCCGATGCGCTGTCGCTGGCCGCCGGAAAATTCGTGCGGGAATCTGTTTGCGGCGGCGGGCGACAGTTCTACCAGTTCCAGTAGCTTCTTTGCCGCATCGCGGGCCTGTGCCGGGTTGGTTCCGTGCACGATGGGGCCTTGGGCGATCAGATCGACCACGCGTTTGCGCGGATTGAGTGACGCCATCGGGTCCTGGAACACCATCTGGATATGTTTACGCATCGCGCGCAGTTCCCGCGGAGAGCAAGCGAGCAAATCCTTGCCATCCAATTCCACCGATCCTTGGTCGCATTCCAAAAGCCGGGTGACGATCCGCGAAACGGTCGTTTTCCCCGACCCGCTTTCGCCCACGACACCCAGGGTTTCGCCTTGATGCAGTTGAAAGGTCAGATCCTTGACCGCAGTCACGGCGGTACGTTTGCCTGACAACAGCCCACCACGCGCGGCAAAGGTTTTTTTCAGTCCCGTGCCTTTGAGTACTACAGGCCCATTGATCACTGGTTTCACGGGCGGCGGCGTGAGCGCGGGAACGGCACTGATCAGCGCCCGAGTGTAAGGGTGTTGTGGATGGTTGAGAACCGCGTCGGTCGTACCGCTTTCAACCAGTTCACCACGGCAGAGCACAGCGACCTTGTCCGCGATTTCAGCCACAACGCCAAAGTCGTGAGTGATGAAAAGAACGCCCGCGCCTTCATCCTTCTGCAATTCGCGGATGAGTTTGAGGATTTGCAATTGCGTGGTCACATCCAGCGCGGTGGTGGGTTCATCTGCGATGATCAATTTGGGCGACAGGGTCAAGGCCATGGCAATCATCACCCGTTGACGCTGTCCCCCTGAAATCTGATGCGGATAGGCATTATAGGCCGATGGCGGTTCGGGGATGTGGACCCGTTCGAGCATCTCGATTGCACGGGCCTTGCGTTCGGATTTATTCATCTTCGTGTGAAGGCGCAGCATTTCGTCGATCTGCCAGCCGACGGTCTTTTGCGGGTTGAGCGCGGTCATCGGCTCTTGGAAGATCATCGAAATATCGGCGCCGCGCAGTTTGCGCATTTCCGCATCTGTTTTGCCCCGAAGCTCTTCCCCCATGAAGCGGATCGCGCCGCCCGTGACCCGCACATGTGGTTCGGGCAAGAGCCCCATGATGGCCCCCGCGCAAAGCGATTTACCAGACCCGCTTTCGCCCACGAGACAGACGATTTCACCGGATTCTATGGTCAGGTCCAGTCCTTCGAGGGCATAGGGGCGATCCGCCCCCTTAGGCAGAGAAATTTCCAGTTTGCGGAGTGCGAGAACAGGTGGATTTTTCTTCGTCATTTCTTCTGCCTCGGATTGAGCGCATCGTTGAGACCTTCGCCGAGCAGCGAAAAGGACAGGACGGTGAGGATGATCGCGATGCCGGGGATCACGGCGCAGTAGGGAGCAGAGCGCAGAACGGCGCGGCCTTGACCGATCATGTTGCCCCAACTTGCGTAGTTGGGATCGCCCAGAGAAAGAAAGGCCAGAGCGCTTTCCATCAGGATCGAGAGCGCCATGATGACCGAGGCGTAGACAACGATCGGTGGCAAAGCGTTGGGCAAGATTTCGCGAAAGATGATTGCGCTGTTCGAAACGCCCAGATTGCGTGCGGCATCGACGAATTCACGACCTCTGAGAGACATGAATTCAGCGCGTACCATGCGGGCAGGGGCGGTCCAGCTGACGATACCGATGGCGATGGTGATCCATTCGATCTTGGATCCCATGATGGCGACAAGCGTCAGCAGAAGAACAAAGTTCGGGATGGTCTGGAAGGCTTCGGTGAAGCGCATCAGGACGTCATCGACCCAGCCGCCGAAATAGCCCGAAAGCGCTCCTATGACGACCCCGATGAGAATTGCGACAAGCGTCGCCGCCACCCCGATCAGAAGCGAAATCCGCGCGCCGTAGAAAACACCGGAAAGCACATCCCGACCCAACTGATCCGTGCCCAAAGGCGTATCCCAGTTGACGAAGGGCGGGGTGAGCGGTTCGCCCGCACGCCGGAGAGGATCGCCGGGGTCGATGATTCCGGCGGTGAGCGCCATGATGATGACGATGGCAAAGAGGAACAGTCCCAGAACAGCCGCGCGGTTCCGGCGGTAACGGCGCCAGAACATGACATAGCGCGGGGGTTCGGGTGGGGCGATATCAGTATCAGCGAGAGTCATGCGAGTTCGATCCTGCTGTCGAGACGTGCATAAAGCAGGTCAGTGAGAAAATTCACGACGATGACGATGATGGAGCAGAGGAAAATGATCCCCATCAGCGTGTTCATGTCGCGTTGCACGACGGACTGGTAAGCAAGCTGCCCCAGTCCCGGCAGGGTGAAGATGGTTTCGACTACGATGGAGCCGCCCAGAACGGTAGAGAACTGTAAGCCCAAAAGCGTGACCACCGGCAAAAGCGCGTTGCGCATGATGTGATGCACCATGAGACGGGTTTCTTTTGCGCCTTTCGCACGCGCGGTGCGGACGTAATCGAGATCGGCGACCTCCATCACGGAGGCCCGCATCAGCCGCAGGTAAAAGGCCAGATAGATTAGCGACAGTGCAGCGGTCGGCATGATCAGGTGGCGCACCACGTCCCAGACATGATCCCAGCCGGAATAGAAGGCGGCGATGGTTGTGATCCCGCCTACCGGCAACCAGCCGAGTTTGACGGAGAAGAGCAGCATCAGCATCAGCGAGAGGAAGAAGGACGGGGTGGCGTAAAAGACCAGGCCCAAAACCGAGATCAGATTGTCAGTCGTGGAATAGGCGCGGCGTGCGGCGATTGCACCCAGCCCGATGCCCGCGACAAAGGCGATACTCAAGGAAGTCGCCATCAGCATCAGCGTCGTACCAAGCCGTTCCATGAGGACGGTTGAAACGGGTTGTTCATAGACGAAAGACCAACCGAAATCGAAAGAGGCGAGTTTGACCATATAGCGCCAAAGCTGGACCCAAACGGGTTGATCGAGCCCGTATTCGATCCGCAGTCGCTCGATAAAGGCGGCATCAGCGCCGCCCATGTCGCCCACAAGCGCATCAACCGTGTCACCGGGAGCGAGTTTGAGCAAAAGAAACGTGCCGATCATGATCAGGATGACCACGGGCACCGCCTGAACAAGGCGGCGCAGGGCATAGGTCAAGACCGGGGGCATGTGCAGTGTCATTATCTTGGGATCCTTAGGACCAGTCGAAGGAGTTAGTCAGGGGAGGACGGGCGCGTTTGATGCGCCCGTCCCGGCAAGTTTTACTGTTCGATCCAGAGATCGTACCAGCTCGACGAATTCCACCGGGGGGTGTTGTGGTGGTTGTGGAGCTTGGTCGATGTCACAGAGATGAACGGGTGCTCAATGGCAAAGAACACGGGCAGTTCTTCCATCGAGCGGGCTTGGATTTCGTGATACATCTCGGAACGTTTTTCGACATCGAGCTCAGAGGCGGCGGCGTCGATCATTTGATCGATTTCGTCGCTTTTCCAACCAAACTGGTTGGTCCAAGGGGTGCCTTCCGGCTGACCGGAGCGCAACCAGACCATGGTGGACACGGCCGGGTCAGAACGGAACTGGTGCCAGCCATTGGCGGTGTCGAAATCATGGTCGCGATAAACACCGTTGAGGAAACCCGGCGCGTCGTTGGTTAGGATTTCGACATTGATACCGATCTCTTTCATCGCCTGAGCGTAATATTCGGCCCAAAGCTGGGTGTATTCACCCCAAGGAGCCGGACGGTGCTTCAAATGGAACCGGTAGCCATCGTCTTTGACCGGATAACCTGCGTCGTCGAGCAATTTCTTGGCCAATTCCGTGTCATAGGCATAAGTCGGAACATCGTCTGTGTAATTGAGACCACCCGCAGTCGGAACAGGACCGCGACCTGCCTTTGCATAGCCATGCATGATGGTTTTGATCGCGTACTCAATATCAAGCCCGTGATACATCGCTTGGCGCACCTTCACATCCGCGAGGATCGGGTTGCGGTGATTGAATTCGACGGTGGAATGGGCCACGTTGTTTTCGTAACCTTGTGTGCCCACGTCAAACCGGTCGTCTTTGCCCAGACGTTCGACGTCAGCCATAGACACTCCGATGAACCCGGATTCGTGCACCTCGCCAGCCTCAAGCGCGGCAGCAGCAGCGGATTTATCTTTGATGAACCGCCAAACAATGCGGTCTAGATAGGGGAATCCTTCGCGCCAGTAATCCTCGTTCTTTTCGGCCAACACATATTGACCGCGCTCATATTCGACGAACTTGAACGGGCCCGTGCCCACGGGGGCGGTGTTATACTTGTTCTTGAGGATCTCCGTGCCTTCATAAAGGTGTTTCGGTACCGGGTGGCCCAGATCGGGCATGGCGGCGACGAAAAGCGGCAACGGCATCGGTTTTGAGTAATTGAACACGGCGGTGTGCGGGTCAGGGCAATCGACGCTTTCAAGATTGGCCTGCAGCGCTGAGGAATAGTTCAGCAGATTTTTCCAAAGCTCGATGGCAGAAAAGGCGACGTCATCACAGGTGAAGGGTTCACCATCATGCCAGTTCACGCCTTCGCGCAGCTTGAGAGTGATGGTCAGACCGTCTTCGGAGCCGGACCATTCGGTCGCAAGCACAGGCTCGTAACCTTCATAGCTTTTGTCGATCAGCGGTTCCATGATTTTACCGGTGATGTTGTACACCCCGGTAGAGGCGCGTAGCCCGGGGTTCAGGATGCGCTGTTCAGAAATCATATGAACGACTGCAGTGCCGCCCTTTTGGACTTCTTCTTGTGCCGTGGCCGTGAAGGCCACAGAGCTCAGAGCCCCGGTCATGGCGAGCGCTAGTCCCGCTTTTTTAATCTGCAAAGTCATTTTTCAGGTTCTCCCTGTCGGTTGGTTGGCCTCGTTGGGCCTTTTGGTGCTGTTGCCGGTTTACGTGAACCGCGTCTCGCGATGTCAGTCAACATGTAAAACCAAATTATACTTTTAATTTGGAAAAATACACTGCACTATGATTAAAAATTGGTAACATGATCTTCAAAATATCGAAATAGTGGGAAACACATGTCAAAAACTGCATGGATCACAGGCGCTGGGTCGGGAATCGGCGCGGCGATGGCGAAATCTTTTGCCGAAGCGGGTTATCGCGTCGCGCTGACGGCTCGAAACCAAGATGCGCTCGAATCTGTGGCAGCCACGCTGCCGATCCCTGAAAACGTCTATGTAAAACGTGGTGATGTGACCGACCGCGAAGGCATGGCCGGAGCCGCACAAGAAATTGCCTCTTGGGGCGGAGATCTTTCGGTGCTGTGCAACAACGCTGGGCTCAACATCCCGAACCGCACCTGGGCCGATCTCGATTGGAAAAGCTGGGATCAGGTGATCGACGTCAATATCACCGGTGCGCTCAATGTAATCGCAGCCTGTCTGCCGATCATGCGGGCGCAACAGGACGGGGTGATGATCCATACTTCAAGTTGGGCAGGCCGATTCCATTCCCCGGTCAGCGGTGTTGTCTATGGGGCTTCCAAGCACGCGCTTTCTGATATGTCACTGAGCCTCAATGACGAAGAGGGCAAAAACGGCATTCGTTCGACGGCACTTTGCCCCGCAGAAGTCGCTACGCCCTTGTTGGCGCAGCGCCCGGGATTCGATGCCGCAACGTTGGCCACGATGATTCAGCCCGAGGATATGGCGAAAACCGCGTTGTTCGTCGCGCAGATGCAGTCGGGTATTTCGCTACCCGAAATCGTTCTGGCGCCTGTGCGTCGCTGATCTTTCTTTCTACAGGAGACTTCATTCATGCCCCATCCCGTCAAAGGCATCGACCATTGCTTTGCTCTCGTCGACGATCTCGACAGTGCCGCCGCACAATACGATGCGCTTGGTTTTACCTTATCCCCACGTGGTACCCATTCTGCTGCCAAAGGATCGGCCAATTATACCATCATGTTCCCGACAGATTATTTCGAACTTCTGGGTATTCTGGCGCCGACCGATCTCAACGCAGCGCGGCGGGAAACCTTGGCCACAATGGGGCAGGGGCTCCATGCCATAGCCTGCCGGATCGAGAATGCCGAAGCTGCGGCCGACGCCTTGTCTGAACTGGGCTTGGCGACGCAGGGGCTTGGCGACTTTTCCCGTCCGGTGCCCTTGCCGGATGGGTCGGAGGGAGTCGCGGCCTTCTCAACCGTCTCCTTTACCCCGGCAGACATGCCACTTGGAATGGTGTTCATGTGTCAGCACAAAACCCGCGAGACGGTGTGGATTCCTGAATTGTTGGAGCATCGCAACACGGCCTGTGGAATCGATGCGATTCTGGCCATTTCGGATCGCCCTGAGAAAGACGCCAATGGCTTTGCCCGGCTTTGGGCCGAGGGCCATGTGACACAAGAGGATGATTGTTTCACGGTCCACACCGGACTGAATTCGGCTCCGCTGATCCTGTGCGACCCGTCAACAATGGCCAAGCGTTATCCGGGGATTGATCTTTCCGCCACCGCGAATGGCGCTTTTACCGTGTTGCGGATAAAGACGCGCGATCTTGAGGCGGCAAAGGATTGCCTTGTGAATTCGAATGTGGCTTTTTCCGAAACATCTGATGGTCTTACCGTGGGACCAGAATTTGCAGCAGGTGTTCTTATGGAGTTTGTTCTCGCATGACGGAACCACGTCCTCGAAAAACCGGTTCCAAACCGATCGCAACCATGACTTTCGATGAAACCGATCAGCGGATTCTCGAAATTCTGCAACATGACAGCGACACTCCGATTCAAGCGATTTCCGAAGCTGTGGGTCTGTCGACCAACCCCTGTTGGCGGCGGATCAAACGGATGGAAGAGGCAGGGGTGATCAAGAAGCGTGTGGTCTTGGTCGATCAAACCCGAGCCAATGTTCCCCTGACCGTCTTTATCGGGATCAGCACGTCGCGCCATGAGATTGAATGGCTGCATCGGTTTCGCGAATTGATCGACGAAATCCCCGAAGTGGTCGAAGCTTATCGCCTGACCGGCACGGTCGATTACATCCTGAAGGTCGTGGTGCCGGATATGGATTCCTATGACGCAGTTTACAAACAAATGATCCGGCGTTTGGAATTCAGCCAGGTGAACTCGATGATCTCGATGGAAGAACTGAAGTTTACCACCGCGATCCCGACAACCTATCTCTGAGGGGGGCGAAGGGAAATCGTGGTGGTCCAGCGACAAGTTAAGTATCGCCCCGTCATCGTCTGTGCACAGGACAGCCGTTTCGGACTTGTTGCGGCAGTCAGGATGACGACTATCGCGGCAGATTTAAATACCACTGCGTGGCAAAGCAGCGTTATTTGAGGCGAATGTTGGACATCAATGAAACAATTGTAAAGTCGTTTGAAGCATGACGCTAGCGTTGACCGTAAGTGCGGCGGTTTTTGCTGCGGCAGTTCTGAGGGGAATGACGGGATTTGGTTTTGCTCTGGCCGCTGTGCCGGCAATGAGCATTATCATGCCCCCGGCCAGTGCCGTTTCGCTTGCCATTATGCTGCAATGCCTTGTCGGACTGCGTGATGTGGTGTCGATGCGCGCGTTGCTGGATCGCAATGCTGTTCGCTGCTTTCGCTTGGGGCAATCTTGGGAACTCCGGTCGGGATCTGGGGGCTGACGCAACTATCACCAGACGCGATGCGGATCGTTTTGGCGCTGGTGGTGATTGCCGGGTTGACCGCTTTGCTGGCAAAAATCGAATTGCCGCCAGGACGGAATCCCGCGATAGCCGCCGGCCTGTTGTCGGGGGTGTTTTCCGGCCTGGCAGCCATGCCCGGACCGCCCGCGATCGCTTATTTTCTTGGGCGCTCCCAGGCGGCGGTAATCACGCGCGCTTCGCTTATGGTGTTTTTCTTCATCACGTCGCTGATGGCGCTACCCGGGCTCATTGTTGCTGATCAGTTGGACCGGGACATTGCGCTGCTTGCGGTCACCGCGCTGCCCGCACTTTTGGTTGGCACTTGGGCTGGCGGGCAGGTCTTCTCAAGGCTCGGAGAAAGCGGCTATCGCAAAGCCGCTATAGCGCTTTTGGCGTTGACGGCAGTGGCATCCGGTATTCGGGGGGTTAGTGCGTATATCTAACCACCATTCTCCGACTTTTGCGAAAATGGACACAGGGTTGCCAAGAAACCTTTCACATCTTTTGCCGGATCATGTTCCGGTGTCGCGGTTTCGATTTTGCTGGCGCAAGTAGCCGGGGCACGTGTCAGGTTTGGCCCCGGCTGAGGCGGCGATCAGATCGCGGCCGTGACGATGAATTCGACCTTGTACTCGGGCGTTGCCAGTTTGGCTTCGCCGCAAGCGCGTGCTGCCGGGTTTGCCGGGTCAATCCAGTCATCGTAGACCGCATTCATTTCGGCAAAGTCAGACATGTCAGCCAGCCAGATGATCACCTGTAAAAGCTTGGACTTGTCGCTGCCGGCCTCTGCCAGACGCGCGTCGACAGCTTTCAGGCAATCCTTGGTCTGGGTGGTGACATCGGCACCAGCTGTGCCGACCTGCCCGGCAAGATAGACGGTGTTGTTGTGAATGACGGCCTGACTCATGCGCGGGCCGGGGTGCAGACGGGTGATGCTCATGTTTCTCGCTTTCTGATTAATAATTTGCCACGTTTTCAGAGGCTGTTCGTTTCGCACAGGTTGGATGCAAAGGCAGAAAGAATGCCGGAAATAGGGGTGACGCAATGCGGCAAATGACTGAATTGCAGCCGATTCCTACTTTATGGGCACCATTTAACAACCAGACCTGAACTGGAACCTGTTTCATCTATTCCAGATGATCGCGAAGGAAAAGGGCATCACCCGGACCGTCAAGAAACTTCGGCTTTGAAGATCCGCTTGTCGTCTACCCTCACAGTATAGCTAGCTTGAGGTGCGCTGTGAAACAGGTGGGGGGATAAGCCGGGGAGCTAACCTTTGGGCTACGGGTGCTGGCTGCTGTTTGGCAACCAATCGAATCCGCAGGGCGCTATCCAACGTCTTTCTTGGATGGAGAGCGGCCAACCGTTGGGTGGTGATCACCGAATTGAAGAACCGCTGTGCCTCATGTCGTTGCGAGTCTCCAAGTTCGATGGGGTGGTGCGCCGACCCCGCAAAGAGCTTTGGAAATTCTTGGACATATCCGTGTGTCCAGTCAATGAGGGCGCGCAAAATTATGCGCGCCGTGGAATTCTATGCGTCCCCACACCGGATCAGAAATCGAGGTTCTCAACGCTCAGCGCGTTTTTCTGGATGAATTCGCGTCGTGGTTCAACCACGTCACCCATCAGCTTGGTGAACAGATCATCAGCTTCGGTCATGTCTTCGACCCGAACCTGCAACAGAGTGCGGGCTTCGGGATCGAGCGTGGTTTCCCACAACTGATCGGGGTTCATTTCGCCCAGACCCTTGTAGCGCTGAAGCGACAGACCTTTTTCACCTTCGCTCAGGATCGCCGAAAGCAAACCCAAAGGCCCGTGGATCAAAATGCTGCGATCCTTGCGCGTCAGCGTTGCCGGTAGATCGTAAACTTCCTGCAAGGATTTGGTGAAGCTGCCGGTTTTGCGGGCTTCGCCCGAACGCAGCATCGGGCCATCAAGCGTGCGGACCTCTTCCACCCCACGCAGGATGCGGGCGAGGCGAATACCGTGATCCTGGGTGATCCGACCCTGCCAGCCACGTTCATATTCAAGCGCGATATGATCCAGCCGCTTGGCCACTTTATCAGCGACGCCTTGCAGGTCGGCATCGACCGCGCCGGGCACGAAGGCCCCGGCGATGGCGGCCTGTTCCAAAATATGACGCGGGTAATGTGTCGGGAAGGCATCGAGCAGGCGTTTCAGACTGCGGGCCTCTTCGACCACACGTTTCAGGTCGGCCCCGGCCATTTCCATACCCGATCCAAGCTTCAGAACGGTGTCCTGAATGCCCTGTTCGATCAGATATTCGTCCATTTCGGCCTGATCCTTGAGATAAACCTCGGATTTGCCACGGCTGACCTTATATAGCGGTGGCTGCGCGATATAGAGATAGCCGCCCTCTATCAGTTCGGGCATCTGACGGTAAAAGAAGGTCAGAAGCAAAGTACGGATATGGGCCCCGTCGACGTCAGCATCGGTCATGATGACGATCTTGTGGTAGCGCAATTTCGCGATATTGAATTCGTCGCGCCCAATCCCGGTGCCCAGCGCCATCACCATGTTGCCGATTTCCTGACTGCCGAGCATTCGGTCAAACCGGGCGCGTTCGACGTTCAGGATCTTACCTTTGAGCGGCAGAATCGCCTGTGTCTTGCGATCACGTCCGGTTTGGGCGGACCCACCAGCGCTGTCACCCTCGACCAGGAAAATTTCGGTATTGACCGGATCCTTGTCGGAACAATCCTTGAGCTTGGAGCTGAGAAAGTTCATGTCCATCGGATTTTTGCGGCGGGTCAGGTCGCGGGCCTTGCGGGCGGCTTCACGGGCCAGCGCGGCTTCGACGATCTTGCTGACGATGACCTTGGCTTCGTTCGGGTTTTCTTCCAACCACTCGGAAAGCTTTTCATTCATCAGGTTTTCGACGGCTGGGCGTACTTCGGAACTAACTAGTTTGTCTTTGGTTTGGGAACTGAACTTGGGATCGGGCACTTTGACCGACAAGACACATGTCAGCCCTTCGCGGGCGTCATCACCGGTGAAGTTAATCTTTTCCTTTTTCGCAATGCCGCTGTCCTGGGCGTATTTACCCAGAGTCCGGGTCAAGGCCCCACGGAAGCCGGCAAGGTGCGTTCCACCATCGCGCTGGGGAATGTTGTTGGTAAAGGGCAGCACGGTTTCGTGATAACTGTCATTCCACCACATCGACATTTCAACCACGATATCGTCGCGTTCACCGATGACATAGATCGGTTCGGCCATCAGCGACTGTTTTGAACGATCAAGATATTTGACGAATTCTTTCACGCCGCCGTCGTAATAGAGTTCCGTTTTCAGCGGTTCGGCAGGGCGTTCGTCTTCCAGAATGATGCGGACGCCTGAATTCAAGAAAGCCAGTTCTCGCAACCGTTTTTCCAGTGTTTCGAAGGAGTACTCGAGGTTCGAAAATGTATCAGTAGAGGCAAGAAAGCGAACTTCGGTGCCTTTTTCACCATTTGCGTCACCAACCACGCGCAGATGTTCGGTACAGTCGCCATGTTCGAATTTGGCATAATGTTCTTTGCCATTGCGCCAGATGCGCAATTCCAACCACACGGACAGCGCGTTCACCACCGACACGCCGACGCCGTGCAAACCACCCGACACCTTGTAAGAATTGCTGTCGAATTTACCACCTGCATGCAACTGGGTCATGATGACCTCGGCTGCTGACACGCCTTCTTCTTCGTGGATATCGACCGGAATACCGCGCCCGTTGTCGCGCACTGAAACACTGTTGTCGGCGTGAATTTTCACCCGCACGGAATCCGCGTGACCTGCCAGTGCTTCGTCGATGCCGTTGTCGACGACCTCATAGACCATATGATGCAGCCCAGAGCCGTCATCGGTATCGCCGATATACATGCCAGGACGTTTGCGAACCGCCTCCAAGCCCCTGAGAACTTTAATAGAATCTGCGCCGTATTCTTGCGAATTTTGCTCGGTCTCGGACATTCCGCCCTTCCTCAATTATTGTCAGGAACATATACGAAACCCTACGGGGAATGTCACGTCCCACACATGATTTAGCGCGGCGCGGAAAAGCGGTTTGCCACTGCTTTTTCAGGCTTCGGTGATGTTGGCCGGTTCGGACATCATCGTTGAATGTTTTTCGACCCACCGGGTCACGACGGCACGGGCCGCTTCGACATCGCTGGTGTCCACGGCGTTGCGCAGATCCTTCAGGGCGGTGGCCATTTCGATTTCCGACAGGAACCCTTCCTGCGCACGCAGAATCTTTGGGTGTGGCGTGGTCAACATGTCGGGGCTGATCAGCAATTCTTCGATCAGCTTTTCACCGGGACGCAAACCGGTGACCTTGATTTCGATGTCTCCATCTGGATTTTCATCGTCCAGTACGGTGAACCCCGCCCCTTCGATCATTTGCCGCGCTAGTTTGCGGATCGGTACCAGATCGCCCATGTCCAGCACGAACAAATCTCCGCCCCGGGCGAAGGGACCGGCCAACAATACCAATCGCGCGGCTTCGGAAATGGTCATGAAGTAACGGGCGACATCGTTATGAGTCAGCGTCACTGGCCCCCCCCGCGCGATTTGTTCCTCAAACAGCGGGATGACAGACCCAGATGACCCCAGAACGTTGCCGAAGCGGACCATCGAATACAGCGTTTTGCTCGACCGCGTCGCCAAATCTTGAACCACCAGTTCGGCCAGCCGCTTGGACGCACCCATTATGTTGGTTGGTCGCACCGCCTTGTCCGAGGAGACCAGAATGAACCGGGCGACTTCGGCATGTCCTGCCGCTTCGGCGATGATTCGGGTGCCGATAACGTTGTTTCTAAGCCCGGCGATCACGTTCTTTTCCACCATGGGCACATGTTTATAGGCGGCGGCGTGCAGAACGATGTCTGTTGAAAATTCGCTAAAGATCTTTCTCAGCAGAATTGGATCACAGACAGATCCCAGTATCGCCGTCACCCGCACATTTGGAGCGAGTTCATTAAGTTCTTTTTCGATCAAATACAGCGCCAATTCGCTGTGATCGAGCAGGATCAGGTTAGCCGGTTCGCAGGCAACCAGTTGTCGGCACAGTTCGGACCCGATCGATCCACCTGCACCGGTGACCAAAATGCTTTGAGCCTGATAGGTATGGGCGACTGCGGGCAATTCGCCATCCAGCCCATTACGTCCCAGCAAATCGCTAATGGATACCGGTGTGCTGCGCTTTGAAATATCGCGGTCGGTGATGAGTTCGGCAAAAGATGGCAGCGAATGGACTTCGCAACCCATGCTGCGCAGCCGGAGTGCAATGCGTGCCTGAACCGAAGGGGCCGCGGTGGGCATGGCCAGAACCACGCGGTTGACTTCTTTCCGGGCGATCAGTTCCTTCATGCGGCTGGGCGCGTGAACCGGAACCCCTGTCAGCGTCAAGCTTTGCAGCCGAGGATTGTCGTCGACAAAGGCGACCAATTCGACCTGATCATCGGTTCGCAGCGCAGCGGCTAACTGCTGACCGGTCTGGCCTGCTCCATAGACGATGACGCGGGTCGGCTTTCTGCCCCGTCGATAAATCGATCGGACGATTTCGCGCAGCAGCATGCGGGTGGACACAACGATAATGAGGTAAACCATTGCAAAAATTGCCAGCGTCGCGGCAGGAAGCGGCGTATCCAACACGATATTCATCGCCAACCCGGCCATCGCCAGAATACCGGCCAGAATAGCCGTGCGGTGGATGCCACCTGATTCGAAGGCGTTGAGGCGGATTCGCGGCAGACCCAGAATTTGCGCAATCCCCGGACCCAGCAGAGTTAGAATGCCCACCAGTACCGGCAACTTCAGCGCAATTTGTTCGCCTGGACCGGATGCCGGGCTCAACATCATGGCGAGGACCAAGGAAATTGGCACCAACATCATGTCAATGAACAGAAAAATTAGATGCTTTTGCTGATCTTTAAGATTGATGGCAAAATTATAAATTGTCATTGTCAGCCTCCAACGTGGCCGGGGTATTTGAAGCGAGGCGGCTGGAAAAAACCGGGCAAAAAAAATACGCTGCGTCGATTGCCTATCAATCTGCTGTGACTTTATTTTTTGCCCCATTATTGTGCAAGAGTAGAAACAGCTATCCAGATGTTTTTTGGCGGAAAATCGCCTTTTTTACCTACTTCAACGGGAATTTTCGGAAAACTGTTTTAATCATCAACGCAATATCAAGGCACAGGTTGCGGCGGGATTGATAAATCAGATCCAGCGCGGCTTTTCGCGGTACGCAGCGTCTGACATAGGCGGATTCGGTTTCTTTCGGGGTTTGGCAATCGGCCAGAATGTTTTCTTCGTGGCGGTGAAACAGGATGGTCGCCAAACCGGTGATGCCGGGGCGCGAATGCAATACCTTCCGGTACAGGTCGGGGAACATTTCGACGTAACGGCGCAGCGGTGGTCTTGGCCCGACGAAGGAAATGTCGCCACGCAGAATATTCCACAATTGCGGGATTTCATCTAGCCGGTAGCGGCGCAGAAACGCCCCGGTCGGAGTTATCCTCGCTGCCTTGTCGCCGCCCGAAACGCCGCTGTCCTGCTCTGCCACGGTCATCGTCCGATATTTCCACAGCTGGAAGGGGTCGTCTGCTGTCTTCATCCGCTCAGAAATATAAAGCACCGGGCGACCTTCGCGGATCAAAATGACAAGCGTCAGGATGACGATCAGGGGAAATAGCAGGACCGTCAGAAACAAGGCCGCGGCGAGGTCGAACAGGCGTTTTGACCATGTCATGAAAGCGCCCTCCATTTCAGCCAGTCGCGGGTGATCCGAGCGGGATCGCTGTCGGCTTTTGGCAGCGGCACCAGATCGTGCAGCCGGTCGGTGTTCAGTACGGCATATTCGCGGGCTCCGATCGGAGCCGGTTGCCAGTCAAAGGGAATATCAGCCGCAGTCAGCAATGCATCCATGGTGACCGGCTTGGCAGATCCGACATTCAAAATGCCGGGCAAGTCACCGATGGGGCACAAGGTCAGCGCCTCGACCACCTGCGCCAAATCGGATGGCGCGATATAGCTGCGCGCAGGTCCGTGACCCGAACGAAAGCGGTGCAGGCTCAGCGGCGCTTTTGCTGAGGCTGCCAGGTAAGCATCGACCGATGTCGCCAAGCTTTCCGCCCCTGCCACAGACCCTATGCGCAAGGCACAACTGCGCGGTCCGGTCACGGAACGCACGGCATTTTCCATCGCGGATTTGGCCACACCGTAAGCATTCGGCGCGGCGACCGGATCAGTTTCGTTCAATGGCCTGTCCGATGGCGCATAGACGGCGATGGACGAACTGTGCAGCACACGGTCGGCACCGGTAGCGCGGGCAATCCGCATCGCCTCGTTTGCCAATTCACTGTTCATAGCCAACGTGTTGTTGTCACCCGAAGTCACCCCCCAAAGGGACAGCACCGCGTCGACAGGACCGATCCGCCCGACAGGATCACCAAGGGAAAATTGAACACAGTCCGCATCATCCGATGTCGCATTGCGAAATTGATACAACACCCGCAACCCGGAAGGCGGATGTGCTGACCAGATGGCGTGCAAAAGGCGCCCGACCTTGCCGGACGCCCCCAGAACCAGAAGTGTTTTCGTGCGTTGCCCTGTCACCGGCGGTGATACCTTTGCCGCAATTTTCTTACGGTCTTGGTATCACCCACGCCGGGATGTGAACAGGCCCGATCACTGCCAATAAGGCGTGCGCAATTCCCGTTTCAGGATCTTGCCGATCGAAGACCGAGGCAGCGTATCGCGCAACTCTATCCCCGACAGTCGGTGGCTTTTACCCAGTAGCGCGTTGGCGTCGGTCAGAATGTCTTCGACCGTTTTGTCAGATCCCGGTTTACGCACCACCAACCCCAAAGGCGTTTCCCCCCATTGTTCAGACGGAACACCGATCACCGCGGCATCGATCACAGTCGGGTCGCGCAGCAGGATCAGTTCCAGATCGTTGGCGTAAATGTTCAATCCGCCGGAAATGATCATGTCCTTCTTGCGATCTGATAGGATCAGGAACCCGTCTTCGTCAAAATGGCCCATATCGCCCGTGCGGAAGAACAAGCGCCCGTCGCCGTCGTGCCAGATGTAATCGTTGGTCAAGTCGTCGCGCCCGAAATAACCCGCCATCATTGCCGGGCTGCGGCCACAGATTTCACCGACTTGACCTTTCGGAACTTCGTTTCCATCTACATCGATCAGCTTGATTTCGGTTCCTGGCCCAGGAGCCCCAACCGTGTGCAACTTGTCCGGCGTTTCATCGGCGACAAGAATGGTAACGCCGCCACCTTCGGTCAGACCGTAATATTCGATCAGTTTGCCGGGGAATCGGGCCAGAACATCCGCCTTCACATCGGCCCGAAGCGGCGCAGAGGTGGAAAACTTCACGCGCATGGATGTCAGGTCAAAGTCGTCAAATTCGGGAATATCCATGATGCGTTTGTACTGAACTGGCACCAGCATCGTATGGGTGATTTGTTCCTCCTCGGCGATTTCCAGATACCGACGGGCGTCGAATTTTCCCATCAGGTGCACGGTCGATCCGCCGAACAGGGTCGGTAAAAATGATACGATCGTTGTGTTGGAATAAAGCGGCGTCGACAACAAGGTGCGGGCATTGTCGCAATAGCCGCTGGGTTCCGCGCGTTCCATCTGTACCGCCCGCATCCAGTTACTATGCAAAATACCCTTTGGGGTGCCGGTGGTTCCAGAGGAATAGATGATGTTGAACGGGTCGTCCCAATCGACAGCGATCACTGGATCGGTTTCTGGCTGCCGCGCTAACAAATCTTCGTAACCGGTAAATCCGGCAGCGTCGAAATCCAGCGCCACAAGACGAGCATTCAGGTTTTCAAGAAATGGTGCCACCAAATCACGATAGTGATCCGCAAGAAACAGAACTTTGGACCCGCTATCGACGACCATTTTTTCCAGCGCCTCGCTCGAGGCCATGGTCGAAAGCGGCACGATGCAGGCTCCGGCCTTGAGCGTGCCGATGAAGATCTCGGCATAGGGTGCGGAATTCGGCGACAGGATCGCAACGCGGTCGCCTTTGTCGATGCCCAGTTCGATCAGTGCATTGGCGCAGCGATTGCTGCGTTGATCGAATTCGGCCCAGCTTTGGCGGATATCGCCGCAGACGATCGCTTCTTTCTCCGGGGTTTCCTTGGCCCGTGCGCGGATGCCATCGATTACGTTCAGTTCCGGCATGGTTTCCGGATTTGGGGGGGTGATTAGGCCCATGCGCGTCCTCCTTCGCGTGGTTGAGCGCACTATTCATTGTTCGAGATGCGGAATCAAGTTCTGCTTTGCGGTTTTATGATGATTTCATAACGATCTCGGATACACCGCCTGTTTCCTGAATTTCTAAGTATTGCGCGCGGTCGCCTAAAGCGTCGAACAGTTCGGGCCCGGTGCCTGTCATCCAGGCTTGTGCGCCAAAGCCTATGATTTCGTCATAAAGCGCAGCCAAGCGCCCGGCATCGAGATGGGCCGCGATTTCGTCCAGCAGCAGGATCGGCGGCATGCCGATCAAGTCTGACAACGCCCGCGCATTGGCTAGGATCAGCGATACCAGCAGCGCCTTCTGTTCGCCGGTGGAACAGTCTTTGGCAGGCACACCCTTGGCCGCAAAGACACCATAAAGATCGGTTCGGTGCGGTCCAACAAGGCTGCGTCCGGCAGCCAGGTCGCGGAACCGACTTTCCGTTAGCGCATCGCGCAGATCGGTTTCGGTGTCTGGCATCGCGCCTTCGCTTTGCATCAGTTCCAGCGTCGCGGTGGGGAAGGCGGTTTCGGTCTGTGCCTGCGCTTGTTCCAGAAATTCCAACGTGGCGCGGCGATGGGCGTGAATCTTCGCGCCATTCACCGCCATCTGCGCCTCAAGCGCACCATACCAATGGGGATCGCGGACTTGATCCTTGAGCAACCGGTTGCGTTCGCGCATCGCTTTTTCATAGGCCAGCGTTGCATCGGCATGTTCGGGAAAGAAAGACAGGGTCATCCGGTCCAGAAATCGCCGTCGTCCTTCGGCGCCTTCAATCCAAAGCCGGTCCATTGACGGAATCAGCCACAGCACCCGCGACAACCGCGCCAACTCGAGTTGCGCCGCGGATTTTCCGTCAATGCGCAACTGTCGCGCGGCCCCGTTTTCAGACCATATTTCGATCTCGTGTAGGCGCGGTCCTGCTTGCAACAGGCCGGTGACTTTCCAGCCCAGCGTTTCGGGGCGTCGCATCATGTCTTCGGCCGAAGCACGACGCAAGCCGCGACCGGGGGAAAACAGCGAAACCGCCTCAAGGATATTGGTTTTGCCCGACCCATTGCGCCCATAGATAGCGACCGGACGCTTGTCACAATCGATCCGGCCCGTTTTATGGGATCGAAAATGTGACAAAGTCAGGTGCTTGAGCGCAAGATCAGCCATGAGGCAGCAACGGTTTCTGATTCAGAACCCGTCCCGGAATTTGTGGAAAACTCCGCAGCACCTCAGACGCGCATGGGCATGACCACATAAACTGCCGAAGCGTCATTGCCTTCGCGCATCAGGGTCGGATCACCGGCCGAATTGAACAAGAAAACGGCATTTTCGCGGTCAACCTGGCTTGCGATTTCAAGTAGATACTTCGCGTTAAATCCGATTTCCAACCGTTCATCATTATAGGCCACGGCCAGCTCTTCTTCGGCGGCACCACTATCGGGGGCGTTGACCGACAGGACCAGTTTGTCCTGGTCCAGCGCCATCTTGACCGCGCGGGAGCGTTCCGAAGACACTGTTGCAACCCGATCGACCGCAGCGGCGAAATCACCGGCATCGACTTCCATCTTGCGGGTATTACCGACCGGGATCACTCGGCTGTAATCGGGGAAGGTGCCATCGATCACCTTGGAGGTCAGGGTAATGTTCGGGGTGGCGAAGCGGATTTTGGTTTCGCTGACCGATACCGCGATTTTCATCTCGTCATCATCTAGCAACTTGCGCAATTCACCCACGGTCTTGCGCGGTACGATCACGCCCGGCATGTCTTCGGCCCCCGAAGGCAGATCGGCATCGATCCGGGCCAGTCGGTGACCATCGGTTGCGACAGCGCGTAGAACCTTGCCGCCATCTGAATCGGATACGTGCAGATAAACACCGTTCAGATAGTAACGGGTTTCTTCGGTCGAAATGGCGAATTTCGATTTATCGAACAGGCGGCGCAAAACCGGTGCCGGGGCGCTGAAATTGGATTGGTACTCGGAACTTGCCATGACCGGGAAATCTTCCCGCGGCAGAGTTGCCAGGTTGAAATTCGATCGGCCCGCTTCGACGGTTAGGCGACCGGCGACGCCATCATCGCTGAGCGTAACCAGCGCGCCATCGGGCAGTTTGCGGACGATTTCATGCAAGGTGACGGCGGAAACCGTGGTGGCGCCGGCCTTTTCGACTTGGGCCGGGGCCTTGTCGACGACTTCGATATCCAGATCGGTGGCCCGGAACGAAACGGTGTCACCTTCGGCTTCGATCAGAACATTGGCAAGGATCGGGATCGTGTTACGCCGTTCGACGACCGACTGCGCCTGCGAAACGGCTTTAAGAAGCGCCCCGCGTTCGATGCTGAATTTCATTCCATCGCTCCTATCCCTGTACCGACCCATAGCCCGGGGGGTGCAAGGTAGCGTAATCCCCAACCGGCTCAAGCCTTTTATTGGTTTGTCTTCTGGATTGGGAAGGCCGTCAAGAGCATGACGACCGCACCGGGACCGGTGCGGTACAGATGTGTGCGTTTCTGGTTACGCTTCGAGCGCCCGGCGCAGCATTTCCAAGTCTTCAGCGATCTGTCCGTCCTGTACGCGCAGTTCTTCGATCCGCTTGACCCCGTGCATGACGGTGGTGTGGTCGCGGCCACCGAAACGACGCCCGATTTCAGGCAGCGACCGGCTGGTCAGCTGTTTGCACAGATACATCGCGACTTGACGCGGACGCGCATAGGACCGCACCCGTTTCGGACCGATCATGTCGGACAGACGGATATTATAATGTTCCGACACTTTGCGCTGAATTTCTTCGACCGTGATCTTGCGTTCACTGGCGCGCAAGACGTCGGCAAGACAATCCTGGGTCAGATCCATTGTGATCGGCCGACCAACCAGTGATGCAAAAGCGAACAGCCGGGTCAGCGCCCCTTCCAAAACACGGACATTGGTGCTGATCCGATGGGCGAGGAATTCCAAAACCCCCGGAGCCAGTTCCAAGCCGGGATATTGCATTTTGTGCAATTCAACCTTAGATTGCAAAATTCCCAGACGCAATTCGTAGTCCGTAGGATGCAGGTCGACCACCAGACCGCATTGCAGGCGCGACTTGATCCGGTCTTCCAGATCCTTGATTTCACCCGGTGCACGGTCAGCCGAAATGATGATCTGTTTGTTCTGATCGACCAGCGCGTTAAAGGTGTGGAAAAATTCTTCTTGGGTGCTGTCCTTGCCGGCGATGAATTGCACATCGTCGACCATCAACACATCAACCGACCGGAACAGTTGTTTGAAATCCATCATCTTGCGGTCACGCAACGCCTGAACAAAGCGATACATGAATTGTTCCGCTGAGAGGTAGACTACGTTCAGGTCGGGGCGCTGGGTTTGCAATTCCCATGCAATGGCGTGCATCAGGTGGGTTTTGCCCAATCCGACGCCGCCATACAGGAATAAAGGGTTGAAGGTCACGGGACCGCCTTCGGCGACGCGCCGTGCAGCAGCATGGGCCAATTCGTTCGGTTTGCCGACAACGAATGTGTCAAAGGTAAAGCGCGCATCAAGCGGGGCACCAGGAACAAGGTCTTCCCGCGCGGCCTGCGGGACTACGGCAGGGGCGTCTTTTTGCACTTCTTTCGGCATGTCTACGATTTCGGCTTTCCGGGTCGGGCGCTGAGAAGAGTTGGCTGCGACACGGAAGTTGATACGGCGCACGTTTTCAACAACTTCACTGAGTTGATGTAATATCAGATCACCGAAATTCTGCGAAACGTAATTTCCCAGAAACGAAGTCGGCACCTCGAAGACGGCGACATCTTCGGCGATTTCCAAAAATTCCAGCGGCTCGATCCAAGTCGCATAGTTATTCTTGCCCACCGTAGTGAGAAGATTTTGTTGAAGCTTGCCCCACTGTTCTTGCGTCATGTTCCCCATTCCAGCCTGTCATCGACCTTAACATTTTATATGCGGCATTTGCACATTTGCCGCGCGATTATTCATCTGTATTGGCGGCACAAAACATTCCTTACCGTTGCAAAGCCATGCAACAGTTGTGCCGTCCTGAACCGGACCGAACCCTACCCCGAATCGATATCACCTTGACGTGGCGCTTCTGCAACAGAAGCCCTGCCGAAGGTTGCGCGATCAGGCGCATAAAACTTGTTGGACTGGCGTGGGTAAATACCCACAGAACCCGTGCGGCATACATTCACTACAAGAATGCATCCGTACTGGACCTTCGATAATGCCGATACGTTGTGTAGCGAAAACGTTCCGGCGAGCCTGTCCCCCCAAGGCGAAGTGAATCGCTAACCAGAAGCTAGCAAGTCGCTTGTGACCTGAGCAACTGTTCTTCGGCCTTGACTCGGAGAATCCGAAAAAGAATCTCTCGGGCAGAATTTTTGTGCAACACATGTGCCCGTCGTACAGCCTTGAATTGCAACAGGGCGCCACAACTGTGACGCCCTGTGTACATAATTTGATTGTCTTGAGCGGCCTTTGCCTTGGCCTAAGATCAGCCCAGTGCTTTGACGCGGGCAGACAGGCGCGACATTTTGCGCGACGCTGTGTTCTTGTGGAAGACGCCTTTGGTGACGCCGCGCATCAGTTCGGGCTGAGCGGCCCGCAGGGCTGCTGCTGCGACGTCTTTGTCGCCCGATTCGATTGCTTCTTCAACTTTGCGCAGGAAAGTACGGATGCGCGAACGACGGGCTTTGTTGACTGCAAAACGTGCTTCGTTCTGACGGGCGCGTTTCTTGGACTGGGGCGAATTTGCCATTTTAGATCTTCCCTTAGGTTCGGGGTTGCATATGTATAACGCGGCCCCACCGGACAGTCATTCTGTCGGGAACGATTCTTGCCTAGGCGGGCTTCACGCGCATGTATCGCGCCCTTCTAGCCAAGATTCGCGGAATTGCAACTGAAAACGGGCGGAAAACCGGCCCGTTTCGTTTTGCTTTGCCTTGTTCCTTCTATTTGTCGCGGAACTGCGGTGTGCGCTTGTCGATGAAGGCGGCCATGCCTTCTTTCTGGTCCTCGGTCGCGAACAGCGAATGGAACATCCGGCGTTCGATCAGCAGACCTTCGGAAAGCGGCACTTCGAAGCTTTTATCTACAGCTTCCTTGATCAGCATGACAGAAATCATCGATTTCTCTGCGATCTTGGCGGCCGCGCCCATAGCTTCTTCCATCAACTTCTTGGCAGGCACGATCCGGCTGACCAGACCCGAGCGTTCGGCCTCTTCGGCATCCATGAAGCGTCCGGTCAGGTTCATATCCATTGCCTTGGCCTTGCCAATGGCTCGCGTCAGTCGCTGGGTGCCGCCGATACCAGCCATGACGCCCAGATTGACTTCGGGCTGGCCGAACTTCGCGTTGTCGGCCGCAATGATGAAGTCGCACAGCATCGCCAATTCGCAACCGCCGCCCAAAGCATAGCCTGCAACAGCCGCGATGATTGGTTTGCGCACACGTTTGACTTCGTCGATTTCCGGGCCGAAAAGATCTTCGGTCAAAACCTCTGTATAGGTTTTGTCGCTCATCATCTTGATATCTGCCCCGGCGGCAAATGCCTTTTCCGAACCAGTCAGAACGATACAGCGCACCTTGTCGTTCGCTTGCGCCGCTTTCATTGCGTCGGCCAGTTCCGTCAGTAACTGGCCGTTCAGTGCATTCATCGCATCTGGACGGTTCAGTTTTACCAGTGCGATGTGGTCTTCTACTTCGACGATGATCGTCTCATAGGCCATGAATTCAGCTTTCCATTGTTCCGGTCAGTGCCGATTGATGGCCAATCCGGGCGTCCGGATCAAGTTATCTTTGACAGGTCGGGCAGTAAAAAGTCGACCGACCCGATTGAACGATGCGCCGAATCGCCGTTTTGCAGCCATCGCCATGACAGGGCTGGCCTTCGCGGTCATAGACATCGAAACGGTGTTGAAAATAACCTAACTCCCCATCCGCCCGACGGAAATCCTTCAGGCTGGACCCGCCTGCTTCGATGGCTTCTTTCAGAACGTCGCGGATGATCGCGACTAATGCGGCTGCCCTTGCGTCAGCGATCTGCCCCGCCTTGCGTTTGGGATGTATCCCCGCCCGGTACAGCGTTTCACAGACATAGATGTTGCCAAGACCGGCAATGATTCCCTGGTCCAGCAGCGCTGATTTGATCGGTGTGTTTTTGCCCTTCAGCGCTGCCACCAGGTAGGATTCGGAAAATTCGTTACCCAAGGGTTCGGGTCCCAGTACCGACAGCAGCTTGTGATTCTCTGCCGTCGCGGTTTCCAGCAGGTCCATCGCGCCAAACCGGCGCGGATCGTTGAAGGTGATGCGCGCGCCGTTATCCATGTTGAACACCACATGATCATGCTTTTCCGGCGCGGGGTGAACATGCGCGAACTGTCCCAGCGGATCGCCCGACACCAGCATTCGGCCGCTCATCCCCAGATGAATCAACAGCGTTTCCCCCGAATCAAGATCGGCGAGGATGTATTTCGACCGCCGCCTGAGGGACAGAACGCGGCGGCCCTGTAACCGTTCCGCCATCCGGTCCGGGAAAGGCCAACGCAGATCGGGGCGGTTCACCTGCGCGCGCGCAATCACGGCGCCTTCCATGGACGGGACTAGGCCGCGGCGAACGGTTTCAACTTCGGGGAGTTCAGGCATAAGTCTTCCTTTGACAGAACAGCGCATTGCAGCGCATGGCCAGCGCCCTATAAGAAGGTCTAGAACAACGGACTGGCAAGACCCATGACCGAGACAGATCAAAAAACCACCCATTTCGGATTTGAAACCGTACCCGAGTCTGAAAAGGCCGGGCGCGTACAGGGGGTGTTCGGGTCCGTCGCGTCGAAATACGACGTGATGAACGACGCGATGAGTATGGGCATCCACCGCATCTGGAAAGACGCGATGATGGATTGGCTGGCACCGCGTCCGAATACCAAGCTTCTGGATGTGGCCGGGGGTACCGGCGATATTTCCTTCCGTTATCTGATACGCGCCGGGCACGCCCATGCCACTGTGCTGGATCTGACCGAACCGATGCTGATCGAAGGCCGCAAACGGGCCGAAGCGGCGGCGATGGCCAGCAGCTTGGATTGGGTAACGGGCGACGCGATGAACCTGCCTTTCGCGGACAACACCTTCGACGTTTACACGATCAGCTTCGGGATTCGGAACGTGACCCGTCCGCAGGAGGCGCTGAACGAGGCCTGCCGGGTGTTGAAACCGGGTGGTCGTCTGATGGTTCTGGAATTCAGCCAGATTCCGAATGACATGATGCAGAAGGTGTATGACCTCTATTCCTTCAATATCATCCCAAGACTGGGTCAGGTGATCGCCAATGATCGCGATTCTTATCAGTATCTGGTGGAATCGATCCGCAAATTTCCCGATCAGGACACGTTCCTGAACATGGTGCGGCAGGCCGGGTTCGAGAATGCGAAATACCGCAATCTGACCATGGGTATCGCCTGCCTGCATTCGGGATGGAAAATCTGATATGCGCGGACCACACAACATCTGGCGGCTGATCCGCACCGGGGCGACGTTTGAGCGCAGCGGCGCGATGCGCGAAATCCTTGATGGGATGGAGGCACCGCGCAGCATCCGTATTGCTGCACGGGTTCTGGCTTGGCCGTTCCGATTCTTGGGCTACAAGGGCGACCCAACGATGCCGCCCGTGACGCGGGCGCTGACTGCGCTGGGCCCCGCCTATATCAAGTTCGGTCAAATACTTTCGACCCGCCCGGATGTGGTCGGTGAAGACATGGCGCTGCATCTGCGGGTCTTGCAGGACCAGCTGCCACCGTTTTCGGTCGCAGTGGCCAAGGCGAGCATCGAGGCTGAGCTGGGCTTGCCGGTCGACGAACTGTTTTCGGAATTCAGTGAACCGGTCGCGGCGGCATCCATCGCACAAGTGCATCGGGTACGGTTGCGCGATACCGGTGAATTGGCGGCGGTCAAGGTACTTCGCCCCGGCATCGAACGGGCCTTTCGCCGGGATATCGACGCGTTCTATTTTGCCGCCGACGTGATTGAAATCCTGTCCCCCGCGTCGCGCCGGTTACGTCCGCGCGATGTGATCGAACATTTCGAAGGGGTGGTTAAGGGCGAATTGGATTTGAGGCTGGAAAGTGCCTCGGCCTCGGAATTCGCCGCGAACACGGTGAATGACGTCGGCTTCCAACTGCCTCAGATCAAATGGGGCCTGTCGGGGCGTCGGGTCATGACCATGGGGTGGGCCGATGGTGCGCCTTTGGGGAACAATGCAGCGCTGGATGCTGCGGGCCATGACCGCCGGGAACTGGGTGAACGGGTGCTGCAACTGTTCCTCAATCACGCGTTGCGCGACGGGTTTTTCCATGCCGATATGCATCAGGGCAATCTGAAGGTCGCTGCCAATGGCGATATCATCGCCTATGATTTCGGCATCATGGGCTATATCGACGAATATACTCGTCGGGTTTACGCCGAGATTTTGTTCGGGTTCATCAGGCGCGATTACAAACGCGTGGCCGAAGTGCATTTCGAAGCTGGCTATGTCCCCGCTTCAATGGATGTCGATGAATTCGCCCGTGCTTTGCGTGCGGTGGGTGAACCGATTTTCGGTATGGATGCCAGCCATATATCAATGGGGCGGTTGCTGAACTACCTGTTCGAAGTAACCGACCGGTTTGGCATGGAAACCCGAACCGAACTGATTTTGCTGCAACGGACCATGGTCGTGGTCGAAGGCGTTGCGCGGTCGTTGCATCCGCAGATCAATATCTGGGAAGTCGCCAAACCGGTGGTCGAAGACTACATAAAGCAAAGCATCGGGCCGAAGGCTGTACTGGGCGATCTGGCAAAAACCGCCGCAGTACTGGGCCGGTTCGGTCCGCGGTTGCCGGGGCTGGTCGAATCGATTCTGGTCCGTCAGGCTCAAGAGCTCGTGGAACCTGCCGGAAACGGTTGGGTGGGACGGGTCGTTTGGGGGCTGACCGGGGCAGGGCTTGGCGTGGCTGGAACGGTCTTGGTGGTGATGTTTGGCTGAAACGCCAGTCAGAAACCAGACTACCTGATTTGGACCGGTCATTCTTCAAGTAAATCCTTAGACTGAACGGTGTTTCAGCCTAAGCCGTCAGCGCAGCAATTTCCAATGCCCCGGCGCGTTCATATTCCCGCTGGCCCTGCGCGGATTTCCAGGCGCAATAAGCTGCCATGCGCCAGTGATACCAAGGCGCCATTAGGTCAATACGTTTTCGTAAGTTTGACCGGTCATAGCCCGCGATAAAGGCGGACTTTTCCGACGCCGAAAGCGGCCTGCCGCGATAAATCTGCTGCATTGCGGGCGATAAGAAAACGGCTAGATCTTCCACCGGATCACCGATTGCCGGGCATTGCCAATCGATCAGGGTCACGTGTGATCGGTCGACGATCACGTTTCCCGGCACCAGATCACCATGAAGCAAAACCGCGCGATCCGCCGCAGGAACCGATCCTTTCGGCTGCAAAGTGCGCAGGCGGTGTTGCGCGGTCTCCGGCAAACGGGCGATGATCGTTTCGGTCTGCGTGATCAGACGATCCGAACCGCCCTCCAACGGCCGCAACCCGGCTGCCAAATTCGTCGGGTCTTGCCGATGCAGCAACGATAGCGCGCGCGCGACCAAAGCCGGGTCCTCGCGCCATGGCATTCCGTTCTGGTAAGTATAGATCAAACCAGTACCGCGCGCGGTCGATACCATGTCGATCAGTTGCGGCGCTAATCCTGTAGGGGCCAAAAGCCGCAACAGTGCCGCTTCGTGCCGGGCTGAATTCGGAAACAACGGATTGCCGGTTTCACCCGCATAAAGCTTTACCACCCAAGACACACCATCCAGTTGCACATGCCAAGACCGGTTGGTTTTCCCACCGGTCAGCGGGGTCCACCCTGCCGGTGCCGGCACGGCTGATCTTTGCGTCAGCAGCGCGACCAGTTCCTCCGGCGGGCTTTGCATGGTGTCCAGGTTCCGTTTTCCGCAAAAATCCGGCGGACGCTAGACGCTTTGCCCCGCAACGGCAACCAAGGATCGTCAAGCCACGCGATTGCCCTGCACCCATGTCGACCGCACGACCGGTGCACCGGCAATCCGGGCAACCCGTATCATATCTGCGCGTTCACCCGTGGCGATCCGACCCCGGTCGGTCAGGCCAGAGGCCTCTGCCGGTGCCTTGGTCACCGTGGCGATGCCGCGCGCCGTGTTGCCCCACATATCGCCCAGCAACAGCGCCGATGACAGCAGCGCCGCAGGCACGTAATCCGATGAAACGATATCCAGCAGGTCCAGTTCGGCCAATTCCCCGGCCGCGACATTGCCGGAATGCGATCCGCCCCGGATCAGGTTCGGCGCCCCCATCATTACCGCGATGCCATGGTCATGACAGGCCCGCGCCGCTTCGACGGTGGTGGGGAATTCGGCCAACCGGATGCCATGACGGGCCGATACCGTCACGTGGTCGGGGGTGGTGTCGTCATGGCTGGCCAAAACCGCGCCATAGCGATTGGCCTCGGATACGGCCACTGATTCGTGGCGCGCACCGTTACGGTCACGCATGTCCTTCAGATTTGAAACGTGATCGGCGAAATCATCCTCGGTCATGTTGTTCTTGCCCATGACATAGGCCTTCAACTTGCTGATATCGCGGAATTGGCGCTGACCCGGCGTATGGTCCATCAGGCTGACGATACCGACGCGATCCTCGGGGCCGAATTCTGCCATTTCCTCTTCCAACGTTTCCGAACAGACCTCGGCCCGCAAATGCAGGTAATGGCTGATCCGCAGCGCCCCGGCTTCGCGCAGCCCCCACAGTTCTTTCGACAAGGACCGCGCATATTTCAGGTAACGCCCCTTTCCGGTTGGAATCGACCCGACCCGCATCGCGTCGAACACGGTGGTAATCCCGACCCCGGCCAGTTCCGCATCATGGGCCACGATGGCGGCCGCATGGGGCCAGTCCACCTTGGGGCGCGGCTGAATGTGACGTTCCAGATTGTCAGTATGCAATTCGATCAATCCTGGGCACAACAGATCACCTTCCAAATCCTCGGCCCCTGACGGGACCGACATGCCCGGATCGATGGCGGTAATCACACCATCAGTCACGGTGACCGCGCCACGGATGACCTCGTTTTCCAGAACCACATTTGCGTTCGCAAGGATAAGCTGTTTTGTCATTGTCCTGTTACCTTTTGGCGTCATGCCGCCCTGCAGAAAATATCAAAGGCCATCAGATGACCGACTTCAAACGTTTCGCCATTTATTACGCGCCCGAAGCCGGAGCCTTGGCTGATTTCGGCGCGGCTTGGCTGGGTTGGGATCTGACGGCCGGGCGGCCCGGCACCCATCCGCAGATCGATGGTCTGGATATCGCGGCCCTGACCGCGACACCTCGCAAATACGGGTTGCACGCGACGGTGAAACCGCCGTTCCGGTTGGCTGAAGGTACGGATTTCAAAGCGTTGTCTGCAGCGGCGCAAACGCTCTGCGCAGCGCAGCCCCCTGTGCGGCTGGAAGGACTGGCCCTGACCCGGCTGGGCGGCTTTTTGGCGTTGACCGTGACCGGCGATACCACGCCGCTCGGCGCTTTGGCCGCGACCTTGGTGCGCGGGTTGGACGATTTCCGCGCCGCCCCAACCGACGCAGACCTGATCCGTCGCCGCAAAGCCAATCTGTCTGATCGGCAAGAGGCGCTGCTGACGCAATGGGGCTATCCTTACGTGATGGAGGAATTCCGCTTCCACATCACGCTCACCGGGCGGTTGATCAAGACCGAGGCCGAAACCGTTCGTGATCGTCTGGCCCCGATTGTCACCCCGCTTTTGCCCACACCTTTTATCATCAACGACCTCTGTCTGGTGGGCGAGGATCAGGCCGGGATGTTCCATCTGATCCATCGCTACGCCCTTTCCGGCTGAAGTGCCGCGGTAAAGGCGTCGACGGTGCTGTCCAATGTGCCATCATTGCGGATCACGATCGGATTCAGCCCCTCGGCCAGTTTGAAATCGGCGCGTTTCAGGCGGTTGACTTGCTCCTCGGCCGACTCGCGTCCACGCGTTGACAGGCGCGCTGCCAAAACTTGCGGCGTCGCCGTTAACAATACGATCACGGGCCGGTCGAACCGCGTCGCCAATTCCGGCAGAACCGCGCGGGACAGATTGGCCAGCACATCGCGTCCGGCCTTGAGGGCCGCGTCGACCGAAGCCGGAATGCCATAGCGCAGCCCATGAGCCTGCCAATGCAGCGCGAAATCGCCGCGCTGGACCCGGGCCTCGAATACCTCTGGCGTGACCGCTTCGGCATCTTCGCCGCCCGCGTCTGCGTTGCGAGTGATCACCCTGCGTACCCTCAGGATATCACAATTGCGGGCACAGATTGCTTCCATCACCGTGTCCTTGCCGACCCCCGAAGGGCCGACAATGGCTATGAACCGTCCCGGTTTCACGCGGCGGCCTTCGGGGTGAAGCCGGTGACATCGACTTCGCGGTCGCAAACGTGGTCGCGCGCGGCTTCATCGTGGAAAATCCCGACAATCGCCGCACCGCGTGCCTTAGCCTCTTTGATCAGGTTCAGTACCACGTCGCGATTTTTGACATCCAGGCTTGCAGTAGGTTCATCCAGCAATAATGCCGGAAAGGTATGGGCAAAACCGCGGGCGATATTTACCCGCTGCTGCTCGCCGCCCGAAAACGTCGTCGGCGACAGCGCCCATAGCCGTTCTGGGATGTTCAACCGGCCCAGTAGATCTTCGGCCCGGCCGCGGGCCTCTGCGCGATCAACACCCAAGTTCAGCAAAGGTTCGGCTACCACATCCAATGTCGGTACCCGTGGCACCACCCGCAGGAACTGGCTGACATAGCCCAACACCTCGCGCCGCAGCGCCAGCACATCTCGCGGTTCGGCGCGGGCAACATCAACACCGCCGACGACAATCCGCCCGGCATTGGCAAGATAGTTGCCATAGATCATCCGCATCAGGGTGGATTTCCCCGCCCCCGATGCCCCCACCAGCGCAACACATTCGCCGGGTTCCACGTGCAAGTCCGCGTCTTTCATCACCGGGATTACCGCTGATCCCTGATTATGCAGCACGAAGCTTTTCGAAACACCGCTGATCTCAATCATTTCTTCAGACTTTCATTGTTCCCGAAATACTTCGGGGTGTGGGGCAGAGCCCCACTCTTTCAAACTTGCAGCACCGAACTGACCAGCAACTGCGTATAGCCATGTTGCGGATCGTCCAGCACCTGATCGGTCAGGCCGGTTTCCACCGCGTGTCCGTCCTTCATCACCATTAGCCGGTCCGCCAACAGCCGCACCACGGCCAGGTCATGGGTGACGATAATGGCGCTCAGCCCCATTTCACGCACCAATCCGCGCAGCAGGTCCAGCAGCCGCGCCTGCACTGACACATCCAAGCCGCCGGTGGGTTCATCCATGAACACCAGGCGCGGGCCGGTCACCAGATTGCGGGCGATTTGCAGCCGCTGCTGCATGCCACCGGAAAAGGCACTTGGCCTGTCATCTACGCGGTCGGCGTTGATTTCGACCCGGCCCAGCCAATCGATCGCCTGTTCGCGAATATCGCCATAATGGCGCGCCCCGACGGCCATCAGCCGTTCACCGACATTGCCACCCGCAGAAACTCCCATGCGCAACCCGTCGCGGGCGTGCTGATGCACGAAGGCCCAATCGGTCCGCCCCAGCATGCGGCGTTCCGGTTCGCTCATCTGTATCGTGTCGCGCATCCCGTCGGTACGGGTGTCGAACAGGACCTCACCGCGATCCGGGGGCAAATGTCCGGCCAGACAGTTCAGCAGGGTCGATTTGCCCGACCCGGATTCACCGACAATACCCATCACTTCGCCGGGGTAAAGATCGAAGGACACGTCCTTGCACCCGATCCGGTTGCCATAGAATTTCGACAGATCCTTGACCTGAAACAGCGGGGTCATGCCGCATCCTCCTCAAACGGGACGCCCTGCGCGCCGACATGGCCCGCAGCACGGCGCGACCGACAGAAATCGGTGTCGGAACAGACGAACATCCGCCCGCCCGCATCGTCCATGATCACCTCGTCCAGATAAGACGTGTCCGACCCGCAAAGATCGCAGGCATGATCGGCCTTGCTGGGCTCGAACGGATAATCTTCGAAATCAAGACTGACGACCCGTGTATAGGGCGGCAGCGCATAGATCCGCTGCTCACGACCTGCACCGAACAGCTGCACGGCGGCCATTTCCAGCTTGGGATTGTCGAATTTCGGGATCGGCGAGGGGTCCATCACGTAACGCCCCTCGACCTTGACCGGATAGGCGTAGGAGGTCGAAATCGCGCCGTTCTTGGAAATATCTTCGTACAGTTTTACATGCATCAGCCCGTATTCCTCCAAAGCATGCATCTTGCGGGTTTCAGTTTCACGCGGTTCCAGGAACCGCAGCGGTTCTGGGATTGGCACTTGATAGACGAGGATCTGATCCTCACGCAGATCCTGTTCGGGAATCCGGTGGCGGGTCTGGATTACATCTGCTTTCGATGTTTCCTCACTGGTGGCCACGCCTGCGGTCTTTTCAAAGAACTTGCGGATCGATACCGCGTTGGTGGTGTCGTCAGCGCCCTGATCGATCACCTTCATGGTGTCTTCGGGGGTCAATATCGATGCGCTGACCTGCACCCCGCCGGTGCCCCAGCCGTAAGGCATCGGCATTTCGCGCGAGGCGAAAGGCACTTGATAACCTGGCACCGCCAGCCCCTTGAGGATGGCGCGGCGGATCATCCGCTTGGTCTGTTCATCCAGATAGGCGAAGTTGTAGTCTTGGGTCATTCCGCGGCCTCCGGCATTGTCTGGGCCTGTGCGTCGGCCCGCATTTTGCGCACCAGTTCCAATTCCGATTGGAAATCGACGTAATGGGGCAGTTTGATATGTTCCAGGAACCCGGTCGCCTGAATATTGTCGGCATGGTACAGCACGAATTCCGCGTCCTGCGCCGCAGCCCCCAGATTGTCTTCGCCCATTTCCTGCCAGCGCAGCGCGCGGTCGACCAGGGCCATGGAAATCGCCTTGCGTTCGGTTTGACCAAAGACCAGGCCATAACCACGGGTGAATTGCGGCGGTTCGGTTTTCGATCCGGCGAATTGGTTCACGGTTTCGCATTCAGTCAATTCGATTTCACCGATCTCGACCGCGAAGCCCAGTTCGGGGATGTCCATTTCCACGGCGCAGGTGCCGATGCGCAATTCGCCGACAAAGGCGTGGTTGCGGGCGTAACCGCGCTGCGTCGAATAGGCCATGCCAAGGATGAAGCCTTCGTCGCCGCGGGTCAGCGATTGCAGCCGCAGCGCCCGGTCGGCGGGCAGTTCCAGCGGTTCGCGGGTCAGGTCGCGCGGTGCTTCATCGCTTGTCGGTTCGGTCTGGATCAGCCCCTCCTGATTCAGGAAATCAGTGATATGGGGCACCGGGCCGGTTTGCGTTTCGCGCGTCGGGGCCTCGGGAACCTCGCCATCGGCGGCCAATTTGAAATCCAGCAAACGGTGGGTGTAATCAAATGTCGGGCCCAGCACCTGACCTCCCGGCGCGTCCTTGAAGGTGGCGCTGATCCTCCGGTCGCAGGCCATTTTTTCGGTATCTACCGGATTGCTGTAGCCGAAACGCGGCAGGGTAGTACGATAGGCACGGATCAGGAAAATCGCCTCGATCAGGTCGCCGCGCGCCTGCTTGATCGCCAGCGCCGCCAGATCGGGATCGTAAAGCGATCCTTCGGCCATCACCCGGTTGACGGCCAGCGCCATCTGTTCGCGGATCTGCGCAACCGACAATTCCGGCACGGTGACATCACCGCGCCGTTCCTCTGCCAGCCATGCATGGGCCGCATCAATCGCCTTTTCGCCGCCTTTAACTGCAACATACATCAGGCTGCCTCCACTTTCGTGCTGCGCGGCAGGGCCGCGATACGGTTCTCGCTGGTAAAGAAGAAATCCAGCCCCAGCGGAAATTGCATTGCGTTGGCCCGGAACGCCGCCCGGTCGGGAAGGTTCAGCGCCGCGGCATCCTTGATCCCCGGACCGCTGAGCGTGACGCCAGAGGCGGTTAGCGCAGGCATTTCAACCACCAGAGTCGCGCCACGATCAGGGTATTCGGGGTTGCCGATCGGATAGCCGGCCAATGGCAGCAGATCACTCCATAGACCGAAGGCAAAGGCGCAATGTTCGCGCCCGGTGAAGGGTGCGCCGGTATGGAAGGTGATCCAGTCGCGCACATCTTTGCAGTCCAGCGCCCCGGCCAGGTGAACCGGGGTGGAGCCATCAAGCAAGGTCAACGCCAACGTTCCGGCGGCGTCAGACAGTGGCGCGGGTGGTTTCGCACCGGTCAGTGTTTCGATCAGCCCCGGACGAGCCATCACATTCATCACCGCGCGAAAGGCGCGGGCGGCATCCTGCGGTGCTTTGGCGAAACCACCGGTCAATGCTGTACTCTGCATCAGTCTTCCCCCCGTACCATGGTGAAAAAATCGACCTTGGTCGCGGCGGCCTTGGCGGCGCGGGCGACCTTGGAGGATGTCATTTCCAATTCCAGCGGCACCAGAACCGCTTCGCGGATACCATCGGCTGCCTTGGTCTGCATCAGCGCGTCGATCAACGCCGCGGCTTCCGCCTTGGCTTTGTCGCGGCCCTGCACATAGGCATGGCCGACCTCGCCGCTATCGATCTGGACCGAACAGCGGGTTACCGTCATTTCGCCCAAGTTAAAGGCACCCCCGGTGCCCCCCATGCGTCCCCGCACCATTGCGCCACCGATTTCCGGCGCGCGCAGAAAGGTGAAACCGGGCCTGTCGGTCACCTTGTCCCACAAGGCTGTCAATCGATCTGCGGGCGCTTTGGCCAGCAGTCCGATCCAGCCTTTTCTTTCTTCTATCTTGTGCATCTAGACACCTTGTCGATTTGTCTATTGTTCTATACAACTAGACAAATCATATGCTCGGACCGCTCGAATTTGAAGACTCAAAATTGTGAAACATTGGTGACAGAATGGCGAAGACATCTGTTTGGCGATCCATCGCCAACGCATTGACTGCGGAAATAGCGGCGGGGCATTACCGGCCTGGCGATAAGCTTCCGACCGAGGCTGAACTGGCTTCCCGGTTCGGGGTGAACCGCCACACGGTGCGCCGCGCGTTGCAGGATATGCAGGAACAGGGGTTAACCCATGCCAGACGCGGCGCAGGTGTGTTCGTGTTGGCCGAACCCACCGATTACCCCATCGGTAAACGGGTCCGGTTTCACCAAAACCTTGAGGCCGCCGGGCGGATGCCAGCCAAGCGCATTCTGACCCTGCAAACCCGGCCCTGCGACAAGGAAGAGGCCGGTGCGTTGCAGATCGCTGCGGGTACTCCGGTGCATGTCTATGAAGGTCTGTCACTGGCCGATAACATTGCCATTGCCATATTCCGTTCGGTGTTTTCCGCCGAACGGTTTCCTGGTCTTCTGGGCGACCTTGATCATATGAAATCGGTGACACGGGCTTTGGCCGCAGCAGGGGTCAAGGACTACACCCGTGCTTCGACTCGACTGACTGCCAAATTGGCGACTGCGACGCAGGCGCTCCATCTCAATGTTGCCGAAGGGGCGCCGATTCTGCGCACCGTGGGGATCAATGTCGATCCGGATGGCTGTCCGGTGGAATATGGTCATACTTGGTTTGTCGGGGATCGCATTACCTTGGTCGTAGAAGGCTAGAAATATGTCGGTTTGTCATACGCCCGATACAGATCGGCCTTAGAAACCCAGAAACATTGTTACAGCCAGAGCAGAACCATGTGTCGGATCTTACCCCCTTTGCGCCTGACCGGTGCAACCGTGCTGCGCGACGGCCAGATGCAGGACCGGTCCGTGGTGATCGATCAAGGGCGGATTTCCAAGGGTCCACAGCCAGCGGTCGACCTGTCGGGCTACTATATCCTGCCGGGAATTATCGATCTTCATGGTGACGCGTTCGAACGTCATATTGCACCACGTCCCAGCGCACCTTTTCCGATTGAAACCGGGTTGCGCGCGACTGACCGCGAAGCTGCGGCCAATGGTGTGACAACCGCCTGGCTGGCCCAATGCTGGTCCTGGGAAGGCGGCATGCGCGGCCCGGATTTCGCCGAAGACGTGATGCGGGCACTGGATCAATTCCGGCCCCACGCCTTGACCGACCTTCGGCTTCAGTTGCGCTATGAAACCCATATGATCGAAGACGAAGACCGCTTGCTGGGTGCGGTGCGTCGGCATGGTGTCGATTATGTGGTGTTCAACAATCATCTGGACGAAGCGGTCGAATCCGCACAAAACAATCCGGGATTGATTGCACATTGGGCCGCGCGTAATGGCCGTACATCCAAGGAACATATGGATATCGTGCATCGGGTCGCTGCCCGTCACCATGAGGTGCCGCGCCACCTGTGCCGTCTGGCAGAAGCTTTCGATACTCTGGGCGTAAGCTATGGATCGCATGATGACGGTTCCGCCGAAGCGCGCGAACATTATGCCATGATCGGCGCAAGAATCTGTGAATTTCCTACCAAACGCGGCCCGGCAGCCGCCGCAGCGGCGATGGGTGACCCGGTGCTGATGGGGGCACCCAACGTTGTGCGTGGCGGATCGCAGTCGGGCAATATTCCGGCGGTTCAGCTGGTGCGCGAAGGTCTTTGCGATGCCTTGGTGTCTGACTATTTCTATCCCGCACTGTCGCAGGCGGCGTTTCGCTTGACCGATATGGGGACCTTGTCGCTGCCACAGGCTTGGGCCCTGATTTCCGAACGCCCGGCGCAGATTCTGCGCCTGGCTGACCGGGGCGTGATCGATTACGGCAAGCGGGCCGATCTGGTGGTGATCCACAAACAGACCCGGGCGATCGAGGCGACGATCAGCAACGGGCGCTTGGCCTTTTTGGCCGGGGAAGCTGCGCATCGGTTCCTGACACAACCCGGTGCGCTTTCGATGGCGGCGGAATGAATTTTCACGTGTTTGTTACCCAGCCTTCATTCCAGTGTCAGGTTTCGCGTTCAAAGTAACGGCGTAGCGTGCAACCGGATATGACGTCCCCAAATGTCTTGTTGCGCTGGAATTTGGAATTTCAAACGTGGCCCGGCCACAAGGTCCATTTCCCCCGATTTCGTTTTCAGTACCAATTGCGGTCCCTTTGGGGGCCGCATTTTTTTAAGGGAATGAAACCGCAGGGATTATTCGTATTTTTCCAAAAACGCTTCGATGCTCAACTGGCGGAAATCCATCAACGCGGCGCGCAGGGTTTCATGTGACCAATCCCACCATGCCAGCGCCATCAACCGGTCCGCTATTGCGGCGGGAAAGCGGTCCCGAATCGGTTGGGCCGGGATGCCGGCGACAACCATGTAAGGGGCTACATCGCGGGTCACCACTGCACCCGAAGCAACGATGGCACCGTGGCCTATGGTTACGTCGGGTTTCACCTGTGCGTTATGCCCGATCCATGTGTCATGGCCAATCACTGCCTGGCGGCTGTGGCGATGGACAAAGAAGTCTTCGTCATGCCCGGCATCGTCCCAATAATCGGCGCTGCGATACAGGAAATGGTGCAGGCTGGCGCGCTCCATCGGGTGATCGGTCGCCCCGATCCGCACGAAGCTGGCGATATTGGCGAACTTGCCGATTTCCGCATTGGCAATGTCGGCATAGCGGTCGCAATAGGAATAATCGCCGATATCACTGTGGCCGATTCGGCTTCCCTTGCCGATTTCGCAATAGCGCCCAAAAGTGACCTCGGTCAGGCTCACATCTTCATGGATCACGGGGGCGTCCGCGCGCAGTTTCATCATGCGCTCATCCTTTCATCGTTCCGAAAAAAATACTCGCTCGCCGCAGGCGTCCCACAGTGGCCGCCCACGCAAGTTGGGTCCGGTCATCCCTTGATCAGCTTGCGCCGCAACATGCCCGAAATCCAGTCCATCAGCATCACCATCAAGATGATCAGCACGATGTAATAAGACACTTCTTCCCAATCTTTCTGGGTGATAATCGCCTGGGTCAGCAGCAAACCGATACCGCCGCCGGTGATCGCGCCGATGATGGTGGCCGAGCGGGTGTTGGATTCCAGATAGTACAGCACTTGGCTCAGCAGCACCGGGGTGATCTGCGGGATCACGCCGAAGCGGTAGCGTTGCAGCGGCTTGGCGCCGGTGGATTGAATACCCTCGATCTGCTTGTCGTCGACATTTTCCAGGGCTTCGGAAAACATTTTGCCGAAGCTGCCGGTGTCGGTAAGCAAAATAGCCAGCGCACCCGTCAGTGGGCCGGGGCCGAACGCACGTGACAGGATGATCGTCCAGATTAGCCCATCCACCCCACGCACGAAATCGAACAGTCGACGGAACCCGAACCGCACGGCGATAAACGGGGAAAAGTTTCGCGCCGCCAGGAACGCCAGCGGCAAGGCAATGATGGCCGCGCCCATGGTTCCGAGAAACGCCATCAATATGGTTTCAAAGATCGCCCATAAAACATCCTTGTGCCGCCACATGGCATTGTTCCAGACACCGTCAACCATGGCGGCAAAGTTGCTCTTGTCCGCGACCACGCGGTCGCCGGACAGGGCCAACCCCAGCAATTCGACCGGCGACTTGCCATAGAACGGGCTGTCGAGCGTGAACCAGAACAGTTCCCACCCGTAGGAGTAGCGGAATACCTCGGTGCGGGCACGGGTGACGCTGGCGCGACCACCTTTGCCGGTGATGGTTACGCGCGAAGAACTGGAACTGATCCAGTCCGGCACTGTATCATCGGGGGTCACAAGCGAAATTTTGCGACCCTCGACCGTCACAGTGACCGTGCCATAGCCCGGTACGCTATACCGTAACGTCGCTCCGTCGATCTTGGCGCTTTCCCCGGCGGTCAAGGCAATCCGCGCGGTGCTTTCACCCGTCAAGGTCACGAAGTCCGGGGTCATGCCGTCGGGATAGGTGCCTTTGTTTTCACCTTCTATGGCGATGCTCAGATCACCACGGCGGTTGTCGTGAGTGACGTGCGTCTTGTAGCTGTAACTATCGGCAACGAGCACCGCAGCATTGTCCATGCGCGCACGCCCGGCCAGCCCAGAGATATCGAAGGCGAAGAACAGGTAAACGAAATAGGTCAGGATCACGAGAGGCGCCGAAAATGCGATCAACCGCTTGCGGGTGATCCGCGCGGTGGCCGTGTCCTTCCAGTCAGACTGTGCGGGGATATCTGCAATCGCGGTCATGATCAGGTCTTTCCGACAAGTTTGTTGCGATAGTGGCTCGACAGTTGGTCGAAAAACACAATGGTCAGGAATAGAAGGATGAAGATTGCGGCCACTTCGTCATAACGGCCCAGCCCCCAACTGAAGGCGTTCTTGAGGTCGTAGCCGATGCCACCTGCCCCGACAAAACCGAGGATGGCCGAAGCGCGGATATTGATCTCGAACCGCAGCAATGCATAACTCAACCAGTTCGGTGCCACCTGCGGGATCACGCCCAGAAGCATGCGTTGGGTCCAGTTCGCGCCAACGGATTGCAATCCTTCGATCGGTTTCATCGACGCATTTTCATTTACCTCGGAGAACAGCTTGCCCAATGCTCCAGAGGTGTGGAACGCGATGGCGATCATTGCAGGCACGGGGCCGGACCCCAGAATGAAGATCAGAACCAATGCGATAACGATTTCAGGAACTGCGCGCGAAATATCCATCATCCGGCGAAACACCGGGATCAGCCGCGGGAACCGGGCCAGCCCGCGGGTTGACAGCAGCGATAGAACGATTGCCAGCAGTGCCCCGACGAGTGTTGACGCCGCGGCGATGTTGATCGTTTCAATCAACGAAGGAAAGAACTTCACCATCAGCCCGGGCAGCAGCGTCGCTTTTCCGGCGGCTTCTGACAACACCTCGCCGGGGAAGATGAAGATATTCAGGATTCCATCCCAGAAACCACCCGCATTGCGGCTATCGGCCAGCATGAAGCCCGAAGCCATCAGGGCCACGAAGACGACCATAACAATCCCGCCGTACATCTGTTTGGTACGGGTCATCGCCGCATAGGCTTCGCGTACCTCGCGCAGCCTCGGGTTCTCTATGTCGGGACCGAGAGCTTTTTCCGTCATTGGGCTTGCTCCTGAAAAAGTGTCTGGGTTAACTAAGAAAAATGGCCGGCCCTTCACAGGACCGGCCAAAGATAAAGCACAAGCTTACATCTTGGATTTGCGGGCTTCGATAATCGACAGATAGTCCTCATGTGCAATCGGCTGGAAGCCCAGGGCTTCGCCTGCCATGAAGTTATAGGCGCAATCAGGATCCATGTAGGGCAGCGACGCGGTCAGGGTCGTGATATCGATCTTGACACGCTCGGGCAGCGATTTGCGCAGCACGACGGGGCCTTCGGGGATCGGCTTGGATTTCCAGATTTCGACCAGATCGTTCATGTCGATCAGGCCGGCATCCACGGCTTTGCGCAGGGCGCCAGAGTTGTAGCCGTCTTCCCAGTTGCCCATGCCATCGGCCCAGGTCACGCCAGCATCGACGTCGCCATTGTTCACGGCAACGATGGTCTGTTCATGGCCGCCGGTGAACTTCACTTCGCCAAAGTAATCCCCCGATGCCATCGTCGCACCGGTGGTTTCGGGGATTTCGATCGACGGGATCAGGTAGCCCGAGGTCGAGTTCGGATCGCCGAAACCGAACAGCTTGCCTTTCATGTCTCCCAGCGAAGTGATGCCGCTGTCCTTGCGGGCAAAACCGATCGAGTGATAGCCATAAGAGCCGTCCACGTTGGTTTTGACCATGATCGGTTCAACCGCGTCGGGGTTGGTCAGATAGGTCTTGGCATAGCCAGAGGCGCCCAGCCATGCCATGTCGATGGTGCCGCCCAGCAGGCCCTGGATCACGCCGTCATAGTCGGCCGGGGTGAACAGTTTGACTGGAACGCCCAGCAGCTCTTCGGCTTTGGCGCGATAGCACTCGTTCGAGGTCATACGGTCTTGGGCGTTTTCGCCGCCCAAAATGCCGATGCGGAATTCTTTGAAGTCTTCGGCCATGGCCGGGGCGGTTAGGGCGGTGGTTGCCAATACGGCTGCAATCAGTTTTTTCATCGTTTCTCTCCGGTTTGATGAAACCCGCGGCTTCACCGCTGCGGGCGATGGTGAGGGTTCAGGCGCGTTGCGGTATTTTTTGTTCCAAAGCGTCGATGCTGGTGCTTGTCGCGGCTTCGCTGAAGCTGGCATCGGCACCATAGATGTCACGCGCGACACCAGTGGTCAGTTGTTCGGGGCTGCCGTCGAATACGACGCGGCCCTGGCGCATGCCGATCACCCGGTCGCAATAGCGCCGCGCGGTATCGAGCGTGTGCAGGTTGGCGATGACCATGCGACCGTCTTCGTCATGAATGCGGCGCAGATCGTCCATCACGATCTGGGCGTTCATCGGGTCGAGCGACGCAATCGGTTCGTCGGCCAGAACGATTTTCGGATCTTGCATCACAGCCCGGGCAATCGCGACGCGCTGCTGCTGGCCACCCGAAAGCGCCTCGGCGCGTTTGGCTGCATGGGCGGCAATGCCGAGCCGGTCCAGGATGTCGATGGCGCGGTGAATATCGGCAGTGGGGTAAAGATTGAACATGGTCGCCAGCGTCGACCGCTGATTCAATGTGCCATGCAGCACGTTCGAAACCACATCCATTCTGGGCACCAGATTGAATTGTTGGAAAATCATCGCGCAATCGCGCTGCCAGCGTCGCTTGTCGGCGCTTTTCAGGCCGGTGATTTCCTGACCTTCTACGGTGATTGTTCCGCTGGTGGCGGTTTCCAACCGGTTCAGCATTCGCAGCAGGGTGGATTTCCCAGCCCCCGAAGCGCCGATTACACCGATCATCATCGGACGGTCTACTTCGATGGTTACATTGTCCACCGCATTCACCGCCCCGAAGGCCTTGGTCAGATTTTCGATTTTCAGCATGTATCGCCCCATTCCTGTAGGGCCCGACATAGGTCGGATGCACTTCGGAAATTTGACGATTTTATTAATCTTTTGTGACGGCGCCGGCCGAGGACTGGTGCAAAGAAATACAACGAAGATTAGGAAAACTCTTGTTAATTTCCGAATGTCATCGGATTTCTGACGTAATTGTCTGTAGACTGTGCGTCGGATTGTGATCGCGGTGAATTAAAATCAGTCAACGCCGTGCGGTGTGTCGAGGACTAAAGTAACAGCGAATGGTTTCAAACGGATACAGGCCAGAAATCGACGGGTTGCGCGCGATTGCCGTGCTGTCGGTGGTGTTTTACCATTTTGATGTCGCAGGCATCGGCGGCGGGTTTGTCGGGGTCGACATTTTCTTTGTCATTTCCGGCTTTCTGATCGGCGGTTTGCTGTGGTCGGAACTGGATCAAACCGGCCGCGTGTCGCTGCGCCGGTTCTATCTGCGCCGGTTCAAACGCTTGGCACCGGCGTTTTTCACCATGGCGTTGGTGGTGTCTGCCGTGGCTTGGCAAGTGTTACTGCCGTTTGAATATCGTGAATTTGGTAAAAGTCTGATCGCGGCGACGGTGTATTTATCCAATGTGCAGTTTTATCGCGAGGCGGGATATTTCGACGCCGCTGCCGAAGAAAAACCGATGTTGCACACATGGTCTTTGGCAGTCGAAGAACAGTTTTACCTGTTCTTGCCGCTGCTGATCCTGCTGATTGGTCGACGGCGCTGGTTGTCGCCCATATTGCAAGGCGTCTTTGTTCTGTCGCTTCTGGCCTGCGTATCATTCACCCCGACCAATCCCACTGCCACGTTTTTCCTGTTTCCGTTTCGGGCGTGGGAATTGCTGGCCGGAGTATTGCTGGCGATCTGGGGGTATAAGACGCGCAGCGATTGGGCGCTGCATCCTTTGTTGTCTTTTGCCGGGATGGCGTTGCTTGTCTATGCGGTGGTCTTCGTTCAATCCGGGCCGGGGTTTCCCGGGGCTTGGGCGCTGATCCCTACCTTGGGCACTGTGCTGATCCTGTTGAACGGGCAAGATGACAATGTGGTCAACCGTCTGCTACGATCCGGGCCGGTGGTGTTTGTCGGGTTGATTTCCTATTCGCTCTACCTTTGGCACTGGCCGGTTGCGGTGTTGTCCAAATATGTCCGCGAAACCTATGCCGGACCGGCAGAGTCGGCGGCATGGATGGCTTTGTCGCTGCTGCTGGCGGTGGTGTCATGGCGGTTCGTCGAACGGCCCACGCGTCATGCCGCACGGTTAGGGTTTCCCACCACGATAATGGGGGTTGGTTTGCTATCTCTGGTCACGTTGGGCATTGGTGGCGCGGCGTTCAAAGCGGATGGATTTCCGGGCCGGTTCCCTGCCGACATTCGCAGCCATATCGATGCGTCGGCCGATTTTCTACAGGATTGGAGCCGCTGTAACGTGGCTGAGTCTGGTCCCCTTGCTGGGGTTGAAACCTGCGCCATCGGACCGGCGGGCGATCCGCAGGTTCTGTTCTGGGGGGATAGCCATCTCCGGGCGCTGATGGATGGGATCGGTGCCATGGCCGACCAGCGTCAGGTTCCCGGTCTGATCATCTGGCATGCTGGCTGCCCGCCGGTCTTCGGCGTGGAAAAGCGGGAAAATTCCGCCACCCCGGTACAGGATTTGGCTTGCACCACAGCGAACGCAAGTATTCGTGCCGCATTGCCAGATATGGGCCTGCGCGATATCGTTCTGATCGGCCGCTGGAGCTATTACGTTGACGGCACCGGCGTGGGCGTTGATGCTGAAAACAAGATCATCCTGCTGCCCGAAACCGGGTCACAAGCGGACAGGCTGCGCGACCTGCTGTCTCGGACGGTTGACGAGGTCGGGACCTATGCAAAGGTTCATATCCTTCGGCAAATCCCGGAAATTCCGTTTTACGATTCCCGGATTACTGCGCGCCGTTTGGCGCATGGACGATCTGACGGGTTGAGCGAAGTTTTTTCGGTACCGTTGAGCGAGGTCGATGCACGACAGGCGCGTTCGGACGTGATGATTGCCGAAATTGCCGGGGCTGAAAACGCGACGCTTCTCGATCCGCGACCCTATTTGTGCAACGCTTTGCGGTGTTCGATCTGGGCCGGGGAAGAAGTGGTCTATTTCGACAATAACCACCTGACGAACACAGGTGCGGCGCGAGTCGCGCCGGTGTTTGCATCGGTTTTCAATGGAGCGGCGGAATGAACCTGAACGACGCCCTTGGCGAAACTTGGGACGCGATCATCATCGGCACCGGAATCGGTGGCGGAATGGCAGGACGGCGGTTGGCCGAACGCGGGCTGCGGGTGTTGTTCGTGGAACAGGGGCCAGCCGGATACCGGACCGAAGAAGCCGCACTGAACTCCGATATGTTCGACCCGGTCGCGCGGCAGATCCGAGGGTTCTGGCCTACGCCGATGCAGGCGCGGATCAATGGCCGTGACAGCCAATTCTTTGGCCCGATTGGTGGCGGTGTCGGTGGATCTTCGGTGTTTTATGCCGCGACATTGGAACGGCCCGAACCGCATGATTTGGACGACAGCGCGGACAAACCGCACCCGATCCAAGGCTGGCCGGTGACGCATGCGCAGATGCGCCCCTATTTCGATCAGGCCGAAGACCTGTTCAGCGTCGGTGGTGACCCCGATCCGCTGGCTGCCTTTGCCAGCACCGCATTGCGTGATCCGGCCCCGATGTCGCAGTCTGATCAAGCGATGAAACAGCGTTTGAGCGCGCGAGGGTTGCATCCCTACCAACTGCATGCTGCGCTACGCCGGATCAAAGGCTGCAAATCGTGCCTTGGCTTCAAATGCCCGAAGACCTGCAAAATGGATGGCCGCTCGGCCGGGGTGGAACCGGCGCTGGAAACCGGGCGTGCGGCGCTGCTGGATCGTTGTGCGGTACGGCGCCTGAAAGCCAAAAACGGCCGCATTACCGGCGTTGTCGCGGAACGGGACGGCGACGTGGTGACGCTTTCGGCCGGGATCGTCATTCTGGCGGCGGGTGCTTTTGGGTCGCCGCGGTTGCTGCTGGCATCGCAACCGGGTGGGTTGGCCAATCGCAATGGCATGGTTGGGTGCAATCTGATGTTTCATCTTAACGAAATGATCGCGGTCTGGCCGGGTAAATCCGTTGCCGCCGACGGACCCAGCAAATCGCTGGGGTTTCGGGATCTGTACCATGTCGATGGGACGCGGCTGGGCATGGTTCAGGCAATGGGAATCGAGGTGTCTTACGGGGAAATCGTCCACTATCTCAAGCAGCTGATCGAGAAGTCTTCCCTGCACCGGTTCCGGCTGCTGAAGGAACTGACGCGTATTCCGGCGCTGATCGCGGCCAAGCTGTTTGGCAATGCACAGGTTTTCGTCGGGTTGATGGAAGATCTGCCCTATGCCGAAAACCGGGTTCTACTGGACCCGCATGATCCCGATGCGATCCGCTTTGACTATACGATTTCCAAGGAACTGCTGACTCGGCGGCGGAAATTCCGCCGCTTGATCCGGCAGGCATTCACAGGCCATCGGCGCATGTTTTTGGGATTTCAGCCCGAGTTGAATTTCGGCCATCCCTGCGGGACGTTGCGATTTGGGGCTGACCCAGAAACCAGTGTGCTTGATCCCGATTGCCGGGCGCATGAGCTGGAAAATCTTTACGTCGCTGATGCGTCGATCTTCCCGACCTCGATGGGGGTCAATCCCAGCCTGACCATAGCGGCCAACGCGCTGCGGGTGGCCGATCAGATTGCCGACCAATTCGAAAGGAAAACCGATGCCGCGGAATGATCCCAGATTGCAGCAAGGCGTTGCCGTGGTTACCGGGGCCGGGGCGGGTCTGGGTCGGGCGTTGAGCGTCGAACTGACCCGGCGCGGTGTGACCGTCGCAGGGGTCGGGCGCGGCGAAGACGGGCTGAAACAAACCGCCGAATTGGCCGGACCCGCGTTTCACCCGTTGCACGTCGATGTGTCCGATTATGAAGCCGTCGATGCAGCATTTTTGAAGCTGGCTAATGATCTGGGTGATCCGGTGCTGTTGATCAACAATGCCGCAGTCTATCCCCGCTGTGACTTGCTGGATGAAACCGCTGAAAGCTTCATGGCGACGGTCGGGATCAATCTGGGCGGTGTCGTAGCCTGCACCCAAGCGGCGTTGAGAGGCATGGTTCAGACCGGTTTCGGTCGGATTGTAAATGTATCGACATTTGCGGATATGTTCCCCCTTCCGGCCAGCGCGGCCTATACCGTTTCCAAGGGGGCAGCGCGAATTTACACCCGTGCGGCGCTGGCTGATCTGGGAGACCGGTTTCCCGATATCGTCATCAATGATTGGATGCCGGGCATGCTGGCCACAAAGATCGGTATCCCCGACGGTCTGGACCCCGCTCAATCCGCAGTTTGGGGGGTCGAAATGGCACTCTGGCATGATCGGTCGTTAAACGGCACGGTGTTCGAACGGGATCATGAAATTCCGCCGTCCCGTGGATTGAAGGGGCGGATCAAGGATGCGTTGCTGTTGCGCCGGGCCGGGCCAGTGCGGCATCTATAAGGTCTGTTTGCGAAACAGCGAACGCAGCACATGCCCCGGCAGGATGGTGAAACTTCGGGCATAGCGCCCGGCCAAACGGCTTGGGCTGGACAGCAAGCGCCACAACCATTCTAGCGCCAGTTTTCGCACCCACAATGGCGCACGGGTCTGCGATCCGGCCAGAAAATCCAAACCGGCCCCGACCGATGCAAATCCGATTTCGGGGGTCAATTCACGCCCAAGCGCGGCAAATCGTTCCTGTTTGGGGGCACCAAGGGCCAGAAAACAGAACCGCGCCCCGGATGCCGCAATCTGTTGCAGGATATCCCGCGCCTGTTCTCCTTCAGGATCGAACCCGAAGGCCGGCGCGATAGAGGCAACGATCCGAAGCCCGGGCGTTTGTTGGCGCAACACATTGGCTGCTCGTTCCAGACTGTCCTGCGTGCTGCCCACCAACGCCATCGGCACATCGCAGGCTGCACACAGTTGCGCCAGCGGGATAACCAGATCGGAGCCGGGCATCAGATCAACCGGACGGCCCGCCAGTTTCGACATCCAGACGATCGGATTGCCATCCGCCACCACCAGATCCTGCGCGCCATAGGCGGCACGAAAAGCGCTGTCGTGGCGCAGTTTGTCCAAATGATCCATGTTGAGCGTGGCAAGGGCAAATCCCTTTTGGTCTTTGAACCGATCCTTGACCGCATCTTCCAACGCTGCCCGGTTGGCGATGTTGATGTCGATTTCATAGGCTCCAACCCAGAATTTCATGCCGATTTCCTAAAAAATAACTGGAATTGCCCGAATGGCTTATTGAACTGGCTAGCAGGCAATTGCGGTTTTGCACAGACAGCATTTCCCCGTCAGCGCTATAAGCGGGACAAACTGTTGACACGATCCTATGATCAGAAAGGCCGCAAGATGACAGGCAGACGTGCAGGATGAGCAGTAAGAAAATACAAGGCCCGGCGGTGGCGCTGATTGGCTGCGGCTTTGTCGCGGATCTCTATATGCGGTCGCTGCAAAGCGTGCCGCATGTGCAGGTTGTCGGTGCTTTCGACATAGATGTTGAACGGGCAGGGGCATTCAGTGCCCATTGGGGGGTGACGCGCTTTGCCGTTCTGGAAGATTTGTTCGCAGCATTGCCGCGCGATGGCGTCGTGTTGAACCTGACCAATCCCGATGCGCATTTCGAAGTGAACCGTGCCTGTTTGCAGGCCGGGTTTCATACCTATTCGGAAAAGCCGCTGGCGATGCGGATGGATCAGGCGCGCGATTTGCACCAACTGGCGTCTGAAAAGGGGCTGCTTCTGGCTTCGGCCCCTTGCAGCGTGTTGGGACAAGCGGCGCAGACGTTGGCCCATGCTGTGCGTAACGGGGTCGCCGGGACACCGCGCCTGATCTATGCCGAACTGGATGATGGGTTTATTCCGCAGGCCCCGGTCGAATCCTGGATCAGCGAAAGCGGCGCGCCCTGGCCGTATGAAGATGAATTCCGGGTCGGCTGTACCTTGGAACATGCTGGCTATTACCTTGGCTGGCTGATCGCTATGTTCGGGACCGTGCGCCGGGTTGTCGCCGCTTCGGGTCAGACGATTCCGGACAAGAAAGGCATCACCGACACGGCACCGGATTTTTCTGTTGCCACGTTGTTTTTCGAAACTGGCCCGATGGTGCGGTTGACCTGCTCCATCGTAGCCCCGCATGACCACCGGATCCGGGTGATCGGTGACAAAGGCGTGTTGCAGGTGAAAAAGGCTTGGGCCAACGGGGCGCCGGTGAAGTTTCACAAACGATTCCGTATCCGGCGACGCCTGATTGACAGCCCGCTGGGCAAACGCGTGTCACTGCACGGGCCAAGCCACCCGATGGTGGGCCGTTGGGGGGCGGCTTCGATGAATTTCGCGCTGGGCCCGGTCGAGATGCTGGGCGCGATTGCTGAAAACCGTCCCTGCCGGTTGTCGGCGGATTTCGCGCTGCACCTGAACGAGGTGACGTTGGCGATCCAGAATGCGGGCGATCAAGCCGGCGCGCAGGTCATGACCACCCGTTGCGACCCGATGGAGCCAATGCAATGGGCACGTTGAAGCTTTTGATCACCGGGGCGTCCGGATATCTGGGCCGGCAAACGGTCGCCCGGGCCACAGCGGCCGGTCACGAGGTGATTGCCGTTATCCGGGACCGAACAGCGGTTTTGCAAGATTGGCCAAATTCCGTTGAATTCATCACCACTGATTTGAATTCCTTGACGGCTTTTCCGAAAAACGTGGACGTTGTCTTGCATCTGGCGGCGTCGATGGACGGCGACGATACCGCGCAACAACATGATACTGTGGGCGCAACCAAGGCGCTGCTGACGGCCTGCCTGTCGGCACACACTCCGCCCGCATTGGTCTTGGCCAGTTCCTTATCGGTCTATTCCGGTGTTCTGGTGCAAGAAAACGATGTGATTGATGAAAATAGCCCGCTTGATGACAGGGCGGATCAACGCGATGCCTATTGCCGGGCAAAGATCGCGCAAGAAATGCTTTGCGCCACCGTCGCGGCGGATGCCGGGTTGCCGCTGCAAATCCTGCGGATCGGCGCGATTTATGGACCCGGGCGGGTCTGGAATGCACATATTGGCGTTGGACTGGGGCCGGTTTTGCTGCGGATCGGGAACAGTGGTGAAATCCCGCTTTGCCATGTGGGCCATGCCGCGCAAGCGTTGGTTTTGGCGGCCGAACAGGCGGCGCAAGGCGTGTCGTCTGTGGTGAATGTGGTAGACAGCGATTTGCCGGACCGGAACCGCTTTGTATCGGTGTTGAAACGCGGTGGCTGGCCCAAACTGTCCGCAACCATACCTTGGCGTATGCTAGAAGCTACAGCGCGGTATCTCGGGCGATGGAACGGTCGACCGGGGCTTTTGCGCCTGCCGGTATTGCGGGCGCGGATGATGCCGCTACGTTACAGCAATCAGCGCTTGCAGGACATGGGGTGGCAGCCCGAAGCCGACTTTGAAATGTTGATGCAAAAGGCAATGGAGGACGGTCATGACTGAACCGACACATATTGCCTATCTGACCGGGGAATACCCCCGCGCCACCGATACTTTCATTCAGCGCGAAGTGGCCGAGTTGCGCAAGCAGGGGTTCACGGTCGAAACCACGTCGATCCGGCGCACGAGTGTGGAACATCTGGTCGGGCCGGAACAGCGCGAAGAAGCGGCAAACACCTTCTATGTGATCAACGCCGCCGCCAAACCGATGGTCAGCTTGCGGGCGCATCTGCGGGCGTTGCGCCGACCTGCGGCTTATTTCCGGGCGTTGCGTCTGGCGTTGAAAACATCGCCGGGCGGGTTGAAAGCCACGCTGTATCAACTTTTCTATTTCGCCGAAGCCGTGGTTCTGGCAGCGCATTTGCAGGACAAGGGTGTGCAGCATCTGCACAACCACATTGCCAAGGCCAGCTGCACCGTGGCGATGCTGTGTCATGAAATCAGCGGCATTCCCTACAGTTTTACGCTGCACGGGCCGGATATTTTCTTTGAACCCATACGCTGGCGTCTGGATGAAAAGATCGCGCGGGCCAGCTTCACCGCCTGCATCAGCGATTTTTGCCGGTCGCAGGGGATGAGCTTTGCCGATCGGGGACATTGGGACCGGATGCATATCGTGCATTGCGGAGTCGATCCCGAACGCTATGCGGGGCAGGGCGACCGCGCAGGCAATCACCTTCTTTTCGTCGGGCGACTGGCTGCGGTGAAGGGGTTACCGGTTTTGTTCGAAGCCATGACCGGTGCGTTAGAACACCATCCCGATCTGCGTCTGACTTTGATTGGCGACGGGCCCGAACGGGCAGCACTGGAGGCAGAGGCGGTCAAGGCCGGGCTTGCCGATAGGGTCGAATTTCTTGGCTATAAATCACAATCCGAAGTGGCCGGGATGCTGCAACAAATCGATGCGCTGATCCTGCCCAGCTTTGCCGAAGGTGTGCCCGTCGTTCTGATGGAGGCGATGGCGGCGGGATTGCCGGTGGTGACTACCCAAATCGCCGGTATTCCCGAACTGGTCGAACAGGGGAAAAGCGGCATTCTGGTGCCGCCGGGCGATGCACCGGCGTTGCAACGGGCCATTTCGCAAATACTGTCCGATTCGGGCAAGGCGAATGCAATGGGTCAAACTGGCCGGGCGAAGGTGAAAACGGATTTCAACATCACCAACGAAGCGGCATGGTTGGGGAAATTGATCCGTGGCTATCTGAATGGCACTCCGCCGCAACGAAAACGACCGGAGGGGCAGGAATGACCGTGACGGTTGCTGCGGTTGCGATTGGCCGCAACGAAGGGGATCGGCTGATCCGTTGCCTGACCACATTGAAGGATCAGTTGGACCGCATCGTGTATGTCGACAGCGGGTCGTCGGACGGGTCGGTGCAAGCGGCGCGCGATCTGGGGATTGAGGTTGTCGAACTGGATACTACGGTGCCCTTCACCGCCGCGCGGGCGCGCAACGCCGGGTTCGAGGTGTTAAAACCGGGTGGATTGCCCGATTTTGTTCAATTCGTCGATGGGGATTGCGGTGTCGAACCGGGTTGGATCGAGTCGGCCCTGACCGAATTCAAGGATCGACCGGATTTGGGTGTCGTCACCGGTTGGCGGTCAGAAATCTATCCCAGTTCTAGCATTTACAATGCTTTGGCAGATTTTGAATGGCATCGCCCAGCCGGAGAAATCCGGGCTTGTGGTGGCGATATGATGGTCCGCAGCAACATGTTCGACGCGCTGGATGGGTTCAATCCAACGGTTATCGCCGCCGAAGACGATGAATTTTGTACCCGCGTACGCAAGGCCGGTTTCCGGCTGACCCGGCTGCCATTGTCGATGACCCGGCACGATGCGGCGATGACCCGGTTTTCGCAATGGTGGCAGCGCGCAGTGCGCAGCGGTCATGGATTTGCCCAAGTCGGTGATCTGCATCCCGACTATTTCGTCAAGGAACGGCGGCGGGTCGTTCTTTATGGTGGCGTTTTGCCACTAGTTGCGCTGTTGTCTCTGGCCTTCACCATACCGCTTGTTTTGATCGCGGTGCTGGCGATCTATGCCTTGTCCTATCTTCGAACCGTGCGCGGATTGCAACGCGAAGGGCTGAACAGTTCCATGGCGCTGCACCAGTCGGTTTACCTGAGTATATCCAAGTTTCCTAATCTGATCGGCATGGCCCGCTATCACCTGCGGAAAATTCGCGGCAGCGCCATGCGCATCATTGAGTATAAGTGAGGACATTCGTGACCAATCCCCCGATCCGAGTAGGCATTATCGGTGCCGGTTACATTGCCAGTTGGCACGCCGATGCGATCCGCGCGGCGAAAGATGCAGAACTGGCTTGTATCTGCGATGTTTCGCTGACAACGGCGCAGGATATGGCCAACGGCTATGGTGTGCAGGCTTTCGGATCAGTTGACGATATGATCGCGGCTAAGGTTTGTGATGCAGTGCATATCCTGACGCCACCAGATTTTCATAAAGGTATCGCGCTGACCTGTTTCAAAGCCGGGTTGCATTGTCTGGTGGAAAAACCGGTCGCTCTTTCGGCCGTGGACACGCAGGAAATGGTCGAAGCCGCAGATCAAAACGGTGTGCGGTTTGCCGCTGGGCATAACTTTCTGAGTATTCCCGCCTATCACCGGCTGAAAGCGGCGAAAGAAGCGGGAAAAATCGGGCGCGTTTCGGCGGTCGAGATCAATTGGTGTTTTCCGCTCGCTCCGCTTCGGTCGGGACCCTATGGCATTTGGCTGCTGCGCCAAGCCAAGAACCTGCTTTTGGAACTTGGCCCGCATCCGTTCGCTTTTGCGGTCGATTTGTTCGGGCCGTTGCAGGTGTCGCATCTGGAATTGGGCCAACCGATCACTTTGCCCGGTGGTGCGGTGCGGCATCAATCCTGGCGGGTGATCGCCAAGGCGGGGGATGTCGATGTGTCGATCAACCTGTCGCTGGTGGAAACCCATGACGAACGGTCACTGACCCTGCGCGGGTCGTCGGGCGTGGCGCGGATGGATTACGCCGCCGACACGTTGGTGATCGCGCAAGACAACGCTGCCGATTTGGTCCTGAACCCGTTGCTGAAACAATTGAACATGGCCGGGCAACATCTACGCGAAGGGGTTGTGAACGCTGTGCGGCAGGTGGTTTCCCTGAACCAGAAGTCGCCTTACGGGCTAAGTTTCCGGGGCGCAATAGATGCCGTTTACGGCGCATTACGCGCCGAACAACCCGAAGCCCCCCGTTATACTGGCCGCGCTGCGTTACAGGTGATGCAAGCCATCGACGATACGCTGGCCATGATGCCCGACCCGGTCGAAGCCATCCCCGTCTCGGGCACCCCGAAACCCACCGTCATGGTGATTGGCGGCACCGGATTCATCGGTCGCAACTTGACCCGGATGTTGGTTGCGCGGGGCTATGACGTGCGGGTGTTGAGCCGGGGCAGACAAGGGCCATTCGATGATATCGCCGATCACGTTGAAACCGTTGCAGTGTCGTTGAAGGACGCTGCCGGGCTTCGTCAAGCGATGCAGGGCATCGACGCGGTTTTCAATCTGGCCAAGTCGATGGACAAGACATGGGATGCCGCGTTGGAAAACGATGTCGGGGTTGCTGTGCGGGTAGCCGAAGCAGCGTTGGAGGCTGGTGTGAAACGGCTGATCTATACCGGTACGATTGCGTCTTTCGACATGTCGGACCCGTCGGAGACAATCACTGATGATACCGATTTCGGCGATATGTCGGACCGCAATCTATATGCGCGGTCCAAAGCTGAATGCGAAACGCGGTTGACGCAGATGCATGAAGACCGCGGTTTGCCCTTGGTCATTGCCCGTCCGGGGATCGTGATCGGCGAAGGTGGCCCGTTGCAGCATTGGGGCATCGGTCGCTGGCACGGGGCTGGCGCGGTGCGGATCTGGGGTGATGGTAAACATATCCTGCCTTTCGTTCTGGCCGATGATGTGTCTGACGGGCTGATCCGGATGATGGAAAAGGACGAAGCGATCGGGAAATCCTTCAACCTGATCGGGGATCCGATTTATTCGGCGCGCGGCTATTTCAACGCGATACAGGCAACGCTTGGCGCAAGGATCAAGGTGCGGTCTGGCAACCTGGCCGTGTTCTGGATGGCGGATGCGGTGAAATACGTTCTGAAAACCAAGGTGTTGCGCCGGAAAGACGTGGTTCGACCTTCGTTGAACGATTGGAAATCACGGGCGCATTTTTCACCGTTCGACAACCGCTATCCCAAGGATTTGCTGGGATGGCAGCCGGAAACGAACCCGGATCGGTTTGCAGAGCGCGGTATCGTTCAAGCCAACCTATTCGGGCTTTAGCCATGCGATAGGCTTAATTTTGCCCAGTTTGTCGGCTTTTTTAAGGCCAAGCATGAGCGCGATTCACCGAATTGCCAAAAAGAGCGTCCCGAAAGTCCGGGGAAAGTCGAGATGGTAGAGCAGAACAAAAGATATCGCCGGAAGACACGGCAGCAGCCCCCGAAATCGCCTGGATTTCTGGGACCAAAGAACCTGTCTGAGGCCGATATTGAAGCAGAAGAAAAGGCGCTGCGCGAAGCCTTCCTTTGGTTTGATCCGGATGAAGTAACGCAGCAGGATTACGATACATCGGAACCGTTGTCAGAAGCGGCCACTGCCGAACAGCCCGAACCGGAACCTGAACCGGAAATGGCGCCGACTTTTTGGCCATTGCTGTCGCGCATTTCGGTCAACCCGGTGCAAATGGATCGCAATCTGATCATTACTGCCCGTCGTCAGAACCCGTCGCATGCCGCTTTCGACGTGTTGCGTGCGCGGTTGTTCCAAGCCCTGAGCGAACATGGATGGAAACGTGTTGCGATTACGTCGCCGACCCGGGATTGCGGTAAAACCTTTGTGTCGATCAATCTTGCGATTGCGCTGTCGCGGTATGAAAACTGCCGCACGGTTTTGTTGGATCTGGATATGCGCAACCCCAGTATCGCCAAGACGCTGGGGGAACAGGATGTTGGCAGCATGAGTGACTATCTGCGCGGCAAGGTCCCTCTAACCGATCATTTCCACCGCTTCGGCGAAAACGAGCTGAACATCGGCGATAATCTGGCGATCGCGATGAATGATCGGGTGGAACCTTATTCTTCGGAATTGCTTCAGGAACCTGAAACCCGTGCTTGCCTGGAAGAAATGGAACAGGCTTTGCAACCGAATGTGATCCTGTTCGATTTGCCCCCCGCCTTGGCGCATGACGACGTAATCGCGTTTCGCGACAATTTCGATGGTGTTCTCGTGGTGATTGACGGCACTGTCACCACCGGCGCACAAGTACAAGAAGTGATGCGGCGCTTGGGGGATGATTGCCCGCTTTTGGGTGTTGTGCTGAACAAAGCCGAAGACGCCACCGGCAATGAATATGGCTACTAGGGGTTTGTTTCCACGATTTGATGGTGTGACCCTTCTTTGGGTTGTAAAAACGCACCATGAAACAAATTCGCCATCACAGCGTCGCAATCCTACAGGATTCAATCGCGGCACTGGGTAAGCAACCCAATCGAGTTCCGGGCCGGAAAACTTTGTCCTACAACTCTGCACCTCCACGCGCCTTGTTATCGCCTGATCGTGTCATCATGCCGTCGCAGAGCAGCAAACCGTTTGTGCCGTCATCGTGCCGGGTCGAAGGATCATGACAGCGACAACAGGGCTTCGCAAACCCTGTCCGGATCGTAGCGCAGTGGGTCGGCGTCCTGCTTCAACGGCAAGGGGATCAGGGGTATACCGAAGCGTGTTTCGAGTCTGGCGGCTTCGTCGTTGTCGAAACTGTCAGTATCGCACAGCACGACAGACATCAGGTCCGCCACCGGACATTCCGCCCCTGCATCCGCCCGCAAGGTGGCAAGAATGGCCGCCACTTGATCGGTCAAGGTCATGCCGGGGCATTCTGGATCGGTGCCAAGGCTGGGCAGATAGACCTTGGGCACCTGACGCCGGGCGACCGACCGGCCGGTGTATTTCGGCAGCAGGTTCGCGATCACGCTGGTATACAGACTGCCGGGAGAGTAGCAGATCAAGTCGGCATGCCCGATTAGTTTGCGGTTGCGCTTGGGCAGGGAAACTTCGTCGCGCGACAATCGTGCACCTTCCTCTGACAGGTACAGGTCGCGGATCGGAGCTTTGATCCGTGCGACTTCCTTTCCGGTCATCAGCCGTTGGGTCGCAACATTGGTACCGTCGCTCAACTTGGCCCCGATATCGAGATTCCGGTCTACAATCGCCCGCACGGTCCCCTGTACAGCCACCATCTTGGACATCAGGAACAAGACAGGTTCCAAGGCACGGTCATTGGCCAGGTACCCGCCGGCCAGGATCAGGTTGCCAACGCTGGCCCCGGCGAAATCGAAATCCGCCGGGCGCTCGGCTTCGAAGACCTTGATCTGCGTCAGGATCAGGCTGCGCATCGGTTGTGAAATTGCTTTCATCAGTCTGTGACGACCCTCCATCAGGTCGTCATATTCCGCTGACAGGTCTGCCGATGTCGCGGTTTTAGGAAACCGATAGGAAAACAGGCGGAAGATATCGGGCTGACCCAGAATGGATTCGTCCGCCAGCGCCATCAGGCGGCTGCGAAGATCGCCCACTGCGGGCATTTGTAAGGCTTCTCGCAAAACCTGCGAACTGCCGCCGCTGTCAAATGTGGTGATGAGATGGATCGAATTATGGGTGTAGAGCTTGAGCGCCCGCGCGATTTCGTTCAACGCGCTGCCACCCGAAAAAAACAGTATCCGGGGCCCGAGATTGGGCAGGCTTCGGGCCCGCGCTACGCGCAATGTATCAGGAAATACCACGTTGCGGGTGATCTGAAGGTCTGACATCCTTGGGCCTCCTGAAAAATCGCCCGCCTGATACAATTCTGTCTCAAAGGCTCCTTACCACCCATGGACAAGACATCGAATGGATTTCTTGCACAACTACGTCCCTGCGGGCGGGCAGTGATCGTTCGGAACGAGGAGTTGCTTGTGCAGGTGAAATCCAAACCGGGGCGCGATGATTACCTGACTTTGCCAGGAGGCAAGCAGGAACCGGGTGAAACATTGGTCCAATGCGTGATCCGCGAATGCGCCGAGGAGATCGGGGCGATCGTCAAGGTCGGTCGCCTGCTGCACGTGGCCGAAGTTTTCCGCAGAAAAACCGAAGGCCGCCGTCACCAGATCGATATTTTCTTCGCCTGCACCGTGCCCGAGGATTATGTCCCTCGGCTTGGTTCGCACCCAGATCCGGCGCAGATCGCAACCGCATGGGTCCCCCTGCGTGAAGCCGCAAAGCGGCTGCACCCCGCTTATGGGCCGGTGCTGGAAAACGCTGCCGCCCCTGTTTACCTAGGGGTGTACGATGGCTAACCTGTCGCGCGGCGTCGCCGAGAACCTGCACTTCCTTTGTGCCGAACTGGACGGGCAACTGTCCAATCTTGAAGCCTATTTTGATGATCCTGATCCGGACAAGGCGCAGAAGGTCGTCCTTCGGGCGGGGTATTCCTATAACCTGTGGTCGCGGGTGCAAAGCGCGGCGCTGCGCGGTCTTTCGGCAAAGAATACCACGCGGGAAATGCGGGTTCAGTTGCATAACGCGGCGCTGGTGGCACGCAACCTCGACTTGATCGCGCGCATGGCGCGGCGCAGTCTGGAACATGCAGAAAAGGTCAATCAAAAGGCCCTGCTGCGCCCCGAAACCTATCCACGGGTTATCCGGCGGGTGCGCAAGCGGATCAAGGCGATCTTGCCCGCGATCAATACGCGCGACAGTGATATGGCGATCAAGATCGGTCAGACCAAAAGCGATCTGGACGCGCTTTATGACCAGTTGTTCGATACATATACTCATGACATGCGCAAATCCAAACACACGGAGGATCTGGCGAACAGCCTGCTTGCGGCCAATGAAATCCACCGGATGGGCGAAGCGCTGCAATCGACAAGTGAAGCGATCTTATCCGCAAGCATCGGGCAATCGGTTCATTTCGAGCGCTATTTTTCACTCCGCAATATCCTGTCTGATACAGATGGCACCACCGGTGATCTGGAATTGGAACCGCTGGCAGAAACCCGGTCAGGCAGCACGATTTCGGGCGTTCGGTCCAAGGATGCCACGGGGATGGCATTTGATGCGGTGTTCAAGGACGGGGAACTGGGCAAGATGCGCGAAGAACGCGCCGGTGTAAAACGCTGGGATTCGATCTATCCGGGGCTGGCCCCCAAGATCCTGTCCTATGAAAAAAGCGGTCAATCAGCCGCGCTGTTGATCGAATATCTGCACGGACAGACCTTTGAGCAGCTGCTGCTGGGCGAAAGCGATGCCCTTTTGGAACAGGCACAGACCGTGTTGGCCAAGACGCTGCGCGACATCTGGAAACGCACCCGGACTGACGAACCGGCCGAGATGGCATCGATGAAACAGCTGCGCAAACGGCTGCCCGATGTCTTCCGGGTTCATCCCGGTTTCGAAACGGGCGCGTCGCGGATTGGCGATCTTGATCTGGACGGGTTCGAAACGCTGGTGGGCCGTGCCGCTGAACGCGAAACCGATTTGTCCGCGCCTTTTTCGGTTCATATTCACGGTGATTTCAACCTCGATAACGTGATCTTCGATGCGCCCGAAATGAAAATTCATTTCATCGACCTTCATCGGTCGCGTTTCATGGATTACGTGCAGGACGTGGCGGTGTTCATGGTGTCTAACTACCGGCTTCAGGCGCATGATGCGCAAACCCGACGCCGGGTGGCGCAGGTGGCGGCCAACGTGCATGATATGGCCACCAAATTCGCCCGGTCACAAGGCGACAAGACGTTCGAATATCGTCTGGCCTTGGGGTTGGCGCGCAGTTTTGCCACCTCGACCCGGTTCGTTTTTGACAAATCACACGCCCGGCGGATGTTCGTGCGCGCTCGGTTCCTGCTGGAAACCGCCATCGCCTGTCCGCCGGGCAAGGAAAACCGGCTGAAACTGCCGATTAAGGAGCTTTTTCGTGGCTGAACCAAAGATCGGGGTTATCGGGATTCCGGGGAAATGGTCGACCGAGACCTTGGCCGACGCGGTCGAAGCGCATACCGGGATTCGCCGGGTGATCGACATGGGCCGGGTGGTATTGGATCTCGATACCGGGTCGCTGATGCATGACGGCGAAGACCTGTGCAGCTATGATGCGCTCATCGTCAAGAAGATCAGTGAAATATATAGCCCGCATGTGCTGGACCGGCTGGAACTGTTGCGCATCGCCGAAGCCCGCGGTGTGCGGGTCTTTTCAAACCCCGAAGCGATCCTGCGGCTGATCGACCGGTTGGCCTGCACCGTGTCGCTGCGGCTGGCCGATATTCCGATGCCGCGCACCCGCGTGACCGAAGACCTGTCCCAAGCCGAAGCGGCGGTCGAAACCTTTGGCAGCGCGGTATTCAAGCCGCTCTATTCGACCAAGGCACGCGGCATGTGCGTGATCGACCGGGGGGCAGGTGCGGCCGAGCAAATCCGCGAATTCGCTGCCGAAAACCCAGTGATGTATATTCAGGAAAAACTGGATCTGTCGGGACAGGATCTGGGAATGGTGTTTCTCAACGGTGACTATCTGTGCACCTATGCGCGGGTCTCGGCCTCCGAGACTTGGAACACCACCATTCACAGCGGTGGCAAATACGCGGCCTATGCTCCGGCCCCTGATCTGATCGATCTGGCGCGCCGGGCGCAGGCTCCTTTCGGGCTAAGCTTCACCACCGTGGACGTGGCGATGACCGCAGATGGCCCGATCGTTTTCGAAGTCTCTGCCTTCGGCGGCTTTCGCGGCGCGCGCGACGGGTGCGGTCTGGATGCGGCGGCGTTGTTGGCTCAACATGTCCTCAAAGAGGTCGCGGCATGACATTGCACACCGTTTCTGATGTCTTGAACCGGCTCGACCGGTCGGCTCTGCGGGGCACGCCGCCGCTACTGATCGCCGTCGGCGCATTGCGCCTGCGGGTCAAGTGCAGCACCCCGTTGCGGACCGAATTGGCACAGTATTTCGCCGAAATCCTAACCGGGGACGGGCCAGCGGATATCGAAATCGATATTCTGGACGGGCAGTCGCTCGATCCGGCCCCCGATTGGATCGACTGGGCGCGTGATCCGGGCAAAATCGGGCGCAAGGACGCCGTTCACGACCTTGCGGATGGGCGGTTGATCTACAAGCGGCGGACCGGCGTGACCTTCCTGCAATCGCGCGCGGCGTTGGTGGCTTTCGGCCCGGTGCGCGACAATCCCAGCCAGATGATCAATTTCATCAATACGCAGATCCTGAACACCTGCCTGCGCGATGGCTGGCAGATCTGTCACGCGGCAGCCGTTACGACGCCAGACGTGACGTTGGCCATTGCCGGGTTGTCGGGGGGGGGGAAGTCGACCTCGATTCTGCGAATGATGGATATTCCCGGCACCGCCTTCGTGTCCAATGACCGCCTAATGGTGCGGTCGGGCAACCCGGTTCCGCTAGCGCTCGGTATCCCCAAGCATCCCCGGATCAATCCGGGCACCATTCTGCACAATCCGCGACTGCGCCCGATACTGTCGGCCGATCGTCTGGCCGAACTGACCGCCATGCCAGCCGGGGAGCTGTGGAATCTGGAAGAAAAATACGACCTCATTATACCGGACATATATGGCCCCGGTCGGGTGCGGCTGGATGTGCCCCTGACCGATTTCTGGGTTCTGAACTGGCAGCGCGACGAAACCACCCCGACCACCGTGACAGAAGTGAGCTTGGACGACAGGCCCGACCTGCTTGCCGCGATCATGAAAAGCCCAGGACCGTTCTATGAAGATGCTTCGGGACATTTCCTGACCGACCGCGCACCGCTCGATCCGGCACCATATCTAGCCGCTTTGCAGGGGGTCCGGGTCAGTGAAGTATCCGGTCGGATTGATTTCGACGCGCTTTTCACTGTGGGCAAGCGGTTGCTGGGACCGGACGGATGAGCGGGCGTATCGTTGCCCTGATACGGCACGGCGCCTATGATCAGCGCCATGATACGCCAAGCGCCCTGCAACCTTACCCATTGACCGAAACAGGGATTGCGCAGGCTCGCACCTGCGGCGACGGGATCGCCCGATTGCTGGATGAAAACGGCTGGCGGCTTGATCCGGTGGCCCATTCATCGCTGCAATTGCGCGCGTGGCAGACCGCGCAGACCGTCGCTGAAACCTTGACAGCCGCAGGCCATGACCTGACGATCGGGCAAACGCCGGATCTGTCGGAACGTGCCCTTGGCAGCGCGGCCAACCTGACGATCGGTGAAATCGAGGAGGTGCTGCGTGCCGATCCCCGGTTCGACACCCCGCCACCAGGTTGGAAGGCAGACAGGGACTACCGGTTGCCGCTGCACGGGGCGGAATCGCTTGGAATGGCCGGTGCGCGGGTTGCGGCATGGCTGCGCGATTTGGTGGCGCAACCGGCCAGTGCGGAACTGCCCCTGTTGACGTTGGTTTTCGGTCACGGCGCCGCTTTCCGGCACGCGGCGCATGATCTGGGCGTGCTGACCCTTGCAGAAATCGCCGGATTCAGCATGTATCACGCCCGGCCGTTACTTTTGTGTTACAGAGGCAATGATACATGGGTCCAATGCGGTGGCGCATGGAAGCCCCGCCGCAGACAGGAAACTGCGCTGGACTGAGGACCTCACCCTTGGCTGACCAAGATATGATGCGGCAGTATACTGCCGCGCTGTTGCCGCCCGTTCACGATGCGTTTTGTGATTTTTCGGCACTGCCAAGGCACTGTGCGGCCTGGCCGCTGGCCGAACGGCATTCCGGCGGCGGCACCCATGACAGTCTGCGCGATGTGCAGCAAAGCCTGAAAACTGCCGCTGCGCACGGCGGCTGGCAATGGCCGGGGCGCCCGATCGTATTCCTGTCTGATCCCCATGCCGATGCCGAAGGGTTCCTGCGCTCTTTGGCTGCGGCTGGAACCATTCAGCGCACCGGCCCGCACCCGGCGGATTTCGAACTAACCCGGTTCGGGCGACAGGCGCGGATCGTGGTCGGGGGTGATTGCCTCGACAAGGGGCCAAGCAATCTCGACATGCTCGACGCGCTGGCCGCGCTGTTTGTCAGCAGCGCGGATGTGCATTTGCTGGCGGGCAATCACGATCTGCGATTCATGTTGGCGGTGCAGGCGCTGACCGGGCCGCGCAGCCCGCTGACCGAACATCTTTTCGTGCGGATGGGGCGTAAAACCGTGCCCTTGTTGCGCGAAGTCTGGGATCGATTCCCGACCGCCGCGTTGATGCGCGATCTGCCTGACGAAGCGGCCTGCCGGGCTAGGATATTCCCGACGAAAAAATGGGCGCGGTCCTTCCCGAATCTTGCCTCCGCACATATGTCCGCCGGCGCGATCGACAAGGAATTGCGCCGCCTGCAGGCCAAGCGCGGCCAATTCGATGCCGAAGTCGCCAAGGCCGGGATGACGATGCGCATGGTCTATGCCTCTGCGCTGATGTGCCGGAAACTGTTCCTCGCAGGGGACGGGGCTTATGCATGGTTCTATGACCGGATGGAGGTGATCCAGCGCAGCGGGTCGTTGCTGTTTGTGCATGCCGGTCTGGACGATGCGATGTGTACCCTGCTGGCCGCAGGCGGCCCCGACGCGGTCAATGCCCGGTTTCGCCACGAGGCCCGGCTGGACCCTTTTGCCTTCTACTTCGGCCCAGTGGCCAATCTTGTCCGCACCAAGTATCGTGAAACCGACAAGCACCTGACCGAAGGTGGGGTACGCTGTCTTCATGGGAAAGGGATCAAGATGGTCGTGCAGGGACATGTGAACAACCATCAGGGTCAGCGGCTGCTGGCCAAGCGCGGATTGCTGCATCTGGAAGCCGACGTGACGCTCGACCGTGCCTCGCGCCGGTTGGAAGGTTTGTCGGGCATTGGCATGGGGGCAACGCTGATCTATCCCAGCGGCGATATCATCGGATTAAGTGCCGATTTCCCGCAGGCGAAGCATTTCCACCCCGAACACAGCGCCGTCGGAAGGCGTCCCAAATGAACCTCCCTGACGGCAAATTCCGCCACGAATCGCTACAGGACCGCAAGACTGTCAAGGCGCTGTTGAACGCCCTGACCAAGGGTATCGCGGCTGGTGAGATCACCCTGAGCGACGACGACAATGAACTGAGCTTGCCCATCGAAGGGCTGATGACCCTGCGGATCAAGGCGGACCGACTGGATGGCGCTTGCCGGGTCGATCTGCGGATATCCTGGACCGAGGATACAGCGGTCGAAAACAAAGCTGCACCGCAGGTCAAATAAGCCCCTGACCTGAGCTCCAAGTCCCCTCAAGCTTGTGCAGCGTCCTTGGGGTTAAATCTTTGACCTTAAGCGGCCATCTTGTTCATGACCCTTCTCTGTAAAAATTCGATCGGCGTCAGGTTCCCCAAAGCTGAATGTGGCCTGCGCCAGTTGTAATCCTCCTGCCACTCTTGCAGCGTTTGGCGGGTTCCAGCGGTGCTGACGAAACCACCGTTTCTCAAACGCCCGAGCTAATCATATCGCGGATTTTCACGGCCTTCTCAAAGTGATCAAGCTCATGTATTTTGATCCACCATTCAGCCGCTTCCATAAGCAACTCTGGATCATCATTCTTGTTGGCGAAAAATGCATAGAATGAAAGGCCTACAGTCTCACCCTTCTTGGCAACTTTTTCATTGCAGACCGCAATTGCCTTGGCTCTTAGAGTGGATCTCATATTGAGTTGGACCTTCCTGTTGGAGCTGCACACCGGAGAACATAGTGCGAACGGTTGAGTGCCGCAATGCGATGTGCTTGGTAGGTCTGGGCTCGAAGCTGCCTTGCGCAGCGCGGCGAGCCTTTCTTGATGCCAGCGCCACCACATCAACCTGATCGGTACAGAAAGCCCGGATCGTGGCCGAGACGTTGGTGGAGGGTGCGACGGTAAACGCGGTGGTGCGGGACGGGAAGCTGGTTTTGCCTGCGTTAACGGATGTGGGCTCTCGCTGGGCTGCAGACGTTAAAGTGACAATGTCAGCTTTGGCCATTTGTAAAGTTTCCGAAAACACCGGCATATTGCGCTGGTCACGTTTGAGTCTCGACGCTTTGCCTTGACTGAGCGATTTTCTGGGTCTGTCGCATCAAAGCCGCTGCGCGCCAAAAATGATACGCGCCCCAAAGACCGAAAAATTGCAACGCAGCAAGCGCGTATTTCAGGGTATCCCGGGGCGCTATGCTCTCAAACGCCTGCGTGCTTAATGTTTCGCTCATCAAGCCAACTAAAAAGGGTCCAAGACCAAGGCCGATAAGATTCAATGTGAACATCATGATTGCGGTGGTCATGGGTTTTTCGTCAGGGGGAACTTGGTGATAAATATGTGCAAAAGCAGGGCCAAGATAGATCCCGCCTGCCATCGCGGGCAAGACGAACATAGTCAGGGTCAACGCCGCTGAATCGGTCAGGTAAGCAGTGATTGCAAGGGGTTTGGCGACAAGGATTGTAGCCGCTACAAAGGTCATCCGGCGGGATGCCCCCTTTGCCGCGAGCCTATCGGATAGAACACCGGCAAACCAAGTCGTCAACCCGCCGCCGATCCCAATGACAAGCGCTAGAAAAATACCGATTTGCGTGATGCCCAAATTGTGTGAACGCGCAAGGAACATCGGCACCCAGGCAAGGGCCCCATAACTGACCATTGCCGCCAAAAGGCTGCCTATCAAAACATGGCGAGTCACGCGGTCGCGCAACAATCGCCGTGCGATACCGCGGTAAGTTGGCGGTGGCGCTGATGTGGTCTCCTGCGGTTCTGCTGCTGTTTTTGGTTCGTAAAGCCGAAAGACCATCACCAGCGCCAGCAATATGCCCGGCACACCGGCGACCAGGAATGCCGCGCGCCAGCCAAATTTCGCAGCAACGATGCCACCCAGAATGAAGGCAAAGAAAACGCCGATATTACTGCCTGCTGAAAACGCCGCCAAGGCGGAGGCCCGCTTCTTTTCGGGAAAACTGTCGATGATCATTGAGTGCGCCGCTGGCGTATAACCTGCCTCGCCCACACCGACGCCAATGCGCGCCATCAGCAGTTGTGCATAGCTACCGGCCACGGCCATCAGCGCGGTCATCATGCTCCAGATTGTCAGGGTCCCGACAATGATGGTTTTGCGCCGTCCCGGCACGGTCATACGGGCGAGCGGGAATCCCAGAACCACATAGACAACCGCAAAAGCAACACCCGAAAGGGTTCCGAGTTGTAAATCATTCAGCTGAAACTCCAGGCCAATCTGGTTGAGCGTGATCGACAAAATGTGCCGATCCAGATGATCCAGAACAAAGCCCCCTGTCAAAAGAACCAACAGCTGTCGGCTGAAGCTGGATGAGTTCAGACTCTTGGACATCTACGCTTTTCCGAACTTATCAGGTCGCCACTGCACGGACGGCCCATCAAGGCGGGTTTCCAAGCCAGATCGAACAACCCATCATTGACAGGGGGCTGGCTTTGCTGGGCTGTTTGATCAAAGACCCAAATCTGCCTGAACCTCCGACAAAGTTGCGCGCACCTGATCCTTTAGCCAGTTCAGCCCCGGGTCAGCTTCGTTGCGATGATGCCAGGTCATTTGGAATTGCTGGTTGCTGGCTGGTGTAGGGCTGGGCAGAACCTGTATCTGATCCCGGAGCGGCGACGCCTCGACATGCAAGCGATTAGCATAGCCGATCAGATCCGTTTTCGCGACAATTTCGATGATGGCAGAGGGGCGGGAAACACGCACAACATCGCGTCGTTCTGTTCGCGTTGCCAACCGAAACAAATGCGTATTCGCCAATGCGCCTGGTGCCATGTCAATTGAAACATGGCCAAGCTTCTGAAGCTGCTCTTTGGTGATGGCTCCCTTGATTTCCGGATGATCTTTGCGGGCAATCACAACCAGATCCATCGCCATCAATTCTTCCCATCTCAGATCGGGCACATTCGCTGGAGGAAGCCCGATGGCAAGATCCGCATCGCCGCTTTCTAACGCATCCGCGATCGGTACTTTGGGCGCCAACAGCAATCGAAAGCTGATCCCTGTGTAGGGCTGCACTTTGCGAACAAGATGCGGCATTAGGGTCGTTTCAAAAATATCAAGCATATGCAGCCGGAATTCCCGCGTGTCATTTGACGGATCGAACACGGTGGGCAGGGCGGTAATGCTTTCGATCTCATGCAACGCCCGGCGGATCGGTTCAATCAATTCATCAGCGCGCGCGCTTGGCAGAACACCGCGTGGTTGGCGCAAAAACAGAGGGTCATCAAACACCGCCCTAAGGCGCGCCAGAAGGTTCGACATCGTCGGTTGAGCAAAGCCCAACGCCTGCCCCGCGCGCGAAATGTTGCGCGTGGAATAGATCGCCTCGAATGCAAGCAGATGTTTCAGTTCCAGCTTTCTGATGGCTGTGCTCAGCGTTGATTTGATCAAATCCCGGTTCGTCATTTCAACTTTCAATATCAGGATATTGGTGTTTGCAGGCTTCTAGATGCCTAAAATCACTTATATCAAACAGGGCATTGCGGAAACGGAAAACGAGGATTTTGTAATAATTTGCGATCAGCCAGTGCAGTCTCGGGACCTAGCCAAAATGGTTTTCGCCTGCGAAACGGTTCAGGCTGCAAGCAACAAATCACAATTCTGGCTTCTCGCATTATCAAAAACGCTGTGAAATCTACCATCGTATCTACTCTGGGTATTCACAGAACAGGGGTGCATTGTATTGGACGTGTCGGAAATTCATCAGAAAAGAAGATATCGCGCGCCTGCCAGAGGATTTAAGTGGGCCAGCCCGGAATTGGAGTGTGCCCTCAACCGGGCGACGATCCGCTCGCCATTTCTCAGATCGGTCCTATCGTATTTGTTCCTGCCACTGGTTTGGCGGATGGGTATGAAGATCAACTACTCGACAGAAGATTTTTTTGTTGAAGTGCCGCACCGAAGGATCAACCGAAATGCCTATGGCACCGTTGGCGGCGCGGCACTTTTGGCGAATTTGGAACTGGCAGCGGGGTCTTATCTGTTTATGCGGACAAATGGTCGACACCGTATGGTGTGCCGGAACGCGACCTATCGTTTCATGCTGCCGTCGACCAACGGCCTGCATTTCAAGGTAGAGCCGATCAGCGAGAACCTGGATCATGCAATTGACGCACTTAAGCCCTTTAATACAGACCTGAAGGTCAATGTTTATGCGTGCGGCAAACACCCGGGAGAGACGGGTCGACGTATCGGCCGTGGCGAAGTGCGGTTTCATGTCTGGCCCGTGCAGAGGGATGATTGATGCGCGTTCTGTCATCTGCGTTTTTCCTCGCCTGTTCTTGGTTTTGGTGCATTGGCGGGTTTTTCCCCGTTTTGCTCGAAGCTGAGTTCGGACAGATCGCGTTTGCGGTTTTCGTTGTCCTCAATGTCACCGGTGCAACTCTGTTTGGGTTTGTGATGGATCATCAGAAACGAGCGCGGTTTTTAGGTCGGTTCGCATCTTTGGCGCAGGCGTTCTCCGGCGTTGTTGTCGTGTATCATTTTGCTTTTATCACTTGGATCTCGACCTTGATCGGCTCGTCCTTACCGCTCATCGGATTTGTTGTCTTGACCTGCGCATTTTATGCGGTACGGCGGCATCTTATCGGTATGTCGATCGTTGTGTTTGCGGCCACGTTGGTTCTTTTTGCGATTGCAATTGAATATCCCGCCCAAATTTTGCCGCCGCCTCTGGTTTCCGACGGGTTTATCCATTCCGTTCTGCCGCTTGCGTTTGGGTTTTTGCTGGCACCCTATTTTGACCTGACGTTTCATCGCGCCTATGCAAACAGCCCCTATCCGCGGTTGAGTTTTGTGATAGGAATCGGTGGACTATTTGCGGTCTTGATGGCTGGTATGTTCTTTGCGACGCCCATCCTTTCGGGCCTTCTTGTAGGGCAGGGGGGGGCGGCGTTGGCCATTTTGGTGGGCCTGCTTGTCCTTCAAACGGCTTTTACGACGGCTGCGCATCTGCGCGAACTAAAAGGCAGCCTTTGGGCTGAAGCCAGGCTCAGGTTGCCTTTGGGCGGGTTCATATTCCTGATCTACGCGTTGCATGTCGCCGTCGCCTTCGTTGCCCCAGAGTTTACCGTTGCATTTGGGGATCTGATTTACCGGTCATTCCTGTTTTTAATCGGTGCCGTGTTTCCGGTGTTCCTTGTCTTCGGGGGCATCAATCGCCGCGCTTTGGTTGCCTGTGGGTTTCTGGCTCCGTGCTACACGCTCGGGTTTCTGATCGGAGGTGTCTACGCACCGTTCCTGTCGGTGGGTATCGTAGGTCTGGCAATCCTGATCATCCTTAGACCTGCGCCTGTTCTCAATCCAAGCCGATAACTCAGTCGTCGTCCGATCTCACTTCATTCACCATGCCCGGAGTTGTGCATTGAATACCTTCTCAACCTTCCCTTTTGACCCGCGTCGCGCTCTTTGGGTGTTGGGGTTCATGGCACCGGGACTGGCCCCGTTCCTGTATGGGCTGCAATGGATGGGGGCGCCGGTCTGGGCGGTGGCCGTGACGCCGTTGGTGTTATTGTTCGGGGTCTCGCCGGTGGTTGACCATTTCATCGGAAGGGACACAAGAAACATATCGATCGAGGTCTTGCTGGATCTGGAAAATGACCCTTTCTATCGGCGTTTGTTGCATCTGATCGTGCCATCTTACGCGCTGGGGCTGTTGGCGGCCTGTGCAATCGCGACAAGTGGCCAATTCACACCGGTTCAATGGGTGACCTTTACGATTGGCATTGGGTTTGTTCATTCGCTGATCGTGCTTGTCGCGCATGAGTTAGGGCACGCATTGGCCAAGCGCGATCAGCTTATGGCCGAATTTGCGCTTGCGCTGATTGCCTACGGCCATTTCAGAATTGAACACAATATCGGGCACCACAAGAACGTCGCGACCCCCCAAGACCCGGCCAGTTCTCGTTACAATGAAAGCATCTATCGCTTTGCACTGCGCGAAATTCCGGGCGTCCTGATCGGAGCGATCAAAACCGAGAATTCGCGCCTAAAGCGCCGTGGTCACAACTGGTTGTGCGTTCAGAACAGGTTGCTTAAAAGCTGGGGGGCTACGCTGATCATTGTCTTGATCTTGGTTTCGCTATTTGGTGTCAGCGTTCTTGGGTTTTACGCGCTGCACTGCTTTGTTGCGTGGTTTTCCATATCGATGGCAAACTACACCGCGCATTATGGGCTGTTGCGACGCGTGGTTGATGGCAAGCGAGAGCCCTGTAAGCCAGAGCATTCCTGGAGCTCAAGTTTTCTTTTTTCAAATCTGTTGTTCTTCAATCTGCAACGTCACGCCGATCACCATGCCAATGCGCAACGTCCGTTTCAGAACCTTGCGCATCTTGAGAACACACCCGAATTGCCAGCGGGCATTCCCGGCTTGTTCTGCATGATGTTGGTTCCACCCGTCTGGTTTCGCGTCATGAACCCCCTTCTGTTGCAGGCGGTTGAACATGACATGAGTAGGGTCAATGCCATACCTCGCAACCCATCAAGATTTACTCAAGGTGTAGGCGATAGGTGAAGCTTTCCGCCTGTTTGGCATGGCGGTTCGCCAGGCCGCCGGGTTGCGCAGGGTGCAGTTGCTGCGGCGTATCTGTGAGCCACGGTAGGCATAAGAGGATCGTGAATCAGGCCGGCGGCGAGGAATGGCGCGACCGCCGCGCCTCGCCGAATCCCGGTCAAAGTGGAGCGGTTGAATTTGCAAAAGGTTGCCGCTGGTTTACATGACTAAGATAGTCGGAAAACTCCCTACGCTGAAATGGGGTAAAATAGCACCGATTATGGTCTTCAGGGTTTACCCAAAGTTGACAAATCCACCCCAAAAAACGCCGCTGTCTTTTCGGGCGCGGCTTGTTCGCTAAAGTTGGTTGTGGAATCTCGAACTGGATACTCAGTCACAGGACTGAGCGAAGTATGGATTAAGCGATAATAGACATGCGCGATCAGCAACAAAAGCAGGCGATGGATATTAGCCGAGACAACACCTGACTTGATCAAAACTAACTGATTGCTTAGTTAGTTGCACAAAACACAAGAAAGGGGGCCACTTTGAACATCAAAAGTCTACGTCTGTTTCGTTCCATTGTTGCGACAGGTTCCCTCTCTCAGGCGGCTAATCGGTTAAATTTATCACCCTCAGCCGCCAGCCGGTTGATAACCCAGTTGGAAGCGCAGATTTCACTTACTCTGTTTTCTCGTGACAAACGAAATCTGGAGTTGTCCGACGAGGGCGTTCAGTTTTATCAGCAAATCTCAAATACTCTCGATGGCATCGATGAAATTCCAGAAATTGCCCGCGATATTCGCACCCGGACCCGCACATGGGTGTCTGTTGTAACTGCAGCACCGCTGGCCAATGGGCTGCTCGTGCCCACCATCGCGAAATTGCGCAACCAAGGTGTCGATCTTCATTGTACGGTTCACGTTGAGAGCCGATTTGAGATCGAAAGCAAGGTGGCGGTGCGTGGTTACAATATCGGACTGATTTCCCTGCCGCTTGAAAACGAAATCATTCCGCTTGATGTCATGCCGCTTTTACGGTCACGGCTATGCTTGCTTATGCCAATCGATCACCCATTGGCAAACGAGGCTGAAATCAATCCCCGTATGTTGGACGGCGTGCCAATGGTGACACTTGCGACAGGACAACGCTGGCGCTCGCGACTTGACGAAGTGATGGGGAAAGCTGGCCTAAGACCTGAGATCGCCTTTGAAACAGGGTCAACATTGGTGACGGTAGAGATGGTGCGCCAAGGCCTTGGCCTGACCTTGATTGATCCCGTGATGATGTCTCCAGCCGCGATGAATGGCCTCGCGATGCGCCCAATTGGCACGGATGAATGGCTGACTTACGCAAGCGTTCACGCCAAAGGGCCACGGGCAGAATTGTCCGAGGTCATTTTGGATGGCATGTGTGCGCATATCGAAGCACGCCGCGACGCGGAACACACCGTACGCGATCTGATATATTTGATCTAATCCGCCTTGATGAGGCCTCTCGCCAAAGCTGCGGCTTCACATGCAATGCGAGCGCTGTCCCCAATATAACCTGCAGGGTCTAGCGCGGTTAGAATTTGGCCTTCACTCAGATGGGCTGTGATAGCTTTATCGGCAAGCATGGCGTCAGCGACAGTAACCTCAGGACCCGCGTGATGCTCTAACGCATGGTGGATCAGATCATGGGCCTCCGCCCGCCCTGTATTGGGCGCAAGCATCATCATCAGTTTCTCGGTCGTAATTGCACCGCCGGACAAGTGTGCATTTGCCGCCATGCGCGAGGCATCCACCTGTGTCCGCCCAAGCAGTGCTGCAAAGCTTTCGGAGAGCGTCCAAGCAAGAGGTACGGCGCGATCCAACAAATTGCTGACAAGTTGATTGGGTACTGCGTCGCCTTCGTGACTAGAGCGCCCAGTTTCCAATGCGGTCCCAGCAAGACAACGTAGCTCCATGGCAGAGGACAGAACGCCGACAACGTATTTCGGGTTGATTTTATGTGGCATGGTCGACGACCCCATCGTGCCCGTGTCGAGCCGTTCAGACACTTCACCGATTTCTTCGGTCATCAGCAAATAGATCTCGCCTGCGATCCGTTCAATGCTCATCGCTAAAAGCGAAAGTTGCACCGCATAATCGGCAAAGATATCGTTCACCGCACGCCCAGCAACGATCATCGGAGACAGGCCCAAACGGGTAGCCAAACGGTCGTTTAAGTCTTTGCCTTGGCCGCCATAAGCATGCATCGCGCCGACAGCGCCGCCAAAGGGCAGCACAAACAAACGGCGCGCGCCACCTTCTAGCCGATCAAGCGAACGAGACAACTCTTCGATCCAGCCCGCCACTTTAAAACCAAAGGTGATGGGCAATGCATGCTGACGATTGGTCCGCCCCGTCATCAAGGTGTGCGCATAGGTTTCGGCCATATCCGCAAGGCGAGACAACGCCAAATCCAAAGCCGCACGAATTGCAGCATCTGCTTCACGGACCAACAAGATGCGCGCCGTTTGCATGACGTTTTGGGTGGTTGCCCCCCAATGCACATACGCCCCAGCGTCCCCTGCCTCTTGCGCCAACAATCGCGACATCGACAAAACTGGTGCATGCGTGATCGCAATATCAGCCCGCAGAGCATCCGCACCCAAAACATCCAAAGATGCCGCGTTACGAATATCCTGAGCAGCCCAATCGGGGATCATCCCCATGTCCGCTTGTACTTCGGCCAAGGTGGCCTCGATATCAAGCCACGATTGCCAAATGGTCTCGCGGGCAAAAAGAGTGCTGGGTGTCAGTGTCATTCGGCATCTTCCAGTTCAGGTTCGAAGCGAGGAGCCGCAGCAAGCAAGCGTTTGGTGTAGTCGTCTTGGGGATTCGCCAGCACTTCGCGGGCAGGCCCCTCTTCGACGATGCGACCTTGGTACATAACCACCACGCGATCCGCGACTTGATGAACGACGGCCATGTCATGGGTGATCAGCAAACAGGTCAGGCCCATTTCTGCGCGTAGATCATCCAACAGGTTCAAGATTTGTGCTTGAACCGAAACATCGAGCGCCGAAGTCGGCTCATCACAAATGAGTGCCTCTGGACGGGTCACAAGAGCGCGGGCAATGGCAACACGCTGCCGCTGCCCACCTGAGAGTTGCGACGGATAGGTATGCAGCAAACGTTTGGGTAAACGCACCAGTTCCATTGATGCTTCAATCGCTTTAGTTCGCGAGGCATGATCACCTTCACCACGCAATTCTAATGGACGCGCAATAATTTCGGACAAGCGCCTACGCGGGTTCAACGATGAATAAGGGTCTTGAAACACAGGTTGCACAAAAGACGCGCGCTCTGTCCCTGAGAGGGTCGAAATTTCCTTGCCTAACATGCTGACAGTGCCTTTCGTTGGAACAGAAAGCCCCAATAGAATGCGTGCAAGCGTGGATTTACCCGATCCGCTTTCGCCGATCACCGCCAATGTTTCCCCGCGTTTCAACGACAAGGACACGTTGTCCAAGGCACGTATCTCGCGTTTGGGGCCAAAAAGCCCTTTGCGGGAGTAAAAAACCTGTGTGACATTCTGCGCCACCAGCACATCTTCAGCGCCGTCTTTCGCACCAGACCCAAGCAAAGCTTCGACATGGTTGTGCAAGGTTGGCGGTTGTTCCAGCACACAGGTCGCCAAGTGATCGCCACCGTGGGCACGCTTTGGTGGGCGTGCTGTGAAACACTCGGGGCGGCTATGACTGCAACGCGGCGCAAAGATGCACCCGGTGGGCGGGCGCATAAGCGATGGCACTGTGCCAGGGATCGATCCCAACCGTCCGGGCGAACCGCCGAGATGCGGAATCGCCTGCAATAAAGACTGTGTGTAGGGATGTGCAGGCGCGCGCAGTACTTCGTTCGAGGAGCCTTGTTCAATCACTTCGCCGCCATACATCACAGCAACCTTATCACTGCGCTCAGCCACCACCGCCAGATCATGCGAGATTAAAATCATCCCCATCTGGCGTTCACGGCGCAAGTCGTCCAGCAAATCCAAAATTTGCGCTTGGACCGTAACATCAAGTGCTGTGGTGGGTTCGTCCGCGATCAACAGATCAGGGTCCAGCATGAGTGTCATGGCGATCATAACACGCTGACGCTGTCCCCCCGACATTTGATGCGGAAATTGATCAAGCCGCGCTTCGGGATCGGGAATTCCAACACGATCCAGCAAGTCGATGGCCTTTTTACGTGCGGCGGCAGCAGATAGCATGCCTTTTGCCACAGCCGCTTCGGTCATCTGTCGCCCTATGGTGTAGACTGGATTGAGCGACGTCATCGGTTCTTGGAAAATCATGCCGATCCGTACGCCGGGAATGGTCTTGGCAAAGGCTTCATCAGACAAGATCGGCAAGTCGTGATCATCAAACATCAACTGCGTTGCCGTTACATTTGCCCCGCGTGGCAGTAGACGCATAATAGCAAGGGCAGTTAGCGATTTACCCGATCCGCTTTCACCGACAATGCCCAGACTTTCGCCGCGCGCGATGGTAAATGACACATCGCGCACCGCATGAAGTGTGCCCGTAGGAAGGCTCAGAGAGATATTAAGGCTTTGAATATCTAGAATAATACTCATCCGTTACGGCCCTCCGGTGATGTAATATCGCGCAATCCATCGCCCATAAGGTTGGCGCCGATCACGAGGAAAAAGAGACAGATACCGGGAAGCACAACCAACCAAGGACGGTAGAACATGGCTTGTTTTCCTTCGGCAATCATCAGGCCCCACGACGGTGTGGGCGGCTGAATACCGACACCCAAGAAGGAAAGTGAGCTTTCTGCAAGGATCGCAATGCCCAGTTCGAATGTGAAAATCACGATAATTGAGCTCAGCAAGTTTGGCAGAATTTCATGCCAAATGATTTGACGTGATGTCGCGCCTGAGGCTTGCGCTGCCGCGATGAAATCTTGCGATCGAATGCGCTGTGTTGCTGCACGTGTCACCACCAAATAGTAGGTCCAGTGCAATACACCAACGATGCCAATCACCACCCAGATTGATGGCCCGATAATGAACACCAGCGCCATGGCCAAAAGGAGGCCTGGCAATGCAAGTTGCGCCGTTAGCAAGAATGAAATCGCATGATCCACCCAGCCTCCGAAATAACCAGCAATTACGCCAAGGGTCACGCCGATAAACAGCCCCACTGTCGCTGCCCCGAGGCCGATTGTGATCGATACACGTGTGCCATAGATCAACCGACTTAAGTAATCGCGACCGTTTTGATCAGACCCTAAGATATGGTCCCAGCTTCCACCCTCCGACCATACAGGTGGCAACATGCGTGAAGAGAGGGATTGCACATACGGATCATGAGGCGCGATGAGCGGAGCAAAAATTGCGATCAGAACCAACGCCGCAATAATACCAGAGCCGATTAGGAACCCGCGGTGGTTCAACACACGATTTCGAAAAATCTGACCTGGGGTTTGCATGCCTAGCTCGGCATCATCGCACTGCGGATCAGCATCGTTCAGTACAGCATTTGAAATGTTTGTATTGGTCATCCGATGCGGATCCTTGGGTCTAGCGCCGCATTCAGAATGTCAGCGATCAGGTTCATGGTGACAAAAACGATGGCGAAGACAAAGATCAGCATTTGCACAGTTGGGATATCAGCGCCAAGGATCGACTCGAGCGCCAAGCGTCCAAGACCGTTGATGGCAAAGATTGATTCCGTAATAACTGAGCCGCCGAACTTTTGGCCCAACTGCACAGCCAGCACCGAAATAACGGGCAACAATGCGTTGCGCATGGCGTGTCGGCGTAGCAATGCACCCCCGCGAAAGCCTTTTGATCGTGCGGTGCGCACATAGTCTGCACTCATAACTTCGATCAATCCTGTACGGGTCAGTCGCATGACAGCCGGTACAGAGGACGCGCCGAGCACGAAGGCTGGCAATACGAAATGCCGCCACGTGTCATCACCAGACACAGGGAAAATCGGAAAGGTAACACCGAAAACGATGATCATAATAAGACCAAGCCAGAAGTTAGGCACAGCTTGTGCAGACACAGCAACACCAAGAGCAAAACGATCGATCCAGCTATTCGGGTTCAACGCAGCCAGGGCACCAAGTGGAAGGGCGATTAGAATTGTGACGGTCAGCGCAGAAAGTGCCAATGTAATTGTCTCGTCGGCACGGTCCCAAACAAGCGAGGCCACGGGTTGATGCCAGTAATAGCTTTCGCCGAAATCACCGTGCAACACACCGCCAAGCCAGTCGAAGTACCGCACAGCAAGGGGGCGATCCAATCCGTAGCGGGCGCGGATGGCGTCGATAACATCTTGAGTTGCGTCCTCACCCGCGATGGCTTGTGCCGGGTCGGCCGCGACGTTGAGCAATAGGAATGCAGCCAAAGAGACTGTGAAGGCGACCAGCAATGCAAGCAGGGCACGCAGCGCGATATATCGCAACATGTAAAGTATCCTTATCGGTGCGAGGGCCAATTGCGGCCCTCGCAGAAGTCACATTATTTCCAGCTGGAATTTTGCAGGCGCGGCAACCCATCAGGGTCGAGCGGGAATTCCAATTCAGGTGACAACAGATAGTTGGCAGAATACGAAAAGAGCGGTGCCCAATAGGCTTCGTTGGCGATTTTACCAATAGCTTCGGAATAAATTTCCTTGCGCTTTTCTTGATCAGCCGTCTGTTCAGCAGACAAAACCAACTCGGCCAATGCATCGTCGCCAGACATGTTTCGGTCTGACTCATCTGAAAAGTGAATGCGAGCGATGGCTGCAGTATCCGACGTGCCGCCAGAGCCCCAAGTGCCAAAGTATGCTGGTATCTCACGCGCAGCACGCGCCTGATTGAGACTGCCGAGTTTCACATAACGCAGATCAACCTCAATCCCGACGGCCGTCAGATCGGCTGCAATCGCTTCAGATGCGGCTTTGTCACGGTACGCCCAGATTTCCAATGGAAACCCATCAGGGTATCCAGCTTCAGCAAGCAGTTCTTTCGCCTTTGCAGGGTCATACTCATAGGCCGCAGCACTTTGATCACAGCCGAATTGTGCAGGATGACACGCGGTATGGATAGCTTCCGCCGACCCCCCGATCAGATATTCTGCCATCTCTTTGGTATTCAATGCGTGATTGATCGCGCGGCGCACCAAAACGTTGGTCAACGGCCCATCGGGATTTGTGTAGCCGGCGGCATCCAATACAAGAAAACCGACACGCAAATCAGCGCCAGAACTATGTTGCGCCATTGGTGTTGCGCCAAGGCTTTCCGCAAGATCAAGAGGCACCTTGAACATCCAATCGAGACCACCAGACATCAATTCCGCCTGCTGTGTGCCGATATCGGGAATGTTGCGCACGACAATTTTGCCAATTGCAGGTTTATCGCCAAAGAAGTCCTCAAACCGTTCCAGAACCAACTTGGTCCCAGGTTCAAAACTTGCAACTTTGTATGGGCCAGTGCTGATCAAATTGCTGGCCATTGCATCGCGATCGATTTCGCCGCTGCCGTCATAAGTGCCCGATTTACGCAGCATGATCCGATTGGACATATCGCGCAAAACCAAAGGATAAACGGATTTCAGATGAAATCGTACAGTGGTTGGCGATGTCACTTCGGCGGTCTCAAGCCAGCGATCCACAACGCCAGTCGCGTTGCTTTCGCTTAGCGTGCTGCCGATCCAGTTATAGGTATAAGCAACATCTTCGGCTGTAAGCATGGACCCGTCGTGGAATTTCACATCATCACGCAAAGTGATGTCCAGCGTTGTTTCATCAACCCAGTCATACCCTGTGGCAATAGATGGGTTCATTTGTTGTGTTTCGGGATCAAGCTCAAACAGCGTTGCATCCGTAAGTTGCGCTAGAATAATATACTCGCGCTTGGTCGTGTAATTGTAATCAAGATTAAGAATTTCCTCAGACATCGCTGCCCGTAGAGTATCGTCATCAGGGCCCGCAATGGCTGGACTAAACGAAGTGGCAAGTGCAACAGCACTTGCAGCGCATAAAATGCGCCACCTGCAAGATTTCATAGTTTCCTCCCTTATTTCTATAGAGAAGGGTAACTGCGAAATTTACTTGCGTATATTGCAAATATTTACAATTCAGTTGCAATTTTTGCAGGCAATATGCGCTGCTTCAGTTCCCGTGTTAACGCGGATTACGCCCCAATTCCCTTGCCTACGCAGATCACGGCGTCCATTTATGCGCGCAATAGTCCGGAGCACCTTCGCAAAGCTGCCAACGCACTGGAGTTCGACTAGCACTCAGGTTCAATGAACCTAGGATCACTGTCTTACAAACAACAAAGGCGCCCGAAGGCGCCTTGTTTCATTGGTCGGAGTGAGAGGATTCGAACCTCCGGCCCCTGCCTCCCGAAGACAGTGCTCTACCAGGCTGAGCTACACTCCGATCGAGATTGTCGGCATTCGATTTACAAACTCGGGAAAGCTTGTTGTCGGCAATCTTGAAGTGGTCGCTCTATCGTCAATTCAACGGGTCTTGTCAAGCGCCCCATAATGGAAAAGCCTACGCGGAAGTTGGGCCGATGGATTCGCAATTCCTACCATCTAAAACCGTCTCCGACCGCCCCGAAAATGGTAGATTGCCCTTGCAGCGGCCCTGATGACGGGTAAAGAAACCGCTTGGTTCTGCCTGCTTTCCACGCGATTATCGATTGTAAGGTTGCAACTATCAAACCTGAAAATAACCTGATTGGCCCAATTTTTGATGTCTCGAGGATCCAAACAAAATCTTGATCGCCGGGTCAGCATCAGCCGGTTTACGGTTATCATCTGGCTCGTCATGACGATCCCTTGGTCGATGTATTTCCTGTATGTTCAGGATTTCGGAAGATTGTCAGTGATCCTGATCATGATGATCAATCAGATGATCGCATTGATCTTGTTTCGGGCGAAATGGCATTATCCGGCGCGCGTCTTCCATCTTGCGTCTCACATCGTCATCGTTGCCGTTGCAACGTTGTATTTCAGTGGCTCAAGCAACGTTGATCTTCTGTATATTGGATTGCTGAGTCTGCCTTTTCTGTTTTTTTCCTGGAAAGAAGAACGCAAAACGCTGGTGGTTTTCATCGCGACCATAATGTGCATGGCTATTGCCGCGCACATGTTCAGTCTGGTTGGTATACGCGCGGTATTGTTCACCTCTCCAAGCCGTCCGTCCTCTTCGCCTGAGCTCATATCGCTGGGCCTGAAAATCACCGTCTCGATTCTGGTGATGCTTGAACTCGGCTATTCCGAATGGGCGGCGGCCAAGGCCACCGATGCGGCTGATGCCGCATTGGCGAAATCGGATGCGGCATCTCAGGCGAAGGGTGACTTTCTGGCCAATATGAGTCACGAAATCCGCACCCCGATGAACGGGCTGGTGGGGATGATCGAGGTGCTTGAAACCACCGATCTAGATGATCAGCAAAACCGGGTGGTCGGAACGATCCGGAATTCGGCCTTTTCCCTGCTCAGGATCATCAATGACATTCTTGATGCAAGCAAGGTCGATGCAGGCCAGCTTGATCTTGAAAAAAACCGGGTCGAACTGCACCCGCTGATCGAATCCGTGGCCCAAACGCTGCAAACCTCTGCCGATGAAATGGACGTGCGAATTCGTCTGCTGATCGATCCCAATCTGCCGGAATGGATTTTGTCGGATTCGGGGCGGCTGCGGCAGGTTCTGCTCAACCTGCTTAGCAATGGGGTGAAATATTCCGCCAAGGCGCTGACCAAACATCAGGGCGAAGTGAAACTTCTGGCCGAAAAACAGGGAAAGAACACCCTCCGTTTCGTCTTTACAGACAACGGCATCGGGATAACCAAAGAGGTGCAGGAAAAACTGTTTTCCCCCTTTGTTCAGGGGGATGCATCCTCCAGCCGGCTGGTCGGCGGTACCGGGCTGGGTTTGGTGATTACCCGCAGTCTGATCGATCTGATGGGGGGCAACATCATCGTAAAAAGTACCCCGGGCGATGGCACAGTGGTGACGGTAAATCTACCGATGGAACCGGCAGACGGGCCTAGCCGGAAACCGGATCTCAGCGGTCTGGATGTCCTGTATTTCGATATTCTGGATGACGTCGCTTCCTCTGGTATGAAACGACTGATTTCGACCTCCGGGGCCCGTTTTGCAAGCTGCAAGACGACGGACGAACTCGACCAAATAGGCAACAGCTTTTCAGACCATCCCATCGTTCTGCTGCCTGCCACCAACAACGCGCTGTTTCACCGGCTGAAATCCGCTGTAACTGCGGCCCTTCCGCAGGCGAAATTCGTACAGTTTTCGTCTTCGCGCTCGTCGCGGTTCGGACTGGTGGACCCAAGCACCTATCTGATCCAGATCTACCCGATGATGACAAGCGAACTGCTGCGGGCCATCTCCGTGCTTGGGGGGGGTGATGCAGATAGCGTAGCGGCCACATCCTTTGGCAACACGTCTGTGGCGCGGGGGGTGGGTAAACAGGCCAGATCGGTGCCGGAGCTTGGCAAGGACTTCAAAATTCTCGTGGTCGAAGACAATTCCGTTAATCAGATCGTCTTGTCGCATCAGTTGGACCTTCTGGGCTATCCTCATGAAATCGCTTCAAATGGCCGTGAAGGTTTGGAAATGTGGCAAAACAAACGGTTTGATGCCATTTTGACGGATTGCCAGATGCCGTTGATGGATGGCTTCCAGTTGACCCAAGAAATCCGCAAAGCCGAACAGGCTCGTAATTCCGGCCATATTCCGATCATCGCGATTACTGCGAACGCCTTGGAAGGCGAAGCAGAAAAATGCCTCAACGCCGGGATGGATGCTTATCTGTCGAAACCAATAGAATTGAAATCATTGTCTGAAAAACTGTCCCGAGTTTCTCAGAAAACCCGTTAGCTGGGCATATCTGCTCATGCAGGCCTTGACCGGGCGGCCCGCTAAATTAGTTCGTAACTCCGTCGTTTTATATACATTCGACCAAGCAGTCATTGGATTTTGGGTAGTGGAACGTTGCAGCAGACAAAAAAGTCTTTGATCGTGTCGGATCTGGATCAAAGAGTCAGGCTCAGCAAATTCGCCTTGCTTCAGGCGCTGGTTTTGCTGACCCTGTGGCTTGGATATTTCACTTGGATTGGCAAAGGGGCATACGTCAATGCGGTGCTGTTGGCCGGTGCAGCCTGTCTGCCGATCGGCATTTTGCATTGGATACGATGGGACTATCTGGCCCGGGTTTATTGGAACCTCGCCTTTACTGTGACCTATCCGGCGATCGCATTAGGATTCGGCAATGGCATCGAGATCGAGCCCTTGTTTTTCCTGCTTATCAGCTTCCCGTTCCTTATGTTTTCCTGGTCCGAGGAACCGCGAACGCTTTTTACCATCGTGCTGTTGCAAACGTCGGTCGCCTTTCTCGCGTTGAGCCTTGATGTGCTGGGTATTGAAAAGGGCATGCCCAATGACGCCCTGAGCGCGGAACAGGTGGGCGCGGTTCAATGGGGTATCAACATTACCGTTGCCTACTTGCTGCTGATCCAGATGTTTTATTTTTCCTTCCTCAACAACCGTACCCAAAAACAGGCAAACTCGGCGCTGCGGCAAGCCAAAAGCGCTGCACAGTCCAAAGGCGAATTCTTGGCCAATATGAGCCATGAAATCCGCACTCCGATGAATGGTATCATTGGTATGATCGAAGTGCTGGAAACGATGGACCTGACTCCGCAGCAAGATCGATCGGTTATGACAATCCGAAATTCCGCCTTCGCGCTGTTGCGGATTCTCGACGACATCCTCGATGCCAGCCAGATCGAGGCCGGGAAGCTGAATGTTGAACGATCCAAAGTTGAATTGCGCCCTCTCCTCGAAGGTGTCTCTCAAACGCTGCAACCTATGGCAGCGGCGAAGGGAGGCGAACTTCGCTTACTGATCGATCATACACTTCCGGAATGGATTTGGGCGGATTCAGGACGATTGCGCCAGATTCTGCTGAATCTGTTGAGCAATGCCATAAAATACTCGGCCAAAGACTTGAGCGGCCAAAAGGGCATGGTCATTCTGTATTCACACAATGACCGGGACAAACAGCTTGTCATCAAGATCAAGGATAACGGGGTCGGGATGAACGACGAGGTACGGGCAAAATTGTTTGAACCTTTCATGCAGGGCGAACAATCCAGCCATCGTCGCGTTGACGGGACCGGATTGGGCTTGGTCATTTCCAAGAACCTGACCCAATTGATGGGGGGTAGTATCAGGGTCGAAAGCCAGGAAGGTGAAGGCACCAAGGTTATTGTCAGCCTGCCGCTGGAACCTGCTGATGGTCCCAGTCGCCTTCCTGACCTGACCGGGTTGCAGGTTGTTTGCTACGGTGTCGAGGACGAAATTTTTCGCGAAGGTCTGGCGCAAACATTGGGCTCCGGCAGAATTGTTAACCGATTCATTGACGATATGGATCAGGCTGAAAAGCAAATTCCCGCACTCGCAGATCGGTCGGTCCTTATTTTCCCTCCGATGGACGCTGAAAGGCGCACCCGGTATCAAAAAAGGTTCGAAGAGCTTTCTCCCGAACTCCGTTTTATCCATTGCAGTCCGGTGAGGTCCGACAGGTTGGGACTGATTTCACAAAACACTTATCGGATTCAAGTCTATCCGATGATGACAAGCGAATTCTATTCCGCGCTGGCAATTCTGAGCGGCAAAGAACCGCGAAGGTTCAATATCGCTGAGTCAGACGTAAAAAATGTCCAGTCCGATCTGCGGCCCGAAGACTGCAGCGTACTGGTGGTCGAAGACAATGAAATCAATAAGGCGGTTCTCAGCAAACAGCTCGAAATTCTGGGCTATCCGCATGAACTTTCCTCCGACGGGATGGAAGGGTTGGCGAAATGGAAAAACGGGGGTTTTGGCCTGATCCTGACAGATTGTCATATGCCGCGCATGGACGGTTTTGAAATGGTCGCTGCAATTCGTGCGGAGGAGACGAATAGGAACGCGCAGCCTGTGCCGATTATCGCGATCACCGCAAATGCGCTGGAAGGTGAGGCCGAAAAATGTCTTGCAGCAGGGATGGATGACTATCTTGCCAAACCGATCGAACTTAACGCGCTCAAATCCAAAATTCTGATACAGATGAAAAACCCAAAAATGCTCGGGTCCAATTGACACGGTTCGATGCTGGATCGTTCGTTGTCATTGATCGGTGGTATCGCCGAAATGGGCGAAGGCACGTGTTCAGATCAACGGCCGAAGGGCTGCGGTTATGATTTACGACGGTTTTTGTTGACCCGTAAAAGTGACATGCCAATAAAAACGGCCCACTGACGAAGCGGGCCGTTTTGTTGTTCTTCAAGTCCGAACTTATAGGCTAGCGTTCAGCGCCGCGACGATGGCATCGCCCATTTCGCTGGTCGAAACTGGCGTTACGCCTTCTTCACCCAACAGGTCTGCCGTGCGCACGCCATCGGCCAGCACCTTTTCCACCGCCGCTTCCAGACGGTCGGCCTCATCGCCTTTGTCGAAGGAATAGCGCAGCGCCATTGCAAAGCTGAGGACACAGGCGATCGGGTTGGCCTTGCCCTGACCGGCAATATCGGGGGCCGAACCATGTACCGGCTCATACAGCGCCTTGGGGCGGCCATTGGCCATCGGTGCGCCAAGGCTGGCCGAGGGCAGCATGCCAAGGCTGCCGGTCAGCATCGCCGCCGCATCCGACAACAGGTCACCGAACAGGTTGTCGGTGACGATCACGTCGAACTGTTTGGGCCAACGGCACAACTGCATCGCGCCCGCATCAGCGTACATGTGGCTGAGTTCCACATCCGGGTATTCCTTTTCATGCACTTCCGACACCACGGCGCGCCACAGGATACCCGATTCCATCACGTTGGCCTTTTCCATCGAACAGACCTTGTTGCCGCGCTTGCGCGCCAGTTCGAAGGCCGAGCGTGCAACGCGTTCGATTTCGCTTTCGGTATAGCGTTGGGTGTTGATCCCCACCCGTTCGTTGCCTTCTTCGAAGATGCCGCGCGGTTCGCCGAAATAGATGCCAGAGGTCAGTTCGCGCACGATCATGATGTCCAGACCGGCCACCACGTCTTTTTTCAGCGACGAAAAGTCGGCCAAAGCGTCGAAACACTGCGCCGGACGCAGATTGGCATAGAGATCCATTTCCTTGCGCAGCCGCAACAACCCGCGTTCCGGCTTCACGCTGAAATCCAGATCGTCGTATTTCGGGCCGCCCACGGCGCCCAACAGAACCGCATCGACTTCTTGCGCTTTTTCCATGGTTTCGTCGGTCAGGGGGGTGCCATGCGCGTCATAGCTGCAGCCACCAACCAAGCCTTCGCTGACATCGAAAACCATGTCACGTTTCGTGCCATACCAGTCGATGATCTTGCGCACTTCGGCCATAACTTCGGGGCCGATCCCGTCACCGGGCAGAATAAGAAGCGAAGGGTTGGTCATGTCTCAGGTCCTCGGATTACAATTCTGGAAAACGCCTATCCCTTGAGGCTCCGAGGGTCAAGAAATGAAGGGTGCCAGACCTTCGGACAACTGGTCCCAGACCGCAGCGATCCGCGGCGTGTGACGCACTGCCTGCGGTGCTGCCAGCCAGACCGGCAACGGCGGGATTTCCACTCCGATATCCAGTAACTCGACTTCGGGGTCGACGGCGATCATTCTTTGCTGCCCAAACCCCACACCGCACCCCGCACGGATCAGTTCCCAATACACATTCTGATCGTCGCTGCGGGTGGCAAACCAATCCCGCGTCGCCGGCCAGCCCATCGCGCGCATACCGCGCAGGATCAGTTCGCTTTGGTCATAGCCGACCAGCGCGTGATCCATCATTTCCTGCGCCGTTTGCGGCCGACCGCACCGATCCAGATAGGATCGCGCGGCGCAGACCCCCAACCTGATCTCGCCTAGTTTGCGGGTGACGATTTCCAACTGTTCGGGCCGGTACATGCGTACGGCAATATCGGCTTCGCGAAACAGCAGGTTGTCGCTACGATCACTGGCGACCAGATCAATACACACCCCCGGCAAAGCGGCGCGAATGTTCGCCATGATCCCGGGCATATAGTGCAACGCCACCACCTCGCTGGCGGTGATCCGGACGGTGCCGGTTGTGGTGGTGTCGTGCCCTGCGACGGTCAGGGCAATATCATTCATCGCCTCCTGCATCCGCTTGGCCGCAGGCAGAATTGACTGTCCCGCTTCGGTTAGGTCAAAACCGCGCGGTTGACGTGTGAACAGTCCTGCGCCCAGATCGGTTTCAATCTGCCGGATTTGACGACCCAATGTTGGCTGGCTGACACCTAATTGCCGCGCCGCCGCCGACAGCGATCCCAATTCCGCCACCGCCAGAAAGCTGCGCACCAAAGCCCAATCAGTTTGATCCAGATCTGCCATGCACGAATGAATACATAATCTTCATTTGCTGGCAATATCCATTCAAACGCGAACGGATTATTCCTTTCTACAGAGAAGTAAAAAGGATCGAAAAATGGAACAGACAGTATTGATTTTAGGTGCCAATGGACGTTTCGGTGTCAATGCCGCGCGCGCCTTCGCCGCCGCCGGATGGAATGTGCGTAAATTTGACCGCAGCCGAGACCGGCTGGAACAGGCAGCCAAGGGGGCCGATGTTATCGTCGCCGCCTGGAACCCGCCCTATCAGGATTGGGGCAAACAGGTGCCCGCGCTGCACGCCGCTGTGCGCAAGGCGGCATTGGCGAACGACGCCACGGTGATCATTCCCGGCAACGTTTATGTGTTCGGGCCGGACGCGCCGTTTCTCTGGGGCCGCGACACGCCGCATCTGGCGCAAAACACTCTGGGCCGGATCCGGATCGAAATGGAAGACGCCTATCGCCGCGAAGGGGTGCGGACCATTCTGCTGCGTTCGGGCGACTTTCTCGATACCGAAGCGTCGGGCAACTGGTTCGACGGAATCATGGCCAAGAATTTAGCGAAAGGTACTTTCACCTCGCCCGGCCGCAGCGACATTCCTCACGCCTGGGGCTATCTTCCCGATCTGGTGCGGGCGGCTGTGGCCTTGGCGGAAAAACGCGACGAACTGGACCGCTTCGCTGACATCCCGTTCCCTGGCTATACGCTCAGCATCGAAGATATCGTGGCAGAGATTTCAAAACTCACCGGCCGGCAAATCAGGCTGAAGAAAATGGCCTGGTGGCCGATGGCCTTTGTCCGCCCCTTCATACCGATGCTGAAAGGGGTGTTTGAAATGCGGTATCTGTGGAACCTGCCGCATCGTCTGGACGGGTCCGTTTTCAACCAACAACTGCCGGGTTTTGAACACACACCGGTCGAACAGGCGCTGTCAAAGGCAATCGCGCCGCTCTTGCCCGACGGCGTGATGAAGCTGACACATTCCACCATCTGAAAAACACCCCACCGCGCGGTGCGTTTCATTGGTCCAAGACCAGATCGACCCAGACCAGCCGGTGACGGCTGGCCTGATCCACCACCGGTGCGAACGAATCTTCTGGTCCGGGCGACACAACTCCGGCCGCCAGAACCGGCAGATCGGCAGCGGGCAGAATGTAATCCACACGCATCGGGCCGGTCTGTTTCCAGATGACCGTATCTGCATGCCCCGACCCCGAGACAGGCACAGGATCGCGCAGTCGCGGATCGTTCAACAACGCCCGCAGCGCCGGTTTGCGCCCTTCGCCGCGCGCCATATCGGCGTTGGCATCGCCGGCGATAACGAACGGCCCAGTTCGTGCCCCTGGCACGGTGCCATCCAGATAGGCCAGCCACAGCCGTAATTCATCGGCATTGCGGTATCCGTTGCGATCCTCTGGCCCGTCAAAAACCGGTGGTGAGGCGTGAAATACCAGAAGGGTGATCCGTCCGCCGCCGGGCAGCAACACCGGCACCGCCCAATGCCCGACCGAACTGAGCCGTTGCACGCTTGCGGCTTGCGGTCTCAAAACACCCGGTGCGCGTGGTCCTTCGGCCCATTCCTGCTGCGCCCAAAGCAATCCAGACAGATCGACAACTTCGTCGGTCAGGATGGGAAAGCGTGACAGTACCGCCATGCCACCCTGACCGGAAAATAATCCATAGCCCTGCGCATCGCGCGGCCCGCCGATGCGGCCATCTCCATCCAGATCAATTCCGGTTTGCCAGCCGCTATTGGGTCTGAGCGCGAAGGTATGTGGGTATTCCTGCCCCAGATCGGCAATCCCGTCCCTAAGCGCCGAAATCGCAAGCCCATTAAAATCGTAATCAATCCCCTGCAAGACCACGATATCGCCCCCGGCTCGGACAATCACCCGTTGCACTGCGGTCACCTGAGGATCGTTCTTGCCGATATCGCGCAGTAAAAGGCCCGGGCCTTTGCGGGCAAGTTCGGTGTTGAAACTGGCAATGCGTATGGTGTCGGCCTGCGCGGACGCGGCGACAAGCCACCCCATCAGGATCGTGATCAGACGGTATGCACCTTGGCCTCGGCATAGGCGCGGCGGCGCTTTTCGCCGATCATCCCGGCGATCCGTCCCAACGCGATGCCGCGCATCATCAAGGTTGCAGGCAAACAGGCCCATATCGTCATCGACCAGATCATTGTCTGCGGTCCCATCAGGGCCTTGGGATCAATCCATCCCGACGTGCCCTTGATCACCGCCGGGAGCAAGAATGGCAGAATGAAGCCTAACATTACGTTAATCCGGGCATCCCGGTTCAGCCGGGTCAAAACATCGCCCTTGGTCGGGTCGAACATCGGCAGATTGACCCAAACATTGAATGCGCCATTGCCCATCGGCCAATTGCTGAGATGTACCAGCGCAAAGAAAATCAGCACCGCCAACCCGGAAATCACATACGCCACTGCGGCGGCCATACGCACATTTTCGACCACAGACGCCGGCATGTCCACTGGCAGCGTCAACAGCGCTAAACGCACCGGTGAATAGGGAAAATCGGCCAGATCACCCCCGATTCGCGCCAGCGCCGTCACGATCTGGGCCATGTCCGAAGATTGGCCCGGGGCATGCAGGATCAGGCTTAGCACCAGGATCACCGTCAAGATCGTTCCAAACCGTATCCGGTTGAACGGAGCGGCATCGCGAAATTCCAACACGGAAGGGTATTCGGTATAATATTCGAAAAACGTCATCACGGCCGCAAGCAGGGCCAACAACACCACCAAAGCGGTCGCATCGCCCGTCGTGTCTGGAAAAAACATGGACGGCATAGCGATAAGTAACGCCATGAAGAATGCACGGCTAGCCGCGCCTGTCACACGTTCAATCACAACCCGATCCCTTCAACTTGGCCGGATGCAATTCTTTGCCGCACCCTGTTTCCAACTTGATGCCGCCACGTTGGGCGGACTGCCTCATTCTCGCCCCAATCTTGCCTTGTTTGCCGCTGTGCCTCAAGCACAGTGCGTTGAAATCGCTGCAATCTCACTCACTTACAGGGCAAAGTGGTGCCGGATTGCATCATCCGGACCGCCATAATTCGCTGCCGCCCCCATATTTGGTGGCAGATCCGAAATGGATCGCAATGGGCGAAATTGGCTCTTTCGCCGTATTTCCATCGAATGCTAGCCGGAAACTCAGCAGCCAAAACGAAAAAGCCGCCCCAAGCCGGGGCGGCTATTCATTGGGTTCGAACCGGGATCAGACCCAGGGGCGATCCATCGCCATCTTGTCTTCAAAAGACTTGATCGCATCCGCCTTTTCCATCGTCAGGCCGATATCATCCAGACCATTGAGCAGGCAATGCTTCTTGAACGAATCCACTTCGAACGGAAAAACTTCGCCATCCGAGGTAGTGATTTCCTGTGCTTCCAGATCGACAGTCATCCGCGCATTGGACCCTTTTTCGGCATCCTGCATCAAGATATCGACTTGTTCCTTCGGCAGCACGATCGGCAGGATGCCGTTCTTGAAACAGTTGCTGAAGAAGATGTCGGCAAAGCTGGTCGAAATCACGCATTTGATGCCGAAATCGGCAATCGCCCAAGGCGCGTGTTCGCGCGACGACCCACAGCCGAAATTGTCACCCGCGACCAGAATCTGGGTGTCACGATATTGCGGTTTGTTCAGCACGAAATCGGGGATTTCGTTGCCGTCGCGATCATAGCGCATTTCGTCAAACAGATTCACGCCCAGACCGGATCGCTTGATCGTTTTCAGGAACACTTTGGGAATGATCATGTCAGTGTCGATATTCACCAGCGGCATAGGCGCTGCGATACCTTGGAGTTTTTCAAACTTTTCCATCGGTTGTTCTCCTTGGAACGGGTGGCGGACTGAAGCCCGCCCTACATCCGTGGTAGGCCGGACTTCAGCCCGGCACACCGTTTCACATCAACTCGCGCACATCGGTCAGATGACCGGTCAGCGCGGCAGCGGCGGCCATGGCTGGGCTGACCAGATGGGTGCGGCCCTTATAGCCCTGACGGCCTTCGAAGTTCCGGTTCGAAGTCGAAGCGCAACGCTCGCCCTCTGACAACTGGTCCGGGTTCATCGCAAGACACATCGAACAGCCCGCGAGACGCCATTCGAAACCGGCCTCTTCGAAGATATCGGCCAGACCTTCTTCTTCTGCCTGCGCTCGGACCAGACCGGACCCGGGAACGATCATCGCACGGATGCCGTCCTTGATCTTCTTGCCCTTGACCACATCGGCCACGGCGCGCAGATCTTCGATCCGGCCATTGGTGCAGGATCCGATAAACACCGTGTCGATTGAGATATCGGTCAGTTTCTGACCCGGGGTCAGACCCATATAGTCGAGCGCGCGCTTGGCCGCCTCTATCTTGCCGCCTTCGAAATCTTCCGGGCTTGGAACCACGCCAGAAATCGGCAGCACGTCTTCGGGGCTGGTGCCCCAGGTGACGACCGGTTCGATCTCTTCAGCCTTCAGCGTCACGACTTTGTCGAAATGCGCGTCGTCATCTGTGTAAAGCGTTTTCCAATAGGCCAACGCCTGTTCCCAAGCTGCCCCTTTCGGCGCGTGCGGGCGACCTTTGACATATTCGAACGTGGTTTCATCCGGTGCGATCAGACCGGCGCGAGCGCCGCCTTCGATTGCCATGTTGCAGACGGTCATGCGGCCTTCCATCGACAGATCGCGGATCGCTTCGCCACAATATTCGATGACATAACCAGTGCCGCCAGCTGTGCCGGTTTTGCCGATCACGGCCAGGGTGATGTCCTTGGCGGTCACGCCCGGCTTCAGCTTGCCGGTGATTTCCACCTTCATGTTTTTCGACTTCTTCTGGATCAGTGTCTGGGTGGCCAGAACATGTTCCACTTCCGAGGTGCCGATACCATGCGCCAACGACCCGAACGCGCCATGAGTCGCAGTATGGCTGTCGCCGCAAACTACGGTCATGCCCGGCAAGGTCCAGCCCTGTTCCGGACCGACGATATGCACGATACCCTGACGGACATCGGATACCGGATAGTAATGAATGCCAAAATCCTTGGCGTTCTTGTCCAGCGCATCAACCTGAATGCGGCTTTCTTCGTTTTCGATACCCTTCGCGCGGTCCAGCGTGGTCGGCACGTTGTGATCCGGCACAGCAATGGTCTTGTCCGGCGCATGTACATTGCGATGCGTCAGGCGCAGACCTTCGAAAGCCTGCGGGCTGGTCACTTCATGGACCAGGTGGCGATCGATATACAGCAAGCAGGTGCCGTCTTCGGCTTCATCTGCGACATGGGCGTCCCAGATTTTATCATAGAGTGTCTTCGGGGCGGTCATGGTCCTCTCCCGTGGATTGTCTTCGGAAATGATGGGCAGTGACAGGGATGGGCGCGCCTTATAGGCGGGCCAGAACAGTAAGCGTGGCGCCAAAAAACCTCCAGGGCAGGCGCGCGCGATCATCCATGTCGAAAATCCGTGTCATGCAAGGGCAGATACAGTCTCTCCCCGAGTCTGACAAGGGCCTTGCCGGATCAGACAGCCCGTGTAATCGTTTTGGCATGGATGAAAAACTGGCCGGAACCGCCCCGTCGCAAAGCACAGAAGAGCTGGTGCTCGGTCTCTGGTCGGATGTCGAACGGTTTTTCATCGGACTGCTGCGCCCCTGGAGCGGCTACCAGATCGCGATCGCGATCGGGCTGGTGATCGCCGCGTATCTGCTCAATCGCTTCCTTAATCCACGCATGCACGATTGGATGCGCAGCAAGACGCATTGGCCAAATTCACGGCTGCGGCTGCTGGTGATTTTGCGGCGACGGCTGCGGTTGGTCATTTTCGTCGCGCTGATCTGGCCGACGGTTTGGATCATGCGCGAAGTCACCTGGCCCAGCCGGTCTTATATGCTGGGCATTCTGGCGCAACTTGCCCTCGCCTGGTTGATTATCGCTATTCTGACCCGGGTGATCAGCAACACCTTTCTGCGTCAGGTGGTGCGCTATTGTGGCTGGATCTGGGTCACGCTGTCGATCCTCAACCTGACCGAAGACACCCGCCTGCTGCTGGACAGCGCCGGAATCAATCTGGGCGACACCCATTTATCGCTGTGGCTATTGCTGCAGGCCGTTGCGTCCTTGACGATATTGTTCACGCTGGCCCGGTTCCTGTCGCGCACCAGTACCGACAGAATCCGAAGCAACAAGGAAATCAGCCCCTCGATGCAGGTACTGATGGTGAAATTCCTTCAGGTTCTGCTGTATGGTGCTGCGGTTTTCATCGGTTTGCAGGCGGTCGGCTTCGACCTGACTGGCTTGGCCTTTCTGTCCGGTGCGATCGGTGTGGGGCTTGGTTTCGGGTTGCAGAAAGTCGTGTCCAACCTGGTTTCCGGCATCATCATTTTGATGGACAAATCGATCAAGCCCGGTGACGTGATTTCGCTGGGATCGACCTTTGGCTGGATCGAAGCGCTGGGCGCGCGCTATGTCAGTGTCGTCACCCGGGACGGCAAGGAATTTCTGATCCCGAACGAAGACCTGATCACCGGCCAGGTGGTGAACTGGTCGCATTCCAACGATTACGTGCGGCTTGATATCGAATTTGGTACTGCTTATGGCGATGATCCGCATCAGGTGCGCACCATCGCGATCGAAGCCGCCCTGAGCGTCGACCGGGTGCTGAGCTTCAAACCACCAGTTTGCCATATTGTCGGCTTCGGCGACAGTTCGGTGGATTACGTGCTGCGGTTCTGGATCAGAGACCCGACCGGCGGGCTGACCAATATTCGCGGCAACGTGTTTCTGGCGCTTTGGGATGCGTTTCAGGAAAATGGTATTTCTATCCCGTTCCCGCAGCGCGAAGTTACGCTGCTGCCTGGATCGCAAGTGCAGACCAAGCCGGAATAATTTTTGCGCGGTGCCTGCTTTGGGCGCGATGGGGGCGCTGCCCCCAAACCCCTGAAGTATTTCGGGCAAGATGAATACGGTTGCATCCGATTTCAAATCCCTCCAGTCAAAGCGTCAATCTTAGGCCAACAGCCGAACTATCCGACAACGATTCGGGACCGAAGCGGCGATCGAATGCAACCCCTTGAACAGGATATTGAGATTTCACATATCCAATGGTATCCTGAATATGTCCGGCGCCGGGGCTTTTACGGCGCATGAAATAAGGAGGACGATGTCCTGTCTCTTAGCCATGATGCGGCAAAAGCCGCTGAACTGGGGGCAGCCGTGACCGGCGCCCCTGCAGATGTGACAAGCGAAGACCTGCTTGCCCGTATCCTAAGCTCTCTCGACGATGACAAAGCCGAAGACATCGTGCAGATTGATCTGCGCGGTAAATCGTCGATCGGCGATTACATGGTCGTGTGTTCCGGCCGGTCCAGCCGCCAAGTCGCGGCGATGGCGGAAAAACTTGTGGAACGGTTGAAACACGACTTCAACCGCGTCAGCCGGGTCGAAGGCAAGGATACCGGCGATTGGGTATTGATCGACGCCGCCGATGTGATCGTGCATATCTTTCGGCCCGAAGTGCGCGACTTCTATCAGATCGAAAAAATGTGGCAGCCCGCTGGGGCATCGCCCACCCAGGCCTGATGCGGGTTCATATCTGCGCGGTGGGACGGATGCGTTCCGGCCCCGAACGCGCATTGATCGACGATTACCTCACCCGATTCGATCGTAGTGGTCGCGGCTTGGGCTTGGGACCTTTGACCATTCACGAAGTCGAAGACAAAAAAGGCGGCGGCATGGCTGCCGAAGCCGCGCTGCTGGAACGTGCTTTGCCGCAGGGCGCGGTGATCTGCACGATGGACGAACGGGGCAAGCTGCTCAGTTCACCCGATTTCGCCGACAAACTGGCGGGCTGGCGCGACGCCGGGCGCGGCGATCTGGCCTTTGTCATCGGTGGCGCGGACGGGATCGACCCGGCCTTGCGCGCCAACGCGGATTTTTCCCTGTCTTTCGGCAAAATGGTTTGGCCGCATATGTTGGCGCGGGCGATGCTGTGCGAACAACTGTATCGCGCGGCCTCGATTCTCGCCGGAAGCCCTTACCATCGGGTCTGAATGCTTGCCCCTTGCGGGCAGGACCCTTAGATAGCGGGTAACTTGATGAAGGGCAGCCCATGACACATCCCAAACCCGTTGTTTTGTGCATTCTCGATGGTTGGGGGCTGCGCACCGAAACCAAGGGCAATGCCCCGGCGCTGGCCAATACCCCGGTTTTCGACCGAATCATGTCGGATTGCCCGCATAATCAGCTGATCACCCACGGTCCCGATGTCGGCCTGCCCAGCGGCCAGATGGGCAATTCCGAAGTCGGCCATACCAATATCGGCGCTGGTCGTGTGGTGGCAATGGATCTGGGCCAGATCGACCTTGCGATCGAAGATGGCAGTTTCTTTTCCAGCGAGGCATTGCAGGCTTTCATTGCCAAGCTCAAAGCCTCGGGCGGCACCGCGCATCTGATGGGGTTGGTCTCCGATGGCGGCGTGCATGGTCATCTGACCCACATCATTGCCGCGATCAAGGCGATCACCGATGGTGGTGTGCCGGTTGTGCTGCATGCCATCACCGATGGCCGTGACGTGGCCCCGAAGTCGGCCTTCACCTATTTCGAGGATCTGGAAGCGGCACTGCCAGACCGGGCAAAGATCGGCACCGTGATCGGGCGTTATTTCGCGATGGACCGCGACAATCGTTGGGAACGGGTATCCGAAGCCTATGCCGCAATGATCAATGGCAAAGGCGGCCATTCCACCAGCGCCCATGCTGCTGTCGACACCGCTTATCAGCGCGAGGAAAGCGATGAATTCATCACCGCCACGGTGATCGGAGACTATCAGGGCGCCAAGGACGGTGACGGCTTCTTTTGCTTGAATTTCCGCGCCGACCGGGCGCGCGAAATCCTGCGCGCGATTGGCGAACCGGATTTCAGCGATTTCGACACCGGCCCGCGCCCCGGCTGGGCCGCCTTGTTGGGCATGGTGGAATATTCTGAACGCCATAATGCTTATATGGGAACCGTGTTTCCGTCGCGCGACATCGTCAACACGCTGGGGGCTTGGGTTGCCAAGCAGGGCAAACGGCAATTCCGTCTGGCCGAAACCGAAAAATACCCCCATGTGACCTTCTTCCTCAATGGCGGCAAGGAAGACCCGGAAATTGGCGAAGATCGCTACATGGCGCAATCGCCCAAGGTGGCCACTTACGATTTGCAGCCGGAAATGTCCGCCGCCGAGGTCACCGAACATTTCGTCGGGGCGATTAAAGACGGCTATGACCTGATCGTGACCAATTACGCCAATCCCGACATGGTCGGGCATACCGGCGATCTGAAAGCCGGGATCAAGGCCTGCGAAGCGGTGGATCAAGGATTGGGTCAGGTGATCGACGCCTTGGGAAAAGCTGGCGGCGCTATGATCGTCACTGCGGATCACGGCAATTGCGAAATGATGATCGATCCCAAAACCGGCGGGCCACATACCGCGCATACGATCAATCCGGTTCCGGTGGTTCTGGTCGGTGGACCCGAAGGCGCGAAACTGCGCCAGGGTCGATTGTCCGATCTGGCCCCGACCTTGCTGCAGCTAATGGGCCTGCCGCAGCCGCCGGAAATGACCGGGAAAAGCTTGCTGGAATGATCCGTGCCGCGCTGATCGCTTTATGTATTGGCATTGCTTTGCCTGCTTGCGCCGATCCCGATCCGGCTGCGCTGGCCGAAGCGGCGGCAAAACGGCTCGAGACAGCCGCGATGGAACTGGACCGCGCCGACAGCGCCCGCAATCGGGTCAAGGCCCTGTCGGAAACGCTGCGCGCCTACGAAGACGGGCTGGAAGCAATGCGCGAAGGGTTGCGCCGGGTGACGTTGCGCGAAGCGGAGTTAGCGCAAGTGTTGCAGGCCCGCGAAACCGAAATCGCCCAATTGCTGGGGGTTCTGCAATCGATATCGGCGACGCCTGCGCCGGTTCTGGTGCTGCATCCTGACGGCCCCACCGGCACGGCCCGATCCGGTATGCTGCTGGCCGATGTGACCCCGGCACTGAACGAACAGGCCGCACGGTTGCGGACCCAGCTGGATGAGGTTTCGACCCTTCGCAGCTTGCAGCAAAACGCCGTCGCCACGCTTGAAAAGGGGCTCGATGGGGTGCAACAGGCCCGCACCCGGCTTAGTCAGGCGGTGGCCGACCGCACCGATCTGCCGCGCCGCTTTACCGAAGATCCGGTCAAGACCGCGATCCTGATCGCGTCGACCGAAACGCTGACCGGTTTCGCCAGCGGCCTGACAGATATCGCCGACAACGAATCCCCCGGCAGCCTGCCCGACATTGCCCACCGCAAAGGTGTGCTACCCTTGCCCGTCCAAAGCGTGGTTCTGCGTCGCGCAGGCGAAGCAGACGCCACCGGCATCACCCGCCCCGGCCTGATTCTGGCGACCCGCCCGCGCGCCTTGGTCAGCACCCCGAGCGCCGCCACCATCCGCTATCAGGGCCCACTGCTTGATTACGGCAATGTGATGATCCTTGAACCCCAAGCCGGGCTTCTGTTCATTTTCGCCGGGCTGGATGTGGTCTATGGAATAACCGGTCAGGTCTTGCCCGCAGGCAGCCCGATCGGCCTGATGGGTGGCGAAGATGCCGAAATCGGCGCAATTCTGGCACAGGCCGGAAAGGGGGCTGGTGCCGAGGCGACAGAAACGCTCTATATAGAGATCAGAGAAGATAACGCGCCGGTTGATCCGGCGACGTGGTTCGTAACCGGGAAGGATAACTGAGCGATGAAGAAATTCGTCATGGCCGCCCTTGGCGGCACGCTGGCCGGGATCATTGCCACCACGCAGGTGGCCGGTCCGCTCCTGGCGCAGGAAGCGGCGAAACAGACGAATGTCTATGAACAGCTCGACCTGTTCGGCGATATTTTCGAACGCATTCGTGTCCAATATGTCGAAGAGGTGGACGAAGAAAAACTGATCGAAGCGGCGATCAACGGCATGTTGACCTCGCTTGATCCGCATTCCAGCTACCTGTCGCCCGATGACGCCGCCGATATGCGGGTGCAAACCCGCGGTCAGTTCGGCGGCCTTGGCATCGAGGTCACTCAGGAAGACGGCTTCGTCAAAGTGGTTTCGCCGATCGACGGTACCCCGGCCGACGAAGCCGGGGTCGAATCTGGCGATTTCATCACCCATGTCGATGGCGAAAGCCTGTTGGGGCTGGGCCTTGACGATGCAGTCGACCTGATGCGTGGTCCGGTGGGCAGCGAAATCATCATCACCGTAGTGCGCGACGGCACTGCGGAACCGTTCGACATCTCTATCATCCGTGACACGATCAAGCTGCGCCCGGTACGAACCCGGACCGAAGGCAACACCGTTGTGCTGCGCGTTACCACCTTCAATGACCAGACCTATCCCGGCGTCGAAGAAGAGCTGAAAAAGGCGGTCGAAGATCTTGGTGGCATGGATAAGGTCAACGGCATCGTGCTGGACCTGCGCAACAATCCCGGCGGGTTGCTGACTCAGGCAATTCAGGTTTCTGATGCTTTCCTCGACAGCGGTGAAATCGTGTCGACCCGTGGCCGCAACCCGGCCGATGGCGACCGTTATAACGCCGCCCCCGGCGATCTGGCGATGGGCAAACCGATGGTGGTGCTGATCAATGGTGGCTCCGCTTCGGCTTCGGAAATCGTGGCCGGTGCGCTCAAGGATCATCACCGTGCTATCGTTGTCGGCACCAAAAGTTTCGGCAAGGGGTCGGTGCAGACCGTAATGCCGCTGCGCGGTGACGGTGCGATGCGGCTGACCACGGCGCGCTATTACACCCCGTCAGGCCGGTCGATCCAGAATCTGGGTGTGTCCCCCGATATCGTGGTGGCACAACCGCGCCGGACCCCCGATGCCGAAGCCGAAGACCAAAGCGCGGCCCGCCGCACCCGGTCCGAAGCCGATCTTCGTGGCAGCCTCAGCAATGACAGTCTGAGCGAAGACGAGATCAAGCAAATCGAGGACGAACGCGCCAAGGCTGATGAAGCCGCCAAATTGCGGGAAGAAGATTACCAACTCGCCTATGCGATTGATTTGCTCAAGGGCCTGTCTGCCATCGCTGATCAGAACTGATCGCCGGTGCGTTTACTGCGACTGCGACTGCGAACCGCCTCCGCAAATCCCTTGCGGGGGCGTTTTTATTTCCCGGCGGCGGCCTTTCCCAGTGCTACGAAGCAGGGTAATATCGCGCCGAAAATGCAAGTATCAAGGCTTCTGTAATGACCCCCGAAGACATCGCTCAATTGCCCTATCGTCACTGTGTCGGCGTCATGCTGGCCAATCGTGATGGCCAAGTTTTCGTTGGCCAGAGAATCGATACACCATCGGCAGCTTGGCAGATGCCCCAAGGTGGCATCGACAAGGGCGAAACCCCACGCGACGCGGCGCTGCGCGAACTTTGGGAAGAAACCGGCGTTACTGCCGATTTGGTTAAGGTCGAAGCGGAAACCGAAAACTGGCTGACTTATGATCTGCCGCATGATCTGGTGCCGAAAATCTGGAAGGGCCGATATCGCGGGCAGCAGCAGAAATGGTTCCTTACCCGGTTTCAGGGCCGCGACGCGGATGTAGATATTGCCACCGAACACCCGGAATTTTCCCGCTGGCGCTGGCTGTCTCCCGACGAACTGGTCGACAATATCGTACCGTTCAAACGCGAAGTCTATACCGAGGTCCTGAAGGCCTTCCGCGCGCGGATTTGACTTTCATCTTGGCCTGAATACTCTCTCCGAAGGCGCAGATACGTAACGCACGGCCTGCGGCGTGGACCCGACATTGCAACGGGTGCCACGCATACGCGCCGCCGCTTTCAGGATTCGCAGAACCCGGCGGCGGGGCGAATAGACCCGGTTTCGATCCCGCGCCAGTTCCGGATCGGCGCATTCATCCGTTTCAAAGTCGCCGGATGTTTCGGATCAAGCAACCCAAGCTTGACCAGGATCGCCGTGATGGCGCATTCCGCCCCGCGCGTGGTGCCATCGACGATCTTCAACGCGATTCCCAGTTTGCGTTCCGGTACAATGGCGATGAAAAACGCCTCCGCCCCGGTTTTCAGCGCTACACGGCCCTGCGTCGCGCGCATCAATTCGGTGCAGGCCCGACCTTCTCCGGCCACCAGTTCGGGATAGGACACCATCGCCTGACGCAATCGCTGTGCGGCTGCCGCCCGCTGACCTTGTCCAGCATCGGCGGCGGCAAAAAATGCCATGGCGCGCGCCATGCCGTGCAGGCTGGATGCGTGGTTCGGGGCCGAACAGCCGTCAATCGCAAACCCGGCACTGGTTTCGTCGGCGACGTCTTCGAACGCCTCCAGGATGGCCTGCTGCACCGGATGGTCGATATCGACATATTCCGGGCCTGCGCCCAGATGCCGGGCCAGGGTCAGAAACCCGGTATGTTTGCCTGAACAATTATTGTGAATCTGACACGGCGCTTCCCCCGCGCGGATCAATTGGTTGCGAATCTCGGTATCGCGCGGCTGCTGCGGACCGCAACGGAAATCATCGTCAGTGCAGCCGATATGATCCAGCCATGCCTGCACCCGATCGATATGGATCGCCGCCGCATTATGCGACGCGCAAGCCAACGCTAGATGTTCTTCGGTCAGTCCGGCCTTATCCGCAGCCCCGCTTTCCACCAGCGGCAGCGCCTGGATCATCTTCGACGACGACCGCGGCAGGACCACCGCTTCCGGATCGCCCCAGGCTTCCACGATCTGGCCGGTGTCGTCGCAGATCACCGCATGACCCAGGTGGACGTTTTCGAGAAACTCGCCGCGCCAGATTTCTGCCATCGGGATTGGGTTTGTCATTCTTTGCCTCACTTCAACTCTGTGCGATTTTCCGCCAATGGCCCTTTCGTTGCTGGCGGCTTTTGGGCTAATGTATCATTGTTGAGCACAAATTGCGCATTTCGCACAAAACGTCGTTGCAAGGCGGGCGAAAGGCAAGCAGAGATTGAGGCAAAGACAGCTGGAGGCTGAATCGGATGTTTTCACGTTTTCTTCGCGGCATGGCCGGGACCATCTTGGTACTGGCGGCCACGGGTGCATGGGCGCAGCAAACGAGCGACAATCAGGTTGCTGCCAAAACCGACTGGAGCGTCTTCGAAGAAAGCAATCCGCATGAGTGCTGGGCGGTGTCGTCGCCCAAGGAAACGGTCAACACCAAGGATGGACGCGTGGTGGCCGTGCGGCGCAGCGACATATTGTTGATGGCGTTCTTCCGTCCTGGGGCGGGGGTCAGCGGTCAGATCACCTTTACCGGTGGTTATCCTTTCGCACCGGGATCGAACGTCAACCTGACGATTGATGACAGCAGTTTCGAACTGTTCACCGAAGGCGAATGGGCTTGGCCGGCAACCCCTGCCGACGATTCCAAGATCATCACCGCAATGAAACGTGGCCAGTCGGCGGTCCTGTCCGCCCGGTCCGCGCGCGGAACCCTCACCAAGGATACGTTTTCATTGCTGGGGTTCACCGCCGCAGTGGAAGATGCGGATAAACGCTGCAAGTAACGCGTGATCGCAGAACCGGACATGGCGGCCCTTGAGGGGCCGCTTTTTCGTGTCAAACATATCTTTTGGCATTGTGCAGCGAATCCTATATGAAACGCATTCACCCTCAATAGGACTGTGAAAATGGCGGCTGACGCACCGATCACCCAGGATGTAATGACGATCCCCCGGAAAATGCCCGAGGGACCGGTCAACATTGTCGGCTTGACCCGCGACAAGCTGCGCGAGGCGCTGATCGCCATCGGTACACCGGAAAAACAGGCCAAGATGCGGGTGAACCAGATCTGGCAATGGATCTATCAATGGGGCGTGCGGGATTTTTCCGAGATGACCAATCTGGCCAAGGCCTACCGCGCCCAACTGGCGGATCACTTCGTTATCGAAATTCCCGAACTTGTGTCAAAACAGGTTAGCGCCGACGGGACCCGGAAATATCTTGTCCGCATTGCAGGCGGGCACGAGGTCGAAGTGGTTTATATTCCTGAAACCGATCGCGGTACGCTATGCGTCAGCTCCCAGGTTGGTTGCACCCTGACCTGCTCTTTCTGTCATACCGGCACACAGAAATTGGTACGCAACCTGACGGCGGGTGAAATCGTCGGTCAGATCATGATGGCGCGCGACGATCTGGATGAATGGCCGCAGCCGGGGGTTGGCACCGGTGATGCGGGTCCGCGCCTGTTGTCAAACGTCGTACTGATGGGCATGGGCGAGCCGCTTTATAATTTCGATAATGTCCGCGATGCGATGAAAATCGCAATGGATGGTGAAGGTATTTCCCTGTCGCGCCGCCGCATTACCCTGTCGACATCGGGCGTGGTTCCCGAGATTGCCAAATGCGCCGAAGAAATCGGTTGTCTTTTGGCGGTGTCGTTCCACGCCACCACGGACGAGGTGCGCGACAAACTGGTACCGATCAACAAACGCTGGAATATCGAAACCCTTCTGGACACATTGCGGGCCTATCCCAAGCTGTCGAACAGCGAACGCATCACCTTTGAATATGTGATGCTGAAAGGCGTGAATGACAGCGACGAAGACGCCCGTCGATTGGTCCGTTTGATTCAGGGCATTCCGGCCAAGATCAACCTTATTCCGTTCAACGAATGGCCCGGATCTCCCTATCAGCGCAGCGATTGGCAGCGGATCGAAAAATTCGCCGACGTTATTTATAAGGCGGGGTATGCCAGCCCGATCCGTACACCGCGCGGCGAAGATATCATGGCCGCCTGTGGCCAGCTGAAATCTGCCACCGAACGGGCACGCAAATCCCGCGCCCAGATCGCAGCCGAAGCAGGCCTTGCCGATCAGTCCTGAACGTCTGGCCCTTGCGGACTAGGGTCTGGATATTCGGCATCGCAACAATTGTCCGATTAAAAGGTGATTGTGTAAAATTTTCATACAATTACCCTTTTCCCGTTCTGTTTCGGCCTTAGTCGACTGGCATCAATCCTGCAGGAATTAATTTAGCAGGAGGTTCTGCCATGTTTATCAACGAAATGACTTCCCCCGCCGCCGGAAATGACGATGTGCTGGCTTTGCTGCGCTCGGAACGTGAAAAATCGGTTTCTGTGCGCGAATGGAAACACCGCTTGGTCGGCTATGGCTATGCCGTCAAAAACACCGACCACGGCGATGTATTGGCCAAGTTCGGGTCGCAGGAAGAAATTTGTGAAATCCCGGTCGAACTGCTGCACTAACGCGCGATTTGGGTGCGCTGCAGCCAAGCCAGAAACCCGGTGCGCCTAGCGCCCCGGTATGAATTCGCGCTTGGTTCCGGCATATTCCCAGGTTGAAATCGCCTCGACCGCCTGTTCTGCGGTTTCGACAAAGCGGAACAGGTCCAGATCGTCGGGTGAAATCGTGCCCGCCTCTTTCAGCGCTTCCCAGTTGATGATGCGGCGCCAGAAGCTTTCGCCGAACAACAAAAACGGCACCCGTTCCATGCGGCCGGTCTGAATCAATGTCAGGCTTTCGAACATTTCGTCCAGCGTTCCAAACCCGCCGGGAAAGATGCAGACCGCTTTGGCGCGCATCAGGAAATGCATTTTTCGAATGGCGAAATAGTGGAAGTTGAAACATAGGTCCGGTGTCACATATTCGTTCGGCGCCTGTTCGTGCGGCAATACGATATTCAACCCGATTGAAATCCCGCCCGCTTCGGACGCACCTTGATTGCCCGCCTCCATCACGCCGGGTCCGCCGCCGGTGCAGATGATGAATTCGTGGCCATCGGTTTCCAGACCCTTCAGCGTCATCAGACGGGAAAATTTCCGAGCTTCGTCATAATACTTGCTGAGATCCGCCAAGGTTTCGGTCTGTGCCTTGTGTTTGTTTTCCGGGCTGGGAATGCGTGCCCCGCCGAACAGAACGACCGTGCTTTTTACACCGTATTCATCCATCAGCATTTGTGGTTTCAGCAATTCCAGTTGCAACCGCACCGGGCGCAATTCATCCCGGCACAAGAACGCATCATCGTTGAAAGCCAGTTTGTAGGACGGAGCCCGCGTTTGCTTCGTATCGGGCACGTCGTGGGCTGTTGTGACATCCGCATGGGCATCACGGAACGGGCTGCGGCGGTCATCGTTCATAAATCGAAATCCTCACTTGGTCTTTGTATCAGTCCTAATCCGAAAAGGAGGCTGACGCCAGCGACGGCAATGCCCGGTCTATCCGGATACTTGGGTTAGATTCAGGTTGTGAACTTGTGTAGGAAAAATTATAGATAATTTATGGCTGAAACTTCCACCACCACAGCAGATCGCATTTATGAAAATCTGTCGCAGCGCATCATCAGGGGGGAACTGATCCCGGGTGAAAAGCTGCGTCAGGATCATATTGCGCGCGATTTCGATGCCAGCCATGTGCCGGTGCGCGAAGCACTGCTGAAACTACAGGCGCATGGTCTGGCGGTCAGTCTGCCCCGGCGCGGTATGCGGGTTTCAGCGTTGGACACGGCTGAGATACGTGAAATCACCGAAATGCGCTTAGTTTTGGAAGAACTGGCCCTGCGGCACGCTTGTTTTCACATGACCAGCGAAGATTTTTCCAATGCAGATGCGGCGCGTAGGGCCTGCGATGTTGCCGAGGATCTGCCCAGTTGGGAGGCCCGCAACCGGGCCTTTCACCGCGCCATTCTGGCCCCGTGCGACATGCCGCGACTGATGGCGTCAATCGACGATCTGCATATCGCCAGCGCCCGACACCTTCTGTCAAGCTGGAAAAGTGGCTGGCAGCAGCATGAAGATAAGGATCACGCGGCGATTCTGATGCTTATGCGGCGACGTGAAGTCGAAGCTGCCTGCGATTTACTCCGCCGCCATCTGCGTCGCGCTGACCGGATCACCAAGCGTTAATCATCTGATTTCAGTGCTAAAATTTCGACGATCAAATTAGGTCTTGCAAAATTATCTATGAACATGATGATATGTCGAGTTGAGAAGTTAAATTATCTATAAAAAGGACAAGACATGAACCCCACGCATGAAAGCCAATCCGTCGTCGGGTTGAAACTGACTGGGCAGGTACTGCGTGTTCTGGCCGGTGTTGCACTGCTGACCGCCAGCGCGAAGATTCAGGTGCCTTTCTGGCCGGTTCCGATGACGCTGCAAGTGGCCGCGATCATGTTGCTTGCGGCAAGCTATGGTTTGCGGATGGGCACCTTGACCATGCTAACCTATCTGGCCGTCGGTGCTGCTGGCTTGCCGGTTTTTGCGGGTACCCCGGAAAAGGGGATCGGCCTGGTCTATATGCTGGGGGGAACTGGTGGCTATTTGGCCGGGTTCTTGGCTATGACCATTATCGTGGGCTTTGCTGCTGACCGTTTGCCGAAGCTGGCAATCCTGCCTGCAATGGGTCTGGGCCTTGTCGCGCTTTACGCTTTGGGTCTGGGATGGCTGGCACAATTGGTTCCGGGCGACAAACTTCTTGCCTATGGCTTTACCCCGTTCATCGCCGGGGATTTGGTGAAAACCATTCTGGCCGCCATTTTGTTCCTTGGTGCGCCCAAGGCGCTGATGGCCAAGCTTCGCGGGACCGATCTGAATGTCTGATCGGGTCCGGCAAAAGGTCGGATAGAACGACAAAGACGAGGGGGCGCTTCGGTGCCTCCTTCTATTTGACACGGTTGTACGCGCCCCCGCACAGTCCGGGCGCGGCGTATTGTACCTTGAGCCGCGCCCATAAATCGGCCAAAGACATCCAAACCGAATTCCCGAAGGAGACCGCGAGTCATGTCGAACGCTCAACTGGAACAGGCCATCGAAGCCGCCTGGGACGCCCGCGACACCATCACCCCTGCCACCTCCGGCGAAAGCCGCGATGCGATCGAAGCCACCCTGAATGCGTTGGACAGCGGTTCTTTGCGGGTTGCTGAACGTCAGGAGAATGGCGATTGGCACGTTAACCAGTGGGCCAAGAAGGCCGTGCTGCTGGGGTTTCGCCTGAAGGATATGGAAATTCAATCCGGCGGCCCGCAAGGGTCCGGCTGGTGGGACAAGGTCGACAGCAAGTTCAAAGGCTGGGACGAAAGCCATTGGAAAACCGCGGGATTCCGCGCGGTGCCGAACTGCGTCGTGCGCAAATCGGCCTTCATCGCGCCGGGCGTCGTTCTGATGCCGTCATTCGTGAACTTGGGCGCTTACGTAGATGAAGGTACCATGGTTGATACTTGGGCCACCGTCGGCAGCTGCGCTCAGATCGGCAAGGGTGTGCATTTGTCCGGTGGCGTTGGCATTGGCGGCGTGTTGGAACCGATGCAGGCCGGCCCGACCATCATCGAAGACAATTGTTTCATCGGTGCCCGGTCGGAAGTCGTCGAAGGCTGCATCATCCGCGAAGGGTCCGTCTTGGGCATGGGCGTGTATATCGGCCAGTCGACCAAGATCGTCGACCGCGAAACCGGCGAAGTCATGTATGGCGAAGTACCGCCCTATTCGGTGGTTGTATCGGGATCGATGCCGTCGAAAAACGGCATCAGCCTTTATTGCGCCGTGATCGTGAAACGGGTGGACGCGAAGACCCGGTCGAAAACCGGGATCAATGATCTGTTGCGCGACTGATCACGTACAAACACTTGTGTTGAGAAAAAGGACGGCAAAGGCCGTCCTTTTTTAGGTCTCCGCAAAGGGAATGTCCGTTCTGCGTCCATAGCTATAGGCTATGCGAGTGCTTTTTCTACTAAAGGGTTGATCAAAGCAGACTTGGTGAGCACCGCCATGTGTCCACCGCGCTCTATTTTTTCATAGGTCCAACTGGGAACGTTTTCTTTCATCAGCCCACAAATTTCACGGATAGATCGAACCGTGTCCGCCGCAGAGATAACAGTCGTTTCATTCGGCAGGCTGTCGCGCCAATCGGATAAGGATGTCGTTTCGTTCATCACTGCATCCCATTCGTGGAAATTCGGTTGCAAGGACTCAGAAAACCTGGATTTCCTGTCGTCAGTCATCGCTTCCCAGCTACCTGCTCCCGTCCAATAATTTGCAAACACTTTGGCAGCGGCATCCCATGATCCGGCCCGTCCATTTACCCGGACCGCTTCCCTTAGGTCGAGAGCCTCTTGATAAGCTTCGGATCGTGCGTGTTTCTTAAGCAAATAGAAAGGGATTGGTTCAATCAATACAAGGCTGCCAACTTGTTTTTTAAACAATGCTGCAGCTTTCATCGCAACGCTGCCGCCAAAGGAGTGACCGACGATGGAAACTCTTTCGTCACCTTTAGCTAGAAACGGGGCGATCAATTCGGCTTGATCTTCCAAGGTTTGCGGGCGATCTTTGTTCCAAGGCGCTGTTTTTCCGTAACCAAACAGATTGATAGCTATCAAGTGGTACCTATCCGCAAGCGTATCCATCAAACTGCGCCATTGTCTTGCACCAGAGGCACTTGAATGGAAAAGGATAACCTTTGGACCCTGACCGGTCTCAATGAAATCCGGTTTATCCTGCCTGAACATAACGGTCCTCCCGTTCAGCCCTTCATTGCAGCGTATCACATAGCGTTGGATTTTAATACGTCAGCATCCCGATAGGGGAATGACCGCATCTTCAGCATACGGGCCAACATCTCTGACCGATGAGCACAATTATATTCATAAAATCAATTGCGATCTCGCTCGGATTGCCGATGTCGGATTTTACCAACTGGACTTGATCGCGCCCAAACAGCAGCGTATTGCCGGAGCATGAGCGAAAAGAAGCAAAAGAAGCCCTCAAGACAGCAAGTTTACACCTTGCTGGTGCAGGTTGGGCGCAAAGATGGTGACGGGCTGCCCGATGGGGCAACCGGTGCGGCGCTGATGGTGTATTCCAGCGGTGTGGACGAAGCCGAGGCGGTGCGCGAAACCGTCGCCATTCTGAAACAGGCCGATGTGGCACCGCTTGATGTGACTGGCTATGGCACGTTGGATGAACGGCTGGAGCAAGGCCATGACATCAATGGCGAAGAACGCGAATTGATGAACCGGGCGCTGGTGGAAAATTCCGTGATAGTGGCGCAGATGACGCCATTTTTCGAAGACAACTGAAGACCAAAGACAGGCAGATCGTCGCTAAGCCGCGCGCAATTCGGCCAAGGTATTGGCTTCGAAATGATCCAGCACCGGAAAGGCCGGGGCAGCGTGCTCAGGCAAACGCGACCGGTCATATTCGGCCAGAAGCCCAGCACTGCACAAAGTCTGTTTACGCCGCATCCGTCCGAGATAGAGCGTCTCCAATGGCGCACCAGCGGCCAGAAGCGGTTCGTTGCCCGGCATCAGAACCTGACAATAGGTCACGACTTCCGACTGATCGTACCGGATCGCCGAAATTCCGTTGATCAGATGCCCGGCCGGCACCAGCACGTTTTGTTTGCCGAACAGGTATTCGACGGCTGACCCGCCGATCCTCAACCGCTGTTTGGCTCCGACGATAATATCCTGCTGCAATCCAAAATAGGGCGCGCGCAGCCGCACCGGGCTGAACGATCCACGCGCCGGGACAGTTCGTTTGACCACCGCCAGAACCGGAACGCTGCCATATCCGGGAGACCGGATCAGATCGCCGCGCCGGATATGTCCGGCGGCCTGATACCCTTGCGCCGTTAATACCGGCACTGCGCTGGTCAGTCCCGGCATCGGCCCAACCGGTTCGATATCGGTCGACACGGCAAAAAAGCTGACACCACGATCCATCTGCCGTTGCAGCGGGTCCAGCGTCATGATCCGCAGATCCGACAGCAACAAGGGCTTAGGATTGCGTAATTCCTTCACAAAGACCAGCCCCGAGGCGATCCTCTCTACCGACAACCGGCCCCAGCGCGCCGGAGCATCCCAAGAATAGGTCACCCGCAATTCTTCTGCCTGCGCTACAGCGCCATGTTCAAGCACGGTATGAAACACGTCCTTGCCTTGTGTCACCACCAGAACGATCCCACCCGACGGCATTTCCTGAACCGACAGGCTGCTGACCCAAGGGTGATCGCGGTGATAGCCGATCAATCGGCGTGGCCGTCCGTCGCCGGGCAGCTTGGTTTCAAACAGGATGCTGCCGCGCGCCAGCAGGCTGTTCGGGGTCAGATCCTGTTGCGTCAGGCTTTGCGCCCGACCCTGTTCTATCCCCGAGAGGTCAAAGGTCTGTCGGTTCCGATCTGACACTGCGATCCAGGCCATTCAGGCGACCTCGGATGCTGGGGTAATCAGCCGGGCTTCGTAACCGCGCAGCGTGCGCCGCGCTGCCGGGCCGTAACCATCGCCGGTTTCCGGATCGAGTTCGGGAAATAACTGGCAAATTTCGGCCATGGTTTCACGTTCGAAACTGCTATTCATCTGTGGCCCCGGCAGGAAGCTTTCGGTTTCCAACCCTTCGGACCAAATGATTTGGTGTTGGTCGAACATCAGGTGGACATAAGTTACGCTGCCACCCTCGATTTGCTGAACCGAACGGTCATTGATCAATTCCTTGGCGGCGATCAGTACTTCGCGCGTTCCGAACAGAAGCTCGGCCAGGCTGTCGCGCACCAAAATGCGGTGAAGTGGCGACACCCAGATTTCGCGGTGGTTCCCGAATGTATTGCGGGCGATCCGCACCGGCGCGTAATCGCCCGTGGCTTCGACTTCACGCGATCCGATCCAGGCGACCGGCTGGGCACCGTTATCCTTGGTCAGGACAAGATCGCCCGGCATCAACTGATCCACAGGAACCGCGCCATTGGGAGTGCGGATTTTGGTGCCCGCTACAAAGCAGGGGGCCTGGTTGATGGTCGCAAACGCCGTGTCGGAAATTCCGGTGTCCGACTCCACGGTGTAGGAGAAAATCGTGCTTTCTTCGTCGCTGTCGGCGGTAACAGTAATGGTCCCATCGGCATTCACCTCAAGCACCTGCCCGGTAGAAAGAGTGACCACCGAACCCGCAGACACTTCTTGGCCATTGATATGGGTCAGGGTCAGTGTGCTGCTCGCTGGACCACCATCATTCGCCATAACATCGACGGTTCGAGTCCCGCCGGGTGCCACCTCAATCTTGTCATCCTGAGCAATCAAAGTCGTCTGAAGGCTGCCCCCCCCGATCAGCAGGTTGGAATCATAATTCGAATCCGTAACATCCGCGATCCCGATCCGGATCGAATTGACCGCGCCCGCATTTACCGACATGTTCAGCGTCATCGTGGCGGTGAAACCGTCCATTTCCGTATTGTATTCGTCGTTCAGGTTGGAAATGAACAGGCTTTCATTATTGCCGCTGTTGATATTGTTGGGATCGATATCGCCGTCGCCGAGCCCCAGTTCGACAAATTCGTCATTGACCCAGACACCGATGAAATCCTGATACAGGCTGTCGACATATTCGGGGTATTCTTCGGACGAAAACACGAACTGGATCGTCATCGTGTCGCCGTCGGGGATGAAGTCGATTTCCAGGAACGACGCGTCATAGGTGGTGGTGCCCGCAGCAGCGTTGAAATCGGAATTGTTATTGATGCCGGATGTATTTGTCGAAGTGTTGCTGGATTGGTTGGTATTGCTGGAACTCCCGCCCCAGCCGCCCCAACCACCCCAGCCACCACTGCTGCCGCTGTTGGTGTAATCGGATGCGTGACCAGTCGACAGGATCACTCCGGTATCCCCCGGAGTGGATGCCGCCGAAACACTATCGCCATTGGAATAGATGCCAGAAGACCGATTGTCGCCGGAATAGCTGGCGCTGACGACAGTGACGCCTTCGCCAAAGATTTCCGCAGCCATTTCATTGGCTGATGCACCGGTATCGATTGGTAATTCTTGCGCTATTGGCATGCTCTGCCCCATCTCTTTTCGGGCAGCGCACATCATGAGCAGACCGAACATATCCGTTCGATCCCTGTCTTGGTCTTGATCTGCTCAATCGGGCCGTTTCGGCCTCGTCGGTCTTGCGCCCTGCCTCGGGTCATTATTGCGCCCATATAAGCGCAATTTCCAAACGTTGTTAAGTGTTTGTTTACCGAGCCCTTTCACTGCCAAGTCAAAAGATGCAATCGGGTAACATCGGCGTGGCGGATGATTGCGGTTCTCCTGAATTCACGCTACCCCCTTTGCCCAAGCAAGGGAGTACGCCATGAGCCAGAATTATCCGTCGCCTGTCGACCCCGCAAAACTGACTGCCGACCTGATCCGGTGCCCCTCCGTGACGCCCGAAGAAGGGGGCGCATTACGGCTGCTGCAAGCGTTGCTGGAAAGTGCCGGTTTCGCTTGTACCAGGGTGGACCGAAACGGAATCGCCAACCTCTATGCCCGCTGGGGCGCAAAAGCGCATGCACGCACCTTTGGCTTCAACGGTCATACCGATGTGGTGCCGGTGGGGGACGAAGCCGCCTGGACCGTCGGCCCATTCAGCGCAGAAGAAAAGGACGGCATGATCTGGGGGCGCGGTGCGACCGATATGAAATCGGGCGTCGCTGCCTTTGCCGCCGCTGCGGTAGATTTCATCAGCGAAACGCCGCCCGATGGTGCGGTCGTGCTGACCATTACCGGTGACGAGGAAGGCGATGCGCTGGATGGCACCACCGCGTTGCTGGATTGGATGGACGATCAGGGCGAACGGATGTCGGTTTGTCTGGTCGGTGAACCTACGTGTCCCGACCAAATGGGCGAGATGATGAAAATCGGGCGGCGTGGGTCGATGACCGTCTGGTACAGCTTCACCGGCATTCAAGGCCATTCCGCCTATCCGCACCGGGCCAACAACCCACTGCACGCGATGGCGCGGTTGATGGACCGGCTGTCCAGCCATGTTCTGGACGAAGGCACCGATCATTTCGATCCTTCGACGCTGGCAGTGGTGACGATGGATACCGGCAACCCAGCCACCAACGTGATCCCGTCGCGTTGTGCCGCGACGGTCAATATCCGGTTCAATGATACCCATTCGGGCGACAGCCTGACCGATTGGCTGCAACAAGAAGCGAACAGGATCACGCAGGAAACCGGCATAGAAGTCGATATGGAAATCAAGGTTTCGGGTGAAAGCTTCCTGACGCCGCCGGGGCCTTTATCCGATCTGGTCGCCGCCTCGGTCGAAGCCGAAACCGGGATCAAACCTGTGCTGTCGACCTCGGGCGGCACGTCGGATGCGCGTTTTGTCAAGGATCACTGCCCGGTGGTTGAATTCGGGTTGGTGGGCAAGACCATGCATCAGGTAGATGAGCGGGTACCCGTCACCCAGATCTATCAATTGAAGTCGATCTACACCCGAATTCTGTCCGATTATTTCAAATGAACTGGACGATCGCCCAGACCAAGGACATTGCAGCCTGCCACGCCCTGCGCCGCGCCGTTTTCATCGACGAACAAGGTATTGCTGAAGCGGATGAATGGGACGATCTGGACCAGGAAGCGGTTCATCTATTGGCCAGCATTGAAGGTGTTCCGGTTGGCACGGCGCGCCTTTTGACCGACGGGACAGTGGGCAAGATCGGGCGCGTTTGCGTGGTAAAATCGCAGCGCGGCACCGGGCTGGGCGCGGCTTTGGTGCAGGCTGGCATCGATCACTTATCCCGGAATGCGACGCTGACCACCGCCCGGCTTGGCGCGCAGGAATATGCAATCGGATTTTATAAGAAACTGGGTTTTGCGGTTTGCGGACCGGTTTATGACGATGCAGGCATTCCGCATCGGGACATGGAACGCCCGCTGTGATCCGCCGCCAACTGGTCGTGATGGTCAAGGAACCGAACCCGGGACGGGTGAAAACCCGGCTGGGGCGCGATATCGGTATGACCTCGGCCGCGTGGTGGTTCCGGCATCAGACTGCGGCACTGCTGCGGCGGCTACAAGATCCGCGCTGGCATATCACCTTGGCGGTCGCACCGGATCACGAAGGACAGGCATCGCGTATCTGGCCCGGCCATCTAGACCGGATACCGCAAGGGCCTGGCGATCTGGGCGACCGTATGGCACGGATATTCCGAAGCCTGCCACCCGGCCCGGCCTGCATTGTTGGCGCCGACATTCCCGGTATCGAAAAAGCGCATGTTGCCCGGGCTTTTGCTGCGCTGGGATCGCATGATGCGGTTTTCGGTCCGGCACCCGATGGCGGCTATTGGCTGGTCGGGCTGAAACGGGTCGCACCGCCGCCCGCAACCCTGTTGCAAAATGTCCGCTGGTCGACTGAACAAGCCTTGTCGGACAGTATCGCCACCTTGCCGGGTCGGCGCATCGCACTGATCGATGAATTGGCGGACGTGGACCGCGCAGCGGATTTGCCGATTGCGCGCAGGCAGCACCTGTCCTGAAACCACAAGGGCCTTCAGGTGATGCCTGCGACACTGGATTGTCAAACTAGCTCGTGGCCACCACCTTGTTGACTAAGGTGCCAATCCCTTCGACCGTCAGGGCAACTTCATCCCCGTCGCTCAAAAACTCGCACCGTTCCAAACCGCAGCCGTCATCGACGGTTCCGCCACCAATGATTTCGCCGGGATGCAGCGTTTCGCTGTCTGATATGAAGGCGATCATGTCTTCGAACCCGTGCAGCATTTCGCCCAACCGGCTGTCGGTCGCCAACCGCCCGTTGATATGGGCGGTGCAACGCAGATCGCGGTAATCCGCAATTTCGTCGCGGGTGACGATCCACGGACCAAAGACATTGCCAGCGTCAAAGCTTTTACCCTTGGCCGGGCCAAGCATCCCCTGCATTTCGCGCAGTTGGGTGTCACGGGCTGAAAAGTCATTGAAGATGGTAAAGCCGAAGACGTGATCCATGGCCGAAGTTGCCGGGATGTCGCGACCGCCCTTGCCGATCACCACCGCGACCTCAAGTTCGTAATCCATATAGCGGGAATAGCGCGGCCAATGGATAACCGCCCCATGTCCAGCAACGGAAAAACGGTTGGTGATGTAAAAGATTGGCTGTGCGCGGTAAATGTCGGGAATGGACCCTTCTTCCGGACCCGGATCAGGCTGATCCTGTAACAGGGCACCGAGGCGGCGCATCCCAACCGGGGCATTCATGATGTGGCGCGGCGCGGTCGAGGCGTCGCGGATCTGTGGCGGGCAGGGCAGGGGGGCCAGCAGTTTGATGTCCTGCAATGGAATAGCGGGGCCTGCGTCCAAGGCCGCGCGTGCAGCGGTAAGTCCGGCTTCGTCCGCGTCGATCAGGGCCTGCATTGACGCAAGATCGGCCCGACCGGTTGCGGTAAGATCTATCAGCGCGTCCCCCGTCGCGGTCAACGCTCCAAGGCGCGGACCCGCGCCCGCATCAAAGGTTGCGAGTTTCATTCCTGTTCCCTTTCGTTTCTCAACATCGCCACAGGACGGCACCACCCGGCAGACGCGCCCTTGATCTTGACCGGAAAGCATTGAACCTCGAAGCCGCTATCGGGCAGCTGATCAAGGTTCGCCAGCTTTTCCATATGGCAATAGGCGCGGTCCATTCCGGCGCGGTGCCCTTCCCAGATCAAGGACGCATCGCCGGTTTCAGCCACTTTTTGCGCGGTATGGGTAAAAGGCGCGTCCCAGCTCCATGCATCGGTGCCGCAAACACGCATACCCCGCTGCGTAAGCCAATTTGTTGCCGCACGCCCAATCCCGCAACCGGCAGGCACATAATCCGGGGTGCCGTATTTGGCCGCTGCCGCGGTATTGACCAGAACGATGTCGCCGGGTCGCAGATCATGCCCGATCCGCGTGAATTCCGCCGCCATTTCTTCGGCCGTGACCACATGGCCATCAGGGAAATGGCGGAAATCAAGCTTGACCCCGCGCCCGATACACCAATCCAGCGGTACTTCGTCTATGGTAATGGCGCGTTTGCCGCCGTCCATCGTCGAATGGTAGTGGTAGGGCGCATCCAGATGGGTGCCGTTATGGGTCGACAGCGCGACCTTTTCCACCGCCCAGCCTTCGCCGCCGGGCAGTTGATCACGGGTGACACCGGGGAAGAATTGCAGGATCTGATCCGCCGTCTGGTCATGGCTGAAATAGGTAATCTGTGGTCCCAGCCCGGGCGGATCAGCATATTCGGTGTTTTCCAACGGGCGAGAAAGGTCAATCAGTTGCACGGGCGTATCCTTTTCGTGTCTGCGATCAGCGGCCTAGAAGGCCGGTTGCGATTTGCGGGAAAAAAATCAAGGCAACAAGCGATGCTGCCATGATCAGGGCAAAGGGTATCGCGCCGCGAAAAACCTCGCCCAATGTTATGCCGGTGTCGCGCAGGGTTGCATGCACGACAAAGACCGAAAGACCTAAGGGTGGCGTCAACAGACCGACTTCGACAGCCAGAACCGTGATCAGGCCGAAATGAACGATATCGATGCCCATTTCCTGCGTGATCGGAAACGCCAAGGGGACTGTCACCAGCATGATAGATGAAGAATCCAGCACGGTCCCAAGCACGATCAGGATCGCTGCGAACACTAACAGAAACGCGGTCGGTCCGATGCCAGTGTCAACCGCTGCCTGCGTGATCGCGGTGGGCAGTCCCGAAAAGGCCAACATCCGGCTATAGATCGAAGCACCGATGATCAGGAAACTGACGGCGGCTGTGATATGACCGGTTTGGACGGCGATTTGCCAACCTTCTCGGCGACCAATGCGGCGCATCGCGACCCCGATGATCAGCGCGGCGGCGGCACCTACGGCACCCGCCTCGGTTGGGGTGAAAAATCCAAGATAGATGCCTGCCAGAACCGTCGCCGCCAACCCAAGGATTGGCAGCATGGCGCGGGTCGGAACATGATCGCTGCTTTCGAATGCGCTTGGCATATTGAACAGATCGGGGCGTGAATACCCAAGGATGCTGAGATAAGCGATATAAGCAAATGCCAGCAACAGGCCGGGCCCGATGCCGCCGATAAACAGATCCCCAACCGATGAATCCGTCAAAATGGCGAACAGGATCAAAAGCAAAGATGGCGGGATCAACATGCCTAGAACAGACGACCCCGCGACGACACCCACCGCGATGCTGCGTGCTGTGCCAGCCCGCACCATTTCGGGGACGGCGACCTTGGAAAAAACGGCGGCGGACGCGATGGAAACGCCTGTGATGGCAGCGAACACCGCATTCGACAACACCGTTGCCACGCTCAGTCCCGCCCGCCATCGCTGCAATCCGCGCGCGATGATGGCAAAGGTATCCCGCCCAAGGCCACTTTCTGACACCGCCAATCCCATCAGCACGAACAAAGGCACCACGCCAAAGGTGTAATCGGCGATGCTGTCGGTTGCCGCTTGTGCCACAAAACTTGTCGCCAGCTTTAGCTTGCCAGTAATCGCCCAAACGCTGAACAGCGAAACCCCCGCCAGCGCGATGGCCACATGCAGCCCCGCATAGATCGCAATCGCAATGGCGATTAGCGACAGGTATCCCACGGTAATCGGTTCCATCAGGATGACTTTCGTGCCTGTTGAAGCGCCGCCGCAGCGGACATGAGGAAAGAGACCGACAAAAGCGCAGACCCCAGAACGATCAATCCCAAAAAGGGCCAGACCGGCATGGTGAAATGGCCAGAAATTCCTTCCAATTCGCCACGTTCATAGGCGCGCACCGCTTTCGGCCAGACCGCCCAGCCTAGCGTGGCGGCAAACCCAGCGCCGCAGATCTGGGCGGCCAGATCCATCGCAGCGGCAAGTCGGGGGCGGACTTTGCGGATCATGCCCAAAATCCCGTCTGAACGGATCATCTGACCGGCGCGATGGGTATGGGCGATCTGTAAGAACACAATTCCAACAATCGAATATTTGACCATTTCCGGCACGCCCGCGATCGGATGACCGAACAGTTCGCGCCCCAGAATATCTGTAACGATCAGCACCATCAGACCGAAGATCCAGAGAGTTGCCACGACGTTGGCAACTCTCATCAGTGAAACCGCAGCTTTCCCCAATCGGGTCAGGTCCGCGATGTCGGCCTGCTGTGTCATTCCGCCGCCCAGTTGCGTGGCAGATCGGTGCCGGCCTCTTTCAAGCGCCTGTGATAGTTTTCGATCACCTCTGAGGCTGGTAGGCCCTTGGCATTGAGGCTGACCGCCCATTCCTGCGCAAGGTTCGGCAAGGCGTTGGCCCAAGCAAGGCGGGCTTCATCGCTCAGTGCGGTGATTGTCGCACCGCCCTGTTCCATCGCGGCAAACGCACCGTTCACACGGCCGTTCAAGCCCGTGGCATAGGCCGCAGCATAGGCCGAAGCACCGGCACGAAGGGCGTTCTGCACCTCGCTTGACTGGTCATCGAACCAGCTTTTCTTGGCAACGATCCCACCGGCATACTGCGCCCCAAAATGGACGCGGGTCACATAGGGGGCCACTTCGTACAATTTCGCGGCAGCCGCAGCGGTGGGGAAGACGACAACCCCTTCGGCGACGCCGGTCTTGATATCATTGTAATAAGTTGTCAAATTGCCCGCCACGCCAACCGCGCCCGTGCCTTTGAGCCAGTTCACCGCAGCACCCGGCGCGTTGATCTTGCGCCCTTCAAGATCCGCGATCGAGGCAACCGGGAAAGACGTCATCAAAAGATAATCCTCCAGCGCGAAACCACCGCCCAGATATTCTAGGTCCAGATCTTCCCATAGTTTGCGCATCGCCGGAATTTCATCATGCATTTCATCGACTGACGTCAGCACAAGATCAACATCCGGCGTCCCGAACGGGCTGACATAGGTCACGTTCTGAAGGCTCAGCAGCGACGGTTCAAACAGCGAGGCAACGATGCCGACCTGCGCCAACCCGTCTTCCAGCGTTTCCACTTCGCCGCCAACCTTGGCCAAAGTACCGCCATAGGCTTCAGTCCAGTCGATATCGGTCCCTGATCCTTCAAGCGCTTGATTCACCGCTGGAATAAAGGTGTCCGTTATCGTTTTTACCCACAGGAATACCGGCGGGTGCCCCGCCACAGTGGTCACATCCACGGTATCTGCATGGGCCATAGGGGATAGGGTGACAGCCAGAACAGCACTGGCCAACAATTGCGTCAGTTTCATTATTTCCTCCCGGTTGTGCCGGTCTCTCCTCTCCGGCATTCTTGAACTTATGAAAACTATCTGTACGTACGTATAAAAAGTCAACGGCTTCGTCAAAACCTGTGATTGAGCGGCGAAAGGCACGGATCAGACATGGCGCAAAAAGCAGACAAACCACATTCGGACGGGCGCGTCGCCCGCGGGGAAGTGACACGAGTCAAAGTGCTTGATGCTGCAGAACGCTGCTTTGCGGCCACTGGATTCGATGCGGTTTCCATTCGCCAGATCGCCGCAGAATCCGGTGTTACCCTTGGCGTCGTCGGATTCCACGGCGGCAGTAAGGAAGACCTTTTCCTTACCGTTCTGGCCCGGCGAGTCGACGCCCTGAACAAGTTGCGGCGCGAAGCGCTACAGGCGTTGCGCACGACAGGAAGATACACGCTGGATGATCTGGTCGACGCCTATATCACACCCTATCTGACCATCGCGTCGCGCGGTGATCCGCAATGGCGCGCCTATGCGCAACTGGTCGCCCGTTTGGCGTCGGATGATCGCTACTATCCCGCAGTGCGGGAACTTTATGATCCGGTTGCGCGCGAATTTCTGGATGCGATGATCGAACTGAAACCGAATGCAGACCGTCATGTGCTGGCCACCGTTCTGACCCTGACGGTGTCATCCATGCTGTCGATTGTCGCAAGCAGCGTCCGGGCCGAGGCTCTGTCTGGCAAACCCGGTCCTGCGACCCCACTTGAATATCGTAACGTGCTTTTGGCTTTCTGTAGCGGCGGGCTGGCCCGGGCAATCGAATAAAATGGCTCTGCCGGGCGGCAGGAGTTTCCATCCTGATTTCCTTTGCTTTCCCAGACCACACACGGTCTTTGCATACGCTGAAATCTGCGCGGTTCCCACGTGACGCCACCGTTATCGCGTGCTACGCAGGAGACATGAGCAAGCTGCCAAACAAGGACGAAATCCTGCAATGGATTTCGGACAACCCGACCCTCACCTCGAAACGCGATATCGCCAAGGCTTTTGGCATCAAAGGGGCTGTGAGGATCGATCTCAAGCGCATCCTGAAAGAGCTTGAAGACGAGGGCCATCTGCAAAAGCGCAAAAAGACCTATCGTGATCCGGACAAATTGCCCCCGGTCAGCGTGTTGCAGATCACTGGGGCAGATGGCGATGGTGATCTTTTTGCCCGACCGATGGAATGGCAGGGGGACGGCAAGGAACCGGTTATTCTGGTGATTCCGCGCGCTTCGGACCCCGCTTTGGGCGAAGGCGACCGCATCCTTGGCAGATTGACCGAAGTGAAAGGTGATGCCCACCATTACGAAGCACGCCTGATCCGGCGGATCGGGACCAACCCGCACAAGGTCTTGGGCGTGTTCAAGAAAACCGCTGAAGGTGGTCGCATCTTGCCGATCGACAAAGGCGACGGCAAGGAATGGCAGGTCCCTACCGGTGCCACCGGTGGCGCACAGGATGGCGAATTGGTCGAAGCCGAACAAAGCGGCCCCAAGGGCCGGATGGGTCTGCCTCGGGCGCGGATCGTGACCCGGCTGGGTGACCCTTCAGCGCCCAAAGCGGTGTCTCTGATCGCGATTCACCAACACGGCATCCCGGATGATTTCCCCGACGAGGTCATCGCTGAGGCCGACAAGATGAAACCGGCGGGTCTGGCGGAACGCGAAGATATGCGCGACATGCCGCTGGTCACCATCGACCCTGCCGATGCCCGCGATCATGACGATGCCTGTTGGGCGCATGAAGATGACGACCCTAAAAACAAAGGCGGTTACATCATCTGGGTCGCCATTGCTGATGTGGCGCATTACGTACCCTCCGGCGGCGCTTTGGACCGCGAAGCGCGCAAGCGCGGCAATTCCAGCTATTTCCCTGACCGTGTGGTGCCGATGCTGCCCGACCGGTTGTCGGGTGATCTGTGTTCGCTGCACGAAGGCGTGCCGCGTGCCTGTATCGCGGTAAGGATGCAGATCGACGCCACCGGGAATAAGATCGGCCACCGCTTCGTGCGTGGGCTGATGCGGTCGGTCGCGTCGCTGAACTATCAGGAAGTACAAGAAGCCCGCGACGGCAATCCGAACGACAAATGCGCCCCCTTGATGGAGGACGTGATCGATCCGCTGTTCGAAGCCTATGCGTTGCTGGTCAAAGCCCGCAACCGTCGCCAGCCGCTGGATCTTGACCTGCCGGAACGCAAAGTGATCCTGAGCGATGCAGGCAAGGTGCTGAGCGTCAATTTCCGTGACCGGCTCGATGCGCACAAGCTGATCGAGGAATTCATGATCCTCGCCAATGTTGCTGCCGCCGAAACGCTGATCAGTCGGAAATCGCCGCTGTTGTTCCGGGTCCACGAAGAACCGAGCCCCGAAAAACTGGATGCATTGCGTGAAACAGCCCAAGCTTCTGGTCTGGTCCTCGCCAAGGGTCAGGTGTTGCAAACCCGGCACCTGAACCAACTTCTTGCCGCTGCGGAAGGTACCGATTACGACGAACTGATCAACATGTCGACGCTCCGGGCGATGACACAAGCCTATTACAGCCCCGACAATTTCGGCCATTTCGGCTTGTCTTTGCAGGCATATGCGCATTTCACATCGCCGATCCGGCGGTATTCCGACCTGATCGTGCATCGGGCGCTGATTTCGGCGCATAAATGGGGCAAAGACGGTTTGACCCCTGCCGACGCGGAAGTCCTGGACCAGACCGCCACCCATATCAGCGAAACCGAACGCCGGTCCATGATGGCGGAGCGTGACACCAACGACCGGTATCTGGCGGCCTTCCTGTCGGAACGGGTCGGCAATGAATTCACCGGCCGGATCAGCGGTATCGCCAAATTCGGGGCGTTCATCCGGTTGGACGAAACCGGCGCGGACGGGTTGATACCGATCCGGTCTCTGGGCAATGAATATTTCCATTTCGACCGCGACAGAGGCACCTTGATGGGGTCCGATACCGGCCTGACCCTGTCGCTGGGCCAACGGGTGACGGTAAAATTGACTGAAGCCACCCCGGTCACCGGCGGTATCGCACTGGAACTGATCAGCTTGGATGGTGAAGCGGTGACACGAGGGCCGTCCTATGGCCGTGGCAAGCCAGCCAAGCGCCGTGCGGTCAATGCCAAGCGCAAGGCTGACCGGGTCAAACGCAAGGTCAAGCGGACCCGCCGCTGACTGGCCTGAGATGATAGGTCAGCGCGTGCCGGATCAGCAATGTATGGCGGTCGGGATCGATCTGGCTGGCATCCTCGAACAGCACCGCCCGATTGCCTTCGATCCGGTCTTGCCCCGGGAACGCCGCAGCGAAAGCGGAAATGATCGTGGTCTGGCAATGGGCATATAGCGCGAAACCACCCGATTTCGGCACGCCCAAACGCAAGGTCGATCCCGATTTTCTGACTGGGGTCAGATAGGCGGGCTGACCCCAGCGCAGCGTTTCTTCCACGGTCCCCACCTCGGGCAGGTCCGCAGCCGTTTCAAAGATCAATTGGCGTAACCCTATCAGCCCGCGCCGTGCTTCTGGCGCGAAGGCCCCAAATGCCGCCTTCACCGCGGCGTCGGAAAAATCGGGCATATATCCGTCCTTTCATTCTCTCAGCATGGTTTTGCCAAATTTTGCTCGGTTGCTGGTGGCGTCTTCCGTATGCGGCAATTGCAGGCTACCATCACAATCAAGTTCAGTAAAAGAACGGGGCTCGGGCAATGAAAATGTGCAAATTTCTGACCGCTGTGGCGGGTTTGATGATTCTGTCTCACACGGCGATGGCGGCGCCGGTGGATCAATCACTGCGACCGCAGTTGCGGTCTGGCGTCCCTGCCGAAAAGGCGGTTTCCATCGCCGGAGATGCGGCGCAGATTTCCAGCAAGAACATGGGCTTTCAGCGCTGGCTACAAGACTTTCGCAAACGTGGCCGCGCCGCCGGGATCAGCAACCGGACCTTGGATCAGGCGTTTCGCGGCGTTCGCTATAACGCCGACGTGATCCAGAAAGACCGTAACCAATCGGAATTCACCAAGACGCTGTGGGACTATCTCGATAGCGCCGCTTCGGATACACGGGTGCAGAACGGCAAGAAGGCACTGCGTCAGCATGATCGCACCCTGCGCGCGATCGAATCGAAATATGGCGTCGATAAGGAAGTCGTCGCCGCCGTCTGGGGATTGGAAAGCGCCTATGGCAGTTTTCGCGGATCGATCAACGTGATTGAAGCACTGGCTACGTTGGCCTTTGACGGTCGACGCGGACGGTTTTTCGAAAAGCAGCTGATCGATGCGCTGAAAATTCTGCAATCAGGTGATACCAGCCCGAAAAATATGACCGGCAGTTGGGCCGGGGCAATGGGGCATACCCAATTCATTCCGTCATCCTATCTGGCCTATGCGGTTGATTTCACCGGTGACGGCAAGCGCGATATCTGGTCGGATAATCCATCCGATGCCTTGGCCTCGACGGCCGCGTATCTGGCCCGGTTCGGCTGGACCAAAGGCCAACCCTGGGGGGTTGAAGTGAAATTGCCGCGCGGTTTCAACTATGCACTGGCGAACCGCAAGATTCAGAAGATGCCATCGGACTGGGCGCGGCTTGGCGTGACGGACATGAAGGGTCGTCCGGTGCGCGATTTCGGGGCGGCATCGGTGTTGCTGCCGGCGGGGGCGCAGGGTGCGGCTTTCCTGATCTTCAAGAATTTTTCGGTAATCGAACGCTACAACACCGCTGATGCCTATGTGATCGGTGTCGGCCATCTCAGCGATCGGCTGAAAGGCGGTCCGAAGATCCAATCAAACTGGCCGCGCGGTGACCGGGCACTGACCTTTGCAGAACGCAAGGAGATGCAGAAGCTTTTAACCAGGCGGGGCTTTGACACCAAGGGCGTCGATGGCAAGATCGGACCACTGACGATCCAAGCGGTGCGCGGCTATCAACGCACCATCGGGATGGAACCTGATGGCTATGCATCGCTGAGCATTTTGAAAAAATTAAAGCGGAACTGATTGTCAAAAACCCGCCGCGTGACTCTGTTGTCGCGTTCTCAGGGCGGGGGGAAATTCCCCACCGGCGATAAGATGCAATTGCCGCCGCCACTTTCGTGGTCGATGGCAGTATCTACTGGCCTGATGTCACCGTTCTGAAAATACTAACAGCACAGCCCTAGCCGTTTATCCGATGGGTAGGGCAGCAGGTTTACATCTCCATCGCTTCGGCGACTTCCACGGTCCCCTCGCCGGCGTCCAGTATCGGGCAACGCTTCGCAATGGCAACCGCGGCATTCATGTCTGGGGCATTGATCAGCGTATAGCCGGACACCGGGTTCGATCCGCCATTGTCGTCGACACCGCCGACGGTAACGGTTTTCGACATTCCTGCCGGATTTCCACCATCGATCAGATCAGCCCCAATCCCGGCCATCCAATCGGTCCAGGCTTTCATGACCTTTTCACCTTCTTCAGGTGTCTCGGGGCGGCCGCCGCCGTGATATATGAACATATATTTGGGCATTGTATTCCTCCTTGATCGGCATTCGAAGATAGTGTCGCTCTCAGCTTGCGCCGTCCGTTGGTCCAGACTGGATCAGGTCAGGAATCTGAGTCACGACGAGAAGTGATTCCGGGTCCCGGTGGGCAATTCGCCCCGCCTTATCCGTTGCTCAATGACAGTCAGTTGGGTTTCATCAATAGACGCGGAAAAGGTGTAGATCGGACCGCTTGCGACCCCACATTTCAAAGACGCGCCGTTTGACGCAATTGCCAACTGCTAGCTGGTGGCAAATTCGTGTTTGGCATACCCTTGAATATACAACAGCGAGGTCAGATCGCCAAAGTTTATTCGCACGTCGCATTGCGCCGCTACCGTGGGTTTGGCATGCAGCGCCACACCGGTGCCAGCGCGCCCCAGCATGCCCAGATCATTAGCCCCGTCGCCCACCGCGATGACGTCTGATTCTTCGATCTGCAAATGCTTGGAAATCCGTTCCAGTGCCGCGACCTTGGCTTCGCGGCCAAGGATCGGGCGGGCCACGTCGCCGGTTAGGACGCCGTCCTCGACCAGCAGGATATTGGCGTGGTTTTCATCGAAACCCAGATCTTTGGCGACTTGCCGGGTGAAGGCCGTGAACCCACCTGAAACCAATGCGGCATAGCCACCCGCTGCCTTCATCGTGGCAATCAATTCGCGCCCGCCGGGCATCAGGGTGATGCGGTCCGCCAGAACCTTGTCGATCACGCTTTCCTGTAAACCCTTCAGCAGCCCGACCCGTTCCAGCAGCGCCCCTTCGAAATCCAGTTCGCCATTCATTGCCCGCGCGGTGATCGAGGCCACCCGTTCTCCCACCCCGGCCTCGTCCGCCAATTCGTCGATACATTCCTGTTGGATCATCGTGCTGTCCATATCGGCCAGCAGCATTTTCTTCTGCCGGCCCTCTACTGGCTGCACCACCATGTCCAGCCCCATGCGCTGCACGTCTCCCCAGACATCCCAGCGGTTGTCAGGCAGCTGTGGAATTTCAAATTCTGCAGCCTGACTTGGCGCCAGCCAAACCACATCGTCACCGCCCCAGGCATTGCGCAGCGAATCAAGCAGCGACGCTTCCAGATGCGGTTCATTGGGATTGCTCAAAATGGTTACGACATGCATGGGAAAGTTTCCGATCGTAGCTGTTTGCGTCGCAATTCGACTGTCAGGCGGCGCTATAGCGGCATTTTGACCATTGTGAAAGCGGATGAAGCCGACTATTTGCGATGGCGGGACACCTCTCCCCAACGAGAGGCGCTTATCTGGAAGGATAGCATTCATGGCTATTGAACAACCGGCAACGCGGCCGGCAAACCCGCGTTTTTCCTCTGGCCCCTGCGCCAAGATCCCCACATTCACCCTGGACAAGCTTGCCGACGCCGCACTGGGCCGGTCGCACCGCGCCGCCGTGGGCAAGGACAAGCTGAAAGCGGCCATCGAAGGCACGCGCGAAATCCTGGGCATCCCCGCAGATTACAAGATCGGCATCGTTCCCGCCTCGGATACCGGCGCGGTCGAGATGGCCCTGTGGTCGCTTCTGGGCGAACGCAAGGTCGAGATGCTGGCCTGGGAAAGCTTCGGCTCGGGCTGGGTCACCGACGTGGTGAAACAGCTGAAACTCGACGCTGAAGTGAAAACCGCCGAATACGGCGAAATCGTCGACCTGGCGTCGGTCGATTGCAACAACGATGTCGTGTTCACCTGGAACGGCACCACCTCGGGCGTGCGCGTGCCGAACGGCGACTGGATCGCCGATGACCGCGCCGGCCTGACCATCTGCGACGCCACCTCGGCCGCTTTCGCGATGGACCTGCCCTGGGACAAGCTCGACGTGACCACCTTCTCCTGGCAGAAGGTTCTGGGCGGCGAAGCGGCCCACGGCATGCTGATCCTCAGCCCGCGCGCCGTCGAACGGCTGGAAAGCTATATCCCCGCATGGCCGCTGCCGAAGATCTTCCGCCTGACCAAGGGCGGCAAGCTGATCGAAGGCATCTTCCGCGGCGAAACCATCAACACGCCCTCGATGCTGGCGGTCGAGGATTACCTGGTCGCGCTGGACTGGGCCCGCGAAGTCGGCGGGCTGCAGGGCCTGATCGGCCGCGCCAACGCCAACACCAAGGCGATCGCCGATTTCGTCGAAATGCACGACTGGATCGATTTCCTGGCCCATGACCCGGCCACCGTGTCGAACACCTCCGTCTGCCTGAAGTTCACCGACGACCGGATCAAGGACGGCGCAGCCTTCGCCAAGGCCGTGGCCAAGCGGATGGAAGCCGAAGGCGCGGCGCTGGATATCGGTGCCTATCGCGATGCTCCGGCAGGTCTGCGCATCTGGTGCGGTGGCACGGTTGAAGCTTCGGATATCGAGGCGATGCTGCCCTGGCTTGAATGGGCCTTCCAGACCGAGATCGAAGCTCAGGCTTGATCACGCGCCATGTGCCGGGGTGAACCCGGCTTGCAACAGAATTGGTAGGGCGGGCGTCAGCCCGCCAAACACCCCCTTACATTCTTTGAAAAGGACCAATGACATGGCTCCCAAAGTACTCGTCTCCGACAAACTCAGCGAAACCGCCGTTCAGATCTTCCGTGATCGCGGCATTGATGTGGATTTCCTGCCCGACGTGGGCAAGGACAAGGACAAGCTGGCCGAAATCATCGGTCAGTATGATGGCCTTGCCATCCGTTCGGCCACCAAGGTGACCCCGGCCATCCTCGAAAAGGCCGACAAGCTGAAAGTGATCGGCCGCGCCGGTATCGGCACCGACAACGTCGACAAGGAAGCGGCGAGCAAAAAAGGTGTGATCGTGATGAACACGCCGTTTGGCAACATGATTACCACCGCCGAACACGCCATCGCGATGATGTTCGCCGCTGCCCGCCAGCTGCCTGAAGCCAGCGCTTCAACCCATGCCGGCAAGTGGGAAAAGTCGAAATTCATGGGCGTTGAGCTGACCAACAAGACGCTGGGTGTGATCGGCGCCGGCAATATCGGTGGTATCGTTTGCGACCGCGCCCGCGGATTGAAAATGAAAGTCATCGCGTATGACCCCTTCTTGAGCCAGGAAAAGGCCGAGAAGATGCAGGTCGAAAAGGTTGAATTGGACGAGTTGCTGGAACGCGCCGATTTCATCACCCTGCACGTGCCGTTGACAGACACCACCCGCAACATCCTGAGCCGGGAAAATCTGGCCAAGACCAAGAAAGGCGTGCGTGTCATCAACTGTGCCCGCGGTGGTCTGGTCGACGAAGTTGCGCTGGCCGAAATGTTGAAGTCGGGCCATGTCGCCGGTGCCGCCTTCGATGTGTTCTCGGAAGAACCGGCAAAGGAAAACCCGCTGTTCAACTTGCCCAACGTGGTCTGCACGCCGCATCTGGGCGCGGCAACGACTGAAGCACAGGAAAACGTGGCGCTTCAGGTGGCCGAACAGATGGCAAATTACCTGCTGGACGGCGCGGTTGAAAATGCGCTGAACATGCCGTCGATGACCGCTGAAGAAGCCAAGGTCATGGGCCCCTGGGTTGCTCTGGCCGGGCATCTGGGCAGCTATATCGGTCAACTGACCGATGAGCCGATCAAGGCGATCAACATCCTTTATGACGGCGTGGTGTCGGACATGAACCTGCCGGCGCTGAATTGCGCCGTGGTGGCGGGCATCATGAAAAAGGTGAACCCGGACGTGAACATGGTATCGGCTCCGGTCGTCGCCAAGGAACGCGGCATTCAGATTTCGACCACCAATCAGGACAAATCGGGTGCATTTGACGGTTACATTAAGGTCACTATAGTCACCCCGGAACGCGAACGCTCCATCGCGGGCACCGTGTTCAGCGATGGCAAGCCGCGATTCATTCAGATCAAGGGCATCAATATCGACGCCGAAGTCGGGAGCCACATGCTCTATACCACTAACGAAGACGTGCCGGGCATTATCGGCACGCTGGGCCGGGTGCTGGGCGATAATGGTGTGAACATCGCCAACTTCACCTTGGGCCGGGCACAGGCGGGTGGCGAAGCCATCGCCCTGCTATATGTCGACGGTGAAGTGGATCAGAAAGTTCTGGATGAACTGGCCGCGACCGGTCTGTTCAAACAGATCAAGCCGCTGTCCTTCGACGTCGCCTGATCTTCGTCCGGATCAAATCCACAGGGCACCGCATGCTATCTTGCGGTGCCCTTTTACGTTCATGCTCTGGCGCGTACGGATTTTAAAACAACCACCAAGAACAGCAGCATCGACACCAAGGTCAAAATTGACCCGATGATGGCCAGTGTTTCACCGCGCAGGCGCAGCGCCATGACGATACCTGGAACGATGGCCACCAACCCCAAAACCGAAGATGCCAGATGCAGCTTGGGCAGTATCCCGTCCTGCGCCTCTGGAATCAGGTGGTAGTAAAAGGCAAAGATCGACATGGACACCCAGCCGATCAAGTTCAAATGGGCATGGGCTGGCGATAAAGTATGATTGTGCGATGCCGACATCTGAATGCCCCATGCCATACCGACGATCACTGACAGAACTGCCAGAATCATGAAATATACCGATACACCTTTCATACGCGTTTTCTCCTTGCTGAAATTATTGCTTCGTTAAATTTCCGTCGTCAGCGGCAGGCCGGTAAATTCAAATTTGTAACGTTTACCTGTACTTTCGGTCCCACCGAAATTCCCGGGCAGGCTGAATATGTTCTCGGCTTTTCCCTAAAGTCAGCTTTAGAAAATCACCCGGTAAACTAAATGTTATCATCATCGCCGATTGATCACCCAGTCTCAAATTGGCTTTTCCGTACTCGCCGGGGGCAAATACCGGCCCGATTCCCAGTTGAACCGTTCCAGCACCACTTCGTTGCTCAATCCGAGCGCTGAGCAATTGTATACCCCGCCATTCCCCGCGCGCCCTTTCAGAGAGATGAAAACCAAGATAGCCTCCGTAAAAAAGCCGAGCACTGAGGACAAGACATGCAAGACACTCCGATTTATGCGGTTGGCGATATCCACGGGTATCTGGATCAGCTGGATTGGGCCATCGACCTGATCGAAAAGGATGGTGGCGAGGATGCGCAGGTCGTCTTTCTTGGGGATCTGGTTGACCGCGGACCTGACAGCCGCAGCGTGATCGATCGCCTGATGGCAGGTATCGAAGCGGGTCGGAATTGGGCCGTGCTGCGCGGCAATCACGACGAGATGTTCAGGAACTTCCTAGAAAGCGGAACCGTGGAACACCACCGCATGCGTCCCGGCATGAGCTGGCCAAACGAACGGGTTGGCGGTCTCGCTACATTGGGCTCTTACGGGGTGGAGGATTTACAGCGCTCGCCGGAGATTTTGTGGAAAGACAGTTTGGAACGCGTCCCGCATCGGCATCTGGAGTTCTTGAAATCCCTCCCGTTCAGCCGCGAAATGGGTGACTATCTGTTCGTTCATGCCGGCATCCGCCCTGAACTCCCTCTCGACCGGCAAGACCCGCAGGATCTGATCTGGATACGCAACGAATTCCTTGACTACACCGATCCGCACCCTTGGCTGGTGGTGCATGGTCATACCCATCGGCCAACCGCCGAACATCACGGCAACCGGATCAATCTCGACAGTGGCGCCGGTTATGGCCAACCGATCACTGCCGCGGTATTCGAAGGGCGCAAGGCCTGGACCCTGACGCCGTTTGGCCGCGAAAAACTGGGGTCATAGGTAGAACTACCAAACTCGCAACTTGACGGAACGTTTCCGCTGTCATCGCTGCAATGATCCGTTAGCTTTGCCACAACATTCAGTGGGAGAAATACAATGACCGATATCGTAATCCTGGACGGTGCGCGCACTGCCATCGGCACTTTCGGCGGATCGCTGGCGGGCGTGCCGCCGACCCAGCTAGCTGCGATCGCGACCAAGGAAGCCTTGGCGCGTTCGGGTGTCGACGCGGCGCAGATTGGTCACGTCGTGTTTGGCCATGTGATCAACACCGAACCGCGCGACATGTATCTCAGTCGCGTCGCGGCGATCGAAGCCGGCATTCCCGACAGTGCCCCGGCGATGAACGTGAACCGGCTGTGCGGTTCCGGCGCACAGGCGATCGTATCGGCGGCCCAAAGCCTGATGCTGGGCGATGCCGATTTCGCCGTCGCGGGTGGCGCTGAAAACATGTCCCGCGCACCTTATATTGTGCCTTCGCAACGCTGGGGTCAAAAAATGGGTGACATCCAGTCGGTCGACATGATGCTGGGGACATTGAATTGCCCGTTCGGCACCGGCCATATGGGCGTCACCGCCGAAAACGTCGCCGACGAACACCAGGTCAGCCGCCAAGACATGGATGCCTTCGCGATGGAAAGCCAGAACCGCGCGGCAGCGGCGATCGAAGCGGGGCATTTCAAATCGCAAATTGTTCCGGTCGAGATAAAGCATAAGCGCGACATGGTGAATTTCGACATTGATGAACACCCCAAAGCCTCTACGCTCGAAGGGTTGGCTGGCCTGCGTCCGGCCTTCCGCAAGGATGGCGCAGTGACGGCGGGCAACGCATCGGGTCTCAATGATGGTGCTGCCGCCTTGGTTCTGGCCCGGGCCGAAGCCGCCGAAAAAGCAGGTTTGAAACCCAAGGCGCGTCTCCTCGGCTACGGGCATGCCGGCGTTCGCCCCGAAGTGATGGGCATCGGCCCAATTCAGGCCGTGGAAAACCTGATGGCGAAAACCGGGCTGTCAGTCAGTGATTTCGACGTGATCGAATCAAACGAAGCCTTCGCTGCTCAGGCTCTCGCGGTCGGCAACGCGCTCGGCTTCGATCCGGCCAAGGTGAACCCCAATGGCGGCGCCATCGCACTTGGCCATCCACTTGGCGCGACAGGTGCGCTTCTCACCATCAAAGCTCTTTACGAACTCGACCGTATCGGTGGGTCCAAAGCGTTGATTACCATGTGTATTGGCGGTGGTCAGGGTATCGCGCTGGCCATCGAACGTCTGTGATCTCAAATCTGATCACAGCTTCTTCTGTTTGAAAAAAAACTGGCGGGGAAGAGGGGCAGCGCGCCTCTTCCCCGCTGGGATCATTCGATCTGCAATTGCACTTGGTCAGACCGGCCTTTGGCATCAATCACCGCCAGATTTACGAACCCGTTGCCAACGGGGCCTATATTGATCTGTCGGCCATATTGCCCGGTCAGGACCGCAGCACCATCCGCCAGAACGGTAAACGGCGGGGCGCCATCGCGCAGCTTGATCGTCAATCCTGCCCCGTCCAACGCCAATCGCGCACCATCGGGTGGAAAGGCCAGTTTCGGCGCGTCCGGGGCATCCGCGAATACCGCATGTCGGCCACGAAACCGCTGCAGTGGTTGCGGCAGATCTGCCGTGCCAAGGATCAGCGTTTCGGGCGGCGGCGGCGGGAGCGGATCGAGCATGGGCTTCAATCGCTGAAACGCCTCGAATAAGACCGGCGCGGCCAGATCGCCGCCAAAGGCACCAGGCACCGGCGTTCCCTCCGGCCGTCCGATCCAGACCCCGATCACATGCCCGCCATCATACCCGACCGCCCAGGCATCGCGATGACCATATGAGGTGCCTGTCTTATAGGCCAGATGATTGCGTGGCGCACCGTCAGGCGGAACAAGCCCCGACAAGATATGACCGACCTGCCATGCCGCGGAGCGGCTGACGATCCTTGCGCTGTTCTCAGTTTCCTGCGTTTCGATGTGCAACTGCACCGCTTTGCCGCTATTGGCCAACCCCGCATAAAGCTGCACCAGATCATGCAACGTGATCCCGATCCCGCCCAACGCTACTGCCAAGCCGGGCTTGCCGCCCGGGATCACCGGTTCCGCGCCGGACCGGCGCAGCGCCGCCATCAACCGGCCCGGACCGATTTCTTCGGTCAGCAGCACAACGGGGATATTCAGCGATTTCTGCAACGCTCGCGATACTTTGATTTCACCGCGAAAATGACCATCGAAATTCTGCGGCGCATAGGCCCCGAACGCGACCGGACGGTCATTTATCAACGTGTCGGGATGGATCAGCCCCTGGTCGAATCCCAGCCCATAGACCAGCGGTTTTAATGTCGATCCCGGTGATCTGAGCGCCTGGGTCATGTCGATGAACCCCTGTCCGCGCCCCGGCGCATAGCGCCGCGATCCCACCGATGCCAGAATTTCGCCGCTGCGATGATCGGCGACCAGAATCGCGATCGACAACCGCTCGGATTTGCCGCGCAATGATAGATCTGCCAAGTCTTCCAGCCGGGCCTGCAACCCGGCGTCCAGCGTCAGGGTCAGCCTTTGACGATCTGGCATCCGGGCCCGGGCATGATCCGCCGCATGTGGGGCCAGCGCCGGAAAACTACGACGTTGATGCGGCACCGGATCATAAGCTGCGGCAGTGATGTCCTCTGGTTTCAACACACCGTTCTGCAACGCCCGCTGCATCACCCGTTGCCGCGCCGCCAAAGCCGCTTGTGGATGGCGGTCCGGGCGCCGGGTTTCGGGCGATTGCGGCAGGGCGACCAACAAGGCCGCCTGCGCCGGGTTCAGACGTGCGGGTTCCTTGCCGAAATAGCTGAGGGACGCTGCGCGCACCCCTTCGATATTGCCGCCAAACGGAGCCAGTTGAAGATAAAGGTCAAGGATCGCCGCCTTGCCAGCCCGGCGTTCCAGCGCCAGCGCCACCCGCATCTGCCGCAGCTTGCCAGCCCAAGCCCCGGTGCCGCCATTTTCCAGCAAACGCGCCACCTGCATCGACAGGGTCGACCCCCCCGAAACGATCCGGCCATGCCACAATGCCTGTAGCGCCGACCGTGTTAGTGCGCGCAGATCGACGCCGCCATGCTGCCAGAACCGTTTGTCCTCATATGCCAGCAACATGTCGATATAGCGCGCATCCACATCCGTCCGCGACACCGGCAGGCGCCACAAACCATCGGCCACCGTATAGGCGCGCAGCAATTCACCCTTGCGATCCCGCAGCTCGACCGAACTGTCCACGATCAGCGGCGGCAATACGGTCCGCGCAACCCAGTGATCGACCCCATCGCGTAGACCGGCCCCGGCCAGCAGGGCCACCACCAGAAACACGGGCCAAATCCGTTTCATTCCGCGATCCGCACCCGTCCAGACGCTGTATTGGCGCGGTATTGCGGCCGGTACATGTCTTCGACCGTCGCCGCCGGGTGATGGAATTCGCCCGGTGAAATCGCACGCACGATATAGGCCAGTTCGAAATTGCCGCCCTTGCGCAGGTCGACCGCAGCCAAGAAGCGATCCGCGCGGAATTCGCTGTATTCGGCCCAAGCCGGGTCAAGCCAATCTAGCGCCCTGATATCGCCCTGACGCAACAGGTTGGGATTGTCGATCTCGAACCCTGCGGGCAGTGGATCGTTTACCATCAGCCGCGCGCCGCCATCTTCGAATGCCGTCACTTTGACAACCGTCACCAGCCGGGAACCGGTTGCGACCTGATCAGGCATGATTTGCTGACCTTCCATGTTGTAATAAAACCGGTCAATCCGGTACCCATAGCCAGCGGCTTCGACCTCGCCTTCCGGCACGCCGGTGGTGGTCAGGGTGATCGGCGTTGCCGCGCCGGATACATTGCGGATTGCCATCGGCTGCGCGCCGATCTGATCCGCAATCAGCCGTGCGAATGGACCTTGGACCGGCTTACCGTTCAGTTCCAGCCCGGACATTGACGGGTCTTGAACCAAAGCTTTGGCTGCCAGCAGCGACCATGCGGCTTCTTGGGTCGACATCGACCGACCCGCTGACCCGATCCGGCTTATCAGCGCATCGCGGTCCACGGCGGCGCTGCCTGCTTCTGTCGCCAAAGACAGAAGCCCCGCTGCATCGCGCAGATTGCTGCCGTAATCGACCCGCCAGACCGCGGCGTCTTCGCCTCTGCGCTTGGTCATCATCTGGGCCGCCCGGGTGAACATCGCATCGGCCCGTGTCTGATCGCCGTAAGAGGCCAAAGCCGCCCCAAGCTGTGCCGCTGCCAGCGGTGTCGAGAAGGCATCGCCTTTCACATCCGCATAATAACGCAGATCCCCCATCGAGGCCGCACCTTCGCGCGCCAGCACCATCAGCGCATAGGCCAGATCGCTGCCGCCCGTGTCGAAATCGGGGGCATAGTTGACCCGGTTGCGCAGGTTGTCCATTGCCATGCGGAACGCCAGATCGGGCATGTCATACCCTTCGGTCTGCGCCCGGCTGAGGAAATCGGACACATAGGCATCGAGCCAGAAATCCCCCGATTCCGCACGCCACAACCCGAACCCGCCATTGCTGGCCTGCCGCGTCAGAATTTTTTCCACCGCCTGATCGACCCGGCGTTGTATCCGGTCGCGCCCGCCAAGTCCCAGCGCTTCGTTAAGCTGACCGAGATAGAGAAGTGGCATCGCCTGACTGGTCACCTGTTCGGTGCAGCCATAGGGGTAGCGGTCAAGCGCGGCCAAAAGCGCTGGCGCGTCAAGCTTGGCCAGAGGCCCGGCCGAAACCACCGCCGATCCGGTCCCCGGCCGCAACCCGGCAAAGACATTGTCGTCCAGCGTAAAGGTCTTGCCAGCGTCCAGCGCAAATCGCTGCGTTTTCGACACGGCCGGATCGTTGTTGCGCACACCCAGCGTTAGATCCTTGACCAATTGCTTGCCATCCGGCGTGGTCAGGGCCACGCGGATGCTATGATCGCCGACTTCGCCCGCCGTCACCGGCAGGCTCAGCACCGCCTTGCCCTTGTCGGTCAGGGTGACACTGGATGGTATTTCGCTGGTATTCAGCGCAACGCCATCTGCCGTGACATCCAATCCCATCCGACCTGCCGGACCGGTGGCGTGGACGATTTCCAACAGCAACCTGCTGTGATCGCCCGGCGACAGGAAACGCGGCAGGCTGGCGGTGACCACCACCGGATCGCGCACCAAAACATTCGCTTCGGCCTGACCGACAGCGGTCTGCGACCACGCCACGGCCATCAGCCGCACAGTGCCATTGAAAGCGGGCAGATCAAAACTAACCTCGGCCTTTCCATCGGGACCAACCTGTACAGGTCCGGTGAAATAGGCGACCAGTTCTTCGGTCGGTGGTGGTGATTGGAACCGGGCGCTGCTGGCGGCATCGCCACCGGAGCGCACCTGCCCCAATGCCCCGTTCATACCGTCGATCAATCGACCGTAAAGATCGCGGATTTCAACGCCCAGACGCCGCTGACCGAAATAGTGATCAGACGGATCGGGGCTTTGAAATCCGGTCAGGTTCAGGATGCCCACATCGACCGCCGACACAGTGACATAGGCGGTTTCGCCGGGGGCACCGCCGGCCACTTCGATCGCGGCGGTCAAGGTGCCACGCGGATCGGCTTCGGTCGGGGCAACCAACTGCAGATCCAATTGCTTCATGCCCGGATCGAGCTTGGCATAGCTCAGCCCCAAAGACCGTGCCGGATTATGGCCCGCAGCGATATCCATCGGGCGGATCACGGTCGCGGAGACATAGGCCCCGGCCCCCCAATCGTCAGTCACCTCAAGCGGGATCAGATTTTCACCTTCCTGGACTTCTACCGCTTTCATTGCAATCACACGGTTCGACATCACCGTGACCAAGGCCTGTCCGGCATAGCGCGGCACCAGCCGCAATTGCGCGGTGTCGCCGCTGCGGTAATTCGGCTTATCCAAAGACAATTCCAACGTATCGGGCGTGGTGCTGGTATCGGCAGGCGCGTACCATCCGGCATAGAAGCTGCTCGATGCCGAGACATACTCGCCGCCCTGACGTTCCACTACCAGTTCGTAATTGCCCCAATCGACCGGCGCACTCAGCACGAGTGGGATATCGCTTAGCCGGGCTTCACCGCTGGCGATGGGTTTGCGGGTGATGATCGGTTCCCAGTTCCAGCTTCCCCATTGCTGATACCACTGATAACGATGGCTGACGCGGTTCAGGGTCCAGCGCACCGGCATATCGATCTGTTTCAGGTCCGGACCCAGCGCAATCACTTGTAGCTGTGCTTCGCTGCCTTCGGGCACCACACCGTCGAACATCTGCTTGATGCCGATGATCGGCTTGGCCGGAGCAAGGGCGCGGGTCAGGCGGCGTTCGACCGGACGGCCCGATCCTTCGGACAGGCTGACCTGAATATGCGCTTCAAGCGGACGGTCTGCGGTTTCCATCGCGGGCAAAGAGACCGGCAGCACCGCAACGCCCTGCGCATCGGTATCACCGCCACCAAAAAATTCGGTCTGCCGAATGATGCCTTCGTCTTGTCGGCCAAAATGGTAGCCGGGATAGTCTTTCAACTCTTTCGCTTCTGTCAGGGTCACGGATCCATCGACCGGCAGCGCGCCTGCGGGGGCTCCGAACAGGTATTTCGCTTCGATCCTGAGTGGCGGGCTGTCGCCGGGATGCAGGTCGTAGTCGGGCAGGGACAGGGCGAAATCGATCCGTTCGGGCAGGAAATCTTCGACCAGAACGGTTTGGCTTGCCAATGCAGATTGATCCACATCGGCCTTGATATCCAGACGCCAGGATCCGCGCGGCACGGTCTGGCCCAGATCGAAGGCAAAGACATGACCGCCAGCGTTGTCTTCAGCAGAAAGATGGCGGGTATATTCCACCCCGTCGGGACGGGTCAAAATCGCGGTGACCGGCAGGCCCGGAATTGCCGCAGCTATGCCATCGCGGGCGAGTACCGTTGCATGGATGGTTTCACCGGCGCGATAAGCACCGCGATCAGTGGTCAGGAAAACATCGATTGGCGGGCTGGGTTCTCGCCCTTCCACGCCGCGGTCGGACAGGTCAAAGGCCGGGTCCTTCAGCGACAGGAAGGTCAAGTCGGTGTCCCCTTGCGCCACGGTGACCAAGGCCGGGGCAACCGCCCCCACCCCCCGGGTCAATCCCGGCGCAAACAGGGCATGTCCCTGCATATCGGTTTCCACTTCACCCAATACCCGGTTCGATTGCGAAATCAGCGTTGCCTTGGCCCCGGCAATCGGCGCAGCATCTCCCAGACCACGCACGAAAACATGCAACCCATCCACGCCGCCAAGCGTGGTAACGCCTAGATCGGACAGAACGAACCATTGCGTTGCCAGCGGGTCTTCATAGGGATCGGCCCCCGGTACCTGCGCCGACAGCGCATAGATGCCTGCGGGCAGATCGGCGATGATATCGCCCATCGGAAGACGGGTGGTCATGTCCCGGTTCAGTTCATTGTGAACCTCGCCTTTGCCTTGCCAAACCGTTTCTGCAATATTGTCGCTGAAATCCTGCAATTCCCAGTAATTCAACGGACGCCCGAAATAGCTGCCCTGAAAGGCGCGCAGCATGTTGCGGTCGCTGACCTGACGCAACACCATATCCAAAGTGTCGATATTCACCGTTTCCACAGGCAGCGCCGCATCGGGCGATTTCGGCAGCACATAAGCGCGGCCGGAAAAGCGCACGCTTGGAGTCCTGTCGCGTACGTATTGGGTGATTGTCACATCCTTCGCCATCGTTTCGCCGCTGGCTGCCGGCAGGCCTTCGCGGAAAGTCACGCTGTAGCGTTGACCGTGATCTACGCCATCAACGCACAGCCGGTTGCCGCTGGCCATCACCGCCATATCGGCGGCGGGCAGTTTGACGAAAGGGGTGTAATCCAGCCCGGTCTTGATCAGGGTTTCGGAAAATTCAGCACAGATGCGGGGTGCAGCGCTGTCGCTTTCAACCGCATGTTCGGTGATACGAAAACCGTATCTGCCAATCGCATTGTCCAGTGCGATGTTCAATTCATCCCAATTCGGTTGGTTTTCCAGCGCAAGACGCAGCGCCGGTATCATGTCGCGGCCCCGATTGTTGGCGTCGAAGGTTTCGGCCAGCATCTGCAAGCTGTTTGCAGCCAGCGCGGGGCTATCGGCCCGAAGATAAGCATTGATCGCTGCCGACAGGGCGCGGCGTTGGTATTTCGTCTTGTTGTCTTTGCTGTCCGCGGCGGCAAGCAAGGATAGGCGGGCATATTCCAGCCATTGGTCGGCCTGATCGCTGTGCGAAACCGCCCCGCCCATCCAGCGCATCGCGTTCAGCCAATCCTTCTGTTGACGTCGGTCTTGCGCCGCACTCAACAGCGCATCGAGAGCGTATTGCCCCGACGGATGGGTCCAACCGATTTTCTGTGCCTGGTTGCGTGCGGTTTGGATATCATTCTGACCCAGAAACGGCGCGGCTGTGGCGCGGGCGGTGGCGGCTTCGATCAATCGAACGGGGGTGTCGAAGATTTCCCCTGACCATGCGCCTTCATAAGGTTGCCGGTCGGAAATGTCGGATTTCGGGAAACAGGCGTTGGAGCGTTGATTGAAGGTGAATGCCTTGCAATTCGGGTCTGACAAGCAAAGCCGTTCGCAGGCGTCGTAATCGGTATCAAAAAACGCTTGCAGGTCTGAGCCGTAGAAATCGACATCGCGGGTCAGAACCAAGCGGCGATTTGGGACTTCATCTGCGGCAAATGCGGTTGTGACCAGACAGGCAATGGCAAGAAGCGCATAAAGAACACGGTGCATCAAACTGCTCCTTAAAAATCAATTGCCGCGATGGTGACATGGGGGCCAAGGATTCGGCAAGGTTCTCAACCGGTCCAAGCTGATTTCATTTTAAACGATTATTCACCGTCACACCCGATGCTGGACCTGATGAAAGCCGAGAATCGGGGATTACGAATGGGCCTTGCCAACAAACTGGCCGAAGAACGCCGCGCCCGTTTGGCCGCAGAAGAAAAACTGAAGAAAATTCAAGCCGATCTCGACGCTACGAAGCTCAAAATACAGCGAGATCAGCGCAGCTATTCCGAAACGATCATTCAGGCGCTCGCCGAGGTGGAAAACACCATGGTCGAACATCAAAAGATGAAATCCGAATTGGGTGAAGCCCATGAGAAAGCTGCGATCGCTGAACGCCGGCTGTGGCAAACCATCGAAACGATTCCGAACGGTTTTGCCTTTTTCGATCGCGATGAAAATCTGCTCATGGCGAATCGGGCTTATCGGGTGGCGTTTGGCAAGAACCGCGAAATTCCACCGGGCATCGCCCATGAGCAGCATTTGAAAATTCTGACCGATAAGGGGCTTGTCGATACCGAAGGGCTCAGCCCGGAAGACTGGCGCGCCAAAATGACAAAACGCTGGCGGTCGCCCGAATCCGGCGACACGGTGATGCGGTTCACCAATGGTCACTATGTCCAGATACTTGATAAACGCGGTCCCGAAGGCGACGTTGTCAGAATAGTCCTGAACATCACCGAGACGGTGCAGCGGGAAAAAGACCTGAAAGTTGCGCGCGAAAAAGCCGAGGCCGCCAATCGTGCCAAATCGGTGTTCTTGGCCAATATGAGCCACGAAATCCGCACCCCGATGAATGGGGTGGTCGGTATGGCCGATCTGCTGACCGATACCGATCTGACATCTGAACAGCGGCTGTATGTTGATACGATCAAGAATTCGGGTGAATCATTGCTGATCATCATTAACGATTTGCTCGACTATTCCAAAATGGATGCGGAAAAACTGACTCTTTATCCGCATCCGTTTGATCTGGAACGAACCATCCACGAAGTGATTATGTTGCTGCAACCCACAGCGCGGGGAAAGGCGATCGACCTGTTGGTCGATTACGACCTGTTTCTGCCTACAATGTTCACCGGTGATCAGGGTCGCATCCGGCAAGTGCTGACCAATCTGTTGGGAAATGCGATCAAATTCACCTTACAAGGGCACGTTCTGGTGCGGGTTGTCGGGGTTCAGCAAGGGGGCAGCCCCAATACCAATATCCATGTCACCGTCGAAGACACCGGGATCGGTATCGCATCCGAGAAACTCGATTATGTTTTTGGTGAATTCAATCAGGTCGAAGATGAACGCAACCGCAGATTTGAAGGCACCGGGTTGGGACTAACGATCACCAAACGGTTGATAGAATTGATGGGTGGCGACATCTGGGTCGATTCTGAATTGGGGCATGGGTCCAGTTTCGGTTTTCGCATCACTCTGCCTGTCACCGAAACCGAACAAATGGTCACTCCGGTTCTGACCGGGGTTATGAATCGTGCGTTGATTGTGGACGATCTTAAGGTGAACCGATCCATTCTTGAAAAACAGCTGGAAGCATTGGGTATTGAGACCGTCAGTTGCGCCGGCGGGGCCGAGGCGCTGAAGATGCTGGATGACAGCTTTGACGCCGTTTTGACCGATCACAACATGCCGGAAATGGATGGAATCGAATTGGCGCATGAAATCCGAAAAGCCGGGTTTGACACGCCGATCTTGCTGTTCAGCTCCAGTTCCAGCTTTGCGCAGATGGACAAAGGACGCGACGCGGTGCAATCCATCCTACAAAAACCGACACCCCGGCGGGATCTGTTCAAACATTTGCAATTTCTGGGTGCGGAACCCGCTGCAAACCACCATGAAATCCCCGCCCAATCCCCGGCGTCACGCTCCGACTTGCCCCGGATGAAGGTATTGGCGGCAGAGGACAATAAAACCAACCGGTTGGTGTTCGAAAAGATGATGAGCGATCAGGATATCGAGCTGTGCTTTGTCGCCAATGGAGTTGACGCCATTCGCAGCTATCAGGAATTTCAGCCCGATCTGGTTTTCACGGATATTTCAATGCCGGAAATGGACGGGACCGAAGCGGTCAGGAAAATCCGCGAGATCGAAAAAAACTCCGATCGCCGTATCCCGATTATCGCCATGACGGCCTATGCGCTTGAAGAAAATGACAATGCCATTTGGGATGCTGATCTGGACGGGTATCTGTCCAAGCCGCTGCGCAAGGCCGACATTCTGGATAAGTTGATGCTTTACAGACCTGACACTGCCCGCCCGCTGGCAGCGGAAACCGTTGATCAGGCCGCGTCGGCCTGAGCTGAAGCCGCGCGCAGAAACACCCAGCGATCACCTTCGCTCAGATCGGGATCGAAATGGTATCCACCGGTGTCGAATTCGCGGATGCCTTCGGGGTCGGTCAAACGGCGTTGAATGATGAAGCGGGCCATCGCGCCACGGGCACGTTTGGCGTAGAAGCTGACAATTTTCGGTTCGCCGGCTTTTTCTTCCATGAAAACCGGGGTGATCACCCGCAATTTCAGCGCCGACTGGTCGACCGCGCCGAAATATTCCTGACTGGCGCAATTGATCAGGGTGTCGGTGCCGGTCTCGGCGGCCTGCGCATTCAATGCTTCGGAAATATCGCCACCCCAATAGTCATAAAGGTTCTTTCCGCGCGAATTCTTCAAACGGCTGCCCATTTCCAGCCGGTAAGGTTCGATCCGGTCCAGCGGCCGCAGCAATCCATAAAGCCCGGACAGGATACGGAAATGATCCTGCGCCCAAGCCATTTCATCCGCGTCCAGCGTGGCGGCTTCCAACCCGACATAGGTGTCCCCGGCAAAGGCCAAAGCGGCGGGTTTGCGATCCATGTCCCCGAAATCGCGAAACCGGTCGGCGTTCAGCTTGGCCAGGTTTTCGCTAATGTTCATCAGCTTCATCAACTGGTCAACGCTCAGATTGCGCGCGACCTTGGCCAGCTCCCTTGCCCGGTCCGCGAATTGCGGGTCGGTCGGAGTGATGCCTTCAACCGGGGTGGTGTCGATTTTCTTGGCCGGTGAAACGACGATAAGCATGGTAGACCCTCAAACGCTTTGTTTAGAACGCTTCTAACTTGCTTCACGCAGAACGTCCAGAAAGGCGGCGGCAAAACGGTCGGCCCGCTTGTCTCCCAAAAGCCGCGCGAGCGCGTTTTCGCTGTCGGGGCGCATCTGCGCCACCTTGGCCAATAGCGAAGCTGAGCAGCTGAGCGGCTTTTCCGACCCGTCATCGCCGCGCGCAAGATCAGTTTGAACCTGCAACAATCGGTCATAAATCGCGCCAGCATCGCGGCCAGCCAGTTTGCGGCGGCTGGGATGCATATCCTCTACCGCGCCGGTGATGACGCTCAGAAAATCCGCGCCATAATGTTCCAGCTTCTTCGCCCCGACACCGCCGATCCGTGCCATTTCATCCAGCGTCCCGGGCCGGGTTTCCGCCATTTCGATCAATGTCCGGTCGTTGAAGATGATATAGGCCGGTACCCGCGCGGCTTCGGCCAGTGCCCGGCGTTTGGCCTTGAGCGCCGACAAGAGCGGCGCGTCTTCGTCGCTGACCAATGCCTTGACCGCCGGACGGCGCTGCGCCTTAGTGATGCTGTCTTTGCGCAACGTGATCTGGTCTTCACCGCGTAAAATCGGCCTTGCCGCTTCGGTCATCCTCAAAGCACCGTGACGTTCGGGATCGGGGCGGATCAGGTCATGGCCCATCATCTGCCGGAAAATTGCCTGCCATTGTTGCCGGCTGTAATCCTTGCCGACCCCGAATGTGGGCAGGCTATCATGCCCCTTGGACCGGATGCGGTCGTTTTCGGTGCCCAACAGGATTTCGATCAGATGGCCCGCCCCGAACCATTCCCCGGTGCGTAATATTGCCGACAGCGCCATACGCACCGGCTGGGTGCCGTCGAACACCTCAGGCGGTGTATCGCAGAGATCGCATTTGCCGCATGTCACATCGGTTTCGCCGAAATAGCGCAACAGGGTCTGTCGGCGGCAAGTTTGCGCCTCGGCCAGACCCAACAAAGCGTTCAGCCGGGTGTGATCGGCCATCCGGCGTTCTGGTGGTGCCAACCCTTCATCGATCTGCGACCGGCGCAAGCGGATGTCGTCGGCACCAAACAGGGTCAGTGTTTCGGCCGGGGCACCATCGCGTCCGGCACGGCCGATTTCCTGATAATAGGCTTCGATTGATTTCGGCAGGTCTGCATGGGCGACCCAACGGATATCGGGTTTGTCCACCCCCATGCCAAAGGCAACGGTGGCAACCACGATCAGCCCGTCTTCCTGCTGGAACCTTTGTTCGGTGATGCGGCGGTCATCGGCCTGCATCCCGCCATGATAATGGCAGGCGGAATGCCCGGCGTCGCGCAGCGCCTTGGCAAGAGTTTCGGTTTTGGCCCGAGTGCCGCAATACACAATGCCCGATTGTCCCTTTCGGGCCGCCGCGAAGCTAAGGATCTGGCTGCGCGGGTTGTTCTTGGCGGCAAAGGCAAGATGGATATTTGGCCGGTCAAATCCGCGCAGGAATGTATCCGGTGCCTGTCCATCAAACAGACGTTCCACGATTTCGACCTGAGTTTCGGCATCGGCGGTCGCGGTGAATGCCGCCAACGGTACGTTCAGCGCCTGCCGCAATTCCCCAATTCGCAGGTAATCAGGACGGAAATCATGCCCCCATTGACTGACGCAATGGGCTTCGTCCACCGCGATCAGGCTAACCCCGATCCGCCGCAACATGTTCAGGGCGGATCCCGTGCCCAACCTTTCGGGTGCAATATAAAGCAGCTTGAGCCGCTTTTCTTCCAGCGCCTGCCAGACCGCATCGGTTTCTTCGGGAGTGTTGCCGCTGGTCAGCGCCCCGGCTTCGACCCCGGCTTCGCGCAATCCGCGCACCTGATCGCGCATCAGGGCGATCAGCGGGGATATGACCACTGTCACCCCGTCGCGCATCAGTGCGGGCAACTGAAAGCAAAGGGATTTGCCGCCACCCGTTGGCATGATCGCCAACACGTTGCGGCCTTGCGCCACGGCCTCGACAACCTCCTCCTGCCCGGGGCGGAAGGCGTCATAGCCGAATACATCGCTCAGAAGCGTGGCAGCGCTTGGCATGGAACCCTGTAAGATTGTCTATCTGCTCTTACCAGACAGTTTCACACACTAAGAATCGGTGGACAAGCCTTGAAGGCCAAGATCGCATTACCGGTGGGGCTGTAACTGAACGTAATCGCGAATCTGCGTCCAAACGTTTAGTAGATGCCGAAATTATTGCTGATCACGATACGGATCGCAATGATCGCCAAAAGCACCGCCAGCGGGGCCAAGTCGATCCCTCCCATCGGGGGCAGGATTTTACGGATCGGCGTATACAGCGGTTCCAGCAAACGGTTCAGCCCATACCAGACCTGTGCCACGAATTGCTGATGCAGGTTCAGAACCTGAAAACTGATCAGCCAGCTCATGATCACATGGGCGATCACAAAGAACCAAACGACATTCAGCACAAGCAGCAGAATCTGGATCAACGATATCATTAACGGCACCTCTTTTTACGTCTTCCCACAGGTAAGGGGCGCGCCGGGAAGACGCAAGTATTGACGCGCGGTTTCTATTGACCTTGCCGCAGTGCAGCGACAGACAGAAGCAGCTTTGAAGGAGCCCGAAATGTTTCCGCTGGTCCGACTGGTCAAGGAATTCGTCATTTTCCGAAATGCACCGGCATTGCCCACCACCGGCACCCATGTATCGCACCATATGTGCCTGCCATGGGATATCGACCCGTTCATGGAACTCAATAACGGGCGCACCCTGACCTTGTTCGATTTGGGTCGGCTGTTACTGGCCAAGCGCACGGGATTGTTGGAGACGCTCAAACGCGAAGGCTGGGGCATGACCATGGCCGGAACCTGCGTCCGCTATCGCCGCCGCATCCGCATGTTCGATACGTTCGAAATGCGGTCCCGTGCCTTGGGCTGGGATGACAGGTTTTTCTACATCGAACAGTCGATGTGGAAGAAAAATGGCGACTGCGCCAACCATGTTGTTTATCGCGCCGCGATCACCGATGCGAACGGCATTGTTCATACTGATCGCGTTCGACAGGCCTTTGGTGCCGATGACGACAACCTGCAACTGCCCGAATGGGTGCTGAAATGGATTGATGCCGAAAATTCGCGGCCTTGGCCGCCTCAACAGGATTGACTTGCCAGCGTTACAATCCGCCTGCCATAAGATATGGATTAAGGGACGAAATGATTGGGGTCGGACATGCGCAAGCGCATCTGGGGTTGGTTCTTTTTTGATTGGGCCAGCCAGCCGTATAACACGCTGCTGATCACATTTATTTTCGCACCGTATGTGAAAGAGCTGATGGGTGACGGCACCGCGGCGCAGGCCGCATGGGGGTTCGGCATCGGGTCTGCAGGGATCGTGATTGCGTTACTGGCGCCGATCCTGGGGGCGATGGCCGATACGTCGGGCAATCGGTTGCGTTGGATCTGGCTATTTTCCGGCATGTACGTGATTGGGGCCGCAGGCCTGTGGACAGCGGCACCTGACAGTTTCAATTTGACCCTGACCCTGATCCTTTTTGCCATCGGTATGATCGGGATGGAATTTGCCACCATTTTCACCAATTCGATGCTGCCCGATCTGGGTACCAAAGAAGAAATCGGTCGTATTTCCGGCAATGGCTGGGCCTTTGGCTATCTTGGCGGATTGGTCGCTCTTGTCGTCATACTGGCCTTCTTTGCCGAAAGCGCCGCAACCGGCAAGACATTCATCGGTATGTCGCCGGCGTTGGGGCTTGATCCCGAAGCGCGTGAAGGCACCCGTTTCGTCGGGCCGCTGACCGCGATCTGGTACGCGGTCTTCATGATCCCATTTTTCCTGTGGGTGCGCGATCCGAAACCCGTGGGCACGCCCAAAGGGGCCATCGCCACGGCGCTGAGGGAAGTGAAAGGCACGATTTCCCGCCTGCCCAGAACCCCGTCTCTGTTCGCTTATCTGGCATCTTCGATGTTCTACCGCGATGCGCTCAACGGCATGTATGTCTTTGGCGGCATCTACGCTGCAGGCGTCTTGGGCTGGAGCGTGGTCGATACCGGCATCTTCGGTATCATCGCCATTATCGCCGGGGCGATCTTTGCCTGGCTCGGGGGTCATGCGGATGAACGGTTCGGCCCAAAACCAGTGATCACGATCTGCATTCTGGTGCTGACCTTCGTCGCGATTTCCATCGTGTTCGTGTCCCGCGACAGCGTTTATGGCATCCCGGTCGAGGCGGACTCGAAATTGCCCGATATTATCTTTTACCTGCTGGGAGCGCTGATTGGTGCCGCAGGCGGAGTGATACAATCTGCCAGCCGTACCATGATGGTGCGCCAAGCCAACCCGCGCAAGATGGCCGAAAGTTTTGGGCTGTATGCACTGACGGGCAAGGCAACTTCGTTTTTAGCTCCGATGCTGATCGGGGTGACGACCGCAGTCACGCAAAGCCAGCAGTTGGGCGTTTCTCCGCTGATCGGGCTTTTCCTTATCGGGCTGATCTTGTTACGCTGGGTTAAACCAGAAGGAGACCCGCAAGCATGGCAAAACGACTCCTCGCTCTGATCGCGCTGTCGCTAACCGTGGCGGGCTGCGGTTCCGATCGTCCCGAAAGCCGTAAGACCAGCAGTGTGCGTCCTGCCGTTTCGACCCAGCAGGCGATCCCCAAGGCAATGGTCGGGGTCCCCGCCAAACAGCTTTTCGGCGACCACGACCACGGTTCGGCGCAGGGCGCCCAACCTCATGGCAGCTATGCCAAGGGGTGTCTGGCCGGGGGTGTTCAATTGCCCGAAACCGGCCCGACTTGGCAGGCGATGCGGTTAAGTCGCAATCGCAACTGGGGCTATCCGGAAACGGTGTCCTTCATCAAGGATCTGTCGGCAAAAGCGGCGCAGCAACCGGGGTGGAACGGGCTTTATATCGGCGACATGAGCCAACCGCGCGGTGGCCCGATGCTGACCGGACATCGCAGCCATCAAATCGGGATGGATATCGATATCTGGATGCGACCAGCACAACAGTTGACCCTGACGGCCGCAGAACGCGAAAACATTTCTTCAATTTCGATGCGCCGCGCCAATGGGGCTTATGTCAACGATAGCTGGACCCGTCAGCATCACGAAATTCTGAAAGCTGCCGCGCAAGACCCGCGTGTTGCACGAATTTTCGTCTTTCCCGGTGCCAAGGTGCAAATGTGCAAGGATGAAAAGGGCGACCGCAGTTGGCTGAGTAAAATTCGACCGTGGTGGGGCCATCATTACCATTTCCATGTCCGGCTGAATTGTCCCAAGGGTGCACGCAATTGCGTCAATCAGGCGCCGCCGCCATCCGGCGACGGATGCAAGGCCGCAGAAGACTGGGTCGATGACATCCTGCATCCGAAGCCAGCCGATCCAAATGCACCGAAACCGAAACCGCGCCGTGAACTGACGATGCGTGATCTGCCGAACCAATGTATTTCCGTCTTGCAATCGCAATAGCCGCGCTTGCCGCGATCAGTCTGACCGTTGCCGGCAGCGCCCGACCGACTGGTAAGGCGCGCTATCTGACGTCGCTGACATGGTCAGAACCGATCGACGGATTTGGCGGCATTTCGGCGTTGGAACTTGACCCCGAAGGGGTGGGGTTTGTTGCCGTCACCGATCGCACCAGGTTGTTGCACGGTCGTTTGCTGCGTGAACAGGACAAGTTGATCGGCGTCCACCTGACCGGGTCGAACGATCTGCTCAAACCCGACGGTACCCGGTTGAAAGGCTGGCTGCGAGATTCCGAAGGACTCGCCCTGCGATCCGACGGTCGGCTTTTCGTCAGCTTCGAGGCAAACGCGAACGTTTGGTCCTATGAGGACTGGACCGGTCCGGCCACGCGATTGAATCCGCATCCTGATTTCAAAAAGATGTCCGGAAATGCGTCGTTGGAAGCGTTGGCGATCGATCCGCAAAACCGGCTGTATGTCGTGCCGGAAACCCCACTGGACGTACAAATCGGACTGCCACTATATCGATACGCCGACGATCAGTGGCAGATCATTCACCATATCACCCCATCAGGTGGGTTTAATCCCGTCGGGGCCGATTTCGGCCCGGACGGTCAATTTTACCTGCTGGAACGCAATTTCGGTGGTATCGGGTTCCGCAGCCAGGTGCGGCGTTTCGATCTGACCCATTTTGTTCCTGAAGGCGAGGTCCTGTTCAGTTCACCGCTGGGTCAGCATGATAATCTCGAGGGGCTGTCGGTCTGGCGCGACTCCTCCGGCCAGATCCGCCTGACCATGGTGTCGGACGACAATTTCAAATTTTTCCAGCGCACCGAGATCGTCGAATATATCTTGTCTGAGCCGCTTGCCAAAACCTTCGCTACCCATTAAACGCCGCCCGTTCCCGCGCGAAGCGGAACCATGTCGCCGCTACCATGTAAAAACGGAATAAAAACATGAACCGCACACATCTTCCTGGCATCATCGCCATGGCCGCCATCGTGTTGGCCTCCAATATCCTCGTCCAGTTCCTGTTCGGCCAATGGCTGACCTGGGGGGCGTTTACGTATCCATTCGCCTTCTTAGTGACCGACGTGATGAATCGCGTCTATGGTTCGGGTCCGGCCCGCAAAGTCGTGATCGCGGGGTTCATCACTGGCGTCATCTGTTCGCTGATCGGTACTCAGATCCTCGGCGACTTCGGCCCGCTGGTGACGCTGCGTATCGCCATTGGTTCGGGTCTGGCCTTCCTCGTCGCCCAGTTGACCGACGTGGCGGTTTTCAACCGGCTGCGGGGTGGCAAATGGTGGCGCGCGCCGCTGGCTTCGACGCTGGTGGGATCGTCGCTTGATACCGCGATTTTCTTCAGCGTGGCATTTTCGGCCAGCCTCGGTTTCATCGAACCGGGCAATGACGTGTCCTGGGCGGGGGAAACGCTGCCGCTTCTGGGCGTCGGCCCGATCGTGCCGCTGTGGGTGTCTTTGGGCGTTGCCGACTGGACGGTCAAGTTGATGCTTGCTCTTTTAGCACTTGTGCCTTTCCGCATGATCGTGGGGAAACTAACAGCCCCTTCTACATGATTTTGTTTTGACATTGAAAAAATCTGTGGCACGATTCTCCTATCGAAACTTAGAAAGGAGGTGCTCTAGTGTCTAATGGGATAGCGGAGAGAGGTGTCGGAACAGTTCGGGGGGCAAGCGTCTGAGGCAGCCCTTGGTTGTAAATTTCCCGGATTGGTGAGCGCCTAACCGGCCCACCTCCTTTTCTCTTTAGGGTCGCTCCGAGCAGGGCGGCCCTTACTCTTTTTCCCCGGCGCGTTAGAGTACCAACATGCTGAAGATCTCCGACACGATCACTATCGACGACTGGGAACTGACCGAACAGTTTGTCCGGGCCTCCGGGCCGGGCGGTCAAAATGTTAATAAAGTCAGCAGCGCGGTCGAATTGCGGTTCGAAGCCGACCGAAGCCCGAACCTGCCGGGCGCGGTCAAGGCGCGATTGCAGCGACTTGCCGGGCGGCGCTGGACCAAGGAAGGTGCCATCGTGATTCAATGCGATGAAACCCGCAGCCAGGTCCGCAATCGCGAACTGGCCCGTGCCCGACTGGCCGATTTGATCCGCAAAGCGCTGGAACGCCCCAAACGCCGGATACCTACAAAACCCACTAAGGGTAGCCAACGCCGCCGGATCGAGGCCAAGAAACAACGCGGCGAGATCAAGGCGCGGCGTGGCCGGGTTTCGGACGACTGACCAACCGGAAAACCGACCGGTTTTCTGATGGCGTTATCGCTTCCCTATACGGCAATACTACGGTCTTCCCGGCAGATCGATTTCCGGGCAATAGTCGCGGGATGGGAGCCGACAGTCTAGACAGCCGATATTCCTGGATCCGATTGGCCATTTCGCTGCTGATCGGGCTGATCGGTAATGTCGGTATGTGGGTGGTGATCGTCGTCATGCCGGCGATTCAGTCAGAATTCGGATTGGACCGGGCTGAAGCCTCTTACCCCTATATCCTGACCATGGTGGGCTTCGCGCTGGGGAATTTCCTGATCGGTACTGTCGTGGACCGGATCGGCATTACCTGGGCGCTGTCGGGGGCTGCGGTTCTGATCGGCGCAGGGTTTGTACTGGCCGCGCTTAGCCCGACGATCCTGATGCTTTCGGCTCTGCACCTGTTGATCGGTCTGGGCACCGCCTGCAGTTTCGGCCCGCTGATCGCTGATGTGTCGCTTTGGTTCCTGAAACGGCGTGGCATTGCGGTGGCGATTGCGGCCAGTGCAAATTACCTTTCGGGGGCTTTCTGGCCGGTCATGTTGTCGGATTTTCAGGCCGCGCATGGTTGGCGCGGGGTGTATCTGCTGCTGGCAGCAATCTGTTTGGTTTCGATCACCGGGTTGTCGCAGTTGCTGCGTCGCCGTGTTCCGTTAGAAGCCACTGCTCGCTCTGATGCGGAATCGAATGCACGGGCCGGGTCCAGCGGTTTCAGCCACAGTACGCTGGTGGCCATGCTGGGGCTTGCCGGGATCGGCTGTTGCGTCGCCATGTCGATGCCGCAGGTCCATATCGTTTCCTTTTGCGTCGATCTTGGCTATGGCCCTGCGGTCGGGGCTGAAATGCTGTCGCTGATGCTACTGGGCGGCGTTGCGTCGCGGCTGTTGTCGGGTCTTGTCAGCGATCGGCTGGGCGGGCTGAAAACCTTGATCATCGGATCGACCCTGCAAATGCTGGCGCTGTTCCTCTACCTGCCTTTCGATGGGCTGGTATCGCTTTATGTCGTTTCCACCATCTTCGGACTGTCGCAAGGCGGTATCGTGCCGTCCTATGCGGTCATCGTGCGCGAATACATGCCCGCGAAAGAAGCTGGCAGCCGCGTCGGATTCGTTCTGATGACCACCATCATCGGCATGGCGCTGGGGGGCTGGATGTCGGGCTGGATCTACGACATCACGGGCAGTTACCAGATGGCATTCTGGAACGGTATCGCCTGGAACCTGCTGAATTTGGCCATTGTGCTGACCATCTTGCTGCGCACCCGACCGCCATCTGGCTTGCCAGCCTGACCGCTTCTTCTGTTTCTAAATATCCTGTGGAAATCGTTGAAAATCTGCTGGATTTTCAACGATGGGGGCCGCGCCCCCAACCTGTTCAGGCACCGCGCGATCCACCCATATGGGCTTGTCCCCGTTGCCGCGCCAATTCGATCTGTTTCTGCCGTTCGCGGAACCGTGCCTTATCTTCTTCTGTCGTCTCGTTGATGCAGTGATAGCAGGACACGCCATGTTCATAGTCCGGTCGCCGCTGGTCCTGTGGCAGGATTGGTTGCCGACAGGCATGGCACAGCAGATGCGGTCCTTCTTTCAACCCGTGTCCAACAGAAACCCGGCTATCGAAGACGAAACATTCGCCTTCCCAGCTGCTCTCGTCCTTGGGCACTTCTTCGAGATATTTCAGAATGCCACCTCTTAGGTGATAGACATCCTCTACCCCTTGCCCGAGCAGAAAGTTTGTCGATTTCTCACAACGGATGCCGCCGGTACAGAACATCGCGATCCGCTTGTTGTGAAAACGATGCTTGTTGGTTTCCCACCAGGCCGGAAAATCGCGGAAGCTTTCGGTTTGCGGATCGACCGCACCTTTGAATGTACCGATTGCCACTTCGTAATCGTTGCGGGTGTCAATCACCGCAACGTCGGGACTGCGGATCAGGTCGTTCCAATCTTGCGGTTCGACATAATGACCGACCCGCGCCCTTGGATCGACATCGGGCTGACCCATGGTGACGATTTCCCGCTTCAGCTTGACCTTCATGCGAGGGAAGGGCGGTTCCGACGCCATGCTTTCCTTGCTGTCCAGATCGGAACAGCCGGGCAGGGTGCGGATATGGGCCAGGACCGCATCAATCCCCTGCCGAGATCCCGCGATGGTGCCGTTGATGCCTTCTTGCGCCAACAACAAAGATCCGGTCACGCCCTGCGACAGGGCAAGCTTCAGCAAGACGGGTTTCAATGCCGCCGGGTCTGGGAATCGGGTGAAGTGATAGAGCGCACAAACGATATACATGGGCGTCGATCTACGCGCTCTGCCCTTTGTTTACAAGCTTTCGAACGCCGTTTCGGACGCCAAGGCCAACCCATCGACAACCGCGGTGAATACTTCAGACGTTTCTTGTTCGGCGGTGGGGAACTGCTGTTCAACCCGATCACGGATCACCGCCATCAGGCTGGACCCGCCGACATAGACGATCCGGTCTACTGAACTCAGCTCACAGCCCGCTTCAATCACGGTCTGCACCGCAAATGTGGCGATTTCATCGGCGTAGCCTGACAATTCAGCCTGCATTGCGTCACAGGGCAATGGCACGGCCAAACCACGCTCTACCGTATCCAACCGGATTAAGCCGTCATCGGGACCATTTGCAGCGATCTTGCCGGCTTCGACCGCATAGGCCACATCATGACCCAGATGCATTTCCAGCACGTCGCCCAGCCGGGCAAAAAGGTCGGGCTGATGGGCCAATCGTTCCCATTTTCGCACATCCCGCAACAGCGCCGGGCCATAGACAAAGGTGATCTTTTCCCAGCTTGCCAGATCCTGATATAACGCCCGGGGTGAGGTGTGATGTCCGGTCCCCATTTCATTGCCGATTTGCGCGCCATAGCCGAACAACGGCATCGCATGGGCTAGGCTGATCGCCTTGTCGAAATCCGTGCCGCCGATCCGAACCCCCTGACTGGCGATGATCGTGGTTTCGCCGCCCTGCCGGTCACAAAGCGTGAAATCCGATGTACCGCCGCCGATATCGACGATCAGGTTGCGTCCTTCACCCCCAACGGCCAACGCCGCCGCCTCGGGTTCGGGCAGAAAAGCCACATCCTTGAAGCCGGCCAGATGATACGCCTCGGTCAGGTCAAGCAATGCCTGCGCATCGCGCGTATCGGAACTGGAATGAAACCGCACCGGGCGACCGGATAACGCCTGGTCATAGCTTTGATATGTCACCGCTTCGGCGCGGCTGCGGATTTCCTGCAAAAACCGCGCAATCACTTCGATCAGTGTCAGCTTTTCATTCATGAACTGCCGCTTTTCCCGCGCCAACGGCGTTCCCAAAACGGATTTCAGCGACCGCATGAACCGGCCTTCGTGGCCTTCCATCATCGCCCGCGCGGCCTGACGTCCGTAAAGCGTCTTGCGGGTGGCAAAATCCAGAAAAACCGCGGTTGGCAAGGTGGTTTCACCCGGTTCCAGCGGGATCAGATAAGGCGCGCGATTCACGCAAACCCCGGCTGCCGTGTTCGAGGTTCCAAAGTCGATCGCCAGAACAGCCATGTCAGCACTCGCGGTTTGTTGCAGAAAAGAGCGCCTGAATAGGGAAAACTGCGGGCGCTTACAATCACCAAGGCCACATTGCTTGACGCCGGCGGCCCTCGTACCTACCCCTTGGATGAAGGAGACACCAGCATGCCCGAAGCCCTGATCGTTATCGATGTTCAAAACGATTTCTGCCCCGGCGGCGCATTGGCGGTTGCGGGTGGAGATGAAATCGTGGCCGGTATCAACACATTGATAGGCGATTTCGATACGGTGATCCTGACGCAGGACTGGCATCCGACCGACCATTCTTCTTTTGCCTCACAGCATCGGGCGCAGGACCCGTTCAGCGTGGTCGACATGCCCTATGGGCCACAGGTATTGTGGCCTGACCACTGTATACAGGGTAGCAGGGGCGCCGCGTTTCATGCTGATCTCAATACCGACCGGGCCGACCTGATCATTCGCAAGGGATTTCGCCGCACCATAGACAGTTATTCGGCGTTCTTTGAAAACGATCATGAAACACCGACCGGGTTGGCTGGTTACCTGCGGAGCCGTGAAATCACTGCTTTGACACTTGTCGGGTTGGCGACCGATTACTGCGTAAATTTTTCTGCCGTGGATGCCGCCGAACTGGGGTTCACGGTTGCTGTGCGGATGGATTTGTGCCGCGCCATTGATTTGGACGGATCACTGGCAGCGGCGGTCAAGGGCATGCGGTCCGCCGGGGTAAGGATATACTGATGGCCACTTCGCAATCCACCATCGACCATCTGACCGATTTGTTGTCCGATGCCGGGCCGATCCGGGCCTTGCCGATGTTTGGCGAATTCGGGCTTTATTGCGGGATCAGACTGATTGGATTGGTCTGCGATGACCGGCTCTATCTCAAGATCACCGATGACACCCGCGATTTCGGTCTTGAAAAAGCCCCGCCTTATCCGGGCGCAAAACCGCATTTCCTGATCGATGAAGAGATGCTGGAGAATCCCGAAACTCTGCTTGCTTTGGTCAAGGTAACCTATGACGCTTTGCCCGACCCGAAGAAAGTTCCAAAGCGGCTGCAAGGGTTGTAGGCTTTGATTTCATGTCCATCGTATCGCTGACGGGTGCTTGCAAACCCCCGCCACCGTCCCGTAAACCGAACCCGGTTGAGTGAGGAGCCCCGTTATGGTCGATATCGCCACCCGTGTCTGGAACCATAAATGGAAGATCGACCCGATCGTCCGGTCCCTGATCGATACGGATTTCTACAAGCTGCTGATGTGCCAATCGGTGTTTCGCAACAAACGCGACACTCAGGTGACGTTCAGCCTGATCAACCGGACCAAGGATATCCGTCTTGCCGAATTGATCGACGAAGGTGAATTGCGCGAACAGCTCGATCATATCCGATCGCTGTCGCTGACCCGCGGCGAAAGCACTTGGCTGCGCGGGAATACATTTTATGGCAAGCGCCAGATGTTCCGTCCCGATTTCATGGAATGGTTCGAAAATCTGCGCTTGCCTGATTACCATCTGGAAAAGCGTGACGGCCAATACGAGTTGACCTTCGAGGGCAATTGGCCCGAGGTCATGATGTGGGAAATTCCGGCGCTGGCGGTGCTGATGGAACTGCGCGGGCGCGCCGTTCTGGACGAAATGAAGAAATTCGAATTGCAGGTGCTTTATGCCCGCGCCATGACCAAGTTGTGGGAAAAGGTCAAGAAGCTGCGCAAAATTGACGGGTTGCGCATCGCCGATTTCGGCACCAGACGGCGGCATTCTTTCCTGTGGCAAGATTGGTGCGTCCAAGCGATGACCGAAGGGTTGGGCGAAAAATTCGTAGGGACTTCGAATTGTCTGATCGCCAAGGACCGCGATCTGGAGGCAATCGGCACCAATGCGCATGAATTGCCGATGGTCTATGCTGCGCTGGCCGAAAATGACGGGGAATTGGCGCAGTCCCCCTATCAAGTTCTGGCCGACTGGCAGGAAGAACATGACGGCAATTTGCGCATCATCCTGCCCGATACATATGGAACCGAAGGGTTCCTGCAACACGCGCCGGACTGGCTGGCCGGCTGGACCGGTATCCGCATCGACAGCGGCGATCCGGCCAAAGGGGCGGAAACCGCTATCGACTGGTGGCGGTCGCGCGGCGAAGATCCGACGCGGAAATTGGTGATTTTTTCCGACGGGCTCGACGTAGATAAAATTGCAGAATTGCACGGCCAATTCGCCGGGCGGGTGCGGCCATCTTTCGGCTGGGGCACATTGTTGACCAATGATTTCCGCGGGCTGACCCCCGGCGATGCGTTGGCGCCATTTTCGTTGGTTTGCAAGGCGGTTTCAGCCAATGATCGACCCACGGTCAAGCTGTCGGATAATCCGAATAAAGCAATGGGTCCGGCGGATGAAATCGCGCGCTATAAGCGGGTTTTTGATGTCGGTCCGCAAAAAGCCATGAAGGTCGAGGTGTGATCCTTGGGTTGGCTGGAATTCATCGCAGTCTTCGCGGTCTTTTTCCTGTCGCATAACCTGCCAACCCGACCTGAAGTCAAAACCCGGATCGTTGCGGCGATTGGTGACTGGGGCTTTACCACCGTTTATTCAGTGCTGTCTCTGGCGGTGCTTTACTGGCTTCTGATGGCCGCAGGCCGTGCGCCGGTTGTGATGTTGTGGGGCTGGGCACCATGGCAAAATCATGTGCCGTTGATCGCGATGTGTATCGTCTGCGTCCTTTTGGCGCTGACCATCGCCCGGCCAAACCCGTTTTCCTTTGGCGGAGCGCGGAATGATTGGTTTTCCACCGACCGCCCCGGCCTGATCCGCTGGACCCGTCACCCGATCCTGATGGCGTTGGCAATCTGGGCTTTGGCCCATCTGGTGCCAAATGGTGATTTGGCACATGTCATCCTGTTTGGGACGTTCGCGAGCTTTGCTGTTCTGGGTATGAAATTGATCGATCGCCGCAAACAACGCGTTATGGGGTCTGATTGGGTGCGGTTGCGGCAAGAACTTTCCTCTGGCCCGTTCTTGCATTCTCCAGCTTCGTTGCGGGGCTTATCCATTCGGTTGTTCTTTGGCGTTCTTGCCTATGCTGCCCTGTTACACCTGCATCCGCTGCTGTTCGGCGTTTCGCCCTATCTGGGCTGAAGCGCGGAAAGGGCCCTAAAACACTGGGTCCTGAAGTCAGGGCATAGCTGCGGAAATCGACCGCGTCGATCCGTCGCTTAGTTCAGATCCCGGCTTCAGGTCGCGCTGGAAATCAGATCGACAATCCGATCTTTCACAGTCAGGGGAAAAATGGCGACGGACAGGACTGTCGCAACGATCAACCCCAGCCGTTGGCGAAAGCCGCTGCGGGGTTTCTTCAGGGTCGGAATGATCACGACAGGCCGAACAGACAGTTCCCGTTGGACATGTTCGCTGGTGCGTAGCACTGGGCTGAGCAGTTCAAACATGACGGCAATCCCGATTCCGGCCATCATCGATGCTATGGCACCGGCCATCACCAGCTTGGTCTTGCCAGAAGACACGGCGAATTCAGGGACCAAGGCGGTTTCCAAAACTTCGAATCTTTCGACCTGATCTTGGCGTTCCAATTGCTGCGCCATTGCCGCTTCGGTACGGCGTTGGGTCGTCGCTTCATAGCGGCTTTGCAGCTGTGCCAATTCGCGATCCATCACGTTGTAGAGTCGTTCCACTTCGGGGGCGTCAGAAAGTGCCTTTTCGATTTCGGCGATACGGCTTTCGACCAGTGAAAGCTGTTGTGTCAGAACCTCCGACTGGCGTTGCCGTTCTTCAGTACGCAACCGGGCGGTGTCAGTTTCCAACCCGACAAAACGGGTTTCGATTTCCAGTTGCGATTCTTTCAATTGGGCCAAGCGTTCGCGCTGAGCGGCGATATTGGTCGGCAGGGACGCGGCGTTCTGTTCTTTGAAACGGGCAAATTCCAGGGACAGGGTTTCGATTTCTGCACCGACATGTTCTTCTTCGGCTTCAAAAAAGGTCAGCGTCTGGGTGGCGCGGCTTTCGCTGCGCTTCTTGCCTTCTACCAGAACCTGCGACAGAAATTCATTTGCGATATCAGCAGCTTGCTGCGCGTCCGACATGCGCACTGTGATCGACAGGCCGGACGGTTGAACATCAGGTCGCCAAGCCTGAGTTGGATCAACCAAATCACTCAGCAGAACTGAATCCCTGAGCAAGCCCACCTTGGTCGATTCCGATACCGTTGGGTCGTCAGAAAACAGGTCGAACTTGTCCACAATCGCCAACACGCTATCGCGCGACATCAATTTTTGCTTGATCAGCTTCAATCTGTTGTTGCTGGTGGTGACGGTGCCGCCGCTGGCCAGGTTGGTGGTAATTTTCGGTGCTTCGATTTGGATCAAGGCGGTTGCTTCGTATACCGAAGGGCGGGTGATCGCCACCATCAACGCCAGAAGCGTCCCGCAGATGAACACAGCCAGGATCAGCAGCAAGCGGCGTTTGAGTACGCGCTGCAGACCGGAGAGAGAGAGAAATGTGTTCATTGCGAAACCGCTCACTGGAAACGTTGAAGAGAGTGACGTCAACCGGGGTCGAGGCCATGCCTTGATTGTGTCTTAATCTAGCAGTTAGGGCTAAAATTTACCAATATTTTGACCAATTTTTACGGAAACAATCTATTTCGAAAATGGCCTTTTGCGCCACATTTTTGCCGTAATTACAGATAGATAAGTGAACTTTTGTTTCAGTTTTTGGGTATTTTCCCAGCAGGTTCACCAATCGTCATCTTCAACAGGAATTGTTGGCTTGTTGGCATCATTCGCCTGCCATACCGCGACGCTTCTCCCGGACAATCGAGATGACGAAAGTTGGGCAAAAATGGCCAGAATGAGATGTTTGCACATCTGTGGGCCGCCCATGGTTAAACAAGTGATGTGATTCGCATCGCCTGAACCGGGTCGATGCCGGGGTCAGGGATTGGGAACGAAAGCGGCTGAGATGATGTGACCATCCTGTTTGAAAACCCCGCCCTGGACGGTGTCGCCAATTTGAAATGGCGGCACGGTCCGACGGAATTCTGCAACGAAATTGTTTTCCTGAAGGCGCACATGCAGGGTGTGAAAATCGAATAGAATTTTGCTGATGGGATATTGCGCCTTATAAGCTGCTTCCTTGATGCAAAAAATCTTCTTGGCCCGGATGCCGGCTAAATTCTTGGGTAACAGCTTGACCATATCAAATTCTGCATCGGTCAGAACGATATCCCAGATTTCAGTGGGCAGCGGTTCGTAAGGTTCGATATCCAAGCCGATTGCCCGGTATGTTTGAGCTTTGGTGACAACTGCCAAACAAGCGGTATCGGTATGAGAAATAGATCCGGAAAATCCTTCGGGCCAGATCGGTGATCGGTCGGGGGCCGTAGGAATGGCGACGTTCGGCAGGCCCAGTTCGCACAAAGCGGCGCGAGCGGCGGCCCGGCCGGCAGCGAATTCACCGACCCGTTTGGGGACAGCATTTGCGACGGCGGCCTGTTCTGCCGGCATCAACCGGTGATCTTGTGATTTGGGATCGGCTTGGCCGATCCCGATCTTGCTGCCGAAAACCTGAACCAGGTTCTGCCGAATTAAGTCGCTATTCATTCAGGGCTGCGCGTCATACGACGCGCGCGCATTTGTTTGCGCCGGGACATGGCATCGTTGCGCGCCGAGTTGTCGACTGGCGCTTCGGTTGTTGCAGGTTGTGCTTTGCCCAATGTTTCGGACACACGATCCGACAGGGCGGAAAGAACCGGGAACCTGAAGATATCCGTGATGCTGAGCTTGGCCGCACCCAAGTTTTTGCGAATTTCCCGATGGGCCTGAACAGCCAACAAGGAATGCCCACCAAGTTCAAAGAAATTGTCGCGCGATCCGATGGTTTGCAGGCCCAAAATGCGTGCCCAGATATCGGCGATTTCTTTTTCCACCGAATTTTCCGGTGCGACAAAGGCGGCACTTTGCGTTGTGACCTGCCGGGTTTCGGGGGCGGGAAGCGCGTTGCGGTCGACCTTCTTGTTCGGGGTCAGCGGGAACACATCCAGCGTGGCGAATACAGCCGGCACCATGAATTCGGGCAGAACCGCAGACAGGCGTTTGCGCAACGCGCTTTCTTCGACATGACCGTCAACGGTCATATAGCCGACCAACCGGGTGGCGCCCGGCGTATCTTCGCGTGCGATCACAACCGCTTGGGTGACATGCGAATGATCGGTCATTGCCGCTTCGATTTCACCCAATTCGATTCGATAGCCGCGCAGCTTGACCTGATGATCGGCCCGGCCCATGAAATCCAGCTTGCCATCAGCGCGCCAGCGGACCAGATCGCCGGTGCGATACATGCGCGGCCCGCCGGGGGCGGTGTATTCGGGTTTCACGAAGGGATCGGCAACGAATCGTTCCGCTGTTAGATCTTCACGTTGCCAATAGCCGCGGGTCACGCCATCGCCACCGATGTAGAGTTCGCCCGGAACCCCGACCGGCACCGGCTGCATTTCATCATCCAAAACGTAAACCTGAGTATTGGCAATCGGTGTGCCGATATTGACGACGTTATGGGCCGCAGTGGCGGTTTCGGTGGTCGACCAGATCGTTGTTTCGGTCGGTCCATACATGTTTTCGATGCTGGCATCGGTAATTTCGGCAAATTCTTCAACCAAGGCCCCGGGCAAGGCTTCGCCGCCGATCATCAAATGCTGCACCCGGTTTAGCGCAGCGCGGGCTTCGTCGTTCATCGAAATCATCCGCGCCATCGACGGGGTGCATTGCATATGGGTCACGCCGTGGCGCACGATCTGGGCCGCGATGGAAAAGTCGTCAGCGTCCAGTTCAACTTCGGTATTCGCCCGCTTCAGCACCTCGGCCAGATAGGTCAGCCCGTTGAGAACCTTTTGCTTTTCAATGCCATAATCGATCAAGCAGGCGATTTCATCAACGCCGATCCGTTTCAATTGTTCGACCCGATCAAGACAATCTTCTATCGTACCGAACAAGCCCGAATCTTCGAAATAGCGCTGGAAAGCAAATTCTAGAATCGCGTCCAGTTCTTCCGCATCCAGCGTCCCCAGATCCAGCTCGAACGGGCTATTTACCCCTTCGGGTCGTTTGAAGGCCGGGAATGCCCACGCGAATTGCTTGATCAGCCCGGCGGCGGAATTCAAATAGTCCTTCATCGGGCCACGGGCGATTTCACGGGCATGTTCGCGGTCATCGGCCACATAGGTGTGCAGCATCAGCGTGACGGTGAAATCCTTGGGGTCGTGCCCCGCTTCGCGCAGCGCTTCGTGGTAGAGTTTGATCTTGTCGCCGACTTCAGCAACACTTTGGCCCAGAAGGTGAGTCAGCACGTTGGCACCGATCCGGCCCGCTTCTTTCCAGGTTTCGGGGTTGCCGGCGGTGGTCACCCAGACATTCAGTTTCTTCGACACCGGGCGCGGCTGGGTCACGACGGCATGCATGTCGCCATTCCCCATTGGAAATTCAACCTCTTCCCCGACCCAAAGGCGGCGCAGGGTGTCGATGGTTTCCAGCATCGCCTTTTTGTTGTTGGGCGGGCTGTTTTCCGGGCGCAGTACGAAATCATGCGGCTGCCAGCCCGACGCGATACCGATCCCGGTGCGCCCATTGGTCAGGTTGTCGATCACCGCCCATTCTTCTGCGATCCTTGCGGGATGGTGCAAAGGGGCGACACAGCTGCCTGCGCGTACCGCGAGGTTCTTGGTCAGTGCAGCAACCGCAGCCCCGGTGACCGAGGGGTTCGGGTAGGGGCCGCCGAAGGCATGAAAATGGCGTTCCGGCGTCCAGACGGCGCAGAACCCGTTTTCATCGGCGAATTTTGCCCCTTCGAACAGGACTTCGTATTTATCCCGCCCGACGCCATCGTCGTTGCCCCAGTAATAGAGGCTGAATTCCATGCCCTTGCCGGTCATCGGCATGCGCCCGTTCGATACCAGTGCGCGGTTTTCATCGCTGGAAAGGACCAGTTTGAAACCGCGGGCCAGAGTATAGAACAGTTCCAGTACGGAAATGTCGAAACTCAGGCTGGTCACGGCCAACCATACGCCCCCGTTTTCATGATCGATCCGATCGTCCATGCCGGTGAAAAAGTTCGACACATTGCGATGTTCGACCATCACCCCCTTGGGTCGCCCGGTCGATCCGGAGGTGTAAATCATATATGCCATGTCGGTGCCCTGAACGCCGCTGTCGATATTGTCGGTCGGGGCCGATAGAACATGCGGATCGGCATCCAAGGTCAGAACTTGCGCCTCATGCTTGGGTAAATCTGCGGCCATGGTATTCTGCGTTACGATCACCGGGCAGGCACTGTCTTCGATATAAAGCGCGATACGGTCGACTGGATAAGCCGGATCGAGAGGCACATAAGCACCACCGGCCTTAAGAATACCCAAAGCCCCGATCATCAGGAAAGGTGAACGTTGGGTATAAAGACCCACCAATGTGCCGGGCTTCACACCCATTTGGCGCAACCTGTGGGCCACTTGGTTTGCACGCGTATTCAGCTCTGCGTAGCTGAGACTTTCACCATCGACGACCAGAGCTTCGGCATCCGGGGTTTTGGCAACCTGACGTTCGAACATCTGGTGAATACAGAGGTCGGGATCATAGTTTGTCTTCGTCGCGTTCCAATCGTACAGGATCATGTCGCGTTCGCTGTCTGGTAGGATGTCGAGCGTTTTCAGCGGGGTCTGCGGCGCGGTCCCGGCAGCGATTTTTTCGATCCGCTTGGCCATCAGGTTCAGATAGGCGGGTGTGACCTGTGCCGCATCACCCAGCAATCTGACCCCGCCTTGGGTGGCAAGGGTGATCGCGGTGCCGGGGATCAACGCCGAATCGTCGCTCAGCCCGATCTGCGGAGTTGCAATGCGTGGATGACCCGCCAGCCGGGCGAGAATATCGGCTGGTGCAGGACCGAATTTCCGGGCCTTGTCCAGTGAGGTGAGGAAGCTGTCAGCGACGGTTTCGACATCGCCTTGCGCGTCCAGCCGGACCGGGGCCCAGGACATCAGATAGCCGTGCGGCGCGTCGGAGGACCGTGCGAGTGCCAGATCGACGTGATTTGTTTCCGCCAGTCGCCCGGCGATCAGCGCCAGCGCGGTCATGGCCGCATCTGCATCGACCGCAACGGGTTGTTCCAGAACGCCTTCGGACTTGGTCGCTGTTAGGGCCAGTTGGGCGGGGGCGAAGCTGTCAAAAATCCCGCGATACACCGGTTCGGCTTTGATTGCCGCCTGTAGGGCGGTGTCGAGCCGTTCTGATAAAACCGCATCCGGGCTGGGCAGCACATGCCCTATGTCGACCAGCATCGCTGGGTCGAGGTCGGATCCATCTATGGTGCGAAAGCCGCTCAACCGCAGCGCCCCGTCGCCTGTGGCGACGGTCAGACCGTCCTTTTCGATCCGCAACACTTCGCCCGGTGCGCCATTTCCATCTGACATGGAAGATTTGGCAACCAGCGCGATTTTCCCAGCCAGTTCCAGCTTGGCGCAGGCCAACGGGTTCCAATAGTCGCCATGATCCAGCGCCCGAATCAGCGCATCGAGTTCGATTGCCGGTTTGTTGAAATCCAGTCGTCCCGCTGCCTCCGGACGGTGGGACAGGCCGAAATAGCTGCGTTGCGACAGATCCTGTTTGTGTCGGTCTGGCGCAGCATTGGCCAAGATGTCGGCCAGTTCGGGGAAGCTGTCGATTGCGGCTTCAAAACAGCGGGTGTTTAGGGTCAATGCGGTGTCCGCGGCGGCAATCTCGAATTCGCGCTGAACCAGAATATCGCCTTCGTCGATACCGCCTTCGATCATATGCCAGGTTATGCCATGCCGTGTTTCACCTGCGGCCAGTGCCCAGACCGGCGCGTTCAAACCAGCATAGGCGGGCAGGGGGCCGTCATGGAAATTCACCGCGCCTTTGGCGGGCAGGGCCAGGACGTCACCCGGGATGATATCGAGATTGGCGATGCTCAGCAGCCAATCAAAAGGCGCGCCGTTCAGCCGAACACCAAGGTCTTTGCCAGGCGCTTCGACCCGCAGCCCGGCATCCGTCGCCCAATTCGCAACATCTTGGTTGCGGGTGACCACGGCGACAATTGTGTGGCCTTTGCCGCGCAGAATTTCCCCGCATTGGATCACTAGGGATTCATTGCCAATCAGAACGCTGGAAAAGGTCGACATGGGTTTACTCCGATACGATTACTGAACCGTCCGACCGGGATATTGGATCGGTCAGGCGGGGCACCGCAGCGTGGCGGCGGGGTTTGAACATTGCGGTCAGGTCATGGCGCAGCAAGGTTCGCAGAAAATGAGGTGGATCGGTAGGGGCGCGGCCCTGCAAGCCTTGTCGCAGCCGGTGCAGGATGCCGCCGGTCAAATGCGCCAACGTCGCCAGCGCAGCATAGAATGCGCCGTGGTTCTTGGTGAAATAGTGCAGTCGTGAATCAAACCAGTATCCCGGGACTTGCTGCCACTGCTTCATTCCTGTGCTGACCGACCCGATATGGGCGACGTCGCTGTCGCGCACGAAAACGGTCTGATACCCGGCACGCCGGGCGCGCAGACACAGATCGGTTTCTTCGAAATAGAGGAAAAAGGTTTCGTCAAAAAGCCCGATTTGGTCCAGCACGTCGCGCCGCATCATCAGGCTGGCTCCGGCCAACCAGTCGACCGGTTGGGTGCTGTCGGGTATTTCGATGGGAACCCGTTTTTTCGCCAGTATCCGGCTGACGGGTCCAAACCGGATTGCCGCTTCGAATTCGCTGGCGATCGAGGGGAAGCGGAAGGTGGTCAGATGCGGGTCGCCGTCTGGTCCGTGGATGTAGCTGCCCGCGAAACCGGTTTCAGGATGTGTTTGCAGATAGTCGAGAAGCCGTTGTATCGCGTCAGGTGCGGGGAAGGCATCGGAATTCAGCACATAGACATAGTCGGGGCGGCTGCCATCTCTGAACCCGGTCTGAATGCCGTAATTATTGCCCGCGCCGAAGCCGCCATTGCGACCCGATTGCAAAACCCGGACCCGCCCATCCTTAGTCCAGCCATTCGAAACCGACTGATTGTGAAGGTTCTCGAAAGACCCATCACCGGAATCGTTATCGACGACCACGATTTCACCTTCGATTCCATCCATTGCGCGTAACGCCGCCGCCACCGCCTGCAGGGTCATATCGGGGGTGCGGAAGTTCAGGATCACGGTCAAAAGGCGCGGGTCACTCATTGCTTCATTCCGCCGCCTTGCCGGGGGCACAACCGTGATTTTGGCGGGCCTCTGTTGCCTTGAAACCGGCCTTAATACGGGCCGCAAGAACCCGGACATTGGGTTCCAGTACCATGGAGTCGTGATTGCCTGGTACCTCGAACACCTGCACCTGAGGGGCCCACTGTGTCCAGTCATTGTCAGGCAGCACATAAGCGCGTTCCGAATTTACCATCCGGTCCGGGGCCACCTGCCATTTGCCCTGTAGCGGCGGGCGGTAAAGCTGTAGCGGACCATTCCACGGTTTCAGGTGATAATCGCCGACCGCTTGCAGGAAGGCCGACTCGATTTCGGCGTTGTGGAATTTTGCCGGTCCTTGATCGGTGCCACCTTGACCACGCCGCTTGGCAATTTCCCAACGGACCCGGTTCGAGGCCCATTGCAGCGGGTACAGCGGGCCTTTTTCCTTCAGTTGCAGCCATTGGATCATCGCCCGGTCGCGTTTCGACAACGGTCGGCGCACCGGCAATGGCGTATCGAGCATGATCAGCATCGACACATCTTCATCGGCACCAGTCAGTTGCTGCGCGATTTCATAAGCGGTGATTCCTCCGCCGGAAAACCCGCCGATCATGTAAGGCCCATGCGGTTGTACCTGACGCATCTCGGCGATGTAGTCGCGCGCTGCGTCTTGAATCGAGTGATGCGGATCGGCATCGCCATACAGACCGCGCGCTTGCAACCCAAAGAAGGGCCGGTCATTGCCCAGAATATGTGCCAGATGACGCAGGTTCAAAACATTTCCAAACATCCCGGCGACAAGAAAGAACGGCGTATGCGCCCCGCCCTCGCCCTGATGCATCGACACCACATGAGTGAAACGGCGTTCGGGAACGGTGGCGACGACCTGGTCCTCGGTCGCTGCGTCGCCTTGAATTGGAAGCATCGCCGCAATCTTACGGATTGTCGGGGCTTCGAACAGCACGGAGATCGCGAAATCGGTGCCAAAGCTTTTCTTGATCTTGGCGAACAGCCGCACCGCGATTAGCGAATGACCACCCAAATCGAAGAAACTGTCATCGACACCAACCTGATCAACACCCAATAATTCCTGGAAAAATCCCGCTAGGCGCTTTTCCACATCGGTTTCCGGGGCGGCATAGTCCTGATCCAGCTCGGGGCGCTGGAATTTCTGTTCGCTGCTGTCGGCCTTCACGGTATCGCTGGCCTGTTCGATCAGCTTGTGCAGATCAAGCGAGGATACCACGATCTGCGATTGGCCGCTGGCAAGCGCACGGAAAAACGCCTCTGCGCCATCTTCGCGGCGGATGCCTTGGGACAGGTTGTGCTGCAACCGTTCTTCGGCAGGCGAAAGTGGACGGTGGTCGATCTCAGCCAACTGCGCCTCGGTCCGGGCGAAGGCGGTATCGCCTTCCAGCTTGCGGATCGAAAAGCCCTCGATTTGCAGCAGGACGGTACCGTCTGGCGCGGCGATGGTAATGTCAAAGGTCGCCATTGGACCTTCGTCGGAATTTTTCCCGGTATTGCGGACCCAACTGAACAGGTCACCTTGAAGTGGTGCAAAAATGCGCAGCCGGTGATAGGATGCCGGCACCCATAAATGGCTGGGCCGATAGCCCGTGATCAGCTGCATTGCCCAGCCGGTGGCGATATCCAACAACCCGGGATGCAACGCATAGTCGTTCAGGTCTTCGCGGAATTCCGGCGGCAGGATCAGCCGCGCAATCCCTTCGTCTTTTCCAAAGGACGCGGTGTTCAAAACGCGCCAGCGCGGACCAAAATTCAAATGATGTTCTTGTGGCGTGGGCAGTGATCCGCCCTCTGGTGCCATTTCCACTGCGCCGCACCGTGCGGCGATACCGGCAAGGTCAATCTTGTCCGGCTGGGCCAAGGGCAGCAGCGCGATCGACCCTTGTGCATTTACTTCGAACCGATTTGTACTCCGATCGGCGCTTTGGATTTCGATATCATACCCTTGGTCGCTGCGCGGCAGGCGCAGGCGCATCTGGCGATCGCCATGGCCATCAAGTTGCATCGGCGACAGGAAAAACAGATCTTTGATTTCATAAGGGCCGGATTCCCCTTGAGACCGCAACGCTTCGTGGATCAGTTCCAGATAGCCGGTTCCGGGCAGCAAGATATCGTTTTGTGCTGTGCGGTGTTCATCAAACACCCAGCGGTCGCTGGCAGAAAATGTGCTGGTGAACAGCCGCGCACCATCTGCGTCAAAGCTTTTCAGATCAAGCAGGGCTTTGCCTGCGGGTTCCGGTTTCACCTTGTTGGCAGCACCGGTGCGCGCGGCCATTGCATCGGCGGCCATGCCGGTATCGGCCCAGATGCCCCAATCGATTGCCATCACCCGTGTCTGCCCGCCGGAACGGGATTTGGCAAAGGCGTTGAGGAATTCATTGGCGGCAACATAATCGACCTGCCCCGCAGGGGTGGTCGCGGTCGAACTGGAAGAAAACAGCACCATCCAGTCGAGTGTGCCATCGGGAAACAGGGTATCCAGTACCTGGGTGCCGTGAATCTTCGGGGTGAAAACGTCTTCGATATCCGACAGCGATTTGCCCACGATAGGCGCATCGGCGATCACACCTGCGGCATGAATGACGCCGTTAATTTCCCCGAAACGGTCACGCGCGATCTGTACCGCGTCCTGCATGTCTTCGACATTGCTGACATCGGCGGGAAGAACCAAAACCTGTCCCCCTGCCTGTTCCAACTGCTGCACAGCGCGGATGCGCCGCGCGACCGGGTCACCGGGGGCGGTTTTGTTCAAGATATCGGCCCAATCCGCGTGATCGGGCAGCGGGGTGCGGGCGAGCAGAATAATATTGGCCTGCGCACGTTCGATCAGGGCTTCGGCCAAGGTTACGCCGATACCACCGAAGCCACCGGTAATCAGATAGGTGCCACCCTGCCGGAGGGCGATGTCACCCGGCGGTGCAAACGGGATATCAGCGAAATCCAGTTCGAACCTTTTATCACTGCGGATCGCGGCGACCGTGTTCGCAGGGGTCGCAAGGGCCTCTTCCAGCAGATTGTCGAAAATCGGGCCGTTGCCACGTTTTTTACCGTGCTCGATGCGTTCCACATCCAGCACTGAACAGGTGATCCCGGGGAATTCGCGCGGGATGACCCGGGCTGGCCCCATCACCGTGGCCTTGTCGGGATAGCGCAAGGTTTCATTACGCACCTGGGCCGCGTCCGATGTCACTACCGTAATATGCAGCGGTGTGGGCGCATTCTGTTCGCTGATTGCCTGCGCCAGGAACAGCAGGGAATAGAAACCATATTCCTGATTGCGATGGAAAAAACTGCTGCCGGGGCGGAACTTTTCGTCTTCGGTCAGAAGCCAAAGATGCAAGATGCGGCTGGGTAAATGGCCATGCGTCGAAAGATCCTGCAGCAGTTGATCGTATCCTACGCGTCCGTGTTCAGGGGCCAGCACGTAGCCGAATTCTGTCTTGGCAAACGCATCACCCGGACGGACCGAAATGACCTGGTGTCCTGCCATACGCAGGCGTTTGGAAATATCCGCGCCCATGCCGGTTTCGTCTTCAAAGATCAGCCAAGTTTCCTTGGCGGCATCGGACAGGTCGCCGGTCACGTCCGCCGCGCAATCGGCATAGCGGGCTTTCCACACCGGCCGGTAGGCCCAATTGTCCATGTCATCCCGCCGCATCAGCCATTCGTCGGCAGGTGCCTTGCCCGCCGCTGCGGGTTCGATGAAATATTCCTGACGCTGGAAAGCATAGGAGGGCAGTACCACGCGGTTGCGTCGCGCTTCCCCCCAGACTTGATGCCAGTCGAAATCGACCCCAACGGCCCATGTCCGGCCCAGCATTGCGGCGAAATAGGTGTCGTCTGCGATGCCGTCCTGCGGATGTCGCAGTGATCCGATCACTTGGTTTGGGGTCACATCGGGATGCTGACCGGTCAATGAAGCCAGCGCCTTGCCTGGCCCAACCTCGATGAAAACCCTTTCGCCGGATTGGGCCAGCGTTCCAATGCAGTCGGCGAACAGTACCGTGTTGCGCAGGTGTCCGACCCAATAATCGGGGTCGGTTGCCTGATCCGGTGTGATGAATTGTCCGGTCCGGTTCGAAGTGAACGGGATTTGTGGCGGGTGCAGCGAAATGGAGTTAAGATAGGCGCGGAACCGGTCAAGTATCGGGTCCAGCATCCGCGAATGCGCGGCGATGTTGATCGCGATACGCTGGCAGTCGATATCGTGCGCTTTCAGTTCGGTTTCAAGCCGGTCCAAAGCCGCTTGCGGCCCCGATGCAACACTGAGCCCCGGTGCATTGACGGCGGCAAGGTTCAGATCGTCGGCCAGAAGCGGCTGTAGCTCTGCGGCAGGCAGCGACACGCTGAGCATACCGCCGGCGGGGACGGTATCAAACAAGGTGCCGCGCAGGTGTACTAACCCGATGCAATCTTCGAAACTCATGACACCGGCTAGACAGGCCGCAGTGTTTTCCCCCATGGAATGGCCGGTCAAGGCAACGGGTTTCACCCCCCAACTGATCCAAAGCTGGGCCAGTGCATATTCCACGATCATGATCAGCGGCAGTTGGATCGAAGGTTTTTTAAGCGTCTCATTCGCGGTGGCTTCGTCGCCACTTTCGGGCAACCACAAGGCGCGGATGTCGTAATCGATCTTGCCTTGCAGAACCGCAAGGCCGCGATCCATCCATTCGGCGAAAACGGGTTCGGTTTCATAAAGATCGCGCGCCATGCCCGCATATTGTGCACCACCGCCGGGGAACATGAACACCACTTCGGGTCGATCACCCACCACGGTGTGGGTGAAAACCCGGCGCGGGTCGTTTGCGTGCAGCAAATCAGCGGCGTCTTCATGGGTTTCGGCCACAACAACGCGGCGCCGTTCAAAGGCACGACGGCCTTCTTTCAATGTCCAGGCCACATCCGCCAGCGGCTGTTCCGGGTGGGCGCGCAGATGCGCGGCCAGATTGGCGCTATTGGCTTCCAGCGCGGATTTGTTGCGGCCTGAAACGGTCAGGATCTGGAACGGCCAATCGCTTTCCTCCGACAAGGCGCGTTCGGGTGCTTCTTCCAGCACCACATGCGCATTGGTGCCCCCGACGCCCAACGAATTGACCCCGGCGCGGCGCGGGCCTTTATGGGATACCCAATCGGTCAAAGTATCATTCACCCGGAACGGCGAATGGTCAAAATCGATCGCCGGGTTGGGTTTTTCATAGCCAAGGCTGGGCGGCATCTGACGGTTGTGCAACGCAAGGCTTGCCTTGATCAGGCTGGCGACACCCGCCGCCGTGTCCAGATGGCCGATATTGGTCTTCACCGATCCGATCCGGCAAAAGCCCGTTTCATCGGTGGTTTCCTGAAACGCCTGGGTCAGCGCCGCAACTTCGATCGGGTCGCCCAGATAGGTGCCGGTGCCGTGGCATTCGATGTAATCGATGGTGTCGGCGCTGACATCCGACAGCGCCTGCGCATCTGCAATCGCCGCCGCCTGCCCGTCGACCGATGGCGCCAGATAACCGGCTTTGGCGGCACCGTCGTTGTTGACCGCAGATCCCTTGATTACAGCCCAGATGTGATCGCCGTCCGCGATGGCGTCTTCCAGCCGGCGCAACACGACAACCCCTGCGCCCGATCCGAACACGGTGCCCTGTGCCCGGTGATCGAAGGCGTGGCAATGACCATCGGGTGACAGGATTTCACCCTCTTTGTACAAGTACCCGCGTGCATGGGGCAGCTCGATGGTCACACCGCCCGCCAGCGCCATGTCGCATTCGCCATTCAGCAGCGACTGGCAGGCGTAATGGGTCGCGACCAGAGACGTGGAACACGCGGTCTGCACATTGACCGACGGGCCCTTCAGGTCCAGCACATGAGACAGGCGTGTGACCATGAAATCCTTGTCATTGCCAGTATGGCGGAGCAGGAACATGCCGGTGCTATCGACCAGATCACGGTTCGAACAGATGTTGAAATAGAAATAGCTGCCCATGCCACTGCCGCCGAAAACGCCGACCGGGTCTTGGAAATTTTCTGGTGGATGACCGGCATTTTCCAAGGCTTCCCACGCAGTTTCCAGAAAGTGCCGGTGCTGCGGGTCTAGGATTGCGGCCTCTTTCGGGGAAAAGCCGAAAAACTCTGCATCAAAATCCTTGAACCCGTCCAGAACGGCGGCGGCGGGTACGTAATCGTCGCGTTCCAGCATATGCGGGGCTTCACCCGCTGCCAGCAGTTCTTCCTTGGAAAGGTGGCGGATCGATTCAATACCGTCGCGCAGATTGGCCCAATAATCCGCAATTGTCGGCGCACCCGGAAGATGCGCCGCCATGCCCACGATTGCGATATCGGCAGTGGGTGTTGGGGCGGTTTCTATTGTTTCCGGCATTAAAACAAACTCATTCGATTCACTAAGCGCTTATGATAATGATACGGGCAAATTGGGGTTGTTTTGAGGCGTTGCATCGCCTTTTTAGCCTTATTTTCAATAAAGTTGGCGATTAAAATGTGTGAAACGGCAACAATTCACTGTGCCAGTTTCAGAATATCATCCCAATGCAGCCACAAGATAAGGGATATCACCAGCGCACTGATCAGCGCGAATATGGCGTCATGCAATGGATCCCACGCCCCTTGGTGACGCGATAACCACACCACGACCGGATAGGCACTGATATACGCAAGACCCAATCCCAGGAGTGCGCCCAACAGCCCGGCCAGTTCCAGCCCGATCAGCAAACCAGCAAAGATCAGAACGCCGCGTGCCGCCGCCAGAACGAAAAACCGCTTCGAATCCCCAGCCGCAAGCGCCGCCTGATCATATGTCAGGACGATGATTTGCGGCAGCTGAACACAAGCCAGCACCACCACCACCGCCCCCGCGCGCAGATAGCGGGCGTCATACAGCAGATCGACCAGCCAGACGCCCAAAAGCGCTACCGTCGTCACCATCACCATCAGGAACCCGGTGGCATAAAAACGCATTTTACGCAGCCGCAGGAAGTTTTCGACCGACTCCTTTGGTGGATTTTCCCGGTAAATCGGTATCAACACTTTGCGGGTGACCATACCGCCCAGCAGCAGCGGAAAAGAGGCCAGAAAAAAACCGATATTGTAGACGCCGAATTCATCCAAAGACAGGTATTTACCGATCACCAGCTTATCGCTTTGTCCGATGAAGAAGCCACATATCGTGCTGAGAAATATCCATTTCCCGAAATGGATCAATTCGTTTGCGGCCGATTTTTCCCAGCGCAGCCGATTGGGCACCCCGGGCAGGAAATAAGCCAGGAAAACGACCTGAGCGATCGCGCTGACCAGACCGCTGAGCACCAGCGCCCAGACCGATCCGGTGATCCATGCGGCGATTACGGCCACCACCAACCCGACCACCTGCACACCGATGTCGATCAGCGTGACCCGTCCGGCCCGCATATGGCGGTTGGCGGTTTCCAATTTGGTCGGGTTGAAACCGTTGATCAGCAGTGTCAGCCCAGCCACAGGCAACAGGTAAAGCAGTTGCGATTCCTGATAGAAAACCGATACCGGATAGGCCAGAAGGCAGGTCACGATCCACAGATTGACGCCCCGGATAATCTGAATCGTCCATGCCGTATTCAGGAAATCTTCTTCATCGCCACGGGCGGATTGCATGATCGATGGGCTAACACCGACATCGGAAAACATCGCCAGCCCCATCATCACAACCGAAACCAGCGCCATCAGGCCGAATGCTTCGGGAAACAGGATTCGGGTCAGAACCAGGTTCGATATCAACCGCAGGCCCTGGTAAACGACAAATCCCAACGAGGTGATCGCCGAGCTGCGTAATGCGCGTTCGGTCAAGCTGCTTCCCAAGCTGAAACGGCGGAAAGTGTTAATCATAAACCTTGAAACCTCAGGCAGGGCGCGGTCATCTTCCACGGCTCCAGCTGGAACTATTTTTGCCGAATTTAACCATCAGTGCAACCAAGGCATAGAGGAAAAAACCCTGCGGGTGGCGTAGGATATTCACGACAAGCCGACCTGCACCATAAGACCTTTTGTCATCGTTTTTCAGCAGATCCGGATAGCGGGACACGATTTCTGCCACCCCGATATCCTGCCGTCGCCGCACCCGGACAAGGTTTCCGAACCCTTCGACAAGCGGCCAGTCATATGGGGCATCAACGCCGATCCGTTCGCCGGGTGCAAAGCTGAGCCGGACAAAGGTGTCGTCGGAAATGATATCGGGAAACACCCCCCATCTGGCGCGGCCTGCGGCGTTCACCGCAAACAACCCGCAGCCCGGCACGCCTTCGGTCATGAAGGGCACGGTCAGGTAAAAGGCACGATAGGCGCGGCTGGCCCAGCGTACCGGCTTTGGGATGTTCACGCGGCCGCTGGCATAGCGCGGCGTGTCGGTTGCAAGCGCCTGCATCAATTGCTGCATCAGCTCGGGACTGACCACGACATCGGCGTCCAGATAGGCACGGCAATCGCCCTTGGCCGCCGCATCGCCCGCATTCAGCGCGCCCAGCTTGCCACCTTCGGGCAATTCGATCACGGTCAGGGGCCATCCCTTGGCGGCCGCTTGAGTTTCAGATCCCCGTGCCCGGGTGGCGGTATCATCGCTACAGCCATTGGCGACAACAAGGATTTCCATTGCGCCTTGGGGCAGGTCCGATGCCAGAAGCGCAGACAGGCAGGCTCCGATCATCGGGCCTTCGTTATTGGCGGGAATAATTACAGATATCATCAGGGTGTATGAAACGCTCTTTTCCGGTGTCACCGGCACCCCTAATGCCGACGATTTAGATTCAATATTGCAACAGCACCGGTCGATGTGCCAGCGCAATAGATGTTCATCATCCGTTTGTGGTTTAAATTTGTCATGACGTTGGATTTGTTTGGCTCAAGCGTTTCCAGTCAGTTGTGACGCAGAAAGGGGCCGTCGTGCCGAAAATTACCAAGCTCGGATATCTTGTGCCGCAGTTTCCGGGGCAGACCCATATCTTTTTCTGGCGCGAAATTCAAAAGATCGAAGAGGCAGGGGTAGACGTCTGTCTGTTTTCCACCCGGCCACCGCCGCCGGGACTGGTATCACATGCTTGGTCACAATCCGCGATGGAACGGACCGAATATCTGGCCAGCGCATCGATTTCATCCTTGTTGGCCGGCCTGCCGCGCCTGCCGTTGCGCGAATTGCTGCGCGAAGGGGCCGGCAAGGATTTCTGGCGTGACGTTCTTATTTCCCTGCCCGCTGCTCGCAAGTTGGCGCAGCACTGTCGGGTGCAGGGAATTTCCCATGTGCATGTCCATTCCTGTGGTCGCGCGGCGATGATCGCGGCTTTGGCGCAACGGCTTTACGGGGTCAGTTACAGCATCAGCCTACATGGTCCGCTGGAAGACTATGGTCCCGGTCAGCGGTTCAAATGGCGCAGCGCGAAATTTGCCACGGTGATTACCGATGCCTTGGTGCAGGATATTCGGCCCAAACTGGGCGACGCATTGCCAGATCGGGTCGTCATTCAGCCAATGGGCGTAGATACTGACCGGCTGCACCGAACGACGCCGTACCAGCCGCCGCAACCGGGCGAAACGCTGCGTCTGTTCACCTGTGCGCGGCTGCATCTGGTGAAAGGGCATGTCGATGCTTTGCAAGCGGTGCGTTTGCTTCTGGATCGCGGCATGGATGTGCGGCTGGAAATCGCCGGAGAGGATGATGCGGGCGGTGGTGGGTTTCATACAGTTCTGGCGGAAAAAATTCAGGACCTCGGATTGCAGGATCATGTCATGCTGTTGGGGGCTGTGCCGGAAGAAACCGTGTGCGCCAAACTGTTCGAGGCTCATCTATTTGTGCTGGCCAGCTGGAGCGAACCTTTGGGCGTGGCCTATATGGAGGCGATGAGCTGTGAAGTGCCGGTGATCGGCACCGATGCGGGTGGTGTGCGTGAGCTGATCACCGATGGGCAGGATGGCATTCTGGTGCAGCCGAAAGCGCCCGAAACCTTGGCCGACACGATCGCCGCGTTGGCTGCGGATCCGCAAAAGTGCCTTGGTCTTTCTGCGGCGGGTCGGTGGACCGTGGTCGATCGGTTCGGTGCGGGTCGGGGGGCCGATACCTTGATCCAGGAAGCAACGCGGAATTAGGGCGGTCACGGCTTAGCCGCGCGGCGTGACCGCGTAAAGCTGCCCCGGGTCGCTGTCAAATTCCAGCCGTTCGACTGACATCATCTGGACCTCTCCATCGGGGCCATCGGCCATCAGAAACGGTCCCATCCATGTGAAGCGATACTCGCCCGGCGCACCTGGCAGAACGGCAGTGTCGGTGCCGCCGCCGCCATGCAGCGCATCGGCACCGCCAAGGCTGACCAGCCAATCGTCGCCGTCCCGACCCACAAGAACATCGCGCAAGGGCGTGCCTTCCAGAAGATCTTGATCGGGGCCGCCGCCAAGCGAGGTGCCGTTTTGAAATGCGGCGGCCGGGCGCGGATCCCAATCCGTGGGCAATTGGGCGTTATAGGTCATCAAAGTCGCCCAACGGGGATTTTCATCTTCCAGATACCGCTTGGCGCCCCAACTGCCCCATTGCGACGCATTGGAAACATCGACAAAGGCGTTGAACAACGTGCCGCCCGCCCGTTGCCAACCATCGAGAACATCACCATAGATCGCCGCCATTTCCTGCGAATAATTGAAGCGCTGGTAAAACGCAGTCAGCGCTTCGTCATTCAGCCAGGTGCCATGGCCGACAACATGGGTGCCGCCTTCGTACATTACCAGATCCATATCGTTTTCGCGGGCAATCTTGGCGTGATAGGGAAACAGGTCGTCAATCAGTTCCTTAACCGAACCGGCTTTCAGCGCCTTATAGGTCTGCTTGACCGCCTCGCTTTCGCTGATACTCAGCCAATCCTTGATGCGTGGCGCGAAATCGTCGCCGCCCATTTCAAAGCCGAAATAACCGGTCACGGCATAGGCATCGAAACGTGTCACCGGCGGCTGATTGGCGCGGTCTTCCTTCTGCCAAAGCGGGGCCTGCAACAGGCCTTCTTCCAACCCCGGCCAACCGGTATGGGTGGCGATGACCCTGACCAGCCGGGTATTGGTTTCAGAACCGAAAACATCGGTCCAGATGTCGGCGACCTGTGCCGCGCGCAGTCCGGCGAATTGCAGCCAGGCATCCTTGTCCTTCTTGCCGGGCCAGCGCTGGGCGGCCCCTGCCAACGCCCACTGCGTTTGTTCGAAGCCGAAATTCCACAACTCGTTGGAAAATTCGACATAGGCTTTTAATCCCGGTCGCAGGCCCGCTTTGACGGTTTCGGCGAACCGCGTGACATAATCGTCATCGGCCAGATGCGGCATGTTGAACCAAGGGTCGGCCCCGATTTCATTTGCCAGCCGCAGCATCAGTTCCAAAGGCACGCCACGGCGAACAAAGGTGTAATCAGTCAGAAGCGGGCGGTCGTCCCAGCTTTGGATCAATGAATTATTGGTATTCATCCAATCCATGAACCGCACCGCACGCAAATCCGCGATCAGAGTCAGCCAGTCGGGATTGAACACGGCGCCCATTTCGTAAAACGGAATGTGGTTTTCGTGCATGACCTGAATGTTGCGGATCGGATCGTCGGGATCGATCCGGGTCAGCGACAGCGCCACCAATCCATCGCCCGGGGCGAACGTAAACCAGATTTCGCCGGGTTTATTGGTCACATCTTTGACCAGGCCAAGAATCTGAAGCTTGCCTTTGCCCTGATAGGTCAACCGGTAGCGACCGCGAAACCCAAGCGCCTGATCCGGTACTTCGGTCAGGATGAAACTTTCCATCCGTTCCACATCGTCGGGTATTCGCAGCGGCCAGCCGTTTGCATCAAGATACCCTTCCGCCTGCAGCCGCGTAGCATCCCAGCCGCCCCATTCGCCCTTGCGGTGGCCGATCCATGGGCGGGCCGATTTCATCACGTCAATGAACGGGTATTGGGTGGACCAGTCGGAAATCCCGTTCAGACCCATCGCCAAGGCCGGAACCGCCGGGCGATCGGGCTCGCGGGTGGGGGCGGAATGTGGTCGTACCGACCCGGTTTGCACCGTCGTCAGATAAGACGCGATTTCACCGTAATGCTGCCGCACAAGCGGATGAATGCTGTCGGGCAATGCGATTTCGGTAGGCAAGTGATCCTGAAACAGTGGGCCGTAGGTGATCAGGGCGGCCAGCAGATAAAGCGTTGGCGTGCCATGCGGGGCATCATCGCTGTACAGGTCCAGCGCCTGCAACCCGGACAATGCGGTGTCGGATAACAGACCGGACAGGGTCGAGGCAACCGGGATTAAAGTCAGGTCGAGATTTGGGCGGGCTTGCTGCACGGCGTTCGCATAGTCCTGAAACCAGCCGTGGTAATTGCCTGTGTTGGCTTGCAGATAGGTTTTCAGCCCATCGGCATCGGGCGGAAAAGCGGGTACTTTGCCAGCCATTTCTGTCCAGCCTTCGTAGATGAAAAACCGGGCTTGTGGGGTTTGCCCGGCGGCCCAATCGACCACTTTCAACGTTGCAGTCAGGGGGCTTTCCCTGCGGGGATTGTCGCCGTCGAATTTGGCGGTGGGCGGTTGGTATTGAATGAAGTTCGCAGGCGTAATGACAACCGCGTCGAACCCCGCCTGAGCAAAGTTTTGGCGTTCGGAATTCCACGCATTGGGCAAGGATTTGAACGACCATTGCGGGTCGGGGGGCAGATTGGCGCTGAACTGCATCAAAAACCCCCAAGCGCCATCAGCGGCGAAGCGTTTGTCGCGGGCACGCGCGATTTCATGCAGCCAATGCGGGACCGAGGTTTCCGGGCTGTCGCTGAGATGCTGAACCAGAGAATTGGCGAAGAAAAACGCCTTGGTTCCATCATTGTCTTGCGCCCGCGAAACCTGCGGAACAAGCAAAAGCAACAGGCTGAACAGGGCGGCAAATCTCATCCGGTATCCTTTCGGGGATGTGCGGTGGCGGCAAATGGGTTTGGTTTATCTGAATGATGACCTAGAACCCAGTCATAGACTGCCAAGACCTGATCGGCTTTTCTGTCCCAGGTAAAGAATTCATCGACCCTGTTGCGGGCATTTACACCAATGTGGGTCAATTCTTCGGGATGGCTGGCCAATTCGGTCAAACGGGTGTGAAATCCCGCGACGATCTGATCGCGTGAACCGATTGGAACCTTGAACCCAGTTCCGGGCGTCACCAATTCGCTGGGCCCGGCGTAATCGACGATCAACGGTACAAGCCCTAGCGCCATTGCCTCCAACACAACGCCGCCGCCAAATTCCCGCACCGAAGGGAAAGCCAAAAGCTGCGATTGGGCCGCGACGTTCTGCACATCGCCATGATCAAGCCAGCCATGGAAGGTAACAGCATTTTCGATCTCGTGATCGGCGGCAAAGCGTTTCAGGCTTTCCATTTGCGGCCCATCACCGATCAAGTCCAGCTGCAACAGGCCCTTCTGCAGCAGTGGCAAAGCCGCTTCCAGCAACATGTCTGGCCCCTTGTAGGGAACCAACCGTCCGATGAAACAGGCCCGCAATACGCCGTCCGGTGCAGCGGCGCGGGCGTTGAAACGGTCTGGGTCGATGGCGTTTTCCGGAATATAGACGGTTTTGTCCTGAAACCGGGCGGGAATTTCCGAACGGGTGTGATGCGACCCCACAATTATGGCCGCCGCATGGCGCAACATGCCGCGTCGTCCGGGCATCAATTTGTAAGCCGCGCGCAGATAGGACAGCCATTCCCGTTCGCGTCGCCGTTCGGCATCAAATCCCTTTGGCCAAGGCACCCCCCCATTCAGCGGTCCAACCACGAAAGGCACCCCGATCCGGGCACATTTGCGCGCAATCGGGCTGGATATCGTCGGGCTGAGCGGGGTGACGCGATGCACCACGTCATATTGCCCCTTCCGCAACATCGGGCCGAACCGTTTCCAGATCAGGTATTCGAAATAAGGGTAAGACAGCGCATTGATCAGTTGCAAAGCGGTCCAACCCTTGCCTTCGCCCATGCGCAACAGTTTGCCCAAGGCCCAAAGCGGGCGGGCGATGGCTTCGGAATCAATGGCGGTAAAATCGCGTCCTTCCATCAGCCCCGCCCGCAAAAACGCATCACGATTGCGGATCTGGGTGACGATATGGATTTCGGCCTTGCGACCGATGGCACCGGCCAGCGACCAGCCCACCAGCGGCACGCTGACCCATTCGGGATTGGCGGCCTCGGCGATGATCAGAACGCGTAAGGGGCGGGAGGCGGTGGAGGTCTTGGCCGGCATGGCTACATTATGCTTCGTAATTTCATTTTCGGTTTTCTTTGCGGAACATCGGCGGCCACTGTTTCCTTTTCCGCATAGCCCAGCAACGCCCCCGCCATCAGCCATGTAATCGGTGTCAGCGTCGCATTTGGCATCAGGTCCAGAATATTGACAGCCAGAAGCAGGCACATCCCCGCGACATAGGGGGGGATGAGTGCCGTGCGGTCGTTTCGGTACTTTGTCCAAAGCAGCAAAATCGGTGACGTCATCAACAGGAATTGGGCAAAAAAGCCAACCCAGCCATAAACGCCAAGGGTTATGACCCACAAGCCATCCGTCACGGTCATGATGCGGCCGGTCACCGGATCCAGAATATGATTGCGGCCCCAGCTTCCCCAGCCGAATATGGGCCGTTCCAGTGCCCGATCCAGCAGAATGTTTTCGTTTTCAAGGCGGAACTGCAGCGAACCGGCGCGTTCGGCATCGATCCGAGAAGCCTGTTGCAGAATTGTGGCTTCGGGTATCAGATCGGCGGCTTTGAGCGTTGGATAAGCAATCGCCAGCACAGCCAGCAAAACCGCGATACGAAGTTGCAGCGCCGTCGGAACCACCAGCAGCAGGGGCAGTAGCAGCATCGCATAGAGGATTGAACCCGCAGATTTACACAGGATCAGAACCGTTGCCATATAGATCATTGCGAAGATCAGCATCACCTTTTTCGGGCCGGTTTCGGACCGAAAAAGGATTGTCATCGATACCAAAGACGTCATGGCAAAAAAGGCCACCCACAAGCCGTGGTACAGAAACACGATGGGCCGGAACCCGCCATAACGCACCATCTGCTCGAAATTGTGCTGAAAGTAACCGTATATCCAAATATTCAGTTGCGGGCTCAACCGGACTTCGACCAGCATTGGCAGGGAATAGACCAGCCCGGCAATGCTCAAAGCGATCAACAGTTCTTTCAGATTTCGATCATCCGCCAGAAATGCCCGGGCCAGCAGCATCGGGGTGATCAAGATGAATTGTTGCAGCACCAATGACACCGCATCCTTGACCCCCATGCCCGGCAGGCCGACGCGGCCATAGAAAACCGGATCTAGATTGCTGAACGTGGTCAGGACCGGCACACAGACAAAGGCGGCCACCGCAGCGGTTGCCAATTTGCTGTCAGGCAAAAGCCGAAATTTGCCACGATACATAATCAGACAGATCAGAAGGACTGACAGGCTGGGCAAGGTTTCCTTGGTCATCGGTGGAATCAGAGGGAAATCGAATGCGGCCGGTGGCGGTGGCAAGAAGAGATACGCCACAATCAGGCTGGCCAGCAGGGCGCGACCAGCGGGCAACGCGCGAAACAGCCCGACAGAGACAAGGGGCCATAGCCCCAGAATTAGAAATGCAAACGCGTTCGGCATTCAGCGCCTGTTTGTCCTTTTTGGGTCGAAGTCACATTCTGACCCAGTTTCTTTCACATAGTTTACGTGATCTGTTTATAGTCACCTTAGGGCAGAATGATGGCGGTCCGGCAGGTTTGAAGAAAGTTTTTCGAATTTTTCTGCTCGGGCGGTCGTTCAATCCAAACTAGGCAGATTATGGATCGGCAAAGATATCGACCTTGGCAGATATTACTCCCCCGAAAAGCCCGCTTAGGATCGCATATCTCTGCGATGCAGACCCGCGTGACCGGAATCTTTATTCCGGAGGAAATGCGCGGCTGTTCGATGCGCTGAGCACGCGGTTCGACGATATCCACATCTTGCCGCAGGGATGGGGATGGGCCGAACCCATCCGGCAATTGGTTCTGGCGATGCCGGAACCGCTTATTCTGCGCGCCAAGTGGCGGCTGCATCTGCTGTTTTCGCAGATCATTGCCCGATCTGTGCGAAAAGAATTGGGGCGGCAACAATTCGACGTTCTGTTCTGCGCTTACAGTTTTCATTCGCTTTACGGTCTGAAGCCACCGTATCCGATCACCACGGTGTTCACTTCGGACGCCACACCATCGGTATATAAACATTCCGAAATTGGTCAGGTCTTTGACAGCTTTTTCAACCTGTCGCGCAAATTCGACCACCTGATCTTGAAGGCGGAAACAGCTGTGTTCCAATCCACGGATTTGCTGCTTTGGCCGTCGAACTGGGTTAAGAACGATGCCGAACAATGGTTTGAATTGGCACCGGGCCGCAGTCAAATCGTCCCTTGGGGAGCCAATATTCCCGATCCAGGGATCCTGACCAACGCGCCGTTGCTGACGGCAGGCGATCCGATCAGAATTCTGTTGGTGGGGCGAGATTGGTTTGCAAAGGGCGGCCCGATTGCAGCCGAAGCGGTTCAGTTGTTGCGACGCCGGGGTGTGGATGCTCGTCTGACCGTCGTGGGGTGCACCCCGCCCGAAACCGGGTTGGGGGAGGCGCTGCGCGTTTATCCATCCCTGAACAAGGCAAAGCCGGACGAGATGAAGATGTTTCAGGACCAATATCGGCAGGCACATTTTATGATGATGCCGTCCTTTGAATCCTATGGCTTTGCCTTTTGCGAAGCCTCTGCATATGGGGTGCCGTCGCTTTGCAACGATGTGGGGGGGGTGCCGGTCTATGATGGGATCAACGGTTTTGCTCTGCCAACCGATGTCGGGCCTGAAGCCTATGCCGATATCGTACAGAATTTTCTGGCTAGGCCCGAACGCTATGACGCGCTCAGGCAATCGACCCGGCGTGAATACGAAGAGCGTTTGAATTGGAATGCCTGGGCGGATCGTACCGCCGCTTTGATCGAAGCGGCGGTCGCAAACCGAAAGGCACCGTAGCCGATTAGTGGCCGGTGGCTGACATCACCACCGAAACGGTTGCCAGCAGAACCTTGATATCGGTGCCCATCGACAGATCGCGGTGATAAGCCGCGTCGAACTGAGCACGGTCGCGGAAGCTGCTTTCGTTACGCACCGACGTTTGCCAGTAACCGGTGATGCCGGGCAGCATGTCGTAATATTCGGTGCCTGGATAAAGAACCCGCTGTTCGCACATCATCGGACGTGGGCCGACGAGCGACATATCGCCTTTCACCACGTTCCAAAGCTGCGGCAGTTCATCCAAAGATGTCCGGCGGATCAGCTGACCGAAACGCGTAATCCGGGGGTCGTTGCGCAGTTTCTGGTTCGCATCCCATTCTTGGCGCGCTTCGGGGTTTTCCCGAAGGTGGTGCTTAAGGGCCGCTTCTGCATCGGGGATCATGCTGCGCAGCTTCCACATCCGGTACACACGACCGTTTCGACCAACGCGATTTTGACTGTAAAAGGGTGATCGTCCGTCCAGCGCGATGATCGCGGACAAAACCACAACCACCAGAAGAACCGTGGGGGCCATCAGCAACACCAACGCCAGATCAAGCACGCGCTTACCTGCAGAACGGTAGACGCCGACCGGCTGATTACGGAATGCCGTGTTGGCCGATAGAATATCTACTTTTGCAGCTTGCAGAGCCGCATTCACATGCACGTTCATCATTCACCCTCCCCAGGGTTTTCGGAGCGTCGGGCGCAAACCATCGCGCATTCAGGGGGCACGCAGGTCCGCTTTCCTGCGCCGCATATGCGGCGCCGGTTGGTGTTTCAAATTTGTATGTCTTGACTGCGGGCAGTTAGGCAGGTCCTGCCCGGCAGCTGTGGTTTAACGGTTCAAATCCAATTTTCACCTAACGCCTATATAGGCCCTCGATCATTCGATTTTGAGCGGAGTTAATCGAAAATTTTCCCCGTATTTGAACCAATCAGTACGGTTGTTTATGCCGATAAAATCCAATTCAGTCAATGAGATCAGGGAGTTTGCAACTAGCGCGGGATGCTAGTCGGAATGTACTGGTAGTAGGAGTTTTGGACTGTTTTGTGGATTTTTATGGTTATCAAATCCGGTCAAAAGGGTCGAATTCATCGGATTTCCACCCCGTAAGAAAGCGTATCGTGAAATCGGCTTCGACCAAATATTGACAGTTCTCACGGGCTGACTGTCAACAAATGGAAAACAATCTGGTGTGAGAAGTCGTGTTGACTTAGGGAGGTAGACAATACTTGCCCTTTTTACCCTGCTTTGGTGCTTCGAAGTTTCCCACATCAGGCAGAAAATTGACGGGCAATGTCAAAATCCAAGGTCCGCTTTTAACCCCGGTCTAGTCGGATCGGCGTAGGGACTAGCCGGTTAGGCTAGGGGGGTAAGTTTCAAATTTGCGCCGTATTTTCAGAGAATACAACTTAAAGCAGATGCTTGTTGGGAAACAGTCGCATCAGTTCAGGAGGATTGTCCGAAATAGCGGGCAGAAATGCTCAAAAGGTGATTCGAAAAACACCCAAAAGGGTAGATTTTGAGGCCGAACTTCATTCGAATCTGTCCGGATTCGCATCTGCTGAACTGCCAGCGGCCAGATTGCCCTGCGTGGGGTTAGTAAAAGGCGGGGCTTACCCCGCCTTTCGATATTAGAAACAGGCCTCGAACAACGCCTTGGTGTTTTCGGCGGTCATCTCTATCGGATTGCCCCCGGTGGAAGGGTCGGCAAGAGCCCCTTGGACCAGTGCCGCCATATTCGGGTTGGTCACTCCCAGCTCGGTCAGGTTCGCCGGAATGCCCAGAGAGGCGTTCAGATCACCGACAAGCGCATAAAAGCCATCGAAGCCACCTTCGATCCCCAAATAGGCCGCAGCTCGTTCTATCCGCTTTTCAATGGCGGCCCGGTTGAAACGCAGCACAGGTTGCATGACGACAGCGTTGGTGGTGCCGTGATGGGTGTTGTGCATCGCCCCGATCGGGTGGCTCAGCGCATGGATCGCACCCAAACCCTTTTGAAACGCTACCGCACCCATTGCGGCTGCGGCCATCATCTGACCGCGGGCTTCGATGTCTGTGCCATCCTTGTAGGCCCGGGGCAGGTATTCTTTGACCAAGCGCAGACCTTCCAGCGCAATACCTTGCGACATCGGATGGAAATGCGGACTGCAATAGGCTTCCAGGCAATGGGCGAAGGCATCCATACCGGTGCCCGCAGTAATCGCTGGCGGCATGCCTATGGTCAGTTCCGGGTCGGATATCACCACCGTTGGCAGAACTTTGGGGTGGAAGATGATTTTCTTGGCATGGGTTTCAGAATTGGTCAGGACACTGGCCCGGCCAACTTCCGAACCGGTTCCGGCGGTCGTAGGCACTGCGATGATCGGCGCGATGATGTCGGCATCAGCGCGGGTCCACCAATCGCCAATGTCTTCGAAATCCCAAATCGGCCGAGTCTGACCGGCCATGAAAGCCACCATCTTGCCCAGATCCAGACCCGAACCACCGCCAAAGGCAATGACCCCGTCATGGCCGCCGTCGCGGTATACTTTCAGACCCGCTTCCAGATTCACTTCGGTCGGGTTGGGGTCCACTTCGGAAAACATTCCCCGTCCCAGCCCCGCCGCTTCCATGATATCCAAAGTCGCGGCGGTGATCGGCAGTGGTGCCAGCCCCTTGTCGGTCACCAGCAGTGGTTTTGTGATCCCGGCAGCCGCACAGGCTTCGGGCAGTTCCTTGATACGCCCCGCCCCAAAGCGGATGGCGGTGGGATAGGACCAGTTTGCAGTCAGCGTCATTGCTGTTTCCTCAGATGATAGGATTTCGGGCGGGTCAGGTTGTGATAGCCGATGACCGACAGGCCGCCGCCACGACCGGTGTCCTTGCATCCGGTCCAGCACAGGCCCGGATCCAGATAATCGGCACGGTTCATGAAAACGGTACCGGTTTCGATCTGCGCCCCGATCGCTTCGGCGCGGTCGACATCCGCAGTCCAAAGCGATGCGGTAAGCCCATAATCGCTATCGTTCATCAATGCGATAGCTTCGGCATCGTTCTTGACCTTCATGATGCCGACGACCGGACCAAAGCTTTCTTCGCGCATCACCCGCATATCATGGGTCACATCGATCAATATCTGCGGCATCAGATAGGCACCGCCATCTTGCGGGAACAGGCCCGGATCGATCAGCGGTTTTGCTCCTGCCGCAACCGCTTCAGCCACCTGCGCCCGTACGTTTTCGGCAAAGCGCGCCTGCGCCATCGGGCCCAAAGTGGTTTCGGGGTCCATCGGATTGCCCAGCTTGTAGCCTTCGACGATCTTCACCGCTTTTTCCACGAACGCGTCGAACAGGCTTTCCGCCACATAGATGCGTTCGATGCCACAACAGCACTGTCCGGAATTGAACATCGCCGCATCGATCAAGGTTTCGACCGCAGCGTCCAGATCGGCGTCTTCCATGACATAGCCCGGATCCTTGCCGCCCAGTTCCAGCCCGACCCCGGTGAAGGTGCCTGCCGCGGCCTGTTCAATCGTCCGACCGCCGCCGACTGATCCGGTAAAATTGACAAAACCGAAGCTTTTCGCCGTGATCAGGTCGCTGGTCACGTCATGGCTCAGGAACACGTTCTGGAACACCTCCTCGGGGATGCCCGCCGCATGGAACGCCTGCGCCATCCGTTCCCCGACAAGCAAAGTCTGGGTCGCGTGTTTCAACAGTACGGTGTTGCCAGCGATCAGCGCGGGCGCGACGGTGTTGATCGCGGTCATGAACGGATAGTTCCAAGGTGCAACGACCAACACGACCCCGTGGGCTTCGCGTGCGATGTAGCGCTTGAACGCGGCACTGTCTTCCAGCGCAATCGGGGCCAGCGCGTCGCGGGCGATCTGGGCCATATAATCGGCGCGTTCCTTGAAACCACCGAATTCGCCGCCATAGCGGATCGGCCTGCCCATCTGGCGTGCCAGTTCCGGGACGATTTCATCATTCAGGGCGCCGACGTTTTCCACGCCTTGCAGCACCAGCGCGATCCGTTCATCCAACGGGCGCGCCGCCCAGGCTTTTTGTGCGGCAGCCGCCCTTGCGAACACCTCCTTGGCGGCTTCAAGGCTTAGCGCTTCGCGCTCGGCCACCACCGATCCGTCAATCGGCGATATACATGTCAGTTTCTGGCCCATGCCAAATACTCCAGGTTCGAAGGGAAAGAACTTCCCGTTTCATCTTGGTCAAAACATCCCCGCCGGAGGCGCTTTGCGACAGCCACGGGGAAGGCGGTCAGGCGCGCTCGAACCCCCGCCGCAATTCATAATCTGTCACGGCATTGTCAAAACTTTCCTGTTCGACCTCTGCCGCGCGGGTATAATGGTCGACCACCCAATCCCCCATCGCGCTGCGCAGCAGTTTGGAATTGCGCAAAGTCTCGGTGGCGTCACGCAGCGAATGCGGTACCTCGGCCACTTTGGTGGTTTCATAGACATCGCCGGTGATCGGCGGGGCAAGTTCCAACCCTTCCTCGATCCCGGCCAATCCAGCGGCCAGTAAAGCTGCCATTGCCAGATAGGGGTTCAGGTCAGACCCACCAATGCGGCATTCGATCCGCACCGCTTTGCTGCCTTCGCCGCACAGGCGGAATCCGGCGGTGCGGTTGTCTACCGACCAGACGGATTTGGTGGGGGCAAAGCTGCCTTTCTGGAACCGTTTGTAGCTGTTTATATAAGGTGCCAGGAAAAAGGTGATGTCGGGCGCGTATTTGATCTGACCGGCGACATAGTTGCGCATCAGGTCGGACATGCCGTGTTCGGCCTTGGGATCGAAGAACGCATTTGTTCCATCCTTCCACATCGATTGATGTACGTGGCTGGATGATCCGACCCGGTCGGCATGCCATTTCGGCAGGAAACTGGCCGCATGACCTTGCTGCCAAGCGATTTCCTTGGTCGCGTGTTTGGCAATCGCATGGTGATCGGCGGTTGCCATCGCGGGGCCGTACTTGATGTTCAGTTCTTCCTGACCGGCTTCGGCTTCACCCTTGGTGTTTTCCACCGGGACTCCAGCGGCATAAAGGTGATTGCGCAACGGGCGCATGATCGCTTCTTCCTTGGTCGTCTGGAAAATATTGTAGTCTTCATTGTAGTCCGAGATCGGCGTCAGGTCACGGAAATCCGACTTGGCGATCTCTTTGAAACTCTTCTCAAACAGGAAAAATTCCAGTTCGGTTGCGGTATAGGGTGTCAGACCCATCGCCTCGGCCCGGGCGATCTGTTTTTTTAAAATGGTGCGCGGGGCGTGTTCGACTTCTGCATGGGTATGGTGATCCAGCAGATCGCACAGCACCATTGCGGTGCCTTCCAGCCACGGCATTGGCCGGATCGTGTTCAGGTCGGGTTTCATGATGTAATCACCATAACCGGCCGTCCAACTGGTTGCCGCAAAGCCTTCTGGGGTCGCCATTTCCAGATCGGTTGCCAGCAGGTAATTGCAGCAATGGGTTTCTTCCCAAGCGTCCTGAATGAAATGATGGCCGACGAATCGCTTGCCCATAAGGCGGCCCTGCATGTCGATGGTGCAGGCCAGAACAGTGTCGATGGTGTCATTTTCCACCGCGTTTTTCAGATCCTCGAATGTCATCAGCCCTGGCATGTCATGGCTCCTCTGCCTTGTCACAATCGTGCCGCAGCCCCGGCGAAACCGGGGCCACGTAATTTATTGGGAAATGGATATCCTTAGCCGTAGCGGTAAGGACGGCCCGCTTTTTCCATATCCGCATTGTACTTCTTGAAGATCTCGACAACTTTCGCTTTGGTTTCGGATTCAGACGCGATTTCATCCCAGAAGGTGTGTGCCGCAGATTCGACTTGGGCCCATTCTGCGTCGGGGATCGAAGTCAGCTGCATTTTGGTGCCATCGACGCGCAGATTGGCTTCGCCGCCCCAGTACCACCATTGACGATAATAATGCGACTGTTCCATGCAAGTGGCCAGTAGCAGTTTAAGGTCTTCCGGCAGTTCTTCATACCGGCCCATATTGGCAAAGAAATGGCCAATCCAGGCACCCGAGATGTTGTTGGTCAGGAAATAGTTGGTCACATCGGCCCAACCCACGGTGTAGTCTTCGGTGATGCCCGACCATGCGATCCCATCCAGTTCGCCGGTCTGCACCGCAACTTCGATATCTTCCCAAGGCAGGGTGACGGGCACCACGCCGAATTGGCTCAGGAACCGGCCTGCGGTAGGGAAGGTAAAAATCCTCTTACCCTTAAGATCGGCCAAGCTGTTGATCGGGTCTTTGGTGGCGAAATGGCAGGGATCCCAAGACCCGGCGCTGATATGTTTGACGCCGACCTTGGCGTATTCTTCGCCCCAGATTTCATTCAATCCATATTGGTTGAACAGAACCGGAACGTCGAGGCTGTAGCGTGAGGCAAACGGGAAATAGCCGCCAAAAACGGTCACTTCGGTGGGCGAAGCCATCGAATCGTCATCCGACTGAACCGCGTCAATAGTGCCGCGTTGCATCGCTTGGAACAATTCGCCTGTGGGGACCAACTGATCTGCATAGAACAGTTCGATCTGCATCCGGTCGCCAGCGATTTTGTTGAAAGTATCGATGGCGGGTTTCACAACATGTTCGGCCAACGCGGCACCGGCATAGGTCTGCATCCGCCATTTGATGGTCGATTGCGCGAGGGCAGGGGTTGCCAGCGCGGCGGGGGCTGCTGCTGCGGCCCCGGCAAGAAACTTACGTCTGGTGGTCATTTTCTCTCTCCTATTGGTTCAGGTTCGACAGGCTTTGCCTTTGTTATTGGACGCTCCATTCATCGGAGTTCTGTCAGTTTGCGTAGACATATTCGGGCAGCCATAGCGCGATCTGCGGGAAGGCCATGATCAGGATCAGCGCCGCGATCATCACCAACACGAACGGCAGGATGGACCCGTAAATATCCTTGAGTGTGATTTCCGGCGGCGCCATCGCCCGCATCAGGAACAGGTTATATCCGAAGGGCGGTGTCATATAGGCGATCTGGGTGGTGATCGTATAAAGCACCCCATACCAGATCAGATCGAACCCCAGCGCGTTGACCAGTGGCACATAAAGTGGTGCGACAATGACCAGCATCGCGGTATCGTCCAGAAACGTGCCCATGACGATGAAGCTGAGCTGCATCATGATCAGGATCATCCAAGGGCTGAGATCCAGCCTTTCGGTGAACAAATCCTTGATCGCGTTCACCGCGCCCAGTCCGTCAAAGACCGCGCCAAATCCCAGAGCGGCCAGAATAATCCACATGAACATGCACGAAATTGCCAGCGTCTGACGCACTGAGACTTCGAACACTTCCTTGGTCATCCGTCGTTTCAGAACGGCAGCCATAAAGGCGGTCATCGCGCCGATGGCGGAGCTTTCCACCAGGCTGGTCCAACCATTGACGAAGGGCACCATCATCGCCGCAAAGATCACCAAAGGCAGGACGCCCGCGCGTAGAAGGCGCATTTTTTCGGAAAAGGATACATCGCGTTCTTCGGGCGGCAGGACGGGACCCAAATCGGGGTTCATCTTGCAGCGGACATAGATGTAGATGATGAACATGGTCGCCATCAACAGACCGGGGATGACCCCCGCCAGCCACAGTTGGCCCACCGGTTGCCGCGCGATCATGGCATACAGCACCAACACGACTGATGGCGGTACCAGAATGCCAAGGCTCGATCCGGCCTGAATGACACCTGTCACCATTTTCTTGTCATACCCGCGCCGAAGCAATTCAGGCAAAGCGATGGTCGCGCCGATTGCCATGCCTGCGACGCTAAGACCGTTCATCGCCGAAACCAGCACCATCAACCCGATGGTCCCAATCGCCAACCCGCCTGAAACCGGCCCCATCCAGATATGGAACATCTTGTACAGGTCATCGGCGATTTTACTTTCCGACAACACATAGCCCATGAAAATGAACATCGGCAGCGTCAGAAGCGGATACCATTTCATCAGCTTCATGGCGGAAGAAAACGGAATATCTGCCCCGCCCGGCCCCCAAAGCAGGATCGCTGCCAACGCGGCCACGCCGCCAATGGCCCCGAACACGCGCTGACCGGTAAACAGCATCAGCATCATGGTGGCGAACATGAAGATGGCGATCATCTCATAGGACATGCGTCAAATCTCCTGTCCGCGAATGCGGGCGATGTCTTTGAAAAATTCCGAAATCGCCTGCAGCAGGATCAGGAATATACCCAGAACCATGATCAGCTTGATCGGCCACAGCACCGGCCGCCATGCGGTGGGGCTGCGTTCGATGTAACCCATCACCTCTTGTGCCCCGGCTGGTCCGCCGGTGAAAAAGGCGGTGACCAGGTCGATGGCAAACTGGAATGGATGACCGGTGAAATGACCCAAGGAATAGGTCAGCGAATTGAACGCGCCATAAAGCAAGATGCCGAGGTAGAACACCAGAACCATCACCGTGAAGGCATCGAACCACGCCTTCTTGCGATGCGACCAGCCATGATAAAACAGGTCCATCCGTACATTCGATCCCAGTTGGATCGAATAGGGACCGCCCAGAATGTAGTAGGAAACCATGGCGAATTGCGCCATTTCCAGCGTCCAAAGAGACGGCAGCAGGAACGTCTTGGAAATCGACGACCACAGCAGAATGCCGACCATTATGAAAATGCCATACATCACGATCCGGCCCAGCCGGTAATTGATCGCATCCACCCAGCGAATATATCCGGTGATCAGTCTTGGCATGGGGTCTCGCTTTGTGGGGAAGTGATGCCAAAATCGGCCATGGTGTCGGCCATCCAAAGCGCCAGCATTCCCGCCATGGCCTGTTGGCTTTCGGGATCGGGGATCAGATCGTTGCGGATTTCCAACATCACGTTCAGTATGCCGCGCGGTATCGCGTGGGTTTTCAGGGTATGAGTCACGCCATGTTCGGGGCCATAAGGATCGTTGCGCCGAACATCCATCTGCGTGTGGCCTTTCGCTTTATTGATCATGACATCTGCAAAGCGGCTGTCCGTGTCGTGTAAAACGCCGATTTCGACGTCGCGCATCCGGTCGAAATAGACCGGTGTGAAGCTGTGGATGGTGATCAGCACCTGCGGGATGTGACGATCCAACAGCCCCACCAAGGCATCGCGGAACGGGTCATGAAAGCGGGTTACGCGCTCTGCGCGCTGGGCATCGCTGAGTGCCTGATTTCCGGGGATGTCGTAGATTTCACTTTTCTCGGGGATCGCATCGAGGGCGTCCGAGGGTCGGTTGCAATCAAACAGCAGCCGCGATGCCGCGCCGTGGATCAGCGCCGCATTGAGCTTGGCCGCAAGCGACTGCGCCACCGGCAAGGCGCCCGGATCCCATGCGACATGGCTGCGGCGCACAGATTCAACCACGCCCAATCCTGCGAAATCTTCGGGAATGGCATTGCAGGCATGTTCGCACACGACAACGACCGGCCCGGCCCCTTCCGGGATCAGGACGTTGACCGCTTCGTTTTGGATAGTGAGTGCCGCGCCGTTCATGAATCCCAACGTCCTATTCGTTTTGAAAACAATTCTTCATGTTGTGTCGACCTGTCAATTGGGTTTCTGAAAAAATTTCTTCACGGATGAGCGTCCTGTCGATATCATGGGCAAAAACCGGGGATAGATTTTGAACGATGAACCAGAAACGATTGCGGAACGCTTGCAATCATCCTTTGACGATCTGACCCGCGCCGAACGGCAATTGGCGGATTCGTTGCTGACAAGCTACCCGGTTTCAGGTCTTGGGTCGATAACGCAGGTCGCAAAGGCGGCAGCCGTTTCTACTCCGACGGTCGTTCGCATGGTGCAAAAGCTCGGCTTCACCGGCTTCCCGGATTTTCAATCCGCCTTGCGGCGCGAACTTGAGGCAAGGATTTCCGATCCCATTACCAAGCGCGACACTTGGGTGGAAAAGGCGCCTGATGCGCATATCCTGAATCGCTTTACCGATGCGGTGATGGGCAATATCCGGCAAACCCTGACCCAGCTTGATCCCGACATGTTTGACCGTGCCTGCGCGATGCTTGCGGAACTGGATCATTCGGTGCTGGTCGTGGGGGGTCGGATCACCCGGTCGCTGGCCGACTATTTCTTTATGCATATGCAGGTGCTGCGTCCCGATGTGACACATATTCAATCGATGTCGAACGCCTGGGTGCATTACCTGCTGGATATTCAGCCCGGCGATGTGGTGGTGATTTTCGATGTGCGGCGCTATGAAAACGCGACTTTGCGGCTGGCGGAAATGGCGCGGGAAAAGGGCGCGCGGATTATCCTGTTCACCGATCAATGGCGATCACCGGTGCATGAATTTTCCGATTGCACCTTTTGCGGCCGGATCGCGGTGCCGTCCGCCTGGGACAGCACGGTAACGCTGATGTTGATATTGGAGGCGGTGATCGCTGAAGTGCAGGAACATACTTGGGACAGTTCGCGTCAGCGAATGGAAGATCTGGAAGATATGTTCGACCGCACCCGGTTTTTCCGAAAATTCACCTGAATGTCAGGCCGGGTTTCGATGCCGACATCGAAACCCGGATCAAGGATTGGATCAGCCTTTGCCGGACGCCCGCTGATAAGCATCGCGTGACCGCATCACCTTGGCATAGGCGGTAAGTTTTTCCGGTGCGGCGGGGAATTTGGCGCCAAAAGCCCAGTTCAGGCAATTGGTCAGAATGATATCGGCGATGGTCATGGTTTCCCCCATCACAAACGGGCCTTCGAACCGGTCCGCCATATGACCAATATTGCGCTCGTATTCCCATTTCAGGCTGTCGACCACCTCTGGGACCCGACGGTTTTCGGGATGAATGAATTTGTGCCGGGTTGCCATCCACAGCACGCCGTCGATTTCATCGATGATCTGATGCGTCACGGCATCCTGCCGGGCCCGTTCAAGCGTTCCAGCAGGGAAAGTCATCTGTCCGTGCTTATCGGCCAGATAGGTCATGATCGCAGTCGAATCAGTGATGACTTGACCATCAACACGCAGCGCCGGAACCTTGCCCGACGGGTTGCAATCCAACGCTTCGGGCGAATGCGGCTTGGCGGGGATGTTGGTATAAGGTTGTCCTAGTTCCTCCAGCAACCACAGCACCCGAAAGGCGCGGCTGGTCGGATGACCGATCACTTCGTACATTTCATTTCCTCCCGATTCGGGTTCAACAGACTGTAAAATCAGACACACTTCCAGCAGAACGCTTCGTAACGATTATTTGGCCGCCAGCATCGCCAACCGGATCAACATCCGTTCGACCAGTGCCATGGCGGGGGCGCGTTGCCCGGCAGACCGCAGCTTAAGGTCGGTGTCGGTCAAGATCGTCAGCGCAGTTTCCAGCTTGGCCGGACCCCAGTTCTGGGCCTGCCGGATCATCCGGTCGCGGCGCGGGCCATAGATCGGTGGACGCATTCGCGCCACGCCATTCGCCGCACCACCCGGATCGGCAGCCGCGGCGTAAAGCGTGCGGAAATGGCGGGTGGTACTGATACACAGGCTGACGGCGTTGACCCCTTGTGCCTTCAGCTTGTTCAGGATTGGTCCAATTTCGCCCGACCGGGCTTCGGCCACGATATTAAGGATATCGTCAAGCGCGGCTTCGGAGGTTGCAGGCGCGCAGGCAGCGACATCGGCGGAATTCGCCGGGTCGCCATCGTTCAACTTGTAAAGCGCCAGCTTTTCCAGCGTTTGACGGAAATCGCCGGGCGACAATTCGCGTGAGAGGGTGGTCAGATCGGTCATTGCCTGCGGATCAATCCGGGTCAGTCCGGACCGGGCCAGTTCCGCCTCGATCTCTTCGCGCGACGGGGGATCGTCATAAAGCCCTACTGCATAGGCGTTGGAATGATTTTCAAACAGTTTGCGCAGCTTGGATGTCGCCTTGAGCTGCCCTGCGGTGACGACAACTTGCGCGTCGCCTGCGGTCCAGTCCTGCAACGCGTTGGCCACGGCAGGGGCAATTGTATCGGTGGCGTCTTCGACAAAAGCCACGCGCGGGCCGGGGAAAAAACTGATGGCCTTGATGGCATCCAGCAACATCGCCGGGTCTTTGCGCAATTCGGCGCTGGGAATACGGCTCAGCCGCATTTCCTCTTCGCCGTTGGGCCCCAGAAGTGCCTCTATGACCTCTTGCCGTTTCAGCGCGACCCGCATCGCGTCGGCGCTATAGATCAGCAGCCCGGTCCGGGCTGGATCGGGCTTGGTAAAATACCGGTTCGCATCGCGGCCGGTCAGTTTCATTGGCTCAGGCCGGGCGAGGCGGCAATCAGGCGGGTGACGATCTGGTCGGCCAGAATTTTTGCCAACCTTTCATGCGCATCGCGTTCTGCGGTCAGCGTCGCCACGGTGGTGCCGGTGGCGGAATAGCCGGTGAACTGATTGACGCTGCCTTGGGTCATCACCAGCTCTGATGCCGTGTCGGTCAGGATGAAATCGGCATTCCCCACAAGATTGAACCGCGTGGTGATGTTGGTTGCGGAAACCGCCATTCGCTCTTCTTGCACAGTTAGCGTGTAGCTTAGTGTATAGCGGCTGTCATTCGACCGCCCCAGACGGGTTTCGATTTCCCGAACAAGGATTTGTTCGTCACGCGTTTTCGGGGCCGCAACGGCAATGCTGTTCAGCAACGCATTGCCCGGCCCGCCGGTACCGTAAACCGGGGCGAAGCCGCAGCCTGCAAGGGCTACGGCGGCCATGATCGACAAGAAATTTCTTCGGTCAGACAACCACATTCACGATCCGTCCCGGCACCACGATCAGCTTCTTCGGCTGGCCCCCGTCGAGAGCCTTGAGCACAGCTTCGTGTTCCAGAACCAGTTTTTCAACCTCTTCCTTCGGCATATCCTTGGCCACGCTGATTTCCGCGCGGCGTTTGCCGTTTATTTGAATCGGCATGGTAACGGTTTCGTCGACCATCATTTTCTCGTCTGGCACCGGCCATGCGGCCCGCGCGATCAGGTCTTCGCCGCCGAGGATCTGCCAGCATTCTTCGGCCAGGTGAGGGGTCATCGGTGACATCAGCTGCGCCAGAGTTTTGGCGGCTTCGGTCTTGGCGGTCTTGCCGGCTTTCGATTTCGCCAGCGTGTTGGTGAAACCATAAAGTTTGGCGATCGAAGTGTTGAAGCCGAAACTGTCGATACCGCCGGTCACTTCGTGGATGGCCTTGTGCATCGCGCGCAGCAAGGTTTCGTCTTCCTTGGCGTTATCCGCGTCATTGCTGGCCGCGATTTCGGCGCAGATGCGGTACACGCGGGCCAAGTGTTTGCTGGCGGCTTCGGCACCGCTTGCGGTCCATTCCACATCCCGTTCCGGCGGGCTGTCGGACAGCACGAACCAACGCGCGGTATCGGCACCGTATTGTTCGATGATCTGAACCGGGTCGACCACGTTGTTTTTAGATTTCGACATCTTGGCCGAAGGGATGATTTCCACTTCAGTGGCATCTTCCAGATACCCTTTGCCGTCGCGAAGTTCGACCGCTTCGGGATAGTGATAAACTGGCCGCCCATTTGCATCCTTGGTCTGGTAAATCGCGTGGGTCACCATGCCTTGGGTAAACAACGCGTTGAACGGTTCCTTCGATTTTTCCGGCAAATGACCGCAGATATGCATCGCCCGCGCGAAGAACCGCGAATAGAGCAGGTGCAGGATCGCGTGTTCGATGCCGCCGATATACTGGTCGACATTCATCCAGTATTCGGCCTCGGCCAGGTCGGTCGGGGTTTCGGCGTGCGGTGCGGTGAAGCGGGCGAAATACCACGAACTGTCCACGAATGTATCCATCGTATCGGTTTCGCGCTGTGCCGGTTGTCCGCATCTCGGGCAGGTGCAATCGCGCCAGGTCGGGTGCCGGTCCAGTGGATTTCCGGGGATATCAAGGCTGACATCGTCGGGCAATTTGACTGGTAGGTTTTCTTTCTTTTCTGGCACCACGCCACAGGTATCACAATGCACCACCGGGATCGGGCAACCCCAGTAGCGTTGCCGCGACAGACCCCAGTCGCGCAGGCGGAATTTGGTCACACCCTGACCGACGCCTTTGGATTCGCAGAAATCGACGGCGGCGTTGATGGCGTCTTCTCCGGTCTGAACTTCAGTGCCAGCGAAGCCTTTCACGTAACGCACCTTTTCGCTTTTCAGCGGCACGAAGGCGGTTTTTTCCGGGTAATCCCCCTCGACCGGTTCAAAAGTCGGGATGATCGGCAACCCGTATTTGGTGGCAAAGTCGAAATCGCGTTCGTCATGTGCAGGGCAGCCGAACACCGCGCCGGTGCCGTAATCCATCAGGATGAAATTGGCGATATAGACCGGCAGTTCCCAAGCGTCGTCAAACGGATGGCGCACCCGCAACCCGGTGTCGAAGCCCAGCTTTTCGGCTTTTTCCAGCGCTTCCTCGGTGGTCCCGCCCTTGCGCGCTTCGGCGCAGAAGGCGGCGACGTCTTCGCGGTCGCGCTCCAGCGTCTTGGCCAGCGGGTGATCGGGGGAAATGCCGACGAAGGACGCGCCCATCAAAGTGTCGGGGCGGGTGGTGTAAACCTCGACCCGGTCCGCGCCATGCGGTCCGTCGATCAGCGAAAAGGCGAATTGCAGCCCGCGCGACTTGCCGATCCAGTTGGCCTGCATCAGCTTCACCTTGGCGGGCCAATCATTCAAACCGTCCAGCGCATCAAGCAGTTCTTCGGAAAAATCCGAGATCTTGAAAAACCATTGCGTCAACTCGCGGCGTTCCACCTCGGCACCGGATCGCCAACCCTTGCCGTCGATTACCTGTTCGTTGGCCAGAACGGTCATGTCGACCGGGTCCCAGTTCACCACCGCGTTCTTGCGGTAAACCAGCCCTTTTTCGATGAAGTCGATGAACATCGATTGCTGCTGACCGTAATATTCCGGATCGCAGGTGGCGAACATGCGCGACCAGTCAAGCCCGAAACCCAGCGGCTTCATCTGCGCGACCATGTCGTCGATATTCTTATAGGTCCAATCCTTGGGGTGGCCGCCGCTGGCCATCGCCGCGTTTTCCGCCGGCATCCCGAAAGCGTCGAATCCCATCGGGTGCAGCACGTTATGGCCGGTCGAAATCTTGTAGCGCGCGATCACGTCGCCCATCGTGTAATTGCGCACATGCCCGATATGGATGCGCCCCGACGGGTAGGGGAACATTTCCAGCACGTAATATTTCGGCTTGTCCGCGCTGCGCACGGCTTTGAAGATTTCAGCCTTTTCCCAGGCCTCTTGCCACTTACCTTCGATGTCGGCGGCAGAATAGCGGGTCATATCGGATTCCTTGGCTTTGAGCATCGCATCGTCGCAAGCGGTGATATGCGGGCTTTTTCTTGCGGTCCAGTGGGTAAAGGTAAAAATGCCGGTCTTTGCAGCGCGGACTAGCGCGCTATAAAGGGGCAAAGCAAACAGGCATCCACATGAAAATCCTTTTCATTCATCAAAATTTTCCCGGCCAGTACAAACATCTTGCACCGGCTCTGGCCGCTGCGGGGCATCAATGTGTCGCCCTGACCTTGCGGGTGAAAGAACCGCAGACCTGGAAAGGGGTGCGGCTTCTGCCTTATGGGATCAAGCGCAAACAAGGGGCCGGCATTCATCCTTGGGTGCTGGATTTCGACACCAAGGTGATCCGGGCCGAAGCCTGTTTCCACGCCGCCTGTGCCCTACGGGATCAGGGATTCAGCCCCGATATCATCGTCGGCCATCCCGGTTGGGGCGAAACCATGTTCCTGCGCGATGTCTGGCCCGCCGCACGTATCGGACTTTATTATGAACTTTATCATTTGTCCGGGTCCGACCATGTGGGGTTCGATGCCGAATTCCAGACCAAGGCGTCAGAAACCGAAAAGTTACGAATCCGGCTGAAGAATCTCAACAATCAAATGCATTACAAGATCGGTGATCTTGGTATCAGCCCGACTGAATTTCAGGCCGGCACGTTTCCGCCGGAATTCCGCGACAAGATCAGTGTGATCCATGATGGGATCGATACGGGCCATGTCGTGCCGAATTCGGAGGCATTGTTGCAGTTGCCAGACGGGTCCACCGTGACGCGGAACGACGAGGTGATCACCTTCGTCAACCGCAATCTGGAACCCTATCGTGGCTATCACGTTTTCATGCGCGCACTGCCGCGACTTTTAAAGGAACGGCCAAACGCCAAGGTTCTGATCGTCGGCGGAGACGAGGTCAGTTATGGCGCTCGCCCCCCGAAAGGACAGAGCTGGAAACAGATTTTCATCGACGAAGTACGGGGCCGTATCCCGACGCAGAATTGGGAACGGGTCCATTTCCTGGGCCGGATTCCCTACGATAAATTTATCGCGCTGTTGCAGGTTAGCCGGGTGCATGTCTATCTGACCTATCCTTTTGTTCTCAGTTGGTCCCTGTTCGAAGCGATGAGCGCCGAGGCCGCGATCGTGGCCAGCAACACAGCCCCGTTGAAAGAAGCGATCCGGCACGGGGAAAATGGCCGTCTGGTCGATTTTTTCGATGGCGAAGCATTGGTCGATGAAGTTTGCCTGCTGGCGGAAGATGCCGAAATGCGCACAACGCTGGGACAGGCAGCACGGCGGCATGTGGTCGAAAATTACGATTTGCAGTCGGTTTGTTTGCCGCGACAGATGCAATGGATCGACAGGTTGGCAAATATGACCGCGGGCGCGGTCGGTGATTAGGATTTGAAATCCGCGACGACAGGAATGTCGGCCGCCGACGAAAAAGACACCGGAAACCGGTGCCTTTGACATCGCGTATTGCTGGATCGGATCAGAAGTTGCCGTCTTTAATGCGCAACTGACGCGCACGGGCCAGAATCGCATCTTCGACAGCGCGCTGGGTATCGGCACCAACTGGACGACCACCGCGCGTTTGCAATGCAACAATCAGCGACCGTGCCTCAAGCGCGGGATCTTTGACATAGACGGTTGCGCGATACGCCCGTCCACCGCCCGGAGGGGTGCCATAACCCATCACGATTACACCGGTGAACGGATCGACCGATTCCACCGGAAGGAAATTCAGAACTTCCAGCGATGCATTCCAGATATAACGGTTTACCGAAACCTGAAGGTCCGTGTTTTTCTTTTTGAAAATGTCCCAGATCGAATTTTTCTTGTCGCTTCGTTCGATCGGGTTCCCGACATCTTCGCGATCCATATATCCTTCGGCATCGCCTGCGATCAAAGGCTGACCAGGTGCGCGGGGCTGGCCGCGCCCGCCACATGCGGCAACTGCGGTCAGTGCCAGCAAGACAATACATACCTTGGAAATACGCGTGATCGACATGACGTTGCCCCGTCCATTTCTTCGCAACTGTCCTAACGAAGGGGGGGAAAGGGGGCAAGGGTTTAGTGGGCTGTGCTGTATGTCGGACTGGTGCTCTATCCAGGTGGGAAACCGATACGTTTCATGGGCTGGCCAAAAGACTGTGGCAAAGCTGCACCATCTTTGGCCGGTTTGCGATGGAACCGGTCGCATCGCTTGCAAAGATACCCCGAAAAGAGCGAGAGAAACTGCATACCCAAACGGATTCCCCGTTTTGGGGCGCTTGATTAAAAATAACCGAGGGAAAAACTATGAAAAAAGTTCTCTTCGCTTCGACTGCTCTGATCGCAACCGCCGGTGTTGCTGCAGCAGACGTTTCGTTCGGCGGCTACGGCCGTTTTGGCATTCTGTACATCGATGGTGCAACTCCGGAAACCCGTCTGGAATCGCGCTTCCGCATGAACATCGACGCAACGACCGAATCGGACGGTGGCGTTACGTTCGGCGCACGCGTTCGTATGCAGGCTGACGATGCAGGCACCGCAGCTGGCGTTGCTGGTCTGAACGCACCGCGTTTCTACGTGACCACTGGCGGCCTGACTGTTGCTGCTGGCAACATCCTGGGCGCACTTGACTCGATGCCCGGCATTTACGCTGGTTCGCTCGGCCTGTCCGGTCTGGGTTACTCGAACGTTGTGACCAACTTCAATTCGGTTACCTACGATTCGACTGGTAACGGCAACAACGGCGCAGAAATCATCTACTCTGCAGGCGCATTCGGTGCACACCTGTCGTATGGCGACTCGACCATCGACCGTACCGAACTGGCTGTTTCCTACAGCATGAACGGCTGGACCGTTGCGGCTGGTTTCCAGGATTCCGACGCAGCAACCTATGCTGAGTGGGTTCTGACCGCCGGCGGTAAAGTTGGCAACGTTGGTCTGGGTCTGGCAGTTGCACAAGACAACAACAGCAACACTTCGGCAACTCTGTCGGCTTCGTTCGCAGTTGGCGCAGCAACCACCATCTCCGCTTATGCAGCGATGGATGAAGCTCAGGTTGACGAATCCGCATACGGCATCGGCGTAAGCCACAGCCTCGGCGGCGGTGTTTCGATTGTTGGCGGTGTTGTCGACACTCACGGCACCACCCGCGCCGATCTGGGTGTTAAGTTCAACTTCTAATCCTAGAAGTCGAACGACCCTATAGAGAGGCAGGCCATTGCGGCCTGCCTCTTTTCTTTTGTCTGGCTGTGAAAAGAATGCAGTAAGCCACGCCGCTTGACGCGGTTGCAACTGCGCCTCACAGTCCGGGTTCCAGAAATTATAAAAAAGGTGGATGTCAGCCTTCGCCGAGTTCGGGCCACAGATCGGGATCGAGATTGGTGATCAACTCTGTAAGGGCCTGTTCGTGCTGTTTCCACTTGGCCAAGGATTTACGGTGAACCGGTTGCCGGACCTGGTTGGCGCTTGCTGTTCGTACGGCACCGGCATTGCGTTCCGGGTGAGCCATGTCCGGCACCCAATCAAGCCCGCAGTGATCCGCAAGAATTTTGCTGACCTGTTCGATATCGGATACCAGGTCCTGATAGCGAAGATCCAGAATGCGATCCGGGAAAACCGATTTCCAGTGGTTCATATAGCGCCGGTAATCGTTCAGTTCCTGCGCCATCGTTTTCTGATCGAAGGTGTAAGCCTGACCAGGATTCGAAAATACCGTATGCCACATGGACAGCGCGACTTCCCGAGGATCGCGGATCAGGTGGACGATCTTGGCATTGGGGAGCGCGGAAAGGATAAAGCCGATCCGCTTGTAATTTCCGGGCATCTTATCCACGAAGGCCGTTGTTTCTGCGGGCATTTCCGGAAGAAACGACCGGTAAAAATGCGCCAGTTCCTGTGCCGCCGGCAGATCCCACGGTGTGTTCTTGTCCAGAAACAGGCGGCTGCCCCTTTCAATACCGGGCAGTTCACCGGCACCATATACCGTCGGGTGGGAAGAAATCACCTGCTCGGTCAGCGTCGTGCCGGAGCGCGGTAATCCCAGAACAAAAATCGGGGCCGGTGACAACGCTTCGTTTGCAACCCGGGCTGAGTGGTCAGCCGGGAAATGCCCACAAATAGCTTCTAATTCAGTGCGGGTTCGGTCCTGATCGAACGGAACCTTGGCGGCAAACTCGGCATTCCCGATCGCGAACCATTTGTCCGCTTCGGCGTGATTGCCAAGCTTCAGCGCAGATTTTGCCTTGGCAAGGCTGATAAAGGCATGTTCAAGCGTGTTTTTGGGCACTTTGCGCAGGGCCGCATCGATTATGGGTTGCAACGCCGGTTGCTCGGCGGCCGGACTTAACGTGGCCAGTTCCAGCAGCGCGTCATGTGATTGCGGTTCTATCTGTAGCAATTTATGGAAGGTCTCAATCGCCTTTTCCGTCTGTCCGCTTTCGTTCAGAAGATTGCCATAGCGTTGCAGCGACAGGTAATGCTTGGGGTTGATTGTCAGCGCTTTTTCCACATAGCCCAGCGCCTTCCCCATTTCATTGGCCCGGGCCTGAATCAGCGCCATGTTGGTCAGCGTGTCGGGCGAATTGGGATCGATTTCCAGAGCTTTTTCATATGCGGTTAGCGCTTGATCTTCGCGCCCTAGCGAAAACAGGACCGCACCCAACAGATTATGCGCCCGCGCCACCTTTGGATACTCGGCAAGCAGGCTGTTTAACGTCGATTCCGCCGCCGTGTGATCGCCCGAATGAGATTCCGCCATCGCTTTGAAATACAGAAGATTATCGTGATCCTTGCGGGTCGACATGTATTTATCGATCAGTGCCAGCGCCTTGTCGGCCTGGCCGATGGAAACAAGCGCCTGCACCAGATTGTTCTGGGCGTCGATATTTGTCGGGTAAAGTTGCAGCGCCTTGCGAAAATAGGGGATAGATTCACGCTGGTTGTTTTGCTGGGCCAGGGCGATGCCACAGACATTGGCAAAGAAGGTTTCCTTGGGGAATTGTTTCATCCCGGTCCTGGCAGTCTTGAAGGCGGATTTGGGACGACCGGAATTCAGATGGGCCGTGGCTTTGTCCGCCAATTGCTTTGCCGCCATGCTCATCGCTGAACCCTCTTTGTCTGCAGATGCCCTTTCCATATAAAGAGGTGTCGTAGCGCGTTCAATCCGGTTCTGGAAAAGGCCAAAGGCGCTTTTCTTTTCCGTCCGAGTGGTGTTTTTATCGGGGGGAAACAAGGGGCCGATATGTCACTGATTGAAATCCAGGAAAGAGTCGCAAAGGCGGAAAACCAGGCAGGCCGTGCGCCGGGCAGCGTCAAACTGATCGCGGTCTCCAAGGTGCAGCCCAATGACCGGGTCGAGACGGTGCTGGAACAAGGCCAGCGGCTGTTCGGTGAAAACAAGGTGCAGGAAGCAGCGGGAAAATGGCCGGATTTCCGGGCGCGGTTCGATAATGTCGAAGTGCATCTGATCGGGCCATTACAAACCAACAAGGCGCGTCAGGCGATGGGATTGTTCGAAGCGATCCATTCGCTGGACCGGCCAAAGCTGGCCAAGACATTGGCCCGCTTGGCACAGGAATTAGGCCAATGCCCGGATCTGTTCATTCAGGTCAATACCGGAGAAGAACCGCAAAAGGCTGGAATTCTGCCGGTCGAGGCGGATGGTTTCATATCGGAATGCCGCGAAATGGATCTGCCGGTACACGGTTTGATGTGCATTCCGCCCGCAGATGAGGAACCGTCGCTGCATTTCGCGCTGCTGGGCAAGATCGCGGAACGCAACGGGCTGTCCGGGTTGTCGATGGGGATGAGCAGCGATTTTGAACGCGCTATCGCATTTGGCGCTACCCATGTGCGGGTAGGTTCTGCGATTTTCGGCGAACGCGATTACGGGTAGCGGCCGTTTCCACAGTGTTACCGTAAACGCTTGCGCCTGAATTTCGCGGTGAAATTCAGGCCGCATACGCAACTATTTCCCGTCTTCGTTCCCTTGCCCCAGCTTTGGCGATGGCCGGTCGAGCTTCAGTTCGGCGTTGGAAAACCGGAACGGTGACCGGATGCCGGGGATGCCATCAAGTTCGATCTGCATGCCGCGCGCCTGCACCTGCGGGTCGGCAAAGACTTCGGTCATGTCATTGATCGGACCGGCTGGAATGCCATGCTCTTCACAACCTGATAACAGCTCGGCCTTGCTGCGTTTTCGGGTTTCGGCCATCAGCAGATCGATCATTTTCGGACGATTGGACACCCGATCGGCGTTTTTCAGGAATTCCGGCGCTTCGGCCATCCAATTCAACCCCAACAGCCTGCACAAACGCTGATACTGTGCGTCGTTGCCGGTGGCGATGATGATATAGCCGTCAGAACAGTCGAACACCTGATATGGAGTCAGGTTCGGGTGGTAATTGCCGGTTCGGCCCGGCGGCGTGCCGGTGCTGAGGTAATTCATCCCCTGATTGGCGGTGACGGCGACCGCGACATCAAGAAGCGCCATATCGATATGTTGCCCCAAGCCTGTGCGTTCGCGTTGATACAGCGCTGCCAGAATGCCAGCGACAGAATAGACACCGGTAAAGATATCCGTAACCGCCACACCCGCGCGTTGTGGCTGACCGTCCGGGTCGCCGGTGATCGACATCAGCCCGGACATACCTTGGATGATGTAATCATAGCCGGCACGATGGGCGTAAGGGCCATCCTGTCCGAACCCGGTGATCGAACAATAAATCAGCCTTGGATTGACCTGTTTCAGACTTTGGTAATCAAGCCCATATTTCGCCAGCCCGCCGAGTTTGAAATTTTCGATCAGGATGTCTGCATCCTTGACCAATTCGCGCACCTGCGCCTGACCTTCTTCGCTACGGAAATCGGCCGTGATCGATTGCTTGCCACGGTTGCAGGAATGGAAATAAGAGGCGGTCTTGTCGTCATCGCGTTCGATGAACGGCGGGCCCCATTGCCGTGTGTCGTCGCCGTCGGGGCTTTCGACCTTGATGACATCGGCGCCAAGGTCAGACAGGGTTTGACCGGCCCAAGGGCCGGCCAGAATTCGGGCGAGCTCGACAACTTTGAGCCCCGCAAGAGGTGCGGACATTACATCTCCAATTTTTGATCAAGGATCTCTTTCAAATCCTCGTATGTCATATTGGAGTGCTTTTCACCATTGATGATCAGGGTCGGCGTACCAGAGATGTCATCGGTTTCGGCATTTTTCTGGAACCATGTATAAAGGGATTGCGCTTTGGTCCCATCGCTCAGGCAGTTGTCCAGTTGATCCTTGGTCAATCCTGCCACCAGACCGATCTTGCGCAGGTTCTGTTCGATGGTTTTCAGGTTGCCATCACCGATCCAGTCGTGCTGCCCGGTATAGAGCAGGTCAGAGATGCCGAAGAACCGGTTCGGATCGCAACGCGCAATCATTGCCGCCCACAGGCCGGGACGGTCGAAATAGACATCGCGGTAAATCAACTTGACCTTGCCGGTTTCGATATATTCAGCTTTCACCTTCTTTAGCGGGCCATTGTTGAAGGTGGCACAATGCGGGCAGGTGAAGGACGCGTATTCGATGAGCGTCACCGGTGCGTCTTCTGCCCCCAGCACCATTTCCTGAATGCTCGATGTGTCCACATCTTCTCCGGCGGCATAAGCAGCCCCAAAATCGGCCAGACCGGACGAACGGGGGACAAGTGACAGCGCGCCGGCGGTAACGGCGGCGGCCCCAATCAGGCCCAGGGCGTATCTGCGGTTCATATCGAACACCTTTCTTAACGTTTTGTCTTGGATAGAACGTTCTGCGCCAGCGCTTCAAGGGCTGTGCGCAAAGCTGCGTCTTCTGCCCCTTGGGCGATCTCACTGGCTTGCTGCCGAATGGCGGGATCGGGCGGGACCGGGGTGGGACTGGCAGATTGAGCATAGCGAAAATCGGCCTGACCCTCGGCAAATCCGACCGGGGCGGTTTGGGTGATGCGGACGCGCGAAATGGCATTATAGCCGTAGACGCTGTTTACCCGCTCACGCAGTTGTTCTTTTTGCATCTCGACCATCGGGGCCTGCGCGCCGGTGGTCAGGATTGTTAAAGTCGCACCAAAGCCCTGACGGCCATATTTCACCTCGACCGGGCGGGCGATTGCGGCCAGATCAGAACCGGCGATTTCCGGCCAATGGGTCAGCAACCGAGTCACGGCAAAGCCACGCGTCGCCCCCGCATGTTTGATCTGCTGTTGCAGAAGCGAAGCGGTGCGCGCGAACCCTTTTGTCGTGCTGCGTCTTACGGCCATGACTTGCATCCTTGATCCTGACCCTATTTTAGTAGGGCGGGTGCAGGACGCCAGCGAATAGAACATAACGGGGCATAAAGTTTGCGTGACGAAGGAATAGGCGCGGTAAACGCAGAGGATCTGTTGGCCTGGTATGATGCAAACGCACGGATTATGCCTTGGCGCGTTGGTCCGCAGGCGCGCCGTGCCGGTGACACACCCGACCCTTACCGGATCTGGCTTTCCGAGGTCATGTTGCAGCAGACCACGGTTGCCGCCGTGAAGGATTATTTCCACCGTTTCACAATGCGCTGGCCCACGGTGACCGCACTGGCGGCGGCAGCGGACGAAGACGTGATGGCGGCTTGGGCGGGGTTGGGATATTATGCCCGGGCCCGAAATTTGCTGAAATGCGCTCGTGTGGTGGTGGCTGATCATGGTGGGCAATTTCCCACCACGCGCGATGGCCTGCTGGGTTTGCCGGGGATCGGACCTTATACTGCCGCTGCGATCGCCGCGATTGCATATGACTTGCCGGAAACCGTGGTCGACGGCAATGTCGAACGTGTCATGGCGCGGCTTCATGATCTGCATCTACCGCTGCCCACTGCCAAGCCCGAATTGATCGAATTTGCCCGCCGTCTGACACCACGCCAGCGACCTGGCGACTACGCGCAGGCGGTGATGGATCTGGGGGCCACGATCTGCACCCCGAAATCGCCCGCTTGCGGCATCTGCCCTTGGCGCGCGCCCTGCGCTGCACGTTCTGAAGGGACAGCGCAGCAGTTGCCGAAGAAACTGCCGAAGAAGCCCAAGCCAATCCGGTTGGGCATTGCTTATGTCGGGCGGCGCACCGATGGGGCGTTCTTGTTGCAACGTCGCCCCGACAAGGGCTTGTTGGGCGGCATGTTGGGATGGCCCGGATCGGAATGGGCTGAAATCCCGCCACAAGAAAGCCCTCCGGTTGCCGCCGATTGGCGTGATCTGGGCGCCGAAGCGCGTCATACCTTTACCCATTTCCATCTGCGGCTTGCAGTAAGGGTGGCGGTAATTCCTCCCGAGGCGCAGCCGGATGTGGGGGCTTTCATACCCCATGACCGGTTCCGCCCGTCGGATTTGCCCACGGTGATGCGAAAGGCATTTGACCTTGCCCGCGCTTCGTTCGAATATGAAAGCTGACGCGCGTAACCTGCATTTGACTGGGAATGGAGTGTCCGCATGATCCCCGCAACAAAACTGCGCGCTTTCCGCAATGCCGCGCCATTCTGGTTGTCGTTGAGCCTGATACCTGTCGCGATGTTCAGTGCCGGAATGGGCGGCGGCTGGACCATCCTGCTGCCGCTTTGGGCATGGTGGTTGTTCACGCTGCTTGACGCGATCTTGGGACTCAATCAAGAAAACGCCGACCCGAACACACCGGATGCCGATTTGGTCTGGTATCGGTTGATCACGATGATCTGGTTTCCGATCCAGTTCACCACAGTCTACGGGATGATTTTCTATGCCACCCGGGCGGATCATCTGGGGCTGGTCGAAAAGCTGGTTCTGTTTTTCGGGGTCGGGGTGATTTCGGGGACTGTCGGGATCGTTTACAGCCATGAATTGATGCATCAGAAAAACAGGCTGGAACGCTGGCTGGGTGATTTGTTGCTGGCAACAGTTCTCTATTCGCATTTCCGCTCGGAACATCTGCTGGTGCATCACCGCCATGTCGGAACGCCCCGCGATGCGGTAACGGCGCGTTATAACGAAGGGTTTCACCGCTATTTTGTCCGGGTGCTACGGGACTGTCCGAAATCGGCCTGGGCGGCGGAACGGGCGATGCTGGAGCGCCGCAAACTACCGGTGTTGCACGGATCGAACCCGTTCTGGCGGTATGGTGCACTTCAACTTGCCGCTGTTGTTCTGGCGGTTGTCGTGGGCGGCTGGGAAGGGTTGTTCTTGTTCGCGGTTCAGGCCCTCAGCGCGGTTTGGCAGTTGGAGCTAACCAATTATGTGGAACATTACGGGCTGACGCGGAAACATCTGGGCGGGGGTAAATACGAACATGTCAAACCGCATCACAGTTGGAATGCGGCGCATAAGGCAACGAACTGGCTGTTGATCAATCTGCAGCGCCATTCCGATCACCATTACAAACCCGATCGCCGGTTTCCTTTGCTGCAAAATTACGACGCGGCAGAGGCGCCGCAGCTGCCTTATGGCTATCCGCTGATGGCGCTGGTGGCAATGATCCCGCCGCTATGGCGGCGGCGGATGAACCCGCGGGTGCGGGACTGGCGGCGCAAATTCTATCCCGAGATCGAGGATTGGACGCCTTACAAAAACGGAACTTTACCGTTGCCGCGACTCTGAAAAATCTCGAACCTGCCTGCGGTGTGGCTGTTTTTTCCAAGAAGAACCGGCTTTCAGCTTTCCAGAAATACTCCGGGGGAAGCGCCCCCAATCGCCGATAAAAAAGCCCCGCCGAGAGGGCGGGGCAGGAAGGCACCCCGTGTCAGGCCACGGGTGCCGGCGGTAACTGATTGTTTGGGATGTGGTTCAGTGATCCATTTCCGAACGGATCTGTTGACGTAGCAGGTCAATCGGCACATCCTTGCCTTCGCGCTTGATGCTCCAGTAAGTCCATCCGTTGCAGCTGGGTGCGCCTTCCAGCGCGGCACCGACCTGATGGATCGAGCCACGGGTGTCGCCTGCGATCAATGTGCCATCGGCGCGCACCTTGGCGGTCTTGCCGCGTGGATTGACCAGGGTTTCACCCGGGCGCAGCATGCCGCGTTCGACCAATTGACCGAAGGGAATACGCGGTTGGGCGCGTTTGCTGATCGAGACCTGTAGCGCATCGCGGTCGAACCGACGCGTCGCGGCAAGACGTTTTTCAGCAACCTTGCGATAGGCTTCTTCACGTTCGATACCGATGAAATCGCGGCCCAGCATCTTGGCCACAGCGCCGGTGGTGCCGGTGCCGAAAAACGGGTCCAGCACGACATCGCCCGGATTTGTGGTGCCGACCAGAACCCGATGCAACAGCGATTCTGGTTTCTGGGTTGGATGGGCCTTTTCGCCATTGTCGTCTTTCAACCGTTCACCGCCATTGCAGATTGGTAGCACCCAGTCTGAACGCATCTGGATACCTTCATTCAGCGCCTTCAGTGCCTCATAGTTGAAAGTGTATTTCCCACCTTCTGATTTGCTGGCCCAGATCATGGTTTCATGCGCGTTGGTGAACCGTTTGCCGCGGAAATTGGGCATCGGGTTCGATTTGCGCCAGATCACGTCATTTAGAATCCAGAAACCTTGGTTCTGTAACTCGGCTCCCATGCGAAACACATTGTGATAAGATCCGATCACCCAAAGCGCGCCATTGGGCTTCAGCACCCGGCGCGCGGCGGCAAGCCAATCGCGGGTGAACCGATCATAGACGGCGAAGGACGAAAACTGATCCCAGTGATCATCAACGGCATCCACCTTGGAGTTGTCAGGCCGGTGCAAATCACCTTTGAGCTGAAGGTTGTAAGGGGGGTCTGCGAAGATCAGGTCGATCGAATTTTCCGGCAGACTGTTCATCATTTCGATGCAGTCTCCAGCCAGAATCGTGTTGAGAGGGAGCGCTGACGCGCCCTTATTCTTGTTCATCGTTGTCATTCTCTGCCTCAATACCCGGCGCATTTTTGCGCTCTGTGGTTAGGGACAAAGATGAGTCAAACCGGATTCCGGGTCAATTTCTTTATTGAATCAGTAGGTTACGATTTACTCTTGATACAAGATATTGTGTACTGGTTTGAAAGAACGCCTATGATGTGGGGTCACTCCCAGATTTCGCAATGCTTCACGATGCGCTTTGGTTGGATATCCGGCATTTGTTTCCCATCCATAACCGGGGAACTGTTGCGCCAAATCCCACATCACCTTGTCGCGCCTTATTTTCGCCGCAATTGAAGCCGCTGCAATCGACAGTGAAAGCGCATCGCCCTTGATGATGGGCTGGGCCGGAATGTTCAGCCCGCGCGGGATCATATTGCCGTCGATCAGGGCGAAATCGGGCCGGATGATCAACCCGTTCAGGGCGCGATCCATCGCGATGTGACTGGCGCGCAAAATGTTGTGCTGGTCGATTTCTTCAACGCTGACATGGGCGACCGAGACATCGGCATGTTTCAGTAGCTGTTCCAGCAGGGCCTGCCGCTTTTTTGCCGTCAACTTCTTGGAATCATTCAGCCCCTCAGGAATATGATCAGGGTTCAGCACCACCGCTGCGGCAGTCACCGGTCCGGCTAAAGGGCCGCGCCCGACCTCGTCAACGCCAGCGACGCGCAAGTAGCCTTGCGCGTGCGCCGAGTGTTCGAATGTGTAATCCGGTTTGCTCATACCCAATGCAGAAAGCCCGATCCGTGGGGTTTTGCAAGCCGGTTTGTCACGGGGGGCGGATCGTGATCGTCAGTTCTGTCTCACACGAAAGCCGCGCTGCGCCAGGCAACTGGCCAGATAACCGGGACGACGGCCATCGCGATCCGAGATTCGTGTGCGGCACGTATCTGGCAAACGGTTGGCTTGACTATAATGCACTTCTAGGCAGCGGGCGCCGAACACGCGTTGGCGCCCATATTGGGTATTCGCTTGGATCAAGCAGCCCCCGGGCAGGGCAGCGACGCGGCGACCGCGATCGGGCGACCGCCAATCATCGTGACGACGGCGATCTTCTTCATGGCGACGATTTTCTTGCTGGCGGTAACGGTCCTGATTGCGCGGCTGTTGCTGGGTTGCCGTGGTATGGCGATTCGAATCGCTCAGCGCCGAGCCGATGATGATAAGCGCGGTGGCACCGGCCAGAAACTGCACCAAATCGCGGTCACTGGCGCGCGCCGGTACGGCGGTGAACGAAGTGAGCGCCAGCGAAGCCGTCAGGATGGTGGCAATGAATTTACGGGACATGGGGTTTCCTTGGATATGTGGGTTTCGGTCCGATCCGGGGCCAAGGGGGCCGCGAACCTTGCAATTCCACGATCCGGTCGATTCCGGCTGACAGGCAATAGCGCCAGCCTGTTATCGGATAACACCGCGCGTAAACCTGCTTGGTTATTGAATAACGGCGTGGTCATGCGCATTGTGACCGGCATGAAAAACATAGTCGTTACATCACTGATCGCACTGACCATCGCGCTGGGATCACCGGTCTTGGCGCAGACGGAATGTTACGCCGACTACAAGGCCAAACAGGATGCGCCGCTGCGCCTGCACTATGGTGTGGCGCAGATTACCGGAACCTGCAGCAAATCCAGTGCGACATCCGAATTGAAATCCCGACTGACGGCGGAGGGCTGGATTTTGCTGAATATCCTGTCGGTGTTCGGGCCTGAAGGTTTGGAAGAAAGGAGGGGCAGTGCCGGTGTCTATTTCCTCCGCTTCTGATTTGCGCCGGTCTGGATCGCGGTTCGTCGTCCTAGGGATAGCGATCATCGTTGGAATTTTGTTGGCGGCTGCAATGGTGCTGTATTTCACCCTGCCCGATGCGAATGCATTCAATGCGCGGGTGGAGCGATTGTTCATCGAAAATGACGATCTGACCTCGGCGGCCGAAATCAAGTTGCTTGAAATTCTGGCCCAATCGGGCACGGCCTTTGCCGATACACTGACCAGTTACCGGATGGTGATATTCGTGTTGTTGATTTTTGCTACGGCGATGGTGATCGCGGCATTGGTGTTTCTGGTCATGCTGGTGGCTTTGAACCGGCGCATGATGCAGATCGAACAGGCCGGGATTCAGGTGTCGTCACTGCTGATCAGCCGGGATGAAAATACCGTTTATCTGAACAACATGGGTTTCAAGCTGACTGCAGCGGCGATGGAAACCCTGTCGGTCCTAGCCGAAGCGCGGATGGACGAAGACGTGTTGTCGGGGGCCGAAATCGAAGCAATGGTGTCAGGCCGCAGCAGTGAAAATTGCGAAGAAGCCGCAGGTGCCACCCGGATCAAGCGGTTGCGGGATACGCTGGGCAATCAGATGGTTAGCGAGCTTCTGGTCAAGAATATCGCCCGCAAGGGCTATATGCTGGCGGTTGATAAAGATGTGATCAGGATGATTTGATCACGCTTTGGACAGCGTATCGCCGTAGCTGATGGTTGGCGTTAATTCGATCCGATCAGCAATGTCGATATCGGGGTTTTCCGTGCGCGCCACGACGATTTCCGCAGCCTTGCGGCCGATTTCCTGCCGGCAGGCGTCCATGGTTGCCAGTTGCATCGGCAGACCTTGCAAAAGTTCGACCCCATTGAACCCGGCCAACCCGATCTGTGTCGGGATGTCATACCCCTTTTCAATCAGATAAAGCAGCCCGCCAGCGCCGATCATGTCGTTGGAGTAATATAGGAAATCCAGGTCCGGTGTCCGTTCCATCATGGCGGCCGTCATTTCCCGTCCCTTGGCCAAGGCCGATCCACCGGAATAGAATTCCTGATCCGCCACTTCGATCCCACCCTTGGCCAAAGCCTGGGTCAGGCCTTCGAACCGTTTGCGGGCGCGATGGTCCAGCGGCATCTTGGTGCCCATGAAGCCAATGCGCTTATACCCGGCTTTGAGAATCGCCTGGCCCATTTCCTTACCGGCACGACGATGTGAAATACCGACCGTAGCGTCGACCGGATCGCCATCGACATCCATGATTTCGACCACTGGAATCCCTGCTGCCCGCAACATGGCGCGCGAAGCGTCGGAATGTTCCAACCCGGCGATGATCACCCCCGAGGGGCGCCAGGACAGCATTTCGTAAAGCACCTTTTCTTCCTTTTCGGGAAGGTAATCGGTCACGCCGACAACCGGCTGCAAGTCGGTTTCTTCCAGAACCTTGCTGATCCCGGTCATCACTTCCGGGAACACCATGTTGGACAGCGACGGGATAATCACGGCGATCAGATTGACCCGCTGACTGGCCAGCGCACCGGCGATCTTGTTGGGCACATACCCCAGTTGTTTCGCGGCTTTCAGAACCTTTGCCCGTGTTGCTTCGGACACATCGCTGCGATTGCGCAACACCCGACTGACGGTCATTTCCGAAACGCCCGATGCTTCGGAAACATCGCGCAGGGTTAACGGGCGGGTGTTAGTGCGGCTCAAATCCGGTGTCCTGAAATTATCGAGGGTTTGTAAATGGTAGCGTGAACCACGGGACTTGTTCAAGCCATCCCGCCGGGCTAAGACAATCGGGCGCGGCCCCGTGGCTCAACTGGATAGAGCAGCCCCCTCCTAAGGGGCAGGTTGCAGGTTCGAATCCTGCCGGGGTCACCAATTCACTCTCGAGCCAGAAAAACAAAGTATGCCCTTGATGGACAAGGTGGTTTCGCGGTTCTAGCGGTTGCCATTTCTTTCCATGACTAAGGATTGCACCCGCATTTTGCGACCCCGAGCGGGCGAGGAAACCCGGGGCCGCTTCAATTATTCACCGGAGCGGAATTTGGTCCAAGCGCGGTTGCGCTGACGGGTCAGGGTGTCTTCGACGGCCCCCGCGACGAACAGCGTCCTGAGAACATCTTCGGACGGGAACACAACCTCGCTTGCCGCCATTTCCGGCGGCAGCATATCACGAGAGGCCGGAACACCGTTGGCATATCCAAGGTTCAGGGTCATCCGCGCGGCCACTGACGGTTCCAGTGTAAAGTCCAAGAAAGCATTGGCGGCGTCGGGGTTGGGTGCATTGCGCGGGATGGCAATTGCCGTGAACCAAGCCATGGTGCCTTCCTTGGGCATAACATAGCGGATCTCGTCGGTTTGACCTGCTTCGGCGGCACGCAGTCCAGCCACGACGATATCACCGGACCAAGCGATAGAGGCGCAAATGTTGCCCTGAGCAGTATCGGTCATCATCCGGCCCTTGTCGAATTCCACATAAGGGCGAATTCCGTCCAGCAGTTCCATCGCCTTGTTCAGATCGGCAGGATCCTGTGATTCCGGGTCTAGCCCCAGATAGTTCAACGCAATCGGGACCACATCCGTGGCAGAATCGACTAAGGACACCCCGCATTCTGACAGCTTGCTGGCATATTCAGGCTTAAAGATCAGATCATAGCTGTCAAGCGGGGCATCAGGCAGCAACTCCCGCACTTTGGTAACGTTCAACCCCATGCCAGTGGTGCCCCAGCCGCCGATCACGGCGTATTCCAAACCGGGGTCTGCCCGCGCCATCAATCTCAGCAGGTTCTGATCCTGATTATCAAAGTTGGGGACAAGCGTTTTGTCGATCTTTTCGACCGCACCCGCCTTGATTTGGCGCGCTAGAAACGGCGTGGCCGAGGGCACGATTACGTCATAGCCCGTGTCACCCGTCAGCAGCCGTGTTTCCAGTGTCTCGTCGCTGTCGTAGCTGTCATAGGTTACCTTGTAGCCGGTCTTGTCTTCGAATTCTGCGATGAGTTCGGGCGAGAACAAGTCCTGCCATGCAAACAGTTTCAACTCACCCTCAGCCGCAGCGCCGGTTGCCATCAGGCACACTGATGCGGCAAGAGTCATTTTGAATATTGAAGTGGTCATTTCTTTGGTCTCCTTTGTTGCAATCAGCCGCTAAACATCGTGTGGATGTTCAACGAGAATTCGAACGGTATTTCGTCACAGGCCAGCTATTCCGCATTTGCTTTGGCGGTACCGGCCAAGCCACAAGAACGGCATGCAGTCGAGAGACCTGCCTTGAGCTTCAAAGAACTATCCTCGTTTTGTGGTTGTGACCTTGCTCCGGTCCAAATTGGCACCGAAGCCGCGCCGGACAGGCGAGAAACGTTTTCCACAAAAGCGTGAACAGGGAAGCGTCGCGTCATTAATCAGCTATCCCTTCGTTGGCTTGCATTCGCCGATGCGATCGAACGGTGATCAGCCAAGCTGACAGCATGCCGAGGCTGACAATGGCGATCACGATGGTCGATAGCGCGTTAATTTGCGGCGACACGCCAGAACGAACCGTCGAATATAGGCGCAGCGGCAGCGTTGTGGCATTCGGCCCAGAGGTGAACGAGGCGATGACCAAATCGTCCAGCGACATGGAAAACGCCAACAGCCAGCCCGAAATCACCGCAGGTGCAATGATCGGCAACGTCACCAAGCGGAAGGTTTCGAAATGGGTGGCCCCCAGATCCAGCGCTGCTTCGTCCAAGGCTTGATCATACGACAGCAGGCGCGACGCGATCACCACAGCGACAAAGCTGATTGCAAGTGTGGTTTGCGCGATAATGATCGTATTCATACCGCGATCCAAGTTGACCCCGATGAACAGCAGCAACATCGACAGACCCGTGATTACCGGCGGCATTACCAGCGGCGCATAGATCAGCGCTGAAAACAGGGTTCGGCCCCAAAATCGCCCGGCGCGGACCAATACAAAAGCGGCCATAGCGCCAAGGATCACCGCCAGTGTCGCCACAACCAATGCAATCTTGAATGAGATGATCGCGGAGCTAAGGAACGCTTCGTTGCGGGCCAGTTCGCCGTACCATTTGATCGACCAACCTCCCCAGATCGTGACCAGCTTGGACTTGTTGAAGCTGTAGATGACGACGATCACCATCGGAACATACAAGAACATGAACCCCAGGGTGACAGAAAGCTTATTGACCCAAGACATCTGCGTGTTCATCGTTGCAGCTCCTTGTTTTGTTCAAATTCCTGGCTCCGTTGGAACAACACGATTGGCACCACCAGCAACAGCAGCAACACGACCGCCACAGCCGCAGCCAAAGGCCAATCACGGTTTGAAAAGAACTCTTCGAACAAGACCTTGCCGATCATCAACTTGGATGAACCGCCCAGCAGTGTCGGGATCACGAATTCTCCGATCGCCGGGATAAATACCAAAAAGCACCCTGCCACGATCCCCGGCAGCGAGAGCGGCACAGTGACCAACCAAAATGCTTTGGGCCGTGAGCATCCCAAATCCATCGCCGCCTCATTCAGCGATAGATCCATCTTTTCCAACGTCGCATAGAGCGGCAGCACCATGAATGGCAGATAGGCATAGATGATGCCGATATAGATCGCGAACGGTGTGTTCAGCATCTTGATCGGCCCGTCTGTCAGTCCCAAGAACATAAACAGTTGGTTTAGCATGCCTTCATTCGACAAGATCCCGATCCACGAATAGATGCGCACAAGAAAGGAGGTCCAGAACGGCAAGATCACTAAAAACAACAACACCATCCGGGTCTGTGGTGTGGCACGGGCCATGCCATAGGCCATGGGATATCCCACCAGCAGCGTCAAAATCGTGGCTTTCAGCGCCACGCCCACGCTGGACAGGTAGGCCTTTAGATACAGGCTGTCCGAGATCAGGAACCGGTAGTTATCCAGCGTCAGCCGGGAAAGCGCATCCTTAAACCCGGCCCAACCCTCTGACAGGCCAAAAGTCGGAGCATAGGGAGGTATCGCGGTAACAGAATGGGACAAAGAAATTTTGAACGCCATGAACAGCGGCACGGCAAAGAAAATCAGCAACCACGCGAAGGGGATGAAAATCAGGATGGCTCGACGCTTGTTCACAACATCCCCCTCATTTCTTTAACAGAACGCCGGCCGTATCCGTCCAGCTCAGGACGATGCGGTCATTCCAGTTGATCGTGCGCCGCGACAGGCGGCGCCCATTGGAGGCCTGCGCCTTGATCACATGCCCAGACGCCAATGTGACGTGAAAGGTTGACACATTGCCGGTATAGGCAATGTCGGTCACCGTACCAGTCAGTGCATTTTGGGTGTTCTTTTCTGCTGTTGCGCCCACGCAAACTTTTTCCGGTCGAAGCGCCAAAAAGACACGTTGGCCCATTTCTACCCTTGTTTCGGATATGACGTTCAGCGCTGGCTGACCTTCGGCAAATGCCACGGTGCAGGATTCTCCGTCGATTGCGGTGACGGTGCCCTCGACTAGGTTCACATCACCGATGAAATCCGCAACATAGGTGGATAAGGGCGCTTCATAGATCCGGTCCGGCGTGTCTACTTGAACCAATTTGCCGTGATCCATCACAGCAATGCGGCTGGCAACGGTCATCGCCTCTTCTTGGTCATGGGTCACGATCACAAAAGTGGTCCCAGTGCGTTCCTGGATATCCATCAGTTCGAACTGGGTATCTTGTCTCAGTTTTTTATCCAAAGCCGCCAGCGGTTCGTCCAGCAGCAGGAGCTTCGGAGCTTTGGCCAACGCCCGGGCAAGGGCCACCCTTTGGCGCTGTCCCCCGGAAATTTGATCGGGACGGCGGCTGGCGAATTTTTCTAGCCGGGTGAGGCGCAGCATCTCTTCGACCCGAGGACCGATCTGATTTTTTGGCAGGCCCTGACGGCGCAGACCAAAAGCGATGTTGTCCCAGACTTTGAGATGAGGGAACAAAGCATAGCTTTGAAACATCATGTTAACGGGGCGTTTGTTTGGCGGCACATCGCCAATTTGCGCCCCATTGAGCCAGATTTCACCTTCTGTGGCGGTTTCAAATCCGGCCAGCATACGCATCATGGTCGTCTTGCCACAACCCGATGGGCCGAGCAGTGCAAAGAATTCCTGCGGGTAGATATCAAGGTTCAGATTGTCGATTGCTGTGAAATCCCCGAACCGTTTGGTCACTCCGTCAAAACGGATCAGCGGCGTTGCCGACCGGTCGGTCCACGGGGAAAACTGGGTAGATGTATCGTTCAGCAGAGCCATTGTCTTGTCTCGTGATCTATGTCTGTTCGTTCTGGACAGCGCGCAGCTGTGCGTCGCCGCCAAAGCTGTCATACGTGACGCGCCCATTGCAGATGGCCAGCAACACTTCGGACGTTTCACCCTTGAACAGGTCTGCCGGATTTCCTGACACAATGGTCAGATCCCCCCGCAGGCCAGGGGCAATTCGACCGCGAAGGGTTTCTTCGAACGCCACCCATGCGGCGTTATATGTGATCCCGGCCAATGCTTCGGCCCAGCCCAGTCGGTGGTCAATACCGGCACCTGGCCACTCTGTCCGCGTCATCGCGGCTTCCAAGGTGATTAGGGGTGACAAAGGCGCAACCGGCCAATCGGTAGACAGAACATAGGCCGCATTCACGGCGCACAGCTGGCGCATAGGAAATGCCAGATCGCCGCGAGACGGACCGAGAAATTCAAGATAGCCTTCACCCGCCTCGGGAACGTGGGTCGGTTGCATCGACGCGACCACACCAAGCTTCGGAAAACGCGCGATGTCTGCGGCATCAATCATCTCGATATGTTCAATCCGGTGCCGCGCTTCGCGCCAACCATTGGCCTTTTGCGCCCCGTCAAAGGCGTTCAGTACCTGATGCACCGCCCCATCGCCGACGCAATGTACTGCGATCTGAAAACCTAGTCTGTCGGCCTCTTGAATCAGTGAATTCAGTTCTTGATCCTCATAGATCGGATGCCCGCTTTGGCCCGGTATGTTGCAATACTCGGCCAGCAAATTTGCAGTGCCGGATTCGATCACCCCATCGGCGAAAATCTTGATGAAATCGCAACGCAGCATTTCGCTGTTGAATCGGCGACGCCAGTGCACGGCATGGGCCAGGTCCTCTTTCCTCATCCCCTTGGATATCTGGAATGGCATACGCACCCGCACCGGCAGGCCACGGTCCTGATCCAGCTCTGCCAGCAATTCCAGCTGATACAGACTGCCATCCATGTTCTGCACTGCCGTCAGACCTTGTTCTGCACAATGGATCAGAGCGGCCCACAAGACTTCTTTGTCGGTCTGGCGTTCTTCTTTGGTATATTGGCCAACCTCCAGCGGTCGCTGGCTGGCTTCTGCGTGGCGTGCGCTTCGTGGGTTCTTGCCTCGGACCAATTCAATCGCATTTAATTCCAGCAACACGCCGGTCGCTTCTCCGGCCTCATCGACCTTCACGCTTGACCCATGGGGCAGCTCTGCGCCGCGCTCAATCCCGGCCAGCGCGATGGCCTTGCTGTTGCACCAACTGGTGTGGAAATCTTCGGACATTATCAGCACCGGCAGATCAGGGCACAGTTCATCCAGCACCGTGCGTTCTAGCTGTTCGCCCGTCTCAAGGATTTCATATGCACATGAATGTGCTGCCAGAAAGACAAGCTCTGGATTGGCGGCGCGATGGCTGTCAATCGCCGCCTGCAAGCCGCTGCGCCCCCGAACCCCACGCAGAGACAGTTCGGTCAGACCCAAACCGCCTGCGAACAAATGCAAATGGGCATCATTAAGACCGGGCAACACAGTTTGATCCTGCGCATCCACAACCCGCGTGGTTTGCCCGACCATATGATCGACTGGCCCGGTGCCAATCGCCATGATATCGCAACCCCTCAACGCGACCCAACTGGCGTTGGGGGCATCTTGGGTACCGCTGTAGACTGTGGCATTCTTGATTATCAGATCGGCATGTTTCGTCATCTTGCTTTCCGTTTACTGGGCGCAAACCCCACAGCTTTAGGGCCGGCAAAATCGATGCCGACAATCAAAGGCGATAGATTGTTCCCTAAAGACGTCCTCAACAGCAACGTGCCCGGGTAAACCCCGATGTCTTCTGTTGCGGCCAAGAGGAGTCTTGCAACCCTGGTGGTCTGTTCTTGAAATTGAGCATTACACCGCAACCCCATTGCGGCAATAATCCATTGACGCCAAAAGTGTCGTGACTGCACCTATTCTCTGGACAATTAGCGACAGATTCGCGTTTTATGAATGTCTCATTGGGGCAAACCGTGGCATGCTTTGCGTCGGCTAACGCTGTGAAATACGCCCGGAGGAATGACATGAAGCGCACTGATCTTTCCGCGAATCTGCGGCTTTTGGCCGGGTACGGAAAATCCATCTCGGCAATCTGCAAAGCGGCCAAGATCAATCGCACGCAGTTTCATCGCTATTTGAACGGCGATGCCGAACCGACGCTGAACACCTTGCGGCGGATTTGCGATTATTTCGGCGTAGAAGAATACGAAATCATGATGTCCCATACCAGTTTTCGGGAACTGGTCCGCCTGCGTCCTCCGCAGTTACACGAAACGGTGGACCCCTTTCGAGAAATCCAGAACCGGATCTATGCAGGCGAAGGGCCGGTGAATATTTCGATGGGCTATTACCACATGTTGTTCCGGCCTGATCCGGAGACCGGCATCTATTACCGGGCGCTGGTTAGGATGCAACAGGCCACTGGCGGTATCATCTTCAAGATGGTGGAACGCTTTCCGCGCCCTGCCTTGTCTTTGCCGTCGCGGCTGGTGTCTGAAGGCACCGGGTTTGTCCACATGGGCAAGCTGTATTGCCTCATGCAAGAGGTCAAGTTTCGCCGTTCGACGTGGTTCAACGTGCTTAACGTCGGGGATTCCAGCAATGCCCCGATGTTAAATGGCGTCGCCACCGGATCAGAGCCAGAGGGCACCTCGGGGATAAAATCATTTCCCATCGTTTGGCTGTTTTTGGGGGAGCGTCCCGATCTGCGTCAGGCGCTATCGGCATGTGGCTACTATCGTGCCGACGAAATCACCCTGCCCCCAGAGGCGGATTATGTGCTGTCCGCAGATCTGTAACCGTACTTTACATGGTTAAGTATTGAAATCATCGATCAGTGGATTGGGCTTGGCAAACCCGATCAGGTCGTTTTGATTCTTGATCGTGACCTGATTGCCATTGACGTACACCCCATAGGGTTGCAGCCCTTTGAATGCGCGGCTCAGATTTTCCGGTGTCATGCCAAGCAACGAGGCCACCCGTCGTTTCTCGATCGGTAGTTCAAACTTCGCCCCGCCGCCGGCACATGTCTGTTGTCGCAGAATGTAATTCGCCAATTGCTCAAGCGATGTTCGGAGCTTTAGATCTTTCGTGGACTTGACGACGCTGCGATAGCATTGGGCCAGTTCGGTGACCATGGCACGGGCAAAATCCGCATCTTCGTCGAAAACCGACCGCACATCCTGGCTTGGAATAAGCACGATGCGGCTTTTTTCCAGGGTGCGGGCAGACATCAGATAAGGTGCATCCTTGATCGATGCAGCAAGGATAAAGGTCGATATCGGGCGTATCGTCGCCATTGCCGTTTCACGCCGGTTCCAGGTCGAAAACAACTCAACGGAACCCGCCACGATAATATGCAGAAAATCGCTTGGATCGCCTTCGGTGATAAGTTCGATCTGAGGTGGGAAATTCTGCACATATGCGCCCCGCATCAGAGACTCGAAATGCTCATCCGCCATTTTCGAAAAAAGATGCAGCGTCCTGACTTCAGGATAAAGCGTTTCGGACATGTCTCAAATACCAGTTCTACAGGTTTGAATAACGTCATGTATTTGGTTGATCTTTGTCAATAATCAAATTGCAAAGCCTTGTGCGGAGCCTTGATTTCCAACCGATCCAGACACAAAAAAATTGTGCAAGCCATTTATATTACAAGGTTATTTTGAGAATGTGATCTGGATCAAGTCTGATTTTCCCTCTCAGCTTCATCCCAGTCCTCAAGAGCATCGCGGTCCGTTTCGCAATGCCAGAAGATTGGAGGGACAGATATGCACACGCTCGAAGGCGTCTCACGCACGGACCAATACCGGGCATTGGGTCTTAGCACTTTTGCTTTCACAGTTTGCTTTGCCGTATGGACGATTTTTTCGATTATCGGGGTCAAGATCAAACAGGATCTTGGACTGAGCGACACGCAGTTTGGTCTGCTGGTCGCGACGCCAATCCTGACCGGGTCAATAAGCCGGATTTTCCTTGGGTTCTGGACTGAACAATTTGGTGGCCGGATCATGTTCCCACTCCAGATGCTGATCACTGCGGTGGCTGTGTGGTTGTTGACCAGCGTTCAAACCTATGAAGTCTTCCTGCTTGCCGCGCTTGGCCTTGGTCTTGCTGGTGGCTCTTTTATCGTCGGGGTGGCCTATACTTCACGCTGGTTCGAACAAGAACGCCAAGGTACGGCCTTGGGAATTTTCGGAGCCGGGAACGTGGGCGCGGCGGTGACCAATTTCGGGGCGCCATTCCTTGTTGTCGCGCTTGGCTGGGAAGGTACGGCGCGGGTTTATGCGATCGTTCTGGCGGTCACGGCGGTACTGTTTTTCCTGCTGGCAAAGACCGATCCCGAACATGCAGAGCGTAAACGTACGGGGCGTGGCCATGTGTCGATCAAGGACCAGCTTGAACCCCTGAAAAACGTTCAGGTTTGGCGGTTTGCCACTTATTATTTCTTTGTTTTCGGTGGGTTTGTCGCGCTGGCCAGCTTCCTGCCTCGCTACTATGTCGGTGCCTATGGGTTGGAACTGACCACCGCAGGCGTATTTGCGGGGTTGTATTCGCTGCCGGGCTCGGTCTTTCGGGCGCTGGGCGGCTGGATGTCAGACAAGATGGGCGCACGATGGGTGATGTATTTTACCTTCATCGTGTCGCTGGTGCTGCTTTTTATCATGAGCTATCCGCAGACTGCCTATACGGTCATGGGCATCGACGGTCCGATTACGTTTAAATTTGGCCTGTCTGCCGGGGTCTTTGTGGCGCTGACGGTGGTCCTTGGCTTTGCTATGAGCCTGGGCAAGGCAGCAGTGTTCAAGCATATTCCGGTCTATTACCCGCACCATGTCGGGTCGATCGGCGGTCTGGTCGGGATGATTGGCGGTCTGGGCGGGTTCATCTTGCCAATCGCCTTCGGCATCTTGCTGGACCAGACCGGTATCTGGACCGCCCCGTTCATGCTGTTGTTCCTGCTTGTCGGCGTCTCGACCGTGTGGATGCATGTTGCAATCCGCCGGATGGAGCGCGCCCGTCACCCGGCGCTGGCCCTAGAAACGCAACTGTCCGACCTGCCGCAAGAACCGCATCCGAAACCCGGCACTACGCTGGCTGAATGGCACCCCGAAGACACGGAGTTTTGGGACGATCAGGGCCAGATAGTCGCTTCGCGCAACCTGTGGATTTCGATCCCTGCGCTGCTGCTGGCATTCGCGGTCTGGATGGTGTGGTCGGTCGTGGTGGCGAAGCTGCCTGTCATCGGGTTCGACTATTCTACCGCCCAATTGTTCTGGCTGGCTTCTCTGCCGGGGCTTTCGGGCGCGACGCTGCGCATCTTTTACAGCTTCATGGTCCCGATCTTCGGCGGCCGGTTGTGGACGACGTTGTCGACCGCATCGCTGCTGGTGCCCGCATTGGGAATCGGGTTCGCGGTACAGAACCCCAACACCAGCTACAGCTGGTTTTTGGTTCTGGCCCTTTTGTGCGGTTTTGGTGGGGGCAACTTCGCTTCGTCCATGGCCAACATCGCCTATTTCTTCCCGAAGAAAACCAAAGGCAACGCGCTGGCGCTGAATGCGGGGCTGGGTAATCTCGGGGTTTCGGTCATGCAGTTCCTTGTGCCGATCGTCATCGTCACCGGTGTGTTTGGTTCGGTCGGAGGCGAAGCGCAGACGCTGGCAGACGGATCGCGTTTGTGGTTGCAGAATGCCGGGTTCATCTGGGCTCCGTTCATCGTGTTGTCGACCCTCCTCGCGTGGTTCGGGATGAACGACATCGCCGCGGCCAAGGCATCGCTGGGCGATCAACTGACGATCCTTGCGCGTCGGCACAACTGGATCATGGCGTTTCTCTATACCGGGACATTCGGCAGCTTCATTGGCTACTCGGCTGGCTTCCCGCTATTGATGAAAACCCAGTTTCCCGAGGTCAACGCGCTGTCATTCGCCTTCCTCGGTCCGCTGGTCGGGGCGCTTAGCCGGGCCGGGACCGGATGGGTGTCGGACAAGTTCGGCGGCGGGCGCGTCACTTTCTGGACCTTCCTCGGGATGATCGTGGCGGTCTGGGGTGTTCTGCAATTCCTGCCGTCCGAGGCGAGCGGGGGCAATTTCTGGGGTTTCTTTGCCTGCTTCATGGCGCTGTTTTTGCTGACCGGGGTCGGCAATGCCTCGACCTTCCAGATGATCCCTTCGATCATGCGCCAGGAAATACCGCGGTTGATGCCGCAACTGGACGAAGGCGCAACCCTGAAGACGGCGGAACGGGAAAGCGCCGCGATCATCGCCTTTACCTCGGCGATCGCCGCTTATGGCGCGTTCTTCATCCCCAAGGCTTATGGAACATCGATCAGCATGACCGGCGCCCCGAACGGTGCTCTTTGGGCTTTCTTGATCTTCTACGTCGCCTGCGTGGCGGTCACCTGGACGTTCTACAGCCGCAAATCAGCCCCGGTCCCGTGCTGAACAATTGATGCCACCGCGTTCGGGTTTGTCCGAACGCGGCCAGCTATAGGAGAAATAACATGAGCCACTTGCTCGATAGACTGAACTTCCTTCAATCCAAGGAAATTGAGACCTTTTCGAATGGTCATGGCCAGGTCACGCGTGAGAACCGCGACTGGGAAGATACCTACAGAAACCGTTGGCGGCATGACAAGATCGTCCGTTCGACGCATGGGGTGAATTGCACCGGTTCTTGTTCGTGGAAAATCTATGTCAAATCCGGAATTGTCACATGGGAAACCCAGCAAACAGATTATCCGCGTACCCGTCCGGATCTGCCGAACCATGAACCACGCGGCTGTGCGCGGGGGGCGTCTTACAGCTGGTACCTCTATTCCGCCAATCGGGTGAAAAACCCGTTGGTGCGCGGGCGGTTGATGAAGGTCTGGCGCAAGATGCGCGAATCCAAAAGCCCGATCGAGGCCTGGACCGCGATTCAGAACGACCCGGTGCTGCGCGCCTCTTATGTCGAAACCCGCGGCAAGGGCGGTTTCGTACGCGCCTCTTGGGACGAGGCGACCGAAATCACCGCCGCCGCCAACGCCTATACCGCCAAGACCTATGGCCCGGATCGTGTCTTCGGTTTTTCGCCGATCCCCGCGATGTCAATGATTTCTTACGCGGCGGGTTCGCGCTATCTCAGCCTGCTGGGCGGGGTCTGCATGTCGTTTTATGATTGGTATTGCGACCTGCCACCGGCTTCGCCAATGACTTGGGGCGAACAAACCGACGTGCCGGAATCGGCGGATTGGTACAATGCCGGTTACCTGCTGCTTTGGGGGTCGAACGTACCTCAGACTCGGACGCCGGATGCACATTTCTATACCGAAGCGCGCTACAAAGGGACCAAATCGGCCGTCATCTGCCCAGATTATTCAGAAGCGGCAAAGTTTGGTGATGTTTGGTTAAACGCAAAGCAGGGGACCGACGCGGCGCTGGCGATGGCGTTCGGTCATGTCATTCTGCGCGAATTCCACCTTGATCATCAGACCGAGTATTTCGAAGATTACACCCGTAAATATTCCGATTTCCCGATGCTGGTGAAGTTGGAAGAAAAAGACGGGCGTCTGATTCCCGGCCGCTTTTTGCGGGCCGACGATCTGGACGGCAAGCTGGGCGAAGACAACAATCCCGAATGGAAAACCGTCGCCTATGACGATCTGTCAAACAGCTTGGTCGCGCCAAACGGCACCATCGGTTATCGCTGGGGTGAAGACGGCGAATGGAATCTTGAAGAAAAGGCGAACGCGGCAGACACCCGACTGAAGATGACGCTGATCATGAAAGAAGATCGCGACGATGTCGTGGGTGTCGATTTCCCCTATTTCGGTGGCGCGGCAGTCGGCCAATTCGTCACCGATGCCGATCACCCCGAAATCCTGACCCGCAATGTCCCGGTCAAGACGGTCAAGACGGCAAATGGCGATATCACTGTTGCCACTGTTTTTGACCTGTTTTGCGCCAATTATGGCCTTGATCGGGGTCTGGGTGGCGACTGGGTGACCAACGATTATGCCAATGACATGCCGGGGACACCGGCTTGGGCTGAAAAGATCACAGGCGTTCCAGCCGACAAGATCATCCATGTTGCCCGTGAATTTGCGGACAATGCGGTCAAGACCCAAGGTAAATCGATGATCATCATCGGTGCCGCGATGAACCACTGGTTCCACATGGATATGAATTATCGCGGCGTTATCAACATGCTGGTGATGTGCGGCTGCGTCGGTCAATCCGGCGGTGGCTGGGCGCATTATGTTGGACAGGAAAAGCTGCGACCACAGACCGGTTGGCAACCTTTGGCCTTCGCGCTCGATTGGGGACGCCCGCCGCGGCACATGAATGCGACTTCCGCTTGGTATGCCCATACCGATCAATGGCGCTATGAAACCCTGAAAGCGGATGAAATCCTGTCGCCAACAGCGCCCGACGGTGACTGGGATGCCAGCCTGATCGACTATAATATCCGGGCCGAACGGATGGGGTGGCTGCCTTCCGCTCCTCAGTTGAAAACCAACCCGTTGGAGGTGGCCAAAGCGGCCAAGGCCGCCGGCAAGGAAATCCCTGCCTATATTGCCGAAAACCTGAAATCCGGTGATTTGGAAATGTCCTGTGAAGACCCGGATGCGCCGGAAAATTGGCCGCGTAACCTGTTTGTCTGGCGTTCGAACCTGTTGGGTTCGTCCGGCAAAGGGCATGAGTATTTCCTAAAACACCTCCTGGGCACCGATCATGGTGTGTTGGGCAAGGATCTGGGTGAAGAAGGGGGGCAGCTTCCGAAAGAGGCGACATGGCACCAAGACGCCCCGCGCGGTAAACTCGATCTGTTGGTGACCATAGATTTCCGCATGTCCACCACTGCGGTTTATTCCGATATCGTTTTGCCCACGGCCAGCTGGTACGAAAAGGATGATCTGAACACTTCGGATATGCACCCGTTCATCCACCCGCTTCAGGCGGCGGTTGATCCGGCCTATGAATCGAAATCCGATTGGGAAATCTTCAAATCCATAGCCAAGAAATTTTCGGAATTGGCACCGGAAATTCTGGGCCAAGAAACCGACGTGGTCGCATTGCCGATCCTTCATGACACCCCGGCCGAAATTGCACAGGATCAGGTTAAGGACTGGAAAAAGGGCGAGTGCGACCTGATCCCGGGAAAAACTGCTCCGGCCTATGTTGTGGTCGAACGGGACTATCCCGCGCTTTATGACCGCTTCACTGCGCTGGGACCGTTGCTCGACACGCTTGGGAACGGCGGCAAAGGCATTAACTGGAATACAGAAGACGAGATCGCCAATCTAAAGGCGCTCAATGGCACTCGGCTGGATGGGCCCGCCGTAGGGCGGCCGATCATCGAGACGGCCATTGATGCGGCGGAAGTGATCTTGATGCTGGCACCAGAAACCAATGGTGAAGTGGCAGTCAAAGCCTGGCAAGCGCTAGAAAAAGCCACCGGGCGCGAACATGCGCATCTGGCAGAAGGCGAACATCACAACAAGATCCGCTTCCGGGATATTGCGGCCCAGCCGCGCAAGATCATTTCGTCTCCGACATGGTCGGGAATCGAAAGCGAAAAGGTCAGTTACAACGCCGGTTACACCAATGTGCATGAACTGATCCCGTGGCGGACGCTCACCGGACGGCAGCAGCTTTATCAGGATCATCTGTGGATGCTGGCCTTTGGCGAAGGTTTCATGTCTTACCGCCCGCCGGTGGACCTGAAGACCATCACCAGGGACGTGCAGGATGCGGGCGACAGCCTGGTGTTGAACTTCATCACTCCGCACCAGAAATGGGGCATCCACTCGACCTATACGGACAACTTGTTGATGCTGACGCTGAACCGGGGCGGTCCGGTGGTCTGGCTGTCCGAGACCGATGCGAAAACGGCCGGGATCGAAGATAACGACTGGATTGAACTTTATAACACCAACGGCGCACTGACCGCGCGGGCGGTGGTTTCGCAGCGGATCAAGGAAGGCACGACCTTCATGTATCATGCGCAGGAAAAAATCGTGAACACACCCGGTTCGGAAAAAACCGGTTTGCGCGGGGGTATTCACAATTCGGTCACCCGCACGGTGCTGAAACCGACCCATATGATCGGTGCCTATGCCCAGCAATCCTACGGTTTCAACTATTACGGCACGGTGGGATCGAACCGGGACGAATTCGTCGTCGTTCGCAAAATGAAGAAGGTTGACTGGCTCGACCGGGAAACGACCAGCAAGGAGGCCGCAGAATGAAGGTACGCGCACAAATCGGCATGGTGCTGAATCTCGATAAATGCATCGGATGTCACACCTGTTCCGTCACCTGCAAAAACGTTTGGACCAGCCGCGATGGCGTTGAATATGCGTGGTTCAATAATGTCGAAACCAAGCCCGGAACCGGTTATCCGACAGACTGGGAAAATCAGGCCCGTTGGAATGGCGGCTGGCAGCGCACCAAATCCGGCAAGCTTCAGCCCAAGCAAGGCGGCAAATGGCGAATATTGGCGAATATCTTTGCCAATCCCGACCTGCCCGAAATCGACGACTATTATGAGCCGTTTGATTTCGACTATGACCATCTGAAATCTGCCCCAGAAGTGGAGGCATTTCCAACTGCGCGCCCACGTTCCAAAATTACCGGCGAGCGGATGGAGAAGATCGAAAAGGGGCCGAACTGGGATGAAATCCTCGGTGGGGAATTTTCGAAACGGTCGGCGGATTACAATTTCGAAGGCATTCAAAAGGAAATATACGGGGAATACGAAAACACCTTCATGATGTATCTCCCCCGGTTATGCGAACATTGCCTGAATCCAGCCTGTGCCGCGTCCTGCCCTTCGGGTGCGATCTACAAGCGTGAAGAAGACGGCATCGTTCTGATCGATCAGGAAAAATGCCGTGGCTGGCGCATGTGCGTGTCCGGTTGTCCCTACAAGAAGGTTTATTACAACTGGTCGACCGGCAAGTCTGAGAAATGCACGCTTTGCTATCCGCGCATTGAATCGGGCAACCCGACTGTCTGTTCGGAAACCTGCGTGGGGCGCATCCGCTATCTGGGGGTCATGCTTTATGACGCCGACAAGATTGAAGAAGCTGCCAATGTGGCGGAAACAACAGATCTTTATGATGCGCAACTGGGTGTCTTCCTTGACCCGAACGACCCGTCCGTAATCGAAGCGGCGCGCCGGGATGGTGTACCAGAAGATTGGATCAAAGCCGCGAAGGAAAGCCCGATCTGGAAAATGGCGATGGATTGGAAAGTCGCCTTTCCATTGCATCCTGAATACCGGACCTTGCCAATGGTTTGGTATATCCCGCCGCTCAGTCCGATCCAGAATGCCGCCGAAGCGGGTGCAATCGGTATGAACGGTGCAATGCCGGATGTTCGAAATCTACGCATTCCATTGCGGTACCTTGCGAATATGTTGACCGCCGGGGATGAAGCGCCGGTGGCCACCGCATTGGAACGAATGCTGGCGATGCGCGCCTATATGCGGTCGAAAACCGTTGAGGGGGTTATTGATGAAGGCATCGCCGAACGCGTCGGTCTGAATGGGGCCATGATTGAGGACATGTATAAAATCATGGCGCTGGCGGATTACGAAGACCGTTTCGTGATCCCGACAACCCACCGTGAACAGGTTGAAGAAGCCTATGATCTGCGCGGAGGCTGCGGCTTTACCGACAGCAACGGTTGTTCGACCGGCATGTCCAAAGGTTCGCTCTTTGGCGGCTCCAAGAAACCCCTGAAAATGCCCGAGGAGGTGCGCTGATATGGACCGCACATTGAAAGCGCTGTCGCTGATTTTAAGCTACCCAACGCGGGATTTGCAGTCTGCAATGCCGGAAATCGGTGGGGTTCTGGCCTCTGATACCAGGCTCACCGCAGCTGCGCGCCGGACGCTTCGACCTTTGGTCGAGGCGCTGCGTAGCGGTGATATTTATGACCTCGAAGAGCATTATGTCATGCTCTTCGATCGTTCGCGAACGCTGTCGCTCAACCTGTTCGAACACGTCCATGGTGAAAGCCGCGACCGCGGCGGTGCAATGGTGTCTCTGGTGGAAACCTACCGTGCGGGCGGGTTCGAACCCGCAACCTCGGAATTGCCAGACCATTTGCCGGTCTTGTTAGAATTCCTGTCGACGCGTCCCTTCGCAGAAGCACAGGAAACCTTGGCGGACGCGGCGCATATTTTCGAAGCTCTCGATGCCCGGCTGGTCCGGCGGGAAAGCGAATATGCCGCCGTGTTCGCCGCCCTTTTGCAACTGGCCGGGGTAACGGCCGATAAAAAGGCCGTGGCAGAACTGTTGGATCAACCGGATGTCGATCCCAACGATCTCGAAGCGCTTGATGAGGTTTGGGAAGAAAGCGAAGTCCGCTTTGGCCCCGATCCCAATGCCGGCTGTCCGCAGGTGCGCGACATGCTTTCCCGTATGGACGACCCTGTCAACCGCGCCTCTGGCACTGCGGCTGAGTAATGGAGGATCACATGAACAACTTCTTTTTCGGAATTTACCCCTATATCGCGCTTGGTGTCGGGATCATGGGAACCATTGCGCGTTATGAACGCGATCCCTTCACCTGGAAATCTTCGTCATCCCAACTGTTGCGGCGCAAACAGTTGGTGATCGGATCGGTTCTGTTCCATATCGGGGTTCTGGTGATCTTCTTGGGCCATTTTGTCGGGTTGCTGACGCCGATCTGGGTGTTTGATGCCATCGGCGTCAGTCACGGGGCCAAGCAAATTCTGGCGGTTGTCGCTGGCGGTATTGCCGGCGTCATAGCCCTGACGGGGGGAGCGATGCTGTTTCATCGTCGCTGGACCGACCCGCGTATTCGGAAAACGTCAAGTTTCTGGGATATCGCAATTCTTGCCATGCTGCTTATGCAACTGGTGCTGGGGATCGGGACGATCTTTGTCTCATTGGGGCATCTGGATGGTCATGAGATGGTCAAGTTCATGTCTTGGGCGCAAGGAGTTTTTACCTTTGACGGTGCGGCGGCAAGCTATGTCTCGGATGTGTCTATTATATTCAAGCTTCACCTGATCCTTGGCCTGACGATCATCCTTGTTTTCCCCTTCACGCGATTGGTCCACATGATTTCGGCCCCAGTTCGGTATCTCTGGCGTCCGGGGTATCAGGTGGTGCGCTCGCGGCGTAAAACGGCGGAGTGACCGGCATGCATGCAGCGCTTTTCCCCGATTTGATCGTAAATGGCGAAACGGTCCCAAGCACGGCTATCGCTGCCGAGGCGCAGAACCACACCGCCCCAAAAGGCAAGCCCGGTCTGGCTTGGCGCAAGGCGGCGAATGCCATGGCCGTAAGGATTCTGCTGTTGCAAGAGGCGCGACATCGGGGCCTGACACCCGATCCGGTCGAAATTGGTCCGGGTCGGTTCGAAACTGAAGAAGAGGCCTTGATCCGTGAGCTGCTGGACATTGTGGTTGTCGTCGATCGCCCCAGCAAAACTGCGGTTCGCGCGGAATGGTCCCGCGACCCGTCACGGTTCCGCACCCCCCCGCTCTGGGAAGTGTCGCATATCCTGATTACCTGCGATCCGACGAACGCAGAAAACAAAGCCGTTGCTTTTACACGGGCACAGGATTTAGTGGCACAAGCCTTAGCCAATCCCAAAGGTTTCGCGCAGTTGGCTGAGCGGTACAGTGACTGTGGGTCGAAAGCATCCGGTGGTGCGCTTGGTCAACTCAGCCCCGGCGATTCAGTGCCGGAATTCGAAGCCGCCTTAGGGACACTTGCCGAAGGTGAAATCACGGCGCAACCCGTGCTGACCCGGCACGGCTGGCACCTGATACGCCTTGATGCGGTGGCCCAAGGGGCGGTTCTGCCCTTCGATGCCGTAGCAGGGAAAATCGCCGAGGCAATGGAAAAAGCCGATTGGGCCTGCAAGGCCCGTGCATTCGTAGACCAGCTTGTGGCTTCTGCCGAAATATCAGGGGCAGAGTTGCAAGCAATCGATGAACGGAGACCATCTTGAAACCGGATCTATCGAACGTGCAGCAGGGCAATATCGTTGGCGACCCTAGAAATAGAAGCGTCGGACAGGGCTTGCCTATAGAGTTTTCGGCACTTGCCAACCCTCCTTCGTAATCCAAGGATGTCAGTGACATGAATATTGCTTATACGATGGCGCCGGGGCGCGGTGATACTGACCTGCTGCTTTATCAGCTTGCTCAAACAATGTTGAAACAGGGTCGTCGACCCTGTGGGACTGTACAGATCAATACGGGCAGAGAAAATGAAGGCCCGTGCGATATGGATGTGAAAGTCCTGCCCGAAGGCCCGATTATCCGCATTTCACAACAACTGGGCCACGCAGCAAAGGGCTGTCGGCTGGACCCGAACGCATTGGAAACGGCAGTTGGTCTGGTCGAAGCATCGCTTCTTGAAGGAGCCGATTGCCTGATCGTCAACAAGTTCGGAAAACACGAAGCCGAAGGCCGTGGTTTCCGATCCGTTATTGCCGAAGCCTTGTCGTGCGACATCCCGGTTTTGGTTGGCCTCAATCAGTTAAATGCAGAGGCCTTTATGAATTTTGTCGGTGGTGAAGCCGTCGTGGTGCCGCCGGAAGAGGCCGCGTTGAAATCATGGATGGAAATGGCTTGCGGACCCGCAGTGCAGATGGCCAATTTGTCGGGATAATGTGCCCCGCAGACTGAAGTTCGTTTCCCACTAAACCTGCCGGACAATGGCGGTGATCGAATTAAACAGCGATGCGCCGGAAATTCTGATCCTTAACCGCTGAACCACCCATGCAGCCACGTGTTTGCTTGAAAACGGGTGCAGAGATGGGGCGTTCTGCGGGTGGCTGTGACAGATGGTTTCACAGCTATGCGGCTGATTTTATGCAGCTTTCGACTTGACCAAACCGTTCTCATAGTCCCACGCTCTGCCAGCAGATCATTTTTTCCGAGGCGGGACCGTGGCATTCAAGTTTGTTCATACAGCCGACATTCATCTTGATTCACCATTGAAGTCTTTGGCGCTGCGTGACGCGGAACTGGCCGAAATAGTCGGCAATGCCACCAGAACAACACTGTCGCGTATTGTCGATCTGTGCCTTGCCGAACAGGTTCAGGCGCTTGTGATTGCCGGGGATCTTTATGACGGTGGTCAGACATCGATGAAAACCGCCCGGTTTCTGGCACAAGAATTGGAGCGACTGACCGCGGCGGGTATTCTGGCCTTCGTGATCCGCGGTAATCATGATGCCGCTTCGAAAATCACCCGTGAACTGGTTTTGCCAGACGCGGTCAGGGTGTTTTCAGATCGTGCCGAGGTGGTAGAGGTCAGTTGGAACGGCCACGCTGTTGCCGTGCATGGCATTTCGTTTCGGCAGCCACATGCCCCTGACAGCCTGTTGGACCAATTTCACCCGCCGGTGCCGGGGGCTTTCAATATTGGTCTTCTGCACACCAGTCTGGCCGGCACGTCGGGACATGACCCATATGCCCCCTGTGCATTGGCTGAACTGCAGCAGATGGGCTTCGATTACTGGGCGTTGGGACATATCCACAAACGCGCGGTTCATCCGGGAGCAACGACCGTCGTGATGCCCGGCATTCCCCAAGGCAGAGACATTGGAGAAGCAGGACCAAAATCGGTGACATTGGTTTCGGTGAATGACGATGGCGCAGTCAGCCTGCAAGAAAGGCATCTGGCCACCGCCCAGTTCGAGCGGATCACGGTTGATTGCAACATGGCTGCCGACTGGGGCGAAGTTGTGGAGGCCCTGAAGCAAGCGTTGAAAACGGCCCGTCAGGACAATGAAGGCGAGCACCTGATCGTTCGCCCGGTGCTGGAGGGAAAATCACAAATGGCTTGGCGGGCACACAGAGATGCGGATTTGCTCGGTGCCGAGGCGCAGGTCGTGGCCGAACAAATCGGGTCGCTCTGGATCGATAAGGTCGAAATTGCGCTGCAACCGGGGGAGGGTAGCAAACCGGGCGGTGCGGTCGGAGAAATGGCAGCACTTGTAACCGAAGGGCCGCTTCGTGCTGACGATCCCCGTGTAAAGGCCGAGTTGGACCTGATACTTAAGCATCTGCCGCGTGAACTGCGCGGGATTATTGGCGACAACGAAGAGCAGGTCATCACTACGTTGAATGATACGATGCAACGCGGCGCGATGGACGTATTGGCGCGGCTAGAAGACTCGGAGGGTTGAACGATGCGCCTGAACTGTTTTGACCTGACGCGGTACGGTAAATTCACCGACCTGAGCCTGCCCTTTGGTGCAACAGTTGACGGCGGCCCCGATCTGCACGTGATCTATGGGGCCAACGAGGCCGGGAAATCGACCTTTCTGTCGGGCTGGCTGGATCTGTTGTTTCAGATTTCGGTGCGCAGCCCGATGGGATTCCTGCATCCGTACACATCAATGCAGCTTGGTGCGGCGCTCGAAATCGACGGTCGACCGCAAAACGTGATCCGGGTCAAGAAGCGCGACCATTCCCTGCTTGACGCGCAAGGGGGCCCGATCGGCGAAGCATTGTTGACTAGTGGCCTGCGCGGGCTTGACCGGAAGTCCTATGCGGCCATGTTTTCGCTCAACCGGAACACGCTGGACGAAGGTGGGGAAAGCATCCTTGCCAGCGAAGGAGATCTAGGAGAGCTGCTGTTTCAGGCCAGCGCCGGATTGACCGACCTTGCCACGCAGATCGACACGCTACGCGATGAATCAATGGAATTTTTGAACGCAACAGGTCGCAAAGGGCGGTTGCGCGACCTCAGGGCCGAATTCGACAGGCTTGGAGAACAGATGAAATCCTTGGATACGGCCGCATCGGATTATGCCCGACTTGCCAAGGACCGGGACGCGGCGCGGACCACATGGCAAAACGCCCGAAACGAGGCCGAGGCCGCGCAAACCGCGCTCAATGAAACCGAACGGTTGGGCGGTGCAATACCGCTTGTTTCGCGGCTGGAACGGATTGAGGTGAAAATCGCTGAAATTGGCGATTTGCCCGTCCCGCCTGAAGGTTGGCTTGCCGAATTGCCGGGTCTGGACCGTGAAGAAACGGTGTTGGCAACAAAACTGGAAACCACGAAAAAATCCGTTGCAGATCTCGAAGACGAACTGGGAAAAATTCCGCAGGACACGGAAATACTTGAAGTCCACGATCGCATAGGTGCGGTCGGGAACCTGAAATCCGCCTATGATACAGCACAGGAGGATTTGCCCAAGCGGCTGAAAGAACGGGATGGTGAAAGCCAAGCTATACGTGATTGCCTTGCCCGTTTGGGGCAACCCGATGCCGATCCGGCCACCGTGTTGCCAGAAGTCGCGGTGTTGGGCCGTCTTCGCGGCTTGGTCGAACAGCATTCAGGCATTGCAGCCAGTTACGCCGCTGCAACCGAAGAACTGGACCGCACCCGAACCGAAGCAGATCGGACCGCGCTACGTCTGAAGAACGCTGGTGGCAGCACGGCCGATTTGGGCGGGCTTGGCGGGCTGGTTCAAAGTATCCGCCGCGATGACCCGGTTGGATCGCTTGCCCGGGCGCAGGCACTGCTGGCAGAGGCTGAGGCCGATTGGCAGGAAAGGCTTGCCGCGCTGGCCCCTTGGGTTGGAGATGAAACCGCGGTTGCAAACTTTGCCCTGCCTGACAGAGCCGGCGTTGAGCGTCTGGCGGCAGACGTGGAGGACGCTAACCGCAAGGTAGAGCGGGAACGCGAAACGCTGCAACGGCTCGAACAAGATGCCGCGCAACGCGAAGCGCGGCTGCAACAGACGAGTGCGACCTCCGTTGTCACCTTGGAAGACGCGGCAAAGGTCCGGGCCCAGCGCGAAGCGGAATGGGTCCATCACCGCGCCAATTTGAACAGCGATACCGCAGATCGTTTCGAGGGGGCGATGCGACTTGATGATCAGGTCGCGGCCTCTGTCGCGGATCAACAGACACAGGCGAAATTCGTCTTGGAGGCAGAACAGGCACTGGCCGGCGCATGGCAGTTGGTGGATGCGGCTAAAACCCGGGTGAAGGAAGCCGCCGCATTGCATGATGGATTGGTGGCAACCTTTGCCGGTATCGTGTCGGGCGTGTCGCCATTGCTGTCCGCCGATATGACGAGTGGGTCATTTCTGACTTGGCTGAAACGGGCCGACGACGCCTGCGGGGCCTTGCGCAAATGCAATGAAGCGCGGCGTCGGGTGTCATATTGTGAAGACGTGTTGGATCGCGCGCGGTCCGGGCTTGTGTCAGCCATGTCGCAGGCAGGACGGACCACGGATGAAAATACCGACTTGGCCTTGATCGTTGAAACCGCACAGTCGTTGCTGGACCGCGCGGCGCAACTTCAGGCTTTGAGCGAAGCAGATGCAACCGCCCAGCAGGAACTGGGGCGGCGTGAAACCGCGTTGGCCGATGCCGCCAAACTCAAGACCAAATGGCAATCCGAATGGACCGCAGCCTGTGCGGATACCTGGATGGTGGAGGCTCCGGCCACGGTGGCCGAAATGCGTGCGATCCTTGACGAATTGGATCAGTTGCGCCGCCATTTCGACCGCGTGTCCGATTTGAACCGCCGTATCGCGTCAATGAAATCCAATAGTGGGCAGTTCGGAGACGCGGTCAACGCATTGAAAGACCGTTTGGGCATGACGACCGACATCCCGCCGCATGAAGCATGGGGTCACATCACCCAGCGACTGCACAGTGCCGAGACAAGCCAGGGTCGGTGTGCGGATCTGCAAAAGCGGTTGGCCTCAGCACGGCAGACCCATTCAGAAATCGAACAAGAGGCAAAGCTACACCGCACCAGAACGGCTGCATTCACGGACTTCTTCAGCGTGGCGACTTGGCAGCAGGCGCGCGAAGCGTTGTCGCGGGCTGGGGAGCGGGAAAAACTGCGGCAAACCCGCGACGAATGTGCAGAAGATCTGTGCGGCCGACTGCAGGCCAGTACGATTCAAGAGGCGCTGAAACGTTTGGAAGGGATAAGCGAGGCTGAGTTGGAAGCGCACGCGGAAAGCCTGCGAACCGATCTGAAAACCCTGCGATCAAATCAGGAGGAGGCGCATACCAGCTTTCGCAAGGCCGAAGATGATCTTGATCGTGTTGGCGGTGATGCTGCAGTCGCCCGGCTTGAGGAACAGCGCCAGACCTTGCTTTTGGAAATGGAAGACGGGGCGCGGCACCATCTGCAAAAACGGCTTGGTTTGCTCGCCGTCGATGCCGCGCTCAGACAATACCGCGATACCCATCGCAGCGGTATGCTGGATCGCGCTTCCGAAGCTTTCCGAACCATGTCAGGCGGGCGCTATTCTGGTCTTGCCGCGCAACCGGACGGGGCGCGTGAAATTCTTGTGGCGCTGGCCGCAGAAGGTGGTTCCAAACAGGCCGATCAGTTGTCCGACGGTACGCGCGCGCAGCTTTACCTCGCCCTGAGGATCGCGGGATATCACGAATTTGTTCGCAACAATGGACCAGTGCCATTTGTCGCCGACGACATCATGGAAAGCTTTGACGATGACCGTGCCGCCGAAGCGTTCGGGTTGCTAGCCAAGATGAGTGAAGTCGGACAGGTTATTTATCTGACCCATCATGCCCATGTCTGCGATATCGCCAGATCGGCCTGCCCCGCAGTAAATATTCATGAACTTCCAGCTTAGAAAGCGTAAGGTTGCAGGCCGGCTAGGAAGGCTGTGATGCCCTTCCGGATCGGCGTGCTGTTTCGCTTCGGGTGATCAGGCTATCAGCGGGCACCTCAACCGGCGTGTAGGGACAATTGGCGATCTGTGCGGCTTCGACTGTCGGATGTCCTAGCATGCGCAGCATCGTTGAAACGAAGGCTGGAATGTCGATTTGTTCGCCCGCCACCAATCGCAGCAAAGTCGTGAGTGTGGAGGCCTGAAGAATATCGCTGGCCATGCGCGAAGATAACGCTGAAGCCACGTCTTTGTTGATGGCACCCGACAGCCCGTCATCGGATGGTGCCGGAACGATGATGCCCCCGTCATCGAAGTTGCGCACGCCAAGGCGGGTGATGAATTCCAGCAGTAACGGATGGGCCTGAACCAGATCGATAAATGCCTTGAGACCTGCGGCCAGGCGTTGGGCATGCGGCGCCGATGGGTCGGAGGCTTCGCTGACCATGATGACCATTTCCTCGGCAAGCGCGTTTTTTGCTTCGATCAACAATTCGTCGGTCGATTGGAAATAGTTATAGAACGTGCCACGCGAAACGCCGGCTTGCTGGATGATGTGGTCGATCTGTGCCGCCTCGGGGCCGCGTTCGGCAAAGACCAGCGTGGCGGCTTGGATCAAGCGGCTGCGGGTCCGTTCGCGGCGTTGCTGGCCGACGCGGGTGCGATGGTTACAAGGTCCGGTGGCGGTCATGAAGCGTCCTTGTCCGTTGGCCGGACCCTGTAAACAGCCACATAAAGCGCCGGGGCGAAGATGAGAGTGATCAACGTTCCAGCGATAATACCACCCATCATTGCATAGGCCATCGGCCCCCAGAACACCTGCCGCGAAATCGGGATCAGCGCCAGCGAAGCGGCGGCCGCAGTCAGCAGGATCGGGCGTGCCCGTTGATCCGAAGCGAGAAATACCGCGTCCCAGCGGCTTTTGCCTTCGGCGATCAAATCGTCAATGGCTTGGGCAAGGATGATCGAATTTCGGATCAGGATGCCGATCAGCGCGAGAACGCCGAGGAACGCGACAAAGCCAAGCGGTGCACCCGAAATCAACAGCGATGGAACCACGCCAATCAACCCCAGCGGTGCCACTGCCATCACCACGAACATGGTGCGGAAGCTTTGCACCTGCATCATGGTCAGCAGCAGAATGATGAACACCATGATCGGCACGGCGGCAAGGATCGGTGCCTGACTGTCGGCGCTTTCGGCAACGGTGCCGCCGACGGCTACGTTGTATCCGCGCGGCAGGCTGGCTTGAAATGCAGCAATGTCGTCTTCCAGCGCTGTGACAATGGTGGCAGGCTGATCTTTGGTCAGGATCGCGGCGCTGACCGTGATCACCGGTTCGCGGTTGCGTTGATAAAGGATGGGTTGTTCTGTCACCCACTCCAGCGTTGCAATCGACGATAACGGGATCGGCACACCTTGGGCACTGGCGAATTGCAGGTTCTGCAACGCTGCCAGAGACGTCCGGTCCTTAGCTTCGCCGCGCATCAGCACGTCGATCAAATCGCGGTCTTTGCGCAACTGGGTGACTTGGCTCCCCTCGAACAGACTGGCGAGGACACCTGCCACGTCCGATTGGGTCAGTCCAAGCTGACGCAATCGGGCCTGATCAAGATTCACCCGCACGACGCGCACCGGTTCGTTCCAGTCAAGACTGACGGCGTGCAGACGCGCGTCCCCGGCCAGAACCGCTGCCAAATCCCGCCCGCTGTCGCGCAGGATGTCGGTATCGGGGCCGGTGATGCGATATTGCACCGGTTTGCCAACCGGCGGCCCAAGTTCGATGAATTTGGCGAAAAATTCGACGCCGATCCGTTGATCGGAATAGTCTGCAATCGCCTTAGCCAGCCTGTCGCGGGCTTCCGACCCGGTGGTCATGATCACCACTTGGCCGACATGCGGCCCGGCAGTCGGGCCTTGCAGGGTCAGCACGAAGCGTGGCGCCCCGTCGCCGATATAGGTTGTCCAGAATTCGACGCCTTCCTGCTCGCCAAGCCAGTTATCGAACTTTGCCATTTCGGCATCGGTCGCAAAGAAGCTGACATTTTGGCGCAGCGAAACGTCGACAACGATTTCGGGGCGATCCGAAATCGGAAAGAACTGTTGTTCGACTTTGCCAAGCCCGACCACAGAGACAGCGAAAACACCGATGGTGAGCATGATCGTGAGATAGCGCAGGCGCATCGCAAAACGCAGTATCCGGTGATACACGCGGCGCAACGGTCCGGGGGATGGATCGTGGTGCTTCCAGTCCTTTGGCAGGAAAGTCGCGCCGAGGACGGGCGCGAACATCACCGCGACGAACCAACTGATCAGCAGCGATATACCGATGACATAGAACAGCGAAATCGTGTATTCACCCGCCGCAGATCCGTTCAGCCCGATCGGGATGAACCCTGCCGCCGTGATCAGCGTACCACTGAGCATCGGCCAGGCAATCGAGGTCCAAGCATGCGACGCCGCTTTTCTGCGGGTGTCTCCCAGTTCAAGCCGCGAGATCATCGTTTCGATGGTGATCATCGCATCGTCAACAAGCAGCCCGAGCGCGATGATCAGCGCCCCGAGCGAGATTCGCTGCAGTGTGATCCCCATCGCATCGAGAACCACAAAAGTCAGCGCCAGCACCAGCGGGATCGTCAGGGACACGATAAAACCCGCCCGCACACCAAGGGAAACAAAACTGACCGCGAGCACGATCACCACCGCCTCGGCCAGCGCCTTGAGGAAATGGCTGACACTTTCTTCCACGACATGGGGCTGATCGGCGATCTTGTGTATTTCGATGCCGATCGGCAGTTCTGTTTCCAGTCGCTCCATCAGCCTGTCCAGATCTTCCCCGAAGGTCAGAATGTTCTCGCCCTCGCGCATGCCGACGATCAACCCGATCGCTTCTTCGCCATTGTACCGCACCAACGATGACGGAGGATCGGCATAGCCCGCAGTCACGTTGGCAACATCCGCCAGCGTGAAGAAGACGCTACCAATTCTGAGCGGCGCATTGGCCAGAGCGTCGACATCGTCGAACTGGCCGCTGACGCGGATCAAAATGCGTTCCCTTTCGGTCTGGATCGATCCAGACGGCACGATCTGGTTCTGTGCGGCGATTGCTTGCAATACGCTTTGTCCATCAAGTCCAAATGCGGCAAGGCGCGTGGTCGAAAACTCGATATGGACGACCCGATCACGGGTGCCGATCAGATCAACCTTGCCGGCCGCATCCAGAGCCTGAACTTGATCGCGGACATGTTCAGCATAGGTTTTGACCTCGTCGGGAGAAAAACCGTCAGCGGTGAAAGCATAGACATTCCCGTACACATCACCGAAATCGTCATTGAATGCAAAGCCCTGGAATTCCTGCGGGAAATCCCCGCGGATATCCGACATCAAATTTCGTACGCGCAACCACCGGGCATCAATTTCTTCGCCCGCTACACTGTCGCCAAGATCGACATAAACCACCGTCTGACCGGGATAGGTGACCGACCGTGTGATATCGAGCCCGTCGAGTTCCTGAAGTTTCTGTTCGATCCGGTCGGTGACCTGGGTCAACATTTCTTCTGCGGTGGCCCCTGGCATGGATGCTGCCACGACCATAGTGGGAATCGTGAAAGAGGGGTCTTCTTCCCGCCCCATAGAAGCATAGCTGAAGGCCCCTGCAATCATTGATACGATCATCAGGAACCAAGTGAACGAGCGGTGTTTCAGCGCCCAGTCTGAAAGGTTGAAGCTTTTCATTGCAGAGGCGCCCCCACGTTCTGGTTTTCGGTCAGGATGTGCACTCCGCGGGTAACGATTTCATCCCCCACAGCTATGCCTTCGCGGATAATGACCCGGTCGCCGATTTCGGCGCCGAGTGTGACGCTGAGCAGATGCACGCGGCGTTCAGGGGCTTCGACGCGCCAGACGCCAGGACCGTTTTGGCCTTCGGTAATGGCGACGCGGGGCAGCGTCATCAGTGGCGCACCGATTTCGGCATAGGATGCCTCGATCAGGCTGCCGATGCGGTAATCCTCGGGCGGATCGTCGAGGGTGAGGCGCAATCTCCGGGTGCCAAGGCTGGTGTCGGTCATGGGTTCTGTGACCGACAATCGGGCCGTGGTGGTTGCGGTGTCATTTGAATGGCGGCGCAAGTTGAAAGCTGCATTGGGTGGAAGCAGGGCCGCAAAGGCATCTGGCACGTCGATGACGGCTTCCCGACCTTTCGGGTCGGCCAGTTTAACGACCGAAGATCCTGCCGACACCGTTGCACCGGGTTCGACCATCACCGAAAGCACGATGCCGTCACGCGGTGCTGTCAACGTGCCGTATTGCGCGGCGTCTTCTGCCCGGGTCAGGCTGGCCCTTGTGTTTTCTGCCCCTGCGACCATGGCATCGCGGTTGGCGCGCGCATCGTCCAGCACGGCATTGCTTGCCACGCCGCGCTCGCTCAGGGTTTGGACGCGCTCGAATTGTTGTTGGGCCAGTGTTGCCCGGGCTTCGGCGGCGTCCAGCGCGGCGCGCGCGGTTGCCAGATCCTGTTCCAGCGTAACTTCGTCAAGCGTGGCCAAAGTCGCCCCCTTCGTGACGAGGTCGCCTGCCGCGACCGGAACAGAAGCGATCCGACCGCCAGTTAGGAAACCCAAAGTCGCAACATTCTCACCGACGAGGACGCCGGGGAAACTGCGGGCGCGGGCTGGATCGGCCGTCACAATTTCGGATATCACAGGGCGCGGTAATGCTGCTGCCGGTGCCGGCGCGTCTTCGGCAAGAGCGGTCAAGGGAAGCAGGACAAAGGCCATCGCTACAATGACTGGTTTCATTGATTTTCTCCTGCCTGGGTAACGATTTTTCCCTCATACAGCGCCTGCGACCCGGCCCCGACTACAAGCATACCATCAGACAACCCCTCGGAAACCGCGATGCCAGCGTCATCATAGCTTTCGATCACGATCAGGTTCAGATGCACAGCCATTGTTTCGGGGGTCACAGTCCAGACCGCCGGGCCGTTGCGGGTGGCGGAAAGCGCGGTCCAAGGTACGGTATGGACGGGTGTGGTTTCGGCGTTGACATGCCCTTTGACCGTATTTCCTATAGTCCAATCAGCGGCGGTATCGGGCGGAATTTCGGCTCGGACTTCAACAGTTCCGCTGGAGGTCAAAACAGGAGATATTTCCGTGATTTCGGTTTCAACCGGTGGCCCGTCCCCGTGTTGAAGTTCGATCTTCACCCCGCGCATCGCTTCCAGACCTGCCATGTCGGGAGACAGGAACAGGGCTTCGAGGCGACCATCGGTGGCAAGCGTCAGAACTTCCTGCCCGGGACCGACGATTTCGCCGGATTGGGCAAGCTTGTCGAGCACGATCAGATCGTTGTTTGTGCGGATGATAGTATCTTCGAGCGCCTGCATCGTCGTTTCAAGCCGGGCCGCCGCCTGATTGTGACCGGCCTGGGCGGTAAGAAACGCCTGTTCGGCCGCATCGAGCTGCGATTGTGTTCCTGCCCCCCGGTCGAGCAGGTTGCGCGCCCGGTCGCGCGCTTGCTCGGCCTGGCGCAAAGAAGCCTCTGCCGCAGCGAGCCCGGCTTGTGCGCCTGCAACCGCTGCTGTGGCCTGTGTTGCGTCCAGCCGTGCGATGACTGATCCTGCAGGAACATGATCACCGGTTTCGACCGTGATCTCGGTGATGCGCCCGCTTGCACGAAATGCCCCGGGAAAGGAATTGGCGGCCTCGATCCTGCCGACAAACCGGTGGTCGATGAGGTTGGGGGCGGCGTGTACTGTTACGATTTCGACCGGCAGCGCGGTTTCTGCCATCGCAGCGACGGGCAAGACTGCAACGGCAATGGCCGTAAGAAATGAATTCCGAATCATGAAGCTCTCGCTGGCTAGTTCGAAGTGGCGATTATGTCAAAATGACAAAAGTGTCAATAAATAGTGGGCGTCGCTGGAACGAGGGCGAAAGCGCTAATTCGCGAGGCAAAGATCGTCAAAGACCGTCAAAGCCATGTCCGCAAAGGCTGGATCGTTGATATGGGCGTCCAGAGTGATGAGCTGCACATTCGCGGGGCAGTTCGTCTTTATCTCATCAATGAAAGCGGTCAGCCCTTCGGGATCGCTGAGCGGGCCACCCGCACGGTCCCATTCGTTACAGCCCAGCATCGGCAGGATCAAAATGCAAGGCGCGGTGGCAAGCGCCAGTTTTTCACACATGGTCCGGGCCATTTCGCGGCGCTGATCGGCGGTCATCACAACGGAAGACAGCAGGCGGTTATGGGCATGCACCTCTTGGCCTGCCAATTTCGTGGGGACGTCTTGCCATCCGACAAAATCAACAAGGTCATAACATCCCGGCGCGATGATCTGGGGGATGCCGGCGCGTCCCGCATTGGTCATCCGGTCGGCTCCCGCGCTGATCAATGACCCCATCAGGTGATTGCCCACTTCCTGTGGCGCGAAATCCATCACGGCGGCAAAGGCCCCTTTGGCGGCGAGGCTTTCAAAGGCCCGTCCGCCCATGCCGGTGGCGTGGAACACGGCGACTTCATAACCGCGTTCTTCAAGGGCTGGTTTCAACGCCACCATATAGCGCAACACGGTCTTGCCAAAGGATGTCATGCCGATAAGCGGACGGTCGCTACGGGGCTTTTCCACCGCACGGGCAGCGCCCAGAACCGCGCCCGCCGCCTGACTCAGCGACGCCTTGCAAACCGAATTGAGCCCGAACAGGCCACCGGCCCAAAGGATCATCTGGATATCGGCAGGCAGACGTTCGGGCGGGATCAGCGGCGAAAAAGAAACCGTCGAGACGATATATTTCGGAACCCCGATGGGCAGCGCGGCACAGACATCCAGCGCCAGATCGGTGCCCATCGTGCCGCCCAACACCAGAACGCCGTCGAAACGTCCTTCGCGGTAGAGCCGCAGCGTCAATTCCGCAGCACCCTTGGCCATGATCTGCATGGCAAGGTTTTCGTCGCCGCCATCGATCGCCTGTTGAATCGTATGCCCGCCCTCGGCGGCCACGTCATGTTTGGACAGCTCCGTTGGCGTACTTGGGTCCCCCAATACGCTGACATCCATGGTCAAAACGCCGCCGCCCTGACCCCGGATTACATCGGCGATATAGGTCAGTTCGTCGTCCTTGGTATCGTAGGTGCCGACAACCAGAATGGTGCGGTCGCTCATGGGAGTTGCCTCTCTTGTGCTGATTTTTCAGAGTTTGAACCAAGCGGTTTTCAGATCGAGGTATTTGTCGAAAGCATGCAGCGATTTGTCATGCCCGTTGCCCGATTGCCCAACCCCGCCCAGCGGCACCGTCAAATCCGATCCGCCATAGGTGTTCACATGAACGATCCCGGCCCGAATCCGCCGCACCATGCGGTGCGCCCGTGACAGGTTCGACGTCCAGACGGCAGCAGCAAGACCGTAATCGGTGCCATTGGCAAGCGTGACGGCTTCGTCTTCGGAATCAAATGGCTGCACCGCCAGAACCGGCCCGAAGACCTCGTGCTGGGCCAGCCGGTCAGTCGGTTGCACACCGGTGACGATGGTGGGGGCCATGTAGTAACCGCCCGTATCTTGCAAGATTTGCGTGCCACCGGTGACAATTTTGCGCCCGGCGGCGCGGGCTTCTGCGACGAATTCCAGGTTTTGTTGCAACTGCCGTTGCGAATTCACCGCCCCTGCGGTCGTGGCCGGGTCGAGCGGATCGCCGACGGTCATGGCTTCGCTAAAGGTCTTGAGCTTTTCGACAAAGACATCGTGAATCGAGCGTTCGACCAACAGCCGGGTGCCTGCGATACAGACTTGGCCGGAATTGCGGAAAATGCCATTGGCGGTGACCTTCACGGCTTCATCGAGGTTCGGCGCGTCGGCAAAGACCACGTTGGGCGATTTGCCTCCCAATTCAAGATAGACCCGTTTGAGATTGGACCGCGCCGAAGCCTCCAGTAATCGCCGCCCGGTGGCACCCGAGCCGGTAAAGACCAGAACGTCAACGTCCATAGATTCAGCGATCGCAGCGCCCACGGTCCCGCCTTCACCAGTGACGACATTCAAAACCCCCGGCGGCAATCCCGCGTCAAGCGCCAGTTCGGCGATGCGCAGCAATGTCAGCGATGCAGTTTCAGCCGGTTTCAGAACCACTGAACAGCCCGCCGCCAAGGCGGGGCCGAGTTTCCAAGCGCCGATCATCAGTGGGAAATTCCACGGCACGATGGCGCCGACGACGCCGGCCGGTTCGCGGTGCACCAAACCCAAAGTGCCGGGCGCGGTGGGGGCGATTTCGCCATAGAGCTTGTCTATTGCTTCGGCATAATAGCGGATCGTGGCAACGGCCGACAGCGGTTCGGCCTTCAGCGCCATAGCGATTTCGGTGCCGTTTTCACGCACACCAAGCACCGCGAGTTCAAGCGCTTGCGCTTCGATCAGGTCGGCCCATTTCAGCAGCACTTTCTTGCGTTCGGCGGGGCTGCGTTCGGACCAACGGCCATCGTCAAAGGCGCAACGGGCGGAGGTGATCGCTGCCTGCGCATCGGCGTCGGTGCCGCGTGGCAGGGTGGTCAGGGACTGCCCATTGATGGGTGAAACCACCTGCATCACCTGCCCATCCGAGGCATCGTGCAGCGCCCCGTCGATCACGTGGCGGGCCGGGGCAACCGGCAGGCGTCGCAGCGTTTCTATTTGGGATATGTCCACTGAAAACCTCCTAAACGGTTCACTATATGAACCTAAAGTGTCACAAATTGTGCAGTGGCGGAAATCTTCTGTCAACGGTGCTTCCTTAACAAATTAATCGTTGACAGGTCGCGCCTCCACAGCAAAGCTAAAAAGAATACCGCAGGTTCAAATAATGAACCGATTAACAGGGAGTCCGAAATGAAATCCGTACTGACCGCCACAATCGCCGCCCTGACGCTTGGCCTTGCCGGCCCCGCCTTGGCCGAATACCCTGAAAAACCCGTCAGCTTCATCGTTCCATGGCCGCCGGGTGATCTGGAAGATGTGCTGACCCGCATGATCGCTGAAGATTTCCAGAACGAATATGGCATTGCCGCCGCCGTGGTAAACAAACCCGGTGGCGGCGGCGGCCCGTTCCCCGGTGCCATCGATGTGGCAACTGCGCCTGCGGATGGCTACACGATCGGGTCTTTTGTACCCGCAGTGGCGCTGATCGGCCATGAAATCGGGATTCCCGAACTGGCCCCGGAAAAGTTCGACCCGATCGGCATCTTCCTGACCTATCCCTTCGTCATCGCGACGTCGGGTAATGCGCCCTATTCCAGCATGGAAGAGCTGGCCGCCTATGCCAAAGACAATGATGTGGTGCTGGGGCATTTCGGTGACGTGTTGACCCCGACGCAGGTGACCAAGGCGCTGGCCGCGAATATGGATTTCGAATGGGCGGCGGACGCGGCCTTTGATGCGCTGGACTGCAACACATTGGCGTCCGGTGATGCCGATGTGATCAACACCACGCTTCAGCTCATCCTGCCCTGCCTTGATCAGGTTAAGGTGCTGGTCGCGATTACCGGTGAACCTATTGCCAAGATCCCCGACACGCCGACCATCGGTGAGGTGGACCCGACGCTGAATATTGCTTTGTGGAACGGGTTGTTCGTGACCAAGGACACGCCTGCTGACGTGCGTGCCAAGATCGCGACCGTTGCAGAAAAAACGATGAAAAGCGAACGCGCACAGAAGGTCGCGGCAGAAACCGGCGCATTGGTCTATTGGCAGAATGCTGAAGAAAGCGCTGCCGTGATCGAGGCCGACAAGGCCACGCTGGCGACCGTTGGCGCTGCGCTCGAGTAACCCTTCGGAGGAGGGGCCGCGCGGTCCCTCCTTTTTTGCTTTTCCCGAAATCAGCACAAAGACGGTATCATGGCCGACGAGATCGACACTCAGATCAGAACCCGCAGTGCCGGGCAGCTTGGATTCGTTGTGGCGGCGCTTCTGCTGTCGCTGCTGCTGCTGATCAACCTGCCGGGGCAAACGCTTTGGCTGGAAAATTCCAAATCCTTCGCCGCGCAACCGCGTTTCTGGCCTGCGGTGGCGATCGTCGTGATGGTGATCTGCTTTGCCTTGCACCTGTTGCGCATGCGCCGTCGCGGGTTTTCCAAACTTGACAGGGCGGAACTTCGCCGTTGGGTCGAACCGTTGGAATATGCGCTTTGGTTCATGGTTTATGTCGTGGCAGTGCCGTGGCTTGGTTTCCTGCCGATGAGTCTGGTGCTGGCTTGTGCGCTGACATGGCGGTTGGGCTATCAGTCGAAGACCTATCTGGGACTGGCCGCACTGTTCGCGGTGGTGACCGTCATACTGTTCAAGGGGCTGCTGGGGGTAAAGATTCCCGGCGCGGCGCTTTATGAAATTCTTCCCGGGGGATTGCGCAACTTCGCAATCCTGTATCTGTGATGGAGATTCTTTTTGCAGCCATGGAAGTGCTGGCCCGTTGGGATGTGGCCCTTGCGCTGATCGCGGGATCCATCGGTGGGGTAGCAATCGGTGCCATCCCCGGTGTTGGTCCGGCGGTCGCCATCGCCATCCTGTTGCCTGCCACCTTTTCGATGGACCCGATTGTTGGGCTGACCGTGCTGTTGGGGATCTATGGATCCTCCATGTATGGCGGCGCGATCCCGGCAATCTTGATCAATACGCCCGGCACGGCGGTCAATGCGCTGACCACTTATGACGGCTATCCGATGACCTTGCGGGGCGAAGCGCGGCGGGCTCTGTCGCTGGCCTATTCGTCCAGTTTTTTCGGGGGTGTTTTTTCGGTTGTCTGCTTGATCCTGTTGTCGCCGGTTTTGGCCAAGGTGGCACCGATGTTCGGGTCGCGTGAAATCTTCCTTGCGGCGCTTCTTGGTGTGATTCTTGTCATCGTCGCGCATCGTGGCCAGATGCTGATCGCGGCGGCGCTGACCGGATTTGGTATCTTCCTCAGCACCGTCGGGTTGGAACCGGTGAAATATTCACGCCGCTTTACCTTTGAACAAAGCTGGCTGGCCAGCGGCGTCGACCTGATCGTGGTGGTTCTGGGGCTGTTCGCGCTGAGCCAGGCTTTTGTCCTGCTGACCATGGACGACGAAAAGGTGCATATCGCCAAGTCTCGCGGGTCACTTTTCCAGGGCTTCCGGGAACTTGCCCGCCATCCGCGGGTGGCTGCGGTTTCTGCCGGTTTCGGTGTTCTCATGGGGATGATCCCGGGGGTAGGCGAATTCACGGCGCAGTTCATGTCTTACACGTCGGCGCGCAAGTTGTCGAAAACGCCACAGGCCTTTGGGCGCGGGTCATCCGAAGGGTTGATCGCTTCGGAAACGGCCAATAACGCGGTGCCTGCCGCAGCGATGATCCCGCTTTTGGCGCTGGGCATTCCGGGCGAAGCGCTGACCGCGATGATGCTGTCGGTGTTTTACGTTCATAACGTTGTGCCGGGGCCGGGACTGTTTCAGTTCCAGATGGATTTCGTGGTCGCGCTTTACCTCGCCCTGTTGATTCTGAATGTGCTGGTAGTGGGGTTCTTGTTGGTCTCGACTGGCTGGCTTGTCTACCTCACCAAGATCCCCAACCGTTTCCTTGGCATGTGTATTTTGTTGTTGAGCTTCGTCGGCGTCTATTCGATCCGCAATTCGGCTGTGGATTGCGGAGTGGCGGCGGTGTTCGGCCTCATCGGCTTCGTTTTGAAACGGTTGAACCTGCCCATCGTGCCGATCGTCCTCGGCATGGTGTTGGGCGGTATCATGGAGGTCAAACTGCGGGCGTCGATGAATCGGGTGAAGACGCCGCTGGATTTCATCGACCGGCCAATCGCCTTGCTGTTGTTCTGCGTGATCGTGGTTGTCCTTGGTTCGACCCTCTGGCGGGTCTGGCGCGAATGGACACCGGTGGATCGCCGCAGCAACGCCAAGAAGGCTTCGGTCCATTTCACCAAGCGCATCGCCGGGCGGAAAACGCGGCATTTCGAAACCCGTACCAAGAAACAAAGACGGAAGCGTAGCTATGACCATTTGGGTTCCTAAAGACGACGGTTTTGCCGATCTCGGTTCGCATGACGCCTTTGCCGGTGGCGCACCATACAACACCTTCGCGCGGTTGCGCCAAGAAGACCCGTGCCATTGGTCCGAATTCGATCAGGGTAAAGGCTATTGGTCGATCACACGGCACGAGGATATCGTGAAGATGATCCGCGACGTTGACACTTTTTCTTCGGCGAGGGGCATCCGAATGGAAGACCAGAGCTATGAAGAATACATGGCTCGGCGTACCTTTCAGGAAACCGACGGGCAAGAGCATCGCAAGGTCCGCATGAAAGTGGCCAAGGCGTTTTCGCCGCAGGTGGTGGCCGGGTTCGAAGATCAAATTCGCGATCTTTGCGATCCGATCCTCGACGCTGCTCTGGAAAAGGGCGAATTCTGCGCCACCCGTGAAATTGCTCGCGAACTGCCGATGCGGATGCTTGGGCAGATCCTTGGAACCCCGGACGAAGACCTGCCATGGCTGGTCGACAAGGGTGATGCGCTGATGGCGAATACCGACCCGGATTTCACCGACCATGTGGCCGACAAGCTGGAAACCGATGCTTATCGGTTGATGCCTTTCAATTCGCCCGCCGGGGCCGAACTGTATGAATACGCCCATGACCTGATGGCAAAGAAGAACGCCAGTGGCGACACCAGCGGTATTTTGCACCTGATCATGCAACCGGATGAAAACGGCGAAACCATTTCCGAAACCGAGTTTCGCAATTTCTTCTGCCTGCTGGTGGCGGCGGGCAACGACACCACCCGCTATTCTATCGCGGCGGGCATTCAGGCGCTGGCGCGGCAGCCGGGGTTGCTGGAAGAACTGCAATCGGGTGATGTTTGGGGCACCGGCCCGGACGAAATTGTGCGCTGGGCGTCGCCTGCGACCTATTTCCGCCGTACCGCGATGCGCGATGTCGAGGTGCATGGCAAGCAGATCAAGGAAGGCGACAAGGTGTTGTACTGGTTCGTTTCGGCCAACCGCGACGAAGATATGTTCGAAGATCCCTATCGTCTGACGCTGTCGCGCAAACCCAACCGTCAACTGGCATGGGGACAGGGCGGGCCGCATGTGTGTCTGGGAATGCATCTGGCGCGGCTGGAAGTGCGGGTGCTGTTCCAGGAGCTGCTCAAGCGCATCAAATCCATCGAACCCACCGGCCCTGAATCCTTTGTCCGCTCAAATTTCGTCAACGGGATCAAACACCTTCCCGTTCGCGTCACCCTGAACTGAGGCCTTTATGTCAGATCGTCTTCGTGCCCTTTTCATCGACCATCTTTCCATCCCGCGTGGCAAATACCTGCCCGGGTCCAAGATCGGCGACGATGCTTCGCGCTTTGCCCGTGCCACCTTTGGCGTGCACTATGACCGCGACCTGTTGCTGGATGCCCCGCATGCGATGGTACGTGACGGGATGCCGGATATGGAATTGCGTTGGCAGGCCGCCGATATCCGCGATAGCTGGGAACCTGCGACCAAAGTTGTTCTGGGCGATCTGTATGACACTGACGGCGCACCGTTGCCGCTTTGTCCGCGCGGGGCGTTGAAACGAGCCATTGCGGATTGGCAGGTGCATGGACTTACCCCCAAAGTCGGTATCGAACTCGAAGCCTATGCGCTGCAAGGCGACGAAAGCGGCAGGCTCAGACCCTATGACGCTCCCGGCGGCGTGGTCTATGGGACCGGGCCGTTTTCCGATCCAATGCGGGTCAACGACCTGATCTGGCGCAAGGCCGAAGAGCTGGGCTTCCGGCTCGACATGATCACGGCGGAATTTGACAGCCCGCAATTCGAATATACGCTGTCTTTCGATGATGCGCTGAAGGCGGTGGACGATATCGTGTTATTCCGCCTGATGGCGCGCGAAATCGCACTTGATCACGGTATGATCCTGACCTTTATGCCGAAACCGATCTCCGAAATGGGTGGGTCGGGGATGCATATCAATTTTTCCTTCACCGATGGCAACGGCCAGAATGCGCTGGCCAGTGGTCCCTTGGGCGGACCGGATCATCTGAACGATCTCGCCCGCGGCTGTCTTGGCGGGCTGGTCCATCATCACAAGGGATTGGCGGGTCTGATCGCACCGACCGCCACGTCCTATTTGCGACTGCAACCCGGATCATTGTCCGGTTATTGGCAGAACTGGGGCGGCGACCATCGGGCGGTGACCACCCGGGTATCCTGCGAAGGCGGGGTCAAGGCGCGGCTTGAACATCGGATGGCCGATGCCAGCGCCAACCCGTATACGGCCACCGCCGCCGTGTTGCAGGCCGCGCGGCTGGGTTACGAAGGCAAGCTGCCCTTGCCACCGATCGAAACCGGCGATGGGTTCGACAAGACCGATGCGCGCCAGGGTGTGGCCGACAACTTGCGTGGCGCGGTGCGCGATCTGCAGGCCGACACCGCTTTGGTGCAGGCGGTGGGACCGAAATTGGTTGAAAATCATGCCTTCATGAAAGAGCGCGAATTCCGCAAGACCCGCGATTTGGAACCCGACGCGCTGTTGGATTTCTATGTGTGGTTTGTTTGACATGCGGATTGCCACACTGATCACCAATACCGACGACAGCGCCTTTGCCCGCGCCCATCCCGATGATGGCGAAAAATTCGCGGCTCTGATTGCAGAGGCGCGGCCGGACTGGATCACGGTGCCGTACTGGGTTTGCCGTGATGAATTTCCTTCTGATATCGCTTCGTTTGACGGGGTCATGATCACCGGCAGCCCCGCCTCGGTACTGGCCGGTTTGCCGTGGATGCTGCAGCTGGAAGATCTTATCCGCGAAATGATCGCTGCCCGGCAACCATTGTTCGGGGCCTGTTTCGGGCATCAGATGATTGCCAAGGCGCTGGGCGCTTCGATCATTCCAAACCCGCTTGGCTGGGCGCATGGTCGGCTGGATCTGCGCCGGGTGGCGCAGGCCCCTTGGTCCGGGCCGGAACCGTGGTTTTCGCTTTACGGTTCGCATAGTGAACAGGTGGGCGATGTGCCCCAAGGTGCGCGGGTGCTGTTCGAAGGGCAAGGCTGTCTCGTTGCGGGTTTTGAACTGAACGGAACGGTTTTTACCGTACAGCACCACCCGGAAATGACCCATGGGTTCATCACTGACCTGGTCGAAGAATATGCCGATGAGGTTGGGCAGGCCGTTACCATCTCGGCGCGTGCCTCTTTGGCGCAACCCGCTGATCGCGGCCTTTTTGCCGATGAACTCGCCCGCTTCTTCGACTATGCGTCGGCGCATCGGGCAGAGTAGGGGATAGACATGGGAACCATCACCAAGGCATTGGAGCTTTTGAACCAGTTTTCCTCAACCCGGTCCGAGATCGGTCTGGGCGAATTTGTGCGGCTCTGTGGTCGGGACAAAGCCACGGTACACCGTCACCTGAGCGAACTGGAAGAAAACGGTTTCCTCGAACAGGACCCATCGAGCCGCGCTTATCGGTTGGGACCGGCACTGTTGCGGCTGTCGGCAGTACGCGAAGCGGCTTTTCCGGTGCGTTCTCTGCTGCGCCCCATCGTGGTTGAACTGGCCGAAACGGTCGGGGAACTGGCCCATGCATCCCTGTTGCAGAAGGAAATGTTGTCGCCGGTTTTTCATGCCGATCCACGGTTGCATGGAACCCAAGTGCATTTCGATGAATCCGAAACATTGCCTTTGCACGCCACGTCCAGCGGGCTTGCCGTGCTAACCTTCGCACCGGAAACGCTGCGCGACCAGCTCTTGAGCCAGCCGCTTGAGGCGCTGACCAGCAAAACCATCACCGATCCGACCATTCTGCAGAGCATGATGAGCGAGGTGCGCGGGACCGGTTACAGCCAGCTTGACAGCACCTTCGATCAGGAGGTCGCGTCGCAGGCCGCGCCGCTGTTTGGCGAAAACGGACAGGTGATCGGGGCAATTGCCGTCGCGGTGCCGTTGGTTCGCGCCAGTTCCGACCGTATGCGGGGGATCACGCCCAAGCTAACCGAGGCCGCACGTGCGGCCACCCGCTCTCTGGGCGGGCAATACCCGGACTTCCCCAATGCCCACCGGCAAATTTTTAAGCCGACGCATATCGAATAGAAGGTGACCGATATGAAAGACGCAAATTTCCTCAAAGAACATAACGCCCGTAATCTGTGGCACCCGATGGCGCATCCCGGCGACAGCATCGCCAATCCGCCCGACATCATCGTCGAAGGCGAAGGGGTTGAAATCACCGACCTGGACGGCAAACGCACGGTGGACGCGGTCGGCGGTCTGTGGAACGTCAATCTGGGATATTCCTGCACCCCGGTGAAACAGGCTATTGCGGCGCAGCTCGACAAGCTGCCTTACTATTCGATCTTCCGCGGCACTTCGAACGACGCGGTGATCGAACTAAGCCAGATGCTGAAGGACTTCTTTGAACCCGAAGGGCTTAGCCGTGCTTTCTTTACCTCGGGCGGGTCGGATTCCGTTGAAATCGCGCTGCGTCTGGCGCGGCAATACCACAAGGTGCGCGGCGAAGCGGGGCGGGTGAAATATCTTTCGCTCAAGAAAGGCTATCACGGCACGCATACTTTGGGCGCCAGCGTCAACGGTAACGCCAATTTCCGCACCCAGTATGAACCGCTTATGCCCGGCTGCTATCATATCCCGGCACCCTATACCTATCGGAACCCGTTCAACGAAACCGACCCGGAGCGACTGGCGCAGCTTTGCCTTTCGGCGCTGGAAGATGAAATCGCCTTTCAGGGGGCGAGCACCATTGCGGCCTTCATCATGGAACCGGTGCTGGGCGCTGGCGGGGTGATCCCGCCGCATGAAAGCTTCATGCCCGGCGTGCGCGAAATTTGTTCGAAACACGGGATCCTGTTGATCGCGGACGAAGTGATCACCGCCTTTGGCCGCACTGGGGATTGGACCGGGTCGCGTCATTGGGGGGTGCAGCCGGATCTGATGTGTACCGCCAAGGCGATCACCAACGGATATTTTCCCTTTGGCGCGGTGATGGTTTCGGATGCGGTGGCTGAAGTGTTTGAAAAAGACAGCACCGGCAAGGCGGCCATCGGGTCGGGCTATACCTATTCCGGTCATCCGGTTGGGGCTGCCGCCGCGATTGCCTGCCTGAAGGAAACCGAACGCCTGCAGGTCAAGGATAACGCCGCCGCTCGGGGCAAACAGCTTTACGACGGTTTGCTGCGGCTGGGCGAGAAATACGAATTGATCGGCGATGTTCGTGGCGGTCATGGGTTGATGTGCGCGCTGGAACTGGTGGCGGACCGCGACACGAAAGCGCCGATTGACAAAAAATCCATCGGTACGCTGCACAACGTAACCTATGAGGCAGGTGCAATGGTACGGATTTCGGGCAACAACGTGATCCTGTCGCCGCCGCTGATCCTGTCCGAAGCACATGTGAACACGATCCTGAACGCCTTGGATCAAGGCGTCGCGGCGGTTTCGTAAAGCCGCGCCATCACAACACCCGCCGCAGCCCGGCCTGCACCTTTTGCAGGGCGGGCAGGTAATCGCGCACCAGCATGTCGGCGCTGTCCGTAGTGGCAGCCATGCCCGTGTTCAGCGCTGCCACCACCGCGCCTTGGGCGTTCAGCACCGGCACCGCGATTGATCGCAGGCCGGTTTCGACTTCTTGATCGATCAGGGCATACCCCTGCTGCCGCACCAGTGTAATGCGGGCCATGATTTCGTCCGGATCGGTCAGGCTGAACGCGGTGCGCGGGCTAAGATCGGATTCTTCGATCACGGCCCGCGCCTGTGGTTCAGCCAACGCGGCCAGCAACACCCGCCCCATCGATGTGCAATGCGCGGGCAACCGCGATCCCGGCATCAGCCCTATGGACATCACCCGCCGCTGCGCCGCGCGGGCAAGATAGACGATTTCCATCCCGTCCAGTATCGAAACCGAACAGGATTGCCCGATCTGTTCGGTTAATTGGTCGAGCCAGGGTTGCACCACCTGCGGCAACGGCAAAGCCGCCAGCGCCCCCATTCCCAGCCGCAGTGTGCGCGGTGTCAGGGTAAAGAATTTGCCATCATAATCCGCATAGCCTTCGGCGTGCAGCGTCAGCAGGCAGCGCCGCGCCGTCGCCCGGTCCAGGCCGGTCGCCGCAGCGACGTCTGCCACCGACAATCGCGACCGTTCGGCTCCGAAACTTTCCAGCACACGCAGCCCCTTTGCGAAAGAAGCGATGGTATCGGTTTTGTTCACCATGCGCACAGTTGTTTGCACAAACCGAACAAAGGTCAAGATGCGCACAAAGTATCTGGCCCAGCTTTGCCTTTCTCGTTTACCGATGGGATAAGAACCGCGCTGCCTGTGCGGTGAATATGGAGGGTATGTCATGGACAAGAGATTGGCATCGGTCACTGAAGCCGTGTCGGGTATTCCGGACGGCGCCACGGTGATGATCGGCGGTTTTGGCGGATCGGGCGCACCAATCGAACTGATCCATGCGTTGATTGATCACGGGGCCAAGGGCTTGACGGTGGTGAATAACAATGCCGGCAATGGCCATGTTGGCCTTGCCGCGCTGATCGAACAGGGGCAGGTGGACAAACTGATCTGTTCTTTCCCGCGCGGACCCAGTTCCGAAGTTTTCACCGAACGGTATCGCGCCGGTACGATCCTGTTGGAACTGGTGCCGCAGGGGACTTTGGCCGAGCGTATTCGCGCGGGAGGGGCAGGTATCCCCGCCTTCTATACACCGACCAGCTATGGCACCGATCTGGCCAAAGGCAAACCGGTCGCGGAATTCGACGGGCGGATGTATGTGCAGGAACGCTGGCTCAAGGCCGATTTCGCGCTGATCAAGGCGGAAGCCGCCGATCCGCACGGCAACCTGACCTATCGGATGACAGCGCGAAATTTCAACCCGATCATGGCCATGGCCTCCAAGACCACCATCGCACAGGTGACCGAAATCGTCGATCTGGGCGGCATCGACCCCGAACAGGTGATCACGCCGGGGATTTTTGTGGATCATGTGGTCGAAGTGGCCACGCCGCAGCAGGAAGAAGTGCTCAACCGGGCGGAGGCCGTTTACCCATGACCAATATTGCACGGATCAAACTGTCCAACGCGCAAATCGCTTGGCGGGCGGCACAGGACATCACCGATGGCGCTTATGTCAATCTTGGTATCGGCTTCCCCGAAATGGTGGCGCAGTTTCAGCCCGAGGGACGACAGGCGATATTCCACAGCGAAAACGGTTTGTTGGATTTCGGCCCTGCTCCGGCCGCAGGCGAAGAAGACTGGGATTGCATCAACGCAGGCAAGAAGGCGGTTACGATCCGTCCCGGATCGGCAATTTTTCACCATGCCGACAGCTTTGCCATGGTCCGTGGAAGGCATCTGGATGTGGCGATTCTCGGGGCCTATGAGGTCGCACAGTCCGGGGATCTGGCGAATTGGTCGACCGGCAAGGATGGTATTCCGGCAGTGGGCGGGGCGATGGATCTGGTCCATGGGGCCAAGCGGGTTGCGGTGTTGACCGATCATGTCACCAGAAAGGGTGCGCCCAAGCTGGTCGAGCGCTGCAGCCTGCCGCTGACCGGTGTGGGCTGCGTGACGCGAGTCTATACCTCGTTGGCGGTGGTGGATATCGACGCGGGTCGTTTTGTGCTGCGGGAAAAACTGCCCGAAATTTCGGTGCAGGATTTGCAGGCCGTCACCGGTGCGCAATTGTATCACGAAGGCCCCGTCGCGGATCTTATCGCGCCTGCACTTTAATCAGGCTGGCGCATTGCTTGCCATAGCCGGCGGTCAGGCGGAACTGGCAAGGGGGCGATCGGGGTTTGCACCGGTTTTACAATCCGCCGTCAGCCGTTCACTCATCGCCAGCAGTTCCTGCAATCCGCAATTGCCGCGCACCAGATCATCAAGTGTGACCATGTCGAGTTCATGATAAAAGGCATCCAGCGCCCGCTGGATGAAGCCGCGCAGCCTACAGCTTTTGGTCAACGGGCAGGTGTTCGTTGTTTGATCGAAGCATTCCGCGAAAGGGATACCGGTTTCGAACAGGCGAAACACAGCCCCGATTGAAATTGATTTTGGCGACCTAGCCAAGCGCAAGCCCCCAGATCTGCCGCGCAGTGTTTCGATGAAGTTTTTGGACTGTAATTGTTGCACCACATGGGCCACATGGTTGGGCGAACTGTTGCAATATTCGGCGATATCGGATGTTCGTACCGTCCGGTCCGGGTTAGTTGCGCAGAACATCAAAACTCTTGCCGCTAGATTTGTTCTCGTTGTCAGTCGCATTTCAGCCCCCTCCAGTCTCACTTAATATTGTATCACAAATGCAAGTTTTCGTTGATGTAGATCAAGTCGGAATTACCTATGACCCGATAAATACGTGTGCAAAATACAGGATACTGGACGATATGGCGCAATCCGTTTCAGCAGATGAAGATTTCGAGGCCCCGCTGCGGTCTCTGGGATCGGTGCTTTCGCTGGCGGCGGCGCTGATCTGGCCGTTGCAGGCGGCCTTGATCGCCAATGCACTTGCGGGACTATTGCAAGGGCGCGAGGCGTCTCCTTTTCTGGTCGCCGCCGCTTTCTTCGTTTTGGCGATTTTGCGCGCGGGCCTTCTTGCGCTTTCGCAGCGCAAACTTTCAGAAGACGCCGAATTTACCCTAACCCGATTGCGCAGTGAATTGGTTGAACGCGAAGCGACAGCGACGGGGGCTTCGGTCATCGGCGGCCCTGGAGCTCTTGCCGCGCTGGCAGGCGAAAAGCTGGAGGCATTGCGACCCTACCTGATGCGCTATCGTCCGGCGCGGATGCGGGTGTCCGTGTTGCCGGTGGTCATCTTGTTGATCACGCTTTGGTACAGTTGGGCCTGTGCGGTGGTTTTGCTGATGGCGGGCCCGCTGATCCCTCTTTTCATGGCGCTGGTCGGCTGGGCGGCAAAGGATGCCAGTGAACGTCAGATGGTCGAAATTGGTGCGTTGAGCGATTTATTGGTCGACCGGCTGGCTGCGCTTTACGATTTGCGTTTGATCGGTGCCGGTGGACCGGTGGTGCAAAGTTTCGAACACGCATCTGAATCGTTGCGCGAACGCACCATGGCGGTGCTGCGTATTGCCTTTTTATCTTCAACAGTATTGGAGCTTTTTTCGGCTCTGGGTGTGGCGATGATCGCAGTTTGGGTCGGGTTTTCGCTGCTGGGGCAAATTGGCTGGGGCACGTGGGGACAGGGGCTTGATCCGTTTGCCGGTATATTCCTGTTGCTGCTGGCCCCGGACTATTTTCAGCCGTTGCGTGATTTGGCCGCCGCTTGGCATGACAAGGCGGCCGGTGAGGCTGTGCTGGATGAAATGCAGACATGGCGCAATGATGCTCGTCCGCAATTGATCGGGGATGGTGGTGCGGCAACGACTTGGGCCGGACCCGTTGCGATCGGGTTGCGCGGGGTGGTGTTGCGTCAGGCAAATCAGCGCCTGATTTACCCGGATATTGATATAAAGGCGGGGACGCGCACCGCGCTCATCGGGAAAAGTGGTGCTGGCAAGACATCGCTTTTGCGCCTTCTGGCGGGGTTGGCACGGCCCGAACAGGGGCAAGTTCTGATCGGGGATGAAGTGCTGAGCGATGCCAACGCGGATGGATGGCGCGCGCGGCTGGGCTGGATGCCGCAGGCCCCCCATTTCCTCAGCCAGTCGCTGCGCTACAATATCGGTTTCGGGCAACCGGTGACGGACGGGACGCTGATGCGAGCGCGTATCAACGGCGTCATCGCGGCGTTGCCCAAAGGGGATCTGACCCTGCTGGGGGATCGCGGTGCGGGACTATCCGGTGGCGAAGCCCGGCGGGTTACATTGGCGCGGGCGCTGCAGTCGGCGCCGGATGTTCTGTTGGCAGATGAACCGACCGCCGATCTTGATGCGGACACGGCCGAAAAGGTGATCACAGGTCTGATGGATTACGCCGCCGAGGGCGGTACGTTGATTGTGGCCACTCATGATCCACGCCTGATCGAACGGATGGATCACGTGGTCGAAATTGCCCCGGATCGGGAAAGGGTAGACCCATGAAGCCGTTGATGAACATAGCGCTGTTGATGTGGCGTGCCGAGAGGCGTTCGTTCCTGCGCGGACTTTTCTTGTCCGTGCTGGTGTTGCTGATGGGTGCTGCGCTGTTGGGGCTGTCGGGATGGTTCATTACAGCGGCGGCAGCGGCCGGGCTGGCAGGGGCAGGGGCGGTTTTTGACGTGTTTCGTCCCTCGGCCATGGTGCGCTTGCTTGCTCTGGGCCGGACGGTGACCCGTTATGGCGAACGGCTGGCCAGCCACGATGCAACGCTGCGGGCGCTGTCAGGACTGCGTATCCGGCTGCTGCAAGGAACCTTGCAATTGCCCTTCCGGTCAATTGAACGTCTGCGGGCAAACACGTTTCTCAATCGTGTTATGGCGGATATCGACGCGCTGGACGGGCTGGCCCTGCGATTGGTTTTACCCGGCCTTGCGGGGATGAGCGCGATCCTTCTGGCGGGATTGGCGCTATGGGTTCTGGTCAGCCCGGGAATCGCAGCCGTGGTGGTGTTGGGGTATGTGTTCGGGCCGCTTGCGGTATTTTTCGTTGGGCTGCGCTATGCCGACAAACCTGCCCGTCTGGCCGAAGCCGCGATGCAGGCTTTGCGGACCCGCCTGATCGATTTGATTGCAGCGCGCGAAGATCTGACCGTTTACGGTCAGCTCAGCAAAACCCGTGACCATGTTGGCATTGCGCAGGACCGGCATCGGACGGCGCGAAACCGGCTTGACCGGGTCGAACGTCGCGCGGGGTTTTCGCTCGACCTGGTTGGGTCGGCGGTGACAGCGGCAACGCTTGGGCTTGGGTTGACGCTTGCGCATGGCCAAGCCATTTCTCCGGCCCAAGCCGCGATTGGTGTTTTTGTGGCGCTTGCCTTGGCTGAAGCGGTTGCACCGGTGCAGCGCGCCCTGACAGAAACAGGCCGCATGATACAGGCGGCCAGGCGGGTTGCGCCATCGATTGCAGAGGATTCACCACTTGCCGCCAATCCTATGCCGATGTTGGGAGGATCAGCCGAGTTGCGGTTCGATCGGGTGCAGTATCGTCGGGGCCTAGGTCAGCAGCCGGTTTTCACGACACTAAGCTTTTCTGTCGCCCCGGGCGAAACGGTGGCTTTGACCGGGGCCAGCGGCAGCGGCAAAAGCACGATATTGCTGATGGCGGCGGGGTGCCTTTCACCGTCTTCCGGGGCGGTGACGTTGGGCGGCGTGTCGATCGACGGTCAGAGCGATGATACGTTGCAAGAAAGGGTTACGCTGGTGCCGCAACGTCATGCGCTGATTGCCGGAACTGTCGCGGAAAACCTGCGTTTGGCGGCACCTCTGGCAACCGACGCCATGCTATGGCAGGCGCTAAACGCTGTGTCACTGGATCAGGTTGTCCAACAAAAAGGTGGGTTGGAGGCGCGGTTGGGGTTTCGCGGTGATGGGTTGTCGGGCGGCGAATCGCGACGGTTGTCGCTGGCCCGTGCGGTGTTGAGAAAGCCATCCATTTTGTTGCTGGACGAACCGACGGAAGGATTGGATACTGCGACTGCGGCTTCAGTCATGGCGGGTTTGCGCAAGGCTTTGCCGCAAACCGCGTTTCTATTAGCTGCGCACCGATCGGTAGAGATTGCGGCAGCAGATCGTGTCGTGGCCGTCGAACGCCTCATAGAATGAGGTGCGCGTTTAATGTGCACTAAAAATATAAGTTTTGATTCAGATCAAATACGTATCTGGATTTGTGATTATAAGAAGCTATAATTTGCATCAAAGATGCGGATTAAATTGCATATCAAGGAGCTCTCCCATGGAGATCGGACTAGTTGAATTATCGCGCCTCCAGTTTGCGATGACGGCGATGTATCACTTTCTCTTCGTGCCGCTGACGCTTGGTCTTTCGGTGCTCGTCGCGATCATGGAAACAGTCTATGTCATGACGGGCCGCCCAATCTGGCGGCAGATGACCAAGTTTTGGGGCACGTTGTTCGGGATCAATTTTGTTCTCGGTGTTGCGACTGGCATCACGATGGAATTCCAGTTCGGCATGAACTGGAGTTATTACAGCCATTACGTCGGCGACATCTTCGGTGCGCCTCTGGCTATTGAAGGGCTTATGGCCTTCTTCCTCGAAGCGACCTTCGTAGGGTTGTTTTTCTTCGGGTGGGACAAGCTGACAAGGGTGCAGCATATGGTGGTGACCTGGCTGGTTGCCATCGGGTCGAATTTTTCCGCGCTGTGGATTCTGATCGCCAACGGCTGGATGCAGAACCCGGTCGGAGCCGAATTCAACCCTGATACGATGCGGATGGAAATGACCTCTTTCTTCGAAGTGGTTTTCAACGAGGTCGCGCAGGCGAAATTCGTGCATACCGTGTCAGCAGGTTATGTCACGGCAAGCATCTTTGTTCTGGGTGTTGCCGCGCTTTACCTGCTTCAGGGCCGCCACAAGGACCTGGCACGCCGTTCGATCGCGGTCGCGTCTGCCTTCGGGTTGGCGTCGGCGATGTCAGTAGTCGTGTTGGGCGATGAATCCGGTTATTCGGCGAGCCACACTCAGAAAATGAAGTTGGCCGCGATTGAAGCGATGTGGGAAACCCACGACGCGCCGGCCCCGTTCACTGCGATCGGTTTTCCGGATAAGGAAGCACGCGAAACCCATTACGCCATTGAAATCCCGTGGGCCATGGGGTTGATCGGGACTCGTAGTTTGACCAAGGAAATTCCCGGGATCAACGATCTGGTCGCGGAGGCCGAGGTCAAGATCAAGGATGGTTTGATTGCTTATGACGCGTTGATGACCATCCGGGCAGACCGGGAAAACGTATCGCAAGAGGTGCGCGACCGTTTCGAAGCGCATTCTGAAAACTTGGGCTTTGCCATGCTGCTCAAGCCTTATGTCGATGACCCGCGTGACGCGACCGATGACCAGATCGCACAGGCTGCGGATGATACCATTCCCGGCGTTGCGTCGCTTTTCTGGGCATTCCGTCTGATGGTTGCGCTTGGCTTCTCGTTTATCGGGGTGATGATCTTCTTCTTTATCCGCGCCTCTTTTTATCAGATGCAGTTTCCGCGCTGGTCGCTTTATGCGGCGGTGGCAATTATTCCCACGCCGTGGATCGCAGCCGAATTGGGTTGGTTCGTGGCAGAGTTTGGCCGGCAACCCTGGACCGTGGACGGGGTGTTGCCGACGGCTCTTTCCGCCTCGCACCTGTCGATTGCCGATCTGGTGATCACGCTGGCGGGCTTCGTCACTTTCTATTCGGTCCTGTTCGTGATCGAGATGGGGCTGATGGTGAAATACATCCGCAAAGGTCCGTATCAGGACGTCGCCGAGACAGACCAATGGCAACAGCGACATGAAGCGCGGCTGCAAAATTCTACCTCTTCCGAAATCAAAACGCCTGCGGAGTAAATGACATGATCCTGTATGAATTGATCGACTTCGACATATTGCGCGTGATCTGGTGGGGCCTGTTAGGCGTGCTTCTGATCGGCTTCGCCCTGACCGATGGTTTCGATATGGGGGTGGGGGCACTGCTTCCCTTCGTGGGCCGAACCGATGTAGAGCGTCGCGTCGTCCTGAACACGATCGGACCGGTCTGGGAAGGTAACCAAGTCTGGTTCATCTTGGGCGGTGGGGCCATCTTCGCCGCTTGGCCGCCGCTTTACGCGGTCAGCTTTTCGGGCTTCTATCTAGCGATGTTCGTTATCTTGGCGGCCCTTATCGTCCGCCCGGTGGCCTTCACTTACCGGTCCAAGCGGGACGGGGCGGGTTGGCGCACTGCATGGGACTGGGCACTTTTTACCAGTGGCGCGGTTCCGGCGCTGTTGTTCGGCGTGGCTGTGGGCAATGTGTTGTTGGGTGTACCGTTCCATCTGACCGAAGACCTGATGCCGATGTATGACGGCAATTTCGCCAGCAAGTTTTTCGGTCTGTTGCACCCCTTCGCCCTGTTGGCTGGGCTGGTATCGCTGTCGATGTTGTTGATGCATGGTGCAGCTTGGTTGAACCTTAAAACCGAAGGCCCGGTAGTGGCGCGTGCGCGTAGTATCGGGATCAAGGCCGGGCTGGTCGCGATGGCTGGCTATGCTTTGGCTGGGGTTTGGTTGGCTCTGGGTATCGATGGTTTTGCCATTGTGAGCGAAGTCGCCGTGAACGGACCGTCCAACCCGCTTTATAGCGAAGTTTCGCGCGGCGGAAGCTGGTTGTCCAGCTATGCTGATCGTCCTTGGATCACGATTGCCCCAGTGATGGGGTTTGTCGGAACGGCCATGGCGGTTCGCGGATTGCAAGCGGGGCGCGAGGTGTCAACCTTGTTGTGGTCCAAGCTGGGCATTACCGGGATCATCGCTTCGGTCGGGTTGACAATGTTCCCGTTCATTCTGCCTTCGACCGTGGACCCGAATAGTTCGCTGACCGTCTGGGACGCGTCGAGCTCACACCAGACACTGTTCATCATGCTGGTCGTCACGCTGATCTTCATGCCTCTGATCTTGGCTTACACCTCGTGGGTTTACAAAGTTCTCTGGGGTAAGGTTACCGAGGCGGACGTCACTGAAAACAACGATACGGTTTACTGAGGAGACAAGAAATGTGGTATTTTGCCTGGATGCTTGGCCTGTCATTGGCCGCCCTTTTCGCCGTGTTGAACGCCATGTGGCTGGAACTTCGCGCGGATGCCTGTTTCGCAGACGAAGGGGATTGCCCGGTGGGTGAGCACGAACACTGAGACAACGGGGGGGCAGCGTCCCGCCCCCTGTTCCGACGGCTCCCGATTATCGCCCACACAGGGCGGCTCATCGGGGGCCGATCGATTTAATACGTCGCGACCGCAGTATTCGGATTTGCGGCGATACCGGGCGATAGCGCCAAGCTGAGGCGCAATTCTGAGATCAAACCCTGCAAGTTGTGCGACCGATTCTGCGATCGTGCGTTCAAATCCGGCATTCATTTTGTGGGAGAGGAAAAACCATGAAACATATTTTAGCCAAAACCGCGACGCGGCGGAGCTTTCTGACCCTCGCGGCCGGCGGTGCGGCGCTTGCCGCGACGGCATCAGCGCAATCCGCGCAGGCGCAGGTTGCCACAAAGGCCCGTATCGTCATCATAGGGGCAGGTGCCGGCGGCACCGCCTTGGCCAACCGTTTGGTCAAGCGCCTGAACGGTGCCGAAATCACGCTAATCGACCCGCGCAAAGAGCATCTTTATCAACCCGGGCTGACATTGGTCGCGGCGGGTTTGAAACCTGCGGATTACGTTCTTTCCAACACGACCGATTGGTTGCCCGAGGGTGTGACGTTGATCCAGGAAGCGGCAGCGGCCATCGATGCCGAAGCCCGCACGGTTTCGACGTCGGGCGGTCAAACCCTTGGGTATGATTTCTTGGTGCTGGCCCCCGGTCTGACGTTGGATCATGACGCGATCGAAGGATTTTCGCTGGATCTGGTCGGCACGAACGGGATCGGTGCGCTTTATGCCGGGCCGCAATATGCTGCGGCCACTTGGCAAGCTGCACAGGCCTTTACCGAAACCGGCGGTGTAGGTTTGTTCACCCGTCCCGCGACGGAAATGAAATGCGCTGGTGCGCCGCTCAAACATGCCTTTCTGCTTGAAGATATCGGGCGCAGCGCGGGCACACGATCCAAAATGGACATTCACTACATGTCCAATAACCAAAGCCTATTCGGGGTGCCGATCGTTTCCGAAAAGGTCCGGATGCTGTTCGGGGATCGCGGGATAACGCCCGACTACAGCCATGTGTTGAAGGCCATGGAACCGGGCAAGAAAACCGCGACTTTCGCAACGCCCGACGGCGATGTTGAACGGGACTACGACTATATCCACGTCATCCCGCCGCAGCGCGCGCCTGACGTCATCCGCCAATCGGGCCTGTCCTGGGCCGACAAGTGGACCGATCAGGGTTGGGTTGAATGCGACAAGGCCACGTTGCAGCATCTGCGCTATGACACGATCTGGGCATTGGGCGATGTGGCGGGCGTGCCCAAGGGTAAAACCGCAGCCAGCGTGAAATGGCAGGTCCCCGTCGTGGAGGATGGTATTGTTTCGGCCATCGCGGGCACTGCGCCGACCGAAACCTATAACGGCTATACCTCTTGCCCGATGATCACCCGGGTTGGTCGCGCAATGCTGATCGAATTCGATTACAACAACAATCTGACACCATCTTTCCCCGGCATTATCGCCCCGCTCGAAGAATTGTGGATCAGTTGGCTGATGAAGGAAGTCGCGCTGAAAGCCACCTATAACGCCATGTTGCGCGGTCGCGCCTGAGGAGGGAATCCAAATGAAAGACCTGACAGTCAATACAATGCTTGCCGTATTCGAAGAAATCTTCGGGCGCGGCCTATTCTGGGCCATGGTCATCGTCGCGGCGGTGATCACGTTGGCCTATCTCTATGTGCTGATCCGGGACCGTAATGTCAGTTGGGGTAAATTCCTTCTGGCGCAGTTGTCGATGCCCATTGGGGCGATTGCGGCGGTGTGGTTCGTGCTTTTCATGACCCATTCCAAACTTGGTAATATTGGCGGGCCGGTTGATGTGATCGTCCTGCTTGGGATTGCTGTGGCTGGCGCGGTCGGGTTTGCGGTGCTGGTTTATACCGCTCAGTCCTTGTTCCGACCGAACACTGAAGAAAGCTGAGTATCCGCGTCAGCGACCCTTCAAAGCGATTGTTGTATCCAATCAATCAGCTTTGTCAGGGCATCGCTGGTGTCACTGGATTTGGGCCAGACCAGATAATAGGTGCCCTCGACATCGATATAGCCCGAACTGGCCGGGACCAGCCGTCCGCGGGACAGTTCGGTTCTGGCCAGGAATTCGGGCAGAAGTGCCACGCCAAATCCCAACGCGGCGGCTTCGGCCAGAGTGGTGAACTGATCAAACAACATGCCGCGTAATTGATCCGCTTCAAACCCGTGGCTGGCGAACCACGCTTCCCATGCACCTGGCCGACTGTCGAGATGCAGCAACGGCAGATCCCGTAGGCGTTCGGGTGGCAAAGGCAGGTGGTCTGTGAAATCGGGTGCGCAGACCGCAATTACCCGTTCACTGGCCAGGGGCAGGTAATTCACTCCGATCCAGTCTTCAGTTCCGAAATGTAGCGCGGCATCGAAATTTTCCCGTTCGAAATCCAGCTGGGTCAACCGGGTGCTTTGATTGATCTGGATGTCGGGATACAGCTTTGTAAACGCGCGTAGCCTTGGGGTTAGCCAATGCATGCCAAAAGCTGGAAGAATCGCGATATTGAGACTGCGGCGCCCGCCTGTTGCTTTGAGTTTCAGGCTGGCCCGCGCGAGATTCTGCAGCAGATTGCGGACCGAATAAGCATAGGCTTCACCTGCGGGCGTCAGTCGCAGGACTTTGCCGTCGCGGACAAACATCGACACACCGATTTGTTCTTCCAGCACTTTTAATTGCCGACTGACCGCTGAATGGGTCAGCGCCAGTTCCTGCGCGGCGGCAGTGGCGGTGCCAAGACGATCAACCGCTTCCAGGGCTAATAGAGAATTGATTGAAGGCAGGAAGCGGCGTGGCGCAATCATGTGAGTTATTCTCCAGTGTTTGGAAGATTTTATCGTTTCTCAAAGGTCAATTGAAGGGCTAGCCTGACGGTTGATGAAATTGTGGCACGGTGGCATCCTATGAATGTTGCGTTAGAATCTAGCAAATCTCATCTCATTTCTGAGGCGGAAATTTCGGATACTTTTCAACGCGACCTTGGGTGCCACGATGGCGCTACTCCTTGTTGTTTGGCGCGGGCTTACGGACAAGTCTTCTTTCAAACAGCACCAGAAAAACCACCCGTGGCTTTTGTCCATGGGGCGAACAGATCAGCGCGCTTTCGTAATGTAAGGAAATATCATGACTCATGCAGATATTATTGCCGCATCCGGCTTGACTGAAGCTGACCTCGCCGACGGGCCGCTTGCTGTTTTTACCCCGGTTGACGGGTCTGAAATCGCGCGTCTGAAACCCCATAATCGCGCCGAAGCAAACGCCGCGATCACCAAGGCGCATGATGCTTTTCTGGCTTGGCGCAAAGTGCCTGCGCCGCGCCGGGGTGAATTTGTCCGCCTGCTGGGGGAAGAGCTGCGCCGCGAAAAGGACGCGTTGGGCGCGCTTGTGACGCTGGAATGCGGCAAGATCCTGCAAGAAGGTCTGGGCGAAGTGCAGGAGATGATCGACATCTGCGATTTCGCCGTCGGTCTGTCTCGGCAGCTTTATGGCCTGACCATCGCGTCGGAACGGCCCGGCCATGCGATGCGCGAAACCTGGCACCCGATGGGGGTTTGCGGCGTGATCACCGCGTTTAACTTTCCGGTCGCGCCTTGGTGTTGGAACGCGGCTCTGGCCTTGGTTTGCGGCGATCCGGTGATCTGGAAACCTTCGGAAAAAACACCGCTGACCGCACTGGCGGTGCAAAGGATTTGCGACCGGGTGAGCAAAGCATTCGGCGGTGATGCGCCCGATGGTCTGACACAGGTTCTGATCGGGGAACGTGATCTGGGCGAAACGCTGACCGCAAATCCCAAGGTCGCGATCATTTCAGCGACGGGGTCTGTGCCGATGGGGCGCGCCGTCGCGGCGGATATGTCCAAACGCCTTGGCCGCACCATTCTGGAATTGGGGGGCAACAATGCGATGATCGTCGCGCCGTCGGCCGATCTGGAAATGGCATTGTGCGCGATTGTGTTTTCGGCCGTGGGCACCGCCGGTCAGCGTTGCACCTCGCTGCGTCGGTTGATCGTACATGAAGATATCTATGACGCGCTTATCCCGCGTCTGATCAAAGCCTATGAGGGGTTGCCGATTGGCGATCCATTGGCCGCGGGCACATTGGTCGGTCCGCTGATCGATCAGGACGCAAGCGCGGCGATGACGACATCGCTTGATAAAGCCAAAGCCGAGGGCGGAGTGGTTCATGGTGGGGCCAAGGCACTGACCGAAACCCATGGCGATGCGGCTTATGTTCATCCTGCCATTGTCGAAATGCCCGCGCAGACCGCGATCATGCACCACGAAACCTTTGCGCCGATCCTTTATGTGGTGAAATACCGGGATCTGGCAGAAGCGATCGGGATGCAAAACGCGGTGCCGCAGGGTCTTTCGTCCTGCATTTTTTCAACCGATCTGCGTGAAACCGAAGAATTCCTGTCCGCAGCGGGGTCCGATTGCGGTATCGCCAACGTCAATATCGGCCCGTCAGGGGCCGAAATCGGCGGCGCGTTCGGCGGTGAAAAAGACACTGGCGGTGGTCGTGAAAGTGGGTCAGATGCGTGGAAAGGCTATATGCGTCGACAAACCAATACGATCAACTATTCGCGCGAACTGCCGCTGGCACAAGGAATCAAATTTGATATCTGAAACAGAAAGCGGGCTTTGGGGGGCCAGCCTGACCCACCGGATCGAGGCTGATATTCTGAATGAAGACATCAGCGCTGATCTGGTCATTGTCGGAGGCGGATTTACCGGATGCGCGGCAGCGTTGGAAGCCGCGCGCCTGGGCGCGTCGGTAGTGTTGCTTGAGGCACAAACCATTGGGTTTGGCGGATCGGGCCGCAATGTGGGGCTGGTGAATGCCGGACTGTGGTTGCCGCCCGAAACAATCGTGGCCCAGATGGGGGACAGCGCCGGGCGGCGGCTGATCACGGCGCTAGCGGAAGCGCCGGGTCGGGTGTTCGACATCATCGCACGTGAAGGTATATCCTGCGAAGCGACGCACAAGGGCACGCTGCATCTGGCTCATGCCCCACGCGGGATGCATGACCTGCGGGATCGGTATCGGCAGGCAAGCGCGTTTGGCATGGATGTGGAGCTTCTGGATGCCGAGGAAACCCGCAAACGCATCGGGTCTGCGGCCTTTCACGGGGCATTGTTTCACCCCGTCGCGGGCACGGTGCAGCCTTTGGCCTATTGTCACGGGTTGGCGCGCGCTGCGCAAGCCGCCGGTGCGCGCTTGTACGAAGGCAGCCCGGCGCAAAGCGTGGTGCGCGAAGGTGAAGCTTGGGTCGTTACTGCGCGGGGTCGGACGATTCGGGCCGCAGGGTTGTTGGTGGCAACCAACGCCTATCCGGCAGCGGGCACGGGAATGAAAACGCCGCGCTGCGCACCGGTTAATTTTAGCCAATTCGCAACGGCACCCTTGCCGCAGGATGTGCTTGCTCATGTGCTGCCTGGGCAAGAAGGGTGCTGGGATACCGCGTTGGTGATGTTTTCGCTCCGACGCGATGCGGCAGGTCGGTTGATCGTTGGCGGGATGGGGGACAGCAACGGCCCGAGCGGGGGCATCCATGCCCAATGGGCCCGTCGCAAACTGCGCAGGCTTTATCCGGAATTGGCAGATTTGCCCTTCGAACAGAGTTGGAGCGGACGTATCGCGATGACTGGGGATCATATCATGAAGGTGCTTTCGCTTGGCCCTTCGGCCTATTCGATCTTTGGGTATTCCGGGCGCGGCATTGCGCCGGGCACCGTGTTTGGCACGTTGGCGGCGCAAGCGATCCTGCACGACGCGCCCGATCTGTTTCCGGCACCGGTGGTGGCGCGGCACAGGGAAAACCTGACTGCAGCCAAGGGGGCCTATTACGAATTTGGCGCGACTATGGCGCATGCTGTTCAGGCACGTTTTGGCGGGCGATAACACCTGTCAGCACAAACTCTGCCGGGGTCAGGTCGGAGCTTACAACGATGCGGCCGATCTCGACGCCTGATCTGGCACCGTTTGTGCTGCTGCATCTTGGATCAAAGAGCGAAAGCGTGCGCCCAATCCTGAATGAAAACCCAGTCAAAACTGCCTTGGTGTTCGGCGAGCGCTTGATCAATCACATCGGCATCCTGGACTAACGGACGACTGACGATGCTAACGCTTGGGTTTCACCACCTTGTCCTGATGCTTCACCGCCCTGAGGACCACATTGCTTTGGGCGCTGGCGACGGCGGGCAGGCGGAACAGGAAATTTTCCAAAAACCGGTTATAGGCATTCAGATCGCTGCAACAGACGAACAGGTGATAATCAGATTGTCCGGTTGTTGCATAACAATCGCGCACTTCTTGCTTGCGGCCAACGGCGCTGATGAAGTCCTGCAATTGTTCGGGATCATGGCGTGTCAACTGAACGTGCACCAGAACCTGAAAACCCAGGCCGATCTTTTCATCATCCAGCACCACGCTGTAATTGCGGATCGCGCCGCTGTCTTCCAGCGCCCGGACCCGTCGCCAGCAAGACGAGCTGGATAATCCCACCTGTTCGGCCAGATCGGCATTGGAAATGCGACTGTCCTGTTTCAACAGCTGCAGAATCTTTTGATCGGTGTCGTCTGTCATGTTGGGTGTTTCATTCGAAAATGGCTGATAATTGAAAATATTTACCAAAGTTGCTTGAATAGAACCAGTATTTTGGCCGAAATTTTCATGTTGAGTCGGATAATTTCCCGGCAGGAGGTTCCTGCCATGACCCAATCGATCCATAAATTCGACACCTATCAGCTGTCCGACCGCTATGACCGCGATACCGGGCGGGTGTTCCTGACCGGCACACAGGCATTGGTCCGGGTGCTGTTCGACCAGGCGCGACGGGACCGCGATGCGGGGCACGACACAGCCGGGTTTGTGTCCGGCTATCGCGGATCGCCGTTGGGTGGGCTGGATCTGGAAATGTGGCGAAGCCGGGACAAGCTGAAACAGGATCGGATCGAATTCCTGCCCGCAGTGAACGAAGATCTGGGTGCCACCGCGGTTCTGGGGGCGCAACAGGCATCGCTTAATCCTTCCTGTGATGTCGATGGCGTTTTTTCCATGTGGTATGGCAAAGGGCCGGGTGTGGACCGGTCCGGCGACGCGTTGAAGCACGGCAATGCCTATGGGTCGGCGCCCAAGGGTGGTGTGTTGGTCGTGGCGGGTGATGATCACGGCTGCGTATCGTCTTCGATGCCGCATCAATCCGATGTCGCCTTCATGGCGTGGTTCATGCCGACATTGGCCCCGGCCTCGGTCGCGGAATACCTGGCCTTCGGCGAATACGGCTATGCTCTGTCGCGGTTTTCCGGCACTTGGGTCGGGTTCAAGGCGATTTCCGAAACCGTGGAAAGCGGGCAGTCGGTCGAATTGCAGCCCGACCGCGCCTTCGTGCAGCCCGAATTTACCGCCCCGCCGGGTGGATTGCATGTGCGCACCGCAGATTTGCCCAGCCCGGAAATCGAAACCCGGCTGGCCCATAAGTTGGCAGCGGTCGAAGCCTTTGTCGAAGCCAATCCGATCGACCGGCATATCTATGACATCCCAGATGCGAAATTCGGGATCGTGACGGCGGGCAAGGCGCATCTCGACCTGATGGAGGCGCTGCGGTTGCTGGACATAGACGAAGACAAATGCCGCGTGTTGGGTATCGATATTTACAAGGTCGGCATGGTCTGGCCACTGGCGCGGCGCGATGCCTTGGCTTTTGTACGCGGCAAGAAAGAAGTTCTGGTCGTCGAGGAAAAGCGCGGCATCATCGAAAGTCAGTTCAAGGAATATTTCTATGACTGGCCCGGTGACAAGCCGGAAAAGATGGTGGGTAAACACCGCGCGGCGGGCGACCCGCTGATCCCCTGGACCGGCGAATTGAGCCCGCTGAAACTGGTCGGGATCGTCGCCGAACGGTTGGACCGGTTTTTCCCGGAAGAAGGATTCGTCGAAAGGGCCCGCGCACTGACCGAGGTCAAGCCGCCGCTGTTGCAGGTGCCGGGCGCGGTGCGCACACCTTATTTCTGTTCTGGCTGCCCGCATAATACATCAACCAAGGTGCCCGAAGGCAGCATCGCCGCCTCTGGTATCGGGTGTCATGTGATGGCCAGTTGGATGGATCGCAACACGGTCGGATATGCCCAGATGGGCGGTGAAGGTGTGCCTTGGGTGGCGGCGTCGAAATTCACTGGCAATGGGCATATCTTCCAGAACCTCGGTGAAGGCACATGGTATCATTCCGGTTCTCTGGCGATCCGGCAGGCGGTCGCGGCGGGAACCAATATCACTTACAAGATCCTGTATAACGATGCGGTCGCAATGACCGGCGGGCAGCCGGTCGATGGTCCGGTTTCGGTACAGGGCATTGCCCAGACCTGCCGTGCCGAAGGGGTTGAACGGATCGCGCTGGCTTCGGACGATATCGGCAAGTTCGACCATGCCGATTTTCCACCCGGCACCACCTTCCATCCACGCGAAGACATGGACCGTTTGCAACGCGAACTGCGCGACATCAAAGGCACGAGTGTCCTGATCTATGAACAGACTTGCGCCACCGAAAAGCGCCGCCGCCGCAAGCGCGGCACGATGGCGGACCCAAAACGCTTTGCCTTCATCAACGATCTGGTTTGCGAAGGCTGCGGCGATTGTTCGGTTGAAAGCAACTGCCTGAGCGTGGAACCGAAGGAAACCGAATTTGGCCGCAAACGTAAAATCAACCTGTCGAGCTGTAACAAGGATTTTTCCTGTCTGAACGGGTTCTGTCCCAGCTTCGTCACTCTCGAAGGGGCTGAAAGGCGCAAGCGCAAACCTGTCGATCTGAATATTGCCGATCATTTGCGGGATTTGCCGCAGCCGACTTTGCCTGACCTCGGTACGCCCTTCGATCTGTTGGTTGCGGGGGTTGGCGGCACCGGGGTGGTGACGGTCGGCGCATTGATCACCATGGCCGCGCATATCGAAGGCAAAGGTGCAAGCGTTCTGGATTTCACGGGCTTTGCTCAGAAATTCGGCACCGTGATCGGCTATGTCCGTCTTGGGGCGACACCGGACACGATCCATCAGGTGCGGATCGAAGAAGGATCGGCCGATGCGCTGATCGGCTGCGATGCTGTGGTGGCATCTTCACCCAAGGCATCGGTGCATTATCGCCACGGCACCCGCGCGGTTCTTAATCTGGCGGAAATGCCCACTGGCGACTTGGTGTTGCACCGCGATGCGCAGTTGAAGGTCGATGAGCGCGACGCGTTGCTGCGTGCGACGGTTGGATCGGAAAACGTCTTGGCGATGGATGCCAACCAGATGTCGGAACAGCTGATGGGAGACAGTGTTTTCGCCAATATCATCCTGTTGGGGGCAGCTTGGCAGCAGGGCTTGGTGCCGGTGTCGGAATTGGCCATGAAACAAGCAATATTGCTGAACGGTGTTGCGGTGGAAAAGAATGCGATGGCCTTTGATCTGGGGCGGATCTACGCCGCGCAACCGGCATTGCTGACGCAGTTGATGCAGCAGGACGAAGAGGTTGCAGAGGGCTTAGCGGCGCTAATCGCGCGGCGTGCCGATTTCCTGCGCGACTATCAGGATGCCGGATATGCGGCGCGGTACACGGCGCGGATCGAGGCGCTGCGCGCACATTTGCCGGATGATCTGGTAGAGCAGGCGGCGCGATCACTGTTCAAGTTGATGGCCTTTAAGGATGAATACGAAGTGGCCCGCCTTATGACCTTGCCGGACTTCGATGCGCAACTGGATCGGGAATTCGAAGGTGATTACAAAGTCGCCTATCACTTTGCGCCACCCTTGCTGCCCAGTGCCCAGGACGCGCGGGGGCGTCCGGTGAAACGCCAGTTTGGCCCGTGGTTGAAGCCCGCCTTGAAAACGCTGGCCCGAATGAAACGTCTGCGCGGCACCGCATTCGATCCTTTCGGGCGCAGTCATGACCGGCGGTTGGATCGCGATTTGCTGAACTGGTTCGAAACGGTTCTGGACCGCACACCCGGGGTCTATTCCGAAGATACGCGGCATCGGCTGAACGAGGTTCTGGCCGCGCCGATGGATATCCGGGGCTATGGTCCGGTGCGCGAACAATCCGCGCAAGAGGTGCAGCGCAAAGTGGCGCAGATCGGACTGTTCTGAGCGTCAGAAGGTAGAAAGAGAGCGCCGCTTTTGTTGATGGTGGCTTTCCCTCGGGGACCAGATCGGGCAAAGTCTGTGGACTTTGCCCCGAAATCCGTTCGGCCACCGACAGGCGTTCCACGATCCCATGTCCAAAAATCTGACTGATATCATCACACCGACCCCCGGTTGGATGCGTTTTCAACTGGCTAAAAGAACCGGCGATGAAGCCGTTTTGGCGGCTTTTTCCTTACCGTTCGATGCTCTGGCCGATGAGGCTAAGGGGAAAACCGTGGCACTGGTTGGTAATGCCCGCTCACTGGCCAATACCGAACAGGGCGCACAGATCGACGCCGCCGACATCGTGGTGCGGTTGAACACCGCCCCGGGGCGGGTGACGATCAGCCACGGGGCTCGGACCGATTGGTTGTTTACTTCGGTCCGGTTGCCGCGTGAGGTGCTACGCGATCTTGATCCTGCCCGTGTGTTCTGGGCCAGCAGTAAACGCAAGCGGTTGGATTACGGATTGGCCAAATGCCCCGGCTTCGTGCTGACACCGGTTTCGATCTCGGCCGACTTGATCGTGGTTCTGGATGCGCGCCCATCCACGGGCATGATCGCGGCGGCGACGCTGTGCGCCCTGCCGTTCACGCAGATCCGGATGCACGGGTTTGATTTTTTCAGTAGCCTGTCGCTGTCGGGTCACCGCGCGGCAAAGGACGTCCCGCATGATTTCGACGCTGAACGCGGCCTGATCATGGAAATGGCGCAGGCAGACAAGCGGCTGAAGATCATCAAGCCGCGCGCCTGACCATCCCGAACAGATCGCGCGGGTCATCCGGGTCGGCCAGCATGTCCAGCTGATCGAAAAACGCGGTGTTCTGTATCCTGTTATGGACAAATCGCAGGGCGCTGAAATCCTCGATCGCAAAACCGACACTGTCGAACAGCGTGATCTGGCGCGGATCGCTGCGGCCTTGTGCTTCGCCGCGCATCACCTGCCACAGCTCGGTGACCGGGTGGTCGGGGTCTAGTTGCTGAATTTCGCCTTCAATCCGGGTCTGGGGCGGATATTCCACGAAAATGTCCGACCGCAGCAGGATATCGCGGTGCAGTTCAGTTTTGCCCGGACAGTCGCCGCCGATGGCGTTGATATGCACCCCCGTTCCGATCATGTTATCGGTCAGGATGGTGGCATACTGTTTGTCTGCGGTGCAGGTGGTGATGATCTGCGCACCTTCGATGGCGTCTTCGCCAGACTTGCAGGCTATGACCGTCAGCCCGCTATCCGTCAGATTGCGCACGGCCTTTTCGGTGGCCTTGGAGTCGACATCGTACAGTCGCACGGTGTCGATGCCACAGATCGCCTTGAACGCCATCGCCTGAAATTCGCATTGCGCGCCATTGCCGATCATCGCCATCACCCGCGCCCCTTTGGGGGCGAGGTATTTACCAACGAGAGCCGAGGTTGCGGCGGTGCGCAAAGCGGTCAGCACCGTCATTTCGGTCAATAGGATCGGATAACCATTGGCCACGCTCGACAAAACGCCAAAGGCGGTGACGGTCTGATAGCCCTCTTTCATGTTCTTCGGATGGCCGTTGACGTATTTGAAGCCGTAATTGTCGGCATCCGCCGTCGGCATCAGTTCGATCACCCCATCGGAAGAATGCGACGCCACCCGAGGGGTTTTGTCAAATTCAGGCCAGCGTTTGAAATCGGCCTCGATATAGCCCGCCAGATCGCGCAACATCGGTTCGATGCCGGTGGCATTGACCAGCGCCATCATGTTGGCGACGGAAACGAAGGGGACAAGTGCCTTTTGCGATGGTTGGGTCATGCGAAACTCCGGGTCATACGGTCCAGAACGCGCCGACCGAACAGGCTGGCCGTCAGATCGGTCATCAGCAGCGCCGTGCGGCCGCGTTCATCGAGGAAAGGATTCAGTTCCACCAAATCGAGCGATCCGACCAAACCGCTGTCATGCAGCATTTCCATGATCAGATGCGCTTCGCGGAAGGTGGCACCGCCGGGCACGGTGGTACCCACGGCAGGCGCGATGGCAGGGTCGAGGAAATCGACATCCAGACTGACGTGTAACAGGCCGTTGGCTGCGGCCACCCGGGCCAGAAATTCGGACAGCGGTGCCGCCACGCCGCGTTCGTCAAGGGTGCGCATATCATGCACGGTGATGCCGAGTTCTTTGATCCGGGCATGTTCGGCCGGATCGACCGATCGAATTCCCATCATGCAGATATTGCCCGGATCGACCGGTGCGGCCAATGGGGGGAACATGTCAAATCCAGATTGACCGGTGAAATAGGCAACCGGGGTGCCATGCAGGTTGCCACTGCCGGTGCTGTCGAGCGTATGCAGATCGGGATGGGCGTCCAGCCAAAGCACGAAAAGCGGGCGATTCTGCTCGGCGGCATAGCGCGAAACGCCACTGACAGTGCCCGCCGCCATCGAATGATCGCCACCCATGAAAATCGGCATGTCGCTGGCGGTCATCACGTCATAGGCCGCCTGTGACAAAACCCGGGTCCAGCCGACCATTTCGGCCAGATTATGCACCGCGCCATTGGCATGGTCGATAGCGGCGGTTTCGGGCAGGGTAACATTGCCCCGGTCGACCACGTCCCAGCCCAGTTGGCGCAGGGTTTCAGGCAGGCCAGCGGTACGAAATGCTGCCGGGCCCATCAGGCATCCGGGTTGCGATGCGCCGGTTTGAACTGGGGCGCCTATCAGGTGGCAACAGTGGGTCATTGAAGATCCTGTAATTGACAGTTTCCGCAAGTTTGCTGACTTTGTTGACTTGTTTCAGGCAATAAATTGATCAATTTGACTATTCATTTTATCAAATAGAAAGCATAACTTTCAAAACGATAAGTTTGCGAGGACCAGATGCCCGAACTCACCACCACTGACCGCCGGTTGATTGCCGCGTTGCGCGAAAATGCGCGCGCTTCGATTACCGAATTGGCGCATATTGCCGGGGTGTCGCGAACCACGGTGAAAACCCGCATCGATGCTTTGGTGTCCGACGGGCGGATCCGGAAATTCACCATCGAAACCGATGCCGACCAGCAAGATCAGGTGCGCGCCATCACCACGATCGAACTGCAGGGCAGCATGTCGCGCGCGGTGATCCGCACCCTGCGGGCGATCCCGGAAGTATCATCGATCCATTCCACCAATGGGGCTTGGGATCTGGTGGTTGAAGTCCGCGCCGAAAGCCTGCAGCAATTCGACCGGATTTTGCGCGAAATTCGCGAAGTCAAAGGCGTGCTCAACAGCGAAACCAGCCTGCTTCTGAGCAGCGTGATCGAATAGCCTGCCCAGATATGACAAACGGTGTTCATCCAGTACATACCGGTTAACGGCACCGGGCACGGTCCTTGCAGCATTTCCAGAAGAAGCTGCGAAATCATTCGATTGTGGCTTCGCTGCACTAGAATTCGCCCCGCCTGTCGTTTACCAAGACAGGACGCTGGGGGGCGCTAGATTAAGGTGATCGTATGATCCGTTTCTTTACCGCTGCCGCCCTCGGGTTGCTTTTTCTGACATCTCAGGCTTTTGCCGGTGACCGGACCCGGTTAGGGTATGGCCGTTTGGTCACGAATGATTTCATTGGTGATACTCAGGACCGTTGGCATAGCGGATCGGTCGCTTCCAGCCGTATCTATGGCTACAGCTGGGACGGAGATTTGCCTGAAAAATTCGGCGAATTGCTGGAATTTCGCATCAATGGCGAAATCATCGGTCCCGACAATCTGGTTTCCCCAGCAGCGGGCGATCGCCCCTATGCGGGAAGCTTGTCTTTTGGATTGCACACCCATTATCAGCGGCAGGAAACCGAAATCGCGATGGGAATGGATATGGTTCTGACTGGTCCAATGACCGGGCTGGACGATTTTCAGGGCGCGCTGCATGACGCTTTGGGAGTGGAAACTGCTTCGACTGCGACATTGGCCGGACAGATCGGCAATGGGGTGCATCCTACATTCGTAATGGAATTGGGTCGCGATTATGCTCTGGGGCAGGTCGCCACGCTGCGGCCGTTTCTGGAAACCCGGGTCGGGGTTGAAACGATGCTGCGCGCCGGAGCCGATATCACTATTGGCCAGATCGGTCGGGCCGAAGTGTTGGTGCGCGATCCGGTCAGCGGCCAACGTTACCGCACCATGCAAAAATCCGACCCCGGATACACTTTCGTCATTGGTGGCGATATCGCCAAGGTGACGGAGTCCACTTATCTGCCTGCCAGCCGCGGATATACCTTGACCGACAGCCGTCAGCGTCTGCGTGCCGGGGTGCATTGGCAGGGCGAAAACAGCAGCGGTTTTTACGGGTTGACCTGGCTGGGCGAGGAATTTGAAGGCCAAGGCGAAGGTCAATTTATCGGCTCGGTGCGCCTTAATCTGAATTTTTGACTTTAGGGATACGCGGTAAATATCTGCGAAGTGTGATCATTTTGCACATTTTGCGTCTCAAGAGGCACGTCGGGGCTTTGCAGTGTCCGTCGGCTCTGTTAACATTTTAGCAATAAAAAAAGTTTGAAGGCAGGTATCAGGCATGGGAACGGGCTTTAGCGGCACGTTCGTCATTTCCTGGTCACAAACAAAAGTAGACGGCATAGAAGCCGCCCCGGTGCATGCGCTTAGTGTTGGGACCTCTTGGTCTTGGCATGGTGACGCGGTGAGGGTGGACGGGCCGACAGAACTGCTACGTTTGGATCAGGCGGACGGAGAAGCCAATCTCCGCCGTAGGGCAGCGCGCATGGTGCGCCGTCTGGTGGGGGCAGCAAAACAGAACACGACCGATCTTGATACGGTCGCGGTCGATGAGCCGTTGATGGACAGCAATATCGTTGTCACCGACGGGTCGCGCACGTTTACTCTGACGATTATTGAAGTGGGCGATGGTGCCCAGCCCTTACTGATGTTCATGGGGCAGATACCACCGTCGAACCGCGATCTGTGGGTGGTGCATCACACGCTGGATGCGATGCAAGCCAATCACATGAGTTCCGGCAGCGGTGGGGTGATCTGTTTTACCCCCGGCACCCGGATCGAAACCCCGAAGGGCCCGAAACGGGTCGAGGATCTGCGCGAAGGCGACCGGGTTCAGACCAAGGATAACGGGGCCGAGGAAATCCTTTGGATCGGCAGCCGTCGCATGACCGGCGCGCGGCTGTTCGCGATGCCGAAGCTGCGTCCAATCCGTATCCGCGCGGGCGCATTGGGGGTGCAGCGGCCGGACGAAGAATTGCTGGTGTCGCCAAGCCACCGCATGTTGGTGCGCGGCGATGTCGCCCGCGCCTTGTTTAATACACCCGAGGTGCTGGTCTCGGCCGAAGATCTGATCGACGGCGACCTGATCAAGATCGACACGCAGCTGCGCGAAGTGACCTATATCCATCTGCTGTTGGGCAGTCATCAGGTGCTTTGGGCCAATGGGGTGGAAACAGAAAGCTTCCACCCATCCAATGCGGCGCTGTCGACATTGGAGGACACCGACCGGATGCGACTGCTGTCGCGATATCCAGAGTTGGAAATGGATCCGCATGCCTATGGCGGTTATGCGCGGCGCAACCTCAGCCAGTCGGAAGCGGCGATATTGATGTACGAAGCGGCGTAGGGCGCGGCCCAGAGTAACGCACTTTGCGCTGCTGGGCCCGTTGGATTGATATCCTTGATTGCTTTACTTGACTCCCCCACGAACCCTTGTATAAGCGCGACTTCATTGGTGTTGGTGGCCCCTGCAAGGGGATGCCTGTCATGGCCCAAAGGCCAAGAGGACAACGCCCTTCATAGTCGCCCATCGGGGCGACGCCCTTAAGAAGGAGATCAGCCGTGACCAAACGCACGTCTGCCAAGTACAAAATTGACCGCCGGATGGGTGAAAACATCTGGGGTCGTCCGAAATCCCCCGTCAATCGTCGCGAATACGGCCCCGGCCAGCACGGTCAGCGCCGCAAGGGCAAACTGTCCGACTTCGGTACCCAGCTGCGCGCCAAGCAGAAGCTGAAGGGCTATTACGGCGATCTGACCGAAAAGCAATTCCGCCGCATCTACGGTGAAGCCGAGCGTGTCAAAGGCGATACCGGTGAAAACCTGATCGGCCTGCTGGAACGTCGCTTGGACGCCGTTGTTTACCGCGCCAAGTTCGTGCCGACTGTTTTCGCCGCCCGTCAGTTCGTCAACCATGGTCACGTTCTGGTCAACGGTCAGCCGGTGAACATCCCGTCCTATCGCGTCAAAGAAGGCGACGTGGTCGAGGTGCGTGAAAAGTCGAAGCAATTGGCCGTTCTGTTGGAAGCGGTTCAACTGTCCGAGCGCGATGTGCCCGATTACATCGACGCCGATCATTCCAAAATGGTTGCTACTTTCGTGCGCACCCCGGGCTTGGGCGATGTTCCCTACCCGGTGATGATGGAACCGAATCTGGTGGTCGAATTCTACGCGAAGAACTAAGGGTTCTTCACCGGAATATCCAAATTTCGGAAAACCCGTCGCACGAAGCTTCGTGCGACGGGTTTTTCTTTGTTTGTTCGCAGGAAAAGAGGGCGGGCATGGCACATTGGCAACTGCTCCGAGATGGGCAGACGTTCTGCGTCAGTTCGATCTTTCCCTGCCCGGAGCGGCTTTGCTATGGAAGGCCGAAGGAGTCAGGAACATGACCAAGATCAAGCCGCAGCCCGGCATCATGGAAATCGACCTATATGTTGGCGGCGCCGCCCATGTCGAAGGCGTGTCCGATGTTGTGAAGCTCAGCTCGAACGAAAATCCGTACGGGCCAAGCCCCGAGGCGTCTTCGGCTGCCCGCCGTGCGTCTTATGAATTGCATCGCTATCCCTCGACCGATCATGCCCAACTGCGCGCTGCCATCGGTGAAATCCACGATGTCGATCCGGACAATGTCATTTGCGGTGTTGGATCGGATGAGGTGCTGCAATTCATTGCCCAGTCCTATGCCGGTCCTGGGGATGAGGTGATCTATACCGAACATGGGTTTTCCATGTATCCGATCCTGGCCCATGCCTGTGGCGCGACCCCAGTGAAGGTGGCGGAACAGAACCGGGTAGTGGATATCGACGCGATCTTGGCGGCCTGCACCGACAAGACCCGGATTGTGTTCATCGCCAACCCGGCCAACCCGACCGGGACGATGATCGATCTGGACGCCTGCGCCCAGCTGGCCAAGGGCCTGCCTGCGGGGGCTTTGCTGGTGCTCGACGGGGCTTATGCGGAATTCGAAGCCGGATATGACGGTGGTGTGTCGCTGGTGGAACGCAGCGAAAACGTGATCATGACCCGCACTTTTTCCAAAATTTACGGGCTTGGCGGGCTTCGGATCGGTTGGGGCTATGCGCCGCGTACTATTATCGATGTGCTAAACCGGGTACGGCAGCCGTTCAACCTGTCCACCGTACAATTGGCAGCAGCCGAAGCGGCGCTGCGCGATACGAGTTTTACCGAAAAATGCCGATCGGACAACGAACGTTTGCGTCGCTGGTTGGCGACGGCACTGGAAGACCTTGGTGTCGCGTCCGATCCGTCGCACACCAATTTCATTCTGGCGCGGTTCGCCGATCAAGACGAAGCCGATGCCTGCGATGCCTATCTGAAAACCCAAGGGCTGATCGTGCGCAAAGTTGCCGGCTACGGTTTGCCGAATTGCCTGCGTATCACCATTGGCGATGAATCGTCCTGCCGCCGCGTGGCGCATGCGATTGGTCAGTTCAAAAGGGGGGAGACATGACCCAGGTCTATGATCGGGTTGCGCTGATCGGTTTGGGGCTGATCGCCAGTTCGATGTTCTGGGCAATGAAGCGCGCGGGGGCGGCGGGCGAAGTGACGGGCTTTGCCCGGTCACAGGAAACCCGCGATACCGCGCGCAGGATCGGGCTGTGCGACCGGGTCTGCGACAGCGCCATCGAGGCGGTTCAGGACGCCGACTTGGTGGTGCTTTGTGTTCCGGTCGGCGCGATGGGGGCGGTGGCCGAAGAAATTGCCCCGTATCTGAAATCCGGGGCTACCGTCAGCGATGTCGGGTCGGTGAAGAAATCGGTGATCGAAGCGGTGCGCCCGCACCTGCCCGAAAAGGTGGATTTCGTCGGGGCCCACCCGATGGCCGGTACCGAACATTCGGGGCCTGAATCGGGGTTCGCCACGCTGTTTGACAACCGCTGGTGCCTGATTGTGCCCGATGGTGCGCCAGAAGACGCAACGCAAAAGCTGGAACACTTCTGGCATGCGTTGGGGGCCAATTGCGAACGGATGGAGGTCGAACATCACGATCTGGTCTGTGCCGTGGTCAGTCATATCCCCCACCTGATTGCGTATACCATGGTCGGCGTGGCCGACGATCTCAGCCGGGTTTCCGATCAGGAAGTGATCAAGTATTCTGCGGCCGGGTTTCGCGATTTCACCCGGATCGCGGCCTCTGATCCGACCATGTGGCGCGATGTGTTCATGACCAACAAGGACGCAACGCTGGAAATCCTCGGTCGCTTTACCGAAGAACTTTTTGCATTGCAGCGGGCGATCCGTATCGGCGACGGGGACGAATTGTTCGACTATTTCACTAGGACCCGCGCGATCCGCCGTGGTATTATCGAAGCGGGGCAGGATACCGAAGCCCCGGATTTCGGACGGGTCAAAGTACACGAATGAAAAAGATACTCGCGGTTCTGATCGGATTGGCAATGGCACACACAGCCGATGCCAACGCACCGGGGACGTCTTTGCGCCCGGTTGCCCGGGAGGACGGTCTGGCGCGGTCTATCATTCAGGATGTCACCCCTCGTGTCTTGGGGGTGCGGAATCAGGTTGAAACCCCGGATCGCAACGGGGTGCTGCGTGGGCTCCGTCCCAGAACGCGGTCGGATTCCGGATTCAACCAAGCAATCCAGTCGCGCAAAGATCGACGTCGGGGGACCGTTTGTAATGATCCCGATCTGGTTGGCGAACCCGTGGGCTATGTGCCGGGCCGGATTACCGGCTGCGGTGTGCAAGATGCGGTTCGGGTAACTTCGGTTTCCGATGTCGCTCTCAGTCAGCCGGTGACGGTGGATTGCACCACGGCCAAGACGTTGAAGACGTGGGTCGAAAAGGGAATGAAACCCGCCATCAAGCGGCGCGGCGGTGGCGTGGAAAAGATTCGTATCTTTGCCAGCTATTCTTGCCGTACCCGCAACAATCAAAAGGGTGCCAGAATTTCGGAACATGGCAAGGGCCACGCCGTCGATATCGGCGGTTTCGTGTTGAAGAATGGCGATGAAATTACCGTTCTGGACGGTTGGAAAAAGCGTAAAGACGGTAAGATACTGCGCAAAATGCACAAAAGCGCCTGCGGAACCTTTGGCACAGTTCTTGGCCCCGAAAGCGACCGCTTTCACAAAAACCATTTCCATTTCGATACCGCGCGGTATCGCAGCGGATCTTATTGCCGCTGATCAGCGAAGCCTAAGCAGCGGTGCCGGGCCGATTGGAAGCGGACCCAAAAACACCAGATCGCGGCGGAAATCCAACGGGATATCCAGCGTTTTGGGATTGCCTGCCAGCCCGGAAATCATGGCAAGGCCGCTTTCCAACTGATCGGCAAAGCCTTGTGATATCGTTTCGGATGACACTGCTATTTGCAGTATTTCACGCCAGTTGCGCGCTTTCACGGTCAACCGCCCCTTGGGGCGACCCCGATCGTCGATTTCCAATTCGCCTGCCAGCGCCAGTTCCAGATCCCCCCACTTCGCCTCGGCCAGCGTAACATCAATGCGACGGGGTTGCGGGCGACTGTTCTCGACCGCGCTTAGATCCCATGGCCGGTCGAAGCTGACCTGCATATCGGCGCTGAATGCCGACAGGGTGCGCGGCAGCCGGTCGCTGCGATCCACCAACTTGCGAAACGCCGAAGACGGGGCAAGATCGTCGGCCGTCAGGGCAAAGCGGTAAAGGCCGGTCTGAACTTCGTCGCGCCGTACTGCGAGATGAAGCGCGGTCATCGTGGTGGCGTCGTGGTCGCGTCGGGTGATTTGCAGACTATCGGCAACCAGATTGGCGCGATCCAGCGCCTGGTTGGAATTTTTGCCGGTAACGACGCTGGCCTGCATCTTGGCGCTACTGATGTCGTATTTATCGGTCGGCGTAGCAACCAATTGCTGATCTGGCCAGATCGCGATCACATGGTTCGGTTGATAGCTCAGTGCGAGGATCTGGAAAAACGGCACTTGCCAAGCCCAGCCGGTGGCCGGGTCGGCCAATTCCAGATCGGTGAAGGTGGTGTCGAACCGGTTGGGAAAACCCTGCACGCTCAGGGCGGAATATTCCGCTGCCCATGCTTCGCCCCGACGCGCTTCGAACCAGTCGGCAAAGCCCGATTTGACTCTTTGTGCCCCGACAAACCAGTAGCCGGACCAAAGCCCGGCAGCGATCAGGATGACAATCAACAACCGTTTCACGCGCAGGCCCCTTTTCCTATCGTTCGCTGTGGTGTTTACAGGGGGCAGATTGAAAGGACCAGCGGCATGACAATGTGGGTATTCGGTTATGGATCACTCCTTTGGAATCCGGGTTTCAACCCGGTTGAAAGCGTGCTGGCCCGTTTGCCGGGGTATCATCGCAGTTTCTGCATGTGGTCGATCCATCATCGCGGCAGCGAAGAAAAACCCGGTCTGGTATTGGCGCTAGACGCAGTCGAAGCGTTGCAATGCAACGGCTTGGCGCTGGCGGTTCACCCTGACGAAGAAAGCCGCGTCCTGGAAGACTTGCGCGAACGCGAATTGGTCAGTTCTGCTTATCTGGAACGAAGGTTGCAAGTGGATCTGAACGATGGTCGCCGTGTCGAAGCGGTGACCTATGTGGTCGATCCGGTGCATGGTCAATATTGCGGCGGAATGGCGTTGGAACAACAGGCGCACGTGATTGCCCATGCCCATGGCGGGCGCGGTCCGAATGCTGAATATCTGTACAATACCGCCGCGCATTTGCACCAACTGGGAATCCGTGATCCAGATTTGGACTGGTTGTCGGATCGTGTTCGGGAAATTCGCGCATAAGACCTTGGCTTGATAGCCTTTTCAGCATAAGGTTCTGGTAATTAAAACAGTGTCGGGATCTGTCCGAATGGTACAGACGGACCGCGAGGCCGAGCCGCAATTTTCACCACCCGTCCGCCAGATTTTGCTGATGCTTCTGGTCTTGGCGTTGAGCGGCTTTGTTGTCGTTCTCGCCCTGCCACGGATTTTGCCGGTTTTCGAAGCCAACCCTTACCTGAACGGGTTCATCCTGTTCGTTTTCGCGCTCGGCGTGATCGCCTGTTTCTGGCAGATGGCGCAATTGTTTAGTTCAGTGCGCTGGATCGAAGACTTCGCTTCGAACGGAACCCGGCAAGAAGACCGCCACGCGCCAAGCCTGCTTGCGCCGCTGGCCACGTTGTTGCGCAGTCGCAATTCCCAGATGCAGATCAGTTCATCCTCGACCAGATCAATTCTGGATTCGGTGGCGACACGGATCGACGAAGCGCGCGAAATCACGCGATATATCGTCAACCTGTTGATCTTTTTGGGACTGTTGGGGACGTTTTACGGTCTTGCGACCACGGTGCCCGCGCTGGTCGATACGATCCGCAGTCTGGCGCCGGCCGAAGGTGAAAGCGGTGTGGATACGTTCGGCCGCTTGATGAGCGGGCTTGATGCTCAGCTTTCTGGTATGGGGGTGGCGTTCGGATCGTCCTTGCTGGGTCTGGCCGGGTCCTTGGTGGTTGGGTTGTTGGAACTCTTGGCCGGTCATGGTCAGAACCGGTTTTACCGGGAACTTGAGGAATGGTTGTCGACGATCACTCGGGTGGCCTTTTCGTCCGGTGAGGGGGATGGGAGCGGCGAATTTTCTGCCGCCGCGCAAATTCTTGATCATATGCTGGAACAGATGGATCAGATGCGGCAGTTGTTCGTTCATACCGAAGCAGGTCGGGCCGAAGTCGACGCCAAACTGGGCAGTCTGGCTGGATCGATTGAACGGTTGACCGACCGTCTGGCCGGAAATCGCCCGGTTCATGATGCGTTGGAACGTGTCGCCGACGGTCAGGAGCGGCTGATCGAGATTATGAGCGAAGGCGGAAGCGGCGAAGGGCTGGATGCGGAAAGCCGGATGCGGTTGCGGTCAATGGATGTGCAGTTGCTGCGCATTCTGGAAGAAATCAGCGCCGGACGTCAGGAAACCATGGCTGAACTGCGCATGGATATCGCGTCTTTGACCCGGTTGGTGGCACAGAATCGCATCGCCGAAGCCGATCACCCTCAAATGCGCAGCGCTCGGACCAAGGATAAGGAGGGCTGATCATGGCCCTTTCGCGCCGCACCGGACAACGCTTTCAAAGCTCGATCTGGCCCGGTTTCGTGGATGCGATGACCGGTCTTCTGCTGGTGCTGATGTTCGTGCTGACCATCTTCATGGTGGTGCAATTCGTGCTGCGCGAAACGATCAGTGGACAGGAAAGCGAACTTGATTCCCTGTCGGTTGAAATCGCCGCATTGGCTGACGCGTTGGGATTGGAAAAACGGCGCAGTGCGCAATTGACCGAACGGGTGGGTGAATTGGACGCGACCCTGTCTGCGGCCCGTCAGCAAGCGGAGACGCGTGAAGCTTTGATCGCGTCCCTGACCGTGGAACGGGACAATCAGGCTGCCGCATTGGCAGATGCCAATCTGAAAATCACCGATTTCGAAGCGCGGGTTACGGCATTGTTGGCACAGCGCGAAGAAGCGCGCGGCAGTATCGCGGCGCTGCAACAGGAACAGGCCGATCTTATCGATGAACGCGAAGCGCTGAACTTGGCTTTGGCGCAGGCTCGCAACGAGATCGATGCCGGGGCCGAAGCCGCCCGGCTGGCGGCGGCAAAACGCGAAGCTCTGGCGGCGCTGATTGCTGACCTTCAGGCTCAGAACAAAGATGTGGAAACGGCAAATGCGACGTTAAGTGCGCGGGTCGAAACGCTGCAAAATGAACTGAGCGAAGAGGAAACAGCGCGACTGACCGAAGCCGCTGCGGCAGAAGCCTTGCGCGAGAAGTTGAAAAATGCCGATGCGGAACTGACCGCGATAACCTTGTCGCTCGATGAACAGCGGCGCAAAGCCGAAGAGACCCTGACATTGCTGGCGGCGGCAGACGCGGCGCGTATAGACTTGACTGCCAAACTGACCGAAGCGCTGGCCGCCAAGCTGACGGCGGAAGAACAAGCCGAATTGGCGCGTCAGGCCCGGGCAGCCGCCGAACAGGAAGCCGCCAATACCCGCGCGGCGATGCAGCAAGATGAAACCGCATTACAGCAAGAACTGGCTCGTGCGCTGGCGGCAAAGCTGGCTGCTGAGCAGGCTTCGCGCGACAGTCTGAGCGAAGCAGAGCGGCAGGCGGTTCTGGCTGAGGCCGCGAATAAAATGCTGTCGCAGGCAAAGGCCCAATCCACCGAAGCACAACGCCAGCAGGCGCTGTTGAATCAGCAGCTTGCGGCAATGCGGACACAATTGTCCAGCCTGCAAGCCTTGCTGGACGACTACAAGGAACGCGATTCTGCCTCGAATGTGCGGATTGAAAATCTAGGTTCGGATCTTAACGCTGCTCTGGCCCGCGCGGCGGCCGAAGAACGGAAAAGACGGCTGCTGGAAGAGGCAGAAAGGCTTCGACTGGAACAAGAAAGGCAGCAACTCACGGCTGAAAAGAAGGACTTGGAACAGTATCGCAGCGAATTTTTTGGCCGGATGCGTGAATTGCTGAGCGAACGCGAAGGGGTTCGGATCGTCGGCGACCGTTTCGTATTTTCGTCAGAGGTGCTGTTCGCATCGGGCAGCGCGGATCTTTCCCCGGAAGGCGCGGGCGAAATCGCCAATGTCGCGTCGATCCTGCGCGAAATTGCCGGTGATATCCCCAAGGAAATCGACTGGATCATTCGGGTCGATGGTCATACCGATGATCGTCCGATCGCGGTCGGGGCCGAATTTGCCGACAACTGGGAGCTGAGCCAGGCACGGGCGTTGTCGGTGGTGCGGTTCATGGTGCAAAACCTTGGTATTCCGCCAAACCGGTTAAGCGCTAATGGTTTCGGCCAATATCAGCCGGTCAATCCCGATGACACGCCCGAGGCACGGGCGCAGAATCGACGGATCGAATTGAAACTCACCGAGAGGTAGGCGAGTACTGACGCGGTGGCTGATATCATTCCACCGTCACATGGGCAAAGCGATGCGCGATGATCGTGCCGTTGCGGGTCAACTGCGCTTCGCCCACATAGGCACCTTGCGGCCATCCACCGGCAGGGGCTTTGCGGCCCACCGCGCGCATCACGGCGCGTTGCGGGTTTTCCATCGGTATTTGCTTTCGGAACACTTCGCCCTGCGGACCGTTGGCCCAGATCGTCAACAGATCACCGGCTTGGGCATCACCGGACAGCGAATAGACGACCAGCGGGTCATCGGCCGCGCTGGATTGTAGCCGGACCGCGCCGCTTTGGACTTCTTGGATCGAGGGGATCTTGTTGGCGAAACCTGCGGTCACCAGACCGGTGCGATAATACTCCACCGGATCGTCCCACAGGGATTCAACCGGATCGGCGCAGCTTTCCGTCGTGGCGGCATCAAACGGATCGACGATCTTGCCATCTTTGATGACCTGGAAATGCAGGTGCGGATGGTTGGTCTGCCCCGACAGGCCGATCTGACCCAATGCGTCACCGGGTTGCAGCACGTCGCCGGGCTTGACCAACACCGAGCTCAGCTTCATGTGGCAATACAACGTTTGCCAGCCATCACCATGGGTCATCAGCACCGCGTTGCCACAGGCGTTTTCCTTGGTGACGCCGCGCATCAATCGGTCATCAGCCATGCTGTCGCGAATCCGTTCGACCCGACCAAAAGCGGCGGCGCGAACGGTGATGCCAGCGTCAATTTCATCGAAACTCAGCAGTGCGATATCGGTGCCCTTGTGGGCATCGCGTGTGTTGATGCCGCAGGAAAAGTCACGGATGTTGTGCGCTGCCGGGTCATGATCAACGTAGTCTTCGATATAGCAGCTGTCGCCAAGGGTGCAGTCGACCGGCCATTGAAAAAGCGGCGCCCCCGCAGCGGATTGCGCTGCGAGGGCGAACCCCAGAAAAAATCCGAAGAGCTTCATCAGTCTGCGGTCAACAAGGGTGGTTTGTCACCGGAAATGCGCTGCCGTTCAGGGCCTTCGATACGCAGATCGATTTCGCCGTTTTTCACGCCGACCTTGACCAGGCCCCCCTTGGCCAGCTTACCAAAGAGCAACTCTTCGGCCAGCGGCTTCTTGATGTATTCTTGAATTACCCGGCCCAATGGTCGGGCCCCCATCTTGTCGTCGTACCCTTTGTCGGCCAGCCATTCGGCGGCAGGCCGGGTCAGTTCGATATGCACATTGCGGTCCAGCAACTGGGCCTCAAGCTGCAACACAAACTTTTCAACGATCTGCAGGATCACATCCTTGGGCAGCGGTGCAAAGCTGATCACCGCGTCCAGACGATTGCGGAATTCCGGCGTGAAGGTGCGTTCGATCGCGGCGGTGTCTTCTCCGGTCCGGCGGTCGCGGCCAAACCCGATGGCGGCCTTGGCCTGTTCGGCGGCACCCGCGTTCGAGGTCATGATCAGCACCACGTTACGAAAATCCACCGTGCGACCGTTGTGATCGGTCAGTTTGCCGTGATCCATCACCTGCAACAGGATGTTGTAGACATCCGGATGCGCCTTTTCCATCTCGTCAAGCAACAGCACGCAATGCGGGTGCTGATCGATGCCATCGGTCAACATGCCGCCCTGATCAAAGCCGACATAACCCGGAGGCGCACCGATCAGGCGGGACACCGCGTGTTTTTCCATATATTCGGACATGTCGAAGCGCAGCAGTTCCACACCCAGCGTATCGGCCAACTGTTTGGCGACTTCGGTTTTGCCGACACCGGTCGGCCCCGCGAACAGGTAGTTGCCGATCGGTTTTTCGGGTTCGCGCAGGCCTGCACGCGCCAGCTTGATGGCCGAAGACAGCGCTTCGATGGCGGTGTCCTGACCAAAAACGACGCGTTTCAACGACTTTTCCAGATCCTTGAGAACCTCTGCATCATCCTTGGACACATTTTTCGGCGGGATGCGGGCGATCTTGGCGACTACGGATTCGATTTCCTTGACGCCAATGGTTTTCCGACGCTTGGATTCGATGACCAGATGCTGTGCCGCCCCGGCTTCGTCGATCACATCAATCGCCTTGTCGGGCAGTTTGCGGTCGTTGATATAGCGGGCCGATAAATCCACCGCCGCCTTGATGGCGTCATTGGTGAACTTGATGCCGTGATGGTCTTCAAAATAAGGTTTCAGACCCTTGAGGATTTTTACCGTATCTTCGACCGAAGGTTCGTTCACATCGATTTTTTGGAACCGGCGCGACAGGGCGCGGTCTTTTTCGAAATGCTGGCGGAATTCCTTGTAAGTGGTCGACCCCATGCAGCGCAGCTTGCCGCCCTGCAACGCGGGCTTCAGCAAGTTCGACGCATCCATCGCGCCGCCCGACGTTGCCCCGGCGCCGATCACGGTGTGAATTTCGTCGATGAAAAGCACCGCGTCGGGATGTTCTTCCAATTCGGTCATCACCGCTTTCAGCCGTTCCTCGAAATCACCGCGATAGCGGGTGCCAGCCAGAAGCGCGCCCATGTCGAGCGAATAGATGGTGGTATTGGCCAGAACCTCGGGTGTTTCGCCGGCCACGATCTTGCGCGCCAACCCTTCGGCGATGGCGGTCTTACCAACGCCCGGATCACCAACCAGCAGCGGGTTGTTCTTGCGACGGCGGCACAGAACCTGAATACAGCGTTCCACCTCGTGGGTGCGGCCGATCAACGGGTCGATGTCGCCTTTTTGCGATTTGACATTCAGATTGACGCAATATTTGCCAAGCGCGGATTCCTTGGGATCGATGGTTTCAGAGGCGGTCCCGTGGTTGATGTCTTCTTCCATCGGTTCCGATCCTTCGACCGGGCGGGTTTCGCCATAAGACGGGTCCTTGGCCACGCCATGGGCGATGAAATTCACCGCGTCATACCGGGTCATATCCTGTTCTTGCAGGAAATAGGCGGCGTTCGATTCGCGTTCGGCGAAAATCGCCACCAGAACATTGGCTCCGGTCACTTCTGTCCGGCCAGAGCTTTGGACGTGAATCGCGGCACGCTGAATCACCCGCTGGAAGGCAGCGGTGGGGACCGCTTCGGATCCATCGATTTCGGTAACCAGATTGGACAGGTCGTCGTCGACAAATTCGATCAGGGTGCCACGCAGTTCTTCGGTGTCCACCGAACAGGCCTTGAGCACGCGCAACGCGTCGGGTTCGTCGATCAGAGCGAGTAGAAGATGTTCCAGCGTTGCAAATTCGTGTTTGCGGGCATTGGCCAAAGCCAGCGCTGCGTGGATCGCCTGTTCCAGCGTATTCGAGAATGAAGGCACGGCAGTGCTCCTTCCAATAATTGGGTCGAAAAATCCGAAGCTTGTTTACTACAACGTCCGGTCGACCATGGCCTGTTAACATTAAAGTTTGGTCGATATCCTGTCGGCTTCAAGTCTTTTCTACCTGTGACACCTTATAATTCTTACATTTGCCGATCCGCTGGGCGCGTGTTCAGAAATTATCCTTACGCTTTCTGATCTCGGCGAAGACTGCTGAAGGCTGTGCATCGATCATGCCAACTGACGCCTTTATGCCGGGATCATTGCAGCGCAGGAACGGGTTTGTTGCCAGCTCTTCCGATAACATGCTGGGAACGGTCGCTTCACCCTGTTCACGTGCCGTTTGGACCTGCCTCATACGAGAGATAAGCGCAGGATTGTCAGGATCAATGGTCAGCGCGAATTTCCCGTTCGATTGGGTGTATTCATGACCGGAACAGATCATTGTGTCCGCTGGCAACGTCGCAAGTTTCGACAGGCTGTCGAACATTTGGTCCGGGGTGCCTTCGAACAACCGCCCGCATCCCAGCGCCATCAGGCTGTCAGCGGTAAACGCCAACTTGCTTTCGGGGAAATAGAACGCGATATGGCCAATCGTGTGCCCGGACACATCGATCACCTGTATCGCTTCGCTGCCGATAATCAGCGTGTCCCCTTCGACCACCGCACGATCCAGTGGTGGCAACCGATGGGCGTCGATTTTCGCGCCAATCACTTTTGCGGGATGATCTTTCAGCAGGTCGGTCAGCCCATCGATATGGTCCCAGTGATGATGTGTCAGCAGCACATGACTGAGCGTCCAGCCCTTGTCTTCCAGTACGGCGGCGATAGCCCCCGCTTCGGGCGCATCGATCAGCGCGGTTTCACCAGTTTCCGCGTCATGCACCAGATAAGCGTAATTATCCTTAAGACAGGGGACGGTGACAAGCTCAAGGGGCATGGCATTTCCTCAACTGATTGTTATTCTAGGCCCACAGTGGCGGATCAGGGAACCGGCTGCAATGCATCTTGATGTTCAAGACCTGCGCAATTTCTACTACCGCAGCACTTTGGGGCGCGCGGCGCAGAAAACCGTGCGCGACGAGGTCAAGAAGATGTGGCCCGAAGCGCATGGGCAGACCGTGGTCGGGTTCGGTTTCGCGGTGCCGTTGTTGCGCCCCTATCTGAAGGATGCCCGGCGGGTGACCGCATTGATGCCTGGCCCGCAAGGGGTAATGCCCTGGCCCGCAGGGATGCCAAACCTGTCGGTGTTGTGCGAAGAAGTGTCCTGGCCGATTGAAACGGGCCATGTCGATAGACTGGTGTTGATGCACGGATTGGAAACCAGCGAACAGCCCTCTGCGTTGCTCGACGAATGTTTTCGGGTGCTCGGGCCGGGGGGCAAAGCCTTGTTTATCGTCCCCAATCGTGCCGGACTGTGGTCGCGCAGCGATCGCACACCGTTCGGATATGGCCGACCCTACACGTTAAGCCAGTTGGAAAATCAGTTGAAGCGGCATCACTTCATGCCGGAACGCAACGAAACCACGCTGTATCAACCCCCGTCGCAACGTCGGTTCTGGCGCAAGACCGGCGCGATGTTGGAACAGATGGGGCATTCCCTGTCGATGGTGGTGTCTGGCGGGGTGATCATGGTTGAGGTGTCAAAACGCGTCCAAGCCCCCAGCGGGCCGGGCCTGCGCGAAGCGGTGCGCAAGCCGCTGTCGATCCTGTCGCCCACGCCGGCAAAGAAACCGAAGCCGGTTTAGATCGTTTCAGACAGTTGAAACGGATGGAGATAAGGTCGTGTGTTCACTCCGGTTCGACCCGACTCTTGCGCTTGCTATGACCGATAGCGTTAACGCTTTGTGGTGGATTTGCCACCATTGCAGGTAGGGAATCGAAAAAGCTGTGGAAAAGGAGTGCTTTTTTTACACCCGAATTGATGTGCAAACGGTCGCACCCAGATTAACTATTTGAAAATAAGTGGTATTCTTTTGTATACGAAGAATCTATAGCAGGTTGCTAGGTGAGGATTGCTCTGCTACACCCACGCCGATTTTGATGCGTTGACGCAGGTCAATGATCCAAACGCCTTCGGGGCGGGTCCAAGCGGCCCGAGACGGGGCCAGAATAGTCGGAAGGGTGGACGTGTCCGAACCAGCTTCGATCTCCTCAGGCATTGCTGCACGCTATGCCACCGCCATCTTCGAGATCGCGAAAGAGAATAAGACTCTCGCGAAAATCGAACCTAATGTAGCCGATCTTTCCGCCGCTTTGGCGGAAAGCGACGATTTGCGTGGGCTGATCAGCTCGCCGCTGGTATCGCGCGAAGATCAACAAAAGGCCATCACCGCCGTGGCGGACAAGATGGGCCTGCGTCCTGTGATGAAGGACGGTCTGGCACTGATGGCGCAGAAGCGTCGTCTGTTCGTTCTGCCGCAGCTGTTGCAGCAGCTGGCAGCGCTGATTGCCGAAGACAAGGGTGAAGTGACCGCCGATGTTACCAGCGCCAAAGCGTTGACCAAGGCTCAGTCGGATAAGCTGGCCAAAACCCTGACCGCCAGCGTCGGGAAAGAAGTCAAACTGAATGCGACCGTTGATGAAAGCCTCATCGGCGGTCTTGTTGTTAAAGTGGGCTCGAAGATGATCGATACCTCGATCCGCTCCAAGCTCAGCTCCCTCCAGAATGCAATGAAAGAGGTCGGATAAATGGGTATCCAAGCTGCAGAGATTTCTGCGATCCTGAAAGACCAGATCAAAAACTTCGGTCAGGACGCCGAAGTTGCCGAGGTTGGTCGCGTGCTCTCCGTCGGTGACGGTATTGCCCGCGTCTATGGCCTCGACAATGTTCAGGCTGGTGAAATGGTCGAATTCCCCGGCGGTGTCCGCGGGATGGCTCTGAACCTGGAAAGCGACAATGTCGGCGTCGTGATCTTCGGTACTGACCGCGACATCAAGGAAGGCGATACTGTCAAGCGCACCAACTCCATCGTTGACGTGCCTGCCGGTGACGAACTTCTGGGCCGCGTTGTTGATGGTCTGGGCAACCCGATTGATGGCAAAGGTGATCTGAACGCATCCAAGCGCCTTGTCGCTGACGTGAAAGCGCCGGGCATTATCCCGCGTAAATCCGTGCATGAACCGATGGCGACCGGCCTGAAATCTGTGGACGCGATGATCCCCGTAGGCCGTGGCCAACGCGAATTGATCATTGGCGACCGTCAGACCGGTAAAACCGCGATCGCTCTCGACACCATCTTGAACCAGAAATCGTATAACGAAGCCGCTGGTGATGATGAGTCGAAGAAACTGTACTGCATCTATGTTGCAATCGGTCAGAAGCGTTCGACCGTTGCGCAGTTGGTGAAGAAGCTCGAAGAAAGTGGCGCGATCGAGTACACGATCGTTGTGGCTGCTACCGCGTCCGATCCGGCGCCGATGCAGTTCTTGGCCCCCTATTCGGCAACTGCCATGGCCGAACATTTCCGGGACAACGGTCGCCACGCTCTGATCATCTATGATGACTTGTCGAAACAGGCTGTGTCCTATCGCCAGATGTCGCTGCTGCTGCGTCGTCCGCCGGGGCGTGAAGCTTATCCGGGTGACGTTTTCTATCTTCATTCGCGCCTGCTGGAACGTTCGGCAAAGCTGAACGAAGATTACGGTTCGGGGTCCCTGACCGCGTTGCCGATCATCGAAACCCAAGGCGGCGACGTGTCCGCGTTTATTCCGACCAACGTGATTTCGATCACCGACGGTCAGATCTTCTTGGAAACCGAACTGTTCTACCAGGGTATCCGCCCTGCTGTGAACACCGGTCTTTCGGTGTCGCGTGTTGGATCGTCGGCTCAAACCAAAGCAATGTCTTCGGTTGCTGGTCCGGTGAAACTGTCGCTGGCTCAGTACCGCGAAATGGCCGCGTTTGCACAGTTCGGGTCCGACCTTGATACCGCAACCCAGCAGCTTCTGAATCGTGGCGCACGCCTGACCGAACTGATGAAGCAGCCACAATATTCGCCGCTGACCAGTGCCGAAATCGTTTGCGTTATTTACGCAGGCACCAACGGTTACCTGGATAAAATCGACGTTAAGGATGTCGGTCGGTTCGAAGCTGGCATGCTGGCGCATCTGCGCGGCAAGAACGCCGATTTGTTGGCAGATATCACCAACAATGACCGGAAGGTCAAAGGCGAGCTGGCAGACAAAATCAAGGCTGCGCTGGACGATTTCGCCGCTGACTTCGCATAAGGGGGAGATAAGGCAATGCCGAATCTCAAGGACCTAAAAAACCGGATCGGGAGTGTGAAAAACACTCGTAAGATCACCAAGGCCATGCAGATGGTTGCCGCGGCGAAGCTTCGCCGCGCGCAGGATGCTGCAGAAGCTTCGCGTCCGTATACCGAACGGTTCAATGCCGTCATGGCCGGACTGGCCGCCTCGGTTGGATCTTCCGACAGCGCCCCTAAGCTGCTGTCGGGAACCGGATCGGATCAGGTGCAGCTGTTGGTGGTCATGACCTCCGAACGCGGTCTGTGCGGTGGCTTTAACAGCTCGATCGTGAAGACGGCCCGCAGCAAAGCTCAGGAACTGGTTGCCCAAGGCAAGACGGTCAAGATTTTGACTGTTGGCAAAAAAGGTCGTGAACAGCTGAAACGAGACTTGGGCGATCTGTTTATCGGCCACGTTGATCTGGCCGAGGTGAAATCGGTCGGGTACGTCAATGCACAAGACATCGCACGCGATCTTCTCAATCGCTTCGACGCCGGTGAATTTGATGTGGCGACGATTTTCTATAGCCGTTTCCAGTCGGTGATTTCTCAAATCCCGACCGTTCAGCAAGTCATTCCGGCCTCGTTCGAGGCCGAGGAAGACGCAGGGGAAACCACCCTGTATGATTATGAACCCGACGAAGAGGCCATTCTGGCTGATCTGCTGCCGCGCGGTGTGGCAACGCAGATCTTCGCGGCCCTGCTGGAAAACGGTGCGTCTGAACAAGGTGCGCGGATGTCCGCTATGGACAACGCAACCCGGAACGCGGGCGAGATGATCGACAAACTGACGATCGAGTATAACCGCTCGCGTCAGGCCGTGATCACCAACGAGCTTATCGAAATTATCTCGGGCGCTGAGGCGCTCTAAGAGAACGGAGACGAAACAATGGCAAACGCAGAAGGCAAAATCACTCAGGTGATCGGCGCTGTTGTGGACGTGCAATTTGGGGACGAGCTGCCGCCGATCCTGAACGCATTGACCACTGAAAACAATGGCAAGACCCTGATTCTGGAAGTGGCTCAGCACTTGGGCGAAGGGACCGTTCGTACCATCGCGATGGACGCGACCGAAGGTCTGGTTCGCGGTCAGGCCGTGATCGATACCAAAGGCCCGATTTCGGTGCCGGTCGGGACCGCAACTTTGGGTCGGATCATGAACGTGACCGGCGATCCGGTTGACGAAAAAGGTCCGGTTGAAGCAACTGAACGCCGCGCCATCCACGGCGAAGCGCCGACATTTGCAGAACAGTCGACCGAAACCGAAATTCTGGTGACAGGCATCAAGGTGATCGACCTACTGGCCCCTTACACCAAAGGCGGTAAAATCGGCCTCTTCGGTGGTGCTGGCGTTGGTAAAACCGTTCTGATCATGGAACTGATCAACAACATCGCAAAAGTGCACTCGGGCGTGTCCGTGTTCGCGGGTGTTGGCGAACGGACCCGTGAAGGTAACGACCTGTATCACGAAATGATCGAATCCGGCGTTATCGTTCCCGATAACTTGGTCGACTCGAAAATTGCGCTGGTCTACGGTCAGATGAACGAACCTCCGGGTGCGCGTATGCGGATCGCTTTGTCGGGTCTGACCCTGGCGGAACAGTTCCGTGATGACACCGGTTCGGACGTTCTGTTCTTCGTGGATAACATCTTCCGCTTTACCCAAGCGGGTTCCGAGGTGTCGGCACTTCTGGGCCGTATTCCTTCGGCCGTGGGTTATCAGCCGACGCTGGCAACCGACATGGGCGCAATGCAGGAACGCATCTCGTCGACCAAGAACGGTTCGATCACGTCGGTTCAGGCCGTGTATGTGCCTGCGGATGACTTGACCGACCCTGCACCGGCAACTTCGTTTGCTCACCTCGATGCAACGACCGTTCTGGATCGTTCGATTTCGGAAAAAGGCATTTATCCGGCGGTTGACCCGCTGGGGTCGACTTCGCGCCTGCTGGATCCGCTGATCATTGGTGAAGAACACTACAAAGTCGCAACCGACGTTCAGCAGGTGCTTCAGCGTTACAAATCGCTGCAGGACATCATCGCCATCCTCGGCATGGACGAACTGAGCGAAGACGACAAACTGGCTGTGGCCCGTGCTCGTAAGATCGAACGCTTCTTGTCGCAGCCTTTCGACGTGGCGAAAGTGTTCACCGGTTCGGACGGTGTCCAGGTGCCGCTGGAAGACACGATCTCATCGTTCAAAGCCGTTGTGGCCGGTGAATACGACCACCTGCCCGAAGCAGCCTTCTACATGGTTGGTGGCATCGATGAAGTGATCGCAAAAGCCGAGAAAATGGCTGCTGAAGCAGCCTAAGGAGGCCCTGAATGGCTGAGACAGTGCAATTCGATCTGGTTAGCCCCGAACGGCGCGTTGCGTCGTTCGCGGTCGAGCAGGTCCAGATCCCGGGTGCGGATGGCGACATGACGGCGATGGCTGGCCATGCTCCGACCATCACCACCCTGCGCCCCGGCGTGTTGCGGGTCAACGGCCCGGAAGGTGAAGCGGAATATGTTGTGACCGGCGGGTTTGCTGAAATCAGCGCCGCTTCGATCTCGGTCCTGGCTGAACGCGCCATCCCGCGGGCCGACGTCACGCAGCAAGACATCGACAGCATGGTTCAGGCCGCTGCCGATGCGCTGAACAAGGCGAAAGAAGTGTTCAAAAACGAACCGGGTCCGGTCGACGATGCTGCCAAGCTGTTGTCGGATATGGTCGCGATGGGCACCCATATCGGCCTGGATGTGAACCAAGCAAATCTCTGAGTTTGGGATCGTTGTAGAGACAAGAAAAGGCCCCAGTTTGGGGCCTTTTTCATTTGACGGTTGACCCTGACAGAGTTCACGGCGCAATTATCTGTCATGAAGAAAATAAGATCGAATTTGACAGGGATCGATCAGGGCGATGTCGTCCTGTTTACTGATTTCGAAGATGGCGGCGAAATGTGGACCGGTGCGGGAAATCGCGAACGTCGACAGAAGGTAACCTTCAGCGAACCGTTCAAATCTGCCCCGGCGGTGACCTGTTCTGTATCGCTATGGGACGTGGATTATTCCACCAACATCCGCAGCGATGTCTACGCTCAGGAAATCACGGAAAAAGATTTCGATATCGTTTTCAACACTTGGGACAACACCCGGATCGCGCGCATCCGTGTATCGTGGATGGCGATCGGCGAACTGCGCGACGATGATGAATGGGATATCCCATAAAAAAGGGTGCCATCAGGCACCCTCATCTTTTCAATGTTTCGAAAGTCACACTTTGAACTGACCTTCATAGATCGGTTCCAATGTGTTGGTTTCAAACAGAGACGATACACTGGTGCCGTTCCAGGTGTTCAGGATTGCCTGTGCAAACATCGGTGCTGTCGGCAGAATGCGGATATTCGGTGTCGCCAGCACTTCCGGCGTTGGTTGGATCGAATCCGTGATCACCAGCGATTTCATCACTGAGTTAGTGATCCGTTCGACTGCGGGTCCCGACAATACCCCATGGGAAATATAGGCGTGTACTTCGCTTGCGCCATGTTCCATCAGGATTTCGGCCCCTTTGCACAGCGTGCCGGCCGTGTCGCACATGTCGTCAACAATGATACATTTCTTACCCTCGACATTGCCGATCACCGTCATTTCGGCAACTTCGCCGGGCTTTTCGCGGCGTTTGTCGACGATCGACAGCGGCGCATTGATCCGTTTGGCCAATTCGCGGGCGCGGGCCACACCGCCGACATCGGGGGAGACAACCATCACGTCGTCCAGCGATCCGGCAAACTGGGTCTGAACATCCAGCGCAAAAATCGGTGAGGCATAGAGGTTGTCGACCGGAATATCGAAAAAGCCCTGAATCTGCGTCGCGTGAAGATCCAGCGTCAGAACCCGTTCGATCCCCGCTTCGACCAGCATGTTAGCAACCAGTTTGGCCGTGATCGGGGTGCGCGCCTTGGTTCGGCGGTCCTGACGGGCATAACCGAAATAGGGGATCACCGCAGTGATCCGCGCGGCCGATGATCGGCGCAGCGCGTCGGCCATGATCAAGAGTTCCATCAGGTTGTCGTTGGCCGGGCAGGAGGTCGGTTGAATGATGAACATGTCTTCATTGCGGACATTTTCATAGACTTCGACGAAGATTTCCTGATCGTTGAAGCGTTCGATCCGGGCGTCGCACAGGTTTATCTTCCGTCCCCGGTGGATCGACATGCGCCGGGCGATAGACTGTGCCAAGGGCAAGTTGGCATTCCCAGAAATCAGTTTCGGTTCGTTGAGTGTGGACATGCCGACAGTTCCCCAGATTGGTCGAGTTGACTGATTCGTGTTGTTGACACCGCTTAGCATCTCACTACGGTCAGGCAAAGCTATGCAGTAGGGGAGTAACGTGGATGGCGCATATTGATTACTATTTTTCGACTCTTTCACCCTATGCCTATCTTGTGGGCGATCGGTTGGACGAGATCGCAAAGCGCCATGCAGTCAGCATCACTTACAAACCCTTCGATATCATTTCAGGCTTCACCCGTACCGGAGGCGTTCCGGTGCCTGAACGGCACCCTTCTAGGGTTGATTATCGGGCGCAGGAGTTGCCGCGCCAAGCGCGTAAGCTGGGAATAAAGCTGAACATGAAACCGGCCCATTGGCCGACAAATGCCGCACCGTCGTCTTATGCGATCATTGCTGCCCAAAATGCTGGGGGTGGCGATCTAGCCGCGTTGGTTGATGCGCTTCACGCTGCCTGCTGGGCCGAAGAAAAGAACATCGCAGAGGATGCAGTGATCAAGGACTGCCTGCAACGCGCAGGTTTTGATCCCGCATTGGCGGACCGAGGTTTGTTGGCCGGGGCGGAAACCTATGCGTCCAATCTGGAACAGGCAGTGGCCGACGGCGTGTTCGGGTCGCCCTTTTTCATCGTCGATAGCGGTCAGAAATTCTGGGGTCAGGACCGTCTCGACGATCTGGACGCGCATCTGGCGGGTGATCTTTGAGCCATGCCTGAAGGAGTGAAGGGCGGTTTTCCGACCTATTGGACTGAATTCGGATCGGGCCCGCGCGAAGCTTTGCTGCTTCATTGTACCTTGGGCCATTCCGGGGCGTGGAAGGGGATGGCGGCGCAGTTGGAAGACCTGTTGCATATGACCGCGTTCGATATCCCCGGTCATGGCAAAAGCGGCAAATGGGACTACCGTGGTCCGCTGCAAAGGACCACGGTGGATATGGCGGTGGATCTTCTCGACGGTCCGACGGATCTGATCGGCCATTCTTTCGGAACAACGGTTGCGCTGCGTCTGGCAACGGAACGGCCCGATCTGGTCCGGTCTCTGGTGCTGATAGAACCGGTGTTTCTGGCGGTGGCTTTCACCGACGATCCTTCCAGCCGTCAACGACATGACGCAGAATTGAAGGATTACGACCTCGCGCTCAAAGCTGGTGATTTGATGACGGCTGCCAAATCCTTTTCCGATCTATGGGGGGGTGGTCGACCTTGGGCCAGCCTGCCCGAGTCGCAACGCGCCGACATGGCAGAAAAGATCAAAGTGGTTGAACAAACAACGCCCGAGGTGGTCGAGGATTCGGTAGGATTGCTGGCAAGCGGTGCCATCGAGGCGCTTGATGTCCCAACCTTGCTGATCGAAGGCGCGAACACGCCTGAATACATCAGGTTGGTCGCTGCCGGTTTGAAACGACGAATCCGGGGCAGTCAGCTCGCGGTTGTCCCAGGTGCGGGCCACATGGCCCCGCTTACCCATCCTAAACAGGTTGCAACGCTTATCCGCACCTTTTTGAAAACCTTGCCCGACTGAAATCAGTCTTGGGCGGCAGCGAGGAACTGATCGACACCATCGGCCCCGATCGACCAGTCACAGACAAACCGGCCCAGCAATGGCTCTTCAGGGTCGTTGCCTTCCAACGTACCTGACAAGATGTAATAATAAGCCCCGGCATCGAACAGGCGCTGGTGCAGCGCCCGCGGCATCTTGGCGAAAATCATGTTGGCCTGCGGTTCGGCAATAAAATCCACCCCAGTCAGTGCCCGCATTCCGGTGGTCAGCCGGGCACAGTTTTCATTTGCCTGCCGTGCGGTTTGCAACCACAGACCGTCCTGAAGATAGCCCAGCATCTGCGCCGACAGATAGCGGTGTTTGGAAAACAGATGCCCAGCCCGTTTGCGCCGCAGTTCGAATTCCCAGGCATGTTTCGGATCAAAGAAGATCACCGCTTCGACACCCATGCAGCCGTTTTTCGTGCCACCGAAGCTGACCGCGTCAACGCCCGCTTTCCAGGTCATTTCGGCCGGAGAGCAATTCAGCTGCACCAGAGCGTTGGCAAAACGCGCGCCATCTAGATGTACCGGCAGATCGAATTCCTTGGCAACGCTGCACAACGCTTCGATTTCGTCTACGGAATAGATCCGGCCCAGTTCGGTCACTTGCGTGATCGACACCGGTCCGCGCTGCGCATTGTGTACGCTGCCGCCCTTTGCCAAGATCGCACTGCGCAATGCTTCGGGTGTCATCTTGTCGCCCTCTCCGACTAGAGCCAGCTTGGCTCCGCCGGTGTAGAATTCGGGTGCATTGCATTCGTCTTCTTCGATATGGGCGACGGGCGAGCAGAAAATCGACTGCCACGGCTGGCACAGGGTTGCCAGCGTCAGCACATTGGCCACGGTGCCGGTGGGGACCAGATAAACTGCCGCATCGGGTGCTTCGAACAGATCGCGGATCTGATCGCGTACTCGATCCATTTCGGCATCCGCTCCGTATCCGGACCGATAACCGTCATTGGCCTGCATCACTGCTTGCAAGATCTGCGGATGGGCCGGTCCACCATTGTCAGAAGCAAAAAACATTAGCTCGGCTCCTCTATGATATAGTCTTCCCAATCTTCTTCGGACACTTCGAATTCTGGCACTGTACGGCCCCGCATGGAAATTCCGGCCAGATGCACGCTGTCGGGGTCGCCGCTGATCAGCGGGTGCCATTTGTGCAGTTTCTCACCGTTCCACAGCAGTTTATAGGCACAGGTTTCCGGCATCCAATACAGGTTGTGTTCCATGTTCTGCGGTTTCAGAACAATGCACTCGGGCACGAATTGATGGCGGATCGGGTATTGGGCGCATCGACATGTGCTGTCATCCAGCAACCGGCAGGCGACATTGGTCAGCGCGACATCACCGGTTTCTTCGTCTTCCAGTTTGTTCAGACAGCATTTGCCGCAGCCATCGCACAAGGCTTCCCATTCTTCGTGGGACATCTTTTCCAGCGGCACGGTTTCCCAGAACCGTTTGCGCAACTTGGGGGCGCTCATAATGCACCCAGAATTGTGCGTGCGCGGTCGCAATCCGCGTTCATCTGATTGATCAGCGCGTCGAGACTGTCGAATTTTTCCTCAGGTCGCAGATAGTCGACCAGACCGATTGACAGCGGCGTGCCATAGAGGTCGCCTTTGAAATCGAATAGATAGGTTTCCAAGTTCGGTTTGTTTTCTCCGAACATCGGTCGCACACCCATCGAGGCCGCGCCGCGATAGCTGCCTTTGTGTGGTCCGGCCAGTACATCGACCAGTACCGCATAGACACCGAACTTTGGCGGGTGCAAACCATCGATCGACATGTTCGCGGTTGGAAATCCCAATTCCCGGCCGCGCTGATCACCGCCGATCACGTGGCCTTCGATCCGGTGCCAATGGCCCAGCATGGCGGCAGCGTCGCGTGGGCGGCCTTCGCTCAGCGCGTTGCGGATCGCGGTCGACGACACTTCGATACCGTTTCCTTTCAGCAGTTCCGCGATGGTGACGCCAAATCCCATTTGGGAACCAAAGCGTTTCAGGTCTTCTACGCTGCCGGCGCGGCCTTTGCCGAAACAGAAATCTGCGCCAACCACCACATGTTTCAGGCCCAGACCGTTACAGATCACGGCAGAGGCGAAATCTTCGGGGGGCAGCGATGACAATGCCGCGTTGAAATTCAGTTCATACAGCCGTTCGATGCCCAGCTTTTCCAGCCGGTGCGCGCGCGCTTCCCGGCTCATCAATCGGAAGGCTGGGGCTTTGGGGGCGAAGAATTGGCGCGGATGCGGTTCGAACGTCATAATGCCCAGCGGCGCGCCGATCTGGTCGGCTTCGTGGCGGGTAATGTCGATCACCGATTGATGGCCCAGATGGACGCCGTCAAAATTCCCGATCGCAGCGGCTGCGCCGCGATCGGCATCGGTGACATAGGTGTAATCCCGGATGATACGCATGGCGAAGGGTTAGCCCCGCAGACAGGCAGGTGCAAGCCTTCTTACATCGGGCAATGCCGGCATCTGCTGATGCTGATGGTCAGTCGAATTTGCGCGACGGGGCCAAAACGGTGGCTTCACCCATCAGCACCTTCTTGCCGTCTACCAGACAACGGCAATCCAGTTTCACCCGACGCTTGGAATGGTCGATATCGACGACCTCGACTTCGGCAGTGACGGTATCGCCCGGACGCACCGGGGCAAGAAATTTCAACGTCTGGCCCATATAGATGGTGCCATGGCCGGGCAACTGTTCGCCGATAACGGCAGAAATCAGCCCTGCGGTCAGCATGCCATGAGCGATGCGGCCACTGAAGATCGTATCCCGAGCGTAATCGTCATCCAGATGTACCGGATTGTGGTCGGTCGATACCTTGGCGAACATCTCGATATCTTCATCGGTGACAACTTTGCGCAGGTGACGCGTCATCCCCATTTCGATGTCTTCGATACAGATCGTACCGCGTGGCAGATTGTCCAACATTCGACCCTCCGTTTATTCGGGTGAGCAATATTTCTCCGCCTCAAGCGGAATTTCTGCAACTTTATTACTTTGCAGGCGCAGAAAATCAAGTGCTTTTTAATCTAGCGGAGTTGGCCGATCGTATAGGTGGGATTGGTGTTTTCCCTTTGCAGATAGGTTTCTAGCGCTTCTTTGTCGGGTTGATGCGACGTTTTCGTATCTTCGCGCGCCAGCCCGCCGGAAATGAACAGGGAATCGATATCTTCACCCATAGCCCCTTGAATGTCGGTATGGGGTCCATCGCCGATGGCCAGAATGGCACTGTCAGGAATATTCGGGTTCAGCGCGGCCAACCGGCGGCGCGCAAGGTCATAAATCGGTGGATGCGGTTTTCCGAAATAAAGGCTTTCACCCCCCATATCGCTATACAGTCGCGCCAACGCCCCGGCGCACCATTCGCGGATGTCACCGCGGTCGACTATGATATCGGGATTGGCGCAAAGCAGCTTCAACCCCTTGGTTTTGGCATAGAGGAAATCGGCGCGGTTGACGTCCGGGTCGGCCATCGGATCGTTAGGGCCGCAACAGACGATACCTTCGGCTTCTGTCAGCGGCACCCGAGCGATGTCGATCGGGTTTTCAAGGATTTGCAGGGGTTCGAAAAACCCTTCATCCCGTTGCCATTCGCCCATGAAATAGACCTTTTGTCCGACCGCGCCCTGAAACATCGCCGACCGGGCGCTGTCTCCGCTGCTGGCGATACTGTCATAGGCATCTTCGGGGACGCCGAAGATATTCAGCTGTTCGGCTACACCGGCGCGGGGTTTCGGCGAATTGGTGACCAGCACGACGATGCCACCCTTTTGGCGGTATGATTGTAACGCGGCGACCGCTTCGGGATAGGCGGTGACGCCATTATGAACACAGCCCCACAGATCGACGAACAGCGCCTCGTAACGGTCGGAAATGTCGGACAGGGCAGAAATGATTTGGGTCATGCGGGAGCTTTCAGCGGTCAAAGGAATGATCGGACGATGCCTGCATATCACGTCTCAAACCGGTTGCAGCAACAAATGGAAAGCGCCGGGACATATGCTGTTGTGACCGTGTGTGCGAGATTTTATTCACTCAGTCGGTGCCGCAGTATGTGATTTGGTGGTGGCCCTGTTGGCCGGATTGCAACACCTTTGAAAACAATACCGGCCGCCGCGTACCGCGACGGCCGGTATTGTTCAAGCCAGCAACGAATCCGGCTTGCGGATCAAACCTTGAGGTTCGGGATGATCTGTTTTTTCCGGCTCATGACGCCGGGCAGAACCACGGTGTCGCCGGTCACGGTCGCGCCAAAGCTTTTCTCGGCCACGGATTTGACCAGATCGTTGGGCACCAGAAGCGTGGCTTCTTCGTTCAGAATGTCGATGACGAACAGCAGCACCTGATCGGCGCCGTCTTCCTTGGCGACCTCGACCATCGAAGCCATCAGGCTGTCTTTGCGGTCCAGTACGATTTTGGGTGCCGTGGTTTCCAGAACCGAAACGCGGAATTCCTTGCCGTCCACATTGTATTCTTTCGAATCCATCCGCAGCAGTTCGGCATCTGAAAACGCAGACACGTCTGATTTGGCTTCGAACATTTCAGCGGCATAGGCGGTGATATCGATGCCCAGATCGGTGGCCAGTTTTTCAACCACTTCCCGGTCGTGATCGGTGGTTGTGGGTGACCGGAATTCCAGCGTGTCCGATAGGATGCAGCTCAGCGCCGCGCCTTTGATTGCGTCGGGCATCTTGGCGGCATCATCGCCCATCAGGTCGATCATGATGGTGGCGGTGCAGGCCAGCGGGCGAATGGTGATATCAATCGGGCCCTTGGTTTCCAGCCCACCGACCAGCTTGTGGTGGTCGATGATCGCCAGCACGTCGGCGTCGTTAATCGAGTCGGGCAATTCTGCGGGGTTGTTGGTGTCGACGATGACCACTGGCGCACCTGCTTCAACGCCTTTGATGATTTCGGGCTTGTCCAGTTTCCAACGCTTCAGCACGAAATCGGCTTCGGTGTTGGGTTCGCCCAGCAATTTCGGGGCAGCGGCAACGCCTTTGACTTCGTTCAGATACCAGGCCCAGATGATGGGCGAACCGGTCGAGTCTGTGTCAGGGGATTTGTGGCCGAAAACCTGGATGGTCATAATGGAATCCTTCATGCACGGAAATGGTCGAATTTGGGCGCGTTATAGAAGGGGTTTCAACGATTGTCACCCGTCCGACAAGGGCAGGCGTGTGATTTCAAACCCATCGCGTTGTAACAGCGCCAGCACACCGTTTTCTCCAGGCAGATGCAATGCGCCGACGGCGACGAAGGTGGGGGTTCGGGCAAGCTCCACAGACAGGATTTCAAACCATGTCCGGTTGCGACCTTCGACCAGCTTTTCCATCATTTCATTTAGCAAAGTGGTGATCTTTTCCCGGTCTTCGGGGCGTTCGCCATACTGGCGTACGGTTTTATCAACCAAGAAATCCCAGCCCAATTGAATTTCTTCGCGAAAATAGTGATCGGTCAGGTCGCTGCCGCCCGACATCGCAGCCGTCAAATCGAATTGCAGGCTCCATTTCAGGCCCTCAACCTGCTTGGCAATCGGATCTTCGGCAAACAGCCGGATTAACGCATCCATGTCGTCGAGCGAACGGATGAGAGTGCCACGGGTCTGGGCCGCCGTTTCGACAAGTCGATCAAGCCCCGTCTTCTTTAGTTTCAAGTCCTGTATCGCGCAGGCCGGGATCGACAGGGTCAAACCGAGAAACCAAGGTTGGTATTTCGCAGCGATAAAACCAGGCAGGCCGCGCGCTTTGATGGCTGGCAACAGTTTGTCCCAACTTTCCTGCCCCAACAGGTCGATCAGGCTTGGTCCTTCGGTCAACAGAATAAGCTTCGGATCGGTGCTCAATCGTTTTTGGAAAGCTGTTTCTTGATCGGAAGTCGTTTCCAAAAAGATCTGGACGGTCTGGTTCAGCAGAGGTTCCAGCCGTCGTAATATCGTTTCATGACGCGGATCAAACAGATGCATCGTACCGACAAGATAGGATGTGATGCCGTCCTTTTCGACCTGCCACAAAATTCCTTCGGAAAAAGGCGCGCGGCTTGCCCTATCCTGCAGTTGGCGTTGTTGTTCGTCCGGCAGCGACCAAAACCCGGATTTTCCTTTGCACGCGGCCAGTAGTGGCTGGGCAAACAGAATAAGAGACAACACCAATAAATACCGAAACACTTGAGCACTCCTTGAATTTCCGGGAGGTTAGCAAACAGATATACTGTCACAAGGCTAATCTCGATTAGGGATTTTCCCAATAAACAACGCAGACCTTTGATGTATCGGAGACCGGTTCTTGAAAGCTCAGACCAATCCCCGCGAAACTGATCTTTACCGCCCAGTCAAAGCCTTTTTTGAAACCCTCGGTTACGAGGTTAAAGCAGAAATCGGTGCGGCGGATGTGGTGGCTGTTCGGGACGGTGAAGCGCCGGTTATCATCGAGTTGAAGACCGGGTTTTCGCTGACCTTGTTACAGCAGGCTGTGGCGCGACAGAAAATCACCGATCAGGTCTATGTCGCGGTGCCACGTTGGAAGGGGCGGAACGGCTATCGGGCGTTCAAGGGCAATCTGGGGCTGTGCAAGCGGCTGGGTCTGGGGGTGATCACGGTCGGCTTCGACACCGGCGAAGTCCAGATCCATCACGACCCTGCACCGTTTCAGCCGCGCAAGGTGAAGAAACGGCAGACCACCCTGATGGCTGAATTCGAGCGGCGAGAGGGCGACCCGAACAAGGGCGGGGCGGTGCGCAGCGGATTGGTGACGTCCTATCGGCAAGAAGCGCTGCGTTGTGCCGCCCACCTGGCCGAACACGGCGCGTCGAAAGGCGCGATGGTGGCGCAGGCGACCGGTGTGAAACGGGCCACGCGGGTCATGGCGGATAATCACTATGGTTGGTTCGAAAGGGTGGACAAAGGCATATATCAATTGAGTGAGGCAGGTATCGTGAACACGCGACGCCAGATCCGTTAACTGTCCGGTCCTTTGGAGTGTAAGTAGCTTCGAAGCCAACTTGTCATTTGCCAGCGGACAAGGAATTGCGCATGGTATGACAGAAACTCTACACCTGCCATTTTTGCGGCCGCTTCGATCCGGGTTTCGTAGGCGCCTGTCCTGCCGTCCGTGTCCACAATCATCACAACGGGTTTTTTCCCGGTCAGATAAGCCGCGAACAGGGCTTGCTGGATGCTGTCGAGCGAGCTTCGCTTGTCCAGCCCCACTTCAATGACACTGTCCTCGGTTTCGCAATCGATGCGGATTTTATGCAGGTCGTACCCTGCCGAGAAACCGTGCTCTGCCTCGGTTTGTCCGTTGGCGATCAATAAGCAGAATATGGCGGCATAACCCAGCTCACCCATCAAATGACATTCCTTTGAACCCGGTAAATCACGACCTTGGCGATGGCGCGTTTGTTAATAAAGGTTAACAAAGAGTTAAACGTCTGGCCAGTGGTGCTCCGTAATGCGCGGCCCTGCGGCGATCGCCAACTTGTTGCTTGTTGAGTTTGGCGTGGTGGTTTTTTAATGGCGCCAGCAGTTGACTCAGCTTCTTCTTCTTCCTAACTATGCGCCGTTAGCACTCGACAAGGGTGAGTGCTAACGGCTCTGCTTCATTGAGAAGGGAGCCCGGGACAAACCCTGAGCCAAGGAGACTCAGAAATGGCATTTACTCCGCTTCATGACCGCGTGCTGGTTCGCCGCGTTGAAGGCGACGAGAAAACCTCAGGTGGGCTTATCATCCCCGAAAGCGCCAAGGAAAAACCGGCAGAAGGCCTGGTTGTAGCCGTTGGCGCTGGTGCCAAGGACGACGATGGCGAACGGATCGCCATGGACGTCAAAGAGGGCGACAAAATCCTGTTCGGTAAATGGTCCGGCACCGAAATCACCCTGGAAGGTGAAGAGCTGCTGATCATGAAAGAATCCGACATCATGGGCATTATTGCCTGATCGTCGCGTCACAGTTTTAAGAAACAGGAGCAAACAATATGTCTGCTAAGGACGTCAAATTCGACACCGATGCCCGCAATAAAATGCTGAAAGGCGTCAACATTCTCGCCGATGCTGTCAAAGTAACCCTGGGGCCCAAAGGCCGCAACGTGGTTCTGGACAAAAGCTTCGGCGCCCCCCGTATCACCAAGGATGGTGTGTCGGTCGCCAAAGAAATCGAACTGGAAGACAAGTTCGAAAACATGGGCGCGCAGATGGTGAAAGAAGTCGCCAGCCGCACCAATGACGAAGCTGGCGACGGTACCACCACCGCCACCGTTCTGGCCCAAGCCATTGTCAAAGAAGGCCTCAAGCAGGTTGCTGCCGGTCTGAACCCGATGGATCTGAAGCGCGGCATCGATCTGGCCACTGCCAAAGTCGTTGAAGCGATCCGCGCAATGGCGCGCGAAGTCAAAGATTCGTCTGAAGTTGCTCAGGTTGGCACCATCTCGGCCAACGGCGAAACCGAAATCGGTCGTCAAATTGCGGACGCGATGCAGAAGGTTGGCAACGAAGGCGTCATCACCGTCGAAGAAAACAAGGGTCTGGAAACGGAAACCGTTGTCGTCGAAGGTATGCAGTTCGACCGTGGGTACCTGTCGCCCTATTTTGTCACTAACCCTGACAAGATGATCGCGGATCTGGAAGACTGCATGATTCTGCTGCACGAAAAGAAACTTTCGTCGTTGCAGCCGATGGTGCCGCTGCTGGAATCTGTGATCCAGTCGCAAAAACCGCTGCTGATCATTGCAGAAGATGTTGAAGGCGAAGCGCTGGCGACTCTGGTTGTCAACAAACTGCGCGGCGGCCTGAAAATCGCAGCCGTCAAAGCACCGGGCTTCGGCGACCGCCGCAAAGCCATGCTGCAGGACATCGCGATCCTGACCGGTGGTCAAGTCATCAGCGAAGATCTGGGCATGAAGCTCGAGTCGGTGACCATGGACATGCTGGGCACTGCCAAGAAGATCACGATCACCAAGGACGAAACCACTATCGTCGACGGTGCAGGTGAAAAAGCCGAAATCCAAGCCCGTGTTTCGCAGATCCGTACTCAGATCGAAGAAACCACTTCGGATTACGACCGTGAAAAACTGCAGGAACGTGTGGCCAAGCTGGCCGGTGGTGTTGCCGTTATCAAGGTTGGTGGCATGACCGAGGTTGAAGTGAAAGAGCGTAAAGATCGTGTTGACGATGCTCTGAACGCAACCCGCGCAGCCGTTCAGGAAGGTGTGATCGTGGGTGGCGGTGTTGCCCTAGTTCAGGCTGGTAAATCCCTCGAAGGTTTGGTTGGTGCCAATACCGATCAAAACGCCGGTATCTCGATCGTGCGTAAGGCTCTCGAAGCGCCGCTGCGTCAGATCGCCGAAAATGCCGGTGTCGATGGTGCGGTTGTGGCCGGTAAGGTCCGCGAATCGGACGACACCAGCTTCGGGTTCAACGCTCAGACCGAAGAATATGGCGATATGTTCGCTTTCGGTGTGATCGATCCGGCCAAAGTGGCACGGACTGCTCTGGAAGATGCGGCTTCGATTGCGGGTCTGCTGATCACCACCGAAGCGATGGTAGCCGACAAGCCTGCCAAAGATGGCGGCGCCCCTGCTGGCATGCCCGACATGGGCGGCATGGGCGGCATGATGTAAGTCACGCCTTCCACGTTGGAAGATTTAGGGGTCGCCTTTGGGCGGCCCCTTTTCGATTCGGCGGGGACGGGATGGTCGTTCAGAGCGTGCGGCGCCCGTTGCAAATAAAACCTATCTGTTTGAAAATACGTATATTTTTCAACATAGGGTCGACAATCTGCACAACTGCTCGGCTTGCGAGTTGAGCGCGGCGCTGCTGCTGTTTAGGCTACACTCAAGGGGGACGTGACATGACCGAACTGATTCAAGGAGCGGATGGCAAGCCGCGCTGCAAATGGTGCGGGGATGTGGCGGAATTCCTGCCCTACCACGACAACGAATGGGGCTATCCGGTGGCCGACGATATCCGTTTGTTTGAAAAATTATGTCTGGAAAGCTTCCAGTCTGGGCTGAGTTGGCGCACGATTCTGGCCAAGCGAGAAAATTTTCGAAATGCATTTTCCGGGTTTAATTTCAACAAGGTAGCGGAATTCGATGAGCGCGATGTGGCGCGGTTGTTGGCGGATGCGGGGATTGTGCGGCACCGGGGTAAGATCGAAGCGGTGATCAACAATGCGCGGCGAGCGAAGGAGATGGTGGCGGGGGAGGGGTCGATCGCGGCGTTCGTTTGGGGATATGAACCTGACCCGGCAGACCTGCCCGAACCGCAAACGCAATCGACCTCGCCCGCGTCTGTCGCCTTGTCAAAGGAATTGAAAAAACGGGGCTGGAAATTTGTAGGTCCGACAACGGTTTACGCCTTCATGCAGGCGATGGGATTGATCAATGACCATGCGCTTGGCTGCGCGATGCGCGACAAGGCCAACCGGGCCCGTGCCGATTTTGACAAGCCATGAAAAAGGCCCGCCGGGGGCGGGCCTTCATGCATTTTTTTGATGCGATATGTGCGATTTGCAGCGCCAAACGCTACAGATCGCCTCAGAGCTTCCCGGTCAGTTCCGGCACCGCCTGGAACAGGTCGGCCACGAGGCCGAAATCGGCAACCTGAAAGATCGGCGCTTCTTCGTCCTTGTTGATCGCCACGATCACCTTGGAATCCTTCATCCCGGCAAGATGCTGGATCGCGCCGGAAATGCCGACCGCGATATAAAGATCCGGGGCCACCACCTTGCCGGTCTGCCCGACCTGCCAATCGTTCGGGGCAAAACCCGAATCGACCGCGGCGCGCGACGCCCCGACAGCGGCGCCGAGCTTGTCGGCCAGCGCTTCGATGATCTTGAAATCGTCTTCCGACCCGACACCGCGACCGCCCGAGACCACGATCTTGGCCGAGGTCAGTTCCGGGCGATCAGAGGCCGCGACCTTGTCTTCGACCCATTCGGACAGACCTTCGGAGGCCCCGACCGACAGGGTTTCAACCGCGGCAGAACCGCCGGTCCCGGCCGCGTCGAAGGTCGAGGTGCGGAAGGTGATGACCTTCTGCGCGTCCTTCGATTTCACCGTCTGGATCGCGTTGCCGGCATAGACCGGGCGTTCAAACGTGTCGCCATCGACAACGCCGGACACATCCGACAGCACCATCACGTCCAACAGCGCCGCGACGCGCGGCATGATGTTCTTGGCGTCGGTGGTCGCGGGGGCCACGATGTGGCTGTAATCCCCGGCCAGCGACACGATCAGCGCCGCGGTGGGTTCGGCCAGACGGTGGCCCAAAGACGCGTCTTCGGCGACCAGAACGCGGGCAACGCCGTCGATCTTGGCGGCCTCGGCCCCGGCCTCGGCGGCCGAGGACCCGACGCAAAGCGCGGTCACATCGCCCAGCGCCGCAGCCGCCGTCACGGCCTTGGCGGTTGCATCCAGCGCCAGCGCGCCGTCGGTGACTTCAGCAAGCAGCAAAACAGCCATTACACCAGCCCCTTTTCTTTCAGTTTCGCGACAAGATCATCAACCGATCCGACCATTTCGCCGGCCTGACGTGCCGCCGGTTCGGTGGTCTTGACGATTTCCAGACGCGGGGAAACATCGACGCCGTAATCGGCGGCGGCTTTTTCTTCCAGCGGCTTTTTCTTGGCTTTCATGATGTTGGGCAGCGACGCATAGCGCGGCTCATTGAGGCGCAGGTCGGCGGTGACGATCGCGGGCAGCTTGACCTTGATGGTCTGCAACCCGCCATCGACTTCGCGGGTGACCACGGCGGCGTCGCCATCGATGTCCAGCTCGGACGCGAAGGTTGCCTGCGACCAGCCCATGAGCGCCGACAGCATCTGGCCGGTGGCGTTCATGTCATTGTCGATCGCCTGTTTGCCGGCGATGACCAGACCGGGGGCTTCTGCGTCGATCACCCCTTTGAGGATCTTGGCAACCGCCAGCGGTTCGATGTCTTGATGCACGTCATCGGCGGCGACGACCAGAATCGCGCGATCCGCCCCCATCGCCAGCGCCGTGCGCAGGGTTTCCTGCGCCTGTTTGACACCGATCGAAACGACGATGACTTCTTCCGCCTTGCCGGCCTCTTTCAGGCGGATCGCTTCTTCGACGGCAATTTCGTCGAACGGGTTCATCGACATTTTGACATTGGCAAGATCGACACCGCTGCCATCCGCTTTGACACGGACTTTCACGTTATAGTCGATCACACGTTTGACAGGCACGAGTACCTTCATTGGCGTGGTCTCCCTCTGGGTGTGGGGGGTGAGTAACGATTCCCCCGAATGCTATCGGCCCTTTGTTATATTCTTGCGCGCCTGTGAAACAGGGAAAAATCGACACGTTAGCGACAACCGACGTCGCGTTTTTAGAGCATCTAACGCCATGAAGGGAATTTTTTTCAAAAGGGGCTGGGAAAATTGAACGAAAACAGCATAGTCGGGGCGACGGAGCAAAAATGGTCTTTTTAATTACAGCGCCCGAAATCGTCGACCTGCCGGAACAGACTATTGTCGGTTTCGGGGGGGAGTTTAGTTTGGAAACGCGTGATGCGATTCCGAAACTTTGGTGGCTGCTGCATTCCGAAACCGGGTTGGTGAAGAACGGGATCCGGGCGACGACCTTTGGCGTTTACAAGCCGCTTTGCCCTGATCAGCCGTTTTCCTATCACGAGCCGTATACTTATCTTGCCGGGGTTGCGTCAGAGGATAGCAATACCAGTGCTCCGTCGCTCAGTTCGACGCTGTTGCAACGGGGGCGCTATGGGCTGTTCCGGTTTACCGGGTCCTATATCGAGGTGACCGAAGCGTTTGATTCGGTGATGCTTGACTGGTTGCCACAAAGCGGTTTTCGGCTGGACAGCCGGCCGGTGCTTGAATGCTATCCATCCTATCCGTTCGGCAGCCGGGAAATCCCGAGGTTCGAGATCTGGCTGCCGCTGGCGGGGCCAGGTAAACCCCGCCGATGACCCGGATCAGCGATTGGCGCCGGGCACCCAAAGCACATCGGCGCGACCGTGATCGTTGGCCAGACGGGCCGCGACGAAGAACCAGTCCGACAGCCGGTTGAGATATTTGACCGCAGCCGCGTTGACGTCTTCTGTGCCGGCCAAGTCCACCGACAGCCGTTCGGCGCGGCGCGCGACGGTGCGGCACAGGTGCAGATGCGCCGACAGCGGTGATCCGCCCGGCAGGATGAAGCTGCGCAGCGGTTCAAGGTTTTTGTTCATCACGTCGATTTCGGATTCGAGCCGGTCGACCTGGGTGTCGACGATCCGCAGCGGCGGGTAGTCGGCATCGGCGTCCTTGTCCATTTCCGGGCGGCACAGATCGGCACCGAGATCGAACAGGTCGTTTTGAATCCGACTGAGCGCATCATCGGTTTCGCCGCTGGCATGCAGCCGCGCCATCCCCAGCGTGGCGTTCAGTTCATCCACGGTGCCATAGGCGGCGACCCGGGGGGAATGTTTCGGCACCCGCACGCCATTGCCGAGCGCGGTATCGCCCTTGTCGCCGGTCCGGGTGTAAATCTTGTTCAGAACGACCATGGTTTTATCCTCCGCGCCGCAGCCAGACGAACAGCAGGATCAACATCACTGCGACGAATTGCGCGGCGATCCGCAGGCGCATGACCTTGTTGGCGTGTTTGCGGTTGAAATCGCCGCCCTTGGCGAAACCGCCGATGCCGATCATCAGGATCACGAGCACACCAAGGCAGGCGGCGGCGACGACGTAGAACAGTGGATCGTCTCTCATTCGGGCGGCTCCTTTGGGTTTGGCTGTGCCAAGATGTAATGGTCCGGCGGGAAAAAGCGAAGACTCTATTTGGTCGCGGCAGTGTCAGCCCCGGGCCAGCAGCCAATCGAGGGCGCGGGACGGCAGCACCCGGCGCAGCGCCCCCATGATATGGGTGGCGGTGGTCACATAGTAGCGCGGCCGCGGGTTGTTGCTGTTGAGGATGCGGGTCAGTTTGGCGGTCACGGCTTCGGGCGGCAATTCGAACAGGTCTTTTTTAGCGCGGCTGTCATAAAGCCGCTTGATCAGGCTGTCGCGGTATTGATCGGCGCGCGGGCTGTTTTCCCAGTCGATCCATTTTTCGAAATGCGGGATCGCGTTTTTGCGGATATGCGACGTGACCGGCCCCGGTTCCAGCAGCACCACCTTGATATTGGTGTCGCGCATTTCGATCCTGAGCGTATCGGTCAGCGCTTCGAGCGCGAATTTTGTCGAACTGTAGGCGGCGCGCCACGGGGCCACCACCAGCCCGAGGATCGAGGAACAGTTGATGATATGGCCATGGCCCTGTGCCCGCATCACCGGGATCACCCGGCGGGTCAGGTCGTGGATGCCAAAGAGGTTGACTTCGAATATTTCGCGCAAGGCACCGCGCGGCAGGTCTTCGGCGGCACCCGGGCAGGCGAAGGCGCCGTTGTTGTAAAGCGCGTCCAATGTGCCGCCGGTGGCTTGCAAAACCTGCGCCAGCGCGGTTTCGATGCTGGCTTCGTCGGCGTAATCCAGCTGCACGGTTTCCAGCCCTTCGGTGGCCAGACGGTCGCAATCGGCTTGTTGGCGGCAGGAGGCGAAGACCCGCCAGCCCTGGGCTTTTAGCCCATGCGCGGCGGCGTATCCGATGCCCGAGGAACATCCGGTGATCAGGATTGTTTTCTGCACGCGCGCCTCCGACTGGGTTATGTCCGATTACGCAAAAAATCGCTGCACCGCAATCGCGGAGCCGGATAAACCGGTCAGCCGTCGGCGGCTTTGGCGGTCAGCAGCGATCCGGCCATCCAGCCAATCCGGCCGGTATCGGTCACCCGCAGCTTGACCCAGCCTTCGCCGGGGTCTTGCAGCACGCGGACTTCGGTGCCGCGGGTCAGTTTGAGGAGGACATTGTACTGTTTGCCCGGCCCCATGCGCAGGTTGACCCGGGCGGGTCTGACCGCGCGGAAATCGGGGACCGGTTCGGCCTGGATCACTTGCACCGGAAGAAGCGGCGCGGCAGCGATCACGGTCGGGTTTTCAGCCACCGGAGCCGCCCGGATCAGCGGCACGGCCGGGGCGGTGAAGCTGGCCGGTTCGGGGGCAGGGGCGATCACCGGGTCCGGTATCGGGGCGGCAGGCGGGGCGGGGCGGACGATTCGCCTTTCGCTGGCGGCGCGGGCCGAGGAGGCTTCGGCCTGGGCGAGCCGGACAAGGCGGTCCGCCTTCGGGTTGAAGTCGGCGCCGCCGCTGGCCTGATAGAATGCCAAAGCAAGTAGAACGAAGGTCAGAACGATAAAATGCTGCATCCTATGGCCCCTGTAATGGTTATAAAAAATTCTTTTCAATACCTTCCTATATTACACGCGCGGGGCAGGCAGGGGGAATGCGGGTATTCCATTCCCCGCCGGATACCCCGACCGCGTCCCGCGCCGTGGCAGGTTGAAAATCGCGCCGACGCGGTCTTGTCGCGCCCTTAGGTCGAAGGTACACAGCATATATGAGCGATCTGATCGACGACCCCAACATGAACCCCAAAGAAGTGTCCGAGCCGCTGCGCCGGGCCATTGGTGAACGCTATCTGACCTATGCGCTGAGCACGATCATGCACCGGGCGTTGCCCGATGCGCGTGACGGGCTGAAGCCGGTGCATCGGCGCATTCTGTATGCGATGCGCGAATTGCGGCTTGCCTCCAACGGGGGATTCCGCAAATCGGCGAAGATTTCCGGCGACGTGATGGGCAATTACCACCCGCATGGTGATGCCGCGATTTACGACGCGATGGCGCGGTTGGCGCAGGATTTCAACGTCCGCTATCCGTTGGTCGACGGGCAGGGCAATTTCGGCAATATCGACGGCGATAACCCGGCGGCCAGCCGGTACACCGAAGCGCGGATGACCGCCGCCGCCGAGGCGTTGCTGGACGGGTTGAACGAAGACGCCGTTGATTTTCGCGAAAACTATGACGGCACGCTGAGCGAACCGGTGGTGTTGCCGGCAGCGTTCCCGAACCTGTTGGCGAATGGATCGTCGGGGATCGCGGTCGGCATGGCGACCAATATCCCGCCGCATAATATTGAGGAACTGATCGGTGCCTGCCTGCATCTGATCAAGGTGCCAGATGCGCGCGACGAAACCTTGCTGAATTACGTGCCGGGGCCCGATTTCCCCACTGGCGGCGTGATCGTGGAGCCGCGCGACAGCATCGCGCAAGCGTACCGAACCGGGCGCGGGGCGTTCCGGCTGCGCTGCAAATGGGAGGTCGAGGATCTGGGTCGCGGCACCTGGCAGGTGGTGGTCACCGAAATCCCCTATCAGGTGCAGAAATCCAAGCTGATCGAAAAGATCGCCGAGCTGATCCAGACCAAGAAGATTCCGATTCTGGCCGATGTGCGCGACGAAAGCGCCGATGATATCCGGCTGATTCTGGAACCGCGGTCGAAAAACGTCGATCCGCATGTTCTGATGAACATGATGTTCCGCAGTTCGGATCTGGAAATCCGGTTTTCGCTGAACATGAACGTGCTGATCGACGGGGTCACGCCGAAGGTCTGTTCGCTGAAGGACGTGCTGCGCGCCTTCCTAGATCACCGGCGCGAGGTGTTGCAACGCCGGTCCAAGCATCGGCTGGACAAGATCGATCACCGTCTGGAAGTGTTGGAAGGGCTGATCATTGCCTTTCTCAACCTCGACCGGGTGATCGACATCATCCGTTATGACGACGCCCCGAAAGAGGCGTTGATGGCGGAAAACTGGGGGCTGAAACGTACCCGGTCGATGTCCGAGGCGGATTATATTTCGCCGCTGCCCGCGACGGGTGAAGGCGAATTGACCGATGTGCAGGCCGAAGCGATCCTGAACATGCGGTTGCGGTCGTTGCGGCGGTTGGAAGAAATCGAACTGAACCGCGAACGCGACGCATTGCTGGAAGAACGCGAAGGTCTGCTGGGCCTGCTGGATAGCGAAGATTTGCAATGGGGCCGCATCAGCGAAGAATTGAAAGAGACCCGTAAGCAGTTCGGCCGGGGGTATCCCGGCGGGGCGCGGCGGTCACAATTCGCCGAAGCCGGCGTGGTCGAAGAGGTGCCGCTGGAAGCGATGATCGACCGCGAACCGATCACCGTGGTGTGTTCGCAGATGGGATGGATCCGGGCGATGACCGGCCATATCGATCTGACCCGCGAGTTGAAATTCAAGGATGGCGACGGGCCGCGGTTCATCTTCCACGCGGAAACCACCGACAGGCTTCTGGTGTTTGCATCGAATGGCCGTTTCTACACCATGCAGGCATCGAACCTGCCCGGTGGGCGCGGCATGGGCGAACCGTTGCGGTTGATGGTCGATCTGCCCAACGAATCGGAAATCATCGATCTGTTCATCCACAAGCCGGGGCAGAAATTGCTGGTCGCGTCCACGGAAGGCAACGGGTTCATGGTTACCGAAGACGAGGTTCTGGCCCAGACCCGGACCGGCAAGCAGGTGCTGAACGTCAAGGATGACGTGAAGGCCGAAATCGTGCGGCCGATCATTGGCGACCATGTGGCGATCGTCAGCAAGAACGGTAAATTGCTGGTCTTCCCGGTGGCAGAATTGCCGGAAATGACCCGTGGCAAGGGCGTGCGGTTGCAGAAATACAATATGGCGCGCGGGCGTCAGGGCACGCTGGAACTGGATGGCGGATTGTCGGATATCACCACGTTCGACTGGGAGACCGGTCTGAGTTGGGAAATGGGCGGTGGCAAGACCCGCCATGAACCGGATCTGAGCGATTGGTTGGGCAAACGTGCGGGCGCGGGCAAGAAAGCGCCCTATGGGTTCCCGCGCAGTTACAAGTTCAAGTAAGCCCTGTTGAAACGGGCGCGCCTTCGGTGCGCGCCTGTTTGCCTGGGGTCCGGCCTGTGGTCCGGATGTTGATCCGGCGGCGATATTGCACTGTGAAGCCCCTGTTTCCCCGCCACCCGCAGAGCGGCCATCGAGAAGGGTATCCCCCCCTGAGTGACCCATGCTCGATATCGTGGTGTTTTCCGGCCCATTGCCGCCGCTTGGCCGGGGGAAAGCTGCGCCGTTAAGACCCGAGGATAATTTGGCCGATCTCGTTGCATTCCTGACGCGGGCCGGTATTGATGTGCCGGATGAATTGGATGCCATGTAGATCGCGGCTGTCCCCGGCGCACAGCCCGGCCGCGTTTAGTTGAATAGGAAACCAATGCCCAAGATTTCGGTGATCATCCCGGTTTACGGAACGGAACGCTACATTGAAAAATGTGTCCGTTCGGTGATGGAACAGACTTTTGAAGACATCGAAATCCTGTGCATCGACGATTGTTCCCCGGACAACAGCGCCGCGATCATTGAACGGCTTGCCGCCGAGGATAAGCGCATCCGGCTGATCCGCCATGACCGCAATCTGGGTCTGGGAGGGGCGAGAAACACCGGGATTTCGGAGGCCCGCGCGCCCTATCTGGCCAGTGTCGACAGCGACGATTATATCGATCCCTCCATGCTTGAACGCTTGTGGGATGCAACCGACGGGCAAACGGTAGATATCGTGTCCTGCGGCTTTGCGTTGGTGAATGAAGACGGTTCGCTCATGAAAAAAACCGAGAAACCGGAGCAAACATTTTACAATGAGCACGGCCAAGTCAACATTCTGGATTTGTTGCCTTCGGCTTTCTGGAACAAGCTTTGGCGGACCCGTCTGTTCACGGACAACAATATCACCTTCCCAAATCATCTTTACTTCGAGGACCTGGCGACGACACCACGCGTGTTGCACTTCGCTCAGCGCATCAGGAGCATTCCAGACCCGCTGTATAACTACATGATACGCGAGACCTCGATCACCAATACCTTCGGCGCAAAGCACATCATCGACTATTTTCGGGTTTACGACGTGCTTTGGGCTTTCTTGAGCGATGAGGGCCTGTTTGGCCGCTATCAGTACGAATTTATCGAGAAAATCGGCAAGACGCTGCATTTTCATACCGAAGCGGTCCTCGCTTCGGACATGTCCGAGGCGGACCAGACGCAGTATTTGCGTTATTTGCTGCTTCTTAAGATCGCCTATCTGGAATACAATTCCACGCTTCGGGAGCTTGATACCGATAGTTTGCGGTCGCTGCTGCTGACCGCGAGGTCTTGGGAAGATGTCGAAGCCCTAACAGGATCGAGTTGAACCGGGGGATGAATTGCAGGACATATCGGTGCTGATCCGTCTCATGGCTTCAGGTTCGAAAACGGTGCCGCCTAATCCAGAAACCTTGACTTAACCTGCGCTCGGCCAGTCGCAGATGCAGGCGCAGTGCTTCAAGAAAGTGAAGAACTTAATGGAAAATCCTCTCAGATCTCTTCTGAAAGTGGCAGATGGTCCTGCTAATTATCTGGTGAACTTCTCGTCACGGTATTCATACGTGTATGTGGAAACGCCCAAGGTCGCCTGTTCGTCCATCAAGCGGATGCTACAGATTGCCGAGGTCGACGGTGATCTGTCTCGTCTTTCGGACGATGTTCATGATCGAGAATTGTCGCCGCTCAAACCAATGTATACCGATCCAGCAGCATTCAACAAACTGTTCGACGATCCCGGCACATTCCGTTTCTGCTTCGTACGCAATCCATATTCCCGCGCGCTTTCTTGCTATCTCGACAAGTTCGTTCAAAATGAAATCGCCCGCCCCCGCTTTCTGCCTCAATTGGGTTTTTCGCCTGATAGCCACGTCACATTCCGCGACTTCCTTCTGGCCGTGCGCGACCAAACGGAAGCAGAGTGCAATCCTCATTGGGCCCCGCAGAATTTCCTGCTCAATCCCCATGCCATGAAATATTCTTTCATCGGCAGGTTCGAGTTTCTGGACACGCATGTCCAGCTTGTCGCCGAACGGCTGGGTTTCGCGCAATACGCGGGTCAACTGGTTGCGCCGCACCGGACCTCGGCTGCGGATAAGGTCCGTCAGCATTATAGCCGCGCGGAAATCGATCTCGTTCAACAGATCTACGCAGGCGATTTCGAGGCGTTCGGCTATGGCTGGGCCCCGGATATATTGTAGTCTGCTGCCTGAAATCACGAAGATGCATGCGCCCCCCCGTCCTGATGCCGGTCTGTGGACCTGTGGCAGTCCTGTGGCGATCGGTGGCCTGTAGAACCCCACGAGGATTTCATCGGGTCGAGACAGCGATCGAGCATTTTGCCTTCTTCTGTTCGCAAATATCCCGGGGGGCCGCGCGAAGCGCGGCGGGGGCAGCGCCCCCTCAGACCGGTTCCGCCTGCAACCAGACCCCGCCTTGCGGCCGCAGCGTGATGATCATCACCGGTTTCGGATCGCGCCCCGGCACCGGGGTAAATCGGAACCGGGCCAGCAGGGTGGCCAGAATGATCACCGCTTCGTGCAATGCGAAACTGGCGCCGATGCAGACCCGCGGGCCATCGCCGAAGGGCAGGTAGGTATAGCGCGCGATCGCCTTGCGGTCGGCGAACCGGTCGGGGCGGAACGCATCGGGGTCGTCCCAGTAGAGGCGGCTGCGATGCAGCGCATAGATCGGTAGGATCACGGTGTCGCCGGGGCGGATATCGCGCCCGCCCAGCCGGTCGGGTTTCAGCGCGGTGCGCGAAATCAACCCGGCGGGCGGATACAGCCGCAAGGCTTCGTCGATGATCATCCTTATGAAGGGCAACTGCGCCACGTCTTCGGCGCGCGCGGCGCGGCTGCCCAGCACCGTGCGGGCCTCGGCGCGGGCGCGGTCCTGCACCTGTGGATCGAACGCCACCAGATACAGCGCCCAGCCCAGGGTCAGGGCGGTGGTTTCATGCCCGGCCACGATGAAGGTCAGCAGATTGTCGCGCAATTCGCTGGTATTCATCTTGCGGTGGGTTTCGGGGTCTTCGCCTTGCAACAGCAGATCAAGCAGATCGGGGGTGCCGGCATGGCCGTCGCGGCGGCGGGCCTCGATTGACGCGTCGGCGATGGATTTCATTTCCTTCAGGATCCCGCCCGACATCAATCGCGCCGGGCGCGGGATCCAGTCGGGCAGGCCAAAGATGTCGAACAGGGACACCCGCCCGGCGGCGTCGATATAGGCGTCGATGGCGCGATGCACCGCCGCGCGGTCAAAGCCGCCACTGTCGGAAAAGGTGACGTCACCGATCACGTCGAAAGTGGCGCGGACCATTTCATCGGCCATGTCGATCGCGCGGTTGCCGCTTTGCGCCACCCGTTCGGCGGCGCGTTCTGCGCTGGCGGTCATCACCGGGCCAAGGTTGGTCACGTTGCGATGGGAAAACACCGGCGCTGCGGCGCGCCGTTGCCAGCGCCAATGGGCGCCTTCGGCCACGAACAGGGATTCGCCGATCGCCGGGCGCAGCAGGTTCTTGGTCACCAGCGATTTGGGATAATCCTCCAGCCGGTCGAGCAGAATGCGCCGGATCGCGTCGGGGTCCATCACCATATGCCAGCGTTTGCCGGTCTTGCCGCTGACCATCGGTTGGGTGGTGGCGATTTGCGGGATGATCGACAGCACGTTCTGCCGCGCCGCGTTGAGGCTTTGCAATATGCCCATGGGCTGACGCACCAGCGGCACATGAACCGGGATCGGCACCGGGGTCGGCAAGGTCGGATACATGGCGGAACCTCCTGCAGGGATCATATAGCGGGCAACAGTCCTGCGGCAATTGCCGGCGCGTGGATTGCGTGGCGGGCCGGGCTGGTCTATTGCGCGGTAACGCCCCTTGGAAGGAATTGCCGATGCTGTCCCGTTTCGCCGCTCTGATCGCGCTGTTGGCCGTCGTCGCCTGCACCAACGCCAATGACCTGGACAAAGAGAAGGTTGATCTGGGCGATTTTTCATTGGGGCACAATATCGTCGTGGCCCCCAAGGTGGTGAAGGGACCGCTGTCGCGCAGCGCCAGCGAAGATGAATGGAAAACGGTGCTGGGCGCGGCCATCGACGAACGGTTCGGACGCTATGACGGGGCACGGCTGTATCATTTCGGCACCTCGGTCGAAGGCTATGTTCTGGCCCAGCCGGGGGTGCCGATCGTGGCGTCGCCGAAATCGGTGTTGATCATCAATCTGACCGTCTGGGACGACGCCAAGGGGGTCAAGCTGACGGAAAAACCGGAGCAATTGACCATTCTGGAATCGCTGTCGGGGGAAACTCTTCTGGGGTCGGGGCTGACCCAGTCGAAGGAAATCCAGATGCGCAACCTGAGCCGTAACGCGGCCAAGGTGATTCAGAATTACCTGGTGAAAATGCAAGCCGAAGCGGGTTGGTTTCGCCCCGAAACCGCAACCGCCGACTGAAACGCGGTGAAATCCTTTGGAAAACAGGGCGTCGCAAGCGGTCGGGACCGCAACGCAGCGCTTGATTTTCCTTTCCAAACCCAATAAACGGCCCGCGATGATCAACCCGGGCCGCAGGGGCCCCCAAACCACGAGGCGCCTTTAAAGATGGCAAAGGAAAAGTTTGAGCGTAACAAACCGCACGTCAACATCGGCACGATCGGCCATGTTGACCACGGCAAAACGACGCTGACCGCAGCAATCACCAAGTATTTCGGCGAATTCAAGGATTACGACCAGATCGATGGTGCGCCGGAAGAAAAAGCACGCGGCATCACCATCTCGACCGCGCATGTGGAATACGAGACGGAAAACCGTCACTACGCCCACGTGGATTGCCCCGGCCACGCCGACTATGTGAAAAACATGATCACCGGCGCGGCGCAGATGGATGGCGGCATTCTGGTGGTGAACGCGGCTGACGGCCCGATGCCTCAGACCCGTGAACACATCCTGCTGGGCCGTCAGGTCGGCATCCCGGCGCTGGTGGTTTTCCTCAACAAGGTCGACCAGGTCGATGACGAGGAACTGCTGGAACTGGTGGAAATGGAAGTCCGCGAGCTGCTGAACGAATACGACTACCCGGGTGACGATATTCCGATCATCGCAGGGTCGGCCCTGGCCGCGCTGGAAGGCCGCGACCCGGAAATCGGCGAAAACAAGATCCGCGAACTGATGGCGGCTGTTGACGCTTATATCCCCGAGCCCGAGCGTGCCATCGATCAGCCGTTCCTGATGCCGATCGAAGACGTGTTCTCGATCTCGGGTCGTGGGACCGTTGTGACCGGTCGTGTCGAACGCGGCGTGATCAATGTCGGCGACACCATCGAAATCGTTGGGATCAAAGACACTCAGACCACCACCTGTACCGGTGTTGAAATGTTCCGCAAGCTGCTGGATCGCGGTGAAGCGGGCGACAATATCGGCGCGCTGCTGCGCGGTATCGACCGTGAAGCGGTTGAGCGTGGTCAGGTTCTGTGCAAGCCCGGATCGGTGAACCCGCATACCAAATTCGAAGCCGAGGTCTATATCCTGACCAAGGACGAAGGCGGCCGTCACACCCCGTTCTTCGCGAATTACCGTCCGCAGTTCTATTTCCGGACCACCGACGTGACCGGGACCGTGACGCTGCCGGAAGGCACCGAAATGGTAATGCCGGGCGACAACCTGAAATTCGGCGTCGAGCTGATCGCCCCGATCGCGATGGAAGACGGTCTGCGTTTCGCCATCCGTGAAGGCGGCCGTACGGTCGGTTCCGGTGTTGTGTCGAAGATCATCGCCTAAGCGTTTCGCTTGGAAGAATTCGCAAAGGGCCGCCCATTGGGTGGCCCTTTGTCATTTGCGGGCGGGCGTGGTTGCGCCGCGTAATTTTCCATGATCCGGGGGAGGACTACGCGGCTTTTCCGGTGGATGGCGTCCGGCTTGGCGCGGCAGTTTTTCGAACCCGTCCAGAATCAGCTTATTAGCCCTTGCCACACTGGGTTTCCCGATGTATTTGGCGCGAGGTCGCTTTTGCGACAACAGGGCGGGATGATTCCCGCCTTTTGGGTTCGATGAGGGTAAGCGATGAGCGCATGTCCTCCTCTCAACTCCAACGCCTGATAAAAAGGCTGATAAAATGCAAAGCCAAAATATTCGTATTCGGCTGAAGGCATTCGATTACCGGGTTCTGGACGCCAGCACTCAGGAAATCGTCAACACGGCAAAGCGCACCGGCGCTCAAGTCCGTGGCCCGATTCCCCTGCCGAACAAGATTGAGAAGTTCACCGTTCTGCGTGGCCCTCACATCGACAAGAAATCCCGTGACCAGTTCGAGATCCGTACGCATAAGCGTATGCTCGATATCGTTGATCCGACCCCCCAGACCGTGGACGCGCTGATGAAGCTCGACCTGGCCGCTGGTGTGGACGTCGAGATCAAGCTGCAGTCTTAAGATCGGAGGGTATATAGATGCGCTCTGGTGTTATCGCTAAGAAGGTGGGCATGACCCGCCTGTTCATGGAAGACGGTAAACAGATCCCTGTGACCGTTCTTCAACTGGAAAACCTGCAGGTTGTTTCGCAGCGGACTGCGGATCAGCACGGCTATACTGCTGTTCAGCTGGGTGCCGGTTCGGCCAAAGCCAAGCGGACCAGCCAAGCCATGCGCGGCGTGTTTGCTGCGGCCAAGGTTGAGCCCAAGCGGAAGCTGGCTGAATTTCGTGTCAGCGAAGACAACCTGATCGAAGTCGGTGCCGAAATTTCGGCCGAGCATTATGTTGCCGGTCAGAAAGTCGACGTTGCAGGCACTTCGATCGGTAAAGGCTTTGCCGGTGCTATGAAACGCCACAACTTTGGCGGTCTGCGCGCCACGCACGGTGTTTCGATCAGCCACCGTTCGCACGGTTCGACCGGTCAGTGTCAGGACCCGGGCAAGGTGTTCAAAGGCAAGAAGATGGCCGGTCACATGGGGGCTGCCCGTGTTACCACCCAGAACTTGGAAGTCGTGAAAACCGATGCCGACCGTGGTCTGATCATGGTCAAAGGTGCGGTTCCCGGCTCCAAAGGCGGCTGGGTCACCATCAAAGACGCCGTGAAGAAGAAACTGCCCGAGAACGTTCCGTTCCCGGCGGCTCTGAAATCGGCTGCGACCGAGGCTCCGGCCGTGGAAGCTCCTGCCGAAGGGGGTGAAGAATGAAACTTGATGTGATCAACCTGGACGGCGGCAAAGCCGGTTCGGTGGAACTGTCCGAAGATCTGTTCGGTCTGGAACCCCGCACCGACATCCTGCACCGTGTGGTCCGCTGGCAGCGTAACAACGCCCAAGCTGGCACCCACAAGGTGAAGACCCGCTCGGAAACCAGCTATTCGACCAAGAAGATTTATCGCCAGAAGGGCACCGGCGGCGCACGCCACGGTGACCGCAACGCGCCGATCTTCCGTAAAGGTGGTATCTACAAGGGCCCGACCCCGCGCAGCCACGGTCATGAACTGACCAAGAAGTTCCGTAAACTGGGACTGAAGCACGCGCTGTCCGCCAAAGCGAAAGCCGGTGAACTGGTCGTGATCGAAAACGCGGATGCAGAAGGTAAGACTTCGGCTCTGGCCAAGCAGGTTAAGAACCTCGGCTGGAAGCGTGCGCTGATCATCGACGGTGCTACCGTCAATGAAGGTTTCGCCCAAGCTGCCCGCAATATCGAAGGTCTGGATATCCTGCCGTCGATGGGCGCAAACGTCTATGACATCCTCAAGCGTGACACCTTGGTGCTCACCAAAGCGGCTGTCGAAGCTCTGGAGGCACGTCTGAAATGACCACCAAAGCAGAACTCTATGACGTGATCCGCAAGCCGGTCATCACCGAAAAAGCCACCATGGCTTCTGAAAACGGTGCTGTCGTGTTTGAGGTCGCGATCGGATCCAACAAACCCCAAATCAAAGAGGCGGTCGAGTCTCTGTTCGGGGTCAAGGTGAAGGCGGTCAACACGACCATCACCAAAGGCAAAGCCAAGCGTTTCCGGGGCACCCTGGGCAAGCGCAAGGACGTCAAGAAGGCCTATGTCACTCTCGAAGAGGGTAACACCATTGACGTAAGCACCGGTCTCTGACGGGTTGCCTTTCGAACAATAGAAGGGCCCTCGCGTAAGCGAGGGCCTTTTTCGTTTGTTAAGGCGTAAATAATTGTCGGGGCACTGCCCGCGACGCGCGTCACCCGGGTTCTGCGCGGATCATGTCGGCGGCTTTCTCGGCGATCATGATCGTGGGGGCATTGGTGTTGCCACCGATCAGTGTCGGCATGACTGACGCATCGACAACGCGTAGCCCCTCCATGCCTCGGACACGCAGCTGTGGGTCAACCACTGCCATATCGTCCATGCCCATTTTGCAGCTGCCGACAGGGTGATAGATCGTATCGGCCCGTGCCCGAATCTGGGCTTCCCATTCAACATCCGACATCGCGCTTTGGACGCCATAGATTTCCCGTCCGTCATACCCGGCCAGCGCCGGGGCCTGCATGATTGCTTGAGTCATTCTGGCGCCATCGATCATTGTTTTCAGATCGCGTGGATCGGACAGAAAGCGTGGATCAATGCCCGGATCGCCTAAGGGATTACCATCGGTCAGAAACACCCGGCCACGGGAATAGGGGCGCAAGGCACAGACATGGCAGGAATAGCCATAGCCCAAGTGGATTTTGCGGGCATGGTTGTCAACGATTGCGATAACGAAATGCAGTTGGATATCGGGCCGATCGAACGCCGGATCGGTTTTCAGAAATGCACCAGCTTCAGCAAAAGGGGTGGCAAACATGCCGCTACCGGATTTGCGCCAGCGCAGGATGTGCCGGGTCAGGTTCACCGTCCCGGCCAGCCCGATACCGTAATTGTCAGTGTCGCGGGTTTTGTAGTTCAGGGTAAAATCCAGATGATCTTGCAGGTTCTGCCCGACGCCGGGCAGGTCATGCACCATTTCGATCCCGTGCGGTTGAATGTCTTCGGGTCGTCCGATGCCGGACAGTTGCAGCAGGTGTGGCGAATTGAACGCGCCGCCGCACAGGATGACCTCACGCCGCGCCTTGAAGGTCAGATCCTTTCGTTTGACGCGGCAGGCCACGCCGGTGACGCGCTTGCCGTCAACCAAGATCCGGGTGGCGCGGGCATGGGTCAGCACGGACAGGTTTTCCCGGCGCTGCACCGGATGCAGATAACCCGCCGCCGCCGAACAGCGTTCACCGCGCTTGGCCGCGTCGTGAAACTGGGTCACCTGATACAGCCCGGCCCCTTCGTTGTCGCCTCTTTTGAAATCCTGCCGGAGCCGATGCTGCATCTCGCCTGCCGCAGTGACAAAGGCCTGCGATAACGGGCGTGGTTCGGTTTGATCGGATACCTGTAGCGGGCCATCTCCGCCATGCAACACATCCGCGCCGCGCTGATTGTTTTCGGCGCGTTTGAAATAGGGCAGAACTTCGTCCCATGACCAGCCATCACATCCCAGATCGGCCCAGCCGTCGTAATCCGACGCTTGCCCACGCACATACAGCATGGCGTTGATCGAAGATGATCCCCCCAAGGCGCGGCCACGCGGTTGGTATCCGCGCCGCCCGTTCAACCCTACTTGCGGCACCGTCTTGAAGGCCCAGTTGTTGATCTTGCCCCAACCGGGCACCATCGCCACCGCCGCTCCGGGCGCTCGGATCAGGATGCTTTTGCCGTCTCCACCCGCTTCCAGAAGACAGACCGAAACTGCCGGGTCTTCGCTCAGCCGCGCCGCCAACACGCTGCCTGCCGATCCGCCGCCGACGATCACATAATCGAATTCCATTCCAATCCCCCCGTCCGGCGGTCCCGTGCCGGTCTTTTTCCGGCCCAGTTCAGCAAACCCCGCTTGTCCTGTCCAGTTCCGTCATTCCTGCCGTGACGGCATCCGGCGCAGGCAGGAACCGGTGCCGATAGAGGGAGGTCGCAAAATTTGATCAAAAAGACGCAATTTGGCTTGTCGCGTCCTTTTGGTTTCGTGAAACTCTGGTCAATGCGTCAGCGCCGGCCTGTCTGTGACAGGCCCGCCGGCATTGCAGTCAGGAAGGAAACAGGATGACCGTACAACCCAACTCGATCGAGGCGCGCGATGCCGCGTATCACATGCACAGCTATACCAACGCCCGTGTGTTGGAAGCGGAAGGTCCACTGATCATCGAAGAAGGCGATGGCATCTATGTCACCGACAATTCCGGCAAGCGTTATATCGAAGGCATGTCCGGTCTGTGGTCGGTCGCGGTAGGGTTCGGAGAAGACCGTCTGGCCAAGGTCGCCAATGATCAAATGCGCAAACTGCCTTATTATCATACCTTCGCGCAACGCTCTCATACCCCGTCGGCGGAACTGGCCGAGAAGCTGATCCAGATGGCACCGGTAGCGATGTCGAAGGTCTATTTCACCAATTCGGGATCCGAAGCCAACGATACCATGGTCAAGCTGTTGTGGTACCGGTCGAACGCACTGGGTAAGCCGGAAAAGAAGAAAATAATCAGCCGGATCAAGGGCTATCACGGTATCACCGTCGCGTCCGGAAGCCTGACCGGTCTGCCCTATAACCACATGTCCTTCGATCTACCGATCCCGCAGGTGATGCATGCCGGCTGCCCGCATTATTCGGCCTTTGCACAAGACGGAGAATCCGAGGCCGATTTCGTCGCCCGTCTGGCCCGCGAACTCGATGAGTTGATTCAGGCTGAAGGCCCCGACACCATTGCCGGTTTCATCGGCGAACCGGTGATGGGTGCGGGGGGCGTGATCGTTCCCCCCGAAGGGTATTGGAAGGCAATTCAGGACGTTCTGAAGAAATACGATATTCTGCTGATCGCTGACGAGGTGATCTGCGGTTTCGGTCGTACCGGCCAGATGTTCGGCAGTCAGACGATGGGGATCGAACCCGACATCATGGTGCTGTCGAAGCAGCTCAGTTCGTCTTATATCCCGTTCTCGGCTTTGATGATGAATGATCGTACCTATCAACCGATTGCCGACGAAACCGCCCGGATCGGTACGTTCGGTCACGGCTTCACTGGGTCCGGCCATCCGGTTGGCGCGGCGGTTTCGCTGGAAAACCTGAAAATCATCGAAGAAAACGATCTGGTCGGCAACGCCGCCCGGATGTCACCGCTGTTTCTGGATCGGCTGAACCGGCTGGCGGCTCACGATCTGGCAAAAGAAATGCGCGGCATCGGATTGATCGGGGCGCTGGAACTACATCCACAGGGGGATGCGACGGGGAAGGCCGGGCCGGCGCTGGTCAATGCCTGTATGGAGCGCGGGCTGATCCTGCGGCCGCTAGGCGACAGCGTGGCGTTCTGCCCGCCGCTGATCATCACCGAAGATCAGGTGAACCAGATGTTCGATATTGTCGATGAGGCAATTGCAAGCCTGTCATTCTGAATACTGAACGGCGCGCCCGCAGCAATGGTCGCGCCGTTTTTGAGTATTTTAAGAACGGTGAAAGCGAAGGGTCAGGCCGCGGGCAGCAGTCTCGCCAAATCAGCCGTCCAGTTTGCCGGTAAAAGCGTCGGCAAGATCCAGTCGGCGCCGGTGAAATCTTCGCCAGTGCTATAGATCGACGGGGTGACCACGACGCGAATACCTGCGGCGTGGGCAGATTGCACCCCGTTGGCGGTATCTTCGAACGCTATGGCCTGGTCTGCGGACAGATCCAGCCGGTTTAACGCCAGTTGATAGACGTCCGGCGCTGGTTTCTTGCGTGGTACCTCATCGCCGGCGGCAATAACGTCGAAAATCTGATTTGCCGGCTGGCCCCAGCAGCTTTGGCACAGCCGGTCCACATTCTGCGGGCTGGTGGTGGTGGCGACGGCCAGTTTCAGTCCCACAGCCTGCGCCTTGATGATCAGCATCGCGATCCCCGGGCGCAGGATCAACCCGCCCCGGTCCACCAAGTCTGCATAGCGCCGGGTCTTGATCGCGTGCAATTGCGCGGCGTCTTCTGCCGTAAAAGCGATGTTGTGCTTGTCGGCATGGGCCCGCATCCGTTCCTTGCCGCCGGTGGTCTTCAGTAAGTCCCGGTAGGTGTCGCGGTTCCAGTTCCAGGTCAACCCTTCAGAGGCGAATGTATCGTTGAACGCCTGCCGGTGCAGATCTTCGGTTTCGGCAAGCGTGCCGTCGACATCGAAGATCAGCGCACGCAGGGTCATGCCTGTACGGCCAATTGAGATTGAACGAGCTCAGGAAGTTCGGCGAAATCAGAAAAAACCGCCCGATGGGTCAATTGATCCACCGGCGTCTTACGATACCCTTCGGTGTAGAGCAGAAACGGCACTTCGGCCCGTTCTGCGGTTTCCGCATCAACTTCGCTGTCGCCGATATAGAGGCAAGGGCCATTTCCCATTTCGGCAAAAGCCGCCAGCAACGGGGCCGGGTCCGGTTTGCGCCGGTCCAAGCTGTCGCCGCCATAGACCACATCCCATGGGTCGCTCAGCGCCAGGTGCGACAGTACCGCCCGCGTTGCATGCATCGGTTTGTTGGTGCACAGACCCAGCCGGTGCCCGGCAACGCGCAGATGCGCCAGTGCTTCACGCACATTAGGGAACGGCGCGGTGAGTTCGAAATAGCTGTCATAGCGGTCCTGAAACGCTTGCAACAGTCGAGCATGGTCGTCTTCAGGTACCCCGCGCGCGGCGCGCATCTTTTCAACGAAGACCGATGCGCCATTGCCGATGAAGCTGATGGTTTCTTCGAGCGTAATCGGCTCTAACCCGCTTTCGAACAGGATCGTGTTGGCGATGCTGCGGATATCCGGTGCGCTATCGATCAGTGTACCATCGAGGTCGAAAACAATCCTTGCCATTATGCGGCCTTCCATTTGATTGAACACCCGATTGATGGGATTTGTCCGGCAGGCCCCTTGCCGGTTTCTACCACCTGTTTCATCGCTTCATAAAGGTCTCGGCGCAAGTCGGTAGGGCCGGTCGATTTGCGCGACGCATCCAGTCGTCCGCGATATTGCAGCCCCAGATCAGCATTAAACCCGAAGAAATCCGGAGTGCAGCAGGCTTGATAGGCATGCGCGACGGCCTGACTTTCATCATAGAGATAAGGGAATGGAAACCCACGTGCCTGTGCCATCCTGATCATGTTTTCGAAACTGTCGGCGGGATAGGCTTCGGCATCGTTGGCCGAAATCGCCGCCACCCCGATGCCAAGCGCCTGCAACCCGCGCGCGTCGCGCAGGATGCGGTCCAGCACGGCCAGCACATAGGGGCAATGGTTGCACATGAAGATGATCAGTGTGCCGTTGGGGCCCTTGATATCTGAAAGTGTATAGGTCTTTCCGTCGGTCGCGGGCAGGGAAAAATCAGGAGCGGGCCAGCCAAAGTCGCAGACTGGGGGCGTCACAGCCATGTTTGAGTCCTTTCGGGCAAATTAGGCGGCGCGCAGGGTTTCCGTCGCCGCGCGGATCGCCCGCATATTGTCGCCGTAAGGCGCGGGATTGTCCACCGATCCGCCCTTGAACACCGCCGACCCGGCGACCAGGACATCGGCCCCGGCTTCTACCAACAAGGGCGCGGTTTGAGGCGTCACGCCGCCGTCGATTTCGATATGGACGGGGCGGTCACCAATCATCGCGCGCAGCTTTTTCACCTTGTCGATCTGGCTATGAATGAACTTCTGCCCGCCGAAACCGGGGTTCACCGTCATCACGCAGACCAGATCGACCATGTCCAGAAGGTAATCGATGTCTTCCACCCCGGTGCCCGGGTTCAGTGCCAGCCCCGCCTTGCAGCCCGCGCCGCGGATCGCCTGAAGCGTGCGGTGGATATGGGGCCCGGATTCCAGATGCGCGGTCAGGATATCGGCCCCGGCCTCGGCGAAGGCGTCGATATAGGGATCGACCGGCGCAATCATCAGATGCACGTCCATCACCGTGTCGATATGTTTGCGGATCGCTTTGCACAGCGGCGGGCCGAAGGTCAGGTTGGGCACGAAATGCCCGTCCATCACATCGACATGCACCCAGTCACAGCCTTGCGCCTCGATCGCTTCGATCTCTTGGCCGAAATTGGCGAAATCGGCGGACAGGATCGACGGCGCGATCTTGAGGGAACGGTCAAAACTCATGTTTGTCTCTCCTTGCGGGGGGATGTTCGGTTGGGGCGGCGGTGTCGCCCCAACCGGATCAGGCGGCGGAATTGATCCGCAGTGCTCCACGCCAGTTGGGATAGAGTTTGTCGGCATCCTTGGGGAAGCTTTCGAAGGCGCGGGCGAATTCTTTGTGATCCTTCGCAAATTCCAGCGGATCAGCGCCTTCTTTCCAGCATTGTTCAGCCTGGCGCAGCGAAATTGCGCCGGACGCCGCCCCATCGATATGACCGAACGCCCCGCCACCGGCAGTCATCACCAGATTGGAATGGCCAAGGTTTTCGAAGAACCCGGGCATCCGCAGCGCGTTCATCCCACCCGAAATGATTGGCGTGGTCGGTGCCATGCCGTGCCAGTCCTGATGGTAATAAGGCCCGTCGGCGCTGTCTTCGGTGATCATGTAGGCGATGGCGCGGTCGTTGTTCTCACCCTCCATCTTGCCGAAGCCCATAGTGCCGACATGAATGCCGCTCGCGCCCTGCATCCGGGCCATTTTGGACAGCACGAAGGCGGTGTAGCCGCGCTTGGCTTGCGGCGAGGTCACGGCGCCGTGGCCGGCGCGGTGGTAATGCAGATACTGGCGCGGGAACTGGCGGCGCGCGGTGGTGATCGCTGCCGGTCCGGTGACGTAGCCATCGACCAAGAAGGCCACGTGATCGGCGTTATCGCCGAAGGTTTCCAGGATGAATTCCGCCCGTGCGATCATTTCGAACGGATCATCGGCAGTGATATTGGCCGAAAATAGCTTGGCTCGACCGGTCACATCCTGTGCCCGTTTCATCGCGTCGGCGACCAGCGTGATGGTTTCCTTCATCGGCGCAAAGATCTGGTTGCCTTGGGGTTCATCGTTCTTGATGAAATCGCCGCCGAGCCAGAAATCATAGCAGGCATCGGCAAAGGGCTGCGGCCGCAGGCCCAGCTTGGGCTTGATGATGGTGCCGACGACGAAACCGCCATCTACATGTGGCCGGCCCAACACCCGCCACATGTCGGCGATGGTGGTCGACGGGCCGTCGAACAGACGCAGATAGGCGGGCGGCACATAAAAATCGTGCATCTTGGCATATTCCACGTCGCCCATGCCCTGATTATTGCCGATCGCCAGCGTCAGAAAGGAACAGATCATCGCGCGGCCATCGGTGATGTTGCGGTCGAACAGGTCCACTGGATAAGCGATCTTCATCAACTCCTTGTCCGGATCGATTTCATAGACCAAGGCATCGACGCCGCGGGTGAAATCGTCGGTGGTAGATACGTCCACATTGGTCCCGGTCGAGCTTTCGGCGGCGAAATGCGCGGCGGTTTCCAGATAGCCGCCAAACCCGGCTTTCGGTTTCATGTGATAGGCGACCAGCACATGGCGCCCCCCTGCGATCAGGTCGGCTTCGGTCAGGTCGAGACGGGCATATCGGTTTGATTGATCCATTTAGACTTCTCCTCGGTTAAGCGGCCGCTTGCGAGCGGGTGGTTTGGGGCGACAGGCTGCCATCGGCGTAACGTCGGGCCATGTCATCCAACGCAATAGGTTTGATCGCAGCCGCATGCCCGGCGGTGCCGAAGCGTTCGAACCGGTCGCGGCACAGGTCTTCCAGCGCGTCCATCGCCGGGACCAGAAATTTGCGCGGATCGAATTCGGTCGGTTTTTCCTGCACGATCTTGCGGAACTGGCCGGTCATCGCCATCCGGCAATCGGTGTCGATATTGACCTTGCGCACGCCCATGCGGATGCCCTTTTCGATCTCTTCTACAGGGACGCCATAGGTTTGCGGCATCTCGCCGCCATGGGCGTTGATGATGTCTTGCAATTCTTGCGGCACCGAGCTTGATCCATGCATCACCAGATGGGTGTAGGGCAGCTTGTCATGGATCGCGGCGATGGTGGCCATCGATAGGATGTCGCCGGTGGGTTTGCGGCTGAACTTGTAAGCGCCGTGGCTGGTGCCACAGGCGATGGCCAGAGCGTCGCATTCGGTTTTCAGCACGAAATCGACCGCCTGATCGGGATCGGTCAAGAGCTGATCCTGGCTCAGCTTGCCGACCGCGCCCGATCCATCTTCTTCGCCGGCTTCGCCGGTTTCCAAGCTGCCCAGAACCCCCAGCTCGCCCTCTACGCTGGCACCGACCCAATGGGCGGCGTCGCTGACCCGTTTGGTGATGTCGACATTGTAGTCGTAGGAGGCCGGCGTCTTCATGTCCGCCTCGAGCGAGCCGTCCATCATCACCGATGTGAACCCATGCCGGATCGCGCTGAGGCAGGTGGCTTCGTTGTTGCCGTGATCCTGATGCAAACAGACCGGGATATCTGGAAACATTTCAACCAGCGCGGTCACCATGTGGCGCAGCATGATATCGCCGGCATAGGTCCGCGCTCCGCGGCTGGCCTGCAAGATCACCGGCGCGTCGGCCTTGGCCGCCGCCTGCATAATGGCAAGCCCCTGTTCCATGTTGTTGATGTTGAAGGCGGGGACGCCGTAACTATTTTCGGCAGCGTGATCCAGAAGTTGCCTCAGTGTGATGAATGCCATTGCTTCGCTCCTTCAGATGGATTCAGGCCATGATCCGGCCCAGGTGGGCGGCGTTATCGGCCATGCGGCAGGAAAAACCCCATTCGTTGTCGTACCAGGCCAGAACCCGGACCAACCGGCCGCCGATGACCTTGGTCTGATCGCTGGCAAAGTTGCAGGAATGGGTTTCGTGATTGTAGTCGATCGAAACCTTGGGTTCAGTTTCATAACTGACGATGCCGCGCATTCCGTTTGCCGCAGCCTCGGCCATGATCGCGTTAATATCCTCGGCGTGCACCAATTTGCCGGGGCGGAAGGTCAGGTCGACCGCGCTGACATTGGGGGTCGGCACCCGGATCGCGGACCCGTCGAGCTTGCCCTTCAGTTCCGGCAGCACCTCGCCGATCGCTTTGGCGGCCCCGGTCGAAGTGGGGATCAGGCTGAGCGCGGCGGCGCGGGCACGATACAGGTCGGAATGGCGCCGGTCCAACGTCGGTTGATCGCCGGTATAGGAATGCACCGTGGTCATGATGCCCGCCTCAATCCCGATAGCATCGTTCAAAATCTTGGCCATCGGGGCCAGACAATTGGTGGTGCAGGACCCGTTCGATATTACCGTGTCGCTGGGCAGCAGATCGCGGTGATTGACGCCAAAGACCACGGTCCGGTCGACCCCCTTGGCAGGGGCCGAAATCAACACCGATTTGGCCCCTTGTTGCTGATGAACGCGGGCTTGGTCCTTGGAATTGAATTTGCCTGTGCATTCCAGCACTACATCGACATCCGTCCAGTCCAGCTCCGAAGGATCATAGGTGGAAAACACCTTGATCGGACCGTGGCCGACATCGATGCTGTCGCCCTCGATCCGGATGTCGCCGGGGAACCGGCCATGCACCGAATCGTAGCGCAACAGATGCGCGGTGGCTTCAATCGGGCCGGTGGCGTTGATCGCGACGACTTCGATATCGTTGCGGCCGCTGGTGGCGATGTGGGAAAAGGTGCATCTTCCGATGCGGCCGAACCCGTTGATGGCTACTTTGACAGTCATATCGTCCTCGTCTCTTGCGGTCACAGAAGCGCCAGCGCCGTATCGGCGGCGGCTTGCGGCGTGATGCCGAAATGTTCAAACAGCGTTGGGGCAGGGGCGGACGCGCCGAAACCTACCATGCCCACGAACCCGTCTTCGGGGCGCAGTATCTGACCCCAGCTTTGGCGCACGGCGGCTTCGATCCCGACGCGCGGGGCATCACCAAGCACTTGGGCGCGATAAGCAGCATCCTGCTGGTTGAACAGCTCGAAACTGGGGGCGGATACCACCGCAGCCTGCACGCCCTTTTGGGCTAATATATCGGCGGCGCTCAGCGCCAGTTCGACTTCGGACCCGGTGGCGATCAGGGTCACGTCGCGTTGCGGCATTTCGCGAAGAACATAGGCACCCCGCGCGGTCATATTCGCATCCGTATGGGCGGTTCGCAGGGTCGGCAGGCCCTGCCGCGACAGGCACAGAACCGTCGGAGTCCGCCCCGACACAACAGCGATCTGCCAGGCCTCAGCGGCTTCCACCGCATCGGCAGGGCGGATCACGCACAGATTGGGTATGGCGCGCAACGACGCGATGGTTTCGACCGGCTGATGGGTCGGGCCATCTTCACCCAACCCAATCGAATCGTGCGTCATCACATAAGTGACCGGCACCCCCATCAGCGCCGACAGGCGGATCGCCGGGCGGCAGTAATCGGCAAAGACCAGGAAGGTGCCGCCATAGGGCACGAAGCCGCCATGCAGCGCGATACCGTTCATCGCCGCCGCCATGCCGTGTTCGCGGATGCCGTAATGGATGTAGTCGCCGCTGTAATCATCCCTGCTGACGGGGCGCATGGCGCTGGTGCGGGTGTTGTTCGACCCGGTCAGGTCGGCCGATCCGCCGATCATGTTGGGCAGGGTGGCATTGACCACCTCCAGCGCCATTTCGCTGGCCTTTCGGGTGGCGACCTTGGGTCGGTCTGCTGATAGACGGGCCTTGTAGGCGTTCATTGCCGAGTCCACCGCGGCGCTGTCCGGCGCGGCGTTGGATTTGGCGAAGTCGTCCCTAGCAGGGGATGCCTCCAGCCGATCCTCCCAGCTCTTGCGCAGCCGTGCACCCTTCTCGGCGATAGCTTCCCAAGCCGATTTCACTTCTGCCGGGATTTCAAAGGCCGGATGCGGCCAATTCAGCACTTCGCGAGTGGCTTTGATTTCTTCCTCACCCAACGGTGCGCCGTGCACCTTATGGCTACCACCCTTGTTGGGGGCGCCTTTGCCGATCACCGTGCGGCAGGCGATCAGTGACGGTTTGTCATTGGTGCGGGCTGCCTCAATGGCGGTTGCGATGGCGTCATGGTGATGGCCGTCGACCGATTGCACATGCCAGCCCGCCGCTTTGAATCGCGCCTGCTGATCCATCGAAGTGGACAGCTCGGTCGAGCCGTCGATGGTGATCTTGTTGTCGTCCCAGAACAGGATCAGCCGACCCAGATTCATGTGCCCGGCGAAATCGATCGCTTCGTGGCTGATGCCTTCCATCAGGCAGCCGTCACCGGCGATCACGTAAGTGTAGTGGTCGACCAGATCGTCGCCGAAACGGGCATTTTGCATCCGTTCGGCCAAGGCCATGCCGACCGCGGTGGCGATCCCCTGACCCAGCGGGCCGGTGGTGGTTTCAATCCCCTTGGCATGACCGTATTCGGGATGCCCGGCGGTGCGGTATCCCATCTGGCGGAAGTTGCGCAACTGATCCATGTCCATGTCGTCATAGCCCAGCAGATGATTGATCGCGTAGACCAGCATCGATCCATGCCCGGCGCTCATCACGAAACGGTCACGGTCAGGCCATTTGTCTTTGGCCGGATCAACCCGCATGAAACGGTTGAACAGAACGGTGGCGACATCGGCCAACCCCATCGGAGCGCCGGGATGGCCGGAATTGGCGGCCTGCACGGCATCCATCGCCAGCACACGGATGGCGTTGGCCATGACCTGTTCGGATACGGATACGTCGCTTTGCAAATTCATCTCGGTCCTCCTCAGGCGCGCTTCGATTCACGGACCAGCCGTTCGATCATCGGGGTGAAGATCAGTTGCATCGCCAGATCCATCTTGCCGCCGGGAATGACGATGGAATTGGCGCGGCTCATCCAGCTGCCTTGGATCATCGAGGTCAGGTAGGGGAAATCGATGCCGCGCGGGTTCTTGAAGCGGATCACCACCAGGCTTTCGTCGGCAGTGGGAATCCAGCGGGCACAGAACGGGTTCGACGTGTCGACCACCGGCACACGTTGGAAATTCACATCCGTTTCGACGAATTGGGGGCAGATACAATGCACATAGGCATGCATCCGGCGCAGGATGGTGTCGGTGACCGCTTCGGTGGTATAGCCGCGCTTGTCCTTGTCGCGGTGGATCTTCTGGGTCCATTCAAGATTGATTACCGGGACCACACCGATTTTCAGGTCAGCATGCTGCGCCAGATTAACATCGTCATTGACCACCGCACCGTGCAGCCCTTCATAAAACAGCAGGTCGGATTGATCCTCGAACGCGGCCCAGTTGGTGAAAGTGCCGGGGGCTGATCCCCAGCGTTCGGCTTCGTCTTCGTCATGGACATAATGGCGGGTTTCGCCTTTGCCGGTCTGGCCATAGATGCGAAACACGTCTTCCAGCTTGGTCAATTCATTGGCGTCATAGGAAAAATGACTGAAGGTGGCATCGCCCTCGCCGTAGCGGCGTTCCAGCTCCGCCTTCATTGAGGCGCGGTCGTATCGGTGAAATGCGTCACCTTCGATGGATACGGCGTTGACACCTTCGCGTCGGAAAATCTGATCAAAGGTGCTTTTGACGGTCGTGGTACCGGCGCCGGATGACCCGGTCACCGAAATGATGGGATGTTTCTTTGACATTGTGGGATTCCTCAGGCGCGGAACAAGCCGCGATTGCCAAACAGGGCGGACACTTCGTGTTCGGGCAGATCATGATAGGCGCAGACCCGGCTGACCTTGTCTGCTGACCCGAAAATCAGCGGTGTGCGGGCGTGTAGCGTTTCGGCCTGCTGGCCCAGTAAACGGTCGCAGCCCGAAGTTGCTTGGCCGCCCGCCTGTTCCACCAGCATCGCGATGGGAGCGCATTCATAGACCATGCGTAAACGACCTTGTTCGTACCCGGGGCGGTCATCGGAGGGATACAAAAAGATACCGCCCCGGGTCAGAATACGATGGGTTTCCGCCACCAGGGACGCAACCCAACGCATATTGAAATTCTTGTCGCGCGGTCCTTCGACGCCGGCCAGGCAATCGTCGATATAGGCCCGGATCGGTTTCGACCAATGCCGATAATTCGATGCGTTGATGGCGAATTCACGGGCACCTTCGGGGATGGTCAGGGTTTCAACTACCAACTTGAATTCCCCGTCCAACGGGTCGCGCACAAATTGAAGCACGCCTTGGCCAAAGGTGATCATCAGCGTGGTTTGTGGCCCATAGATCAGGTATCCAGCCGCAATTTGTTCATCGCTTGGTCGCAGGAAACTGTTCTCGGCGGTGTCTCCGGCAGGGTAGATCGAAAAGATCGTGCCAATCGACACGTTCACGTCGATATTCGACGACCCGTCTAGTGGATCAATCGCAAGGGCGAACTCTCCGTCGGGGTCGAGAACCTCGATCGTTTCGCGTTCTTCGGATGCGTAATGTCGTACCCCGGTGCCACGCAGCGCATCGGCAAAGGCTTGGTCGGCGATCACGTCCAGCGCTTTCTGGGTGTCGCCATCGCTATTCGATCCCAGATTGGCCCCAAGACGTTCCTCCAGCGGACCTCGCGCGATCCGCAGGCTCAGCTTTGATCCGACCCGGCACAGCGCTTCGATCATCGGACGCAGGGTCACGGGCACATGTTCCGTTTCGATGTAAGATGTCTTGCTCATCGCCAAGGCCTCCCTCCTTTAGCAGTGGATGGGATTGTTGTTGGCGATGTTTGCGGATAAGAAAATTTAATCTTTTTGAATTTGTGTTAGGAAAATTTGAATGTCAAATCTCAAGGCTCTGACTTTCAAGCAGCTGCGGGCATTGGTTTCTGTGGCCGAATATGGCACAATTGCAGCTGCGGCTGACAGCCTGTCGTTGTCCTCGCCGGCTGTGCATAGCCAATTGAAAATACTAGAAGAAAATTTTGGAACGCCGCTTCTGGACCGGGATGTTTCCGGGCAATTTCACGCTACACAGGAAGGTCGGATTTTGATCGATGCCTTCGAAAAAGCCTGGGGTTCGCTCAGCCGCGCCGCCGAGGATATTGAAGCCGTGCGACGTGGCGCCGCAGGGCGAGTGGCGCTTGGCGTGGTCAGTACCGGCAAGTATTTCGCCCCCGGTATCGTCGCCCGGTTGAAGGCTATGCACTCGGAAATCGAGATTCGGCTGATTGTCGGCAATCGCAACGAGATCATCGAAGGGCTGGAGGCCGAACGCATCGACATCGCGGTGATGGGCCGTCCGCCACGTCAGCCCGACGTGACGGCCGAACCGCTGGGGCCTCACCCACATGTTCTGATCGCGAAGCCGGATCATCCGCTGGTTGGTGCCGGCAAGGTGTCCAAGGCAGATATCCTAGGCCAGCATTTCATAATGCGCGAAGAAGGCTCCGGTACTCGGATTCTTGCGATGCGGTTCCTTGATCGGCTGGGTCAGGGCAAGGTGTATGACTTTACCGAAATGGGCAGTAACGAAACCATCAAGCAGTCGGTGATCGCCGGGTTGGGCGTGGCGTTGCTGTCCGCGCATACGGTCATCGACGAATTGCGCGCCGGTCGTCTGGCGCTGATCCGGGCCGGGGGATTGCCGATCATGCGGCATTGGTTCGTTCTGCACCGTTCGGATTTGCGGCTGACAGGGGCGATGCAAACCGTTTGGAATGAAATCCGCAACCACGCGGTTGACATGATCCGGTCTGAAGAGGTATCCGAGATGGTTTCGGACCACTAGATTCAGTCGTCAGACCCCAATACTGCGGGGGCACCGATATTGACTTTGCTGCGGTAATCCGACGGGCTCATCCCGACCCGCCTGCGGAACATGCGGGAAAAATAGGCCGGATCATCAAATCCCAGACCGAAACCGATCTGGCGGATGTCGATGCGGGTATAGGCCAGTTGCCGACAGGCTTCGCGGAATATCGTCGCGTCGACATAGGCCTGCGCTGATGCCCCGGTCAGATCGCGAACCACTCGGGTCAGGTGGGTTGCGCTGACCGCCAGGGCATCGGCGTAATCGCTGACCCGCCAACGGTCGCGAAAATGTTTCTGCACCAGCCGTTCGAAACCTGCCATGATCTGACTGTATCGTGCCGGAATATCGCCGCGTTCCGCCCCGGGAAGCAATCGTGCGACCCGCACCATGATCTGTTTCGCCAAGGCTTTCAACATCAGCGAACGCCCCGGATCGTCAGTGCCATGTTCGTAATGCAGGTTGTCGAACATGGCACAGATTGCATCATTCGCCGGTAGGACTCCCCAATGTTCCAACCTTTCTGCCAGGTCGTTTGCTTGACCGAAAAGGCCCGGCAGTTCGGCGTTAGGCACTGTCAGGACATAGCCATCAGTGCCTTTCGAAAAGGAAAAACTGTGAACGGTCCAGCGCGGCATATTGATCACCACCGGCGCATCCAGTTCGCGCCGGTCACCGTCGGCGTCCAGAATGGTCGATCCGCAGCGGATCAAAAACAGCTGATGCACATGCGGATGCCGGTGCGCGGAAATGGTCCAGCCATTCGGCCCGGCCCGGTCCAGAATGCGTTCGCAATGTAGCAGGTCCGGCAATAGCTGCTGTTCGCCATAAAGCGCATAGGCGGGTATCCGGGTCATGTTAGGCCTTTCGGTGAATGTTCGATTAGTACCAGTCTTTGCGGCAAAGCGCCATTCCGAATAAAGCGTGACCTGATATCACTTGCGGGACTTTTTAAGTGGGAGAGGAACTATGCGTACACAGGTATGTATCATCGGTGCGGGTCCGTCGGGTCTGTTGCTGTCTCAGCTATTGCACCGCAAAGGCATTGAATCCGTCGTGTTGGAACGCAAGACCAAGGATTATGTTCTGGGCCGTATCCGTGCCGGTGTGTTGGAGCATGGCTTTGTCGAGCTGATGCGTGAAGCGGGTGTTGGCGAACGGATGGACCGCGAAGGTTATATCCATGACGGCACCGTCATTGCCTATGACAATCACCAGTTCCGCGTCGATTTCGCGGCACGGGCCAATGCAACGGTCATGGTCTATGGTCAGACCGAACTGACCCGCGATCTGTACGCGGCCCGCGAGGCAGAAAACGGCAAGATCATCTATAATGTCGATGATGTATCTATTCAGGATGCGGACGGTGCCGCGCCCTATGTTGAATTCAATGTAGACGGCAATGGACAGCGGATCGATTGTGATTATGTGGTGGGCTGTGACGGGTTCCACGGCGTGTCGCGCAAGACAATCCCCGAAACCGTGCGCAAGGAATATGAAAAGGTTTATCCCTTCGGCTGGCTGGGCGTTTTGTCGGAAACGCCGCCGGTGCATGATGAACTGATCTATTCCAATTCTACGCGCGGCTTCGCGCTGTGTTCGATGCGGAACGAAAATCTCAGCCGCTATTATATCCAGTGCCCGCTGGACCATAGTCCCGAGAATTGGAGCGATGACGCCTTCTGGGAAGAACTGAAGCGGCGGATCCCCGAAGAAACGGCGGAAAAGCTGATCACCGGCCCATCGATTGAAAAATCCATCGCGCCACTGCGGTCCTTCGTGACCGAACCGATGCGCTGGGGCAAACTGTTCCTTTGCGGCGATGCGGCCCATATCGTGCCGCCGACCGGGGCCAAGGGGCTGAACACCGCCGCATCGGATATCTTTTACCTTTATCACGGGATGGCGCAATTCTACATCGATGGCGATACCGAAGGGTTGGACAGCTATTCCGAAAAGGCACTGGCCCGGATCTGGAAGGCGGAACGGTTCAGCTGGTGGATGTCGAACATGCTGCACCTTTATCCCGAGCAGAGCGACTTTGACCGCAAGATGCAGCGCGCCGAGCTGGAATTCTTGGAAAGCAATGAAAGCGCTCAGAAGGTGATGGCGGAAAACTACGTCGGTCTGCCGTTCTGATCAAAACGCTGCAACAGGGGCTGACTGTCTCTGTTGCAGCCTTGCCCGGCTAGTCTGCCAGCAGCGATGCCATCCGGCGCAGCGCCAATTGATATCCTTCGACGCCGAAGCCCGCGATCACCCCGTCAGCGCGGAGCGATACATAGGAATGGTGGCGGAAGCTTTCGCGCTTGTGCACGTTGGAAATATGCACCTCCAGCACCGGACCTTCGAACGTATTGAGCGCATCAAGGATCGCTACAGATGTATGGGTATAGGCGGCCGGATTGATGATGATCCCCGCAGCCTGATCGCGCGCCTGATGAACCCAGTCGACGATTTGCCCTTCGTGGTTTGATTGCATCAACTGGATTTCCAGCCCCAGTTCGGCCGCCAGATGGGTGCAATCCGCCGCGACATCGTCCAGCGTGATATCGCCGTAAATCTCGGGCTCTCGCTTGCCCAGCAGGTTCAGATTGGGGCCGTTGAGGATATAGATCGTCTTGGTCATGCACTTGTCCGCCTATGGATAGGCGTTTTTCGCACCCGGCCCCCGCCAATGCAAGCAAAGCCTGCCGGTTCAGGCGCGGATCAGTTTCAGCCCGTGTCCTTCTTCGATCCAGTTCAGATCGCCTTTTGCCGCCATGTAATTCGCATGCGCCAGCGCTTCGCTGAAGGCAAAGCTGACTTCATGCGCATCAAGCTTGCCCTTGAACATGACGGATACCAAGTCATTGACGCTTTGAGGAGTTGCCCCGCAGGCTTCGGCGATGACTTCACAGCGTTCGGCATGGTGCCCGGCCAGTTCGGCGCGACGCTGATGAAGTCCGTAAAACGGGCGGTGATGGCCCGACAGGACCAATACGTCTTCGGGCACGGTGTCGCAGATTTGTCCCAGCGAAGTCAGGTACAATCCCAAGGGGTCGGCGGCGGGTTCGCTGGCAAAGACGGAAATATTGGGGCTGATCCGTTCGATCACCTGATCGGCGGCCAGAAACAGGTTGTCCGATGGCGAATACAACATCACTTGTTCCAAGCTGTGACCGTCGCCGGTCAGAACCTGAAAATTGCGTCCGCCGATCCGCAAATCCATTCCTTGATGCAGCCGCAAATAGCTGTCCGGCGGGGTCGAAACCATCCGCAGATAACCATGGCCCAGCGTGCTGACCAGCTTTGCACCTTCAGAGGGCATGCCGTGCCGGGCATAGAACTGGGTGTAGGGGTCGGAATCTGATTTGGCGGAGGGGTTGGAAAGGGTGAGAAAGGACAGGAAAGACCCGGCGCTGGTTGCCATCGGGATGTCCAGCTTTTCACACAGCCACCCCGCATTGCCGATATGATCGGGATGGTGATGGGTGACGATCAGTCGGGTGAATTTCCGTCCCGCCATCGGGCCATCAATCAAAGCCTGCCATTCGGCGCGACTTTCGGGGTTGGAAATGCCGGTGTCGACGATCGCCCAGCCGTCATCGTCTTCGATGAAATAGATATTCACATGGTTCAACCGGAACGGCAGGCTCAGCCGGGCCCACAGGATGCCGGGCGCGACTTCAAGCGTTTCACCGGCGGCCGGGAGAGCAGGAAAGGGGAATTGCAGGGACAAGGGGACTCCGGTTTCTTATTGATCGGCCCGCAGGAATAGGGTCGATGGACAGGATAATGCAAGTCTATGGGGTGACTTGCGTATAGCGGCTGATTGGAAATGACGTTCCGTCAGTCGTTCTGCGGCTTGTGCCCCTCGGCTTTGCAGGAGACAATTCCGCCAAGTGGAACAAGCAGGAGGCAAGACCATGCAAATCAAGGGATCTTTGGCGGTTGTGACGGGCGGCGCAAACGGGATCGGCCGGGCGCTGTGCGAAGCGCTGGCCAATGCCGGGGCGAATGTGGTCGTGACCGATCTGGACGGGGCCGGCGCCAAGGCGGTGGCCGCAGAAATTGGCGGGCGCGGTTTGCAACTGGACGTGGCCGATGGCGATGCGATGGCAAAGCTGATCGCTGATGTCGAAGCCGAAGAAGGGCCGATCGATCTGTTTTGTTCCAATGCCGGGATCGCCACCGGGTTCGATCTGGATTTCAGCAATGCCGGCGGTGCCGCTGATGAGGTCTGGCAGAAGGCGTGGGAGGTCAATGTCATGGCCCATATCCGTGCTGCGCGGATTTTGGTCCCGCTGATGAAAGCGCGTGGGGGTGGTACCTTTCTGAACACCGTATCGGCGGCGGGATTGCTCAGTCAGGTTGGCAGCGCGGTCTATTCCACCACCAAACACGCGGCGGTCGGTTTTGCCGAAAATTTGGCCATCACTCATCGTGATGACGGTATCCGGGTCAGCATCTTGTGCCCGCAAGGTGTCGATACCGACATGCTGAAAGGCATCAGCAGCGGGCCGCAAATGCTCGATGGTGTGTTGACGTCCGCAGCGGTGGCGAAGTCGGCGCTGGCCGGTTTGGAAGCGGAACAATTCCTGATCCTGCCACATGAACAAGTGCGTGAATACATGGACAGAAAGCTGGCCGATTATGATCGCTGGATTGGCGGTATGGCAAAGTTGCAAAGGATGATGCAAGGCTAAGGGGGACGCCTTGGAATACGGCGCCCATCGGGCTTGTAGCGATCCTTCGGCGTCTCAAACTGTATGGGCATCGGCCCCGCGATCGGCATTCGGCATTCGCGTCCGGTCGCTAAGGCATCACCCGGTCGGGGCCAAGTGTATATCCGGCCCCGGCAAAGACCCTCAGATCGCGCGCTCCCAACCGGATCGAGCGTGGTTTCAACCCATAGGTTCGCCGGATCGAATGGCTGAAATGGCTGCTGTCGGGATACCCAAGTTCCAACGCCACCTCGGTCAGGCTTTCGTTGCCATTGGCGTGGTCGAGAAACCGTCTGGCCCGTTTCCACATCCGCAGAGACCGGAATGCGATGCCGGTGTTTTCCTTGAACAGATGCAGGAAACGGGACGTCGATAACCCCGCCTCGGCCGCCAGATCGTCGGCGCTCAGTGCGTTATCCTCAATCTCGATGCAGATCGTTTTCAGTGCCTTTTCGATCCGGTGGTCTTTCGCGCGTTCCGCCAGCGTCTCGCCCAGAAACAGCAGATCGAAAGACGTGCTGGTGAACCCGGCCCCTTTGCCGCTTGCCGACAGTAGCGCTTCAGCTTCGCGGATACGTTGGGCCAGTTGCGGGCCGCTTTTGGTATCATTGCAATGTGCGATCAACCGGGCTTGATCCTGGGGGCGCAAGCTTTCGGGTTCAAATCCGAGATTCAGGATGCCACCGCAGGGCGATATCAATCGATGGGTTTCATAGGGGGCCAGTGCCACGATTTGCCGACGTTCTGACCGGCCAGATTTGCCAAACCCGATATCCAGTTCGCCTTCTGGCGCGACATAGATCGTGACGCCGCCCAGTCTGCGGGGTTTGCCCGAATTTCCCAACAGACCGGAATAGAAGAACCGGTCGCGCCCAATGGCCATCTGGCCCGTCCTTCGATGGGTGATCATTCGCACTCCTCCTGCCCCAAGCGTGGCGCGGGGGGGAGGGGGTGTCAATTCACCGGACCGATGGTTTCCGCCGGTCCGGGGAAAATGGCGCAACGTTACTTAACCCACCGTCAATGGAAACTGACCCCGTGCGGGCCGTCGTAAAGCTGAAACACCGCGGCGGGCCGTTCACGCAACACCGCACGTTGATTGATCGACCCCTTGTCGGTGGCTTCACCCTTGTCGAGGCTCGGCGGTTTGGTCAGTACAACGGCCCGGCGCACCCGGTTGGAGCTGCCGGTAGCGGCAGCAGCGAAACGATCCAGTTTTTCCTGCAAACGAAACAGATCGGCCGCCGTCACCCCGTCGGCGGGAAATAGCAACGCGCCCAGCTCTTCGCGGTTTTCACCCACGATCACCGCATCGCGGATCAGACCTTCGAAGTGATCGACCAGTTTGGTGCGCAACGCACCGACCGCAACCCAAGTCCCGGTTGCCAGCTTGAAATTCTCTGCGATCCGCCCGTCAAAGAAAAATCCCTTGGTCAGGTCATCGGGATCGGTCGGGCGCAGCGCATCACCCAGCATGTAAAACCCCTCTTCGTCGAAATGTTCGGCGGTGGTTTTTACGTCCTTGTAATACCCTGCGGTGATCGAAGGGCTTTTCAGCCGGGCTTCCAGCTTGTCTTCGTTCGGCACCAGCTTCAGCGAAATTCCGCGCGCGGGCACACCGATATTGCCAGGCGATTCTTGTTGTTCGGTGCACATCAACGCGAAGGGACCGGTTTCTGTCGCGCCCAGAGCAGTGGTCAACAAAACATCATGTCCGGCCACATCGCGCGCCATTGCCAACAGCCCATCCCAAATATGCTGGGCCATGCCGGCACCCGCATACATCATCAGATCCAGCTTGCCGAAAAACCTTTCGGCCAAGGCCCGGTCCTTGCGGAATTCTTCCAGCAGCATTTCATACCCGGCAGGTACGTTGAAATACCAAGTCGGCGATATTTCGTGCAGGTTGCGCAGGGTTTCCCCGATCAGGTTCGGGGTCGGTTTGCCTTCGTCGATATAGTAACTGCCCCCATTGCACAGCACCATGTTGAAGACCTTGTTGCCGCTGGCGGTATGGCTCCACGGGGCCCAATCGACCACAACGGGGGGATGGGCGCGCAGGAAGCGGAAACAATCGGCGACCATGTCCTGATTTCGGGCGATCATGTCATGGGTGTTGATCACTGCCTTGGGGCTGCCGGTCGATCCTGAGGTGAACAGGTACTTTGCCACCATGTCACCGCTCAGTTTCGTGAAGGCTGCATCGGCTCGGGCGGGATCGCCCGCCAACGAGGCGATGTCCTGCATACTGCCGCTGGGAACCGTCGCGGCGATTTCGGTGTCGGGTTTGCGGACGGCGTCGATTGCCTTGGCATATCGCGCCCCGTCAGAGGTGAAGATCAGCCCTGGCTGCAACAGCTCGGCCGCCCCGGTCAGCTTGTCATGGGTTTCCGACACCAGCGAAAACGCGGTGGAAACGGCGGCGCTAGGTACACCGACATATTGTGCCGACAGTGCCACCAGCGCGTGATCAAGCGAATTTTCCGACAGGATCAGCACCGGCCGCTGCTGCGACAATCCCATTTCCAGGAACGCCGCCCCCAATGCCCGTACCCGGTCAAAGACTTCGCCATAGCTTAATCGTTGCCAATCGCCACCCGCGATGCGTTGCGCCAGATAGGTCGCGTCCGGGGTGACTTCGGCCCAGTATTTCAGTCGCGCCGGAATGGTGTCGGCCAACCGTTCGGCGTGGCCGATATGTTCCATCACGATGGTGCCGTCATCGCGTTTTTCCACATGGAATTCGGGTGTCCAAAACTCTGCTGCTGCCATATTTCTCTCCTCCCAAAGAAAATGGCGGAACCACAGACTCGCCATGCCTCATAATTGATATAGGATATAACTATAATCGTGAAAGCGGGCAAGCCGTTTGACAAGGAGGACTATTCAAATGAACGCTCAACCGACTATGGCCCAGCCGGAGCTGCGGCATGTCTGCGACCTTTTTGTGGATCTCGACCCGATCCGGGAAATGGGGGCCGGGCAGGCGGGTCAAAGACGGATCATTCCGATTATCGGGGGGTGGGTTGAAGGCCCGGACGTGACGGGCAAAATCCTCAATCTCGGGGCCGACTGGCAAACGATCTGGTCAAATGGTGTGGCCGAACTCGACACCCGCTACGCGATCGAAACCAATGATGGGGCGATAATCGAAATTCGGAATTACGGCTATCGTCACGGACCCCAAGACGTTATCGCTGCCATCGCTCGCGGCGAAGAGGTCGCACCGAACGCTTATTACATGCGCACCCATGCCCGGCTGGAAAGCGGCGATCCGCGCTATGCTTGGGTCAACCGAACCCTGTTTGTCGGCACCGGGGCCCGCAAAGATGGTCAGGTCGTGGTGTCGCTCTTTGCCATCGATTGATTCCGGGCACCTATGTCGGCCTGAGCGACCGAGACCGATTTGATAATGGCGAAAACCTCGGACCCGGGTTCCAGTCCCAGCAGGGTTGCGGACCGTTTGGTGACGCGGGCAAGGATCTGATCGTGGCCCGCTTTCAACTGCACCATCGCGCCGGGACCGCCGCCGCTGCGGATCGAAGTAACTTTGCCCGGTAGCACGTTCAGCGCTGAAATCCGTCCCGGCCGGCCAAGCGAAAGCATCACGTCATTGGCGTGGATACGCAGTCGTACGGTCCCGCCCGCTGGGACACCGATCCGGGGCAGAAAGACCTGACCGCCCGCCGCCGCCAATTCGGTCAAACCATCGGCGTGATGCGCTGTAACCGTGGCGGTTAGAACCGACCCGGCTTCACGCAACCCGATGGCCGGAGCCAGCGCAGGATCCGACATCACCTGAGCGGTCGGCCCGCATTTCAGCATCTTGCCTTTGCCCAGCAGGACAACGGTAGTGGCCAGACGGGCAACCTCGGCCACTGAATGGCTGACATAGAGGATCGGGATATCGGTTTCGTCCCGCAACCGTTCCAGATAAGGCAGGATTTCCGCCTTGCGCGCTTCGTCCAGCGCGGCCAGCGGTTCATCCATCAGTAAAAGCAGCGGTTGCGACAGCAAGGCCCGACCAATCGCCACGCGTTGCTTTTCCCCACCCGACAATGCGCCGGGGCGACGGTCGAGCAGATCGCCAATGCCCAGCATATCGACCACCCGGGTTTCCCCGGCCTGATCCCGCTGCCGCCCCGAAACCCAGCTGCCATAGCGCAGGTTCTGCCGGACCGTCAGATGCGGGAACAAGCGGCCCTCTTGGAACACATACCCGATGCGGCGTTTATGCGGCGGCAAGCAAAGCCCTTGGTCGCTGTCGCACAGCAGTCTGTCGCCGATTTGAACCCGGGCCTGATCGGGGCGCAACAGGCCAGCAATGGCATTGACCAGCGTGGTCTTGCCCGACCCGGAACTTCCGAACAGCGCCGTGACGCCATTGGGCGTTTCGAAACTGGCGTCAAGAGTGAAGCCTGCGAAACGGTGTTGTATGGAAACCGACAGGTTCATGCACCCATTACCCGTTTCGTTGCTCTGCGGGCCAGAGTTTCGGACCCGATCAGCGCCGCCATCGCGATCACGACCGACACCGCGACCAACCGCAGCGCAGAGGCTTCACCACCCGGCACTTGCAAGAAGGCATAGATCGCCGAAGGCAGGGTCTGGGTCTGGCCGGGGATATTCGACACGAAGGTGATGGTGGCCCCGAATTCCCCCATCGCCTTGGCAAATCCCAGTATTGCCCCGGCAATGATCCCCGGCAGGATCAGCGGCAAAGTGACCGTCAAGAACACCCAGATGCGCGGCGCGCCCAAAGTGGCTGCGGCCTGTTCCAGTTTCGGATCGACCGTTTCCAATGCCAACCGTATCGCCCGCACCATCAACGGGAAGCCCATGATCCCCGCTGCCAGCGCCGCACCGGTCCAGCGGAACGCAAAAACCAATCCTAGCGTATCGGCAAGCCACGCCCCAACCGGCGCACGGCGACCAAAGGTCAGCAACAAGAGATAACCGGTAACGACTGGCGGCAGGATCAAGGGTAGATGAACGATGCCGTTCAGCAATTGCTTGCCCCAGAAGTCCCGCCGCGCCAGCAGGAAAGCGACCCAGATCGCCAAGGGCAGCGCCACCAGCGTGGCCCAGATCGCAACCCGTAGCGACAGCGCGACGGCGGTCCATTCCTCGGGGCTCAGAAAATCCATCTGTGGCGGGTCACTTATGCTGCGGCGGTTCCGTGAAACCGTGGCGCAGGAAAATCTTCTTGGCAACCGGCCCTTTGAGGTAATCTAGGAAGGCTTGTACCGTATCTGCTTTGCTATCGGTAAGGATCGCAACCGGGTAGGTGATCGGCGGGTGGCTTGGGGCGGGGAATTCCGCCACCACGTCAACGCGTGGTTCAGCCTGTGCATCTGTGGCATAGACGATGCCCAGCGGCGCTTCGCCGATCGCGACCAGCGCCAGTGCGGCGCGCACGTTGTCGGCCTGCGCCACATGCGGCGCGATATCGGTCCACAGTCCCAGATACTCCAGCGCCGCTTTGCCATAGATGCCGGCGGGGACCGCTTCGACCAATGCCATCGCCAGATGACCACCTTCCAGCGCGTCGATCAAAGTGGAATCCAGCGGCTGCGGGGCTGTTCCGGCCGGACCGACAAGCACCAACTGATTGCCCAGCAGGTCGCTACGACTGCCCGAGCGCAGCAAGCCTTGTTCTTCTAGTCGGTCCATCCAACCGCTGTTGGCCGACAGGTACAGATCGGCGGGTGCCCCTGCTTCGATCTGGCGCGCCAGCGCTGAACTTCCTGCGAAAGACAGGGTAGCCTTGTGTCCGCTCTGTCGTTGCCAGTCTGCGGCAACGTCTTCCAGCGCTGTTTTCATGCTGGCGGCGGCAAAAACCGTGACCTGCCCGGCCGAGGCGGCCAGAGGAAACAGAAAAAACAAGAATAGGGCAAAGGCGAGAGAAAGTTTTCTGGTCATGCTGAGAAAAAATCACCATAGCGCAGGTAGTTGCAAGCGAAATCATACCGCTGCGGCAATAAGAACAGCCGCCTCAGAGGGCGGCTGTTCCGGTTCGATCAAATCGAAGACGGGCTTAGCCGCCGTGTTTCTTGATCAGATCTTTGGCCTGTTTGATCAGGGCGTTTCCATCTATGCCCTTGCCTTCAAGATCGGCAACCCAACGGGCGATCACTGGTTGGGCCTTTTGCTTGAAACGGGCGACTTCGGCTGCGTCCAGCTGGACGATTGTATTGCCCGTGCTTTCTGCGATGTCGCGGCCCGGCTTGTCATAATCAAACATGACTTCGGCGGCGAATTTGGACAAGGCCATGCCCGATTCCGCGTCAATGGCAGCCCGAATATCTTCGGGCAGGCTGTCATACTTGTCGCGGTTCATCACCATCACGATGGTTGCTGTATACAGCGCTTCGTCACCAGAAAATTCAGAATGATTGTGAACCAGTTCCGCCAACTTGATGGCCGGTGTCACTTCCCACGGGATCACGGTTCCGTCGATCACGCCCTTGGACAGCGCTTCGGGAATTGCGGGCAGCGGCATCCCGACCGGGGTCGCACCCAGTTCCGCCAACAGGTCGTTGATCACCCGGGTCGGACCGCGCAGTTTTTTCCCTGCGAGGTCTTCCAGCTTGGACATGCCGTCCTTGGTGTGGATCACACCTGGACCATGCACCCAAGCCCCCAGCACTTTGACCTCGCTGTATTCATTTTCCTGCAGGTCGGTTTCGACCATATCCTGAAACGCCATCGCGGTGGCGACCGGATCGGTCATCATGAAAGGCAGTTCGAACACTTCGGTGCGCGGGAACCGTCCGGGGGTATAACCGACCACGGTCATGATGATATCGGCGACGCCGTCAATCGCCTGATCCATCAGATCCGGTGGGCGCCCACCCAGCGACATCGCGTCGTAATGTTCGATCTTCAGCTTGCCGCCGGTACGGTCTTCAACGCGTTGGGCCCAAGGTTTCAAAATGTGTTTCGGCACCGTCGCGGGCGGCGGCAGAAACTGATGCAGGGTCAAGGTGACGTCCTGCGCGAATGCCGCTGCCGACGTCAGGCCCAAGGCCAGCGCCGCAGCGGTTGCTGTTTTCAGCAGAGTACGTTTTTCCATTTTTCCTCCCAAAAATGTTGCCGGTTCGTCCGGCACGTTAGAAAATAAATGCGGCATCGCCATGCAGGAACAATGCGCTGATCGGTGTCGGCCTAGTTCAACGTCACTGGCAAATGGCGCGGGCCGCGGAACCCAAACCCGTAAAAATCGACCTTGGACGGATCGGGCAGGGTCATGTTCGGGAAACGGTCGAACAGCATCGGCAGCATGATATTGGCAATCATCCGCCGCGCCACATGGGTGCCCTGACAGAAATGTGGTCCGTTTCCGAACGCCTGATGTTGCTGCTTGGGCCGGAAGATGTTGTACAGGTGCCCATCCTCATAAAGGTCTTCGTCGTGATTGGCCGAGGCCTGAATGGTCATGACGGTGTCGCCTTTGGGAATGTGGCAGCCACGGATTTCGGTATCTTCAGTCACCAGCCGTGACGAGACCTGGATCGGCGCGACCCAGCGCACACCTTCTTCGAAGGCTTGCAGCCACAGCCCATCCGTCTTGCAGGCTTCGAACTGATCGGGATTGCTCAGCAGCCCGTAAATGATGGTCAGCAGCGCATCGCGCGGTTCGTTGATACCGCCACCGATGGCGATTTTTACATTGGAATAGATCTGCGACATCGGGATCGGGTCGTCGGCATTCACCATCACCGAAAGGGCCGATTGGTTCGGTTCCTTGACATGTTTTTCCACAGCCTGCGCGAACAGTGCATCCATTTCGTCATTGGCCGTGTCGCATTGTGCGAACAATTCGTCCGCCCAGCCGAAATTACCAGCCCCATCGATTAGGATCTGACTCCAGCGTTGCATGTCGTCATCGCTGGCTTCAGGGATACCCAACAAACGGGTCAGCGTGCGCGCCGCATAAGGACCGGCCAGCACCGGGAACAAATCCACCGTTTCGCCGCGCGGCAGGGCGCTGACGAACTGTTCGGCGATTTCGGTGTAGATCGGGGTCCAGCATTGGGTGATGTTCTTGGCGCTGAAGGATGGGGCCATCGCGCCGCGTTCGCGAGCATGTTCTTCGCCGTCCTTGCGCATCAGCGTATGGGCGCGGAAGGCGCGTTCCATCGGGGTTGCGGGGTCATTCGAACTGAACAGGACTGGGTTATCCTTGACGTACTTGGTGTCTTCGGCCTTGGTCAGCAGGGTGCGGCCCACCGATTTTACCCGCAAAACCGGCGCATGGGCGCGCAGCCGCTCGTAAATCGGATAGGGATCCAGCGTGAGCTGCTGAATCGTGATCGATTCGTCTATCGGCGCGAGATTGTCGAGTGTGGCGGTCATCGTTCCCTCCCCAGAACGTCAACGGTAGAGCGACCCTAGGCGACGAAGCACTATTCGACAATCAGATGAAATTGATATACTCCATCGATAAATTCGATGGAGATTTAAGTGACACCGCCTGATCCGATGACCGTGGATTTTGCAGCGCTGAAAGTGCTGCGTTTGGTGCATGCGCATGGGTCCTTTACCCGTGCGGCCGAGGCGTTGGGAGTGAACCAATCCACGGTCAGCTATGCAATCGACCGACTGCGGAAAGTGTTCAACGATCCGCTTTTCGTGCGTCAGGGATCGGGCATCGTCGCGACCGATCGATGCCAGGAAATCGTCGCGGCAGCGGGGCGGATGGTGGATGAATTCGCCGCCCTGACCGAACCGCGCCATTTTGATCCGGCCAATGCCCGGGCGACGATCACGCTGTCGTGCAATTTCTACGAAAGAGTGACAATGGTGCCGCCGCTGGTACGGCGGCTCAGGGAGCACGCGCCTGGACTGAAGCTCGATATCATCTCTTCGACCGTGCAGGGCAAGGAACAGTTGGCGCGCGGCGAAAGCGATCTTCTGATCGGACCGGTGCAGATCACCGAAGGCGGGTTTTACGGGCGGCGCCTGACAGGGGATCACTATGTCAGCGTTATGGCACTGGACAATCCGCTGGCGGGCAAGGCGCTGACGGCGGACGAATTCGCCGCCGCGCCGCATGTGGTGGTGACTTATGGCGGCAATTGGCAATCGCGGTATCTGGTCGAGGTCGCTGCGGCCGGGATGGTATTGAATTCGATCATGGAAGTGCCAAGCCCGGCCAATCTGCCGGATATCCTGATCGGCACCGATCTTATCGCGACTGTGCCTCTGCGCACGGCGCGCGCTTATGGTGATCAGGTGGTGTTCGGGCAATGCCCGTTTCCCGCGCCCTTCGATATTGATCTCTATTGGACCTCACGCACGCATCATTCGGCAATGCACAAATGGGTGCGGAAAATTTTAGGGGAAATCGCGGACGAACTGAATCAGGACCGGCCATAACGACAGCGGCACAAACCCATGTCGTCGGTCATCGATCCGACTCCTTGGTGTCATCCTTCAACAGCTGATTTTGCCATCGGGGGCATCAGCCGGGCCACAAAACAGCCGGTACAGCAGGCTGATCACCTCATAGGTGTTTTCATCCGCAAGCGAATAGTAAATCGTCTTGCCTTCCCGCCGGGTCGTCACCAGACCTTCTTCGCGCAGTCGGGCCAGCATCTGGCTGACGGCCGCCTGACGGATTTCCAGCAGGCTTTCCAATTCGCCCACCGACTTTTCGCCCGATCCCAGATGGCACAGGATCATTAACCGACCTTCATGGGCCAGGGTTTTAAGATAGGCGGCAGCCGCTTCGGCGCTGCGGGCCATTTCCGAAGGCGGGGCGGGGGGTGTCTGCGTGTTCACGTCTCGATCATTCCTCGATGTTCCGCCTTTCTTAGCACGTCTTTTCACGAAGTGCGAGATCAGCGGTGTGTTGTCGGGGCTCCTCCTTCAAATTGGTTGTCTTGTTGATAATCGCAAGGGGTTTGTTGCATTTCTAGGTGCAGATTGCTGCCGGAATAGGCGTTCGCGCGCGCCAGCGCTTCGTCGATCTCGATACCCAGTCCGGGGGTGGCGGGCGGTGTGACGAAGCCGTTCTCAACCCGGATCGCACCGCCGATCAAGACGTTGTGAAATGGGGTTTCGATGGTTTCGATCATTAACAGGTTGGGGATCGACGCCGCGAAATGGATATTGGCCGCCCATTCCACCGGCCCAGCATAAAGATGCGGTGCCACTTGCGCGTTGTAAACCTCGGCCATCGCAGCGATCTTTTTGGCTTCCCAGATGCCACCGACCCGACCAAGTGCCGGTTGTAAGATCCGCGCCGCGCCGTGACGCAACACCGGCGCAAATTCTGATTTGGTACATAGCCGTTCCCCCGTCGCCACCGGAATCGAAGTCGCCGCTGCGACCTGCGCCATCTGTGTCACGTTGTCGGGCGGCACCGGTTCTTCGAACCATAGCGGGTCAAAAGGTTCCAATGCCTTTGCCAAACGGATTGCCCCGGCGGTGGAAAACTGTCCATGGGTGCCGAATAAGAGGTCCGCGTGGTCGCCCACCGCCGCGCGGATCGCCCCGCAAAATTCGACCGAACGGGCAATGTCGCGCAGTGCCGGCATGTGACCGCCGCGGATCGTGTAGGGGCCGGCGGGATCGAATTTAACCGCCGTATACCCGCGTTCGATCAGATCAATGGCGCTTTCGGCGGCTTGGTCTGGCGAATTCCAGAACCCGGGCAGATCATGATCCGACAGCGGATAGAGATAGGAATAGGCGCGCAGCCTTTCGTTTGCCCGTCCCCCCAGTAGTGCCCAGACCGGCCGGTCCCGCGCCTTGCCCAAGATATCCCAACAGGCGATTTCCAGCCCCGAAAACGCCCCCATGACGGTCAGATCCGGGCGCTGCGTGAACCCCGCCGAATAGGCGCGGCGGAACATCAGTTCGATATTTTCGGGATTTTCGCCCGCCATGTGGCGTTCGAAGACGTCCGTGATCACAGCCTTCATCGCTTCGGGTCCGACCGAACTGGCATAGCATTCGCCCCAGCCGGTGATCCCGTTCGACGTGGTCAGCTTGACCAATATCCAATAGCGACCGCCCCAGCCCGGTTCGGGCGGGGCGGTCACGATTATATCAAGATCGCTTAGGTGCATGGGGGCCCTCCCTTTGGGGCACCATAGACCGGATCAGCCGTGATCGAAAATGATCACGTTGCGCCGTGCGGCCCCGGTTTTGGTGTCGGCGATCGCTTCGTTGATCTGTTCAAGGCTCCAACGACCGGAAATCAGCTCGTCCAGCTTCAGCCGACCCTGCTGGTACAGGTCAACCATCCACGGGATGTCGCGCTTGATTACCACGTCGCCCATTTTCGAACCAATGATCCCTTGACCGATATCAGCCATGATCAGGGGCGAATATTTTGCCGTCTGGTCGAAATGCGGCATACCGACCATGATCACCTTGCCGCCATTGCCGATATAGCGCGGAGCCATGTCATAGACGGCAGCAACCCCGACGGTGACCAGCACCACATCGGCGCCACGACCCAACAGTTTCTTGACCGCGTTCCAAGGTTTGCCTTCGCTTGCCAGCACGCCATCAGTGGCGCCGAATTCCTTGGCAGCTTCCAGCTTGTCCGCGTTCATGTCGACGGCTACGATCCGCCGCGCACCCGCGATCCTCGCACCCTGAATGGCATTCAGACCAACACCGCCTGCGCCGATCACCACGACATCTTGACCGGGCCGGATAGCGGCTGCGTTGACCGCCGCCCCAACTCCGGTGATGACACCGCAGGACAGCAGCGAAGCGACATCCTTTGCCATATCGGCCGGGATTTTCACGATCTGGCTCTGATCCACCACGACTTTTTCGGCAAAGGCACCGGTCGCCAGCGCCTGAAAGACCGGTGCGCCATCGGTTGTGGTCAATGGTCCCTTGGTGCCGTCATAGGGCGTTTCGCAAATCGTCGGCTTGCCTCCGCCGCAGCTGTTGCAATGGCCGCAGGCGCGGATCAAGGTAACCGCGACATTGTCGCCGACTTCGAACCCCTGTACCGCATTGCCGACAGCAGTCACCCGTCCGGCGCCTTCATGGCCATAGACTGCGGGCAGGCTGCCACCGAATCCGCCTTCCCAATAAGATATATCGGAATGGCAAATGGCGACCGCGTCGATCGTTACCTCAACTTCACCGGTTTCAGGCGCTCGTAGCTCGACCTCTTCGATCTGCATCGGTGCTCCGAATTCGTGACAGACGGCAGCTTTGACTTTGGACATGAGATTCCCCCTTTTCCTCGTGCAGGAACGTGCCTCAAGGTTGGTTTTTTCCGCAAGTGCGAAACTTAATTTTACCATGCGAAAGATAAGGCGACGCTACGTTAATTTTCCTGTCGGGGATAGCGCACAAAGAGCAAAAGTGCTGACAGCATCAGGCTGGCAGCCAGAAGAAAGGGCGCGCCGGGCAGATAGATGCGCCCCCCGGGTGTTGTGAACGCCGCAAATATCTGGGTCATGACAACCGGCCCGATGATCATCGCCACCGAGGTGATGCTGGCCAAAACACCCTGCAATTCGCCTTGGGAATCATCCGAAGCGCTGCGCGCAATGATTGCCTGTAACGCCGGCAAACCCACAGCCCCCAGCGAAATAACCGGGATCAGGATCAGCGTCCAGAACCCCGATGTGATGGCCGTGAGGACGATCAAAGTCGCCAACTCGATCACCAGGCCCAGGATCACCGTGCGTTGGTTGCCCAGTATCCGGATTGTCGGGGCCACCAACGCGCCCTGCACAACAGCTAATCCGGTGCCATAGGCCATCAGTGAAATGCCGATCATTCCCGGTGACCATCCGAACCGTTCAATGGTGAAATAGGCCCAGATCGCTGGATAAACCATATTGGCCAACTGGTAAAAGAAATACACAGTAACAAGCGGTTGGATCGATGGTAACCGGGCGAGGTTCTGTAAGGCCGAAAACGGATTGGACCCGGTCCAGTGGAAAACGCGGCGGGTTTTGTCGGTGACCGTTTCAGGCAGGATCAAAGCGCCGAACACCGCATTGCCAAGTGCCAACACGGCGGCAAGGTAGAACGGTGCCCGTGTGCCGTATTCGGCCAACAGGCCGCCCAGAACCGGGCCCAGCACGAATCCCGCCCCGAAAGCCGCGCCGACCATGCCAAAGCGTCGGGCCTTGTCTTCGGGGGCGGAAATATCGGCCATAAAGGCCATCGCGGTGGAATGGGTGGCGGCGGTGATACCGCCGACAATCCGGCCCACCAACAGAAGCCAGATCGTTCCGGCCAGCGCCATCAACAGATAATCGGCTGCCATGACAATCAACGAAACCAACAATACCGGACGGCGCCCGAAGCTGTCCGATACCCGACCCAGCAGCGGACCGAACAGGAATTGCATCACTGCGAACGATGTCGCCAGGATGCCCCCCCAAATCGCTGCCTGTGACAGGTCTCCGCCCCAGACTTCACGGATCAGGCCGGGCATCACCGGCATGATCAAACCGATCCCGATGGCATCAATCGCGATGGTGGTGAGGATGAAGAGAACGGGAAGTCTGATCGACATGAATGCGCCTGCTGGAAATCTGGCTGGTGGGCCGAGACAAAGATAGGCGGCACCGATCAGGCTGAAAAGAAAAAAGCACAGGCGGGGGATATTGCCAAAGGACGTCGGGGGATGTCCTGAAATAATGATTTAATTTCAGACTGATGAAGGTTTCTGGATCGGCGATGCGCCTACCGTTTGGGTTCGCTCCAGTCTGACGGAGGGGTATCCCTGCGGCTCAGGCGGATCGCCAGTCCGACCGCGACCCCGACGCTGATCGCTACCGCTAGGTCTGCAACGACTGTTAGAACAAGGGTCAGGATCAAAAGAAACTGATCCGAACGGCGCTCTTTGAGATAGCCTTTCCAGCGGTGGACCTCGCTCATGTTCCACGCCGTCAAAATCAACAGACCGGCAAGCGCGGGCATGGCCATGTAACCCGCCAGCGGTGCCGCAACCAGCATCACCAGCAATATTGTAAGCGCATGAACGATCCCCGCAACCGGCGTTTTGCCGCCCGCTCCGACATTTGTCGCGGTCCGCGCAATCGCTCCGGTGGCCGGTAATCCACCGAATACGGCTGAACCGAGATTGGCCGCACCCTGCGCGATCAATTCGGCATTCGGGCGATGATGCCCAGCAACCATTCGGTCTGCCACCATTGCTGACAGCAATGATTCAACCCCGGCAAGAAAGGCAATCACCAGAGCGGACGGAAGCAGTTCGACGATCCGATCCATGCTGACATCGGGCAAGGCGGGCATCGGCAGCGTGCGCGGCAGGTCGCCGAAACGCGAATGGATCGTATCAACTGGCAAACCCATCACCGCAACCGCTGCGGATGTCGCTGCGATTGCCACGATAAGTCCCGGAAAGCGCGGAAAAATACGGCGCAGAGCAACAATCAGACCCATACTGGCCACACCGATGGCGAGGGCGGCGGGCGAAGCCGTGTCGCGCACGTCCCAAAGGGTTTCCAGCTTTGCGAAAAACTCTGCCGGGACCTGTTCGGCGGTCAATCCAAACAGGTCCTTGAGCTGGCTGGTGGCGATGATGATCGCGATCCCGATGGTGAAACCGTTGATGACGGGTTCTGGGATCAATTGTATCAACCGACCGGCATGTAGGGCACCTGCGATCAACAAAATAAGGCCCGCCATGAAGGTGGCCAGGACAAGCCCGTCATAGCCATGTTCGACGATCACCCCGAACACGACAACGATGAAGGCGCCGGTTGGGCCGCCGATCTGAACGCGGCTGCCGCCGAGCGCAGAGATGATCAGACCCGCAACAATCGCCGTGACCAAACCCTTGGCCGGATCCGCACCCGAGGCAATCGCGATGGCGAGGCTGAGCGGCAGCGCGACCATTGCAACCGTTACCCCGGCCAATGCATCCGCCAAAAACAACTGCCGATTATAGGTTTGCAGCGTCGTGAGGATCTTGGGTTTCATCGTTTGACGTCTTTCTCAGGAATGCATAAGGCATTCGTTTTACATGATATTTTTGAAGCTGACAGGGTGCGGGCGGACAGCGTAATGCGCGGTCCGGAGGCATTCTGAGATGTAAGGCTTGACCCTTGTCCTGCCATCAAAGCGTCGGCAGGACAAGGGCAATGAGCGATGTTTGCGCTGACAAGGGAAATTTGCGGCGGCATCGGTTAGCCTTGGGCAATCTGATCGAGCCGTTTTGCCAACCCGGCAGGGTCGGCAAAGAATGGCGAATGACCACTGTCCAGGGTCGACACATCCGGGCGCGGCCAGTGCCTTGTCATTTCCCTTTGATACTCCGGAGGGATCGTCCGGTCATCGGTGCAGATGATGTAATGCTTTGGTATGTTTGCATAATTATCCCCGGTTTCCACCGAGACCGAAGTTGGTTGCGTGGCTTGAATGCACAGTTTTGACCCGGCATATCCGACTGTTTCGGCGGGGCAATCGTGATAGAACAGATCGCGGATTCTCGTGGGATCGACGGTCCAGCCTTGGCGGTCTTGGGTGCGCCGGATCGCGGGCAGAAGCGGTTGCGAGGGGGCCTGCTTGCGCATGTCCGCCAGCGACAGGCCGGGCTGTGGAACATAGGCGCACAGATAGATTAATTGGAGAAAATTCAAAGGGTTACGGTCGGCGGCAAGGGTGATCGGGTAGCCGCCCATCGAATGGCCGACCACGATCATCGGACGATCCAGCGCCGCAACAATGGCATCCGCATAGAGATCGAGCGTAACCTGTTGATATGGCGTGTTATCTTCGCCATGCCCCGGCAGGTCAATGGCCCGCGCCCGATGACCCAGAGCCGCCAGTTCGGGGATCACATCGCGCCAACACCACGCCCCGTGCCCGGCTCCGTGGACCAAAAGAAAATCCGCCATTTCATCGCCTTTCATCCCCCGACCCGCCGGGTAGGGGGCGGGGCAGGCGTACAGAAGTTCAAGGACATTTGTGCAATATGTACCGCGTATTGATACAAATCCCCCCAGCCCGGCGCAAGCGGCGGAGAAGATCGTGCGGCGGCCCTGACGGGCAATCCGTGCTATCGCGCTTGCACGGTGTTTTGCCGCTGGCCGGAGGACACGGCATGAAAGTAGAAGTCGAGCATCGCGTCGAGAGAGGTTGGATTTCGCTGAAGGCGGCTGCGCAGAGCGGCCCCTTCCCAGCAATCCACCAGCAGGTCGGCCATTTCCTGCACATTGCTGTCCTCGGGGATGTCATGGCGTTTTCGCGCTTCTTCAAGGCATCCGGCCACGCGTTTGGCAATCGCGGCGAAACATTTTGCGATCTTGTCCCGAAATACTTCGCTGACCCCGGACAATTCCTGACCAAGCCCGCCGAGCAGGCATCCCATGTAGCCTTCTTCGCGATAGGAGACCTGTGTCTTTTCGAAGAAATCCCGGACCCGCATCAGCGGCGGGCGGTCGGGGTTGGTGAGGCAGGCATCGAGGCCGGCGTGAACCTGCGTCATGTAGCTGTCGACAACCTTCAGGGCGAAGTCTTCTTTACCTTTGAAGTGATGGTAGAACGATCCTTTTGGAATCCGCGTCTCTGTCAGCAGAGCCTGAATTCCCAGATCGTTATAGCCATGCTTGAGAAGCATCCGAAGCCCAGCGTCGATCAACCTTTGTTTGGTTGAATGGATTGGCGCAACTTTCGTTGTGCCCTGTGTTGCTTTGTCGTTCATAGAGCACTTCTGTGGTTGTGCAGTCGCTGGGCTGAATGCCGAAGGCGGTCTAGCCCTTGGTCATTTCAATCATATGATTGATCACATTGCTATGCTCGTGTTGTGGGCTGAACATGACGATTTCAGCATCTGCGTCCACCTTCACGTTATGGCCGGGAGGCCAGTAGAAAAGATCATTGGTACTGACCGTTTCCTGAACCCCCGCCGCATCGGTCGTTGTCAGTTGCCCTTGCAACACATAGCCCCAATGCGGCGATTGGCAGAGATTGCCTTCTAACCCCTGAAACAGTGGCGTGGTGTCTACCCCCGCAGACAGGGTGAAGTATTCGCCGCTGATCTTTCCGAGCCCGGTCGCGTCCCCGAAATTCTTGTGTTGACGGATCACGGCCCCTGGAATTTGCATCTTGATATCAACTTTTTCCTTGGCAATGCGCATGACAGCACCTCCCTTTTTAAGTAATTAGACCAATCGGTCTAATTAAGGGTACGCTCTGTGCCGAATTTGTCAATGATACTGTATTGCGCCCCCAGGATGCAGGGCCGCTCCACTATGGTTGGCGGTCTTGAAACCGCAACACCCGCTTCTTGCGCATCCCGGCTGGTTTCATGTTGAGGCGCAAGTTTCCGTGCGGATCGGTTCGACGCTCCCAAGACGCTGTCATGCGATGTCAGTCTGTTGTCGCAATCCACAAGTGCCCCTGCGCCAGCTCTTCAGCGATCCTGCGCTCAGGCAATCAAGCCGCGCCGGGTTTATCGGCGATTTCCATCTGCGCCCAGCGGGCATTGAACAGGTCGCTGAAATCGGAATCATACCCGCGCGGGAACACGTGTTTTCGGATGAACGCCCGGTCTGAAAACAGCAGCTTGGACTGATTTTCGATTTCGCGGTCGACATCGGTCTGGGTCAGCAATTTGTTCTTACTGGCGATCCACATGTTATAGGGCACGTTGATCTTGATGAAATAGATGCACATTTTCTTGACTTCGGGAGGCGTCAGCCCGTCGAAGATATGGTTGCTTGCTTCAAGATCCTGCAAATCCTGATCCGCCAGCACGGCCAGATTGTAATCGCGCCAATCATTCTGAATCGTTCGGGTGACTTCGTTTCGTTCCGAATTTTTGGTCCAATGATAAACAAGCCAGGCCAAAATCGCCGTGGCCCCGGCGCCGGTGGCGTTGACCAGCAATGAAATCCAGTCGAAGATTTCAGTTCCTAAGTATTCCATGATCCCTCGGGTCCGTTTTCGTGCCGCGCGACTGACTGTCCCCCGGTTTTGCCATGTTTGCGGTGCGGGGTGTAGAAAAATTCGAATGGACCGTCAGAGGCGGACACGGAAGGTTTTGTTTCAAAATCCCCGGCAAACCGGATAGGCCAGCACAAGAACCGTTGCGCAAACCCGGGGGAGCCATGTCGAAAGCCATGAAAATCGATCGCTATGACATCGCGATCCTGCGCGAATTGCAGATCAATGGCCGGATCACCAAGACCAAGCTGGCAGAGCGGGTGAACCTGTCGCCCAGCCCGTGCTGGGAACGGTTGAAGAAACTGGAAGATGCCGGGCTGATCACCGGCTATCGCGCGATGGTCGATATTCGCGCCATCGCGCCGGTGACGGAGGTGTTGGTCGAAATCACCTTGATGGGCCACAAATCCGACGATTTTCGGCTGTTCGAAACCGCCATTCAGGACGCGCCGCAGGTGCAGGCCTGTTGGGCCACCGGCGGCGGCATTGATTACATCATGCGGGTCGTGGTGTCGGATGTGGATGCCTATCAGCGGCTGATGGACGATTTTTTGGACCGCGATATCGGGATCGAACGGTATTTCGGATATATCGTCACCAAGACGGTGAAGAACGCGCCCGATCCATTGCCGTGAGCGGCGCAGATAATTCTTCTGCCAAAGCCGGGAAACCTTGCGGTTTTTCCTGATCAGGCCATTCAGAAAAAATACATTTTCTGCGTTGTTCCTCTTACCCTCGGGTTGACTGTGAAACCCTGTTTCAACCGAGGTAAGCCAATGATCCAAGATAGAGCGCAGACCGGAATCGCGGTGGACGATGGCAAGCTTGTGCGGTCGTTTTCCTATGTTGGCGGCAAATGGACCAGCGCGGCGGATGGCGCGGTGCTGCGCGTGACCGACCCGGCCAATGGCGCGCTGATCGGCGAGGTCGCCGCACTTTCTGCGGGGGAAAGCACCGGGGCGGTCGATGCGGCGCAGGCGGCGTTTGCGGGCTGGTCCGGGATGTTGCCGCAGGAACGGTCCGACATCCTGCGCCGCTGGTTCGACTTGATCGTCGCGCATAAGGAAGACCTGGCGCGGATCATGGTGGCCGAACAGGGCAAGCCTTTGTCCGAAGCGCGTGGTGAAATCGATTATGGCGCGTCCTTCGTCGAATTCTATGCCGAGGAATCCAAGCGCCCGAATATCGAAGGCGTGACCAGTCATCTGCACAGTGCCGAGGTCGAGCTGTGGCTGGAACCGGTCGGGGTGGTGGCGTTGATCACGCCGTGGAATTTCCCGATGGCGATGCTGACCCGCAAGGCGGCGGCGGCGCTGGCCGCCGGGTGCAGCGTGGTCGCACATCCGTCGGGCGAAACGCCGTTTTCGGCGCTGGCCTTGGCCGAACTGGCCGAACGGGCGGGGGTTCCGCCCGGCGTGTTCAACGTGGTGACCGGGTCTGCGCCGACGGTGGTGCCGCCGTGGACGGCTGACCATCGGGTGCGGGCGTTGTCGTTCACCGGATCGACCGAGGTGGGGCGGCTGCTATATCGCAATTCGGCCGACACGGTGAAGAAGCTGGTGTTGGAACTGGGCGGGCACGCGCCGGTCATCGTGTTCAAGGGGGTTGATCTGGATCATGCCGTGGCCGAGGCGATCAAGGCCAAGTTCGCCACCTCGGGGCAGGATTGTCTGGGGGCGAACCGGATTTTCGTCGAACGGCCGATCTATGACGAATTCTGCACCCGGTTCACGGCGGCGGCGCAGGCGCTGACGGTCGGCGCGGGCATCGACGATCCCGATATCGGACCGTTGATGAACGAAAACGCCATCGCCAAACAACAGGAACATGTGGCGGATGCGCTGGCCAAGGGGGCGACGCTGCGCTGTGGCGGTGACATACACGCCGCCGGACCGCTGTTTTATCAACCGACGGTGTTGATCGACGTGCCTGACGACGCGTTGGTCCTGCGCGAAGAAACCTTTGGCCCGGTCGCGGCGATCCTGCCGTTTGACAGCGAAGACGAGGTGGTGGCGCGTGCCAATGACACCGAATACGGGCTGATCGCTTATCTGCACAGCCACGACCCGCGCCGGATCTACCGGATCAGCCGGGCGCTGCAATACGGCATGGTGGCGGTGAACCGCACCAAGGTCACCGGTGCGCCGATCCCGTTCGGCGGTACCAAGCAATCCGGTCTGGGCCGCGAAGGGGCGCGGCGCGGAATGGAGGAATTCATGGAGATCAAATACGTCTGCCGCGACTGGGCGTGAGAAGATAAAGGACAAGGACAAGAAGATGCTGAAAAACGATCAACTGGACGCCTGGGACCGCGAAAACTTCTTTCATCCCTCGACCCATCTGGCGGAATTCGCCCGCGGGAACCTGCCGCAGCGGATCATCACCGGCGGGTCGGGTTGCCATATCGAGGACCGCGACGGCAATCGGTTGCTGGATGCCTTTGCCGGGCTGTATTGCGTCAATGTCGGTTATGGCCGCCCCGAAATCGCCGAGGCGATTGCCGCGCAAGCCAAGGAATTGGCCTATTACCACGCCTATGTCGGGCATGGCACCGAGGCGTCGATCACGCTGGCCAAGATGATCCTCGACCGGGCACCGGATAACATGTCCAAGGTGTATTACGGGTTGAGCGGGTCGGATGCCAATGAGACCAACATCAAGCTGGTCTGGTACTACAACAATATCCTGGGCCGTCCCGAGAAGAAGAAAATCATTTCGCGCTGGCGCGGCTATCACGGATCGGGATTGATGACCGGGTCGTTGACCGGTCTGGGGCTGTTTCATCGCAAATTCGACCTGCCTCTGTCCCAAGTGGTGCATACCGAAGCGCCGTATTATTTCCGCCGTGACAACCTTGATCAGACCGAGGAACAGTTCGTTGCCCATTGCGTGGCCGAATTGGAGGCACTGATCGCGCGCGAAGGTGCCGACACCATCGCCGCGTTTATCGGTGAACCGGCGCTGGGCACTGGCGGGTTGGTGCCGCCGCCCGAAGGGTATTGGACGGCGATTCAGGCGGTTCTGGACCGTCATGATATTTTGCTGATCGCCGACGAGGTGGTGACCGGATTTGGTCGCTTGGGGTCGATGTTCGGGTCGGACCATTGCGGCATCAGGCCCGACATCATCACCATCGCCAAGGGGCTGACTTCGGCCTATGCGCCGCTGTCGGGGTCGATCCTGTCGGACAAGGTTTGGAAAATACTGGAACAGGGCACCGACGAAAACGGCGCGATCGGGCACGGTTGGACCTATTCGGCGCATCCGATCGGGGCGGCGGCGGGGGTTGCCAACCTGAAACTGCTGGACGATCTGAAGCTGGTGCAGAACGCGGCCGACACCGGGGCCTATTTCAAACAGGCGTTGATGGATGCGGTCGGCGATCACCCCAATGTCGGCGAGGTGCGCGGCGAAGGGTTGCTGTGCGCGGTCGAATTCGTCGAAGACCGCACCGACCGGGTCTATTTCGATCCCGCCCAAACCGTGGGGGCCAAGATCAACGCGGCACTGCTGAACCGCAAGATCATTTCGCGCGCCATGCCCGAGGGCGATATCCTTGGATTCGCGCCGCCATTCTGCCTGAGCCGGGAAGAAGCCGATGAAATCGCGGGCAAGCTGAAAGAGGCGGTGGCCGAGGTTCTGGGCTAGCCGCGCTGGGGCTGTCCCTCGCGGGGGGACAGCCCGTCAAGGGCCGCGATGCCGGGCAGGCGGGGCTGTCAGGCGTCGAGGTTTTGGGCCGCTTCGGCAATCCGGGTGCAGACGCGGGCGGCGTCGCCGATATCATGCGCCAAAAGCAGCGCCAGCTTGGCGAGGAACAGGTCGGTTTTATCCCCGACCGCGTCAAGCTGTTCGGCAAGCGCTTCGTAGACGGTTTCGACATCAACGGGGGTCATGTGGTTTCTCCTGCGGTCGAAAGGGCGAAGGCGTGGCGGATTGCGGCGGGAGTGGCATCGGCCCAGCGGGCGGCGATATGGCCATCGGGCCGCACCAGATAGGCGCTTGTCGCGGTGGCGGCCAGCGTTTCGGCGGCTTGCGATCCGGGGGGCAGCAGCACTTGGGTCAGGTCGAGATCGGCCAGACCGGCGTTGAGATCGGGATCGAAAGCGATCAGGCTGAAGCCGGGTCCAAGCCGGTCGGACAGGAAGCCGTCACCGACGCGGGCTTCGGGCAGCGGTGCGCCGGGCACCGGGCCACCGTCGAAATCCGGATCGTCGGGCGACACGATCGGGCTGTCGGCATAGCTGTAGGGGGTCATCTGGCGCGGGTTGGCCAGTTCCCCGGCAAAGGGATGATCCAGCGCGAGGTTCAGCGCGGCATCGCGCATCAGCGCCCAACCCTTGGTCGGCGGGGTCATGAACCGCGCCGATTTCGACGCGTTGGCAAACACGTCAAGCGTGGCACCGCGCCGTTCGGGTGTGTAGCTGTCCAGCAGCGCCGGTCCGGCCTGTCCCTGAATCACACGGGCCAGTTTCCACGCGATATTGTCGGCATCGGCAATGCCGTTATTAAGCCCGCGCACCCCGAAGATCGGCACGATATGGGCGCTGTCGCCGATGAAGAAAATCCGCCCGTCGCGGTAATCGTCCAAAGCCAGCGTGTTGGCGGAATAGATGCTCCACCATTCCAGATCCCAATCGCCGGTATAGCCGAGTTCATCGAGAACCGCCGCCACCGATCCGCGCACGTTTTCTTCGCGGACCGCGTCGGTTTCGTCTTCGCCGTCGCGCAGTTGATAATCGATCCGCCAGATATTGTCGGGCTGTTTATGGACAAGGATGGTGCCGCCCCGCCTGCAATCGGGATCGAACAGGGCGCGGCGGATGGTGGGATAGTCGTGATCCATCTGCACGTCGGCGATGACATAGCGGCCTTCGAAATTGTCGCCCTTCAGGCGCAGCCCGCGCAGGGTGCGGACGGTGCTGCGGGCCCCATCGGCGGCCAGCAGCCAAGCGGCGGTGATGTCATAGCTGCCTTTTGGGTCGCGCACGGTTAGCCGCACGCCGTTTTCGGTGTCTGTGACGCCGGTGACTTCGCTTTGCCAACGGGTATCGATCAGCGGGTCGCGCGCGATGGCATCCCACAGGTATTGTTCGATATATTGCTGTTCGATGTTGTACATCGGGCGGTATTTTTCGCGCGGGCTGTCGGGCATGTCGAATTCGAGGATCTGATGGCCACGGTAGAAGCTGCGCCCGGTGGTCCAGCCCAGCGATTTTTCAAGAAACGGGGCAACCGCGCCAAGCCGGTCGAGAATGTGATAGGATTGGCGTGCGACGCAGATCGCGCGGCTGCCATCGTTGAAGCTGTCCTTGGCGTCGAACACGACCGAGGCGATGCCTTGGCGCGCCAGTGCCAGCGCGGCGGTCATGCCGACCGGACCGGCGCCGACGATGGCGACCGGGGTCGGGTCGGTCAAGCGATCCCGCGCAGCGGGTGGGTCGAAATGCGGGTAGTCGAAGTAAAGCGAATCCGTTTCGGCGCGTCCGGCGGGTCTCATCTGGGTTCTCCTGTGGTCTGTGCGGTGGTTTACAAAACCGCAGGTGGGGCTGTCTGTCCTCTTTGTGGGAGGACATGCTATGACGGAGGCATGACCGCGCTTGCCCAGCATATCGACACCTGCCTTGCCGCGCTGGGACGCGACGGTTTCGCGCCTGCGTTTGCCGATTTCGTGGAAACGCTTGGCGTCGATCAGATCATGGTTTTCGCCATCGAGGGCGACCGGGCGCGGTGCCTGTTGTCGCGCCATTTCAGCCATGGGGCCTTGGCGGGGAAATTGGCCGCGACCTATCTGGACGGTTGGTTTTTGCAAGACCCGCTGTTGCCCGCGCTGCGGCAGGCGGCGGCGGGGACGGTCACGCTGTACCGGCTGGAGGACTTCGCGCAGCGGATGGGCGCGGAATACCGGCGGGTATTCTTTGATGCGCCGGGATTGGCGGCCAAGACCACGATGGTGGCGGTGGGCGACCGGCTGCGGCTGTTTGTCAGCCTGTATCACACCGGTGACGGGACCGAATGCGCGCCCGATCTGGCCCGGCTGGCCGGGCGGTTGGCGCTGATGCATTTCGAACGCGCGGCGCAAAGCGACACACCGGAACCGCTGGCGGTGCTGAGCGACCGGGAACGCGCGGTCTGTCTGGGCATCTTGTCGGGGCGCAAGGCCGATCTGATCGCCGCCGATCTGGGGGTCGCGGCGTCGACCGTGGTGACCTATCGCAAACGCGCCTATGGCAAGCTGGGCATCACGTCACGGGCGGGATTGTTCGCGATCTGCGGCAAGTAGGGCAAGCCGGGGCAAGGCCGGGCTTGCCCCAAGCGCGATCAGACGAAATCAATGCCCTGATTGAACGGCAAGGCGCGCAACCGCTGGCCGGTGGCGGCGAAGATCGCATTGGCCAGCGCCGGGGCGGCGGGTGGAACCGGGGGTTCGCCGATACCGCGTACATGCGGGCCGTTTTCCAAGCCTTTGACAAAGATTTCGGGGCATTGTGCCATCCGCATGGCTTCGGCATCCCAGTAGTTGGATTGTTCGGCCATGCCGTCAGCATAGGTGATCTGACTGTTCATCGCGTGACCAAGGCCGAAAATCACGCCGCCCTGCACCAGATTTTCGAAATTGACCGGATCGACCACCCGACCGACTTCGGCGGCGACCCAGACCTTGTCGATGCGAATGCCGTTTTCGGTATTTGTCACCTCGACCACTTCGGCGGTGGGCACGCCGAAGCTTTCGACAAAGGCGACGCCGCGGCCTTTGTTGGCGGCCAGTTCGCCACCCCAGGATGACATTTCGGCCACCGTTTCCAGCACCCTGCGCGACAGGTCGTGCCCCATCAGCCGAATGCGTTCTTCCATCGGGTCGGCCCCGGCGCGGTGGATCAGTTCGTCAAGGAAACTGTCAAAGAAGAACCCGGCCCCTGCGGCCCCGACCGACCGCCACGACGACACCGGCGCCAATTCCGGCACCCGGTAGCCACGCACCCGCAGATGCGCCAGCGCATAGGGATTGTTCCACGCGCCCGCCACGATCTGCATATCCGGTCCCGGCACAGGCAGGCCGGCGCGGCCCATTTGCGACGACATCACCGAAGGTGAGGCGATATCCAGATCCATTGCCACCACTTTGCCATCCGCCACCGTGCCGGTGCCGCGCGCCATGGCGATATGGCGGGGGAAGTCATGGGCGAAATCTTCTTCCCGGCTATAGGTCAGTTTGACCGGCGTGCCGCGCATCTGATTGGCGATTTCGGTGGCTTGCTTGATGAATTCGAATTCCAGCCGGTGACCGAAACTGCCGCCGATGAATTGATTGTGGAACCGGACTTGAGCGGCTTTGTGGCCGGTGATCTTGGCCACGATCTGTTGCAATTGGCGCGGAATCTGATTGCCGGACCAGACATCGACCGCGTCATCGGTCACTTTGACAACCGCATTGAGCGGTTCCAGCGGTTGATGCGCCACGTAGGGCGACCGGTATTCGGCGGCAACGACGCTGCCCTTGGCCAGTTCGGTTTCAACATCGCCGTCATCGCGCCAAGTCTTGTCGAGACGATCCTTGGTAAAGGAATTGCCGATTTCGGTCCAGTGATCGTCCTGTTCGGCGGGATAGGGGGCCGGACCCCAGTCGAATTCGATCGCCTGCGCCGCCTGAAAGGCGCGCCATGTGTTGTCGGCGATCACCGCGACACCGCCGGTGATCGGCAGGACTTTTTGCACCCCGCGCATGGATTGCGCCGCCGCAGCGTCATAGCCCGCAAGCGCGCCGCCCTGACGCGGGTTCATTTTTACGGCTGCATGGACCATGCCGTCGATCTTCAGATCGATGCCATAGGTTTGGGTGCCGGTGACCTTGGCGGTCATGTCGAGCCGGTGCATCGGTTTGCCGATCAGCCGCCATTGGCCGGGATCGCGCAGGTGGGCATCGCGCACCGGGTCCAGCGTGGCAGCGATGGCGGCCAGTTCGGTATATTTCAGGTCCGTTCCATCGGGCAGTTGCACCGCGCCCTGCGCTGTTTTCAACTGTGCCACGGGCACGCCGGATTTCTGGGCGGCTGCCAGTTTCAGCGTTTCGCGCGCCATTGCCCCGGCGCGGCGCAGCTTGTCGAAACTGTCGGGGATGGTGCTGGAACCGCCGGTCAGTTGCATCCCCAGCAGCTTGATCCCGCCCGACATCACGTCCCGCATGGTTTCGGCGGTGAAGCTTTCATTGGTGGACATGAAGGGCACGCCTTCGCCGGCCATGGCGGTATTCCAGTAGGCCTTGTCGGGGGTGCCGAAGCTGATTTCAAACTGGCCGAAATCGAGATCCATTTCTTCCGCGATCAAGGCGGCTTGCGAAGACGCCACGCCTTGGCCCTTGTCGGCATGGGGACCGATCAGGGTGATCTTGTCAGCGTCGATCATCACCCAAGGGTTGAAGCTGGCGGCGCCATCGGCAAGAGCGTCCTGCAACGGATTGGCATAGGGGGTTTTGACCCGGTAAACGCCGAAAGCGACGCCGCCGACGATGGCGGTGGACCCGATCAGAAAGGTGCGGCGGGCAATTTTTCCTGCGCGGCTCATGATTATGCCTCCTGCAATTTGGCGGCGGCGGTTTTCACCGCGGCGCGGATGCGCGGATAGGTGCCGCAGCGGCACAGGTTGCCCGACATCGCGTCATCAATATCGCTGTCGGTCGGATTGGGGGTATTCGCCAACAGGTCGGCGGCCTGCATGATCTGGCCCGACTGGCAATAGCCGCATTGCGCCACCTGATGTTCGTCCCACGCCGCCTGCACCGCGTGCAGCGCGGCGGGATTGCCCAGACCTTCGATGGTGGTGACGGGCCCGTCGACATCGCCCACCGGGGTTTGACAGGAGCGCACCGCGACCCCGTCGATATGGACGGTGCAAGCCCCGCAAGCGGCGACGCCGCAGCCATATTTGGTGCCGGTCAGCCCGAGTTCATCGCGCAGCACCCAAAGCAGCGGCATGTCCGTTTCGACATCGATTTCGTGCGCGGTTCCGTTCACGACCAGTTTCATCTGCATTCCTCCCGGCGCAATATATCCTTACTGCCAAGATAGCGCAGCAAATGGATTGTAAAACTCGCATATCGCGCCATTGTTATAACCGACTGCGACAAGCCCGTGGCGTGATATGGTATCGGCGCGGGCAAGATGGGTAATCTTGCCCGAAGTCGGAAGAAAGGTCAGCCCGAAGATGCGCCAGAACAAACGCTATCCGATCGCCAAGCATATGCGACAGTTCTGCACCATGCTGAAGCTGGATGAAACCCGGCTGTTGCGGCGGGTCGGGTTGGCACCGGATTTTCTTGACCATGAAGGCAAGGGGGTGACGGCGCGGGAATTCTATGCGCTTTGGCAGGCCGGGTTCGACGAGGCCAAGCACGACGACGTGGCGTTGAACCTGGGGCGGCAATTCGCCCAAGCGCCTTATGTGGCAGCGATACTGGCGTTTTCATGCAGCCCGAATATCGAAATTGGCCTGACCCGGTTATCGCTGTTCAAACCCTTGGTGGCGCCGGTTCGGTTGCAGGTGCGGCGCAGCGGCGGACAGGTCGAGATCACCATCGCATCGGCCGACCCGGAGGTGGTAATGCCGCCGGTCGTAGCGGCGTTCGAATTGGTTTATTTTCTGGAATGCGCCCGCCGTTTTACCGCCGAACATATCGTGCCGGTCGCCATTCACATGCCGCAAATAGCTGGGTCGGATCAGGCATATAACGCGTTTTTCGGGGTGGATGCGCAACTTGGTGATGCTGCCAGGATGGTGTTGAGCGCCGAAGATGCCGAACGCCCGCTATTGTCGCAGAACGACGATTTCTGGGCAATGCTGGAAATCGACCTGCACCGGCAATTGGCCGAACAGCAAGAGGAATCGTCGGTCGCCAACCGGGTGCGGGCGACGCTGCTGGACCTGCTGCCCAGCGGCAATGCGTCCGCCGATGCGGTCTGTGCCCGGCTCAATATCAGCAAACGCAGCCTGCAACGATATCTGAAAGCCGAGGGCGAAACATTCCAGTCGGTGCTGGATGCGACCCGGTCGGAATTGTCGCTGCGTTATCTGTCGCAAGGGGATCTGAGCGTCGAGGAGATTTCTTTCCTGCTGGCCTATCGCGACCCGAATTCATTTTACCGGGCGTTTCAAGGCTGGACCGGCATGACGCCGATGCAGGCGCGCGGGCAAGTGATGCAATAACAGCCATTTGCAGCCGTTTGGGGCGGGGCCGTCAGCGGCCGCGTTGACAGGAAAAATTTCGCTCAATAGGGTCAATTTTATTTGAATTACAGGGCGTGGCCGACACTGCGCCCCTGCCCATTTTGAAGGACCGCGCCGATGCTGCGATCTGGCTTGCTTTGGTTTTTGGCTTATATTCTCATGCTTTGGCCGCTGCTTGCTTTTCACGGGCCGATCGTTTTCCCCGATACCGTGCCTTATCTGAAAGGGGCGGCGACCGGGCTGCAGATGGCGTTGGGGATCGAAACGACGCTGGTCGAGGCCAGCATGATGCCGGTGGCCGCAAATCCCGACGCGACAACAGGCGAAATAGCCGAAGACCCAAGCGGTGACGGGTCGGTGTCTTCGGCCCGATCACCGTGGTTTGGCGGGTTCCTTCTGATTGGGGTGGTGTTGGCTGATGGGGCCGGTCCGGTGCTGATACAGGCGGCGTTGGTGCTTGGCGTGATCGGGCTGACCTGCCGCAATGTGTTGGGGCGCAGCGATTTCGGGCCGGTCATTGCGGCGGGGTTGGCGCTGCTGACGCCGCTGGCGCTTTACACCGATTACCTGATGCCGGATCTGGCGGCGGGGGTGGCAATTTTGGCGCTGGCCAACCTGATGCTGTTCGACGATCGCATGGGGCGCGGGCAATGGGCGTTCTGGGCGGTGATGCTGACCGGGACGCTGTTGTTTCATGTCAGCCATGTCTTGGTCGCGGCGGTTTTGCTGGTGCTGTCGGCGCTGGTTGCGTGGCGCTGTTTCGGGCGGCTGCCAAGGCGCGGCATCGCCACCGTGCTGGCGGCTATCGCGATCTGCGTCGCCGGGCAGGCCGGGTTCAGCGCGATGGTTAAAAACCACTACGGCGCGGCCCCGATGCGGCCGCCCTTCCTGACCGCGCGATTGGTCGCGGATGGGCCGGGGTTCGAGTATCTGACGGAAAATTGCGCCACGGAGGCGTTTGCGATCTGCGCCTATCTGGACCGGATGCCGGGGGACGAACTGCGCGCGGGCCGGGGCACATGGTACAGCAATGTTCTGCTGTGGTCGGACGATCCGCAACAGGGCGTTTATGAAACCGCCAGCCCGGAAATGCGGGCGCGGCTGTCGGGGGAACAGATGCGGTTTACCCTTGCGGTGTTGCGTGCCGACCCGGTGGCGGTGATCGGTCACGGGCTGTCGAATGCGGTGCGGCAGTTTTTCCGCTGGCGGGTGGATGAAATCGGCGATCTGTATCCGGGCGGGTTCATCGCGGCCCCGCTGATCGATCCCGCGCCGTTGCTGAGCATCGGGCCAGGATTGGCGTTCGAGCCGGCCCGGTTAAGCCCGGTCTATCAGGTCAGTACCGGGCTTGCGCTGCTGGCCTGTGCGCTGCTTCTGGTGTTGATCGCGCGCTATCCGCGCGATGCGCAGGGCGGGCTGGGGCTGATGATCGTGATCTTGTTGGGTCTGGTTCTGAATGCCGGGGTGACCGGCACTTTGTCGGGGGTCGATGACCGCTATCAGACCCGGGTGGTCTGGCTGCTGGGGCTGGTGGTGGTGCTGGCCGTGGTGCAGTTGATCCGACGGGCGCGGGCCTAGTCCGAGGCGGCAGGCGTTTCGGGGTCGGTTGCGGGGTCGGTGTCGGTCGCGGCCGGGGGGGCTGCCGACAGCGCACCGTTTTGCCAATCGCCGGTGGCTTCCTGTCCGGTGGCATAGCGCATGGTGCCGGTGCCTTGGCGTTTGCCGTTCAGGAAGGTGCCTTCGTAGACATCGCCGTTGGAATAGGTGGCGATGCCACGGCCCGAAATTTCCCCGGCTTTCCATTCGCCGTCATAGCGGAACCCGTTGGACATGGTCAGTGCGCCGCGGCCATCGCGCTGACCGTCGGCGAAACCGCCCTCGTAGATGGTGCCATCGGGATAGGTCGCGGTGCCGGTGCCGTGGCGTTGGCCGTTTTGCCAGTCGCCTTCGTAGCGATAGCCATCGGCATAGGTCATCATGCCGAAGCCCTGATTGCGGGCGTTCACGAAGCCGCCTTCATAGGTGACACCGTTGGGATAGCTGGCCTTGCCCTGACCTTCGATCACCCCGGCGGCCCAGTCGCCTTCGTAGGTGGCGCCGTCGGGATAGGTGATCTTGCCGACGCCATCGGCCAGCCCATCGCGGAATTGACCGGTATAGACCGATCCGTCGGGATAAGTGACGGTGCCTTGGCCTTCGATCTGACCGGCGGTCCAGTTGCCGTCATAGCGGTAGCCGTCGGCACCGGTGAACACGCCGTGGCCGTGCCGTTTGTCGGCCTTGAAATCACCGATATAGGTGTCGCCATTGGCATAGGTTACCCGACCGCCGCCTTCGCGGCGGCCCCCGGCCAGCGTACCTTCGTAGACATCGCCATTGGGTTGGGTCAGCTTGCCCTTGCCGTTGATCTGACCGTCTTTCCACAGCCCGGTATAGATCAGCCCGTCCGGCATCGTCAGCGTGCCCTGACCTTCGCGAGCACCGCGTTGAACCTGACCTTCGTAGATGGCGCCATCGGGATATGTGATCTTGCCCAGACCTTCCTTGACGCCGTTGATCCAGTCGCCTTCATAGATATAGCCGCCGGGCGATTGCATCACCCCGCGACCATGGTGCATCGCGTTGAAGAACCCGCCTTCGTAGCGCACGCCATTGGCATAGATGGCGATGCCCTGACCGGTGATTTTGCCCGCCAGCCAGTCGCCTTCATAGGTGCCGCCATCGGTGAAGACGATAGTGCCGAATCCCTGGGGTTTGCCCTTTTCGAATGCGCCTTCATAGACCGATCCGTTGGGGAATCGCGCGACGCCCTTGCCCTTGATTTCGCCATCGACCCAATCGCCGGTATATTCATAGCCATTGGGCAGCCGGTAAGTGCCTTCGCCATGTTGCAGCCCGTTGCGGAACGTGCCTTCGTAGACGCCGCCATCGTCATATTGCTTGGTCAGGACCTGACTGTCCTGCGCCTGTCCGATGCCCGCCACCAGTGTTGCGGTGCCAAGAAGGAGTGCAAAAACGATCTGCTTTTTCGTCATGTGGTATTCCCGACGCTGCTGTTGCGGTTCCATGCTGAAACAAGGGGGAAACTAGAGGACAGCCCGAGGGGTGACAATGTGTTTTGGCGCAAATCGGCTTTCCCTCGCCTGCTGATCTGATAAATCGGAAGGGCAGGCCATGAGGGAACAAAACATTGGCAGATAAATTTCGCCTGACAGTAGCGCAGCTCAATCCGACGGTCGGGGATTTGTCCGGCAATGCCGCCCAAGCGCGTGCGACCTGGGAACAGGCGCGGGCGGCGGGCGCCGACATGGTGGCGTTTCCTGAAATGTTTATCACCGGCTACAACACCCAGGACCTGGTGATGAAACCAGCCTTTCACCGGGCCGCCATCGCCGAGATCGACGCGCTGGCCACGGCCTGTGCCGACGGGCCTGCGATTGGCATCGGCGGGCCTTGGGTGGACGACGGCAAGCTGTATAACGCCTATTTCATTCTCAGCGGTGGCGCGGTGGTTCACCGGGTGTTGAAACACCACCTGCCCAATGAAACCGTGTTCGACGAGGTGCGTCTGTATGATAGCGGGCCGCTGGCCGGGCCGTATTCGGTGGCTGGGGTGCGCATCGGCAGCCCGATCTGCGAAGATGCCTGGCATGAAGACGTGGCCGAAACCCTGGCCGAAACCGGGGCGGAATTCCTGCTGGTGCCGAATGGGTCGCCCTATTTTCGGGGCAAGCTGGAACTGCGGCAGAACCTGATGGTGGCGCGGGTGGTCGAAACCGGGTTGCCGTTGATTTACCTCAATCTGGCCGGTGGCCAGGACGATCTGGTCTTCGATGGCGGCACTTTCGCGTTGAATCCGGGTGGCGAACTGGCGTTGCAGATGCCGTTGTTCGACGAAGGCATTTCCCATGTCGATCTGATCCGGGGCGAAGCCGGGTGGCGGATCGAGCCCGGTGCCCGGGCCCATATCCCCGACGATATGGAACAAGATTACCGCGCCATGGTGGAAACCTTGCGCGATTATTGTCGCAAGACCGGGTTCGGCAAGGTGTTGCTGGGCCTGTCGGGCGGGATCGACAGCGCCATCGTGGCCACCATCGCTGCCGATGCTTTGGGACCACAAAACGTGCGCTGCGTGATGTTGCCGTCGGAATATACGTCGCAAGGATCGCTGGACGATGCCAAGGCGATGGCAGAAAATCTGGGCTGTCACTATGATTTCGTGCCGATTTCCGAAGGCCGCGACGCGATCAGCAACACTTTGGCACCGCTGTTTGCCGGTCGGGACGCGGATGTCACCGAGGAAAACATCCAGTCGCGGCTGCGCGGGTTGTTGTTGATGGCGCTGTCGAACAAGTTCGGCGAGATGTTGTTGACCACCGGCAATAAATCCGAGGTCGCGGTCGGCTATGCCACCATCTATGGCGACATGAACGGCGGCTATAACCCGATCAAGGACATGTACAAGACCCGGGTCTTTGCCACCTGCCGCTGGCGCAATGACAATCACCGCGATTGGATGAAGGGGCCGGCGGGCCCGGTGATCCCGGTGTCGATCATCGACAAACCGCCGAGCGCCGAATTGCGCCCCGATCAGAAGGACGAAGACAGCCTGCCGCCCTATGAGGTGTTGGATGCGATCCTGATGTTGCTGGTCGATGCCGAAGCATCGGTCGAGGATTGCGTGCGTGCGGGCTATGACCGGGCTGTGGTTAAACATGTGGAACATTTGCTTTATATCAGCGAATACAAGCGGTTCCAGTCCGCGCCGGGCACCCGGCTGAGCCCGCGTGCTTTCTGGATGGACCGGCGCTATCCGGTCGTCAACCGCTGGCGCGATCCGACCGGGGCGTGACCTGAAGGCGCGCCCGTTCCGGGCGCACGTGATCAGCTTCGCCTTGCGGCGAAGCGGTTGGGGGCGCTGCCCCCGGCGCGCAGGGCGCGCCACCCCCGGGATATTTAGCCAACAGAAGAAGGGCAGGGACGGGGATCAGCCGGACCCGTCCGGCAGGCGGTGCAACGCGCATTGGCCGAGCAGGCGGTCCGCATCGGCGCGGCGGCACAGTTCGGTGGCTTCGGTCATGACCGCCGCAGAGGCCGCTGCGGTGCCGTGGCGCAGCGCCTCTTGCGGGGAAAGGCCACGGGCCAGCGCCAGCGTGAAGGCCCCGACGAAACTGTCGCCGGCGCCGATTTTGCTGACCACCGGAACCGGGGGAGGGGCGGCGTGAAAGCTGTCCCCGGTCATGGCCAGAACCGAGCCGTCGGCACCACGACCGGCAACCACCAGATCAGCCACGCCGCGTCGCAGCAGCGATTGGGCGAAGGCGGCGCTGTCTGCGACGGTCGGCAGCGGCTGCCCGGCGATCCGTTCGGATTCGTCCCGGTCCATGCGCAGCGCCGCCACTGGCGGGCCGGTGCCATCGCACAGGGTTTGCAGCGCGGGACCGGAGATATCGGCGATCAGATGTGCGTTGCGCGGTGTCAGCGCTTCGGCCAGCAATGCGGGGAAGTGGTCGATCGCGCCGGGCGGTTGGCTGCCGCTGAGCACGACATAGCCATCGGCCGGGGTCGTTCTGGCGGCCAGTTGCAACAGGCCGTTCAGCCGTTTTTTGCCCCAGGCCGGTCCCGGCAGCACGAAGCGGTATTGTTCCTTGGTGGTCCTGTCGGTCACCGCAAGGCTGAGCCTGGTGTCGCCGGGGGCGGCGAAAGGCAGCACCGCGATGCCTTCATCATGCAGCAGGCTGAGCAGGGTTTCACCGCGCGGTCCGCCCAACGCCACCAGCGCCCGGCTGTGCCCGCCCAGCGTCAGCACCGCCCGTGACACGTTGATGCCGCCGCCACCGGGATCGGTCCGGGGGGCGTCGCAACGCAGTTTGGGGCCGGCGCTGACCCGGTCTGTCGTGGTGGACATATCCACCGCCGGATTCAGCGTGATTGTCAGAATGTCCCGCATCCGTTGCCCCTTTGCCATCCTGCGCAACATGGCACCGGGGACCCCGGGCTGCCAAGTCGTGATTGTATCATCGTGCCGCTAAGGATGTCTTTGGCGCGAGGGGCGGGTGTGGAAAAGGGAATAAAATAATTTATTTTCAATGGGAAACATGCGAAAGTGGCTGTGGATGTTTTGTTGGCGATCCCCGGTTCGGCCAATCCGGCGCGCGTCGTTGTGGATCGTTTGGGCCGCATTGTTTTGTGGGCGGCAGATGGGCCGCCCACAATCTTGTCCACAGCCTAGAGCATGTGTTGATAACTTGCTGCGACGTATTTGTAGCCGTCTGCGCGCGGTTCGACATAGCCAAGCCCCGGGAACGGCATGTGATAGCCGACGAAGGGGATCTTGTCGGCGGCGAGCATGGAGAGGATTTTGCGCCGGGTGATTGCCGCCATCGCCTTGTCGCTGTCAAAGCGGACCTCCCAATCGGGATAGGCCAGCGACCAGACATAGTGGTTGGCGAAATCGACCGCCAGCAGCAGCTGTTTGCCGTCGCTTTCCAGACGGTAGGCCATGTGCCCCGGGGTATGGCCGAAAGCCGCCATCGCGGTGATGCCGCTTGCAACGCTGCCGCCATCGTCGAGCATGGTCATCCGGTCGGCCAGCGGTCGCACCTTGGCTTCGAACCCTTCGTTTTCCATCTTGGCCCAAGCGTCGAATTCCATCGTGCCGGTGACATAGCTGGCATTGGCGAACGTATCGCCGGTATCGCCCCGCAGCCCGCCGATATGGTCGCCATGCATATGGGTGATCACCACCTTGTCGATCTGATCCGGGCTGTAGCCCGCTGCGTTCAATGCTTCGGTGATGCCGGCCGGGTTCAGCCCGGTGTCGAACAGGATCAGTTCAGTCCCGGTATTGACCACGGTCGGGGTGAAGAAGAATTGCGTCTTGTCGGCCGGAATCATGTTGGCGGCGGAAACGTCTGCAAATTCCTGTGCGCTGACATTCATACCGAAAGTTTTTTGCGGGTCGGGCACGGTGCGGGTGCCGGCGAGCAGGGTGGTGACTTCGAACCCGCCGAGGGTGAAGCGGTTGAACCGGGATGGCGCGGCCCCCAGCATGGCGGCGGCGGCATTCAAAGGGTTTGCCAAAGTGGCGGCAAGCGGCAGCGAGGCGGTTCCGGCCAACATGGCGCGGCGGGTCAGGCGTGATGTGGTCATTTGGAGACTCCCGTTGGGTGTTGTTGTTGCTTGGAACTATAGCGTGAATTATGCCGTGGAGCGCGATTTTCACGATTATGTGACCGGTCGGCGTTTGGCGCTGTGTCGCGGGCACATTCTGGACAAATCCCTGGAGCTGTGACATGGGGTCCGGCAACAGGAGATCATGCATGACCACGACCCGTTTCGCCCCGTCGCCGACCGGCTTTATCCATGTCGGAAACCTGCGCACCGCGCTGATGAATTACCTGATTGCCCGCAAATCCGGCGGCACCTTCATCCTGCGGATCGACGATACCGATGCCGAGCGGTCGAAGCAGGAATATATCGACCAGATTCAGCGGGATCTGGAATGGCTGGGCATCACCTGGGACCGGATCGAACAGCAATCGGCGCGGTTGGACCGCTATGCCGAAGCGGCGGATCGGTTGCGTGACATGGGCCGGTTCTATGAATGTTTCGAAAGTCCGGTCGAGTTGGACCTGAAGCGCAAGAAACAGCTGAACATGGGCAAACCGCCGGTCTATGACCGTGCCGCGCTGGAACTGTCAGAGGCGGAAAAAGATGCGTTGCGGGCCGAACGGGGTGGCTATTGGCGGTTCCGGCTGGATCATGAACGGATCGAATGGAAGGATGGTATCCTGGGCGATATTTCCATCGACGCGGCCAGCGTGTCGGACCCGGTGCTGATCCGGGCCGATGGTCAGGTTCTGTACACCATCGCGTCGGTGGTCGATGACACCGAAATGGGCGTGACCCACGTGGTGCGCGGATCGGATCACGTGACCAATACCGGCACCCAGATTCAGATCATCCGGGCGCTGGGCGGCACGGTGCCGGAATTCGCGCATCATTCTTTGTTGACCGGGCCGCAGGGTGAAGCGCTGTCGAAACGGTTGGGGGCTTTGTCGATCAAGGACCTGCGCGCACAGGGGGTGGAGCCGATGGCGCTGCTGAGCATGATGGCGCGGCTGGGATCGTCCGACCCGATCGAATTGCGCAGCTCGATGGAGGAATTGATCGCGGGGTTTGATATTAAACGGTTCGGCGCGGCCCCGACCAAGTTCGACGAAAAGGATCTGTTCCCGCTGACCGCGCATCATCTGCAATCGCTGCCGTTCGCGGCGATGAAAGACGAAATCGCGGCGCTGGGCGTGCCGGCCGATTTGGCCGAAGCGTTTTGGGCGGTGTGCAAGGACAACATCACCGTCCGCGCCGATTTGCAAAGCTGGTGGGCGTTGTTCCGTGACGGGGCCGAACCGGTGATCGAGGACGAGGACCGCGACTTTATCGCCCAGGCGATGACGCTGCTGCCCGAGGGACCGTTTGATGGTGACACCTGGGGCAAGTGGACGGCGCAGGTCAAGGCCGCGACCGGGCGCAAGGGCAAGGGGTTGTTCATGCCGCTGCGCAAGGCGCTGACCGGGCAGGGTCACGGCCCGGACATGGCCAGCGTGATGCCGTTATTGCAAGTGGTGCGCGCCCGCGGCTGAACCGGGGGACCGCGTCACAGGGAGAAGCCCCGCATCCCTGGGAGGATACGGGGCTTTCCTTTCTTCGGCGCTGGCGAACTGCGAAAGCGCGACCGTAACGGGGGCTAGGGCCACACATCGCCACACCAAAACCGAACTCGAAAATCGGCGGGAGGGAAGGCGGTGCTTAGGCGGTTTCCAGTTCTTTCAACCCGGTTTCGACCATCCCTAGGTTTTTCATCGCCATATAGCTGAGTTCATTGATCACTTCGCGGATCGAAATGCAGCCCAGCACCTTGCCGTCTTTCACAATTGGAAGATGGCGGATATGGTTCTGCATCATCTTGGCCATGGCGATGATCACAGTATCGTCGGGGTCGCCAAAAACCGGGTTTTGCGTCATCACTTCGCTGATCGGGGTAAGCGCGGTGCGGCGGCGTTCACCGATGCAGCGGCGCACGATATCGCGTTCGCTGATCATGCCCAGCAGATTGTTGTCCGCATCGACGACGGGAACGGCCCCCAATTTGCGGTTATTCATCACCTTGCAGGCTTTGCGCGCCGTTTCGTCGGGCGATACAAAATGGAATCGGCGTTTGCGGATGATTTGTGCCATTGTTTTAGGTTTGTTCATGCTTCCCCCACTCAGGGCACGTTCCAGTTTTGCCAGGTCAGGCATCGGGTCGTCCCTTTCGCTTCGTTTCGTTTAGCGAGCATCTTGGCGTTCAGGCCAAAGGCTGATGTCTCAGATACTATAACGGTACCGGGGCGGTGGGATTGACCTGACAATAGGTATGGGGCGGGGTGGCAAAAGGCGGGGAATGTCGCCTTTTGAAGGGCAAGAACATGGCTTAATCGTGTCATTTGGTCGTGAAAACAGGGCCATTGGGTCAACCCCAAGGTGGCTTTTCAGCTGCCGTTGGGTTTGTGAATCGCTTCGGACTGGGATCGGGTCAGCGGCACCAGCCGGGCACCGACATCGTCGAGCATCCGGTCGACCAACCGGGTTTCCGACCGCGCCAGCGTTTGATGCCGCGGATAAAGCGGTTGTGTGCGGTCGTCCAGGATCGGGGCGTCCCAGCCATCGGTGGTCTGAAAAAACCGGGTCACGCCTTCGGTGCCGAATTCCTGATGATACCCCTGAACCACCACGTCGAGATAGCTGAGCAAAATGGGATGCGCCATCGTGGGGGCCCCATGTTTGCCGGCAGGAATGGAATAGATCGCCACCTTGGGGGTGAACGGCAGCGGGTGATCTTCGAGATCGGTCAGATCGACCCGGTCATAGGCGTGTTCGCGTGCATCCAGCGCCCGCCAGTCCCCGTTCGGCACCGCAGCAATCAAACCGTCGATCCGGGTGACCGGATCGGGAACCGCAGTCAGAAACGCGACCGGGCGCAACGCCGTATGACGCCAGGTGCGACGCCATCCAAATACCCGCGCAGGGTGTGCTTCGCCATAGTCATGTGTTTGACGGTTCACCAGAGAACCGTATCCGAAGAAACATATATCCAAAATGCAATTAAACCCTTTGGCGATTTATCAATATCCAAGCCTATCGAACATGATATGATCATAATTATGCAGACATTGTTGGGGGGAGCCAAGCTTTGCGTGTTACCAAGCGGACCAATATCGCGATCAGAATCTTGATGTACTGTGCGGCCCATTCCGAAAGGTTGGTGACCAAATCGGAAATCGCTGAACGCTGCAATGCGTCGGAAAACCATCTGGCACAGGTCATCAATCAGATGGGGCAGCTTGGATATCTGCATACGCAACGCGGCCGCAATGGCGGTATCACCCTAGCGCGCGACGCCAAAGACATCTGGATCGGTGAAGTGTTCCGGGTTCTGGAGGGGCCGGTGCCGCTGGCCGAATGCTTTGCCGATGCCGACAATACATGCCCTTTGGTTGAAGCCTGTCGCCTGAAACTCGCGTTGGTCGATGCGGCGGAGGCGTTTTACCGGCATCTTGACGCAATTACGTTGGATGCGCTTGTCTGCGACAATCTGCCGCTATTGCACATCATGAAGTCCTTTTCCTGCGGTCAAAAGAGTGACACGTAGGTCGTTTTTCATCTCTAAGATGTCTGGCGAAGGGGGCGATAAACGACCTCTTGCCGAATGAAGGCGACTCGGCTAATCACGAGTTATCGATCGGGAGAACCGGCTTAGCCGGTGCCGAAGGAGCAACCGCCCCCGGAAACTCTCAGGCCCAAGGGACCGATCGGGTGAAACACTCTGGAGAGAGGCGCAGAGATGCGTCCGCCGAAGGGATAGCGATCTCAGGCAAAGGGACAGAGGGGGCATCGAAGAACGTGGCCTGATGGCCGCGTCGGATTGATGCCGGACGGGGTTTGTATTGCCACACCGGTTAACCAAGGATCGGAGCGGCTATGAGCGATTTGAAATCCCTGCCATTGGACGGGTTGCACCGCGAACTGGGCGGCAAGATGGTGCCGTTCGCGGGTTATGACATGCCGGTGCAATACCCCGCCGGGGTGATGAAAGAACACCTGCATTGCCGTAGCCATGCCGGGCTGTTCGATGTCAGCCATATGGGACAGGTGATTTTGCGTGGCAGTGATTATGAAGCCGCGGCGCTGGCGCTGGAATCGCTGGTGCCGGTCAATGCGGCGGGATTGGGCGAAAGCCGCCAGCGCTATGGCTTTTTCACCAATGAACAGGGCGGCATTCTGGACGATCTGATGTTTGCCAATCGCGGCGATCACATTTTCATGGTGGTCAATGCCGCCTGCAAGGAAGCCGATATCGCCCATCTGCGCGCGCATCTGCCCGCTAATGTGACGTTGCAGGTGATCGAGGATCGCGCGTTGCTGGCGTTGCAGGGCCCCGAGGCCGAAGCGGTTTTGGCGGCGCTGAACCCCGCCGTGGCAGAGATGAAATTCATGGATGTGGCCACGGTCGATCTGGGCGGTGCCGAAGCGTGGATTTCGCGGTCGGGCTATACCGGTGAAGACGGGTTTGAAATTTCGGTGCCGGTCGACGCCGCCGAGGCGCTGGCGCGCAAGCTGCTGGCCGATGATCGGGTGCTGCCGATCGGGCTGGGCGCGCGCGACAGCCTGCGGCTGGAAGCCGGGCTGTGCCTGTATGGCCATGACATCGACACTGGCACCAGCCCGGTCGAGGCGGGGTTGACCTGGGCGATCCAGAAAATCCGCCGGTCGGACGGCGCCCGCGAAGGCGGTTTTCCAGGGGCCGACCGGATCTTGTCGGAATTGCATAACGGTGCCGAGCGCGCCCGCGTCGGGCTGAAACCGCAAGGCCGGGCACCGATGCGCGAAGGGGTTTCGCTTTTTGCCGAAGCAGACCGCGAAACGCCGATCGGCTGCATCACGTCGGGCGGTTTTGGCCCGACGGTCGAGGGACCGGTCGCGATGGGCTATGTTCCCATTGCATTCGCGGCCCCCGGTACGGTTATCTATGGCGAGGTGCGCGGCAAGCGGCTGCCTGTCGAGGTGGTGGCGCTGCCCTTCGTACCGGCGCGTTTCAAAAGATAAGATCAGGCTTACAGGGAAAAGGAACCGGCCTATGAAATATACCGAAGATCATGAATGGCTGCGGGTCGAGGACGATCTGATCGTCGTCGGCATCACCGAACATGCCAGCACGTCGCTGGGCGATGTGGTGTTCGTGGAACTGCCCGAGGTGGGCACGATGGTCGCCAAGGGTGATGAAATCGTGGTGATCGAAAGCGTCAAGGCGGCCAGCGATATCGCCGCCCCGATCGATGGCGAGATCGTCGAGGTCAACGATGCGATCGTCGACGAACCGGGCAAGGTGAACGAAGACCCGCTGGGCGAGGCGTGGTTTTTCAAGCTGAAGGTCGATGATGTTTCGGTGATCAACGATTATCTGGACGAAGACGCCTATAACGCGCTGGTCGATTAAGCGTGATCAGTCTGCGCCCCCCGTGGAGGGGTGCGCAGACCCAGCCCCCGGCGGGGGTATTTGCCGCCAAGATGAAATGCAAACGCGCCGAAACGAGGAGCACCGGGATGCCGTTCGAGCCAACCGATTATTTGCCTTACGATTTTGCCAACCGCCGTCATATCGGCCCGTCGCCAGAGGAAATGGCGGCGATGTTGCAGGTGGTCGGTGTACGCGATCTTGACGCGTTGATCGATCAGACCGTTCCCCGGGCGATCCGGGCCGAAGTGCCGCTGGGATTCGGGCGGGCGTTGTCGGAACGCCAGATGCTGCGGCGGATGCGCGAAGTGGCGGGCAAGAACAAGGTTCTCAACAGCCTGATCGGCATGGGCTATCACGGCACGGTGACGCCGCCGGCGATCCAGCGCAACATCCTGGAAAATCCCGCTTGGTACACCGCCTATACGCCGTATCAGCCGGAAATTTCGCAAGGCCGGCTGGAAGCGTTGTTGAATTATCAGACCATGGTCAGCGATCTGACCGGACTGGAGGTGGCCAACGCGTCGCTGCTGGACGAGGCGACAGCGGCGGCCGAAGCGATGACCATGGCGCAACGGGTGGCGAAATCGAAGGCCAAGGCGTTTTTCGTCGATGAAAACTGCCACCCGCAGAACATCGCGGTGATGCAGACCCGCGCCGCGCCGTTGGGGATCGAGGTGATCGTCGGAGCCCCCGAGGCGATGGAGGCCGACAAGGTGTTCGGTGCGGTGTTCCAGTATCCCGGCACCTATGGCCATGTGCGCGATTTCACCGACCAGATGACCGCGCTGCACGCGGCCAAGGCGGTGGGGATCGTCATTGCCGATCCGATGGCCTTGGTCTTGTTGAAGGAACCGGGCGCGATGGGCGCCGATATCGCAGTCGGATCGACCCAGCGCTTCGGCGTGCCCTTGGGCTATGGTGGGCCGCACGCGGCCTATATGGCCTGCCGCGACGGGTTCAAGCGGGCGATGCCGGGCCGGATCGTCGGCGTGTCGGTCGATGCGCGTGGCAACCGCGCTTACCGGTTGGCGTTGCAGACCCGCGAACAGCATATCCGCCGCGAAAAGGCGACGTCGAATGTCTGTACCGCGCAGGCGTTGTTGGCGGTGATGGCATCGATGTATGCGGTGTTTCATGGGCCCAAAGGGTTGCAGGCCATCGCGCAGCGCATCCACCGCAAGGCGGTGCGTTTGGTGCAGGGGCTGGAAGAGGCCGGTTTCAAGATCGAGCCGGAAAATTTCTTTGACACCATCACGGTCGAGGTCGGGCCATTGCAGCAGGCGGTGTTGAAATCGGCTGTTGATGAAGGCGTGAACCTGCGCCCGGTGGGCAAGACCCGGGTCGGGATTTCATTGGATGAAGCGGTGGTGCCGGAAACCATCGAAGCGGTTTGGCGGGCCTTTGGCATCGAGCGGGCCGATGACCGGGCGGGCGATTGGCGGTTGCCCGATCATGCGTTGCGAGAAACGGAAATCCTGCAACACAAGATTTTCCACATGAACCGGGCGGAAACCGAGATGATGCGCTATATGCGACGCTTGGCCGACCGCGATCTGGCGCTGGACCGGGCGATGATCCCGCTGGGATCGTGCACGATGAAGCTGAACGCGGCGGCCGAAATGGACCCGATCAGTTGGCCCGAATTCAGCGACATTCATCCTTTCGTGCCTGCCGATCAAGCTGCGGGCTATCACGAAATGATCGGCGATCTGAGTTCCAAACTGTGCGATATCACCGGCTATGACGCGTTTTCGATGCAGCCCAATTCGGGGGCGCAGGGTGAATATGCCGGGTTGCTGACGATTTCCGCCTATCACCGGGCCAATGGGCAGGGGCACCGCAATGTCTGCCTGATCCCGACCAGTGCCCACGGCACCAACCCGGCCAGCGCCCATATGGTCGGCTGGAAGGTTGTGCCGGTCAAATCGAAGGAAAACGGCGATATCGATCTGAACGATTTCCTGGAAAAGGCGGCGCTGCATCGTGATGATCTGGCCGGCTGCATGATCACCTATCCGTCGACCCATGGGGTGTTCGAGGAAACCGTGAAGGAAGTCTGCGATATCACCCATGAACATGGCGGTCAGGTCTATATCGACGGGGCCAATATGAACGCGATGGTGGGTCTGTCGCGGCCCGGTGATCTGGGCGGCGATGTCAGCCATTTGAACCTGCACAAGACCTTTGCCATCCCGCATGGCGGTGGCGGTCCCGGCGTGGGGCCGATCGGGGTGAAATCGCATCTGGTGCCGCATCTGCCGGGCCATCCCCAGACCGGCGGCGAACAGGGGCCGGTTGCGGGGGCGCCGTTCGGGTCGGCGTCTATTCTGGCGATCAGTTGGGCCTATTGTTTGATGATGGGCGGCGACGGATTGACCCAGGCGACCCGGGTGGCGATCCTGTCGGCCAATTACATTGCCAAGCGGTTGGAAGGGGCCTTTGACGTGCTGTACAAAGGGCCGACCGGCCGGGTGGCGCATGAATGTATTCTGGACACCCGCCCTTATGCCGATAGCGCCGGGATCACGGTGGATGATATCGCCAAGCGGCTGATGGATAACGGGTTCCATGCGCCGACGATGAGCTGGCCGGTGGCCGGGACGTTGATGATCGAACCGACGGAATCGGAAACCAAGGCGGAACTGGACCGGTTCTGCGATGCGATGATGTCGATCCGCGATGAAATCCGCGCTGTCGAAGACGGCCGCATCGATGCCGAAAACAACCCGCTGAAAAACGCGCCTCACACGGTCGAGGATCTGGTCGGGGACTGGGACCGGCCCTATAGCCGCGAACAGGGCTGTTATCCGGCCGGGGCGTTCCGGGTCGACAAATACTGGCCACCGGTGAACCGGGTCGACAACGCCTATGGCGACCGTCATCTGGTCTGTACCTGCCCGCCGATGGAAGACTATGCCGAGGCGGCAGAGTAAACGGAAAAGCCCCGCTTTGGCGGGGCTTTTTGTTGGACAGGTGGCGGTGGGGTCCGAATTTTCGGGAAACGGCCATATCGACATGCCATAGGCCGGGTTTCAGCCCGGCATGGTACGGCGGATGTCGGATTGCCGGGCTGAAGCCCGGCCTACGGCGTTGGGAGGGGCTGCGCGGGTGTGTCGAGTTCGCTTGGGCTGTCTTTCAGGAAACTCAGACGGTCGGCCACCGTGGTCCACACCTCTTCGTTGGCGGCGGCCAGCAGGTAGCCGTCGGTGATCGAGATGTCATAGGCGCGCCCGTCCAGCATCCGCACATGCCCGCCGGCGCGTTCGCAGATCAGCACGCCCGCCGCGTGATCCCACGGGTTCAGCACCCCCGACAGGCAGAAATCGACGCTGCCCTGGGCCAGCATCCGGTATTCGTGGCACGAACAGCGCAACGCACCGGTGCGGCCGAAATCGGGCAGTGTTTCGGCCAGTTTCGGCTGTACGTCCTTGTCCATCAGATAAAAATGCAGATAGCCCGACAGGTCGCCCAAGGCGCCGCCCTTGGCGGTGCGCATCCGCCGATGCGGCCCGATTGCACCGAACATGGTGGCACCGGTTTCGCTGTCGGCGGTGATCCAGTCATCCATCAGCGCGTCATAGAGCATCCCGAAAATCGGACGGCCAAAGCGGGTGGCGGCAAGGATCACGCCGAAGACCGGCAAGCCGTGGGCGAAATTCCAGGTCCCGTCGACCGGGTCGATGATGAAGGCCAGTTCGGCCTTTGCCGCGTCGTCACGCAAATGCGGATGGGCGTGCGCGGCTTCTTCGCCGATCACCATCGCATTGGGGAACATCCGCAAAATCCCGCGCGCGATCATCTTTTCCGCTTCGGTATCGGCTTCGGTCACAAGGTCGTGCGGTCCTGATTTGGTGCTGATCTGTCCGGCGCTGAGATTGCGAAACCGTGGCAGGATTTCGGTCTTGGCGGCGCGGCGGACGATATTGACCAGGCTTTTCTGCTGGGCCTGGCTAAGAGAGGTGACGGGCAGGGGAAGCGAATTCAGATTGGTCATTGTATCGGTTCCGGGCTGATGTTGCTGTTGCAGCATGGGTGCCATCTGCCCCCCCGAATCGCAAGCGGTCAGGGGTGCGGCCTATTGCAGGGCTGTGAACCAGAAGTTGCCAAACTCCTGATCTTGCACAGACAGTATTCCCGATTTCCGGCCAAAGCGGAAGGATGGGTTTAGGGGCGGCAGAATGCGGTGAAATCTGTCAGGAAGGTTTCGGCGCTATTGCGCACCGCCTTGGTTTCAAAATGGCGCGCAATATCCTGTGGCGATTGCTTCATCAGATCACAGCGCAGGAAGATGTCTTCGGTAAAGCCTGTGCTGACCGTGGACAGCACCAGACGAAGCTGGCCAAGCATGTCGTCGCCGCGATGCGATGCATGGGCAAGAGCAATGGGTTTGGTGATGATTTCATCACGGGACACCAGCCAGTCGATGGCGTTTTTCAATCCGCCGGGAATGGCCCGGACATATTCGGGGCTTGCGATAATGATCCCGTCGCTGTTGCCGATCAGGTTGACAAAATGTTGCACCGGCTGCGGCAAGGGGGCGGATTCAAAATCCGGAGAAAAGACCGGCAAGTCGGCAAGACCATTGAAAACGGTGACGGTGTGACCGGGCGGCGCGACCGCCGAAAGCGCCCGCAACAAGGCGGTGTTGGTGGATGCAGATCGAGCGCTGCCGGATATCGCGAGAAAGTTCATGCCTTATGGTTAGCGATGGCCAAAGGCGAGGGCAACGCCGACGGGCGTCGACCGTGGTTTCGTTGGCTGGGTGTTTGGGCTTTTACGGTGCGGCAGGGTTGGATAGGGTGCGCATGACAGCGCCTTTGCGCAGGGATGTCTGAGCGTTGCTGCACAGTCGGACCGCGCTTTCGATCTCGCTTTGGGTCGGAGGCGGCGCTATAGCATGGATCATGAACATGTTCAGAAACCCGATACCGTTGGCACAGGCGCACGATTTGCCGTTCTGGCGCCGCCCGATCAGCCTGCTGTTTTTGATGGCGATGGCAATGCCGGTGGCGTTTGCCACATGGTCGGCCTTGCTGAACAATTTCGTCATCGAAGTGGCGCAGTTCGACGGTTCCGATATCGGTTGGCTGCATACGGTGCGGGAAATTCCGGGTTTTTTTGCGATCGGGGTGATCGCGTTGATCATGGTGATCCGCGAACAGGTGCTGGGTGTGGTGGCGCTGATCCTGCTGGGGGTGGCGACGGCGATGACCGCGTGGTTCCCGTCATTGGGCGGTATCCTGACCATCACCATGCTGAGTTCGATCGGGTTTCATTATTACGAAACGGTCAACCAGTCGTTGCAATTGCAATGGCTGCCGAAGGATCGCGCGCCGCAAACGCTGGGCTGGCTGCTGGCGACCGGATCGGCGGCCACATTGGTGGCCTATGTGTTGATCGTGCTGAGTTGGGACGCTCTGGGTCTGACTTATAACATCGTTTACATGCTGTCGGGCGGGTTCACGGCGGTGGTCGCGATTTTCTGCCTGCTGGCCTATCCGCAATTCGAAGCGCCCAATCCGCAGGTGAAGAAATTCGTGCTGCGGCGGCGCTATTGGCTGTATTACGCGTTGCAGTTCATGGCCGGTGCGCGGCGGCAGATTTTCACCGTTTTCGCGGGGTTCATGATGGTCGAACGGTTCGGGTTCGACGTGCATGAAGTGACCAGCCTCTACCTGATCAATCTGGTGCTGAACATGGGGTTGGCCCCGGTGTTCGGCAAGATCGTGGCGCGGTTCGGCGAACGCCGGGCGCTGATCTTCGAATATAGCGGGCTGGTGGCGGTGTTCCTGGCCTATGGCGGGATCTATTGGTTCGGCTGGGGGGTGATGTTGGCCTCTTTCCTGTATGTGGTCGATCACATGTTCTTTGCCTTGGCCCTGGCGTTGAAGACCTATTTCCAGAAAATCGCCGATCCCGGCGATATCGCCCCCACTGCCGCGGTGGCCTTTACCATCAACCATATCGCGGCCGTGTTTCTGCCGGCGCTACTGGGCTATCTGTGGCTGGTATCGCCGGGGGCGGTGTTTTTCCTGGCCGCCGGGATGGCGGCGACGTCGCTTGCGCTGTCGCTGATGATCCCGCGTCATCCCGAACCGGGCAACGAAACCTTGTTCAGCCGGTTCCTTCCGGCCCCGGCAGAATAAGACATGGCACATCCGATTGCGAAATTTACCACCGGGTCGACGATGCGGCACGTGGTGGTGATGACGATGACCGGCGCGATGGGGCTGAGCTTCATGTTCCTGGTCGATTTCCTGACCCTGTTCTGGGTCAGTCGCCTGGGCGATGAAATCCTGATTTCGGCTGTCGGGTTCGCGTCGACGATCCAGTTCTTCGTCGTGTCGGTGGCAATCGGGATGATGATCGGCGGGGTGGCCTTGGTCAGCCGGTCGCTGGGGATGGGCAAAGGGGCGCGGGCGCGGCGGATTGCGTCGGTCGTGTTGATTTATGCCACCGCGATTCAGGCGTTGATCGCGGTTTTGGTTTTCTTCTTTCGCCGCGAGATCCTGATCTGGACCGGAGCCGAAGGGGAAACGCTGGAAGTGGCGGTCAGCTTCCTTGCGATTTCGCTGCCGTCGTTGCCGTTGATCGCGGCGGGGATGTGCGCGTCGGCGGTGTTGCGGGCGGCGGGTGATGCGTGGCGGTCGATGCTGGTGACGGTCACCGGCGGGGCGGTGGCGGTGTTTCTTGATCCGCTGTTGATCCTGGGGCTGGATATGGGGGTCGAAGGGGCGGCATTGGTGATCGTCCTGTCGCGCGGCATGATGGCGCTGATCGGGCTGTATTGGCTGGGGGTCACGCATAGGATGCTGGCCAAGCCGCGGCAGTGGGACATGGTGGCTTTCCTCAAACCCTATCTGGCAATTGCGCTGCCCGCGGTGGCGACGCAATTGTCGACGCCGTTCGGAAACTGGGTGTTGATCCGGGCGATGGCGGAACATGGCGACAGCGCGGTGGCGGGGTTTGGCGTCGTGTCGCGGCTGACCATTCTGGGGTTTGGCGGTATCTTTGCGCTGTCTGGCGCGATTGGCGGCATCATCGGACAGAATGCCGGGGCCGGATTGCGCGACCGGGTCGCCGGGGCCTATGTCGACGCGTTGAAATTCTGCGCCCTTTATACCGGGGTGACATGGGCGTTGATGGCCTTCTTTGCCGATCAGATCGCGGCCGGTTTCGGGTTGAGCCCGGAAGGCGCGCATATCGTGCAGGTGTTTTCGCATTACGCTGCGGGGTCATTCGTGTTCACCGGGGCGCTGTTCGTGTCGAATGCCGCGTTCAACAATCTGGGCCGCCCGATCTGGGCCACGGTCAGCAACTGGATCCGTGACGGGCTTTTGATGGCGCCGCTGGCGCTGGGGATGGGGATCCTCTGGGGGTCTAGCGGCGTGGTAATGGCACAGGCCGTGGCCAATAGCGTTGTCGGCATCGCCGCCGCCTTTGTTGGCTGGCGCTATGTCCGGGCCGGGCGCGGGATCGAAGCGCCGAAACGCGCAAAGACTTGACCCCGGACCGCCGCGCGCTTAGGCGCTGAGCCAGCAGATAGATGCCGGAGTTCAGCCATGACCACCTTTACCGCCCTCACCACCTTGCCCGGAAAAGAGCCCGCCGAAGCGCTGGGCGACGCGATGGAGCGGCTGAACCCGGAACCGACCGGGATCGGCGTGTTCGAGATCGAAGACGGATCGGGGTTGTGGGAAGTCGGCGGCTATTTCATCGAAGCGCCCGATCAGGCCGGATTGGCGGTTCTGGCGGCGGCATTCGGGGCGAAACCGTTCGTGATTTCCGAATTGCCGGAAACCGATTGGGTGGCCAAGGTCAAACGCGAACTGGCCCCGGTCGAAGCCGGGCGGTTCTTTGTCTATGGCAGCCATGACGCCGACAAGGTGCCCGACGGGTGCGAACCGCTGTTGATCGAGGCCGCGATGGCCTTTGGTACTGGCCATCATGGCACCACCCAAGGCTGCCTGCGGGCGCTGGATCGGCTGGACCGGGATGGGTTCACCGGGAAAAACGTGGCGGATATCGGCTGTGGCACCGCCGTTTTGGCGATGGGCGCGGCGCGGATTTGGCCCAATCCCGTGCTGGCCGGGGATATCGATCCGGTTGCGGTGGACGTGGCCAACGCCAATGTCACGGTGAACGGGCTGGATGGCCGGGTCAAATGCGTGGTCGCCGCCGGGTTCGACAATCCCGACCTGACGGCTGCGGCACCTTTCGACCTGGTCTTTGCCAATATCCTCAAAGCGCCGTTGATCGATCTGGCCCCCGACATGGCATCGAATTTGCAAACCGGTGGTTATGCGATTCTTTCGGGGATTCTGAACGAACAGGCTGATGATGTGATCGAGGTTTATGCACGATCCGGCATCAATCTTGTTCATCGCGAAGAGATTGGTGAATGGACCACCCTGACCTTGGGCAAATAACGGCGCATTAGGGGCGGTTTTAGCCTAAATTGAGGCATTTGCCCCATTTCCGCCACATTTCAGCAATACTTAATTATCATTGTTGAGTGGGGGCTCAACCAGTGGAGGCTGCTATGGCCGATACATTCAGAGAGTTCGACAAACGGCTGAGCCGGATCGACCGCAAGCGTGCGCGCATGAAGCGCGGTTACGTCACGGTGGTGGGGCGCGACGGTTTGATTGTCACCAAGCCACGGCGCATGCGCCGATCCTTGCCTTTGCGCGGCATTCTATTGCTTGTTCTGGGCTTCGTTGGCTTCAAGGCGATACTGATGGCGCATCTGGGGTTTGGAATTTATCAGGACCGGGTGGAAAGCCTGCAACGCGGGGGGCTGGCCGAACAGGCCGGGGCCGTCGTGATGGCAGCGGATCCGGTGTCCGAATTCCTGGCGATCAGGCTGCGGCCGTATTTGAAATAACGTCTGCAAACTGCCGTCGAAATCAAAAAGACCGCGCTGGGTTCAGCGCGGTCTTTTACGTTGGCGAAGTTGCCGGATCAGAATTTCTTGGCAACCTGATCGATGTCGCCACGGCACAGGCCGATATCATCCAGTTCACGGTCCGTCAGTTTGGACAGTTCGATCCGGGTCACGCGGGCGTTGTTCCACGATGCGATCGCATCGCGTACCGCAAACAAAGTGTTCGCGAAAAGCAGACCGCCGCGCGAAATATGGCTGGCCAAAGCGCCAGCCTGATACTGGGTAGATGTGTTGTCATAGACAGCCATATCAGGTTCCTCGATTAATTGGGTTACGTTCGATTATCTTAAACGGCATTTAGAGTGCCCAATTTAACCGCGCAACGGGGTGATGTTGCATAGTTCCTATGCGCTTTATGCATGGCGGTTTGTCATGGGTTTGACATATAAAAATAAGACATTTCGGCGGCTGGGCGGTGTCGTTTCCAGACCTTGCGATGCCGGAATCCGACCCGTTTTCCAAAAGTTGCCCGAAAAGTGCACATTTTGTGATCCCGACGCTTTCTTCTTGGCGTTTGTTCCTGTTTCGTGCTAGTGCATCAAAAAAGCAACAGAGCAGGGGGCAGGGATGCGGGTTTTGGGGATTGATCCCGGCTTGCGCAATCTCGGATGGGGCGTGATCGATGCCGAAGGCAGTCGACTCAGCCATGTGGCAAACGGCGTTTGCCATTCCGAAGGGGCCGATCTTGCCATGCGATTGCTGTCGCTTTACCGGCAGTTGAGCGATGTGGTCGGGCAATTCAGCCCCGATACCGCCGCGGTGGAGCAGACTTTTGTCAACAAGGATGCGGTTGGGACGCTGAAACTGGGCCAGGCGCGCGGGATTGCGTTGCTGGTGCCTGCGCAGGCGGGGCTGAGTGTGGGCGAATATGCCCCCAACAAGGTCAAGAAAACCGTGGTCGGCGTCGGCCATGCCGCCAAGCAACAGGTCGAACATATGGTCAAGATGCAGCTGCCGGGGGCAGAAATCGCCGGTCCGGACGCCGCCGACGCCTTGGCGATTGCGATCTGTCACGCACATTACATCCGCGCTCCGGGGGCGATGATGCAGGAAAGAAGGGTGCGGGCATGATTGGCAAGGTGTCCGGGCGGATTGATTATCGCGGCGAAGATCATGTTCTGATCGATGTGCGCGGGGTGGGCTATATCGTGTATTGTTCGGACCGGACTCTGGCCGCTTTGCCAGGACCGGGCGAGGCGGTGGCGCTTTATACCGATCTTCTGGTGCGTGAAGACCTGATGCAGTTGTTCGGGTTTCCAACGCTGGTGGAAAAGGAATGGCACCGGTTGTTGATGAGCGTGCAGGGGATCGGCGCCAAGGCATCGCTGGCAATTCTGGGGGCGCTGGGGGCCGATGGCGTCAGCCGGGCGATCGCGCTGGGCGATATGGCAGCGATCAAGGCGGCCAAGGGCGTTGGGCCGAAGACCGCGCAGCGGGTGATCATCGAATTGAAGGACAAGGCCCCGGCGGTGATGGCGATGGCCGGGTCGCTGGGGGCGACATTGCAGGCGACCCCGTCGACCGATGAGGTGATCGAGGAAATCGCCGCGTCGCGCCCCGCCCCGGTCGCCGCGCCACAGCCCAAGCCGCAGACCAGCGCGGTGGCGCAATCGGAGGCGCTGTCGGCGCTGGGCAATCTGGGCTATGCCCCGTCGGAAGCGGCCGGGGCGGTGGCGCAGGCGGCACAGGATGCCCCCGAAGCGGATACGTCTGACCTGATCCGCGCGGCCTTGAAGCTACTGGCACCGAAAGGGTAGGGGGATGCAGCAACTTGCCCGTGGTGACCGTACATGACCGAACCCGACAGCACCCTGCGCCCCGAACGGTTGGCCGAGGATAACGACCGCGCGTTGCGGCCGCAGGTCTTGGACGATTTCATCGGTCAGGCCGAAGCGCGCGCCAATCTGAAAGTGTTCATCCAATCGGCACGCCAGCGCGGCGAAGCGATGGATCACACCCTGTTTCACGGTCCCCCCGGATTGGGCAAGACCACGCTGGCGCAGATCATGGCGCGCGAACTGGGGGTGAATTTCCGCATGACCTCGGGTCCGGTACTGGCCAAGGCGGGCGATCTGGCCGCGATCCTGACCAATCTGGAAGAGCGCGACGTGTTGTTCATCGACGAAATTCACCGGCTGAACCCGGCGGTCGAGGAAGTGCTGTATCCGGCGCTGGAAGATTACGAACTGGATCTGGTAATCGGCGAAGGTCCCGCCGCGCGTACCGTGCGGATCGAATTGCAACCCTTCACGCTGGTCGGGGCGACCACGCGGCTGGGCCTGTTGACCACGCCGTTGCGAGACCGGTTCGGAATCCCGACCCGGTTGCAATTCTACACCGTCGAGGAACTGAACGAGATCGTCACCCGCAATGCCCGATTGTTGGGTGCGCCAGCGTCGCCCGATGGGGCGCTTGAAATCGCCCGGCGGGCGCGCGGCACGCCGCGGATCGCCGGGCGGCTGTTGCGCCGGGTGGTCGATTTCGCCGTGGTCGAGGGCGATGGCCGGGTGACGCAGCAGATTGCCGATCACGCGCTGACCCGGCTGGGGGTGGATCATCTGGGGTTGGACGGGGCCGACCGGCGCTATCTGAGCCTGATCGCGGAAAATTACGCCGGGGGGCCGGTGGGGATTGAAACGCTGTCGGCGGCGTTGAGCGAAAGCCGCGATGCGCTGGAAGAGGTGATCGAGCCGTTCCTGTTGCAGCAAGGATTGATCCAGCGCACCCCAAGGGGGCGGATGCTGGCGGCGAAAGCGTGGCGGCATCTGGGATTGAATGCGCCGCAGCAACCGGGACAGAGCGCGTTGTTCGACTAAGACGGTTTGGGTTGTCAGCGCCGGGATTCGCGTATTTTGAGAACAGTGAAAGGCAGGGCGGAGCGATCCGCAGGGGGTGGACCTTGGTGCCGGGTTTGAGGGAAAATGGGGCAAATACCTGAAGGAACCTGTATGACACCGCAAGAGATCGAAACCCTGTTCACCCGCGCCGACGGGCAATACGCTTTTGCACGCTGGGGCCGCCCGGTCGCGCCGATCGTTTTTGGCGTCGATGACGCGACGCTGAAAATCGTCAAGGGCGCGATTGAGGCGGTGGCGGCGCTGGCCGGTCATGATATGGCCGAAACCGATCCCGAGCTTGGGTCGAACATGATGTTCTTTTTCTTCCGCGATTGGGACGAATTGTTGGAGGTTCCCGATCTGGACAAGCTGATCCCCGATCTGGCGGCGCTGGTGGCGCGGCTGAACGCGGCGGGGGCGAACCAGTACCGGGCGTTCCGGTTTGACGATCAGGGCGCGATTCAGGCGGCGTTTGCGTTTGTTCGGATGGATGAACAATTGAGCGAGATGCCCGCCGAAACCTTGGCACTGTCACAGGTGGTGATGGTGATGCTGCAATGGTCAGAGCGGGCGTTTGCGACAGCGTCGCCCTTGGCGGTGGCGGGAGGTGTCACCGTGTTGCGCCCCGATATCGCCGGGGTGGTGCGGGCGGCCTATGATCCGGTATTGCCAGCGGTGGCGCAGGATGCCAGCCACGCGCTGCGGCTGTTTGCGCGGATTCAGGCGCAAACCACCGCGTCATGAGCCGTGGCGATCTGCGGCTATTCGTGGCGCTGGACCTGCCGGAGGCGTTGCGCGAGGCGTTGATGGAGGTGCAGGACGGTCTGGGCGTCGGGCGCGAAGTGCCCGAAGAAAACATGCATGTCACGTTGGCGTTTCTGGATGGCCAGTCGGCGCCGGTCGTCGATGCGTTGCATGATATGTTGTCGGCCATTCGGATGGTGCCGGTGCGGTTGACGGTGAAGGGGTTGGACCTGTTTGGTGGCCGGCGGTCCAATCTGGTGGCCGCGCGGGTCGAAAAGGTGCCGGAACTGACCGCGTTGCAGGAAAAGGTGGCGCAGGCGGCGCGGATGGCCGGGATCGATTTGCCGCGCCGGCGGTTCAAGCCGCATGTGACGCTGATGCGGTTTGCCGGCGCGATGTCGCCAGAAGCGCGGGACCGGATCGCCGCCTATATGGCCGCGCGGGGCGATCATGCGCTGGACGGTGGCGAAGCGATTTCGTTTTCGCTCTATCAATCGCATCTGCGCGAAGGCGGACCGGTTTACGAGGCGCTGGCGACCTATCCGCTGATTGTCGCAGGGTGAGCGCAATGACTTGCGCGGCGGGGTCGGGCTGTTAGGGTGCGTCGAAACAACCCCGGAGACCCGCCCAAAATGACCCACGAATTGACCATTCGCGTCTATTATGAAGACACCGACATGGCGGGGATCGTCTATTATGCCAATTACCTGCGCTATATCGAGCGCGCGCGCAGCGAATGGGTGCGCGAATTGGGCATCGATCAGCGCGCAATGAAGGATCAGGACGGGTTGGTTTTCGTGGTGCGCCGGATCGAGGCGGATTATCTGGCTTCGGCGAAACTGGACGATCTGTTGGTGGTGGAAACCGAGACGGTGCAGTTGACCGGGGTGCGCTGGATTCTGGAACAGCGGGTCAAGCGGGACGAGGATGTTTTGTTCCATGCCATCGTGACCGTTGTGGTGATGACCGAAACCGGCCATCCGAGCCGGATGCCCGCAACGGTTCGTCAGATGGTGCATTAGTCCACAGGAGCCCGGCCCGCGCCGATGCTGAAAAACGCGGTGCTTGCTGCGCATTGTGGCCCCCAAACCGACCGCCGGGGTCGAAACATCCGGCTTGGGAACGCGATTCACGTGCCCGCCTGCGATATTCCGCTCAATTCTTGGCGATATGACGCCAATTCTGTTGGTTTCCCCTTAAGGATCGGCTAGCTTTGCGGGTAATAAAGGCCCGATAAAATGGGGCCAACAAGAGCAGAGCAGGCATATGGAAACAGAAACTCTCGCCCTGGTGCAGGAGATCGATTTCTCCTTGTGGGCATTATTCGCGCGCGCCACGCTGACCGTGAAACTGGTGATGATCCTGCTGATCGTGGCCTCTTTCTGGTCTTGGTCAACCATCATTCAGAAACTGATCACCTATCGGAAGGCCCGCCGTGAAGCGGCCCGGTTCGACCGGAATTTCTGGTCCGGCGAACCGCTGGACGCGTTGTTCGAACAGATCGGGGCCGATCCCAAGGGGCATTCGGAAAAGATATTCGCCGCTGGCATGATCGAATGGCGGAGGTCGCATCGCGACGATGGCGGGCTGATCGCCGGGGCGCAGGCGCGGATCGACCGCAGCATGGACGTGGCGATTGCCAAAGAGGCCGAAGGGTTGCAAAACGGGTTGCCCATTCTGGCGACGGTCGGATCGACCGCGCCATTTGTCGGGCTGTTCGGCACCGTCTGGGGCATTATGCACGCCTTTATCAATATCGCGGAACAGCAGAATACCAACCTGGCGGTGGTGGCCCCGGGCATCGCCGAGGCGTTGCTGGCCACCGGGCTGGGCCTGCTGGCGGCGATCCCGGCGGTGGTTTTTTATAACAAACTGTCCGCCGATGCCGACCGGATCATCGCCGGATACGAAGCGTTTGCCGACGAATTTTCCACCATCCTCAGCCGCCAGTTGGACCTTTAGGTCATGGGCGCGGGCGTGATGCAGAAATCAGGTGGCGGCCGCCGGCGGCGGCACCGTCGCGGTGGTGCCAAGCCGATGTCGGAAATCAACGTGACGCCGTTTGTCGATGTCATGCTGGTCTTGTTGATCATCTTCATGGTCGCGGCCCCGCTGATGACGGTGGGCGTGCCGGTCGAATTGCCGAAAACGGCGGCCAATGCGTTGCCCGGCGAACAGGAAGAACCGCTGGCCGTGACGATCACCGCGCAAGGCGTCGTGATGATCCAGAAAACCGAGGTGCCGCGCGGCGAGTTGATCAACCGGCTGCGTGCGATCGCGGCCGAACGTCAGGGCGACCGGGTGTTCCTGCGCGCCGACGGGGCGGTGGCGTATGAAGAAGTGGTGCAGGTCATGGGCGCGCTGAACCGCGCGGGTTTCAGCAATATCGGTTTGGTGACCGATACCGGCGGGCCTGCGTTGAACGGGACGTCGGACGGGGCAGAGAACTGAGGCGGGCATGAATACCGGCCAGTATATTTCGGGCATTGCGCATTTCGGCCTGATCGGCTGGGCGCTGATCGGCGGGGTGTTTCAGCCCGCGCCGGAACCGTTCGATGTGACCGAAGTGTCGGTGATTTCCAATGCGGAATTCGAGGCGATGATGGTGCCGACGACGGGCCCGAGTCTGGAAACGGATCTGGCGGCACTGACGCCGCCGGAGCCGGATGCGGTTGAACCGGCCGCACCGCAGGCCGAAAGCCCGGACCCCGCCCCGGTGAGCGCCGAACCGGAGCAGACAGCGCCGCCGCCGGAGCCCGAAACCGCGCCGGATGTGGCCGCTTTGCTGCCGCCGGATCCGCCGACCGAGATCGAAGACGTCGCCCCGGTTCTGCTGCCGCCAACCGACGCCCCGGTCAGTGCCGCGCCGGACACCAGCCCGGCCCCGAAACCGCGGCCAGTGCCGCGGGTCGCGCCGGAACCGGTGGCCGCACCGGACCCGGAAGACCGAACCGATGATATCGCGCAAGACCAAGCGGTTGATGACAGCACGGCGGACACCCAGCAGGACCAGCAGGACCGCACCGTCGAGGAAGAAGCCGCTACCGAGATCGTGACCGAGGCCGAGCAAGGTGCCAGCCACGCCCCGAGCAGTTCAGCGCGGCCGCGTGCCCGCCCGGTTCAACGGGTGGCGCAGCCCGAAGCGGAGAGTACGACCGGCACCCAGGATGCGGTGCGCGGCGCGTTGGCAGAAGCGATGGCCGCAGGCGAGGCCGAGTCCCCGAAACCGGCCACCCCTTCGGGGCCGCCGCTGACTTCGGGCGAAAAGGACGCGCTGCGGGTCGCGGTGCAAAAATGCTGGAATACCGGCGCGCTTTCGACGGATGCGTTGAAGACGGTCGTAATTGTATCGGTGAAAATGAAACCGGACGGGTCGCCGGAGACCGAAACCATCCGCATGGTCAGCGCCAGTGGTGGCACGTCGGGATCGGCCAATCAGGCATTTCAGGCTGTCCGCCGGGCGATCATCCGCTGTGGCGCCAATGGTTTCGAACTGCCATCAGAAAAATACGACCAGTGGCGCGAGATCGAAATGACCTTCAATCCGGAGAAAATGAGGATCAAATGATGAAACAGTTTCTGACCCTCCTGTTGGCGGTTGTGGCGCTCAGCGTGCCGATAACGGCCCAGGCTGCGCCGCTTCGGATCGAAATCACCGAAGGGGTGATCGAACCGTTGCCCTTTGCCGCGCCCGATTTTGTACCCGAAAACAGCGCCGCGCGGCAGTTGGCACAGGATTTGGCGCAGGTGGTGGCCGACGATCTGGCCGGAACCGGGTTGTTCCGGCAAATCCCCGACAGCGCCTTCATCAGCCAGATTTCCAGCTTTTCCAGCCCGGTGCAATTCGCGGACTGGAAAGCGATCAATGCGCAGGCCTTGATCACCGGGGCGGTCAATCTGGAATCGAACGGTCGGCTGGTGGTCAAGTTCCGCCTGTATGACGTGTTCGCCGGTCAGGAACTGGGCGGCGGGTTGCAATTCGCCGGCACACAGGACGGGTGGCGGCGGATGGCGCATAAGGTGGCCGATGCGGTGTATAGCCGGATCACCGGAGAAGGCGGCTATTTCGACAGCCGGGTTGTCTATGTCAACGAAACCGGTCCCAAGAATGACCGCAAGAAGCGGCTGGCGATCATGGATTACGACGGTGCCAATGTGCAATATCTGACCGACAGCCGGTCGATTGTTCTGGCGCCGCGGTTTTCGCCCACCGGCGACCGTATCCTGTATACCAGCTATGAAACCGGGTTCCCGCGGATTTACCTGCTGGATGTGGCCAGCGTCCGGCGCCGGGTGCTGGAAGATCAAACCGGCACGATGAGTTTTGCGCCGCGGTTTGGGCCGGATGGGCAAACCGTGGTTTATTCGGTCACCCAAGGCGGCAACACCGATATTTATCGGATGGATGTCAGCACCGGCAGCGCCCAGCGGCTGACCAGCGCCGCTTCGATTGAAACCGCGCCCAGCTTCAGCCCGGACGGATCGCAGATCGTGTTCGAAAGCGACCGCAGCGGCACCCCGCAGATGTATATCATGTCGGCGACGGGGGGCGAACCGCGCCGGATCAGTTTCGGGCAGGGCCGCTATGGCACCCCGGTCTGGTCGCCGCGCGGCGACCTGATCGCCTTTACCAAGCAAAGCAAGGGCCGGTTCCATATCGGCGTGATGCGCACCGACGGGTCCGAGGAACGTCTGCTCACGGCTTCGTTTCTTGACGAAGGGCCGACATGGTCCCCCAATGGCCGGGTGATCATGTTCACCCGCGAAACCCAAGGCGCGGGCGGGCAGGCGAGCCTGTATTCGGTGGATATCAGCGGGCGCAACCTGAAGCGGGTGAAAACGCTGGGCGGGGCGTCTGATCCGGCCTGGTCGCCGTTGCAGAATTGAACAAAGACGACCCCAGTTGCGCAAAGTCGCCATTGGGGTCGGGAAAACCGGCAATGCGTTTCCAGCAAGCGGACAATATGCTAAGGAATGCAAAAGAAACACGAAATCGAGCGGGGCAAAAGCAATGAAATTCGTGGTACGGGCATTGATACTCACTTCGGTCCTGGCTGTGGCGGCCTGTTCCAATCCGGACCGGTTCGGCGATGATGTTTATCTGAATGGCGGCGGTGCCGCCGGGGTGGCCGGGTCGGTCGACGATCCGACGTCACCGCTGTATTTCCAGCAAGCGGTGGGCGACCGGATCTTTTTCGCGGTCGATCAATCGACGCTGAGCGACGCGGCCAAGCTGACGCTGGACGGGCAGGCGGAGTGGTTGTCGACGAACGGGGATTTTTCCGCGATCATCGAAGGCCATGCCGACGAACAGGGCACGCGCGAATATAACCTTGCGCTTGGCGCACGTCGTGCCAACACGGTGCAGGAATATCTGGTATCGCGCGGGGTGTCGCCCAGCCGTCTTAAAGTGGTCAGCTATGGCAAGGAACGCCCGATCGAGATTTGTTCGGTCGAATCCTGCTATGCCAAGAACCGGCGTGCGGTGACGGTCATTTCGGCCGGGATGTCGAGCTAAGTTAACGGAGATTTAGATGCGGTTTGTGTCTGTTGTTGCTTGTGTTGCGTTGATGATGCCATTGGCCCCGGTCGGTTGGGCGCAGGATCGTGGTCAGACCTTGGCCGATATCCGGCAGGAATTGTCAGTGCTTTACGTCGATATTCAGCAGCTCAAGCGGGAACTCAGCACCACCGGCGCACCGACGGGAGCGGGGGGTGGCGGATCGGCCTTGGCGCGGCTGGACGCGATCGAGGCGCAGATGCAGCAGCTGACTTCGAAGACCGAGGAACTGGAATACCGGATCAACCGGGTTGCCACCGATGGCGGCAACCGGGTTGGTGATCTGGAATTCCGCCTGTGCGAATTGGAAACCAACTGCGATATCGGCAAGCTGGGCGAAACCACCACACTGGGCGGGTCGGCGGGCAATGCGCCTGCAGCAGTGGTGCGTCAGGGCGAGCCGAATACACCGGAATTGGCCGTGGGCGAAGCGACCGATTTTGATCGGGCCGAAGCCGCGCTGGCCGATGGCAACAGCACCGAGGCGATAAAGATTCTCGATCAATTCATCGACGCCTATCCGGGTAGCCCGCTGACCGCGAAAGTTCAGATCGCGCGTGGCGATGCGATGGATAACCTGGGGGAAAAAACCGGATCGGCCCGCGCCTATCTGGAAGCCTTCAGCGCCGCGCCGGAAGGACCGCAGGCACCGAATGCCCTGTTCAAGCTGGGCCGCGCCTTGGGCCAGTTGGGGCAGCAATCCGAAGCCTGCGTGACGTTGAGCGAAGTTGGTGTTCGGTTCCCCGGCTCTGCGGCGGTGAGCGAAGCCGAGGCCGAACGCGCCCGGCTTGGGTGTTCGTGACCAAAGCCGATTTCACGGCAAGCCTGCGCGATACGCTTGTCACCTTGCCCGATGGCCCATTGGGGGTTGCGGTGTCGGGGGGCGGTGATTCGATGGCCTTGATGGTGCTGATGGCCGATTGGGCCAAGGCGACGGGCAGGCCGGTCTTCGCCGCAACGGTCGATCACGGATTGCGCCCCGAAGCCGCCGAAGAAGCCCGGTTCGTCGCTGCCGTGGCGGCGCGGTTGGGTCTGCGGCACGCGCTGTTGCGCTGGACCGGATGGGACGGGCGCGGCAACCTTCAGGATCAAGCGCGGCAGGCCCGCTATCGGCTGTTGGCCGACTGGGCCCGGCGGCAGGATCTGAGCGCTGTTCTGGTGGCCCATACACGCGACGATCAGGCCGAAACCCTGTTGCTGCGGATGGCGCGCGGGGCCGGGGTGGACGGGTTGGCGGCGATGGCGGACCGGTTCGTGCAGCAAGATGCCGTGTTCGTGCGGCCACTGTTGCAGGCGCGGCGCGACGATCTGCGCCGCTTCCTGCGCGACCGGGGGCAGGACTGGATTGAAGACCCCTCTAATGAAGACACTAAATTCGACCGTGTCAAAGCGCGCCAGATTTTGCCGATGCTGGCGGATTTCGGGCTGAATGCCGACCGCATGGCGCAGGTGGCGGAAAACCTGACCGAGGCCCGCGCGGCGCTGAATTGGGCCGCGCACCGGTTTGTATCCGACAACGTGAACCGGGTTGCGGGCGATTTGATCGTGACGCGTGATACGTTTCTGGACCTGCCGGCGGAATTGGCGCGTCGGATCGTGGTGCAGGCGTTGGCCTGGCTGAACGGGGCCGGGTATCCGCCGCGCCGGGCCGAGGTTGCGCATTTCCTTGCCGCGATCCGCGACGGCAAGGGGGCGACGGTGCAGGGCTGCCGGATGATGCCGCGCAAGGGCGGGTTGCATCTGTTTCGGGAATATGACGCGATCAAGGGCCTGACTGCGACGCCGGGCGCGGCTTGGGATGGCAGGTGGATTTTGACCGGGCCGGACAGCGATGGCTGCCGGATTGCCGCCTTGGGCGAAGAAGGATTGACGCAGTGTTCCGACTGGCGGGCCAGTGGCCGGCCGGCCGCTGCGGTCATGGCGGACCCTGCGGTTTGGCGTGACGGCAGATTGATTGCTGCCCCCTTGGCAGGGTTGCCGAATGGGTGGCAAGCAAAGCTTGGCCCAGAGCGCGACGATTTCGCTATCCCTCTTTTATCTCATTGAAGATACGCGCATGATCTCTATTTAAGTGTGATACCTCCTGTGATACTTGCAGGAGCATCCGAGATTTTGGGAGATTTTCCTTGGGCAACGCGAAAAATATCGCCTTCTGGGTCGTTTTGTTTCTGCTGATCCTGGCGCTGTTCAATCTGTTCAGTGGGTCGGGCAGTACGCTGCAAAGCCAAACCATCAGCTATTCCGATTTCGTACAATCGGTTGAAGATGAGAAAGTCAGCAAGGTTACGCTGGACGGCGAAAAGATCCGTTTCCGCAGCACCGATGGCCGTGACTATGTGACGATCAAGCCGGATGACGCGGAAGTTACCCAGATGCTGATCGCGGAAAATATCCCGGTTGCAGCCGAAAGCCAGGAACAGTCTGGGTTCCAAACCTTTATCCTGAGCCTGCTGCCATTCCTGTTGCTGATCGGTGTCTGGATCTATTTCATGAACCGGATGCAGGGCGGTGGCAAAGGCGGCGCGATGGGCTTTGGTAAATCCAAGGCCAAGTTGCTGACCGAAAAGCAGGGCCGCGTCACCTTTGACGATGTTGCCGGTATCGACGAAGCTAAGGAAGAACTGGAAGAAATCGTTGAATTCCTGCGCAACCCGCAGAAATTTTCCCGGCTGGGCGGCAAGATCCCCAAAGGGGCGCTGCTGGTCGGTCCTCCGGGTACCGGTAAGACGCTGCTGGCGCGCGCGATTGCAGGCGAAGCCGGGGTGCCGTTCTTTACCATTTCGGGGTCCGATTTCGTGGAAATGTTTGTCGGTGTCGGTGCATCCCGTGTGCGTGACATGTTCGAACAGGCTAAGAAAAACGCGCCTTGCATCGTTTTCATCGATGAAATCGATGCCGTGGGCCGGGCCCGTGGTGCCGGCTATGGCGGTGGCAATGACGAACGCGAACAGACATTGAACCAATTGTTGGTGGAAATGGATGGGTTCGAGGCCAATGAAGGCGTCATCATCATCGCCGCCACCAACCGGAAGGACGTTCTGGACCCTGCGCTGCTGCGTCCGGGCCGGTTCGACCGTCAGGTGACGGTGCCGAATCCCGATATCAAGGGTCGCGAAAAGATCCTCAACGTACATGCCCGCAAAACCCCGCTGGGGCCGGACGTGGACCTGCGTATCATTGCCCGCGGCACCCCAGGGTTTTCCGGTGCGGACCTGATGAACCTGGTCAACGAGGCGGCTTTGATGGCCGCCCGGATCGGGCGCCGCTTCGTCACCATGGAAGATTTCGAAAACGCCAAGGACAAGGTGATGATGGGGGCAGAGCGCCGGTCGATGGTGCTGACGCCCGATCAGAAGGAAAAGACCGCCTATCACGAAGCCGGTCATGCGGTTGTCGGGCTGACGTTGCCGAAATGCGATCCGGTTTACAAGGCGACGATCATCCCGCGCGGTGGTGCCTTGGGCATGGTGGTTTCGCTGCCGGAAATCGACCGGCTGAACTGGCACAAGTCGGAATGCGAACAGAAGCTGGCGATGACCATGGCCGGTAAGGCAGCCGAGATCCTGAAATACGGTGAAGACGAAGTGTCGAACGGTCCGGCTGGCGATATTCAGCAAGCGTCGGGTCTGGCGCGCGCGATGGTGCTGCGCTGGGGCATGTCGGACAAGGTCGGCAATATCGACTATTCCGAAGCGCATGAAGGCTATTCGGGTAACACCGCCGGGTTCTCGGTTTCGGCCCATACCAAGGAATTGGTCGAGGAAGAAGTGAAACGCTTCATTCAGGACGGTTACGAAGAAGCCCTGCGTATCCTGACCGAAAAGAAAGACGAATGGGAACGTCTGGCACAAGGGTTGCTGGAATACGAAACCCTGACCGGGGAAGAAATCAAACGGGTGATGAAGGGCGAACCGCCGCATGCCGGATCGGATGACGACACCCCGGATGAAGGCAACGCCCCATCGGTCACCGCCATTCCCAAGACCAAGCCCAAGTCGAAGCCGAAAGGCGACGGCGGGATGGAACCGGAACCTTCGGTTTGATCTGATCAACAAACCCCGCCCATTGGGCGGGGTTTTTCTTTGTATTGCTTCATGAAATCCGTCTTTGCGCGACCGATCCTGAACGCGTTGACCCCGGTATAACAGCAGGCGCTGTGCCCGGATGGCAGCGTGCTGTTCGCGGTCCGGCGGTTGCTTTTCGTGCTGCGCACCGTCAGTTGATCGCCATTGTCGCAGCGCGAAACGTCGCGGGACCGGCAGCGGCAGGAGAGGATGATCGCGGCCACACGAAAGCCATTGAGGCAACCGCCCGGTTGCGCCATGGTGGCCGCATAAAGCCACGGAGACCCGCGCATCATGCCTGCCCTGAAGCCGACAAATTTCACTGCTCGTATCACTTGGCTTGGCTATGTGCCCGACCGGGATCACAGCCTGCGCGCCGAACCGTTGAAACGGGCCGATCTGACTTGGGCCGGGATCGCGGGCGAAGCCCATGGCGGTGTGACCCGGCGGTCTTGCAGCCGGGTGATTGCGCAATATCCGCGCGGCACCCAAATCCGCAATGTGCGGCAATTGTCGGTGCTGTCGGCGGAAGAATTGGCCAAGATTGCAGAAACGATCGGTGCGGATGATTTCGATCCCCGTTGGGTCGGGGCGTCGATGGTGATCGAAGGCATTCCAGATTTCACCCATGTGCCGCCGTCATCGCGGTTGCAGGCCCCGTCCGGGGCGAGCTTGGTGATCGATATGGAAAACCGGCCCTGCCATTTGCCCGCGCCGGTGATTTGCGAAGACCTGCCAGAGGCGGGCAAGCGGTTCAAGCAGGCGGCTGCGGGCAAGCGCGGCGTCACCGCTTGGGTGGAACGCGAAGGGGCGGTGCAACTGGGCGATATCCTGACCCTGCACATCCCTGATCAGCCCACTTGGACGCATCTGGACAAGGCGCGTGGATAAGGCGTTGAGAGCCGATTGAAGGCAAATAGATTTCGCTGCGACGTTTCAGACCGTGGATCGGTCGGATTTGCGGTTCCTTCCCGGAGGCTGCATGCGCTAAGGCGAAAGAGAGACATGCGAACAGCAAGCCCGGGGAGGGTGTGATGAGCTATAAATCCGATATCGAGATTGCCCGCGAAGCCAACAAGAAACCGATTCAGGACATCGGGGCCAAGCTGGGCATCGGTACGGAACATTTGCTGCCTTATGGTCATGACAAGGCCAAGATCAGCCAACCGTTTATCAACGGCCTGAAAGACCGTGACAATGGCAAGCTGATCCTGGTGACCGCGATCAACCCGACACCTGCAGGCGAGGGCAAGACCACCACCACCGTGGGGTTGGGCGACGGGTTGAACCGGATCGGCAAGTCCGCCGCGATCTGTATCCGCGAAGCCAGCCTCGGTCCGTGTTTCGGGATGAAGGGCGGCGCGGCGGGCGGCGGCTATGCCCAAGTGGTGCCGATGGAAGAAATGAACCTGCATTTTACCGGTGATTTTCACGCCATCACCAGCGCCCATAACCTGCTGAGCGCGATGATCGACAACCATATCTATTGGGGCAACGATCTGGAAATCGACGAACGCCGGATCGTCTGGCGCCGGGTGATGGACATGAACGACCGCGCATTGCGCGAAGTCGTGGTTGGTCTTGGCGGCGTAAGCAACGGGTTCCCGCGTCAGGGTGGTTTTGACATTACCGTGGCGTCTGAAGTCATGGCGATCCTGTGCCTGGCCGTTGATCTGAAGGATTTGCAAAAACGACTGGGCGATATCATTGTCGCCTACCGGCGCGACCGCAGCCCGATTTATGCCCGCGACATCAAGGCCGATGGCGCGATGACCGTGCTTTTGAAGGACGCGATGCAGCCCAATCTGGTGCAGACGCTGGAAAACAACCCCGCCTTCGTGCATGGCGGGCCGTTCGCCAATATCGCCCATGGCTGTAATTCGGTGATCGCCACCACCACGGCGCTGAAACTGGCCGATTACGTGGTGACCGAAGCCGGGTTCGGAGCCGATCTGGGGGCCGAAAAATTCATGAATATCAAGTGCCGCAAGGCCGGGATAGCGCCTGACGCGGTGGTGATCGTTGCCACGGTGCGGGCGATGAAGATGAACGGCGGCGTTGCCAAGGCCGATTTGGGGGCGGAAAATGTTGAGGCGGTCGAATTGGGCTGCCCCAATCTGGGCCAACATATCGCCAATGTGAAAAGCTTCGGCGTACCGGTGGTGGTGGCGATCAACCATTTCGTCACCGATACCGAGGCCGAGATCCAAGCGGTCAAGGATTACGTCGACAGTCAGGGTAGCGAAGCGATCCTGTGCCAGCATTGGGAAAAGGGCAGTGCGGGCACCGAAGAATTGGCGACGCGGGTGGCTGAATTGGCCGATAGCGGGCTGAGCCAGTTTGCACCGCTTTATCCCGATGACATGCCGCTGTTTGAAAAGGTCGAAACCATCGCCAAGCGGATCTACCGCGCCGATGAAGTGCTGGCCGATCAGAAGATCCGCGACCAGCTGCACGCTTGGGAACAGGCGGGATATGGCCATTTGCCGATCTGCATGGCCAAGACGCAATACAGCTTTTCCACCGATCCCAACCTGCGCGGTGCGCCGACCGGCCATTCGGTGCCGGTGCGCGAGGTCCGTCTGAGTGCGGGGGCTGGCTTCGTCGTGGTGATCTGCGGCGAAATCATGACCATGCCGGGCCTGCCGCGGGTCCCCAGCGCCGAGGCGATCATGCTGAACGACGCGGGTCAAATCGAAGGCCTGTTCTGATCGTGCCGGGTTTCCGTTGCGGTGCGGTCCGGATCGCATCGGAAACCTGCGCTGCGCCGCTTGGGGCGGTTTTTGCCGGTGCCGGACTGGTGCTTGCCGCGTTCCGGCGCTAGAGCACGGGCAGCAACCGAAACGCAATCAACGATCGGGCGGCGCTGCCCGGTATCGGATCAGGAAAGGTCGGTCTTATGGTGGCGACGATAATCGACGGCAAGGCCTTTGCGGCCACGGTACGGGGCAAGGTGGCGGGCCATGTGGCGCGGTTGAAGGCCGATCACGGGATCATCCCCGGTCTGGCTGTTGTTCTGGTTGGTGAAGATCCGGCCAGTCAGGTCTATGTCCGGTCCAAGGGCAAGATGACCGTCGAAGTGGGAATGAATTCCTATGAACACAAGCTGGAAGCCGACACGTCCGAGGCCGACCTGTTGGCGCTGATCGATCAGTTGAATACCGATCCCGAGGTGCATGGCATTTTGGTGCAACTGCCGCTGCCCGGCCATCTGAACGAAGCTTTGGTGATCAATGCCATCGATCCGGCCAAGGATGTGGACGGGTTCCACATTTCCAATGTCGGGCTGTTGGCTACCGGGCAAAAGGCGATGGTGCCCTGCACGCCGCTGGGCTGCCTGATGATGCTGCGCGACCATCTCGGATCGCTGTCGGGGCTGAACGCGGTGGTGATTGGCCGGTCCAATATCGTCGGCAAGCCGATGGCGCAGCTTTTGCTGGGTGACAGTTGCACCGTGACCATCGCCCATAGCCGCACCAAGGATATTCTGGCGGTCAGCCGCCGCGCCGATATCGTGGTTGCCGCCGTGGGGCGGCCGCAAATGGTGACCGGTGATTGGATCAAACCCGGCGCAACCGTGATCGACGTGGGCATCAACCGGATCGATGCACCGGAAAAGGGCGAAGGCAAAACCCGGCTGGTCGGGGATTGCGATTTTGACAGCTGCGCCGAAGTTGCCGGCGCGATCACCCCGGTGCCCGGTGGCGTCGGGCCGATGACCATCGCCTGCCTGCTGGCCAATACCGTCACCGCGTGCAGCCGTGCGCATGGGTTGGCCGAACCCGAAGGGTTGACCGCCTGAGCGGTCAGATCGTCACCGGCACCATAGTGCCCTGCATCAGCGCGATCAGCTTTTCCTGATCGCCGTCGCGGGCGAAGACATCGGATGTCACCACGATCAGCCGTCGTCCCGGTTTCACCACCTTGCCGCGCGCGATCAGCAGGTCGCCTTTGGCCGGTGACAATAAGTTGATCTTGATTTCCGAGGTCAGCACTTCGCAGTCTTCGGGGATCACCGACAAGGCGGCATATCCGGCGGCGGTATCGCCGATGGCGAAGGTCAGCGCAGCATGGCCAAACCCCTGCTGTTGCAGCGATCCGGGCAGCAGCGGAGCGGTGATTTCGCATTGGCCATCTGCCACCGAAACAAGCTTGGCGCCGAGTGTTTTCATCATGGATTGGGCGTCGAAACTTGCCTGTATTTTACCGGTGACCGTCATTTCCATCCCCCCGAAATGTTTAAAAGCTATGGTTTGCCTGTCGTCCTAAAGACATGGAGTTGTCTTGCCGACGTTTATTGCAGTAAACCACTGGAAAGTCATTGTTTTGCGTTCTTAGCCCGTTTCAGGTGTCCAAATGAATACTCTTGTTTTTCGTGCTTTTCGGCACACATTTTCCTATCCGCCTGTTGCGATCTGGTCGTTGATGGCCATCGGGGCGGCAATCATGGGACCCTTTGGAACCTATTCGGTGTTCGGATGGTGGGCGCGGGTGGCCTATTGGTTCGTGATATGCGGCAGTTCGGTCTTCGTGGCCTATCTGGTGCGGGTGGGGGTTAGCCATTTCGTCCGCGACGACAACAGTTTTCTGTTTGATACGCTCAATGTGTTCGGCTTCACGTTGGTGTTCTCGCCCATTGCCTATGGTCTGACCGTTATCCTGTCGTTCGACCTGACAGGGACCATTCCGCCGGCTTGGCAGATGATCCTGTTCGTGTTCCTTGTTGCGACCATGGTGAATGCATTCCGCAGAGTGCATCGGAACAGTCAACTTTCACATTTTGCAGCAGAAGAAACCGGCAGCCTGCATTTCGAAGGCAAAGACGGCGATGGCGACGTGATCACGGACGAACCGCCACAGCAAAATTCCGCAACGTCGGATTGCCGCCTGTTGGAACGCCTGCCCGATGATATCCGCGCCCCGATCTTGCATCTGAGCGCCCGGGATCACTTCGTTGATGTTGAAACCCAGACCGCGCTTTATAGTTTGCGGATGCGGTTTTCCGATGCCGTGGCCGAAATGAACGGGGTCGAAGGGTTCAACACCCATAGATCGCATTGGGTCGCCCGCGAAGCCATTCGCAGTGATGTGAACAAGGATGGCAAGCTGTTCCTGGTACTGACCAATGGCACCGAAGTGCCGGTCAGCCGCAGTTTCCGCCCGCAACTGATCGCGGCGGGGGTGATCGCGGTCGGCTGATCTAGTCGCGTGGCATCGGTATCGGCAACAGGGTCGGTCCGGTCAGGATCGCCATCGCTTCGGGGCGCATCAGCCCGGTCAATACTTCGTGGCTGCTTTGCAGCCCGCCGGAAAAGGCACCATAGGCTGGCATGATGATCCGGTCGCTGTCGATCAGGAAACTGGGGCGGTTGACCGATTGGTCCTGCGCCATCGCCCGCGCCTTGGGGTGGTAATGCCCCGATATTTCGCCGCTGGCCCCGATCCGGGCAAGATGGCGGAAACTAAGCGGCGGCAGCGGCAATTCGGCCATATGGGTGCCGCCGATGGCCAGAGGGCCGGGATCGTGGTTGCCCTGAAGCCAGACCCAGCGGCGACCCGCCTGCATCCGGGTGATCCACATCACATCCGATTCGCTGATCCCGCGTGAAGACGCGCTGTCGTCGAAGCTGGCGCCAATGCAGATCACCGAATTCGCCGCCGTCGCCAGCAGGTCGCGTTCCAGCTGTGCCAGCGTTTCGCGGGTGTCATAGGGGCGTAGCATCGCACCGCCCAAACGGGTGATCCGTTCGGATTTGCCCAGATGCAAATCCGAGACGCAAAGCAAGCGTTGGTCGGGCCAGTATAGCGCACCCGATTTCATCGCTTCCAGTTTGACGCCTGACAAGGTGAGCGAATACGTGTTCATGCTATGTTCATTCGCATTTCATAGAGTTTCCAGCAAGCGCTATCGTGCCTGAAATTAACGGATTGGCCAGAGCCGATTAAGCCTTCTATCTGGCTGTTGCTGTTGCCAGCAGTTTTTCGCTGACGTCGCGCGCGATTGATACCGATCCAATGGGCAAGCGGGGCTGAAAAAGATGTCATAACCGTTATTTAAGCCTGCCGGTTCGGGAATACGAGGGGACGAGGGCAGCCGAAGTCCATGACCGAGGCGCAAGTCCGATATTCGCGCGGGATGCAACAGATCGCAATGGGTGTTGCGTACCAGTCATGACGTTCAAATCAGGAGTTTTGACATGGCATCCCTTCGTAACTTTGCGACACCTTTGACCATCGGGGCCTTCACGATTTCCGGCGTGACCGGCGTATTGATGTTTTTCCATCTCGATACCGGGCTTAACAAGGTGGCACATGAGTGGTTGAGTTGGGCTTTGTTGGCGGGGGTGGGATTGCATCTGGCAGTCAACTTCCGGGCGTTCAAGACCTATTTCAAACGGCCCAAGGCGATGGCGATCATCGGAGCAGGTGCCCTGCTTCTGGCGGCATCGTTTCTTCCTCTTGGTGGCGGCGGAAACGCCAGCCCGGTGGCGGCGGTGATGCAGGGGATGGGGCGTGCGCCGGTCGAAAAGGTGATCGCATTGACCGGCGAAACGGCCGAATCCGGGCTGATGCGGTTGAACGCGGCAGGGATTCAAGCCGCACCGGGCCAGACCATTGGTGCACTTTCCGGCGGCGACCGAGGCAAGCAGGCAGAAATCCTGCAAGTCATTTTCGCCGCTGACCCGGCGTAATAAACCGGCGTGACCGTTCGGAAGTGACGCGAAACCAGGGTGTTAAGGCGTCACTTCACGATCACTTCGTCGCGCACGAACATGTTGGCCCAGGCCCGGTCGATCAGGTCGGGGGACATCTGATAGGGGATGCCTTCGAAATCGCAGATTGAAATCATCTGATCGATCAGGAACACCGGCTGATAATTGGCATAGATGCTGTCGATGGTCGGATATTTATTCTGCAACAAATGCACCAAGGAGTCTTCGTCTAGCGGCATGCCCTTCTTCTTGGCCACGAGGGCAAAGATTTTCAGGTAATCTTCCTGGCACGGCCCGTCGATCTTGATCTTGTAGAAAATCCGCCGCAGCGCGGCCTGGTCGAAAATCTCATTGGGGTGGAAGTTGGTCGAAAAGATCACCAGCGTGTCGAACGGCACTTCGAATTTTTCGCCCGATTGCAGGGCGAGGATGTCTTTGTTTTCTTCCAGCGGCACGATCCAGCGGTTGACCAGCGATTGCGGCGGTTCGGATTGGCGGCCAAGGTCGTCGACGATGAAAATGCCGCCCGTCGCTTTAAGCTGCAAAGGCGCCTGATAGGTGCGGGCGGTGGGGTTGTATTTCAAATCCAACATATCGAGCGTCAGTTCGCCGCCGGTGATCACGGTGGGGCGGTCGCAGCGGACATAGCGGCTGTCGAAGCCTTTCTTGCGGCGCAGGGAATGCGGGTCGTCTTCGATCGCTTCGGCCTTGGAATGTACGATCGGGTCGTAGACGGTGATCACCTGGCCGGAATATTCGATCGCGCGGGGGACATAGATCTTATCGCCCATCGCATCGCGGATGCCGTTCGAGATCGAGGATTTACCATTGCCCGGCGGGCCGTACATCAGGATCGAACGGCCCGAGCTGACGGCGGGACCAAGGTTCGACAACAGGTCAGAGGGCAAGACCAGATGACCCATCGCCTGAACCAGTTGTTGCCGGGTGATTTGAATGTCGCGGATCGACTGGCGCTTGATCTGTTGGCGGTAGACATCCAGCGGCACCGGCATCGCGCCGTAATATTCCGACTGCGCCAGCGCATCCAACGCCCGCGCCTTGCCCGCATCGGTCAGTTGATAGCCCATTTCATTGCCGGAATTGGCATTCAGGGTGCCGGTCGCTTCGAGCAGTTTCTGGCCGCGCGCAATATCGATCAGTTCCTGCGTCACCATGCGCGGCAGACACAGCGCGGCAGCGGCATCGGCGACGGTGCTGACGCTTTTGCGGAACATGGTTTTCAACAGGATATCGCGCATCATCGGGATCGGAAGGCGGATATCCTCAAGGCTGCTGGGCGGCGGTGGCGGGGTAACGCCGGCGTTGGGGGAAACCTGCATGTTCATATCATGTCCTGCTCTTGTCATCGATGCGTTGCCAGTGAACGGCGTCAATCCTGACAGTGGCAGCAGAGTAGGGCAAAAAAAGGGAGAAAACCGCGCGGGATCGGGTCGATTTGATATAAATCGGCTGGGTCCGGGGGGCGGAAGACGGGAGTCAACGGGGCAGGGGCGCGGCAGCACAGGCCGTCAGCCGCCGTAAACCGCCCCGATCAGCAGGTAGAGCGACAGGGTGAAGCCCAAGGGCAGGCCCATCGGGAAATCGCCCTTGCGAGTCCAGCTTTCCCAGTCGGGGGCCAGGTTGCGCAGCGGGGTCAGACCGGCCAGACGGTGGGTAGCGACGGAAGCCAGCGTCACCGTGGCGAACAACATCACCACCAGTTTCCAATCGCCCAGCATGATATAAGGCGCTGCGGCGGCGGTGAACTTCGCATCCCCCGCGCCGATCAGTCCGGCACCGTTCATCACCATGCCGATCAGCAACAGGATGACCAGTTGCAGCAATTGCCATCCGACCTGTTGTAGCGACATCAGAAAAGGCGCGGCCACCACAAAGGCAATGGTGAGCAACATCACCGCCTTGTTGGGGATTTTCATGATCCGCAGGTCGCTCCAGGCCGACCACAGGCAGGCGGGCAGGCTGACCACAAACAGCCACAGCGCCACCGATTGCGGTAGCTGCAGGGTCGGGGCGATGGTGGAAATCACGGACACCGGGGCGTCAGCTTTCCAGCGCCCGCAGGCTGCGCACTGCGGCTTCGAAATGTTGCGGATGGGTGTCGATCGCTTCGCGCAACAGACCTTTGGCGGTTTCGACATCGCCTTGTTTTACAGCGCTCAGACCCAGTGTATGCAATAGCTGGGCGCGTTCGACCTGATCCATCGGGATCACCGGCAGGGAATAATTGCGCTGTGCACCGCGGGCCAGAACGATGTTGTTCTTGGCAGTAAACAGCGCCGGGTCGTTGCGGACCGCTTCGCCAAACAAGCGTTCGGCTTCGGAATAATCGCCCCGGGTCAGTTTGGAATAGCCCCAGTTGTTCAGCACACTGGCGGGGCGGGTGGTCAGGCCGATGGCGGTTTCATAGAAACTGTCGGCCTTTTTCCATTCCTTGTTGCTGTCGGCGACCATAGCTTCGAGCCGGTAGCGTTTGAAGGATTCAAAGGTCGGTGGGATCGCATCCAGCGCGGCATCGGCATCGTCCCATTGGCCGGTGCGGATCAACGCATCGGCCAGATCGACGCGGTCGTCATTGGTCGCCTCGGTCGATTTTGTGACCTTGCGCCAGACTGGCACGGCTTCGGTTGCGCGCCCGGCCCGGACTAGCGATTTTGCCAACCCGCGTTGCAGATCCATCCGGTCGGGATTGTCGGCGGCGGCACGTTTGAAGTAATTCACCGCTTCATCGGCATCCGCCACCGTCAGCATGATGTCGCTGAGATTGTTTTCGTCCACCGCGTTTACCGCGCTCATCGCGCGGTCGACCTGATTTTTACCACGGATCTCTTCGCAGGCGGACAGGCCCAACGCGGCCGTCAGACCCAGAGTCACAAGAAGGGGATGGCGCATGTTTTGCGTCCTTGTACTGCTCTTGCCATGTCATGGTATCCGGCGCAGGACATAGCTGCCGCTGCCGCGCTGTACCAATTTATATTCTTGTTCTAACACGTCATCATAATCTGGATTTTCGAATTTTGCGAGTGCCAAGCGCAAATTATCGCGAATTGAGTCACTTTCGCCATTGTCGAGCGCATAGGCCTTTTTGAAGACCTGTGTCGCCTCGGCCAGTTTGCCCCGCTCCATCAGCACAACGCCCAGATTGTTCCAGACTTCCGGGATGGCCTGATCGGTCGCAACCGCCTGCCGCAACTGGCGTTCGGATTGACCCAGACGGCCCAGCCCCAGATTGGCGGTGCCGATCCCGGACAGCACATCGACGGTCATGCCGTGGTCCAGCGCGGCGCGGGAATAGGCATCGAGCGCCAATTCGTATTCCCCCGCCTGCATCAGGCGTTGACCGACAACCAGCCCGTCAATCGCCTGCCCGCGCGGCGCGATGCCCGGCGCATAGACTTCGTCAGACGCGCCAAGGCCGCCTGTTGAACAGGCGGCCAGAGCGATGAGTGCAACCAGTCCAAGCCCGGTGCGAATGCGTTTCATGTGTTATCTGCTCATTTACCCAAGGCCGTGATCCCGATCACCGACGGCGCGACCAGAATGATCAACAACGGCGGCACGGTCAGCATCATTGTGGCAAGGGTCATCTTGGTAGGCAACTTATTTGCTTTCTCTTCCGCCCGCATGACGCGTTTGTCACGCATTTCCCCGGCATATACCCTGAGCGCTTCGGCGATCGAGGTGCCGAAGGTCTGCGATTGCACCATCACGGTCACGAAGCTGGACACATCCTGCACGCCACAGCGTTCGGCCATATCGGCCAGAACGTTGGCTTTATCTTTGCCCGCCTTGACCTGCTGCGACACGATCGCGAATTCATCGGCCAGCGCCGGATAGGAGGCGCGGATTTCCCCGGCGACGCGGATGATCGACTGATCCATCGATTGCCCCGCTTCGACGCAGACCAGCATCATGTCGAGCGCATCGGGAAACCCGTCGGTGATTTCGTCCTTGCGCGCCTGTTGCCGGCGCGTGACCCAGTATTTCGGTGCCATGTAGCCAGCGATACCGGGGCCAAGAATATACATCATCATCTTGGTCGGATCGGTTTCGCCGCCAGATTTGAACAGCAGGTAATATACCACACCCACGACCAGCAGCCCGATCCCCAGCGCGAATTGGCTGAAGTGATAGATCAGCACGGCCTCTTTCGACTGGTATCCGGCCTGGGTCAGTTTCATCCGGATGTTGGAATATTCTTCTTCATCCTGCGGTTCCAGAAAGGTGGAATATTTTTCCAGCTTCTGACCGCTTTTGGCGGTGCGCAGCGGCCTGCCGCGAATGGGATCATCCCGGTGGGCATCCTTTTTCAACTTGTCGAGAGGATCTTCGCGCGATTTGAACAGGAATGGCAGCGTGATCAGGATCAGGGCGATGCCCAGAAACCCTGCCAACAGCAATGGTCCGGCCCCGCTGGCAGATGCGCCGAAAATTGAAGTGACGATATCCATAGCAGTTCTCCTCAGACCTTGATGTTCACCAGCATCCGCATCACGAACATGTTCGCCACCAGGAACACGCCCACCCCAACACAGGCGGGGATGAACATCGGGTGATCCAGAACGTCATCGTAATAATGCGGATCGGTCAGGTTGATGCCGACCAACGCCATGAGCGGGAAGCCCGACAGGAATTTGCCCGACCATTGCGCTTCGGCGGTGATCGCTTTGACCCGGCGGAACAGGCGGAACCGGGCACGGATCACCTTGGCCAGACCAGCCAGAATTTCGGCCAGGTTACCGCCCGATTGCTGCTGAATCGTCACCGCCACGGCGAGAAAGCGCAGATCCTGCATTTCCAACCGTTCGGCCATGTCTTTGAGCGCCTCGCCGACATCGCGGCCATATTGGGCTTCGTCCGCGATCATACCGAATTCGGTGGCCAGCGGATCGGCCACTTCGCGGGCGACGATCTGAATGGCGGAACTGAACGGATGGCCGACCCGCAACGACCGCACCATCAATTCGATGGCATCGGGCAGTTGTTCTTCGATCATCGACAGGCGCTTCTTGGCCTTGCTGGAAATCCATATGAACACGCCGCCGACCCCCATTGCCACCGACGCCCCGGCGCGGATCGGCAAGCCGGTCTGGGTGCCTACGGTCAGCCCCACGAAGGCCATCGCCGACAGTCCGGCCATGATCATCAGCAGTTGGGGGGGGGAAAAGGCAATCGCCGCCTTTTGTGCCTTGGCGGCCAGAACCGAATAGACCGGGATGGTGCGCCATTGCATATGCTGGCCCATCTCCTTGCGGAGTTTTTCCATCACCTCGGTGCGGTTGCCGCCCTTTTCCAGCATGTCGAGCCGGCGGTTGACCCGGCTGTTGAGGCTGATCGAGCGTCCGAAAACGGTCAAATAGATCCCTTCGACGATGACCAGAACACCGACAAAGATCAGACCGTAGATAAGCGGTTGAATGGGAATCGACATCAGCGTTACTCCGCAGCGACAGGTTCAAAAATTTCGGCGGGCAGGTCGTAGCCCCACAAACGGAACCGTTCCGAATAGTGGCTGCGCACACCGGTCGCGGTGAAGTGACCGATGATCTTGTTTTCCGGGGTCAGGCCGACGCGTTGAAAGCGGAACACTTCCTGCATCGAGATCACATCGCCTTCCATGCCGGTGATTTCGGTGATCGAGGTCATCCGGCGGCTGCCGTCCTGAAGCCGCGACGCCTGAACGATCAGGTTTACCGCCGAGGAAATCTGACTGCGCACCGCCTTGAGCGGCATTTCAACGCCGGACATGGCGATCATGTTTTCCAATCGGCTGAGCCCATCGCGCGGATTGTTGGCGTGGATCGTGGTCATCGACCCGTCATGGCCGGTATTCATCGCCTGCAGCATGTCGATCACTTCTTCGCCACGGGTTTCGCCGACGATGATCCGATCCGGCCGCATCCGCAGCGCGTTTTTCAGACAGTCGCGCGGGCTGACTTCGCCTTTGCCTTCGACATTGGGCGGGCGGCTTTCCATTCGGCCGACATGAACCTGTTGCAGTTGCAATTCGGCGGTGTCTTCGATGGTCAGGATACGTTCGGAATTGTCGATGAAACCAGACAGGGCATTCAACGTGGTGGTTTTCCCCGACCCGGTCCCGCCCGACACGATGATGTTCAACCGGGTGGCGACGGCAGCCTGAAGATAGGCGGCCATTTCTTCGGAAAAGGCGCCGAACCCAACCAGTTCGTCAATGCCCAGCTTGTCTTTTTTGAATTTCCGGATCGACACCAGCGACCCGTCGACCGCGATCGGGCCAACCATCGCGTTGAACCGCGACCCGTCGGCCAGGCGGGCATCGACATAAGGATTCGATTCGTCGACCCGACGTCCCACCGCCGACACGATTTTATCGATGATCCGCAACAGGTGCTTTTCATCTTTGAAGGTAATGTCGCTCAGTTCCAGCTTGCCATCGCGTTCCACGAAGATCCGCTTAGGCCCGTTGACCAGAATATCGTTGACGCTGTCGTCTTTCAGCAGGGTTTCCAGCGGGCCTAACCCGGTGACTTCATCATAAAGTTCCTGAAACAGCTGGGTCCGGTCTTCGCGGTTCAGAACGATGCCTTTTTCTTCCAGAACTTCGGCAGAGATCGAGCTGATTTCAGACCGCAGATCGGTTTCGGTGGCCGTTTCCAGCGCGGACAGGTTGAGATTGTCCAGCAAGGCGCGGTGCAGTTCCAGCTTGATTTCCGACAACCGTTCCTTGCGTTTGCGTTCCTTGTCCTGCGGGACCGATTGCGCTGCGGCCTTCTGGGCCGGTTTGCGGATGCTGACAGGTTTCGCGGCGGCGAGACGGGGTTCCGTTGCCTTGGGCAGTTCCACTACTTTTGCAGTGGTCTGTGCGGCGGCTTTGCCGCTGTCGTTTTTTTTGTATCGTGAAAACATCGCGTGGTCCCCCTAATTTAAATTAATCCGCCTCTGACTGGCCGAGTTCGTGAAGCGAAGCGGCCAGTTTGGCGATTTCCTTGCGCAACGGATTCTTGGCTGCGCTTTCGGCCAAGGGCGTGCCGTGATCCCCGGCCTGTGTCACCTGTTTGCCGCCATCGGGCATTTGCAGGTCGATCGAAATATCAAGACTGTCCGCCATCCGCTTGACCCGTGATTTGCCGCTTAGATCGGTAAATTTCGGGGCCCGGTTCAACACGAAGCGCAGTTTTTCAAACGGCAGGTCTTCGGATTGCAACGCCCGCTTGAGCCGCAAGGCGTTCTGCGCCGAGCGCATGTCCAGTTCCAGCATGGCGAAATAGACATGTGCGGCGTTCAGCACGGTTTCGGACCACTGCACCAGAGTTCTGGGCACATCGATGAGGACATAGTCGAAATGACGCCGCGCGATGGTGATGATTCGCAGAATGTCTTCTGATCCGACCAGATCCAGCGGAAGCATTTCCTTGGGCGCGGTCAGCACGTGAAGCTTGTCTTTGTAGGACATCAAGGCCTGGGTGAACAAATCGTCATCCAAGGCTTCGGTGTCGGACAGCAATTCATAAACCGCATCACGGCGGGGCAGGTCGAGATAGGTCGAAACCGAACCAAATTGCAGATCCAGATCAATGATGCAAACCCGTGGCGGCGTTTCCTTTTTCTTGACGCCGGCGATCAGTTCCCATCCCAGATTTGTCACCAGGGTCGTTGCCCCGGTGCCGCCAGCCAAGGCATGGACGGCGATGACCACGCCTTCGCGATCATGCGCCGATTTCAGGGTGCGGGAAATGGATTCGGTATCGCTTTCATCCGCGTCCTCTGCGGCGCCATCGGGTGTTTCGGGCATCGGAGCGGGGGCGCGCAACCGTTCGATTGCGGCCTGCAATTCGTTTTCCGGCAGCGGGTAGGGGACGAATTCATCGGCCCCCTGACGCAGCAATTGATGCAGCGCCGCTGGGGTGACTTCTTCGGCGATCAGGATGATCTTGATGCCCAGCCGCTTGGCCGACGAAATGATATCGCCGAGCAGGACCAGATTGTCTTCGTCATTGCGGTCGATGGCAATGGCGACGAATTCCAGGGAACTGGCATCTGGTTGCTGAAAAAAGGCAAGCGCATCGGCAAATCCCAGGTCACCCCAGGCTTCGCCCATCACCGCTTCCATGTCTTCGATCAACAAATCGAAGTTCTGAACGTCCCGACTTATCGTGCAGGCCAGGATCGGGCTGGCTTCTGCCGTTGGATTGTCGCTACTCGTCATTGCCTCTTGTCCTTCAGCTCGAACGCTGCGGGCAATGCAAGGTCGGGTTTTTACGTGCCCCGTTACCTCATCCCGCGAGCGCCGCATCTGGCTGATGCCAGACGCACTACTCCGTATGAGGTTAAGATCGCGGGGAATCTGGGCGAGATTAGGGCCAAACTATCGAAATTGTGCGGTATTTCCGGACGATCCTCGCCCGGATCGCCGCATTGTTCTTATTCCGTGCTACCGGCGGTCACGCTGTTTTCGATTCCGGTCAGCGTGGTGGGGACAACGGCGCTTTCGACATAATCGCGATAGATGATTTGCGCATATCGGCCATCCATGACCGTGGGATGACGGCGGACAAAGCCGGTGACTTCGGTCACAGTGCGCCGGTTTTGACGTTCGCGGTTTTCGGTCATGATCAACGGCTGGGTTTCGCCCTGCGATACCACCGCTTCCAACCGCGACCGGCTGATGCCGTATTGCGACAGAACCCGCACCACCGCATTGGCGCGACGTTTGCCCAAGCCATAGTTATAGCTGGCACTGCCAACCGCGTCGGTATGGCCGTAAACCTTGAACCGGACTTCGGGGAATTGGCGAATCCAATCAGCCTGTTGCCGTAGAACCGCAGCGGATTGCGCATCGATCCGGGCCGAATTGAATTCGAAATTGATGGTTGTGGGCACTTCTTCGGCAAACCGGTGGGCCAGATTGCTGACAAAGGTTTTTTCACCCGACTGAATTTGACTATTGTTCAGGGTGGCATTGCCGAAATCGCCACCTGCCACCAAGGCACCTGCTTCGCCGGTGAAGGTGGAATACCCGTCGGTGTTTTCGCATCCGGCGATCAAGGCGACGCTGCCCAGCAAAGCGATCTTGAGAAAAGCGGTCTTCATTCGATCACTCCATCACATAGCCGTAAGAGCCGCTGAAATCCTGACGGGCGACTTCGCCAGCCGCGCCTTTCAGTTTGCGCGATCCGTCGCGTGACACCCGGCCAAAGAGGAACAGGTCCTTTTCCGACGGCGGTTTGATCCGGTCGGTCGGCAGCGCCAAGGCTTCGCCCCGGGTCGGGGTCACCAGATGGGCGGTCACGATGATCACCAATTCGGACTGTGACCGCTGGTATTCGGCGCTGCGGAACAACGCGCCAAGGATCGGGATGTCGCCCAGCCAAGGAACCTGACTGTTCAGGTCGACGAAATCGTCCTGCAGCAATCCGGCAATGGCAAAGCTTTCACCGTCGCGCATTTCCACAGTGGTCGAGGTTTCGCGGCGGCGGAAAGCGTCGATGGTGAAGGCATCGGTGGAATAGCCGTTCGAGGAATCGAGCGCGGACACCGCCGCCTTCAGTTCCAGATTAATCAGGTCGCCATCGACCACGCGGGGCACGAAATTCAGTTCCACACCGAAGGGTTTGAAATCGACCGTAATTGCGCCGTTATCCTGACTGACCGGGACCGGGTATTCGCCACCGGCCAGAAACTTGGCTTCCTGACCCGACAAGGCGGTCAGGTTCGGTTCGGCCAGCGTCCGGACAACGCCCTTGCTTTCAAGGGCTTCTAGTAAAACCCCGACTTCGACAGATCCAACGCCGAAGCCGAACAGCATGGCACCGTTATTTTCGTTCACCGACGGGATGTTGCCGCCAAGTGCGGTGGCAACACCGCCCGACGTGTTGGTGGTGTTCGACCCGCCGTTCATGGTCAACCCACCGCTATTGCCGTTCAGCGACAGCGACGAACTAAGCGATTTGGACACGTTACGCTGCATTTCTGCAAAGCGGACTTTCAGCATGACCTGCTGAACACCGCCCACTTTCATCAGGTTGGACACCCGTTCGGGCGCATAGCGTTCGGCCAGGCTGAGCGCGCTTGCCAGTTTCGCGGCAGAGGACACGGTGCCCGACAGCACGATACCGTCATTGGCGGTGCGCACCTCGATTTTTTCACCTGGCAGGATCTGGCGCAGCCGTTCCTTGAATTCGGTCACATCGGCGGCGACAACCACATCGACATTGGCAATCAGACTGCCCTGCGCATCAAGCAATGTCAGGGTGGTGGTGCCCGGCGATTTGCCCAGCACATAGATCGACCGGTCCGACAATGACGAAATATCGGCAATCGCTGGATTGGCGATCGACAGTTCGGCGAAGGGGGATTCGCTTTCCACCACCACGGCACGGCTCATCGGCACCTTCAGACTGGAAGATGCGCCGTTTTTAACCACGCGCAGGTTCTGGGCCATGGCCGTCTGCGGCACCTGAGTGGTGCCCAAAGCGACTGTCAGACCAACAAGCGCGGCCTTGAATATCATTCGGTTTTTCATGTGACCTGCCTTTTCGATCACGCCTCAATGCCGGGTCTGATGCCCGTTTATATCGGGCAGACTGCGCGAATTTCTGAATTTTTGCAAGAATCAATAGGTTCACGTCCGATTTTCATCCGGTTTGGAGGGATTTCGGGTCTGGCTGCGGCTGAAATGCAACGGGGCAGCCGCAGATGCGACCGCCCCATATTTATGGCCGTGATTGCGCTTAGTTGGTGCAGGGGATCGGAATTTCGACCACTTCGGCACCACGACGGGTTCGGATGGTGCAGACCTGTTCTTTCACTTCGATCCGTTCGACCGGGGCTTCTTCGATGATGCCCAGCAGATCGCGTTGATCCACTTCGATCGCGGCGGCGATGGTGTCATCTTCGGCACCGACCAGCGAAAGCGATAGCCTCCCGGTCGATTGCGCCTGCGCCAGTGCGGCGACCTGGTTCGGTGTCGCCGCGACCGTCACGGTGCGGGCGATGGAGGCGGTCGCGGTTTCGTTGGTGGAACTCTGGTCGACCGCAATCAGGCTGACCGAGCTTTCGATCAGCTTGGTGAATTCGCGCCGGTCATTGGGGCCACCGGTGCGGCTTTCGCCGGTCCAATAAACATCGACACGATCGCCCGGACGCAGGAAACCGGACACGCCGCTGGCGACATCCACTTCAATGGCAAAGGCCCGCATGCCGCGATCCAACCGTGATGTCAGGCCGGCCTCTTCGCCCGGTTTGGTGATCTTGACCGCAAGGATGGCTTCGTTCTTTTCGATCTGGCGCAGCACGACGCGGCGTTGTTGCGGGTTTTCAGGGTTGGGAAACAGGTCCGCCGCGGTGGAAAACACACCTTCGGGCAGCGCCTGAACCGGGAATTTCACCAGCCGCGCATCCTTGGGAGTCAGCGTTTCGCCATAGGCGAGGGCCCGGTTGGCAACCGCGACTTCCACAAGTTCAACAGTGCTGGTCTGGGCGCTTTTGGCGCGGGCCAGCTCGGCTTCGAAACCCGAAATGTAATTATTCGCCATATAGACGGCGAAACCAGCAAGACCCAGCCCGACGATCAGGACCAATCCGAATATTGCACGCATGGCTTATCCTTTCTCTTTTGTCGACCGATCTGGATCGGACGTAAATTTTCGATGACCTTAAAATAGTCGGTAATTACGGCGAAATGATGGAGCCGGGGCGTCAACAACCGGGTATTCAGTTGGTTGCACCTGCTTCTGTCATCGCGGTTTGCATCGAACTGCTTGCCGTTTCCGCGACACTTTCGGTGCCGGAAAAAACCGGAATGGTGGCGGCAATGGCGATGCCCACAATGGCGGCGGTCAGGACAACCCATTCGATGGTCACTGCGCCGCATTCCTTCATCGAATAGCGATGAATTTTGGATTTGATCTGATGCAACATGGGCGAATCCCCCAAAAACTCGTTTGAAAAACGAAACACTCAGACAATCACAGGGGGAGGCGCCTGATTTTTTCAGCCGCATATTGCGAACTGTGGGTAACGCGGCCCTGATGATCACACAGCGCCGAACCGATAAGGGTGCGGTCTGCGATGGGACCCGGCCGGGCCGGGCTAGTTGGTCGACGTTGCGGTGCTCATGTCCGTGGTCAGATCGTTGACCAGCGTATTGCTCGCGGTGTCGATGCCATTGGAAACGGTGGCAACGGCGGCAATGCCCAGGCCAACAACGGCGGCGGTCAACACGACCCAGTCAACCGTGACGGCGCCGTCTTCGTCCTGGCGGAATTTCTTGATGAAGGTGATCATGGTCATTCTCCTGAAAAGCGACGTTTCCGGCCCCGACGGTGGCGATTCCACCTTGTTTTTGCCGTGTGCTGTCGCGGTGTAGGCAGCATTAGGGCGTCGGAATGGGGCAGGATTGCGGCGCGAAAAGGTTTTGTTCAGGACCATTTCCTGATCCTTTCATGAAACCCGGTCGCTTGCGCATTTCAGGGTTGGCCGCGCCAGATATCAGGCGCGACCTGTGGTCTGACCGAAGTCAGGCCGCAATTAGTCGCCGACAGCCGCCGCCGAAGTCATGCTGGCGCCCAGGTCGGTTGTCAGCGTGGTGGCTGCGGTGTCGATGCCGCCGCGCACGGTGGTCACGGCTGCGATGCCCAGGCCAACAACTGCTGCGGTCAGCACGACCCAGTCAACCGTTACAGCGCCGTCTTCGTCTTTGCGGAAGTTCTTGATGAAGTTGATCATGGTTTCTCTCCAGTGAATATGTGTCTCAGGTTGTCCGCAGCGGGACCGTGTCGGCTCTCTCACTGCCTGTCCCCGTCGTGGTATGACTGTATTTAGACCTTTGAATGGGGCGAGAATTGGGCGTGAAAAGGATTTGTTAACGACGTTTTCACGGTTCTTTCGGGACGGTTCCGCAGAATGAAAAAAAGGGCCGCGCCTGATATCAGGCGCGGCCCTTTGGTCTGACCGAAGTCAGGCCGGAATTAGTTGACGCCAGCCGCCGAAGTCATGCTGGTGCCCAGGTCGGTTGTCAGCGTGGTGGCTGCGGTGTCGATGCCACCCGAAACGGTGGTCACGGCTGCGATGCCCAGGCCAACAACGGCTGCGGTCAGCACGACCCAGTCAACAGTTACGGCGCCGTCTTCGTCTTTGCGGAAGTTCTTGATGAAGTTGATCATGGTTTCTCTCCAGTGAATGTATGTCTCAGGTTGCCCGCGGCGGTAACGTGTCGGCTCTCTCACTGCCTGTCCCCGTCGTGGTATGACTGTATTTAGACCTTTGAATGGGGCGGCAATTTGGCGAAAATACAATTTAAAGTAAGCAATTTGATAATTTTAATCTAATAGATATAAATCATTGAAAATAAATGTAAAAATATTGATTTTACCTGTGCTTCTTCCCTCGAATTCACAAGAATATGGCAAAAAAAAGGGCGATTGGGGCGCTTTTGCCAAGAAATCTGGCTCACGCCTTGGTTTTCTGCGATACTGTCAGGCAATAATAATGAGGCAGAGCAGGGCAGCCATGAAACCCGGCGTCCTTATATCGTTGACGGTCAGTGTGATGCTGGCAAGCGTATCGGTGCGGGCAGAAGCCCCGGCGCCGTTTCCCGACTTTACCTTCAAACGCATCTCACCGCCCAAGCCGGGGCAGAAACGGATCACGGTGCAGATCGATCCGGCTGAACAGCAGGCCGCGTTGAAAAAGCCGGTCGTCGCCAATGTGCCGGTTGAAGCCAAACCGGTCGCGGGTCGGTTTGGTTGGTTCTGGGAAACCGTGTCGCCCGATGCCGCACAAGGCAATGCCGACCGGTTGGAAACGGCGCTGGCAGCGCTGGGTAAACCACCCAAAGGGCAGGCGGTGACGGCGCCGCGGTTGAACGACATGTTGCCCATCGTTCGTGCCCAAGGGGCGGCGATGTTGCTCAACACGATCGGCACCAAGGTGTCGCCAGCCTTGGTTCTGGCGGTGATTTCGGTGGAATCCGCCGGTCGGGCGGATGCGATCAGCAGCGCCGGGGCGGAAGGGCTGATGCAGTTGATCCCGGCGACAGCGGAACGATTCGGGGTCGATGACAGCCTGAATGCGGGGGAAAACATCCGCGGGGGCGTGGCGTACTTGGATTGGTTGCTGGGCGAATTCGACGGCGATCCGATTCTTGCGCTGGCGGCCTATAATGCCGGCGAAGGCGCGGTGCGCGATCATGGCGGGGTGCCGCCCTATGCCGAAACCCGCGATTACGTGCCCAAGGTTCTGGCCGCTTATTCGGTGGCGCGTGGATTGTGTAAAACGCCGCCGCTGCTGATTTCAGACGGCTGTGTCTTTGTGACGGCGAATTGAACGCCCGGCGGTGAAGCCGGGCGCAATTTCGTCAAACGATGGTCGCTTCGGTCGCCGCTATCATGTCTTCGCGGCTGACGCCGGGGGCCAGTTCGACGATGTGCAGGCCCTTATGGGTCACGTCCAGAACGCCGAAATTGGTGATGATCCGATCCACGACGCCCTTGCCGGTCAGCGGCAGGGTGCATTCCTTCAGAACCTTGCTGTCGCCATGTTTGTTGGTGTGGTCCATGACCACCACCACACGGCCAACGCCCGCAACCAGATCCATCGCGCCGCCCATGCCCTTGACCAACTTGCCGGGGATCATCCAGTTGGCCAGATCGCCTTTTTCGCTGACTTCCATCGCGCCGAGAATCGCCGCGGCGATTTTACCGCCCCGGATCATGCCGAAGCTGGTGGCGCTGTCGAAATAGGACGTGCGGCGCAGTTCGGTGATGGTCTGTTTGCCCGCATTGATCAGGTCGGGATCTTCTTCGCCCTCGAAGGGAAACGGACCCATGCCCAGCATGCCGTTTTCCGATTGCAGGGTGATGTCCTTGTCGCCGACATAATTCGCCACCAGCGTCGGGATGCCGATGCCGAGGTTCACATACATGCCGTCTTCGAGTTCCTGCGCGGCCCGTTCGGCCATTTGATTGCGATCCCAGGGCATTATGCTTCCTCCCGTTTCCGAACAGTTCGCTGTTCGATGCGCTTTTCGTGTTCGCCCTTGATGATGCGGTGGACATAGACGCCGGGCAGGTGGATTTTATCGGGGTCCAGATCACCGGGTTCGACGATTTCTTCGACCTCGACGACGCAGACCTTGCCGCACATTGCCGCCGGCGGGTTGAAGTTGCGGGCGGTCTTGCGGAAAATCAGGTTGCCGGTGGAGTCGGCCTTCCATGCTTTGACGATCGCCAGATCGGCAAAGATGCCTTCCTCAAGGATATAGGTTTCGCCGTTGAAATCCTTGTGTTCCTTGCCCTCGGCAATCACGGTGCCGACGCCGGTCTTGGTGTAGAAACCGGGAATGCCCGCGCCACCGGCGCGCATCCGTTCGGCCAGGGTGCCTTGCGGGTTGAATTCCAGTTCAAGTTCACCCGACAGGTACTGACGCATGAATTCGGCGTTTTCGCCCACATAGGACGACATCATCTTCTTGACCTGCTTGCTTTGCAGCAAAACGCCCAGACCGAAGTCATCGACACCGGCATTGTTGGACGCGACGGTCAGATCCTTGGTCCCGGCGTCGCGGATCGCCGCGATCAGCAACTCGGGAATGCCGCAGAGGCCGAAACCGCCAGCGGCGATCTGCATGCCGTCGAACAGCAGCCCGTCCAGCGCCTCGGCAGCGTTTGCGTAGACTTTTTTCATCGATGTCTCCCTCAAAGATCTTCACGCCATGAGTGCAGCGGGCAAAGGCGGCTGTCAATGAAGACCCCCCGCGCAACAGCCCGCCGCGAACGCGCTGTCCGCTTGTAGCGAAACCATGTGGGCAGAGCCAATACGTAGTAATACGCCCGCCGCGCATTCGGTGCGGCGGCTTGATGCGGTGACTAGCCCGAGGGGTCTTCTTTCTTGGCTGCGGTTTTCTTGGCCGCCGGTTTCTTCGCCGTGGTCTTTTTGGTGGCGGCTTTCTTGGCTGGGGCCTTTTTGGCCGCCGCCTTCTTGGCCGGTTTTTTCTTGGCGGCCTTTTCGTTGACCAGTTCGACTGCCGTTTCCAGCGTCACATCCTTGGGGTCGACATCCTTGGGCAGGGTGGCGTTCACCTTTTCCCATTTGACGTAAGGCCCGTAACGGCCCTCCATCACGTTGATCGCACCACCATCGGGATGTTCGCCCAGTTCCTTGAGCGGTTTTACCGCCGCGCCGCGACCGCGTCCCGGACCGTTGGCGCGCTTTTCAGCCAACAGTTCGACCGCCCGGTTCATGCCGATTTCGAACACGTCATTCGGGTCTTTGAGATTGGCATAGACCGGTTTGGCGTCATCCGGCAGTTGGTGCATGATATAGGGGCCGAAGCGTCCGAAATTGGATTTGATTTCCCCGCCTTCGGGATGCATCCCGATTTCGCGCGGCAGGCTGAGCAGGGTCAGCGCCTTTTCCAGATCCATATCATCCTTGGACCACCCTTTGGGCAAGGAGGCGCGCGGCGGCTTCTTGTTTTCCGGGGTCGGTTCGCCGCGTTGCACATAGGGGCCGAATCGGCCTGCTTTGAGGTGGATTTCGTCTTCGCCATCCATGCCCAGAAGCCGTTCGTCGCCATCTGCGCCTTCGCCCGCGATGGGCCGGGTATAGGTGCATTCGGGATAATTGCCGCAGCCGACAAAGCCGCCGGTGCGCGAGGTTTTCAGGTGCAGCTTGCCTTCGCCGCATTTCGGGCAGATGCGCGGGTCGGTGCCGTCTTCGCGCGGCGGGTACAGTTGTGGGGCCAGCGCGTCGTCCAGCACATCCAGAACTTCGGTGATCCGCAATTCGGACGTTTCGGAAATCGCGGCGGAAAAATCGCGCCAGAACCGCGCCAGAACATCCTTGTAATCGCGTTCGCCTGCCGACACGTCGTCAAGCTGTTCTTCCAACTGGGCGGTGAAATCATAGCCGACATATTTGCGGAAGAAATTCAGCAAGAAGATCGTGACGATTCGGCCTTTGTCTTCGGGGAACAGACGGTTTTTATCCTTGCGGACATATTCGCGGTCCTGAATCGTGGTGATCACGCTGGCATAGGTCGACGGCCGGCCGATGCCCAGTTCTTCCATCTTCTTGACCAAGGTCGCTTCGGTATAGCGCGGCGGCGGCTGGGTGAAATGCTGTTCCGGGCTGATCGTGCGCTTGTCGGCCTTTTCGCCCTGGGAAATCTGCGGCAGGCGATTGTCGTCTTCGTCCACAACCACATCGTCGCGGCCTTCTTCATAGACCCGCAAGAAGCCGTCAAACAGAACCACCTGACCGGTGGCGCGCATCACGATCTGGCCGTCATTGCTGCCGATATCGACGGTGGTGCGTTCCAGCCGCGCGGCTTCCATCTGGCACGAAATCGTGCGTTTCCACACCAGATCGTAAAGCCGGCGTTGATCGGTTTCCAGCTTGGCCAACTGGCCGGGATCGCGCGACATGTCCGTCGGGCGGATACATTCATGCGCTTCCTGGGCGTTCTTGGCCTTGTTCTTATAAATGCGCGGGCTGGAGGGCACGTAGTCCTTGCCATAGCGGGTTTCGATTTCGGCGCGCGCGGCGGTGACCGCTTCGGGCGCCATGTCGATACCATCGGTCCGCATATAGGTGATGTACCCGGCTTCGTAGAGCCGTTGAGCGGCATTCATGCATTGCCGCGCACCCATGCCGAATTTGCGGCTGGCTTCTTGTTGCAGGGTCGAAGTCATGAACGGGGCCGACGGGTTGCGGCTGCCGGGTTTGGCTTCGACCGATTGAACGGTCAGGTCGCGGCTGTTGATCGCCTGAACTGCCAATTCAGCCTGAGTTTCGTTTTCGATGCTGTATTTGTCGAGCTTGTCACCGGCCAGAACGGTCAGGCGGGCTTCGTATTCCTGACCCCTTGGGGTGGCCAGAATCGCCTTGACCGACCAGTATTCGCGGGCATTGAACGCTTCGATTTCCATTTCGCGTTCAACGATCAGCCGCAGGCAGACCGATTGCACCCGACCGGCAGACCGCGCGCCGGGCAGTTTGCGCCACAAGACCGGGCTGAGGTTGAAGCCGACCAGATAATCCAGCGCCCGGCGTGCCAGATAGGCATGGACCAGATCGTTATCGACCTGACGCGGGTTTTGCATTGCTTCGGTAACGGCGGATTTGGTGATCGCATTGAACACCACGCGCGATACCGGCGTGTCCTTCTTGATGGCGCGGCGTTTGCGCAGCGCTTCTTCCAGATGCCAGCTGATGGCTTCACCTTCGCGGTCGGGGTCGGTCGCGAGGATCAGTTCGTTGTCGTCTTTCAAGGCGTCCGCGATTGCTTTGACATGTTTGCGGGAATCGGCCCCGATTTCCCATGTCATGTCGAATTCATGTTCGGTGTCGACCGACCCATCCTTGGGCGGTAGATCGCGGACATGCCCGTAAGATGCCAGAACCGTGTAATCGGACCCCAGATACTTGTTGATGGTTTTGGCTTTGGCTGGGGATTCTACGACGACAACGGGCATTGGTAAGGACAACCTTTCGAAAAATACGGCGGGCACTATAGGCGGCGCAAAATGGGCGCAGCAGGTGGGGATTGTCAATCCGCCACATAAACGGCACCCTTTCGTGGGGAATTTGCCGCGCCACGACACGGCACGCGTGAAAGGATAGTCGATGAAGGTATCAAACACCATTCTGGCCGTGGTTCTGGCGCTGGGCCTGACCGGGGGATCGGCGGCGACGGCGGGCGATTGGTATGAACCACAGCGCGGCACCGCCCTGCGCCAGGACCTGATGGACGCGCTGCGGCCACATGCCTGGTGGCAGTTGGGTAAGCCGGTGCAATTCGTCGTGGATGAATTACGCGTGTCGGGCGATGTGGCCTTTGCCATGGTGATGCCGCAGCGTCCCGGCGGCGGTGCGATCGACCCGGCGACGACCCCGATGGCGCAGCGTGGCGATTATTATCCGGACGACACTGACGGGGTCCATATGGAAGCCATTTTCGTCAAGTCGGGAAACATGTGGGTGGTGGTGGAGTTTTCCATCGGCGGAACCGATGCCTGGTGGGCCGGGTGGCCATTCTGTGACACCTGGCGTGACGTGATACCGGAATATTGTGGCGGTTGAGGCGGAGCCAGCCTGATCACGACAGCGCCAGCAAGCCGCCGGGGTGTCGTTTGATCCGGCCTTCGAGTTCCAGATCGGTCAGTACTGGCATGATGGTTTGCGGCGGCGCGTGCAGGTCACGGATCAACTGATCCTCGGCCAATGGCGACGGGCTAAGGCGGTTCAGGATTTGCCGGTGCAAGTCCGCCACCTTTTTCAGATCGGGTTTGCGCCGATCGGGCTCGGCCAATGGCAAGTCAACCTGATCTGCCGGGGCCTGTTTGGCCGGGGCAGAACGGGGCGGCAAGGCTTCGATCACGTCCTCGGCATTGCGGATCAGCCGCGCCCCGTCCCGGATCAGCATGTTGCAGCCACCGGTGCGGGCATCGAACGGATGGCCGGGCACGGCCAGCACGTCGCGGCCCTGATCGAGCGCATTGCGGGCGGTGATCAGGCTGCCCGATTTCGCTGCAGCTTCGACAATCACCACCGCTTGGGCCAGCCCGGAAATGATCCGGTTGCGGCGGGGAAAATCGCGCGGTCGCGGGTTGAGCCCGAAAGCGCGTTCGGAAATCCGCGCCCCGGTTTTCGCAATGTCCTGCCCCAGGGTGGTGTTTTCGGACGGGTAAAGCACATCCGCGCCGCCCGCCATCACCGCCACGGTGCCGGTTTGCAGGCTGGCGTGATGCGCGGCGGCATCGACGCCGCGGGCCATGCCCGATACGATGATATACCCCTGCGCGGCCAGATCCTTGGCCAATCCGCGCGCCATGCGGGTGCCCAGAGACGACGCATTGCGCGCCCCCACCAAAGCGATCATCGGCTGCAACAGCACATCCTGCCGCCCGATCACCCAGAAAAACGGCGGTGCATCCGGGATTTCGGCCAATGCGGCGGGATAATCGGGAGAGCCGATGCAGATCATGCTGGCACCGCAATGGCGGGCCGCCTGCAATTCCGCCTGCGCCACGGAATCGGGGCAGGGGGTATACGTGTCGACACCGGCGGCCCGGGCCACCTCGGGCAGCGCCTGCAACGCGGCGCGGGCCGATACGTGTTCCCCCATCAGCCGATAGAAGGTCGATACCCCGACCCGGGGCGACCGCAACAGCCTGATCCAGCTTAGCCGGTCCTCATCCGTTTGCGGGGGGCGTATCGGTTCGGGGGAAGGGGCCGTCATTTTGGGGTCGGTCATGCTGGGTCCGCCATGTTACGGACCCAGCTTTACCGCACGGGTGGTTAATGTGCGGTAAAGCGTTCTGTGGATTCGCGACGGCGTGCCTTTGGCGTCAGGCCGCTGAACCGCCGACGGTCAGACCGCCGATCATCACTGTGGGCTGGCCCACGCCGACCGGCACCCATTGCCCGGCCTTGCCGCAATTGCCCATACCGGGGTCCAGCGCCATGTCATTGCCAAGCGCCCGGATCCGTTTCAGCGCATTGGCGCCGTCACCGATCAGGGTCGCACCCCGTACCGGCGCGCCGACCTTGCCGTTCTGAACCCGATACGCTTCGGTGCAGGAAAACACGAATTTGCCGTTGGTGATGTCAACCTGACCGCCGCCGAACCCGACCGCGTAAATGCCGTCCTTCAGCTCCGCGACGATATCTTCGGGCCGCGCGTCGCCGCCCATCATATAGGTGTTGGTCATCCGTGGCATCGGTGCATGGGCATAGGATTCACGCCGTCCGTTGCCGGTGGGTTTCACCCCCATCAGTCGGGCGTTTTGCCGGTCCTGCATGTAGCCGACCAAGATACCGTCTTCGATCAGCACGTTTTTCCCCGATGGGGTGCCTTCGTCGTCAAAACTGATCGATCCGCGCCGGTCGGGGATGGTGCCGTCATCCAGAACCGTCACCCCCTTGGCGGCGACCTGCTGCCCCATCAGCCCGGCAAAGGCGCTTGATCCCTTGCGGTTGAAATCGCCTTCCAGCCCGTGCCCGATGGCTTCGTGCAGCAAGATACCGGGCCAGCCCGGCCCCAACACCACATCCATAACCCCGGCCGGGGCCGGTTCTGCATCAAGGTTAACCAAGGCGATTCGCAACGCTTCGCGCGCCTTGGCCTGCCAATCGGCGGGATCCAGAAGCCCGGTCAACCCGACGCGCCCGCCGCCACCGGCGGTGCCGGTTTCGCGGCGGCCATCCTGTTCCACGATGACGCTGACATTGACCCGGGTCATCGGTCGCACATCGCGCAGATGGGTGCCGTCGGGGCGCAGGATTTCGATTTCCTGCAGCGAGGCCGCGATGGTGGCCGATACCTGCACGACCCGCGAATCAAGCTCGCGCGAAAAGGCATCGATTTCCCGCAAGGTTTCGATCTTGACCGGAAACGACGCCCCGGCGATCGGGTCATCATCGGTATAAAGCCGCCTGTTGGTGGCTTGCGGCGGGTCGGCCAGAACGCCGCCGCCATCCCCCACCGCCAGTCGCGCGGTGGCGCTGGCCCGTTTCAGCGCGGCTTGGGAAATTTCGGTGGAATGGGCATAGCCGGTCACTTCGCCCTTGACCGCCCGCAACCCGAACCCTTCTGACGCATCGTAAGACGCATTGCGCACCCGGCCATCGTCGAAAACCAGTGCTTCGGCCCGGCGGCGTTCCAGAAAAAGTTCGCCATCTTCGGCGCCGGCGGTCGCGTCGCGCAGCAGGCCAAGGGCATGATTTTGATCCAGCGTCTGCTCGAAGGGGCGAAAAGGCATATCGCTCATGTTTGTTTTTTCCTGTCTTTCCAGCAGCCCGGATTTGATCTAAATCAAAAAAGCGTCCGTTTGCCGCAATCGGAATTGTTGTTCTGTATGACAGAATATGATTTCTAGCGACGACAAAACAATGGGATTCCACCTCAAAAGGTCGGGACCCCGCAGAAAACCGAAGAATACACCGCAACCGATCAGGGTGACATATGCGACTTATCTCTAGCCTCACGGCCGCAGCAGCAACCGCCATCGCGGCACCGGCCCTTGCCCAGGATGTCGAAACCGTCGGCAAACCCGTTTCCGGCGCGCTGGGCTTTCAGCCGGCTGCCACAGAACTGGCCCGCGACCTGCAGTCGCTGGACGGTTTGCTTTTGTACATCACCACCGCCATCTGCCTGTTCGTGATCGGGCTGATCCTTGTCGTGGTCGTGCGGTTCAACCGCAAATCAAATCCGACCCCGGCGACGTTCACCCATAATTCGCCAGTGGAAATCGCCTGGACCATCGTGCCGATCTTGATTCTGGTGGTCATCGGCGCGTTTTCGCTGCCGGTTCTGTTCAAGCAGCAGGAAATTCCCCAAGGCGACATTCACATCAAGGTCACCGGATACCAGTGGTATTGGGGCTATGAATATACCGACCACGAATTCGGCTTCGAAAGCTTCAAGCTGGAACGCGAAGATTTGGCCGAGTACGGTTATGCCGACGATGAATATCTGCTGGCCACCGACACGCAGGTCGTGGTGCCGATCAACAAGGTCGTCGTCATGGACGTGACCGGTGCCGACGTGATCCATTCTTGGACCATCCCGGCCTTTGGTGTGAAACAGGATGCTGTTCCGGGTCGGATCGCCCAGTTGTGGTTCAAGGCAGAACGCGAAGGCATCTATTTCGGCCAGTGTTCGGAACTGTGCGGCAAGGATCACGCCTATATGCCGATCACCGTCAAGGTGGTGTCGCAGGAAGCCTATGATGAATGGCTGACAGGCGCGGTCGACGAATATGCCGGCGACATGTCCACCTTGCCGGGCGTCAAGCTGGCCTCGGCCAACTAAGTCAGCGGCTGATCGCCCCGTTTCAGGGGCGGCCACCCTTTCCCACCGAAGCGCCGCGCGGGTCCGTGCGGTTTTGGAAGGCACAAGATGAGCGACGCAAGCCTGAATACACAGACCCAGACCGGCGAAGCGGGTTTCGGCGATTATTTCGCCCTGCTGAAACCGCGGGTGATGTCGCTTGTGGTGTTTACCGCGCTTGTCGGGCTGTTGGCCGCACCGGTCGACGTGCATCCGTTCATCGCCTTTTGCGCCGTGTTGTTCATCGCCGTGGGCGGCGGGGCTTCGGGCGCGCTGAACATGTGGTGGGATGCCGATATCGACGAGGTGATGAAACGCACCGCGTCGCGACCGATCCCGTCGGGCAAGGTCGCGCCGCAAGACGCGCTGGCCATCGGCATCACCCTGTCGGCCTTTGCGGTGATCATGCTGGGTCTGGCGACGAATTTTGTGGCGGCGGGGCTTTTGGCCTTTACCATCTTCTTCTACGCGGTGGTTTATACCATGTGGTTGAAACGCTGGACGCCGCAGAACATCGTGATTGGCGGCGCTGCCGGGGCGTTCCCGCCGATGATCGGCTGGGCGGTTGCCACTGGTGGTGTCAGCCTTGAATCGGTGTTGATGTTCCTGCTGGTCTTCATGTGGACGCCGCCGCATTTCTGGGCCTTGGCGCTGTTCATGAATTCGGATTACGAAAAGGCGGGTGTGCCGATGTTGACCGTGACCCATGGTCGCCGGTCCACGCGCAAGCATATCCTTGTCTATACCATCTTGCTGGCACCGCTGGCGATCGGTGCCGGGCTGACCTCGATCGGGGGTCCGATCTATATGACCGTTTCGGTGGTGTTGAACGCGCTGTTCCTGTTTGGCGCGGTGAAGATCTGGCGCCGTGACGAAGACGCGGCCAGCGCGGATAAATACCGTTCGGAAAAAAGCTTTTTCGGATTGTCGCTGATCTATCTGTTTCTGCATTTCGGGGCGATTCTGGTCGAAGCGACACTGAAACCTTATGGGCTGGGAGGCTGGTAGAATGGGGTTCGAAAAAGTCGAACACGAGCTGCACAAGCGCCGGATTGGCCGCAATCTGGGCGTTGGTCTGGTCCTGGTGGGCTTCGTTGCCATCGTTTTCGGTCTGACCGTGGTCAAGGTCACCCGTGGCGGTCTGGAACCGGCTTTCCTGCAACAACAGCAGGGGAAAAACTGAGCCATGGCGATGGATAAAAAAAGCAAAACCGTGGTGATGCTGGTCGGTGTGGTCCTGACCATGGGGGCGTTGGCTTGGGCATCGGTGCCGTTTTACAACTGGTTCTGCCGGGTCACCGGTTTTGGCGGCACCACCAATGTCGCCGATGCCGGATCGGACACGATTCTGGATCAGACCATCACGATACGGTTCGATGCTTCAAAAGATCGCGACATGCCGTGGGAATTCAAACCGGTGCAGCGGGAAATGACGCTGCGCATCGGCGAAACCGGTCTGGCCTTCTTCGAGGCCTATAACCCGACCGACCACGCCGTAGCGGGGCAGGCGTCTTATAACGTCGCGCCCTATTCGGCGGGCGGATATTTCGACAAGATCGACTGCTTTTGCTTCACCGAGCAGGTGCTGCAACCCGGCGAACGGGTCAATATGCCGGTCAGTTTCTTTGTCGACCCGGAAATCGTGAACGATCGCGAAGCGAAATTCGTTCACCAGATCACCTTGTCCTATACCTTCTACGAAATCGATCTGCCTGAGAAGCAAGCTTCGCTTTCCACGGGTAGTGACAGCAACCTAAACTAAAAAACCTTCCAACGAGGGAAACGCAATGGCGCACGAGAAAAACCACGACTATCATATTTTGCCCCCCTCTCTGTATCCCCTGATGGGTGCAGTGGCCGGGTTCGTAATGCTTTTCGGAGCAGTGCTGTACTTCCACGATCATGGCCCTTGGATGCTTCTGGCCGGGTTCGCCGGTGTTCTTTACGTGATGTTTGCCTGGTGGTCGGAAGTTGTCAAAGAAGGCAATACCGGCGATCACACCCCGGTGGTGAAGATCGGCCTGCGCTATGGCTTCATGCTGTTCATCATGTCCGAAGTCATGTTCTTCGCAGCGTGGTTCTGGAGCTTCTTCAAGCACGCCATGTACCCGATGGGGCCGCAATCGCCCGCTGTTGACGGTGTTTGGCCGCCGGTCGGGATCGAAACTTTCGATCCGTGGCATCTGCCGCTGATCAACACGCTGATCCTGCTGTGTTCGGGGGCTGCGGCCACTTGGGCGCACCACGCGATCGCGCATGAAAACAACCGCAAGGACATGATCAACGGTCTGCTGATCGCGGTTCTGCTGGGCGCGTTGTTCACCGTTTTCCAGATATATGAATACAGCCACGCGGCCTTTGGGTTCTCGGGCAATATTTATGGCGCCAACTTCTTCATGGCGACCGGGTTCCACGGTTTCCACGTGGTGGTCGGAACCATTTTCCTAGCGATCTGTTTACTGCGCGCAATAAAAGGGGATTTCACCCCCGAGGCCCATGTCGGGTTCGAAGCTGCCGCTTGGTATTGGCACTTTGTTGACGTCGTGTGGCTGTTCCTGTTCGCCGCCGTTTACATCTGGGGCGGCTGACCGTCAGGATCTTCGAAAGTTTTGAAACCCGCGCTTCGGCGCGGGTTTTTTCATTTTCGGCAAAGACGGGCCCGGAGTATTTTTGCCTAGATGAAAGCGTCAGGCGCGCAGAACCGCGCCCGGATTGAGGATGCCATTGGGATCGAACGCGGTTTTGATCGACCGCATCATCTGTAGCTTGACCGGATCGCCATAGCGTTCCAGATCCGCCACTTTCAACCGACCAACGCCATGTTCGGCGCTGAACGATCCGTCGAATTCATCGACCAGATCATGCACCGCGCGCTGCACCGCGTCGCGTTGATCAAGGTAGTCGGATTTCTGCCGGCCCTTGGCGGGGAAGACGTTGTAATGCAGGTTGCCGTCGCCCAGATGGCCGAAACAGTTGATCCGAAAATCCCCCATCCGGCGCAGGATGTCGCCGCCTTTGGTGATGAAATCGGCGATTGTGCTGAGCGGCAGGGAAATGTCATGCGAACTGATCGACCCGACTAGGCGGTTGGCTTCGGGGATCTGTTCGCGGATTTCCCAGAAATCCTGCCGCTGCTGCTGCGATTGCGCGATCAGCCCGTCGGAGACCAGACCCGCCTCCAGCCCGGCGACGAACAGGTTTTCCAGCGCCGTGGCCGGATCGATGCCGCGCGCCAGCCCGACATCGATCAGCACCATCCATTCGGGGGCTTCGGCAAAGGGTTGTCGCAGTTGCGGCAGCTTTTCGGCCAGGAATTCCAACCCGGTGCCGTGGATCAGTTCGAATGCGGACACGCCTTCGCCCATGTGATCGCGGGCCAGCGACAGCAGCGTCAGCGCGGCGGCCGGGCTGTCGACCACGATCAGCGCGGTGCCTTCACCGGCGGGCCGTGGCGCCAGTTTCAGCGCGGCGGCGGTGATCACGCCAAGCGTGCCTTCGGACCCGATCAGCAGGTCGCGCAGGTCGTAGCCGGTATTGTCCTTGCGCAGCCGGGTCAGCCCGTTCCAGATCCGGCCATCGGGCAGCACCGCTTCCAACCCGAGGGCCAGATCGCGGGTATTGCCATAGCGCAGCACGTTGACGCCGCCGGCATTGGTGGCCAGACACCCCCCGATCCGCGCCGAACCCTTGGCCGCGATCGACATCGGAAACAGCCGGTCGGCGGCCAATGCCGCCTCGTGGATATCCTGCAAGATCGCCCCGGCGTCTGCGACCATGACGTTTTCTTCGGGGTAAAGCGCGCGGATCTTGGTCATCCGTTCCAGCGACAGCAGCAGCGGCGCAGGGCCGTCCGCCATGATCTGACCGCCGACAAGCCCGGTACCGCCGCCATAGGGCACAACCGGCACCCGGGCCGCGTTCGCAGCCTTAAGCACGGCCGCGACCTGTTCCGTGCTGTCCGGGGCCACGATCGCCCCGGCCTGTCCCTTCCAGCGGCCGCGCGGTTCTTCCAGATAACGCGGATCGGCAGGGCGCAGGCAACGGTCGGGCAGGACGCTTTGCAGCGTTTCAAGGAAGGCGGGGGTGACTGGGTTCAGGTTCATGACCACAGGATTAGCAGGATCGGCCGTCCCGTCCAGCCCTCAGCGCAGGTAGCGCGGTTGTAACACCATCACGGTCGGGTTGCGCGGCAGGGTCCGCAGCGACAGGGTCAGCGTGTTGTCTTCGACCTGCTGAATGGCAAAATCACTGCCGATGCCACGCAGGAACGCCGACAGCGTGCCGTCGCCGAACCAGTGCATCGGGATCACCACCGAAGATTTCAGCCGTTGCAACACCCTGATCATCGTTGGAAGGTCCAGCGTCATGCCGCCATCAACCGGGGCCATCACCACGTCGAGCCGCCCAAGCGCGGCGTATTGCGCCGCATCCGGTTCGTGATGCAGATGGCCCAGATGGCCGATACACAGCCCCGCCACTTCGAACACGAAGATCGAATTGCCCTTGGCTTCGATCCCGCCAAAGGACCGGATATCGGTGGACACGTTGCGGATCATCATGTCGCCAAGGTCGAGATGATGATCGATGCCTTTGCCATGTTCCGCACCCCAGCCGCGCAGCACATGCGCGATGGCCGGGTCAGGGGCGGCGGTCCAATGGGTATCGTGGGCATGGTTCATGGTAACCGCATCGGGGATGTAATCGACATTGCCGATGAAGCCGGTGTAATCGGTCACGGCTCCGATCCCGCCGGGCGATTGGATCAGGAAGGACGCATGGGCGAGGTAGCTGATCCTGACGGTATAGTCGGGCAACGGGTCGCGGAACGACGCCTTGTGCAGATAAGACAGGCCCGGCGCCGCATCGGCGATGGCGATGCAATGGCTGGGTTTGCGGGTCTGGGCCGGGGCGGCATGGGCCAGCAACAGGGCGACAAGAGCGATGCTGAGTCTGATCACGGGCGCGGTCCTCTTTCCTGGGGAGGAAAGATAGAACGGTTTTGATATTTGTCACGGCCGGATTGTTCAAACGCGGCCGTTGCCGCGATCAGATCGGTTCGGTTCGTCCGCGCCGGTCCAGCCGGATACAGGCATACAGAACATGGGTGCGCCAGCGCCCGTCGATTTCCAGATAGCTTTGCGCCACGCCTTCGTATTTGAAACCGCATTTTTCCAGCAGATCGCGCGACGGTTTGTTTTCTGGCAGGCAGGCCGCTTCGATCCGGCTCAGATCCATGCGGTGAAAGGCGTGATAGACCAGCGCGTCGATCGCTTCGCGCATATAGCCCTGCCGGGCATGCGCTTCACCAACCCAATAGCCCAGCGTGCCCGACTGGGCCGGGCCGCGGCGGATATGGTCCAACGTGATTGCACCGACCAATTCTTCACCGTCGCGGCGGAACATGAACAACGGCAACGCGGTGTCGTTCTTGACCGCGCGATTGGCCCAATAGACCCGGTTGGCAAAGGCTTTGCGGCCCAGGTGATCGTTCGCCCAGGACGGTTCCCAGGGTTTCAGAAAGGCCCGGCTGCTACGGCGCAAACCGGTCCAGGGCCGAAAATCGGCATGTATCGGCGGCCGCAACGTCAGGCGTTCGGTTTCGATCCGGACCTGTCGTTTGGGCCTCAGCATCATGCTGCACGCCTTTGTTGCAGCGTCGCCAATGAGGGCGCGTGTTCGACCGGGCCGTAAAGCGCCAAAGCGGCGGGCGCGCTGACCGCCATGGTTTCGGCAAAGGCGCTGACGTCTTTCAGGCTGACATTGTCGATCTTGGCGACGACTTCTTCGACATCTGGCACCCGGCCCCAGATCTGCACCATCCGGGCCAGCCGTTCGGCGCGGTTCGACGGGCTTTCCAGCCCCATCAGAAGACCGGCCTTCATCTGCACCCGGGCGCGGGCAATTTCTTCTTCGGTCATGTCTTCGGCGGCGCGTTTCATTTCGTCCAGCGTGACGGTTGCCAATTCATCCAGCTGATCGGCAGAAGTACCAGCATAGATGGTCATCATGCCGGTATCGACATAGGCCCCCGCCTGGGCGAAAATACTGTAGCAAAGCCCGCGTTTTTCACGGATTTCCTGGAACAGGCGGCTCGACATGCCGCCACCCAGCGCATTGGCGTAAACCTGTGCAGCATGGATTTGATCGCTGCCGTAATCGGGGCTTTCGAAGGCCAGCGCGAAATGCGCCTGTTCCAATGGTTTGACCTTGCGGAATTCACCGCCCTGGAAGCTGGCGCTGTCATGGGTTGTGGTGATCAGCGGCGACAGGTGACCGAACAGTTTTTCGGCCTCACGCACCAGCGCGTCGTGATCGACGGCACCGGCTGCCGACAGGATCATCTGACCGGGGCCGTATTGTTCGGCCACGAAGCGGGCCAGATCTTCGCGGGTAAAGCTGCTGACCTTTTCCGCCGGGCCCAGAATGGTGCGGCCCAGCGCCTGACCGGGATAGGCCTGTTCCTGCAGCCAGTCGAAGATCACATCGTCCGGCGTATCGAGCGCCTGACCGATTTCCTGCAAGATCACGCCGCGTTCGATTTCGATTTCGCGGTGTTCGAAGATCGGGTTCAGCACGATATCGGCCAGCACATCCAGCGCCAGCGGCACATCGGCCTGCAATACGCGGGCGTAATAGGCCGTTACTTCGCGCGACGTATAGGCGTTCATGTAGCCGCCGACATCTTCGATGGTTTCGGCAATCTGTAGCGCGGTTCGGGTCTTGGTGCCCTTGAAGGCCATATGTTCCAGAAAATGCGCGATGCCATTCTGTTCCAGCCGTTCATGCCGACCGCCGGCCAGCACCCAGATGCCGATAGAGGCCGATTGCAGGCCGGGCATGTTTTCGGAAACGATCCGGAACCCGTTGGAAAGGGTATGAAGCTCTACTGTCACTTGGCAATGCGATCCTTGATCAAATCCTCGATGGCACCCAGATCATTGGCGATCCGGCTGACCCGTTCCGAACGGTCATACAGGTCGGCCATGCGGGTCGGCAAGTCCGGGTGTTGACCGCTTGCGGCTTCGACCGCTGCGGGGAATTTGGCCGGGTGCGCGGTGGCCAGGGTGATCATCGGCACATCCGCGTCGCGCAGTTCATTGGCCACCTTGACGCCGACGGCCGAATGCGGACACAGCAATTCGCCGGTGGTGTCGAACAACGTGCGGATGGTGGCGCTGGTTTCGGCTTCGGAACAATGGCCGCTGTCGAAGACTTCGCGTAGCGCCTGCAACGCGCCTTGGCTGACGGTGAAGCCGCCCGCGCTGAGTTCTTCCATCAGTTGCGCCACCGCTGCGCCGTCTTGATCATAGGCGTAAAACAGTGCGCGTTCGAAATTCGAACTGACCTGAATGTCCATCGACGGGCTGATCGAGGGCACCACCCCATCGGGGCGGTAGTCGCCGCTGCTCAGGCAGCGATGCAGGATGTCGTTCTGGTTGGTGGCGACCACCAGCCGGTCGATCGGCAGGCCCATCCGCTTGGCGATATAGCCCGCGAAGATGTCGCCGAAATTGCCGGTGGGGACGGTGAAGCTGACCTTGCGTTGCGGCGCGCCAAGGCTGACGGCGGAGCTGAAGTAATACACCACCTGCGCCAGAACCCGGGCGAAGTTGATCGAATTGACCCCGGCCAGATGCACCCCGTCGCGGAAGTCGAAATCGTTGAACATGTCCTTCACGCGGGCCTGACAATCGTCGAAATGCCCATCCATCGCCAAAGCATGCACGTTGCTTTCGGCGGGGGTGGTCATTTGCCGCCGCTGGACTTCGGACACCCGGCCATGCGGGAACAGGATGAAAACGTCGACCGCTTCCAGCCCCTTGAAGGCTTCGATCGCCGCCGATCCGGTGTCGCCGCTGGTGGCGCCCGCGATGGTCACATGCCCGCCCGACCGTTTCAGCGACGCCTGAAACAGCTGACCGATCAGCTGCATCGCGAAATCCTTGAACGCAAGGGTGGGACCGTGGAACAGTTCCAGCAGGAAATGGTTGCTGTCCAGCTGCACCAGAGGCGCGCGCGCGGCATGGCCGAACCCGGCATAGGCCTTGGCGATGATGTCGCGGAATTCGTCATCGGTGAAACAGTCCCCGATGAAGGGCTTCATGATGCGAAACGCGGTTTCTTCATAGCTCAGCCCGGCCAGTGCCGCGATGTCATCGGGGCTGAGCGTCGGGATGGTTTCGGGCAGGTACAGCCCGCCATCGCGGGCCAGCCCGGTCATCATGGCTTGTTCGAAATTCAGAACGGGCGCTTTGCCACGGGTCGAGATATATTTCACGGCTTGGTCCCTTCGTGCGGGTTGCGTGTAGATTTATAGATGCGCCACAGGAACAGGCCAAGCATCGCCAACCAAACGGCGGCTAGCCCATACCATGTAACGGCATATTCGAAATGATCGTTAGGGATGCCGTCGGTGCCGACCGGCAGCGGCGATACCGGTGCATCGTCGAACGACGTGTTGCGCGCGATCAGCAGAACCGGTTCGGTGTTCAGGTCTTGCGCCATGATCCCGAGGTCGCGGGCGAACCAGATATTCGCGGCGCGGTCATTTTCCGGGGTGAAGCCGTCGCGTTCATCGGGCCAGTGCAGATTGCCGGTGACGGTGACAACGCCAGCAGGGGGGGCGGAGGGGTCGATTTCCAGCCCAACAAAGCCGCGATCCACCAGGATGCGGCGGCCTTGTGCGGTTTCCAGCGCGTCGATCAGCCGATAGCCGGCCCCGACGGTTTTCTGGCTGACCAGCACCCGTAGCGTCGGCGGGGTTATCGTGCCGGTGACCGTGACCGGCAGGAACCGGTCCCGGACCGGATCGGGGTCGGCGGGCAGGGCGACCGGATCGGCGTGAATACGGGCTTCGATTTCGGCCAGAACACCCTGTTTCCAATGCAGCCGCTGGACCTGCCAACTGCCCAATGCGATCAGCACGGCAGCCCCAAGCAATCCAAAGAACAAAGGGAATATCAATCGGCGCATCGGTTCTTTCTGGTCATCGACGAAGACAAAGGGCGCATGACTATGACGCGCTTTGCTTTCTTGCCTGTTGTGGCCGGTTTTTCAACCGGAAAGACCATGGAGGCATTACAGCCCGTCGAACGCGCATAGCGCATGAATGTCGAAGCCCAGCCCCTGCAGCCGGTCGCGCCCCCCCAGTTCGGGCAGATCGACAACAAAGGCGCAGCCGACGATCTGACCACCCAGCCGTTCGATCAGCTTGATCCCGGCCTCGGCGGTGCCACCGGTGGCCAGCAGGTCATCGACCAGAAGGATGGTTTCCCCCGGCTCGATCGCGTCATCGTGGATTTCAACGATCGCTTCGCCATATTCCAACTGGTATTCTTGGCTGATCGTGGTGTGGGGCAGCTTGCCTTTCTTGCGGATCGGCACAAAACCGGTGCCCAGCTGATGCGCCACCGCGCCGCCAAGGATGAAACCGCGCGCTTCCAACCCGACCACCTTGTCGATGCGCTGTCCGGTATAGGGATGCAGCAATTGGTCGACGCACATGCGGAACCCGCGCGGATCGGCGAAAAGCGTGGTGACATCGCGGAACATGATCCCTTCATGCGGGAAATCAACGATGGTGCGAATGTAATCTTTGACGGTTTTGGGGGCCTGACCCATGGCGTTCTTCCTTGAAACGGATTTCCCTGCAGGTTTCGCAAGGCTGGATCAGGGTTTCAAGGGCCAGATAGATAAACGCCGCCCCGAAGGGCGGCGGCGATGCCTATTCAGCGGTCATTCGAGAAAAACCGGTAGAATTTGTTCGACAACCAAGGGACATGCGGTTTGCGCCAATCCATGCGGTCGCGCACAAGCATGCTTTTTGCTGAAAGAAGGTTCATTTTATCTTTCCTTTTCGCCTGTAATGCCGCAATTAGTATTTGTGCAGCGAGTTGCTGTATTATGTATATACAGTGTATATGCGAAAATTTCAAGCACGAACGAGGATCACGCGTGCCGAAGAAAGATGCAAAGAAATCCAGCAAGAAAGACAGTCAGTTGGTTTTGCGTCTGGATAAGGACGAACGGGACGACTTTGTCGAATTGTGCAAGGAGATGGATACCAGCGCCGCGCGTGAAATCCGCCGGTTTATCCGGCACTTCATGAGCGAACATCGCGAATAAGACGCCCGGATCAGGGGCCGGTTACAACACCCGACCCGCCACCGCATCCAGTTTCGCGACCATCGCCGGGTCGCGCGCGTCTGGCGCGGTCAGGATGGCGTAATCGAGCGCCCGATCGCAGCCGTGCGGGCAAGGGGCACGATCCGTACCCAGCAGCACCGGCAGCCGTTTGACCAGATCCCGGCCCTTGTCGGCATTGCCGGTCAGGGTGGCGATGATGTCGGAAATATCGACTTCGCCATGATGCGGGTGCCAGCTGTCGTAATCGGTGATCATTGCAACAGAGGCATAGCAAAGTTCGGCTTCGCGGGCCAATTTCGCTTCGGGCATGTTGGTCATGCCGATCACGTCACAGCCCCAGTTTTCCCGGTACAGCTTCGATTCCGCCAGCGACGAAAACTGCGGTCCCTCCATCGCCAGATAGGTGCCGCCCTTATGCACGGTGATCCCGGCGTCCTTGGCGGCGGTATAACAGGCGTCGGACAGGCGCGGGCAGGTCGGGTGGGCGACGCTGACATGGGCGACGCATCCCGCGCCGAAGAAGCTTTTGTCGCGCGCGAAGGTGCGGTCGATGAATTGATCCACGATCACGAAATCGCCCGGCGCCCTGTCTTCGCGAAACGACCCACAGGCCGACACGCTGATCACGTCCGTCACGCCCAGCCGTTTCAGTGCGTCGATATTGGCGCGGTAGGGCACGGTGGAAGGCGAATGGACATGGCCGCGGCCGTGGCGGGGCAGGAACGCCATGTTCACGCCGTCAAGGTTGCCGGTCAGGATCTGATCCGACGGGGCCCCCCAAGGGCCGGACACGCTGACCCATTCGGCGTTTTCCAATCCTTCGATATCATAGATACCTGATCCGCCGATGACGCCGATATAAGTGTTCATGGTTCCTGACTTCTCCTGTTGTGGCGGTGCCAGATTACGCACCCACAGCGCGGGGACAAGTCATCTCAGCCGTTGTCGTCGGGGCGCGACAGGGCAAACAGGTCTTTGACGACGGAATAATCCCGATACCCCAACCGCGCCAGCGGCTGAAACGTGGTGACGTCGAAAACACCGTCTTTCAGGCAATCGTCGCGCATATGTATGCCGGTCACTTCGCCGATCACCATCCGGTTGGCTTCGCCGTCCAGTTCAATAATCTGGCGCAATTTGCATTCCAGCACCGCCGGGGCGTCGACCACATAAGAACACGGGATGGTGTTGCAGTCGGCCTTGGTTAGCCCGGCATGGGCGAATTCATCATCCACAGCGGCCAACGAAGCGGAACTGGCATTCATCGCATCGCGCAGGGCGTAAGACACCACATTCACCGCGAACACGCCGGTTTCGCGGATATTGGCGACGCTGTCCTTGGTGCCATCCTGATCCGGCTTGGTGCCGGTCGAACAGAACATCACCTGCGGCGGCACATAGGCAATCGCGTTGAAAAAGGAATAGGGCGCCAGATTGTCATGGCCGTCCGCGCTGCGGCTGGAAATCCAGCCGATCGGTCGCGGCGTGACGATGGCGTTGAAGGGATTGTGCGGCAATCCATGTCCGTCTTTGGGTTCGTAAAACAACTGCCCTTCGCCTCCTGTCTGCGACTGCCCTTTGTGGTTTGTGTCAGGCCTAGCGCCGTGCTAGTGGCGTTTCCACCCGAAAGTCAAATCCCAATAGGCAATATCGAGGCGGCTTTGTATACGCTGAACCCTGAAACAGCAGATGATTGGTGGGAAGTCGAGGCGCTTTACGACCTGTGCTTTGCCCCCGGCCGAACCGCGTTGTCGTCCTATCGTCTGCGCGATGGCGTCGATCCGGTCAGGTCGATGTCGCTGGTTGCGCGCGACGCGGATGGGATATTGGCGGGGGCGATCCGGTTCTGGCCGGTGCGGGTGGGCGGACAGCCCGCCCTGTTGCTGGGACCGGTGGCGGTGCATCCGACACGGCAGGGCGAAGGATTGGGCGGTTTGCTGATCCAGTCGGGGCTGGAACGCGGTCGGGCCGAAGGTCGGGACCGGGTGATGCTGGTGGGCGATGCGCCTTATTACACCCGGTTCGGGTTCAGCAGGCTGAACAATGTGATCATGCCGCCGCCGACCAACCCCGACCGGGTATTGGGCTATGCGGTGTCTGAGGGGGCATGGGACGGCGTGAGTGGTGACGTTACCCGCATTGACGCTTGAAACCTCAGCCGGAATAGCCATTTTTAGGCTAGGCTGAACAAAAGGTTCAATCATGCTGATCGAAAACGCTGCGACAGAAATCGTTGATTTAGAGGCGGAATTGGACCAATTGGCCCTGCGCTATCGCAAGGCCGGGGGCTTGGGTATTCAGGTGCTGAACATGATCGGCGGTCAGGCCGATCAATTGCTGGACCGGCTGCCCGAAAGCATTCGCGGCAATCTCGACGGGGCGACCGAAACCGCGCTGGGTCTGGCGATGAAGGCGGCGCATCGTTCGCGCGGGGTGATCGGAGATCAGCCGGGGTGGTTGAACACGACCGTGACAACCGCGATGGGCGCGGCGGGCGGGTTTGGCGGTCTGCCCTCGGCAATGGCCGAATTGCCGGTCACCACCACCATCCTGCTGCGGTCGATCCAGGGCGTGGCAGCAGAGCAGGGGTTCGATCCGGCGGCGGAAAACGTGCAATTCGATTGTATCCGGGTGTTTGCCTCGGCCGGGCCGCTGGATCATGATGATGGGGCCGATCTGGCGTTTCTGACGTCGCGGATGACGTTGCGCGGTGCCAGCTTGCAAGCCTTGATCGCCAAGATCGCACCGCGTCTGGCCAATGTTCTGGGGCAGAAACTGGCAGCGCAGGCGGTGCCGGTTCTCGGGGCAATGGCGGGGGCGGCAACGAATTACGCCTATACCAGCTATTATCAGGACATGGCGCATGTGCATTTCCGGCTGCGCCGTTTGGCAATCGAAGCCGACACGGCGCAGGATCAACTGGTGGATCAACTGCGGCAGCGGGTGACCCCGCGCGTTTCCGAAAGCTAGCGCTGCAAAGGCGATTGCGGGCCAAAACGCTGGACCTTGCCGAACGCCTGTTCCACTCTTTCGGCTGGGAGGAAGCCGTATGTCTAATGCACCAGTTTACGATATCGATCCCGCCACGTTCTGGGCCGACCCCTATCCGGATCTGGCGCGGATGCGGGCGCAAACGCCGGTTTGTTTCGTGCCACAGTTGGGGGCCACGCTGATCACCCGGCGCGACGACATCTTTGTGAATGAAAAAAACGTCGATGTGTTTTCGTCGGATCAGCCGCAGGGTCTGATGACCGTGCTGATGGGGCAGAACATGATGCGCAAGGATGGCGACGATCACATGCACGAACGCCGCGCGATTTTCCCCACCGTATCGCCGAAGACGGTGAAAAATGTCTGGAAAGCCCAATTCGAAGCGGCCACCGCGCGGGCGTTGGATCGTCTGGCGGGGCAGGATCGGGCCGATCTGGTCAAGGATTTCGCGATGGAGGTCAGCGCCGAGGCGCTGAAATCGATCACCGGGCTGACCAATATGGATTGGCGCGAAATGGACCGGGTCAGCCAAGGCATGATCGATGGCTGTTCCAATTACGCGGGCGACCCGGCGGTAACGGCCCATTGCGACGATTGCACCGCCTCGATCGACCGCCATATCAGCGAACGGATGGGGGCGCTGCGCTCCGATCCCGATCTATCCCTGATCGCGGTTCAGACGCAGGCGGGACTGGACGAGGCGCAGATGCGCGCCAATGTGAAACTGGCGATTTCGGGTGGTCAGAACGAACCACGCGACGCCATCGCCGGGGCCGCTTGGGCGCTGTTGACCCATCCGCAATGGTTGCGGGCCGCGCGGGCGGGGGATATCAGTTGGTTGCAGGTGTTCGAAGAATACGCCCGCTGGATCAGCCCGATCGGCATGTCGCCGCGCCGCATTGCGCGGGATCATGACCTGAACGGGATCGCGCTGAAGGCCGAGGATCGGCTGTTTTTCATGTTCGGGTCGGGAAACCGCGATGAAACCGTGTTTGCCCGCCCCGATATTTTCGACCCATCGCAGGATATCGCCCCGGCGATTTCCTTTGGTGCCGGGCCGCATTTCTGTGCCGGGGCCTGGGCATCACGCTGTTTGATTGCCGAAGTTGCTTTGCCGATGCTGTTCGAGCGCTTCACGGATATTGCGCTGGTGGGCGACGCACCGTTTGGCGGCTGGGCTTTCCGCGGGCCGCTATCGGTGCCGGTTCGGTTGCGGTAATCGATCAGGACTGTTTACGCAGATAATCCATCACTGCCGGGCGTACCGACTGATCGCCGTTCAGGCTGGCAGTTTCGATCACCTGGCGCAGCCCGTCCAGATCGATGCCGCGCAGGATGTTCTTGACCGGACCGATAGAAGCCGGGCGCATCGACAAGCTGCGTATCCCCATTGCCGCCAGACAGGCCGCTTCGACCGGGCGACCGGCATCTTCACCGCAAAAGCTGAGCGCGGTGTTCGACGCGGCGCAGCGTTTCACGATGCCTTCGAGGAATGTCAAGAAACTGACATTCAGGGTATCGTAGCGTCGGCGCACCCGTTCATTTTCGCGGTCGGCGGCAAAAAAGAACTGTTTCAGGTCATTGCCGCCAATCGACAGGAAATCGACGTCTTGATAGAATTGATCCGGTGCAAAGGCCAGTGAGGGCGTTTCCAGCATCGCCCCGACTTCAAGATGTTCGGGGACCGAATGACCAAGAATGCGTTCGCGTTCCAGCGCCTTTTCCATTTCCCATTTCGCGGCTTTGAATTCTTCATATTGCGCGACAAAGGGGAACATGATCGACATCGGACGACCCTTGGAGGCCCGCAGCAACGCCTGCAACTGCATTCTCAGCACACCCGGCTTGTCCAGACCAACCCGGATGGCACGCCAGCCAAGCGCCGGGTTGGGTTCGTCATTCGGCTTCATATAGGGCAGCACCTTGTCCGACCCGATATCGAGCGTGCGAAACACCACCCGCTTGTCTTGGGCGGCGTCCAGCACCCGCGAATAGATCGCCGACAGTTCCGACCGTTTCGGCATCTTGTTGCGCACCAGGAATTGCAGTTCGGTGCGAAACAGCCCGACGCCTTCGGCACCGGAATCCTGCAAGGAAGGCAGATCGGCCATCAACCCGGCATTCATCAACAAAGAGATCGTTTTGCCGCATTTGGTGGTGGCGGGTTTTTCCCGGATCGAGGCGTAGCGTTCCTGTGCCTTGGCCTGCATCGCGATTTTATCGCGAAACGCGGCGACGACGGTATCATCGGGGCGCAGATGCACGACGCCCTGATCGCCATCGACCATGATATGGTTGCCATTGAGCGCCTCGGTGATGATCCGTCCGGCATGAATCACCAACGGAATTGCCAGCGCCCGCGCCACGATGGCCGCATGCGATCCGACCGACCCTTCTTCCAGCACGATCCCCTTCAGCGATCGGCCATAATCCAGCAGTTCAGCCGGGCCGATATTGCGGGCGATCAGAATCGGATCGGGTGGCAATTCCGCACCGGTATCGGAACCTTGCCCGGTCAGGATGCGCAACAGCCGGTTCGACAGGTCGTCCAGATCGTGCAGCCGGTCGCGCAGATAGGCATCGTTGACCTGACTTAACCGCGCCCGTGCGGTTGATTGTTCTTTTTCCACCGCCGCTTCGGCAGACAGCCCGCGGCTGATGTCTTCTTGCATCCGCAGCATCCAGCCCTTGGAATTGGCGAACATGCGGTAGGCTTCAAGCACCTGAACCTGTTCGGCATCTCCGCCGGATGCCCCGGCCAGCATCTGATCGACGCTGATTCGTAGTGTATCCACCGCTTCGTGCAGGCGGGTGAGTTCCTTATGCGGATCTTCGGCGATCGGGTTGGTCACCACCACGCGCGGTTCGTGCAGCCAGACATGACCTTCGGCAGCACCTTCCTGTCCCGAGGTGCCCCGGATCAGAACCGGCTGCTGGTGGCGTGCCGAAAGGGCGGCCCCTTCGCCGGTGAAGGCGCCCAGTTCGGTCATTTCGGCCAGAACCATGGCGACGACTTCCAGTGCATAGACTTCGTCGGCGGAAAATTCGCGCGCCTGTTTCGACTGCACCACCAACACGCCCAGTTTTTCGCCCAGCCGCTGGATCGGCACGCCAAGGAAGGAGGAATAGAGTTCTTCGCCGGTTTCCGGCATATAGCGGAACCCCTTGGCCGACGGCGCATCGGCGGCGTTGACCACGGCCCCGGCTTTGGCGACCCGACCGACCAGACCTTCGCCCATGCGCATCCGGGTTTGGTGGACGGCTTCGGGTTTCAGACCTTCGGTGGCGCAAAGTTCCAGCGTTTCAGAATCGCGGAACAGGTAGACCGAACACACTTCGGTGCCCATGGAATCGGCGATCAGATGGGTGATTTCATCCAGCCGCGCCTGACCGGCGCTGTCGCCGGCCATCGCATTACGCAGCCGGCGCAGCAGTTTGCGGCTTTCGCTTTCGGTCCCGTCGGTCATGCACGATTAACCCGTTTTGGTATCGGCCGTTCGCAAAGAACACTGGCCCATCGGGCAAGCGTATCGTTTCAGGCCGTTTTTTCCAGTTCAAACGCATCATGCAGCGACTGGACGGCAAGTTCCAAGTATTTCCGATCAATCAGGACGGAAATTTTTATCTCGGAAGTTGCAATCACCTTTATGTTGATGCCCTCATCCGAGAGTGTCTTGAACATTTTGGCGGCAACGCCGGATTGCGACCGCATCCCGATTCCGACCGCCGAGACCTTGCAGACATCGGTATCGGCGATCAAATCGTGGAAATTGATATCGCCTTTTTCCTTGGCACCGTTGAGCGCCTTTTGCGCCCGAAGCACCTGATCGATCGGGCACGAAAAGGTCATGTCGGTACGACCTTCTTCGGAAATGTTCTGAATGATCATATCCACGTTCACCCCCGCTTCGGACAATGGTCCGAAAATTGCGGCGGCGATGCCGGGACGGTCAGCGACCGAGATGAGGGTCATCTTGGCTTCGTCACGCGAATAGGCGATTCCGGATACTGGGCGGTTTTCCATAGTGTCTTCCTCGTCGCAGACAAGCGTCCCTGCTTCGTCTGACGGTTCTTCGAACGAACTGAGCACGCGCAGTTTGACCTTGTAGCGCATTGCCAATTCGACCGAACGGGTTTGCAGGACCTTCGCACCAAGCGAAGCCAGTTCGAGCATTTCTTCAAAGGAAATCTTATGCAGTTTGCGGGCCTTCTGACTGATCCGCGGGTCGGTGGTATAAACGCCATCCACATCGGTGTAGATGTCACAGCGGTCCGCATCGAACGCGGCGGCAAAGGCCACGGCGGTGGTGTCCGATCCGCCCCGGCCCAACGTGGTGATCCGGCCTTCGGGGCTGATACCCTGAAATCCGGCGACAACGGCAACCTTCATGCCTTCGGCAAATTTGCTGGAAATGTTTTCCGGCGGGATGTCTTCGATCCGGGCATTGGCATGGGCCGCAGTGGTTTTCACCGGCACCTGCCAGCCCTGCCAGCTGCGCGCAGGCACGCCCATTTCCTGCAAGGTCAGCGCCATCAGTCCGGCGGTGACGTTTTCGCCGGAACTGACCACCGCATCGTATTCGCGCGCATCGTAAAGCGGCGAGGTTTCGTTGACCCAGCCGACCAGTTCGTTGGTTTTTCCGGACATGGCCGAAACGATGACGATCACGTCATAGCCCTTGGCCACTTCCAGCCCCACCCGTTTGGCGGCGCGTTTGATCCGGTCGAGCGTGGCGACGGAGGTGCCGCCGAATTTCATCACGAGAACGGGCATGGTCGGTCCTTGGTCCCTATAATCGGGGCGGGTTTAGTGAAAGGCCGGGTCGAGGGCAAGGGAATTAGCGCAGGGCAGGGGAGACCGGGGGCTGCGATTTGATTGCGAAATGAAGGAACAATTCCGCCAGTCGTTTTCTGTCTACATTGACCGGCATCAAGGACGGTGTGGCTGTTTTAACGCATATCAGGGGCCGGGCAGGCGGAGAGCGTCGATGCCGATTCGTACGGTCCCATCAGTCGCAGAAACGTGATGCAATATCAGGGGGAAGGCCATGAAACTACTGATCGTCTATGCGTCCAGCGAAGGGCAGACACGCAAGATCGCGCGCACGATCATGGATCGTATCGCCGATTCCGGACAGTCGGTCGAACTGTTGCCGGTATCCGACGCGGTTGGTACGGATTTCAGCCGCTTCGACCGGATGATCATCGCCGCGCCGATCCATGCCGGGCATTATCCGCGGGCGTTGGTGGATTTCCTGTCCCAAGAGGCCGAAAACCTGCGCACCCTGCCGACGCTGTTTCTGTCTGTGTCGCTTGCCGCTGCGGGGCATGACGCCGAGGAATGGCGGGATCTGGATCACATCGAAGCCGATTTCTGTGCGGCGACAGGATGGCATCCGGGCCGGGTCGAACAGATCGCAGGAGCCTATAAACCGTCGCAATATGACGTATTCCGGCGCTACATCATGCGCCGTATTCTTGCCGCCAAGGACCCGGGGGCCGATCTGGACGCCGATAAGGAATACACCGACTGGCCTGCACTTGCGGCGCTGGTCGATGATTGGTTGGCCGCAGCCGATCAATAGGACCAGCGAGACCTGTTCTTTGGGCTGAATTCTGTCCGCCTGTGGCCGCTTTGCGCCGGGACATTATTCCAGCGCTGCGACAATCGCCTCTACCGCTTGGTCGGGCGACAATTGCGCGGTGTCGATCCGCAAATCGGCCTCGGCCCAGGGATGATATTCACGGCTCAGCACGCCTTGCCAATCGGGGAGGTCCAACCCGGTGATATCGGGGCGGCGGTTCTGCACCCGGTGGCGGTGTTTGTCATCATCCGAACAGACGACTTCCACACGCAGTTGCGGCACTTCGGCGGCAGCTGCGATGGCGCTCCAGATGTCGCGGGTCAGCGCAACAGGATTGACGCTGTCGGCGATCACGTAGTGGCCGGCGACCAAGTTGCTTTCGGCGACGGCGGCGGCGATTTTATAGCCATCCGCGCCCAGGTCATCACGTTCGGGTTGGGTTTCGCGCAGACATTGTTCGATCACGTCGATCCTCAGCCACACCGCAGGCAGGCGCGGGGCCAGATGCCGGGCGATGGTGCTTTTGCCGGTACCGGGAAGCCCCGCGAAGGTGATCAGGCTTGGGTTCAAAACGCGTGGTCCTGACCATCCCAAGTGCGAAAACACCCGCTGCTGTCGGGGCCCAGTTCATCAAACCGTGCCATCAGGCCGCCTGCGGCCTGATCGACCGTGATATCGGCCGATTGCCCGCCCATATCGGTCTGCACCCAACCCGGATGATAGATGCCCACGGCAATATCGAACCCTTTCAGATCCACGGCCAAGTTGCGGCCAAGGTTCAGTGCCGCCGCTTTGGAGGCACGGTAGATATAGCTGCCCCCCGGTGCGCGGGTCTGCGACGCCATCTGCGACGAAATGATCGCGATCTTGGCACTATTGCTGGCCTGAAGATTGGGCAGCAGGGACTGGACCGTCAGAAACACGCCGGTGACATTCGTGGCAAAGCTTTTGGCCCACATGTCCGGCGGATAGCCATCGGCCAGTGATTGGCCCTTGTCCAGATAAACCCCGGCATTGCAGATCAGCAAATCCACCGGTTTGCCATCCAGCGCCTTTGCCAGAGGGGCGAATTGATCCGGCTGGGTCACGTCAAGCGGCACGAAGCCGTCGCCGGACCGCGCGGTGCCGGTCACATCGTCGCCGCGATCTTGATAGCCGCGATACAGGCTGTTCCCGATTCCCCGGTTGGCACCGGTGATTACAATATGCATTTTAGCACCTCTTGGCTGGGGTCAGTTTGTTTTGCGACCGGGAACGAAATTCAACGGGATCACCGGCACCCCGTCATCGATCAGCTGTTTGGCTTCGTCGACCCGCGCTTCGCCATAGATCGCCCGTTCCGGCGCGTCGCCGCTATGCATGGCGCGGGCTTCGCGGACGAACTTGTTGCCGACATATTCGGAATTCTGTTCGATCTTGCGCTTCATTTCGGCAAGCGCTTGTTCGGCCGGGCTGGCTGGTGCGCTGAGGCTGGGACCAGGGGTGGCGTCGGGCGCGGGGGCGGAAGGGGCATCAGGCTGGGCGCTTGGGCTATTGCGGCTGGGGCGGACGCGTGGGGCCATGATGGCTTTTTCCACATCGCTCGAGCCGCAGACGGCACAAGTGATCATCCCGGCAGATTTAAGCTTGTCAAAGGCTTCGGCCGATTGGAACCAGCTGTCGAACCGGTGTTCTTGTGCGCATTTCAATGAATATTGAATCATGAAGTTTTTCCATGCCTCCGGCACTGTATTAAATAGCAGGAAGTCGTGTCAGTTCAATCCCGGTTCCGGTTCGCTGTTGCGGGCTGCGTGACATCGCCCACCCGCAACAGCGGTTCATATCCCGTGCCAACTGCCCCGGGAAACCGGCAATAGGGCCGGTCTTTGGTCACCCGACGGGCGCGGTTTTACGCGCCGGGTGGCGGCGGCGGCAAGATGGTGAAAAGCTGCGCCAACTCGATCACGTCAGCGGCTTTTTTCCAGCCGTCCTGCCCGGCGGTCCAGACATAGCTGTCGCGGGTGAGATCGCCCGCGCTGGCCATCCGACCCATCGATGCCTTGGAAAACGGCCCCTTGGTTTCGCCATTTTCGGCGATATGCCAGACATGTTCGACCGGCGGCGGCGGTGGGGCGATAATGGCTTGCGGGGCAGGTTGCGGTGCTGCGGTTTGTGGGCGTGGTCCCCAAGGGCCCTGGCCCGCCATCTGCTGTGCCATCGCCATGCCCATTCCCATGCCCAGCCCGGCACCCATGTTGGAACCGGGGTTTTGCGCCGCAGCAGTCATGGCTTCGGCAGCGGAATATTGGGTGAATTTGCCCAGATCGCCCGCCAACCCCATCGAGGTCCGCTTGTCCAGCGCGTCTTCAACCGCCGGTGGCAGGCTGATATTTTCGATATAAAGTTCGGGCATCGTCAGGCCGTATTCGGCCAACGTGCCGCTGATTTCCGCCGCGATCAGCTTGCCCAGATCGGCGGTATTGGCGGCCATGTCCAGCACCGGAATGCCCGAGGACGCCACCACGCGGGAAAATTCCTGCACGATGATGTTGCGGATCTGATAGCTGATTTCATCCATGGTGAATTCACCATCGGTGCCAACGATTTCGGTCAGGAACCGGGCCGGGTCGGTGACCCGCGCCGAATAGGTGCCAAAGGCGCGAATCCGCACCGGGCCGAATTCCGGGTCACGGCAGATGATCGGGTTCTTGGTGCCCCATTTCAGGTCGTTGAACCGGGTGGTGTTGACGAAATAGATTTCCGACTTGAACGGCGACTGGAACCCGTGATCCCAATGCTGCAACGTCGTCAGGATCGGCATGTTGTTGGTTTCCAGCATGTAAAGGCCGGGGGTGAACACATCGGCCAACTGGCCTTCGTGGACGAATACCGCCGCCTGACCTTCGCGCACGGTCAGCTTGGCACCGTATTTGATTTCGTGCCCTTCGCGTGCAAACCGCCACACCATCGTGTCGCGGGTATCGTCGACCCAGTGAATGACATCGATGAATTCGCCGGTGAGAAAATCGAAAATGCCCATGGAAACCTCCTTCATGCGCGCAGGGCGACTATAGCCGCCTGCAAAATCGTTTCTAGACCCTGTGGGCCTGTTTGTTCAGCTTCTGCCGCCGGTCAGGTCCTCTGCGATCTGGCGGATGATCGGCCGGGCCTGGCGCAGCGTCATGCCGGGGCGCAGGCGCGGATCGTAGAGTATTTTCAGCAGCATTTCGTCATGCGTGGTCAGCAACGCGAATTCGTCGTCATCGTTGAAAATCGACGGCCGCGCATGGGGACTGTCATTGGCCAGGCCCAGCCCCTGCGCCAGTTCTTCGTGAATGCAGGATTTGCGCAGCAGATCGGGATGTTCGGCCCGTACCAGCGCGATTGCCTGACGGTAATCGCTGTCATTTCCGGTGGCCGAAAACGCGATCACCAGACAATGGATCGAACGCGGGATATCGCGCAGAATCTGCATCGAGGCAGGATTGATATTGGGCACGATCTGTTGCACCCGGGTCAGCATCTGGGCGCGGTCGTCTTCGCCCATGAATAACACGTGGAAATTGGCCTTGCTGCCCATCACCGATACCGGATGACCGGTGACCCGGGACAACCGGGCGGCATAGACCTGAACATTGGACCGGTCGGAAACACGCTGTGCCTGCGGCACCGAGGCCCCGAATTCGACACCAAACCGGACAGGGATGCTCCAGCGGCGCAGAAAACCCGGCCCGCTATGAGCATTGCGCAGCCCGGCGCCGCGTTCGTATTCGTCGTAAAACGCGATGGTTTCGAAATTGCGGGCCAGATCGGTGGCGGTAAACGGCGTGTCCGGTCCGCCACCATCGGTTCGCAGCAGCCCCTGCGCCAGAAGATCGGCCTGCACCTTGCTGAAATAGGCCGCCAATTCGCGGCTGCGGCCCGAAGCATCCGCAGGATCGGGCCGGGCCAGACCCGCCGGGCGGGCCTGTGGCGGCAGGCTTGACCGCGGCCCCCCCAAAGGGGTGCAGGCGGCGGCCAGCAGGCACAAGCCACCGGCAAGGGTCAGTCCGATTTTGCGTCGCAATGGCATTCCGATCTTAACTTGACGGCACGGCAGTGCCCGCAGTGTCGCCCAACCCGGTTTTGCGGGCCTTAGCCGATGCCAGCGTGTCGCGCAATTCTGCTTCCATTTTCTTCAACTCGTCCTCTGCGGCGGCGCGGCGCGCCTTGCCTTCGTCCGCAATCGCCAGGCTTTCATTGATGGTGGCGACCAGATCGGCATTGGCCTGCTTCACCGCTTCGATGTCAAACACGCCGCGTTCCATTTCTTCGCGGATCATCTTGTTGCTTTCGCGCAGATTGGCCGCGTTAGAGGTCAGCAATTCATTGGTCAGGTCATTGGCTTCGCGCACTGCGGCGGCGGCTTCGGAGCTGCGCTGAATGGTCAGCGCCTGGGCCAGTTGAGTTTCCCACAGCGGCACGGTGTTCACCAAGGTCGAATTGATCTTGGTGACCAGCGATTTGTCGTTTTCCTGCACCAACCGGATCGAGGGCAGCGATTGCATGGTGACCTGACGGGTCAGTTTCAGATCATGCACCCGGCGTTCCAGATCGTCGCGCGCCGCGCGCATGTCGCGCAGTTCCTGTGCTGCCATCACCTGATCGTTTTCGGGGGCGGCCTGAACCTCGGCTTCCTTGGCCGGGATCGCAGTTTCATCGAGGTCTTTCAGCTTGGCTTCGCCTGCTGCGATATACAGCGCCAGTTCGTCGTAAAAAGCCAAGGTCTTTTCATACAGCATATCCAGCGATTTGATATCTTTGAGCAGGATATGTTCGTGTTTCAGCAGGTTGTCGGTGATCTGATCGATCTGGCCCTGCACGGTTTCAAAGCGGGCGGTGAATTTGGCGAAAGGTGCGGCCCGGCCCAGCAGCTTTTCCCAAAAGCTGCGCTTGCGCCGTACATCCAGTTCGCTGATCGAAAACCCGCGAATCGTGGTGACGATGTCGCGCAGGCTGTCACCGGCGGGGCCGACATCCTTGTTGCGCACATCGCTTAGCATCGCTTGGCTGATTTCCTGCAATTCGGCCTGTGCGCCCGAACCGAACGACACGATGGAATTGGTATCCGACATATCCAATTCGTCCATCCGGGACCGGATTTCCGCCCCCAACGGCGCGTCTGCTGCGTCCAAAGCGACGACCGCTTCGGCCTTTACCGGTTCCGGCAGGATAACGGCAGTGACTTCTTCCACCATAGCCAGATCGGCTGCGGCTTTCTGCTGAATGGTTTGAGACATAGGTTTCCCCTTCGATACCAATGCATTTAGCGGCTACTCCGCTCGAATGCCTTCTCGTTTCAGCCGGTCCCGCAAGACTTCGATCTCGATATTCAGATCGCTGCGGTCATCCAGCAACATTTTTTCTGTGCGGGCGGCGAAGTTTTGCTCAAGATCGTCAAGCAATGCCATGTAATCCGTCTTGGCCTGCGCATCGCGCGACCGGCCGTAGATATCGGCGAATTTGACCGTCGCGTCGCGTGCGCCCATTAAATAGACCGACATGAATTTGCGCGCTGCGGTCAGATCGCGGGGATCTTCCTCGACGGTGCGGAACAGATCGCGGGCGGCGGTCTGAAACCGGTCCAGCCGGGCCGCCGCATCGCGGTCGCCGGCGCGTTTCATCGCGTCGGTCATAGCGGCCAGATGTTTTTCGGCTTCTTCCACGGCACGCGCCACCCGGTCGGTTTGAAAGGTATCGATGCCTTCCATGCCCTTGTCGGTCAGCGGGTCCAGCCCAAAGGCCAAGCCATGCAGCACGGTGCCGAGAACGGCGAAAATGCCCGCCTCGACCAAACCGAAGCCGGTGAATCCGGCCAAACCCAACCCCAGCCCGGTCAGGACCGATCCGATCATTTTGCGCGGCAAGGCCGGACGCCGGGCGATTTTGCGCGCCTCATAGCTTTCTTGCGCCAACAGGCCTTCGCGGGTCAGCCATGCGGCCAGAATCATCAGGCCAAGCGCGCCCAGATATTGCGCCATCGTCACCGGGTCCGAGGTGAAGGCTTTCCAGATCAGCGGCAGCGGGGTGAGGAACAGCAGGTTGACCCGGCCCCCGGCGCGGGTGCGTTTTGCGTCGCGATAGGCCCCCGGCGCGGTGGTGGAATCGGTGCTTTTCCCATCGGGGCTGAATTTGCCGCCATACCGTTGGGCCATCACATGCCACCTGCGATGGTCACGTAGAGCGTCAGGAACACAAGCAGAATAAAAGCCAGTTTTTGTAATCCGGTGCCAGACATGCAGCGCCTCGCGTAAAAAAGAACAGGTCATGCAAAGGGTAAGCGGGGCGGGGCGCATTTGCTAGGGGGAAGATTGCAGCAAAGATGTCACGCCGGGATGACGCTAGGGCAGGCGAATAATCTGCCCCGGCGCGGGCCCGGTGGTTTTGGTCCGCACCGGACCGTTGGTTTAGCGTTTCGGCGACCCGCCGCCGGGTTTCCTGCCCTTTGAGGCGTTTGGTTTGCGCTGGCCCGGCTTTTTGCCGCGCTCCGCGCCGGGGCGGCCACCTGCATCGGGCCAGTCCCCCGCACGGGGTTTGCCGCCCGCGCCGGGTTTGCCGCCCGCACCGGGCCGACCACGCAGGCCGGGCTTTTTGCTTGTGCCGGGCTTGCCGCTATCGGTTCGTTTTTCGGCTCCACCGCGCTTGATTTGCGGGCCACGCCCGCGCGGTTGCTGGGGGTGTTGCGGCTGTTCCGGTTCCGCCGGGTCCAGACCCAATTGATCGCGCAGCACCTTGCGGCGCAATTCTTCGACCGCACCCTGTTTCAGTTGACCAAGCTGGAACGGCCCGTAAGACACCCGGATCAGCCGGTTCACCACCAACCCGACGGCTTCCATCGCGCGGCGGATTTCGCGGTTCTTGCCTTCGCGCAGTCCCACGGTCAGCCAGGCATTGGCACCTTGCTGCCGGTCGAAACTGACGATCATCGGCTGGAATCTTTCGCCTTCGACATTGAGCCCCTTACGCAGCGGTTCCAAGATTTCGTCCCGCACGTTGCCCTTGACCCGGACCCGGTATTTGCGCAGCCAGCCGGTCGAGGGCAGTTCCAGCTTGCGCTTGAGTTCCCCGTCATTGGTCAGCAGCAGCAGACCTTCGGAATTCAGGTCAAGCCGTCCGACGCTCATCACCCGGGGCAGGTCTTCGGGCAGTTTGTCATAAATCGTCGACCGGCCCTGTTCGTCCTTGTGGCTGGTCACCAACCCGGTCGGTTTGTGATACAGCCAAAGGCGCGCCGGTTCCGGTGCATCAAGCGGTTTGCCGTTCACCTCCACCTTGTCCTTTGGGGTGACGTTCAGCGCCGGGCTGTCGATCTGTTTGCCATTCACCGTTACCCGACCGTCCGCGATCAGCTTCTCGGCTTCGCGCCGGCTGGCCACCCCGGCGCGGGCGATGACCTTGGCGATGCGTTCTCCTGCGGGGGGCGTGTCGGACATGGGCGAACCTTTTCGGAATGCGAAGGCCGAGGCTTAGCGCAAAATTCGCCATTGCGAAAGCACCGATCGCGGGGCAAGGAAGGGTATGGTTTTTCGCAGTTTCATGGATATCGCGCTGGACGAGGCGCGCGCCGCGGCCGGTCGTGGCGAAGTGCCGGTCGGCGCGGTGCTGGTTTCGCCTGACGGGACGGTGGTGGCACGGGCGGGCAATCGCACGCGCGAATTGAACGATCCCACCGCCCATGCCGAAATTCTGGTGATCCGCGCCGGTTGCGCCGCCGCAGGCAGCGAACGCTTGCCGGGGCATGATCTTTACGTGACGCTGGAACCTTGCCCGATGTGCGCCACCGCGCTTTCAGCGGCGCGGATCGCACGGCTGTATTACGGCGCGGCAGACCCCAAAAGCGGCGGCGTGGCGCATGGCCCGCGCATCTTCAGCCACAGCCAATGCCATCATGTGCCCGAAGTCTATGACGGGATCGACGCGCAGGCATCCGAGGCGCTGTTGAAGGATTTCTTTGCTGCGCGCCGGTAGGGCGACCATTCAAAGCGTGATTGGGTCCATCACCTGCGGTTCCACAACGTCGACGCCGGGCAAAGCATCGGCCAGCACCGCTGCCGATTGTTCCAAAATCGGGAAAGTGCGGTAATGGCACGGGATCACCGTCTTGAAATCAAAGAAGGTTTTCGCCGCATAGGCCGCGCGTTTCATATCCATGGTGAAATGACCGCCTGCGCAGAGGATGCCGATATCAGGCGCGTGCAGATCGTTGAAGATCTTCATATCCGCCATCACGTCGGTATCGCCGGTGAAATAAATCACATGGCCACCCCCGGCGATCATGAAACCCGATTCGGTTCCGGCATAGACCGGCCCGTTTTCGCCGCCAATCGATGAAGAATGAGACGCATTCACCATGGTGACCGCGACCTCGCCCAGACGGATCGTGCCGCCCTTGTTGAAGCCGATCACCTTGGCATCTTCGCTGGTTTCCCAGAAGCTCATCAAATCATAGATACCGACGACGGGAATATCCAATTCCCTGGAAATCGCCAAGGCGTCGGCGGAATGGTCGCCATGGCCGTGGCTTACCAGAATCGCCGTCGCGCCGCGAATGGCGTCGGCGCGGCTGGTTTCGGGAAACATCGGATTGCCGCTGAGCCAGGGATCGACCAGCAGCACCTGATCGGCGATTTCCATGCGGAATCCGGAATGGCCCAACCATGTCAGTTTCATATCTCACCTCCTGTATCGGTTTGGCGTCAACCTAACACGGGCCGCGCGACTGACAACCTGCGCAATGCGGTGTCGAATTCACCCTTGCAAAGCCTGCGGTCAGCTTTCATGACATGCCAAGGGGGACGCGACCGTGAACATGTCGACGCTTGTTATCCGTTATGCCGGCTTCGCCATTGTGGCGACGCTGATCAATCTGGCGGCGCAGCGCGGGGTGTTCTGGATCAACGCGGCATGGTTTTTCCCGGCGATGATCGCGGGGACGGGATCGGGATTGATCGCCAAATACCTGCTCGACAAGCGGTGGATTTTCTACGATGCGGCGCGGCCCGCCGGTGAAGAGGGGCGCAAGTTCCTGCTGTATACCTTCACCGGGATCGGCACGACATTGCTGTTCTGGGGCAGCGAAACCGCGTTCTGGTTGGTGTGGAAAACCGACGCAATGCGCGAAACCGGTGCGGTGATGGGCCTGAGCATCGGGTATCTGGTGAAATACAATCTCGACCGCAGGTTCGTGTTTTCCAACGTCCCCGGACCGCGCTGATCCGGGTCAGGCGGACAACATCACCAGGATAAGCGCGGCCAGAATGATCGACATGCCGATACGGTCGTGCAGCACGAAGCGCAGCGGGTCGAAATCTTCCAGCCCGTGCAGGCTGAGTCGGACCACGCGAAACAGCCAGACCACCATCGGCACGGCCACAACCGCCAACAGCGACTGATAGTTGTAAAGCAGCGCTGCCTCGGGGCCGAAAACATAGGACAGAAATAGCCCTGCCGACACCGGAATTACGACGTAAGACGCCCATTCAAGCCAACGCAGATCGGAGGGCCGATAGCCGCGCCGGGGCAAATGGCCATCGATATGCAGGCGGCTCAGCGCGGTGATCCGCTTGACGCAGGCCAGCACGAAAAAAACCGCGAAGGCAGAGGCCAGCAATGGCAATGGCACCGCGACCTGAACCGCAACGGCCCCGGTCAGCAGCCGCAGCAGGAACAGGCAGGCCAAGGTGATGACATCCAGCCAGCGCCATTTTTTCAGCCATAAGGAATAGCTCAGGCTGCCGGTCATATATAGCGCGGTCAACGCCGCCACCGCCGGGCTGACCAGCAGCGCCAAGCTCAGCGATATCAGCACCAAAGCCGCGCTGGCGCGGGTCGCCACTGGGATCGGCAACGCCCCAGATGCGATTGGGCGGTTGCGCTTTTCGGGGTGGTGGCGGTCGCCGTCCAGATCGAGAAGATCATTCAGGATATAGATCGCGGACGCACCCAAGCTGAACCCCGCAAAAGCCAGCGTCGCCTGCGCGAATGGCATCGCTTCAAATCGATGCGCCGCCAGCAATGGCACGAACAGCAGGATGTTCTTGATCCATTGATGTGGCCGCAATTCGCGCAGCAAAGCGGCCCAGGTCCAGCCATCTTCGACGACATCGACGGGTTGCTGTTGTCGCGCCTGATCCGGGATTTCAGGGCCTTCATCGGGCCCACCGATATAATCGAACCCGCCCGTCCCGAACCGGGAGGACAGGAAAGCGGCCAACGCCGCGCCGTTCAGGTCACGGTCGGGTTCGGTCCCAAAATGCGGCCCCGGCAGGGCCAGCCGCGCCGCCACGGCATCGACCAGCGCCTGATCCGCGCTCGCTACCAGATGCACTTCGCGGCCTTCTGCGACCGCCGCGCGGGCGTGATCGACGATATCTTCGTGCAAAGGCAGATAGTCAGCCGCCGGGGCGGCGATCCCGGCCAATGACCGCACCCCACCGCCCGCCGCCAGATGCCGCAGCGTTCCCGGCACATCATGGCCCAAAGCGGCCCAGAAGCTTTCATAGCCAAGATCGGTCCGCAACAGGGCCCCTTCCAGATGCACGATCAGCGGCACCTTTTGCGGATGCGGGGAAGCAGGGGTCATTTCCATTCGGGGTGCGCCTGTTAAGCTGTGATATTGGGCCGGGGGGCCTGAGTTTGGTTGATGTTATCCTCGGTCCCAAGGAATACCAACCGGGGTTCTGGTATCCCTTGATGCAGATCATGTTCGACCGGGCGGCTTTGTTCCAACTTGGAATGCAATGAACACGCGAATAGGATCGGCGGCGCTGGCGACCGTTGGCCGGAAGAGGCATAGTATGGAAAAGAAACGCTTTCTTGTGACCGGCGGTGCCGGTTTCATGGGGATCAATCTGGTACGCTACCTGCTGGACCGGGGCCACGAGGTGCGCAGCTATGATATCGCGCCTTTCAGCTATCCCGAAGCAGACCGGATATCGGAGTTGCGCGGCGATGTCCGCGACCGGTCCCTGCACGATGCGGCCTTTGACGGCATTGATGTGGTGGTGCATTGCGCCGCCGCCTTGCCGCTGGCCGAACCGGAGGAAATCCATTCCACCAATGTCGACGGCACAAGAACCATGCTGGACGCCGCGCGGGACCGCGGTATCGACCGGTTCATCCATATTTCCTCGACCGCCGTTTACGGTATTCCCGACCATCATCCGCTGACCGAAAACGATGCCATGATCGGGGTCGGCCCCTATGGCGAATCCAAGGTCCAGGCGGAACATGTCTGCATCGAAGCCCGCGACAAGGGGCTGACCGTTTCGGTGCTGCGGCCCAAAAGCTTTGTCGGGCCGGAACGGCTTGGCGCGTTCGAACTGCTGTATGAATTCGCAGCCGACGGCCACAGTTTCCCGGTGCTGGGATCGGGGGATAACCTGTATCAGCTTCTCGATGTCGATGACCTCAATCAGGCGGTTTACCTGTGTGCCCATGGTGACGCTGCGGTGGTCAATGATGTGTTCAACATTGGCGCGGAACGCTTCGGCAGCCTGCGGCAAAGCTTTCAGGCGGTGCTGGACCGGGCCGGATTCGGCAAGCGTATCATCGGATTTCCCGCCGCCCCCGCGATCTGGACGTTGCGCGCGCTTGAGGCGCTGCACCTGTCGCCGCTGTACAAATGGATTTACGAAACCGCCGGCAAGGACAGTTTCGTCAGCATCGACAAGGCCAAGGACAGGCTGGGATACCGGCCTGAACATTCCAATGAAGAAGCATTGATCCGAAATTACGAATGGTATCTGTCCAACCGTGACCGCATTTCGGCGCAAACCGGTGTGACCCACCGGGTGCCATGGAAAAAGGGCGCGCTGGCGATGCTGCGCTGGGTGATCTGAGATGGTGCGCGTGAGGGTGAACCGGATCGCAATGGGATTGGCGGCAGCGGCCTTGGCCGGGGCAGCGGCGGCGCAGGATGCCGATACGCTGACCCGGCAACGCGAAGCCTATGACGCGGTGGCGGCAAAATCCGTGATCGATTTGCAGATGTTCCGCGACACGGTGGCGGCAACGGATGCTGAAACCGGCCAGCATGTCACGCTGATATCGCTCAATCCCGGGGTCGGGGCGTGGTATCTGTTGCAATTGCGCGATGGTCCCGACGGCAAGCCAATCGAATTTCACCTCGAAAACCCCGATCCCGACAGCCAAAGCGTTGCCTTGCGCTTGGGCACTGCCCCGGCGCTTCTCCTCACCACCGCCAAGGGCGAAACGATCTGCACCCCGTGGGCCGACGGTGCGGCGGCGCTGACCGACGCGCGCAAAAGCGGAACGGCCTATGCGCCGATCTGTGACGGGGGGCTGTTCTTGCGCAATCGGGTGACGGGGGCGCGGACCAGTATCGAAACCGCGACCGATTTTCTGCGCGACAATGTTTGGGGCGGCGAAACCATCGTGCGCTTCGTGCGTGACAATTTTTACAAGGATTCACAGCTGGAAACCAGCGATGCGCTGGGCACCGGCGGGGTGGGCGGCGTCGATGCCGGCCCTAACCCGATGCAGGGCAACGGCGCCCCGGAAGACCAGACTGTGATTTCCACCTTGCTTGATTTCGGTCTCAAGGGGGCGCAACCGGGCCGGATGACCATCGGGCAATGGTATCCGGTGGACGGGTTGGAAGGGGTGTTCGCCAGCGCGTTTCAGCCGCGCGCGATCAGCGACGGTGTTTTTGCCACCCCCGGCGCCAACCGGCTGGACGGGGTCGAATCCCGCGCCACCGGCTATATGGTTGCTTTCGATCTTGGGCTTTATGACATCGGCTATGCGGTGGGCACAGATCACCCGGCGCTGGGTTGGTCTTCGCGGCCCCCCTCTTCGGTCCGTCCGCGCGGCCTGCCCGGGCCGGATGGGATCAGCACCGCGCAACCGCTGGTCACGCTGGGCATGGTCAACCCGGTCATCGCCAGCCGCGCGGTGGCCACCTTCACCGGCGGCTTCAAACGCCAGCATGGTGCGTTCAAATACGGTGATTACGCGGGTACCCATCTGGGCCATCATTACGGATTTATCGAAAAGGGCGTGGTGCTGAGCAAATTGCAGCCCGACCTGTCGACGCTGTACCGGCTGACCGATGGCACCATCGTGATGAAGACCTGGCAGGAAAGCGATAATGCGCTGCTGCCCAAGATCACCTTTGCCCGGCAAAACGGTGTGCCCTTGGTGGTGACCGATCCCGCCACCGGCCAGCCGGTGCCGGGCGACCGGGTGACCCAATGGGGGCCGGGCAACTGGTCAGGATCGGCCGATGCCGATTTGCGGACTTTGCGCGCCGGGGCCTGCATGGCGCAGGCAAATGGCCACCGGTACCTGATTTACGGCTATTTTTCGACCGCCACGCCATCGGCCATGGCGCGCACGTTTCAGGCCTATGGCTGCAATTACGCCATGCTGCTGGATATGAACGCGCTCGAACATACCTATCTGGCGCTTTACGTGGCGCAGGGTGGCAAACGGCATGTCGAACATCTGGTGCCCGGCATGTCGCTGATCGAAAAGAAGGCCCGTGGCGGCACCATCATCCCCCGCTTCATCGGGTTTGCCGATAACCGCGACCTGTTTTACCTGACCCGGAAGGAACCCAAGCCATGACTGCCCGGTTTGTCTTTGCGATCCTCGCCGCCTTGCTGAGCCTGACCGCGCCCGCTCGGGCCGGTGCCCTGCAAGAGGCCAACGAGGTTTTGTTCAAACAGTTGAAATCCGAACACCGGCTCAGCGATGCCGAATTGCAGCGGGTGAAACAGATCTTTGCGACGTCGGGTTTCATGGGGCAGGGCAATCCGGCGATCACCCGGCACCCGATGACACCCGAGGATTGCCGTGCCCGCATTCCCGGCGGGGTGAACCAGTATAACAGCGCCCGCAACACCCGGATTTGCGGCGACAGATATATGGCACCGCTTTACGATCCGCGCCGCGAACGGCCCGAAGATGCCAAGGCCTGTATCGACATGTTCGAATTCCCCAACATTCCCTGTACCTATCCGGTGGTCTGGACCAAGGCCAAGGAAGCCGCCGAGGTGTGCGCCGCCGTCGGCAAGCGGATCTGTGATGCGCATGAATGGGAAGGGGCCTGCGCCGGGGCGCTGGAACCGCCCGATTATCCGTTTGGGGCCGGTTCCGTCGCGGCGATGCGCAGCATCCACAATTCCAAATACGCCGCCAGCGCCAGCTGGGCTTACGGCCCCGCCTTTCAACGCGGGGTCTGTGCCCAGAACAGCGAAAAAAGCGCTTCCTGCGGTGGCGGCGGATATAATAGCTGCGGATCGAACACCTATCCGACCGGCGCGTTTTCCAAATGCACCAGCGGGCTGGGGGTCTATGACCTGCATGGCAATGCGGCCGAACATATGAACCTGCCGATGGCACCGGATCAGATGGCCAGCACCGGCAGCACCAAGCTGGGCGTCACCGAAATGAAAGGCAGCTGGTTCATCTGGGACAAATACCGCGCCCATCCCGATTGGTGCCGCTGGCGTGCGCCGTATTGGCATGGGACGCGGGTGATGAGCCCGTCCAGCCACGAAAATTATCACCTTGGCTTCCGCTGCTGCAAAACCATCGATTGAACCACGATCTGCGGCCCTGAAACGCAAAACGCCAAGGGCCTTTGAGCCCTTGGCGTTTTTGTTTTCTGCCCGAAAAAGTGCGGTTCAGTACTGCCGCGCCAGCAGGTTCTGGGGATCGGAAATCGGGCCTTCGCTGCTGACGATATAAGACAGTTCGCGGTCCTGTATCAGCTTGGTCAGGTCTTCCGCCTTGCCGTTGACGAAGGCGGTGCGGCTGATCAGCCGGACGCCATGGCTGTAATCGGCATAGGCCGCGCCGTGAACGGTGCTCAGCGGCTGGATCGGTTTGCCGTTGGGACGGTGCCAGCCATAAATCGCCACCCGGCCCGGTTTCTGCCGCAGCCGGTTGGTCAGCACGATGTCTTTTTTCTGACCGGCGGTCAGCTGCGCCATGTCGCGGCTTTCCTGTGCGCGCTGGGTGTCCAGCGTGTGATTATGTTCCAGCAGATAGGCGGTGGATTCCATTTGCGAGGTGGGTTTCATCGGCCGCGGCGCCAGATGAACGCGGGCCTGATGGTAAATCGCATCGACCATCTTGGTGGTCGGCAACAGGAAGCCGGTTTCATTGGCGATCTGTGCTGCGGCGGCCAGCCCCATCGGCACCCGGACGAAATCGCGGTCATCGCCCACGGCCAGATATTCCGGCATCACGCAAAGGGTGACGCGGACCTCTTCGCCATTTTTGCGGGTGCCGGTGATTTCAACCGGTTTCAGCTGCCGCAGGAAGGAGGGAATATTGCCAGCCAGAACCTGCCCCAGCACTTCGTGATCGCGCTTGGTGCCGCTGACCTTTTGCAGTTGCGACATGACTTCGCTGCCCGAGGGCGCGCGCGAGGCGCGTTGCGGGATGTCTGCGGTGAGGGGTTGTGGGCAGGTTACTGCCGCCTGCGCGACCGTCGCGCCCATGAAAAAGATCGCAAAAGAAACCAGCGCGCCCGTGCTGCGCGCAACAAAACCGTTGCCTGCCATATCCTGCCACTCGCCTGCCATTATAAAAATCTCAGCATAGGTTTCAGGTTCCCGACCCCGGATCAAGTTGCCGGCAACACCATGCGCGAGAACCTGCCGAAACCTGAGGAAATCTGCAGATTCACGCCGAACCGGGCCCGGTTCGGCCCGGTTTGAAACCCGGATTGGTTCAGATTTTGCAAGGGCGCGCCCTTGTCAGGACGGGGAGTTTTCGGCACCGCTGTGACATGCGTAATTTTCAGCAAGATGATGGGGCTGGACGATGGATTGGCTGCTAGCGGTGGATGGCTATTGTGAACGCACCGGGGCGAATTACTGGTCCGAGCCGGTCAATGCGCTGACCAATCTGGGGTTTGTGCTGGTGGCCTTGGTGCTTTGGCCGCGCATGGCGGGGCTGGGCTTGGCGCGGCTGCTGAGCGCCAATCTGGCGCTGATCGGGATCGGGTCATGGCTGTTTCACACCCATGCGCAGGTCTGGGCCGGGTTGGCCGATACCGCACCGATTCTGTCTTTCGTACTGATCTATGTCTTTGCCGCCCACCGGGATTTCTGGTGCATGTCGCCGGGATGGTCCTTTGGTGCGACGCTGCTGTTCTTTCCCTATGCCGCCCTCACGGTCCCGCTGTTCCAACTGCTGCCGGGGCTGGGATCTTCGGCCGGATATGCGCCGGTGCCGCTGTTGATCGCGGCCCACGCGGTGCTGCTGCGCCACCGTGCGCCCGCCACGGCAAAGGGCTTGGGTATCGGGGTGGCGCTTCTGACCCTTTCGATCCTCTTTCGCAGCCTCGACGCGCCGCTTTGCACGGTCTGGCCGATGGGGACGCATTTCGTCTGGCATCTGCTCAATGCCGCGATGCTGGGCTGGATGATCGAAGTCTATCGCCGCCATATGCTTGCGGACGGATCGTCACGGCGCTAAACGCTGTTGCAACTGGAAAACGGAGATCTGCAGATGTCGATCGACACCCAAACCGCCGCCAAGGTGGCCAAGCTTGCCCGGATCAAGGTCGAGGAAGATGCGCTGCCGGCGCTGGCCAATGAATTCAACACCATCCTGGGCTTCATCGAACAGCTCAACGAAGTCGATGTCGACGGGGTGGAGCCGATGACCTCGGTCACGCCGATGCGTCTGAAACGGCGCGAAGACGTCGTGACCGATGGCGGCATGCAAGACAAGATACTGGCCAATGCGCCGGATGCACGCGAAGGGTTTTTCGCGGTTCCGAAGGTGGTGGAATAATGACCGATCTGAACAAACTCTCCCTCGCCGAAGCCCGCGACAAGCTGCGCGCCAAGGATGTCACCAGCGTCGAGCTGACCGAAGCTTGCCTTGCTGCCATCGACAAGGCCGATGCGCTGAACGCTTTCGTACACAAGACCCCCGAGATCGCGCTGCAACAGGCCAAGGCCGCCGATGCGCGGCTGGCGCAAGGTAATGCGCCTTCGATGTGCGGCCTGCCGGTCGGCATCAAGGATCTGTTTTGCACCAAGGGCGTGCCCAGTCAGGCCGCCAGCCGCATCCTCGAAGGCTTCACGCCGGAATACGAATCGACCGTGAGCGGCAATCTGTTCAATGCCGGGTCGGTGATGCTGGGCAAGCTGAACATGGATGAATTCGCCATGGGGTCGTCGAACGAAACCTCGTGCTATGGCAATGCGGTGAACCCGTGGCGGCGCGGCGATGACGACACCGCGCTGACCCCGGGCGGATCTTCGGGTGGATCGGCGTCGGCTGTTGCGGCCGATCTGTGTCTGGCGGCGACCGGCACCGATACCGGCGGATCGATCCGCCAACCGGCCGCCTTCACCGGCACCGTCGGGATCAAGCCGACCTATGGCCGCTGTTCTCGCTGGGGGGTCGTTGCCTTTGCCTCGTCACTGGATCAGGCCGGGCCGATGACCAAGACAGTGCGCGATGCCGCGATCATGCTGGAAACCATGTGCGGGCATGATGCCAAGGATTCCACCTCTGCCGATATTCCGGTGCCGGATTTCGAATCGATGCTGACCGGCGACATCAAGGGCAAGAAGATCGGTATTCCAAAAGAATACCATATGGATGGCATTCCCGCCGAGATCGACAAGCTGTGGGAAGATGGCCGCGCCATGTTGAAGGATGCCGGCGCCGAGATCGTCGATATTTCGCTGCCGCATACCAAATACGCGCTGCCTGCCTATTACGTGATCGCCCCCGCCGAAGCATCAAGCAACCTGGCCCGCTATGACGGGGTGCGCTATGGCCATCGCGCCAAACTGGAGGCGGGCGACGGCATTACCGAAATGTATGAAAAAACCCGCGCCGAAGGCTTCGGCGCCGAGGTCCAGCGCCGGGTGATGATCGGCACTTATGTGCTGTCGGCGGGGTTCTATGACGCCTATTACAACCGCGCCCGCCGGGTGCGTACGTTGATCAAGAAAGATTTCGACGATGTGTTTGCTGCCGGGATCGACGCGATCCTGACCCCGGCGACGCCATCGGCGGCTTTTGGTCTGGGCGAAATGACCGATGCCGATCCGGTCAAGATGTATCTTAACGACGTCTTTACCGTGACGGTGAACCTGGCCGGTCTGCCGGGTATCAGCGTTCCCACCGGGCTGGATGCGCAGGGGCTACCGCTGGGGCTGCAACTGATCGGCCGCCCGTGGGAAGAAGGCGATTTGCTGAATACCGCCTATGCCTTGGAAAAGGCCGCTGGTTTTGTGGCAAAACCGGGTAAATGGTGGTAAGCCTTCGGGCAAACAGAAACGGGCAGGATTTCACGATGCGGTTTATCCTTTGTTCTTTGGCAGTTCTCGGGCTGGCGGCTTGCGATGCGTCGATTCCCGACAGCAATCCGGGCGTCGGTTTCGACAGCTATGCCGATCAACGGCAAAAGCAGGCCGCGCGCGATGTCGCGCTGGCCGGTCAAGGGCAACCGCTGGCAGCCCCGATGGCAGTGTCCGAAGAACAACTCGGCTATACAAGCACCAACAGCGCGACGTCGTATGGAACCGAAGAAACCGAAGCCGAACGGTTGGCCGCGGCAACTGCGGCGGCGTTGAATTCGGGCGAACAGCCGATCGATGCGACCCCGTTGAACCCGGCGCCGCAGGTTGCTTTGGGACCAAGCGGCATTTCCACGGAAAACGATTTCGAGGATGTTTCGACCCTGCGCTCCATCGAAAGCGATGCGCAGAAGATCGAACAGAACCGGGCGCAATATGAAGTCGTTCAGCCGACCGACCTGCCGACGCGCCCCGGAAATACCGGACCCAATATCGTCAATTATGCATTGTCGACCACGAACCCGGTGGGACAGCAGATGTATTCGCGCTTTGCCGCCAGCGAAGGCCGGGCAAAGCGCAATTGCGCCAAATACATGTCACCCGATCAGGCGCAGGCTGCATTCCTGCAAAAGGGCGGGCCGCAGAAGGACCGTTTGGGTGTTGATCCCGATGGGGATGGTTATGCCTGTTCGTGGAATCCGGCCCCGTTCCGCAAGGTCAGCGGTGGCTGACAGGCCGGACCCGATCCCGCATCCTTCGCCGAATTTCGGGCCCCGCCGCGATGGCGCGCGCCCCGATCTGATCGTTTTGCATTATACCGCGATGACCAGCGCCGAGGCGGCGCTGGATCGGCTGTGCGACCCGCTGGCCGAGGTTTCGGCGCATTACCTGATCTGTGAACGCGGCCAAATCTGGCAACTGGTCGAAGAAGATATGCGTGCCTGGCATGCGGGGGCCGGGCAATGGGGCGCTGTTGGCGACATCAATTCCCGTTCGATCGGGATCGAATTGGCCAATCTGGGCACGCATCCGTTTTCCCAACCGCAGATGGCGGCGCTGGAGGCACTGCTGCGTCGGATCATGGCGCGCTGGCCTATTCCGCCCGAACGGGTGATCGGCCATTCCGACATGGCCCCGGATCGCAAATACGATCCCGGTGCGCGTTTCGACTGGCAGCGTCTGGCGCGGCAGGGATTGTCGATCTGGCCCGAAGCTGCGGAGCCGGGGGATTTCTTCACCGATGCCGCGCGGTTCGGCTATGGCATTGACCGGTTCAGCCCCGAAGCCGTCTTGGATGCCTTTCGCCTTCGGTTCCGGCCCGGTGTCACCGGACCGCTGGACGAAACCGACCGGGGCTTGATTGCAGACCTCGCGGCACGCTTCCCCGTTGACCAATCCACCCCGACCGCCTAGATCACACGAGCGCGGAGGGACGGATGGCCGCTTGGGCCGCAAGGCCCGGGAGGAAAGTCCGGACTCCACAAGGTAAGGGTGCCGGGTAACGCCCGGCGGGGGCAACCCCAGGGAAAGCGCCACAGAAAACAAACCGCCCCTGTCCGCAGGGGTAAGGGTGAAACGGTGGGGTAAGAGCCCACCGCGGGACTGGTAACAGGACCGGCACGGCAAGCCCCACCCGGAGCAATGCCGAATAGGGGCCTCGCGCGGGCATGATCCGGTTCGCCGGATATCACCGCAGGGTCTGCCTTGACCCAGAGGCCCGGGTTGGCAGCTATAGGCGGATCGGTAACGGTTCGTTCAGAGGAATGGTCATCTCGGGCGGGGCAACCCGCCTATGACAGAATCCGGCTTACAGGCCCTCCGCGCATTTCATACCGTTGCCGTGATACGATGATCGGAGCGGGTTTGGGGCAGGGGGGATTGCCATCACCCGAGGGGAATTCGGCCCGCCGTGCCAGGAACGTCAAATAGCGGTTGACTCGGGGCACGGAAGCCTTACAAGGCGGGCTTCAAGGATTCCACGGGCGGCCCGACTGACCCGTTTCGAATGAGACTGGAGATAAACAAATGGCGAAGCCAACGACGATCAAAATCCGTCTGAACTCGACCGCAGACACGGGCCACTTCTATGTGACCAAGAAGAACGCCCGTACCATGACCGAAAAGATGGTTGTACGTAAATACGACCCGGTTGTGCGCAAGCATGTCGAATACAAGGAAGGCAAGATCAAATAAGATCTTCCCTGACCTGACGATTGAGAACGCCGCGCAGCCCCGAGCCGCGCGGCGTTTTTCTTTTGTGCGTGGCCCGGTCTTGACCGCACCGCGCTTTAAGTCGCAGCACGATTGTTCAAGTTTCCCCTCAACAAGCCCCCTGCAATCGCATATCCCATTGCCGAAGCAGGAGAAGACGATGCCGAAAGAAGGCCATTACATCAATCGCAGCAGTTGGCTGCGTGCCTCTATTCTGGGCGCCAATGACGGGATCGTTTCGACCGCCAGCCTGCTGGTCGGGGTCTTGGCCGCAGGGATGGACCGGTCCGGCGTGTTGCTGACCGGGCTGGCCGGCCTGACCGCTGGGGCGTTTTCGATGGCGGCGGGGGAATATGTGTCGGTGTCGGCGCAATCAGATACCGAAGCCGCCGATCTGGCGCGTGAACTTATCGCGTTGGAAGAAGACCCGGAATATGAACTCTACGAATTGTCAGAGGGGTTGCGGGCGCGCGGCGTGTCGTCGGGTCTGGCGCTGCAGGTGGCGCGTGAAATGACCGAACATGATGCGCTTGATGCCCATGCCCGAGAAGAACTGGGGCTGACCGAAATGACTGGTGCCGACCCGCTGGAAGCGGCCATCGCGTCGGCGCTGGCCTTTGCGCTGGGCGGTGTCCTGCCCTTGGCCGGGGCGGTGATCACGCCCAATGGGATCGGTATGCCGGTGATTGCCGCGATCACCATGCTGGCGCTGGCGCTGCTGGGCGCTCTGGGGGCTTGGCTGGGCGGGGCCCCCAAGGGGCCGGGCGTTGTCAGGGTGCTGTTCTGGGGCGGTCTGGCAATGGCCGTGACCTTCGTGGTCGGGCTGCTGTTCGGCGTGGCGACCTGAGCGGCAGAAACGGGCCGACGACACGGCCCGCTGTTACGATGTTACCGCGCCACGATCTGCGCGTCTTGCAGAATGACCGCCTGCCAGGTTTCCGGGTCGTCGATCCGGTTCAGGGTGCCGCGCACCGTGATGCGCACAGAGTCATCGGTCATTGCGATCGGATCGGCCAGGGTGATTTGCAGATTGGCACCATGGTCAGAGCCGCCGCAAAGCGGGCATAGCCCCATATCCGACACCATGATCAAGTCGCGGACTGTTTCGCCCGGGATCATCGGGGCAGCATAGCCGGTGATTTCGAAATTCCGCGATCCCTGTTCCAACCCGGCTGGATAGGTCTTGCGGACCTCATAGCTGGTGTCGGTGATGATCTCTTCGATCCCGATCTGGTTCAGTAGGTGCCATGCATCGGGTTGGGCTGAAGCGGTCGTCGCGGCGGCGCTGAAAACGGCGGCAAAGGCATAGCGGCTGGTTTGCATCGGTCATTCCCTATCTGTCGCGCGAATTATGCTGCATTTTAGGCGGCAAGGGAAACCTGTTTTTGGGCTTGTGCAACTTCTTGCGAATGACATCGGGCGCAGCAGTCAACACGCCCCACGCAACAAAAAGGCCGCCCCGAAGGGCGGCCCGTTATTCTAATCTTCGATGGTGCTTATTCGCGGTTGCCCAGCAGTTGCAGCAGCATCATGAACAGGTTGATGAAGTCCAGATACAGGCTCAACGCGCCCATGATCGCCGCCTTGCCCAGCCATTCGCTGTCGCCGCTATGGGCGTGCTGAAGGTAGGTCGACTTGATCTTCTGGGTGTCATAGGCGGTCAGACCGGCAAAGATCAGCACACCGATGATGGAAATCGCGAAGTTGATCGCCGGCGACCCAAGGAAAATGTTGATGATCGAGGCGACGATGATACCGATCAGCCCCATGATCAGGAACGATCCCCAGCCCGAAATGTCCTTCTTCGTGGTGTAGCCCCAAAGCGACAAGCCCGCGAAGGAAATCGAGGTGACAAGGAAGACTTGCGCGATCGAGAAGCCGGTGAAGGCCACGAAGATCCAGCTCAGGCTAAGCCCCATCACCGCCGCGAAGACATAAAAGAAGGTCTGCGCACCGGCTGCGGACAGGCGGTTCAGCGCCGCGCTGAAGGCAAAGACCATGATCAGCGGCGCGAACATGACGATATAGCCCAGAATATTGGGGCGCAGCGTCATCGGATCGCGCAGCATGCCCAGCAATTCGGGCGACGTGCCCACCGCCCATGCGACCGCGAAGGTCAGCAACAGGCCGATGGACATGGTGCCATAGACCTTGTTCATATGGGCGCGCAGGCCCGCGTCAATCTGGGCCGTGCGGGTGCCCGCAGCGTTCCGGATCGTGTCGAATTCAGCCATTAAAGCCTCCGATTGGTAAACTGTTTTGCCCCATTCGAGGGGCTTATAGTGAATATCGGTGACCTTGCGACCGTTTTCAAGTTTCCGGTGCTGCGGATTCGCGCTTTTTTACGTTTATTTGAGCCAGGCGTTGGGCGCGTCCCAGATCGGGCGGCGCGCTTCGGCATCGGCCTGTGCCCGGCTCAGCCCCATATCGTCGAGCGCGGCTTGGTCAAGCATCCGCAGCGCGTGGCGCTGACGCATCAGGGCATTGGCCTGCATCAGGCGGGTGAAAAAGGATGCGGTCCGGCCATTGGCGGGGCGGCGGTTTGCTTGGGTATTGATCATCATCGACATTTTGTAGCCTTCCCATTTGTGATTAATTGAGGGGGTTTCATCATTTCTATTGATGCATATGGGGAAGTATGGTTCATTTGGAAAACGAATGTTTATGAATGAACACATCAAAAGGTGTGATGAATGCGAAATCTGGATATCACGACGCTGCGCTCTTTCGTTGCGGTCGCTGAATTGGGCGGGGTGACTCGCGCGGCGGGCTTCCTCAATTTGACGCAATCGGCGGTTTCAATGCAGTTGAAGCGGCTTGAGGATTTGCTGGGTCTGGCGCTGCTGGAACGGTCCGGGCGCGGTGTCAGCCTGACGGCGGCGGGGGAACAGTTGCTTAGCTATGCGCGCAGGATGGTCGATCTGAATGACGAAGCCTTTGCGCGGCTGACCCACAAGGATTATGCCGGTGAAATCCATCTCGGGGTGCCGCATGACATCGTTTATCCGGTGATTCCGCGGGTGTTGCAGCGGTTCGCCGCGGAAATGCCACGGATGCGGGTGCAGTTGAACGCCAGCCATACCAACAAGCTGAAGGAAATGTTTGACCGCGGCGAACTGGACGTGATCTTGACCACCGAAGGCAAGTTGGACCGGGATGGTGAAACGCTGAACGAAATCCCGTTGCGCTGGGTCGGGGCCCCTGGGGCGCAGGTATGGAAACAGCGGCCACTGCGCATCGCCCAAGGGCGCGTCTGTGCTTTCAGGTCCGATCTGATTTCAACCTTGGACGATGCCAACGTGCCCTGGACGTCGGTTGTTGATACCGACAGCGATCGCACGATCGAGGCGACGGTCAGCGCCGATCTGGCGGTTTGTACAATGCTGGAAGGCACCGCGCCGCCGCAGCTCAGCGAACTGGACAACACCGATCTGCCCGATCTCGGGGTCTATCTGATCAACATGTACACGGCCGGAAAACGGCTGAGCGAACCGGTCGCGCGGCTGGCGGACATGATCCGGGCCGGATACCAGCCTCTGCGACAGGTCGAACCAGTCAGGGCGTGATCACCACCTTGCCGGTCGAGGCCCGCGACCGCAGTAATTCCAGCCCCTCGGCGGCGCGCTCTAGCGGTAAAACATGGCTGACATGGGGTTTCAACCGCCCCTGATCGTACCAACCCAACAGGGTTTTCATGCTGTCGGTCAGCACATCGGGGCGGAATTTCAGATAACCGCCCCAATACAGCCCCAGCACAGTCAGGTTCTTGACCAGCAGGTGATTGGCCGGGATTTGCGGCACCTCGCCACTGGCGAAACCGATCGGGATCAGCCGCGCTTCGGGGTTGCAGGCGCGGAACGCCGCTTGCCATTGTTCGCCCCCGACCGGATCATATACCACATCGGCGCCGCCAAGTGCCTTGACCTCTTGCCGGATATCTTGGGTTTTGGCATCGATCAGGTGGTCGGCCCCGGCGGTCTTGGCCGCTTGCAACTTGTCCGCACCACGGGCGCAGGCAATGACCGTGGCCCCCATCAGTTTACCGATTTCCACCGCGGTCAATCCGACCCCGCCAGCCGCCCCCAGAACCAACAGCGTTTCGCCGGGGCGCATCTGTGCGCGATGGTCAAGCGCGACATGGCTGGTGCCATAGGCGATTTGAAAGGCGGCCGCATCTTCGAAGCTCATGCGATCGGGAATTTCCACCAGCCGGCTGGCCGGGAAGCAACCCAATTCCGCCAATCCGCCCTGACCGCTATAGACCGCTACCCGGGTGCCCGGTGCGGGGCCGTCGGTGTCGGGACCAAGCTCTTCAACCACCCCGGCCATTTCCAGCCCAAGGATGAAAGGGGCCTGCGGCGTTTCCTGGTATTTTCCTTTGATCATAAGCAGGTCGGCAAAGTTAAGACCGCACGCCCTGATTCTTACCAAAGCTTCGCCTTTTACGGGAACCGGATCGGGTAGATCGCAAACTTCTGGCTGCGCTCCGTTTTCGGAAATAGAATAGGCTTTCATGTTATCCTCCGTCGCCTGCGTTATGCGAAGCGAAAAAGGCTAAGTCAAATAGGGTCTTGCTGGATTCTGTCCGCGCTAGGGGGCGAATCCTTAAGATTGTGTTTTCAACCGAAAACTTCTCTTAATAGATGTGTTTATTCTTGATTGAGATATGAAACTCAGTACTATTTGAATATGTAACGAACCATACAACCCTTGGGGAAACACCGGATGCAATCCGGGGTGAGGGCGAGTTTGGTGCCTTGGAATGGTATGAAGGAGTCGCTCAATGGCACACCCTGTGGATGTGCATGTTGGTAAACGTATTCGACACCGCCGCTGGTTGGTGGGGATGACGCAACAGCAATTGGCCGAACAGGTCGGAATCAAATTTCAGCAAATTCAGAAATACGAAACAGGCACCAACCGGGTCAGCGCATCGCGTCTTTGGGATATTGCCGAAGCATTGGATGTCGCGGTTGGCTTTTTCTTCGCCGGTCTTGAAGAGGATGGGGGGGACGGTGACACCGCCAATATATTTCCCTCTGACCTGATCGGGGACAAGGAAGCATTGGATTTGGTGCGCAGCTATTACGCGATCCCCGAACATCAGAGAAAACGCCTGTTCGAACTGGCCCGCTGCCTGTCCGACGTGGCTTGAGCTTGATCAGACCCTGAGGTACCCATGCGCCCAGACAGCGCGGCGGGGACCTTATGGCTGAACAACTGGATGCTCAAAATGTAATCGACACTGCTCATGCGTTGGCCGATGCCGCGCGGGCGGTGATTTTGCCGTTTTTCCGGTCGCCCGGCTTGACTGCGGACAACAAGGCTGCGGCGGGATTCGATCCTGTTACCGCAGCCGACCGCGCCGCCGAACAGGCAATCCGTGCGGTTCTGGCCGGCCGCCGCCCCGATGATGCCATCGTGGGCGAAGAATTCGGCGCGACCCCTGGCAGCAGCGGATTGACCTGGGTGATTGATCCGATTGACGGCACCCGCGCCTTTCTCAGCGGCACCCCGACCTGGGGGGTGCTGATCGCGGTGTCTGATTCGACCGGCCCGATCTATGGCCTTATCGATCAGCCCTATATCGGCGAACGATTCGAAGGCGGGTTTGGCCACGCCCGGATGACCGGGCCACGGGGGGGGGCCGATCTGGCCACCCGATCCGACCGGCCGCTGTCCGATTCCATCGTGTTTACCACCTTCCCCGAAGTGGGAAACCCTGATGAAATGGCAGGATTTCAACAGGTTGCGGCACAGGCCAAGCTGACCCGTTATGGTATGGATTGCTACGCTTATGCGCTGGTCGCCGCTGGACAGATCGATCTGGTGATCGAAGCGGGTCTGTCGAATTACGATATTCAGGCCCCGATCGCGGTGATCGAAGCCGCCGGTGGAATCGTCACCGATTGGCAGGGCGGTCCGGCCCATAATGGCGGCCGGGTGGTTGCCGCCGCCTCGAAACAGCAACATGCCGAAGCGCTGGAAATTCTGTCGCGCGTGCCGCTTGAATAATTTCCTTGATCTGGCAATTTAGGGCGGCTGCGCGAGTCCTTCGCCCCTTTCTGTCGCGCATTTCCACACACGGGAACCGAAAGGGGCGGACACGTGTGTGGGGACTGACATGACCGAATTTACCATCAAAAACGCCGATACCATTCTGACCATGGATGACGGGCGGCGCGAATTGCATGGCGCGGATATTCATCTGAAAAACGGGGTGATCGCCGCAATCGGCCACACCCTGCCGGACCGCGGCGAGGTCGTGCTGGCCAAGGGTTGCGTGGTGACGCCGGGATTGGTGAATACCCATCATCACCTCTACCAGACGCTGACCCGCGCGGTGCCGGGCGGGCAGGACGCGCTGCTGTTTGGCTGGCTGCAGACACTATATCCGATCTGGTCCCGGTTCGGCCCCGAAGAAATGCGGATTTCGGCGCAGATCGGGTTGGCGGAACTGGCCCTGTCGGGCTGTTCGCTCAGTTCGGATCACCTTTACCTTTATCCCAACGGCGCACGGTTGGACGACACGATCGAGGCGGCGGCGGAAATCGGGCTGCGCTTCCATCCAACCCGTGGCGCGATGAGCATTGGCGAAAGCGATGGCGGCTTGCCGCCCGATTCACTGGTCGAACGCGAAGAAGACATCTTGAATGACAGCATCCGGGTCATCGACCGGTTCCATGACGCGACCGAAGGGTCGATGTGCCGCGTCGGTGTCGCCCCCTGTTCACCGTTTTCGGTCAGCCGCGAATTGATGCGCGACGCGGCGCTGCTGGCCCGCGACAAGGGCGTAATGCTGCACACCCACCTGGCCGAAAACGACGAAGACATTTCCTATTCGCTGGAAAAATTCGGCTGTCGGCCGGGGCAATATGCCGAAGATCTGGGGTGGACCGGTGATGACGTCTGGCATGCCCATTGCGTGAAACTCGACCGGCAGGAAATCGATCTGTTCGCCCGCAGCCGGACCGGGGTGGCGCATTGCCCTTGTTCCAATTGTCGGCTCGGGTCGGGCATCGCACCGGTGCGTGCCATGCGCGATGCTGGCGTAAAGGTGGCACTGGGCGTTGACGGATCGGCCAGCAATGACAGCGGCAACCTGATCGCCGAAGCCCGCCAGTCGATGCTGTTGCAGCGGGTCGCAAACGGCGCCGACGCGATGAGCGCCCGCGAGGCGCTGGAAATTGCCACCCGCGGCGGGGCAGAGGTCCTAAACCGACCCGATTGCGGTCAGATCGCGGTTGGCAAGCGCGCCGATATCGCGATCTGGGATATCAACAGCATCGAAAGCGCCGGTAGCTGGGACCCGGCGGCGCTGTTGCTGGCCGGGCCGATGAAGGTCCGCGACCTGTTCGTCGAATCGCGCCAAGTGGTGCGCGGCGGTAATCTGCTGACCCTCCCTTTGGATGTATTGATCGCAACGCAGCAGCGGTTAGTATCAAAACTGATGGGGTAACCTAAGGGGTGCAAGGTGCGTAAAAAAACGATCATCGTGGTCGCGCTGGCGGCCTGCATGGCCATCGGCGCGCCTGCAATGCTGACCGGGCAGGGCGGGCAGGCGCGGGCCGGTACCGCGCAATCTGCGGTCGCGTTGCTGAATGCTGAACGCGCCCGGCGCGGGCTGCCGCCGTTGCACGCGGATAGCAAGCTGAACAAAGCCGCGAACGGCCACGCCCAAGACATGGCGAACCGCGGCTATTTCAACCATCGCAGTCAGGATGGCCGCAGCTTTTCCGACCGGATCAAGGCGACCGGGTATTGCCGCGCCGCGATGGCGGAAAATATTGCGCTTGGGCAACAAACAATCGCCAAGGTTATCTCGGCCTGGATGGAATCGCCGCCGCACCGCAAGAACATGCTGAACCGGCGCTATTCCCGTTTCGGCATCGGTAAAGCCAAGGATTACTGGGTGCTGACGCTGGCCGGTCCCTGCGACTGACGCCCGCCGATATAGGTCGCCGCAATCGCCCGGTCATCGCCCATCATGATGGTGGGAAAAACCGCTTCCCAGATATCGTTGGCCCGCGCCGCGCGCTGCGCGATATCGGGGGTCGATTCCAGATCCAGAACCACCAGATCGGCCTCCATCCCCTGGGCGATATTGCCGATTTTATCCTCCATCCGCAGGGCGCGCGCCGATCCGGCGGTGGCCAGCCACAGCAATTGCGCCGGGTGGATCGGATTATGCCGGATCTGGCCGATTTCATACGCCGCTGCCATCGTGCGCAGCATGGAAAAGCTGGACCCGCCACCGGTATCTGTGGCCAGCCCGATCCGGTGCCCCGCCGCCATCAACCCGCCCATATCGAACAGGCCCGACCCGATGAAGGTGTTCGAGGTCGGGCAATGGATCAGCGATGCATCGACCTCCTTCAACCGATCCTTTTCGCGATCTTCCAGATGGATCGCATGACCGTAAAGCCCGCCGGGGCGCAATAATCCGTGCGCTTCGTAAGTGTCCAGATAATCCCGCGCCTGCGGATAAAGCGATTTCACCCAAGCGATTTCATCGACCTGTTCGGACAGATGCGTCTGCATCAGGCAATCGGGATGTTCGCCCCATAAAGCACCAAGCGCGTTGAGCTGCTCCGGCGTCGATGTGGGGGAAAATCGCGGCGTGATCGCATAGCTCAGCCGGTCCACCCCGTGCCATTTTTCCAAGAGCGCCTTGCTGTCGTCATAGGCCGATTGCGCGCTGTCGCGCAGCCCGTCGGGGGCGGTATCGCGGTCCATGCAGGTCTTGCCCGCCACCACCCGTTGCCCACGTGCCTGCGCGGCGGTGAAAAACGCCTCGACGCTGGTCGGGTGAATGGTGCAATAGCTGACCACCGTGGTGGTGCCATGCGCCAATGTCAGGTCAAGATAGCGTTCCGAGATTTCCGCCGCATAGGCGGGATCGAAAAACCGGGTTTCTTCGGGGAAGGTATAGCTGTTGAGCCAATCGATCAGCCGCTTGCCCCAGCTGGCGATGATGCCGGTCTGCGGATAATGCGCATGGGCATCGACGAACCCGGCCAGAATCAGCTTGTCGCCGTGATCGACGATATCGGCCTCTGGGTGATCTTGGCGCATGGCCTCGGCTGGTCCGGTGGCGGCAATCTTGCCGTCGCGGATCAAAACCCCGCCCCGCCGTTCATACCGCGCCGCGTCGATGCCGGTCTCGAACGGCGTGCCGTCAAAGCTCAGAACCTGTCCGATCAGCAAAATTTTCTGCACGATTGCACCTTCCTTTCTCGGTCATGGTATTCTTGGCGAAAACATCGGTAAATTCCCAGTCTGCACCTGTTTCCTTGAAGCTGCTTCGGCTAAGAGAAGAAAAAGCAGGCGAAAGGGGCGGCATGAGCGACGAATTCGATCACAGCGAAGCGCAACCCGACAGCGCGACCGAGGGCGATTATAGCATCAGCCGCCGCGATATCGCCGCGATTCTCTATTCGGTGGACGCCAACGATCAGGCCAAGCTGATCGAATTGATGGAACCGCTGCACGCGGCCGACATCGCCGACCTTTTGGAACAGCTCAATCCGTATGACCGCCGTCGGCTGGTACGGCTGTACGACCGCGAATTCGACGGTGACATCCTGTCGGAACTCGAAGAGGGTCTGCGCGAAGAAATCATCAGGGTCCTGTCGCCCGAAGTCTTGGCCGAAGCGGTGCGGGAACTGGATTCGGACGATGTGGTCGATCTGGTCGAAGACCTTGATGAACCGCAGCAAGAAGCGATCCTCGACGCGCTGGAAGATTCCGATCGTGTCGCGGTCGAACAGGCGCTTGCCTATCCCGAAACCTCTGCCGGGCGCCTGATGCAGCGCGAAGTGGTGGTCGCGCCGGATCACTGGACAGTGGGCGAAGCCATCGATTTTCTGCGCAAGGCCGAAGAACTGCCGGAACAATTCTATCACGTGGTTCTGGTCGATCCACGCATCCACCCGGTTGGCAATGTGACGCTGGGCAAACTGATGAGTTCGCGCCGCAATGTACCGTTGACCGAAATCGTGGAAGACGTGTTTCAGGTCATTCCGGTGTTGCAAGACGAAGCCGACGTTGCCTATGCGTTCAACCAGTATCACCTGATTTCCGCCCCCGTGGTCGATGAAGACAACCGGCTGGTCGGGGTCATCACCATCGACGACGCGATGGCGGTTCTGGATGAAGAACACGAAGAAGACATTCTGCGTCTTGCCGGTGTTGGCGACGAAGCCAGCCTGACAGATACCATCTTTGAGGCCGCCAAGGGCCGGGCGCTGTGGCTGTTCGTGAACCTTTTGACGGCGATCCTCGCCTCTTTGGTGATCGACATGTTTGCCGAAACCATCAATCAGATGGTGGCGCTGGCGGTGCTGATGCCGATCGTGGCCTCGATGGGGGGCAATGCGGGCACCCAGACCATGACGGTGGCGGTGCGGGCGCTGGCCACCCGTGACCTTACCGCGCAAAACGCGATGCGCGTTGTGCTGCGTGAAGTGTCGGTCGGGGCGCTGAACGGGCTGATCTTCGGCGGTACGATGGCCTTGGTTGTGGCGCTTTGGTTCGGGGTGCCGATGCTGGCGCTGGTGATCGGTCTGGCGATGCTGTTTACCCAGATCGCTGCGGCGCTGGGCGGCATCGTGATCCCGATGGCGCTGGACCGCGCCGGTATCGATCCGGCGCTTGCCTCGGGACCGTTTGTGACCACGGTGACCGATGTGGTCGGATTTTTCGCCTTTCTCGGGCTGGCGGCTTCGGTGTTGATGTGACCGATCCTGCCGTGTTTGAAGGAGCTGATATGACTGATCTTGCCGCATTCAAAACCGCAGCACGCGAAGCTGCATTAGTCCGTCGCGCAGCCGCGCATGAAGCAGGTTCGGGCGGGCGCGCGTCCTTCCTGTCGGAAATCCTCGCCGGCCATCGCGGCGTGCCGGTGTCGGGCTATATGCCGATCCGCAGCGAAATCAGCCCGCTTGCCGCCATGGCCGAAGCCGCCGCATATGGCCCGGTGGCGGTGCCGGTTATTCAAGCAGCAGGCCAACCGTTGAAATTTTCCCGCTGGGAACCGGATTGCGCGTTGAAAGACGGCCCGTTCGGGGCGCAGGTCCCGATGGTCGAGGATTTCATTACGCCCGAAATCGTGATCGTGCCCTTGGTCGCCTTTGACCGGCAGGGCAATCGGCTTGGGTATGGCGGCGGGTTTTATGACCGCACGTTAGAAGTTTTGCGCGCCAGCGGCCCGGTTCTGGCCATTGGCTTTGCCTATGCCGCGCAAGAAACCGAGGCGCTGCCGCTGGAACCGACCGATCAGCCGCTCGACATGATCGTGACCGAACGGGGCATTCTGTCCATCTGATCGCCCTGCCAATACCGTAAAACGCCATGCGTATTGGCGTGCTTTGCCTGTCGGCAGGCCGACAATAAACCATGTCTGTGCTGTGCCCGCGTTGTGGCTGGACCGGCCCGCTGTACGAAAGCGGGCAGGCATTGGTTTCGGTGCGCAGGCATATAACTATACGGATATTATTGGATAATTTTGCGTTCCTGAGGTTTCCTTTCAGGACCGTCAGTCGCGCATCCCCTGGCGTTCCCACGGCACCGCTTAGCGTTTGGGAAAACACTTGCTCAAAAATGTAATGAATGTTACATAATTCCTTACGCATGGATCAAATGGAATATTTGAGGTGAGTTGCTGATGCGGAATGATCTGGAACGTCGGGCGCAGGCAGCGCTTCCGGACCTCAGTCCCAAGATGCAGGGCGTGTTGCGATATCTGATCGCCAACAGCGATGACATCGCCCTATCGTCGATGCGAACGCTTGCAACGGCCTGCGGTGTCACCCCGCCCACCATGCTGCGTCTGGCCCGCAAATTGGGCTATGACGATTGGAATAGCCTGCGCGACGAACTTCAGGCCGAACTGCGCGAACGGGTCGAAGGGCCGCTGACCACCCGCGTGCGCAACCTTGCCACCTATGGTCAACAGGACCAGACCAGCCGCATCACCCAGGATCTTCTGGAAGAGGATGAACGCAATCTGCGCCGCAGCTGGGACAAGATCGACGTCGATCAGCTGGATTCGGCCGTCGGGGCGATGCGCGCCGCACGGAAGCTGTTTTTCCTGGGGCGCCGCAGTTGCTATCCCGTCGCCTACTTGATGTATTATTCCTACCGCATGATCCGCGACAACGGGGTCATGGTCGCCGATCACGGCGCAGGCATCTTCAACAGCCTTGACGAGATTGGACCTGACGACGCGCTGATCGTTGTCGGATATGAACCCTACAGCCAGGAAAGCGTGGCGCTGACCACGCAGGCGGCCGATCGCGGGGCGTGTGTTCTGTCCATTACCGACAGCGCCGTTTCGCCGCTGGCCCTGTGTGCCGACCATGTTTTTATCGCACGCAACGAAAGCCCTGCGCCGTTTCAATCGACAATAGCAGCCCATTCGATCGGCACCGCGCTGATGGTGTTGATCACCGCCGCCGAGGGAAATGAAGCAATCGAAACGATGCAGCGGCGCGAAGACAGTTTGCGTCAGCTTGGCGCGTATTGGGAGCCGGCCCCAGAACGAAAAAAATAGACACTGAAAATCAACGCGACTGGACCCATCGGAATGAACTTGACACTTGCCATCATGGCTGCGGCCAACCTTGACGCACCCCGAGTGCGCCTTTCCTTAACAACGCTCCAAAACTGAAAGAAAGAGCTCGAGTATGAGTAACGTATTTCCGCGCGACACGCGCATCTCCCCTCCTGTCGCCGTGCGCGGCGAGGGTTGCTACCTGATCGATTCCGAAGGAAAGCGGTATTTCGACGGATCGGGTGGGGCTGCGGTTTCATGCCTTGGACATGGGGATGCCGGGGTTACGGCAGCGATCAAAGATCAGCTTGACCGGCTGGCCTTTGCCCATACCAGTTTCTTCACGTCTGAACCGGCGGAAGCGTTGGCAGAGCTTTTGATCCAGCATGCGCCGGGCGACTTGTCGCGGGTTTATTTCGTCTCCGGTGGGTCCGAAGCGGTGGAAGCCGCGCTCAAGCTGGCGCGGCAGTATTACGTCGAAATCGACCAGCCAGAGCGAAGCCGGATCATCGCCCGGCGGCAAAGCTATCACGGCAACACGCTGGGGGCACTGGCCACCGGCGGCAACGAATGGCGCCGGGCGCAATTTGGGCCGCTTCTTCTGGATGTCAGCCATATCGCCCCCTGCTATGAGTACCGTTTCAAGGCAGAAAAAGAAACCGCCCATGAATACGGCCAGCGTGCCGCGCAGGAACTGGAAGATGAGATTCTGCGCCTTGGCCCCGATACCGTGATGGCCTTCGTCGCTGAACCCGTGGTCGGGGCAACGCTTGGGGCGGTGCCCGCAGTCGAAGGGTATTTCAAGCGCATCCGCGAAATCTGTGATCGCTATGGCGTGTTGCTGATTTTGGACGAAGTCATGTGCGGCATGGGCCGGACCGGGTATCTCTATGCTTGCGAAGCCGATGGGGTCGCACCGGATATCCTGTGTATCGCCAAGGGGCTGGGCGCGGGATATCAACCGATCGGAGCGATGCTGTGTTCCGGGGCGATCTATGATGCGATTGCAAGTGGATCGGGGTTTTTCCAACACGGTCATACCTATATCGGTCATCCGGTGGCGACTGCGGCGGGATTGGCCGTGGTGCGTGCGCTGCTGGATCGGGGCTTGGTCGCGGGTGTGACTTCCCTTGGGGAAAAACTTGACGACGCCTTGCGCAGCCTGCTTGGACAACATCCCCATGTCGGCGATATTCGCGGTCGCGGTCTGTTTCGCGGCATCGAACTTGTCGAGAACCGCGAAACTAAGGCACCGTTCGATCCCAGCCAGAAGATCGCTGCGAAGCTCAAGAAAGCCGCGATGGAAGCCGGGCTGATCTGCTATCCGATGTCGGGGACGATCGATGGCCAGAAGGGCGATCACATCCTGTTGGCACCGCCGTTTATCATGACGGACGATCATATCGGAGAACTGAGCGAGAAGGTCGCAATCAGTGTGACGAAAGTTCTGGGCTGATCTGCCTTGCCAAACCTGATTGCCGGATCGAGGCATGAAACGGTTTGTCGGGTTGGATTTGTCGTTCAAGACAGCCGCGATCTGCGTTGCAACATGCAAGCAAGGATCGCCCGGTGCGCTGACGGTTCCAGCGCACCGGAGCCTTTGTCTGGGGGCTGATACCCGATTCGTCTGCTTTGAGCCGTTGCGGCTGCGGATAAAACGGGTGCGGTATTCAATCCCGGCATCTGGTGGATCGGGTCGTTTGACGAACCGTGGTCCTTCACCAACCGCAGACTTCCCTATGGGCAGGCTTTTCACCCCGGCCGTTGCCGGCCTGTTTGAAAGCGTGAAAAAATATCTGCAATCGTATCGGCAAACCACTGCGAACCATCCCGAAACCTTGCGCGGGTGAGGCGGGCTATATTCCATTGAGATTAAAACATTTTTAGCAACCGCGGGAGGGTTATTGCGCATCCGCAGAGGCGGAAAACCTGGCCTCCGGCAGGAGTATTTTGGTAACAATGAAAGGAGGTCGCGCAGCCTCTCTCTTGAACCTTCGTACCGGGAAGCCTAGCAAGCGGTATGAGAATATTGTTTCTAGGCGATGTGATGGGGCGCGCGGGCCGGCGCGCCGTGAGTGAAAACCTGCCGCGTCTGCGCGACGACTGGCGGTTGGATTTCGTTGTGGTCAATGGCGAAAACGCCAGCAGTGGCGCGGGATTGAGTGCCGCGCATGCCAAGCTTCTGCTGGAAGCCGGGGCCGATTGCGTGACGCTGGGCGATCATTCCTTTGACCAAAAAGAGATGCTGCAATTCATCGAAACCGAACCGCGCATCCTGCGGCCGTTGAATTTTGCCAAAGGGGCACCGGGGCGTGGCCACCGGGTGTTCAGCGACCGGCGCGGCCGCAAGATCCTGGTGACGCAGGTTCTGGGCAACGTGTTCATGAAACGGGCCTTTGACGATCCGTTTTCCGCCATCGATACGGTGCTGCGCCAGCATGTTCTGGGCGGCGCGGTGCAGGCGGCGCTGGTTGATGTCCATTGCGAAGCGACCAGCGAAAAGATGGGCATGGGGCATTTCTGCGATGGCCGCGCCAGCCTTGTCGTTGGCACCCATACCCATGTGCCCACCGGCGATGCCCAGATTTTGCCAAAAGGGACCGGTTTTCTGACCGATGCGGGCATGTGCGGCGATTACAACAGCGTGATTGGCATGGAAAAAACTGAACCGATGCGCCGCTTTGTTACCGGCATGGCGAAATCGCGGTTCACCCCGGCGCTGGAAGAAGCAACCCTGTCCGGCGTCTTCGTGGAAACCGATGACCGCACCGGCAAAGCCATCGATATCCGGATGATCCGGCAGGGTGGACGGTTGCAACAGGCAGGGCTTTGACACGATCCGCTGCGGCGTTCCGGCACCCAGACGATAATCCCTCTTGTTGCCGTCCGCTTGCTGGGCAAAACTGAACCAGTTTATGACCGAGGCGCGCGGATTGAATGCTGCTGATTGAATTATCCCAAACCGGCCAGGCCGTCGTTGCGCTTTGCGTGGTGCTGGGAATGTTCGTGCTGTTCACCAAGGAAGTCCTGCCGACCGAAGTGGTGGCGATTGCCGGGGTGGCAGTGCTGCTGGCGCTGGGGCTATTGCCCTATGATGCCGCGCTGATGGTATTGTCGAACCCGGCACCTTGGACCATTGCGGCGATGTTCATCGTGATGGGCGCGTTGGTGCGGACCGGGGCGCTGGATGCGATCACCGCCGCGGCCGACCGGCAGGCACAGAAAAGCCCGAAACTGGCGCTGGCGATGTTGCTGGCAGTGGCGGTGGTGGGATCTGCCATCATGAATAACACGCCGGTTGTCGTGGTGATGATTCCGGTCTTCGTGCAATTGGCGCGAACCATGGGGGTGGCCGCGTCCAAGTTGCTGATTCCATTAAGCTATGCCGCAATTATCGGCGGCACCCTGACGCTGATCGGCACCTCGACCAACCTGCTAGTCGACGGGGTCGCGCGGGCGCAGGGGCTGGAAGGGTTCAGCATATTCGAAGTGACGCCGCTGGCCTTGGTTCTGGTCGCCTGGGGGATGATTTACCTGTTGCTGTTCGGGCGCAAATTGCTGCCCGAGCGGACCTCGATGGCGTCGATGTTGACCGACCGGTCGAAGATGAAGTTTTTCACCGAAGCAGTGATCCCGCCCGAATCCAACCTGATCGGACGCGAAGTGCTGAGCGTTCAGTTGTTCAAGCGCGAAGGCGTCCGGCTGATCGATGTGATCCGTGGCGATCATTCGCTGCGGCGCAATTTGCAGGATGTCACGTTGCAGGTCGGCGACCGGGTCGTGTTGCGCACCCGAATGACCGAACTGCTGAGCCTGCAGCGCGACAAAAGCCTCAAACGGCTCGATCAGGTCGGCGCGGTGGAAACATCGACCGTCGAGGTTCTGATCACCCCGGGGTGTAAAATGGTCGGGCGGTCGATGGGATCGATGCGGTTGCGCCGCCGGTACGGGGTTTATCCGTTGGCGGTGCATCGTCGCAATCAGAACATCGGCTTGCAGTTGGATGAACTGGTGGTCCGGGTTGGTGATACGCTGCTGCTGGAAGGGGCCCCAGAAGATATTCACCGGTTGGCGCGCGACATGGATATGGTCGATGTGACCCAACCCTCGGCGCGCGCGTTCCGCCGCGGTCACGCACCGCTGGCGGTGGTGTCGCTGCTGGCGGTTGTGGTGCTTGCCGGGTTTGGCGTGGCCCCGATCCTGCTGTTGTCGATGATCGCGGTGGGGGTGGTTCTGGTCACGCGCTGCATCGATTCCGACGAAGCGTTTTCCTTTGTCGACGGGCGGTTATTGGCGCTGATCTTTGCCATGCTGGCGATTGGGGCGGCGCTGGATCATACCGGGGCGGTGGCGTTGATCGCCAATGCCATTGCGCCGTTATTGGCGGGAATGCCCGCGTTTGTGGTGATTTGGGTGATTTACCTGCTGACTTCGGTGTTGACCGAAATGGTATCAAACAACGCCGTTGCGGTCGTGGTGACGCCGATTGCCATCGGGTTGGCCGATGCGATGGGGATCGATCCGCGGCCCTTGGTGGTGGCCGTGATGGTGGCGGCATCATGCAGCTTTGCCACCCCGATCGGGTATCAGACCAATATGTTGGTCTACGGGCCCGGCGGGTACAAGTTTACCGATTTCATGCGGGTGGGCATTCCGCTCAATCTGAGCATGGGGATTTTGGCCTCGGCGCTGATTCCGTTGCTCTGGCCACTCTGATCCGCCTGATTTTAGGGGCGGCTGAGGCTTGCAGCCCCCCGCCCGGGTGACTTATAGAACTCCAAACCAAGAGAAATCGATCGGAGGCATCATGGCCGGCCATTCTAAATGGGCAAATATTCAGCACCGCAAAGGGCGTCAGGACGCCGCGCGGTCCAAGCTGTTTTCCAAATTGTCGAAAGAAATCACCGTCGCCGCGAAAATGGGCGACCCCGATCCCGACAAGAACCCGCGCTTGCGCCTAGCGGTGAAAGAAGCAAAGTCGAATTCGGTACCCAAGGACGTGATCGACCGCGCGATCAAGAAATCGCAGGTTGGCGATGGCGACGAATACGAAGAAATCCGTTACGAAGGCTATGGCACCAACGGCGTGGCGGTGATCGTCGAAGCGATGACCGACAACCGTAACCGCACAGCATCGAACGTGCGGTCCACCTTCACCAAGAACGGCGGCAACCTTGGTGAAACCGGGTCGGTGGGGTTCATGTTCGAACGCAAGGGCGAAGTGACCTATCCGGCGGAAGTTGGCGATGCCGACACCGTCATGATGGCGGCAATCGAAGCCGGTGCAGAAGACGTAGAAAGCTCGGAGGACGGCCATGTCGTTTGGTGTGCCGATACCGATCTGAACGACGTGTCGACGGCGCTGGAAGCAGAATTGGGTGAATCGGAGTCGACCAAACTGGTCTGGCGGCCAACCACCACCACCGAACTGGACCTTGAAGGGATGCAGAAGCTGATGAAGCTGGTCGATGCGCTGGAAGACGATGATGACGTTCAGCGGGTGACGACCAATTTCGAAGCCTCTGACGAGGTGATGGAACAGCTCTGAGGCCCCTCTCAGCTCGATTTCGGCGCCCATAGGGGTGCCGTTTTCGTTTCCGCATGGTGACAGGACGGGTTCGCTCTGTGAATTGATTGTCTTTTTGCAATTATTGAGGTGATGAATTTCCGAAAATGCCTTCATTAATTGTCGAATTACGACAATATGACGCTGTGGCGGTCTGATTTGACTAAAGCGGCTTTTCAGGGGGGGTAGGGGCGGATTTCAGGCCAATCAGGCGCTGGTTATGGCCGTTTATCCACATCGCAGCGTACAGTCCGGGATAGATAGGGCCGGCAAATCGCACGGGTCTTGCTGATCATTCGGGGCATATGCAGCCGGTCAGAATTCACCCCCAGATCGTCCCGGTGAGGCAAATTCGGACCAAGGCAGACCGGGACCGGCTGATATGGCGGCTGCTTCAAATTGTGGATCGTTTGTGGATAGATCAACGCGCCGGAACGCCCTGTGGATAACTTTGTGTATTGTTTTCAGTGGCAGGTCGTCTGTGGAAAACGTTTAAGATTGCCTGTGGATAACTCTGTGGATTGTGTGAAATGCAGTAATTAAAACAATATGTTGAATATATCCTCTAAAACAGGGCTAGCTTGGCTGCCTGACGGATTGACGCGGTAACTGGGGCCAAGGCGCGCGCCATTAACCGACTGGTCTGCCAATAAAGCGGAATATCATGCTCGGCCTCCGGCAGCAGCGGGCGCAACGCTCCCGAACGCAGATGATCGCGTACCAGAACCTCGGGATTTAATCCCCAACCCATCCCCAAGACTGCGGCGTCCACAAACCCTTGCGTGGATGGGATTAGATGCGATTTAGGTCTGTGGATAACTTTGAAATATCTTTTTAACCAAGTATGTTGCAGGTTGTCTTTACTGTTGAAAACCAGCATGGGTGCCTGCATCAGATTGGCGGCTGTCACCCCTGTGGATAAATAGCGGGCGATGAAATCCGGGCTGGCCGTGGCGATATAGCGGAACTGCCCAAGGCTGACGCTGTCGCATCCTTTGGGCGCCTGCGCCACCGAAGTGACTGCGGCACTGACATCCCCCCGTTTCAACCATTCGGCGGAATGATCCTGATCATCCACCACCAGATCGAAATATTGCGACGGATGTTCCGCCAGCGCCGGCAACACCCAAGTTGCCAGACTGTCGGCATTGATGGCAATCCGCATCCGGGCGGCGGGGCGCGGTATGGCATCGGTGACCTGACTTTCCAGCAAAGCCACTTCTTCGGCATGCCGGGCCAGCCGCAAACCGGTTTCGGTTCCGGTACAGGGGTGCCCCCGCAACACCAAAGGCGACCCGATCCGTTCTTCCAATTGGCGAATGCGTTGCGACACCGCCGATTGAGTCACATGCAATTGCGCCGCCGCGGCTTCGAAACTGCCGCTGCGCAGCACCGCCGCCAAGGTTTCCAACTGATCGTAGTCCAGCATTAGCAATTCTTATGTAAGTGGTAATTCTTTAATTTGAATATCCTCAATTCCGACGCTAGTCAAAACCCGAAAAAGGAAAGGAACGGATATGGATGCGTGGATCGCCGGTTTCGGGCTGGGCCTGTCGCTGATCGTTGCCATCGGGGCGCAGAATGCCTTCGTGCTGCGGCAGGGGCTGTTGCGGCTGCATGTTCTGCCGATCGTTCTGATCTGTGCGTTGAGCGACGCGATCCTGATCGCCGCCGGTGTCGCGGGGGTCGGCGGGTTGACCCGTGCATGGCCGTGGTTTGAACCGCTGATGCGCTGGGGCGGGGCGGCATTCCTGATCCTGTACGGGATCAAGGCCTTTGCCGCCGCTTGGACCGGTTCGGGGGCGCTGCAAAGCGGCGAAGCGGACCGGCCGTCGTTATGGGCGGCGATTGTCACCTGCTTGCTGTTCACTTGGGCCAATCCGCATGTCTATCTCGATACCGTGGTGTTGCTGGGATCGGTGTCGTCGCAATATGACGACCGCTTGGGGTTTGCCCTTGGCGCTATGGGGGCAAGCTTGGCATTCTTTTTCAGCCTGGGCTACGGCGCGCGACTTCTGGCGCCGCTATTCGCAAAACCGCGCTCCTGGCAGGTTTTGGACCTGATCGTGGGCACAATCATGTGGGGAATCGCCGCGTCGCTGATTTTTTAGGCTGTTCTGTGCTTGCAGCGGTCTGCGGGATCGTGAACTTATGCTGTCATGAGTACAGAAAAAACCACGCGACCGGTGGTTGGCGTCTTCTGGATGCTGGTAACCGGGATCCTGTTCGTTGGCGTGACCGCCTTGGTCAAGCATCTGGGCCCGCGCGTCCCGGCCCCCGAAGCCGCCTTCCTGCGCTATGTCATGGGGCTTGTCTTCTTTATTCCGCTGCTGCGGCCCTTGTTGAAATCGGGGCTGACCGGACGGCAATGGAAATTGTTCGCCGCGCGCGGCTTTGCGCATTCCGTGGGGGTGGCGCTGTGGTTCTTTGCGATGGCGCGGATCCCGATCGCAGACGTGACAGCGATGAATTTCATGTCGCCGATCTATGTGACGTTGGGGGCGGCGCTGTTTCTGGGTGAAAGACTGGCCGTACGGCGGATCCTTGCGATCATCGCGGCGCTCATCGGCGGTCTTATCATTCTGCGTCCGGGATTCCGCGAAGTCGGCTTGGGGCATCTGGCGATGCTGTTCACGGCGCTTGTCTTCGGCGCATCCTACCTGTTGGCGAAAATCCTTGCCGAAGAAGTGAACGCGGCCATCGTCGTGGCGATGTTGTCGATTTTCGTGTCGATCGGGCTGGCACCTCTGGCGATCATGAACTGGGTCACGCCGGACGCCGAGGCACTTTTGATCCTGTTTTGCGTCGCCAGCGCGGCCACGGCGGGGCATTACACGATGACGCTGGCCTTTGCGGCGGCCCCCGTGGCGGTGACCCAGCCGGTTTCCTTCCTGCAACTTCTCTGGGCGGTGTTGCTGGGGTATTTCGTGTTTGACGAAGGCGTCGATATCTGGGTGATCGTCGGGGGTCTGGTGATCGTCGGGTCGGTCACATTCATCACTTGGCGCGAAGCGGTGCTGAAGCGGCGGATGGTGACGCCGACAGCGCTGGCAACCAAGGTTTGACGCGACCGTTGGAAACAGGCCATGCTGCGGCACCGGATAAGGAGTAGACAGTGACCTATGTGTTGATAAGTGCCGTTGCAATCGGCCTGGGCGTTGCGGGGGCGGCGCAGGCCGGGCTGGAAATCTGCAACGAAACCGGGCGCAGCCGCAGCCTTGCGGTCGGGTACCAATCCGGCGACACATGGGTGTCAAGCGGATGGTGGAACATCGACGACGGCAGTTGCGGAACCGTGGTCAGCGGCGATCTGGAACAACGCTATTACTATTACCGTGCTACGGCTGCGGACGTGCCCTTTGACGGCGAAGATTATTGGTTCTGCACTTCGCCGCAGGTGTTCAACATCGAAGGCGACGAAAACTGCGCCGCGCGCGGTTTTGACCGCAGCGATTTTCGTCAGGTCGACACCGGCGAAAGCGCGACGCAGTACAAGCTGACCCTGGTCGATGAACCCGCGCCGCCGGCCCCCGAAAAAAAAACAGACCCATTGCCGAGCGGTGACGGGCGCGGAACCTATGTCGAAACGTTTTCCGATCTGCTGATCTTTCAGGGCTGCACCGTTGATGATGGGTCCGAATATTGCGCCTTTCACGGCAATGGCTGGAAATATTACGCTTACTACGGTGGGCCTACTCCGCGGCATTTGCTGGATCGGCTGTACAATCAACCCGTGGGCGCGGCGTTCCATGTCTCGGGCGAAATCGTGTCATTTGGCGACATCTCGATGGAAGTGATGGTGGACAGCGTCACCATCGCTCCGGGGGGCGATCCTTTCGCCAATCTACGGGCGGCGATGCAGGGCGAATGGGTGTCGACCGATGATCCCGCCTACAAGATTGAAATCCACGGCTCGGAAATGTGGGAATTCCACGGCGGCAGTTTCCTCAGCAACCTGTTTTTGCAGATTGCCGATGGCTGCGATGCCGCCCCGCAGGGCCGCGGCCCGGTATTGATCGAAACCAACCCCGAAGACCGCGAACCGCTGTGTTATGGTATCGCGACCGCAACGACGACACGGCTTGAGCTGATTTATTTCGGGCGAGGCAACATGCTCCGCTTCCGGCGGCCCTGACCGTTAGTCCCGCACCGAGGGCTCAGGCGGAACCGCCGCCGCGCGGATCGAGCAGATTCCTCAGCACGGTTTCCGGGGTGATCTGACCGATCACCTGGCCCCGTTCAAGCACGCCCACCGGGCCCTGGCAGACCTGTTCCATCACGTCGCGGATATCGGCATCCGGGGCGACATGAACCGCGTGGGTGCCGCTTGCCGGTTCCATTACATCGCGCGCGCACAACACGCCCAAAGGGTTCATATAAGCGACGAATTCGGCGACGTAATCGGTCGCGGGCGCGGTGAAAATTTGCTGCGGGGTGCCGCATTGCACGATCCGGCCACCTTCCATAATGGCGATCCGGTTGCCGATCTTGAACGCTTCGTCCAGATCGTGGCTGACAAAGATGATGGTGCGGTTCAGTTTCTTTTGCAGGTCCAGCAATTCATCCTGCAACCTTGTGCGGATCAGCGGATCAAGCGCCGAAAACGGTTCGTCCATCAACAGGATCGGCGCATCGGTGGCAAAGGCGCGGGCCAATCCCACCCGTTGCTGCATCCCGCCCGACAGGTCGGACACCTTGCGGTCGGCCCAATCCGACAGCCCCACCAGGTCGAGCTGTTCATCGGTCTTGGCGGCGCGGTCCTGCTTGGACATCCCGGCCAGTTCCAGCCCCAGCCAGACGTTTTCGCGCACCGTGCGCCATGGCAACAGGCCGAATTGCTGAAACACCATGGCGACCGATTTCTGCCGAATGCGGCGCAGGGTCTTGGCATCGGCATGGGTGACGTCTTCCATACCGGTTTCGGTGGCGACCTCGACATTGCCGCGCACCACCGGGTTCAACCCGTTCACCGCGCGCAGCAGGGTGGATTTTCCCGACCCTGAAAGCCCCATCAAAACAAGGATTTCGCCGGTTTCAACCTCGATCGAACAATCATGAACACCCAGAACCTGGCTGGTTTCTTCCTGAATTTCAGTGCGGCTTTGACCTGCATCCATCAAGGGCAGCGCCTTGTCGGGATAGTCGCCAAAGACGATGGAAACGTTGTTAAAGGAAACAGCGGTGGTCATCAGCGATCAACCCTCAACATACGGTCCAGAAGAATGGCTAGAACGACAATGACAAACCCGGATTCGAACCCAAGCGCGGTGTTGACCTGATTGAGCGCCCGCACCACCGGCACGCCCAACCCGTCCGCACCGACCAGCGCCGCGATCACCACCATCGACAGCGACAGCATGATGGTCTGGTTCAGCCCGGTCATGATCTGCGGCAGCGCATAGGGCAATTCGACCTTGACCAATGTCTGATGCGGTGTTGCGCCAAAAGCCTGCGCCGCTTCCAGCAAGGCTTGCGGCGTCGAGGTGACACCCAGATGGGTCAGCCGGATCGGCGCGGGCAGCACGAAAATCACCGTGGCGATCAGCCCGGGCACCATGCCGATACCGAAAAATACGATCGCCGGGATCAGGTAAACAAAGGTCGGCAGGGTCTGCATCAGGTCCAGAACCGGTCGCATCCAGGCATAAAGCCGCGGCCGGTGCGCGGCGGCGATGCCGATCGGCACCCCCACCCCCATGCAGACGACGCAGGCCGACAATACCAAGGTCAGGGATTCGGTGGTTTCTTCCCAATAGTCCTGATTGAGAATGAACAGGAACCCCAGCGCCACCATCAGCGACGTTTTCCAATTGCGGTGCAGGGCGAAAGTCAAACCAGCGAAGATCGCAATGACGATCAGCGGGTTGGGGCCTTGCAGCACCCACAGGATCGCGTTGATCAGCGCCTCAAGCGCTTCGGACAGTGCGTCGAAAAAGACGACAAAATTCTCTTGCAGCCAGTCGAAGACGGCAGCAGCCCATTTGCCGACCGGGATTTTCGTTTCGGTGATCCAGTCCATTCGCATCCTGCCTGCTTAGAGAAACTGCAAAGGGCAATGCGGCATCATTTTTTCGGGGGTTTGCCCTGACACGCGCATCGGTCCCTCACTTGTCCTCCCCCCGATACGGGGGAAGGACCGTGTGGAAAGCGGTTCTTACAGCCCCAGCGAAGCCTTGACGGCGGCCATCGCGTCGCCACCATCCATGGTGGTCACGCCGTCAAGCCAACCGTCCAGCGGTGCCGGGTTGGCCTTCAGCCAAGTCGCCGCCGCTTCGGCCGGATCGGTGCCGTCGTTCAGGATCGCGCCCATGATTTCGTTTTCCATCGCCAGCGAAAAATCAAGGTTGGTCAGCAGCTTGCCAACATTGGGGCATTCGGTGACATACCCGGCGCGGGTATTGGTATAAACGGTCGCACCCCCCAGGTTCGGCCCGAACCAATCGTCGCCACCGGTCAGGTAGGACATGTCGAAATTGGCGTTCATCGGGTGCGGTTCCCAGCCCAGGAAGACCACCGCTTCGCCTTTGCGGTCGGCGCGGGCCACCTGTGCCAGCATCCCCTGTTCGGAACTTTCCACCACTTCGAACCCATCAAGGCCAAAAGCGTCGTCATTGATCATGTCCATGATCAGCCGGTTGCCGTCATTGCCCGCCTCGATACCATAAATCTTGCCTTCCAGCGCGTCTTTCTGCGCTGCGATATCGGCGAAATCCTTGATCCCCAGTTCGGCGGCGACCTTGTTCACGGCCAAGGTGTATTTCGCCCCTTCCAGGTTGGCGCGCACGGTGTCGACGGTGCCGGCATCGCGGTAAGGCGCGATATCGGCCTCCATCGTCGGCATCCAGTTGCCAAGGAAGATGTCCACATCCCCACCGGCGATCGACGTATAGGTCACCGGAACCGACAGCACCTTGATATCGGTGTCATAGCCCAAGGCTTCCAGTACCACCGTTGTGGCTGCGGTGGTTGCGGTGATGTCGGTCCAACCCACATCGGAAAAGACGACCTCGCCGCAATCGGCCAGTGCAGGGGTGGCGGCCAGCAGGGCCAGAATGGAAAGAGATGATTTGATGGTCATTGAGACCTCCCGGTTTTTTTCTTGATTGACGAGTCAATAAAAATACATCTAGCCTTGTATGGCAAGGAGTTTGATCATGCCCAAGGTTGGAATGGAGCCTATACGCCGCGCCGCGCTTGTGAAAGCGACAATCGCGGAGATCGGTGAAAGCGGGACATTGGACGTCACCGTCAGCCAGATCGCCAAGCGCGCCGGCATGTCCAGCGCGCTGGCGCATCACTATTTCGGTGGCAAGGAACAGATTTTCCTTGCTGCAATGCGTCATACGTTGATGCTGTATGCCGCCGAAGTACGCGGCGCTTTGGCGATGGCCAACGGACCCGCCGAACGGGTCGAAGCAATCGTCAGGGTCAGTTTCAGCCCAACCAATTTCCGCCGTGAAGTGGTGGCGGCCTGGCTGAATTTCTATGTGCTGGCACAGGTTTCGGACGAAGCGCAGCGGCTGCTTCGGGCCTATCAGATGCGGTTGCGGTCAAACCTGCGCTACAATCTGCGCCCTCTGATCGGCGACCGGGCAGAAGACGCGGCGGAACGGATCGCGGCGCTGATCGACGGGGTCTATCTGAAACACACATTGGGCCATGATCAACCGGACCGCGATCGCGCGGTGGCCAAGGTGCTGGGCTGTCTCTCTCTGGAAGTGTCAAAGGGGGCGGCATGAGCAAACCCAATATCCTGATCCTGATGGTCGATCAGTTGAACGGCACCCTGTTTCCCGACGGGCCGGCCGATTGGCTGCACCTGCCCAACCTGCGCAAACTGGCCGACCGGTCGACCCGGTTCCGCAACGGTTATACCGCGTCGCCGCTGTGCGCGCCGGGGCGGGCATCGTTCATGTCTGGGCAATTGCCCTCGGCCAGCCGGGTCTATGACAATGCCGCCGAATTTGTTTCATCCTTGCCGACCTATGCGCATCATCTGCGCCGCGCCGGCTATCAGACCTGCCTGTCGGGCAAGATGCATTTCGTCGGCCCCGATCAGATGCACGGGTTCGAAGAAAGGCTGACCACCGACATTTATCCGGCCGATTTCGGCTGGACCCCGGATTACCGCAAACCGGGTGAACGGATCGACTGGTGGTATCACAATATGGGGTCGGTGACCGGCGCGGGGGTCGCGGAAATCACCAACCAGATGGAATATGACGACGAGGTCGCCTTTCACGCCACCCGCAAGATTTATGATCTGGCGCGGGGCGCAGATGCGCGCCCGTGGTGCCTGACCGTCAGTTTCACCCATCCGCATGATCCTTATGTGGCGCGGCGCAAATACTGGGATCTCTACCAGGATTGCGATCACCTGCTGCCCGAAATCGGCCCGATCCCTTACGAAGATCAGGACCCGCATTCACAGCGGATTTTCGACGCCAATGATTGGCGCAGTTTCACCCTGACCGAAGCCGACATCCGCCGGTCGCGCCGGGCCTATTTCGCCAACCTGTCCTATCTCGACGACAAGATCGGCGGCATTCTGGACGCGCTGGAAACCACCCGGCAGGGCGAAGACACCATTGTGCTGTTCGTCTCCGATCACGGCGACATGCTGGGCGAACGCGGGCTGTGGTTCAAGATGAGCTTCTATGAAGGCTCGTCGCGGGTGCCGATCATGATTTCCGCGCCACAGATGCAGCCGGGCCTTGTCACGGCGCCGGTGTCCAATATCGATATCTGCCCGACGTTGTGCGATCTGGCCGGTGTCAGCATGGACGAAGTGATGCCGTGGACCACCGGTGAAAGTCTGGTGCCGTTAGGGCAGGGCGGGGAACGCACCGCGCCGGTGGCAATGGAATACGCGGCCGAAGCGTCCTATGCGCCGATGGTGTCGCTGCGCTATGGCAAATGGAAATACAATCGTTGCGCGCTCGACCCCGATCAACTGTTCGATCTGGATGCCGATCCGCATGAGTTGACCAATCTGGCCACCGACCCGGCCCATGCGGGCACATTGGCCAGCCTGCGCGCCAAATCCGAAGCGCGCTGGGATCTCGACCGGTTCGATGCCGAGGTGCGCGAAAGCCAGGCCCGCCGCTGGGTGGTCTACGAAGCGCTGCGTCAGGGCGGCTATTACCCTTGGGATTACCAGCCGCTGCAAAAAGCCAGCGAACGCTTCATGCGCAATCACATGGACCTTAATCAGGTCGAAGAAAGCCAACGCTTCCCGCGTGGCGAATAACCCTTTCACTGTTCCGGAAATACTCAACCATGACCTATCCGCTGCACCCCGAAGCCAGCCATTTCGTCAATGGCCGCTATCTCGAAGATACCACCGGCACGCCGCTCGATGTGATCTATCCCGCCACCGGCGAGGTGATTGCGCATTTGTTTGAAGCCACCCCGGCGGTGATCGAACAGGCGATCACCTCCGCCCGCGCCGCCCAAAAAGACTGGGCCGCGCGCAGCGGCACCGAACGCGGCCGCATCCTGCGCCGGGCCGCCGACATCATCCGCGACCGCAATCACGACCTGTCGGTGCTGGAAACCCATGACACCGGCAAACCGTTGCAGGAAACCTTGGTGGCCGATGCCACCAGCGGCGCTGATGCGCTGGAATATTACGGCGGGTTGGCGGCCAGCCTGACCGGCGACCACATTCCGCTGGGCGATGGCAACTGGGCCTATACGATCCGCGAAGCGCTGGGGCTTTGCGTTGGCATCGGGGCGTGGAATTACCCGACCCAGATCGCCTGCTGGAAAGCCGCGCCGGCATTGGCCTGCGGCAATGCGATGATCTTCAAACCGTCCGAAACCACGCCCTTGTCGGCGCTGAAAGTGGCCGAGATATTGGTCGAAGCGGGGCTTCCGGCGGGGCTGTTCAACGTGGTGCAGGGCGCGGGCAGCGTCGGTGCGCCGCTGGTCACAGATCCGCGCGTCGACAAGGTGTCGCTGACCGGATCGGTGCCGACGGGCCGCAAGGTCTATGCCGCCGCCGCCGCAGGCATGAAACACGTCACGATGGAACTGGGGGGCAAATCCCCCATGGTGGTCTTTGACGATGCCGATTTGGACAGCGCCGTTAGCGGCGCGATCAACGGCAATTTTTATTCTTCCGGTCAGGTCTGTTCTAACGGCACCCGTGTTTTCGTGCAAAACGGTATCAAGGAAGCGTTCCTTGCCCGTCTGGCCGAACGGCTTCGGGGCGCGATCATCGGCGATCCGCTGGATCAGGCGACGAATTTTGGCCCGATGGTCAGCGCCGGTCAGTTGGGCATCGTCGAACGCTATATTGCCAAGGGTATCGAAGAAGGTGCGCGGCTTGTGGCGGGCGGCAAACGGGTGGACCGCGACGGGTTTTATATCGAACCCACGGTTTTTGCCGACGTCACCGACGATATGATCATCGCGCAAGAAGAAATCTTTGGTCCGGTGATGTGCGTGCTGGATTTTGACGATGAAGCCGAAGCCTTGGCGCGGGCCAATGATACCGAATTCGGTCTGGCGGCCGGTGTGTTTACCGCCGATCTGACTCGGGCGCATCGCATGGTGCAAGGTTTCGAGGCGGGCACCTGTTTCATCAATTCCTACAATGACGCGCCGGTCGAAATGCCCTTTGGCGGGGTGAAAATGTCCGGGGTGGGGCGTGAAAACGCCAAGGCCGCGATCGACCATTACAGCCAATTGAAATCGGTTTTCGTGCGGATGGACGCCTGCGAAGCAGCGTTCTGAGAATGTAATGCCGGGCCGCATCGGCGCGCCCGTACGACCCGCCAAGCCGACTTGGGGGGCAGCCTGAGGGACTGAAATGGAAGCGGATTATGTGATCGTGGGCGCGGGCTCTGCCGGGTGCGCCATGGCCTATCGGCTCAGCGAAGCCGGAGCCAGCGTGCTGGTCATCGAATATGGCGGCTCGGATGCCGGGCCTTTCATCCAGATGCCGGCAGCGCTGAGCTATCCGATGAATATGGGGCTTTATGACTGGGGCTTCCAGTCCGAACCCGAACCGCATCTGGGCAACCGCCGCTTGGTCTGCCCGCGCGGCAAGGTGATCGGCGGATCGTCCAGCATCAACGGCATGGTCTATGTGCGCGGCCATGCCTGCGATTTCGACCATTGGCGCGACAGCGGTGCGGCGGGCTGGTCCTATGCCGATGTGCTGCCCTATTTCAAACGGATGGAAAGCTGGCATTCGGGCGGCCATGGCGGCGACGCCGCTTGGCGCGGCAAGGACGGGCCGCTGCATGTGACCCGCGGCCCGCGCCGCAACAAGCTGTACCATGCCTTTGTCGAAGCCGGGCAGCAGGCCGGGTATCAGACCACCGCCGATTATAACGGGGAAAAGCAAGAAGGCTTCGGCCCGATGGAACAGACCGTGTGGCGCGGGCGGCGCTGGTCGGCGGCCAATGCCTATCTGAAACCGGCCTTGCAGCGGGACAATTGCGAATTGCTGCGCGGGTTGGCCCGCCGGGTGATCATCGAAAACGGTCGCGCCACCGGGGTTGAAATTGAACGCGGCGACAAGGTCGAGGTGATCCGCGCCCGCCGCGAAGTGGTCATCGCCGCCTCGTCGATCAATTCGCCGAAATTGCTGATGCTGTCGGGGGTCGGCCCGGCCCGGCATCTGGCCGAACATGGGATTGACGTGGTGGCCGACCGCCCCGGCGTCGGTGCAAACCTCCAAGATCATCTGGAATTCTATTTTCAAATGGCAGCCAGCCAGCCGATCACGCTGTACAAATACTGGACCCTGTTCTGGAAAGGGGTGATCGGGGCGCAATGGCTGTTCACCAAGACTGGGTTGGGGGCCTCGAACCAGTTCGAAAGCGCCGCTTTCATCCGCTCCAGGGCGGGGGTGAATTATCCCGATATTCAATATCATTTCCTGCCAATGGCGGTGCGCTATGACGGGCAGGCGGCGGCAGAAGGGCATGGGTTTCAGGCCCATGTCGGGCCGATGCGGTCGCAATCGCGCGGAACTGTCACCCTCAACAGTACCGAACCGCAGGACAAACCGCAGATCCGGTTCAATTACATGAGCCAAGAAAGCGATTGGAAAGATTTTCGCACCTGTATCCGGCTGACCCGGGAAATCTTCGGGCAGGAAGCGTTCAAACCCTATGTGCGCCACGCGATTCAGCCGGCCGCCACACTGCAAAGCGATGACGAACTGGACGGGTTCATCCGCGAACATGCCGAAAGCGCCTATCATCCCTGCGGCACCTGCCGGATGGGGGCTGCCGACGATCCGATGGCCGTGGTCGACCCGCAGGCGCGGGTGATCGGGGTAGACGGGTTGCGGGTGGCCGACAGTTCGATTTTCCCACGCATCACCAATGGGAACCTGAACGCGCCCTCGATCATGGTCGGCGAAAAGGTCAGCGATCACTTGCTGGGCCGTGGCATGTTACCCCCGGCGGGCGAAACCCCCTGGATGCATCCCGATTGGCAGACGAAACAGCGCTGAACGCGCCGCAACGTTACGGAATCGTTGCCCCGTAGGCATCTGTCTTCATAGTCTTTTCCCAAAAGGGAGAGGACCAAAATGCGTTATCCAGAAAACCTTGAGGCCTGGCATGATCAGGTCCGCGAAGACATCATCGACCCGGATCGTGAAATCACCGACCCGCATCATCACTTCTGGTCCAACAGGTTGGGCAGCAGCTATGAACTTGATGATTTGTGGGGGGACACTCAGGCCGGGCATAACGTCACGCGAACGGTCTTCATCGAATGCCGCTCGGGCTATGATCCCGACGCGCCGAAACCCTTCGCGCCGGTTGGGGAAACCCGTTATGTCGCCGCCATCGCCGCCGAAGCGGCAAAACAGCCCGCCAAGGCGCAGATCGCGGGCATCGTGGCCCATGCCGATCTGCGGCTCGATCCCGGCCTGCTTTCGCAAGTGCTTGAAGCGCATGAAGCGGCTTCACCGCTATTTCGCGGCATCCGTCATGCCGGGGCCTGGGACGAAGAACGCGAAAGTTTCATGTTCCAGGGTCAGCCGGTCCCGCATCTCTATGTCGATCCCGATTTTCAGCGTGGTGTGCGGGCCTTGGGGGCGCGCGGGCTGACCTATGACACCTGGCATTTTCATCCGCAAAACGGTGAATTCCTGGACCTTGCCAAATCCTGCCCGGACACGACAATCATCCTGAACCATTTCGGCACCCCTGTCGGCACCCACCGTTTTGCTGGCAAACGCGAAGACCGCTTTGCTGAATGGCAGGATGAAATGGCCGCCATCGCCCGATGCCCCAATGTGGTGGCCAAGCTGGGCGGGTTGGCGATGCCGGTCAACGGTTTTGGCTGGAACGGGCGGATCACCCCGGCCACGTCCGATGAATTGGTCGCGGCGCAGGCGCAGTATTACCACCACATGATCGACGTTTTCGGCCCCGATCGCGCAATGTTCGAAAGCAATTTCCCGGTCGACAAGCTGTCGATCGGTTATGTCAGCTACTGGAACGCGATGAAAAAAATCGCCGCCCGCTATGACGACGTGGCGCAGCAGGCGTTGTTTTCGGGTACCGCGAACAGGATTTACCGGTTGTAAGCCTTACGCAAAGCCGCCAAAAGGCAGGCCACAAGTGGACCGGCCTTTTGGCCAATTGATCCGTGTCAATGTTGCCGCGATCCGCTCCGGTTACGGTCCGCAGCGATATATATGAAGGAGACAGCGCGATGTCGAATACCCCCCATGAACTGCACGAAGAATTCCCTGAATTCGGCGAAAAAATCCACGCCCTCAAGGTCAGCGACCAGCATTTTGTCAAAATGGCTGAGGAATATCACGAACTGAATGGCAAGGTGCATCGCGCCGAAACCAATGTCGAACCGCGTGAAGAACTGTCCGAAATGGATTTGCGCAAGCGTCGCGCGGCGCTGAAGGACGAAATCTACGCTTATCTCAAAGCCAACTAAGCGTTGACGACTAGACGAAGACGGGGCGGCAGGTTTTGCCGCCCCTTTTTCATGGGGTCACGCGGATTTCCTGCCCGGATCAATCCCGCACAGGGATGACAGCCGGCTTATTCCACCTTGTAAGGCAACAAATCGCGTTCGTTGGCGTCAATGCTCAACCGTCGTTCCAGCGGCGGGACAGATCGTTGATGACATGCGGTGCGGTCGCAGATGCGGCAGGAAATGCCGATCGGTTCATAGGCCAGCGGGTTGTTCAGATCCAGATCGTCGCCATAGACCAGATCAGCAGCATGGCGCACCTCGCAGCCCAGTGAAATCGCGAAGCGGCGCACCGGTGCGCCGAACGATCCGCCCGATTTCGACACGTCCCGCGCCAGGCTGATATACCGCACACCATCGGGGGTTTCGGCCAACTGGCGCAGGAAACGACCGGGGGATTCGAATGCCCGATGCACGTTCCACAATGGGCAGGCGCCGCCGAAACGGGCGAATTGCAGCCGGGTGGCGGAATGGCGTTTTGTGATGGTGCCGGCCTGATCGACCCGGACAAAGAAAAACGGGATGCCCTTGGCGCCGGGGCGCTGCAAAGTCGACAATCGATGCGCCACCTGTTCGATCGAAGCCCCGAAGCGATGCGACAACAATTCCAGATCGTGCCGGGTGTCCTGTGCCGCCGCCAGAAAGGCCCCGTAAGGCATCAAGGCCGCCCCGGCGAAATAATTCGCCAGCCCGATCTTGGCGATGGCGCGGGCTTCTTCGGACTGAAACCGGGCAAAATCCAGCGTCGCTTCCAGCAATTTATCCTGCTGCATCAAGGCAATCTGCAACAGGAGCTGAAAGGTCTGGGTTTCCGGGGCCATTCGCGACGACAGCGTCAGGGTGCGGTTGTCGGGATCGAAGCTGCGCACCTTGGCCTTATCGTTGAAATGGATCGTCATCCCAGTCGATTTCAGCGTTTTGAGCGCATGCAACCGGATGCCGCCGGGCCCCGCCTGATCGGAAAAATGTTCCGCCGCGCGGTCCACTGCATCGATGTAATTGTCGCAATAATGAAAGAAATCGCGCACTTCATCCCACGGGCTGGGTTGGGTCCGGCTGTCTTCGCGGCCCAACGCTTCGTCCAACGAGGCCAGCCGTTCATGGGTCTGCCGGTAAGCCCGGTGCAGGTCCAGAAACGCCCGCGCCAGCGCCGGCGCATTCGATGCGGTCAGCCGCAGATCGGCCAGAGGCGGCATATTGTCGGCGAAAACCGGGTCGGCGATCGCTTCGCGCATGTCGCTGACCAACCGTTCGCTGTCGCCGGTCGACAATTCGGTGACGTCGAACCCGAATTCCTGCGCCAGCGCCAGAACGACCGTGGTCGATACTGGCCGGTTGTTGTTTTCCATCTGGTTCAGATAGGGCAGCGACACGCCCAGCTTGGCGGCGAATTCCTTCTGCGTCAGCTCCAGCCGCAACCGGGTTTCGCGCAGTTTGGCACCGGCATATAGTTTTTGAGTGGCCATGATGACGCCCGGTTGAGTTTACAGATTTGCGATTGAGCTATCGTAGATTTGCAAACCCGTCAGCGCAAGGCCAAGCGCCACCGGCAAAAGGATCAAAGCCCCATCTTGCGTTCCCGCTGGATGACAAGCCGGATGCAAAGAACCGACGCGATCGATGTTGTTGCCATCAGGCCGATCAACGGCAATTCGGTCGTTCCTGGGCTCAGCAATACCCCGGCCAGTGCAGACAAGGCCGCGCCGCCGCCGATCATCATGGTGCCGCCCAGACCCGACGCGGTGCCGGCCAAATGTGGCCGCACCGACAACATGCCGGAGGTCGCGTTGGGAATGGTCATGCCATTGCCAAGACCGACAAAAACCATGGTGCCGTAAAACAGCACCGGGTGGCTGAACCCGGCCAGCGTGATCAACAGCGAAACGATCAACCCGGTCGAGGTGATCGAGGTGCCGAACAAAATCATCCGGTTGATCCCCATACGGGCGGAAAGCTGGCCAGAAATGAAGTTTCCCAGAAAATACCCGATGCCCGGCGTGGCGAAATACAGGCCCAGGTTTTCCGGCGTCAGGTGGAACACTTCGGTGCCGACAAAGGGACCACCACCCAGATAGGCGAAAAATGCCCCCGCATTCAGCGCCGCGGCCATGCTGTAGCCCCAGAACCGGGGGGACGTCAGCAATTCGGGGTATTCGCGGAATTGCTGACCAAGCGAATTGCCGCTTTTCTGCGCCGTTTCACCCAGATCGAAATAGATCAAAAGGAACAGCGCCACGCCACAGATCAGCAGCAGCACAAAAGACGCATGCCAGCTGAACAGGGTTTCCAGATAGCCGCCCAATGCCGGGCCCAGCATGGGAACTAATGACATCCCCATGGTGACATAGCCCATGATCGAAGCAGCCCGTTCCGCCGGGAACATGTCGCGCACCACCGCGCGGGACAGCACGATGGCCACCGCGATGACCGCCTGAAGCATCCGAAATATCATGAACATCATGCCGCTGGTGGACAACAGGCACCCAAGGGTGGCCAGACAGAACAACCCGGTGCCCCACAGGATCACCGGACGACGGCCGTATTTATCCGACAGCGGACCAACGAAGATTTGCATTACGGCATTGATCGCCAGATACAGCGCGACCGACAATTGCATGAACCCATATTCGACCCCGAAATAGTCGGCCATACCGGGCAGCGATGGCAGAAAGATATTCATCGCCAAAGCAGATATGCTGGCCAGGGAAATCAGGGTTACGATATGTGGTGCGGTCGTGGAGTCCAGAAATCGGACCCGCGCATTATTATCCATGAGAAAGAGTTATCGTCTGAATTCATTCGAAGTCCAGCACCGCGAAAAAGTTGACGCAGCGTAATTCGCAAATTTGCAATTAGCTATGCCGCGACTGCCAACTGTTTGCAAATTTGCGGAATTCCGCTTTGAGTTGGTCGGCGCAGCCCCTATACCCTAGTGCAAATCAAAAGGGGTCCGCCATGAAAGATATTCTTGAGGAATTGGAAGAACGCCGCGCCGCAGCCCGTCTCGGGGGCGGTCAGCGCCGTATCGACAGCCAGCATTCAAAGGGCAAGTTGACCGCGCGCGAACGGATCGAACTGCTGCTCGACGAGGACAGTTTCGAAGAATTCGACATGTTCAAGGCGCATCGCTGCACCGATTTCGGCATGGAAAAAGACAAACCCGCGGGCGATGGCGTGATCACCGGCTGGGGCACGATCAATGGCCGCATGGTCTATGTGTTCAGCCAGGATTTCACCGTCTTCGGTGGGTCTTTGTCCGAAACCCACGCGGAAAAAATCTGCAAGATCATGGATATGGCGGTGCAAAACGGTGCGCCGGTGATCGGGTTGAACGATTCCGGCGGGGCGCGGATCCAAGAAGGCGTCGCATCGCTTGCCGGCTATGCCGAAGTGTTCCAGCGCAATATCATGGCGTCGGGTGTGGTGCCGCAGATTTCCGTCATCATGGGCCCCTGTGCCGGTGGCGCGGTCTATAGCCCTGCAATGACCGATTTCATCTTCATGGTCCGCGACAGTTCCTACATGTTCGTCACCGGTCCCGACGTGGTGAAAACCGTCACCAACGAACAGGTCACCGCCGAAGAGCTGGGCGGCGCATCGACCCATACCAAAAAATCAAGCGTTGCCGACGGCGCCTTTGAAAACGATGTCGAAGCGATGGCCGAAGTGCGTCGCTTGGTCGATTTCCTGCCGCTGAACAATCAGGAAAAACCGCCGACACGCCCGTTCTTCGATGAACCTGGCCGGGTCGAAGCCAGCCTCGACACGCTGGTGCCGGAAAACGCCAACACGCCTTACGATATGAAAGAACTGATCCTGAAAATCGCTGACGAAGGCGACTTTTACGAAATTCAGGAAGAATACGCCAAGAACATCATCACCGGCTTCATCCGTCTGGAAGGTCAGACCGTCGGTGTGGTGGCGAACCAGCCAATGGTTCTGGCTGGCTGCCTCGATATCGACAGTTCGCGCAAAGCAGCGCGGTTCGTGCGGTTCTGCGATGCGTTCGAAATCCCGATCCTCACCTTGGTCGACGTGCCGGGTTTCCTGCCGGGAACCAGCCAGGAATTCGGCGGTGTCATCAAACATGGCGCAAAGCTGCTGTTCGCCTATGGCGAAGCGACCGTTCCCAAAGTCACCGTGATCACTCGCAAAGCCTATGGCGGTGCCTATGACGTGATGGCCTCGAAACACCTGCGCGGCGATTTCAACTATGCCTGGCCGACCGCAGAAATCGCGGTGATGGGGGCCAAGGGCGCGACCGAAATCATCCATCGCGCCGATCTGGGCGATGCCGACAAGATCGCGGCGCACACGGCGGATTACGAAAGCCGTTTCGCCAATCCCTTCGTCGCCGCCGAGCGTGGTTTCATCGACGAGGTGATTCAGCCCAAATCGACCCGTAAACGGGTCAGCCGTGCCTTTGCGTCGCTTCGCAACAAGAAGCTCAGCAATCCGTGGAAGAAACACGACAACATTCCGCTGTGATCGCTGGTGAAGCCGTTTGCAACATATCAGGGCGCTGCCCGGCTTTTGGTCGGGCGCAATAGGGGGCGCACGATGACCCGCGACAACTGGCATATCTTGCGGGACGGGCCGGTGCTGACTTTGGCCCGTCGCCTGCCGGTGCGGTTCGATTTTTGCGTCGATACGCAGTTTCCGGTATGTGGACGCTTGCGTCTGGCCCGGCAAATACGGCAAGATATGTGGCGTAGCTTACAGACATTGAACGGATTCGCCCCGGTTATCCGGGTCGAACGGGCCGGGGATCGGTTGCAGGTTCGCGCAGGCGGGCAGGTCGACCGGGCATTTCCCCGACAGAAATCCGAAGATATGTTGTCGGCGCTGCTCAGTGATCCCGCGTATCGGGCCCGTTGGGTCGCCTATGCTGGCGGAGGCCGCCATGCATGACTTGATCAAGGTATTCGCCGCGTGCGGAGGTGTCCTTTGCTGGACCAGCGCGGCCACGGCGGTAGGGCAAGAGGAGGCCCTGACCGCCGTGCCCTCCGGATTGCAGCTTACCTTGCTGGATCAGTTCATCGAAGCACAGCCCGACGGCACCGCATGGGCGCGGTTCCGCTTCGTGGTGCCGGAACTGGCCGACGGGGTCCGCTATGACCGGGTCGAAAGCGATTTCCCCCATCTCTGCGCCGAATTCGCGCTGCCGCAATTGCACACGGCCGGTAAAGCGGTGTCGCAGATCGTTATTTCGATGTCTTCCAAGGCGTTGGAATTCGGCAGTACCGATCCCGAGGTGATCCAGTTTTTCGAAGCTTTCAACGTCGAAACTGGCCGCTGTATCTGGGAGGGTTTTTGATGTACCCACAAGATGTTGCGCAGTTTTCTTCACGTCACTTGGGTTTTGAGGCTTTGCCGCCACAGCCCCCGCGTATCGGTGCCGCCACGTATCAAATTAGGTCCTTTTCGACTATGTTTCTCAAGGGGCGTCGCAGAACGGCCCCAAGTTCATATTGGGGGCAGCCAGGGTTCAGAAGCCCTGATTTGTCGTTCCAAGCAGACAGGAGAAACAAATGTCGAGCATTATCAAAACTGTTCTGGCGTTGGGCCTGGTCGCCGTCGTGGCGGCCTGTTCACAGCCGGAACCCGAAGAATACGTTATGGTCACGCCCGAACCTATTTCGGTCGAACCGGTTTACACCGGCAAATACAAATAATCGGGGCGCTGGCCTTGTAAAGCAGGAACAGGCCGGGAAACGGCCTGTTCCAGTCTGCCCGCCCCGAACCAGAGGGAGCAGACCATGCTGAAACACCGCGGATTCCCGGGCCGTATGCCCGGCACCGATTTCCAATTCATCATCCGCCGCGCCAATCCCAAGGGCGTCACGCCGCTGACCCGCCGGGACCGTTACCGGGACCGCAAATCGGTGGACCGGCGCGTCGATGCCACCTTTATAAAAGCCCTGTGGGAACATTTCGGCGATCAACCGTTCGAACGCGGCAATCTTGATGCTGGCCGGTTAAGCTGGCTGTTCGGGCGCGAAGTGATTCCCGCCGAAGACCCGTTCGATCCCGCCAGCTATGACGCGCTGCTGGTGATCGACGAAGCCCGCGCGCGCGCGTCTTTCCCCGAAGCATTCGAGGATTGATCGGCATGAATTTGCACAACCCTCACCAACTTGCGCGGGAAACAGCCCAAATCGACGCACCGCATAAGGGCGGCTTGGCGCAGTCGCACAACTGCGCCAGCGTGGAATCCGTAGCCACAGTTCATCGCAAGTGGGCTGTGACTCGTGTTCTATACTGTTACCCTTCCCCTTCTGGGCGGTTCGGCCTGCGTCATGGCCGACCGCCCGTTTTTTTCGGCGCGTGGATGTTCGAAAAAAACGTTTATAAGCAAAGTTTTGCGCATAAATCCCCGGCCCGAATTCGGGGCTTGGACAATGTCCCTGACTTGGTCAATTTGATCCCACACTCAGCATTGGGAAAAAAAGGCCAAGCATCATGCGATCAAAAAAATGGATCATTGCACTCCTCGTTTGCGGCGGGCTTGCCGCCTGTGGTGACACGTTCGGGGAACGGGCGCTTATCGGCGCCGGCACGGGCGTTGCGGGCGCTGCCGTGCTTGACGGCAACCTTGCCGCCGGTGCGCTTGTCGGCGCGGCGGCCAATGTCGCCTATTGCGAAAGATACCCTTCGCGCTGCAACTGAGCAGCCAGGGACGGCCTTCGGGCCGATTGAGATTGTAAACCCCATCGCGGCCCCGTGCCGTGGTGGGTTTTTTGTTGCCATTGCCCCGGGCCTTCCCGGCGGCCAAGTACCGGAAGGGACGAAAAATGTTCAATAAGATCCTGATTGCGAACCGGGGCGAAATCGCCTGCCGTGTGATCAAGACCGCCCGCAAGATGGGCATCCAGACCGTCGCGATCTATTCGGATGCGGATAAGCAGGCGCTGCATGTCCAGATGGCCGACGAAGCGGTGCATATCGGCCCACCGCCCGCCAACCAATCCTATATCGTCATCGACAAGGTAATGGAGGCGATCCGCGCCTCGGGCGCACAAGCGGTGCATCCCGGCTATGGGTTCTTGTCGGAAAACAGCAAATTCGCGCAGGAACTGGAAGCCGCAGGCGTCGCCTTTGTCGGCCCGCCGGTCGGTGCGATCGAAGCGATGGGTGACAAGATCACCTCGAAAAAGATCGCTCAGGAAGCCGGCGTTTCCACTGTGCCCGGTTACATGGGCCTGATCGAAGACGCCGAAGACGCGGTCAAGATTTCCAATCAGGTCGGCTATCCGGTGATGATCAAGGCTTCCGCCGGTGGTGGCGGGAAAGGCATGCGGATCGCGTGGAATGACGAAGAAGCCCGCGAAGGCTTCCAAAGTTCCAAGAACGAAGCCGCCAACAGCTTCGGCGATGACCGGATCTTCATCGAAAAATTCGTGACCCAGCCGCGCCATATCGAAATTCAGGTGCTCTGCGATACCCATGGCAACGGTGTTTATCTGGGCGAACGCGAATGTTCGATCCAGCGCCGCAATCAGAAAGTTGTCGAAGAAGCCCCCAGCCCGTTCCTGGACGAAGCCACCCGCAAGGCGATGGGCGAACAGGCCGTCGCCTTGGCACAAGCGGTCGGCTATGCCAGCGCCGGCACGGTGGAATTCATCGTCGATGGCAACAAGAATTTCTATTTTCTGGAAATGAACACCCGTTTGCAGGTGGAACATCCGGTGACCGAACTGATCACCGGTGTCGATCTGGTGGAACAGATGATCCGCGTCGCGGCAGGCGAAAAGCTGACCATGACCCAGGACGATGTGAAACTGACCGGCTGGGCAATCGAAAACCGGCTTTACGCCGAAGATCCCTATCGCAACTTCCTGCCCTCGATCGGGCGTCTGACCCGGTATCGTCCGCCGGTGGAAATGGCCGCAGGTCCGCTTTTGACCAATGACAAATGGCAGGGTGAAGCGGCTGCGGGCGCTCATGCCGTGCGCAACGATACCGGCGTCTATGAAGGCGGCGAAATCAGCATGTATTACGACCCGATGATTGCCAAGCTTTGCACTTGGGCCCCGACCCGGGCCGAAGCGATCGAAGCAATGCGCAACGCGCTGGACGGGTTCGAAGTCGAAGGCATCGGTCATAACCTGCCGTTCCTGTCGGCGGTGATGGATCATCCGATTTTCATGGCTGGCGAAATGACCACGGCCTTTATTGCCGAACAATATCCTGATGGGTTCGACGGCGTCGAATTGCCCGGCGATACCCTGCGCCGGATCGCCGCCGCCGCCGCCGCCATGCACCGGGTCGCCGAAATCCGCCGCACCCGGGTGTCGGGCCGGATGGACAATCACGAACGCCGTGTCGGCACCGAATGGGTGGTCACGCTTCAGGGGCAGGATTTCCCGGTGCATATCGATGCCGATCACGACGGATCGACGGTCAAATTCGAAGATGGCGGTTCCTTGCGGGTGGCCAGCGATTGGACCCCGGGCGATCAACTTGCAGAAATCACCTTTGACGGCCATGAAGGATTGGTGCTCAAGGTCGGCAAAATCTCGGGCGGGTTCCGCATCCGCAGCCGTGGGGCCGATCTGAAAGTCCATGTCCGCAGCGCCCGTCAGGCCGAACTGGCCCGGTTGATGCCGGAAAAGCTACCGCCCGATACTTCGAAAATGCTGCTCTGCCCGATGCCCGGCCTGATCGTCAAGATCAACGTCGAAGAAGGCGAAGAAGTCCAAGAAGGGCAGGCGCTTTGCACCGTCGAGGCGATGAAAATGGAAAACATCCTGCGCGCCGAGAAAAAAGCGGTGGTCAAGAAAATCAACGCAGCGCCGGGGGATAGCTTGGCGGTTGACGAAGTGATCATCGAGTTCGAGTGAGGGCATGAAGGCTTGTGGTTCAAACAAGACCGGGGCCGCCGTCATTGGCAGCCCCCGGCTTGACCGGTCGGGGGCCGCACGTTCCACGCAGTGGGACGGGCGCCCGATCTTGGTTGATCCCGGCTATTCCTTGCCCAGCTCTTCGCGGATTTCCTGTTGCCGCGTTGGCCATTTGTCGATCGACCGGGTGATTTCGCGCACCGTCCATGGGGCGGGTTTGCGCAGCTTCACCTGGCCGTCCTTATCGACCAGCGCCAACATGAACCCGCGCGGGCGCAGTTTTTCGCGCAACGCGCTTTTACCGGTCGGGTCGGTATCGGTCAAAACCACCACATCGCGGATGGTCAAACCGTCCACATCCGCCGCCAGATACCGCATCTGTTCGACGAAACGCGGGTCGGCGGGGCTGTCAGAGAAAACCACGACGGGCCGCTTGAGCCACAAGAATTGCTCCAGCGTGACCTCGTCGCTCTGTGCCGAAAGCGTCTCGGGCAGGGTGGCGTCGGTCGCCATGGCCCAGCCGGGTAGGGCGATTAATGCAGCAATTCCAAATATTCGCGTGATCATGGGGCCTCCTGTTGATCAAGATATAGGTATCCCGGCCCCAAATGCGAATGACAATTTCACGGCGGACCCGCAGTTTCGCGGCGATCCCCTTACATCCCCCTATTGCGTCGCCCCCAAGCGGCGCGCAGACAGAAGGACATGACCATGACCCACAGCAAGGATGATTGGCGCGAACTGGCGGAAAAGGAACTGCGCGGCCGCCCGCTGGACGACCTGACCTGGGACACCCTGGAAGGCATCAAGGTTCAGCCGCTTTATACCGAAGACGATACCGGCGCATTGCCGCATATGGGGTCGCTGCCGGGGTTTGGCCCGTTCACCCGTGGCGTTAAGGCCACCATGTATGCCGGGCGGCCCTGGACCATCCGGCAATATGCGGGGTTTTCCACGGCAGAGGAATCCAACGCCTTTTACCGCCGCAACCTGGCCGCCGGTCAGCAGGGGGTTTCGGTCGCCTTCGATCTGGCCACGCATCGCGGGTATGACAGCGACCACCCGCGCGTGGTCGGCGATGTCGGCAAGGCGGGCGTCGCCATCGACAGCGTCGAAGATATGAAGATCCTGTTCGACGGCATTCCGTTGGACAAGGTGTCAGTGTCGATGACGATGAACGGCGCGGTGATCCCGATCCTGGCCAATTTCATCGTCACCGGCGAAGAACAGGGCCACGACAAGGCCTTGCTGGCAGGCACCATTCAGAATGACATTCTGAAGGAATTCATGGTCCGCAACACCTATATCTATCCGCCTGAACCGTCGATGAAGATCATTTCGGACATCATCGAATACACCTCGAATGAAATGCCGAAATTCAATTCGATCTCGATCTCCGGCTACCACATGCAAGAAGCGGGCGCGAACCTGGTTCAGGAACTGGCTTACACGCTGGCCGACGGGCGCGAATATGTGCGTGCCGCGATCGAAGCGGGCATGGACGTGGACAAATTCGCCGGGCGGCTGTCGTTCTTCTTTGCCATCGGGATGAATTTCTTCATGGAAGCCGCCAAGCTGCGCGCCGCGCGTCTTTTGTGGCACAAGGTGATGACCGAATTCGGGGCGCAGAGCGAACGGTCCAAGATGCTGCGCACCCACTGCCAGACCTCGGGTGTGTCGTTGCAGGAACAAGACCCCTACAACAACGTGATCCGCACCGCCTATGAAGCGATGAGCGCGGTTCTCGGCGGCACCCAGTCGCTGCACACCAACGCTTTGGACGAAGCCATCGCGCTGCCCACCGATTTTTCCGCCCGGATCGCGCGGAACACGCAGCTGATCTTGCAGGAAGAAACCGGCGTGACCAACGTGGTCGACCCGCTGGCCGGGTCCTATTACGTCGAAAGCCTGACTGCGGAACTGGCTGACAAGGCCTGGGCGCTGATGCAGGAAGTCGAAGAAATGGGCGGTATGACCAAGGCGGTGGCGTCGGGCATGCCGAAGCTGCGGATCGAGGAAACCGCTGCCCGCCGTCAGGCAATGATCGACCGCGGTCAGGAAGTGATCGTCGGCGTCAACAAGTACCGCAAGGAAAAAGAAGACCCGATCGACATTCTCGACGTTGACAACGTCGCGGTGCGCGAAAGCCAGATCGCCCGACTGGAAAAGATCCGCAGCACCCGCGACGATGCCGCCTGCACAGCGGCGCTCGAGGAACTCACCCGCCGCGCCAAACAGGGCGGCAACCTGCTCGAAGCGGCGGTCGAAGCCGCCCGCGCCCGGGCAACCGTCGGAGAAATCAGCATGGCTATGGAAAAGGAATTCGGCCGCCACCGCGCCGAGGTAAAGACATTGGCCGGCGTTTACGGCGCGGCCTATGAAGGCGACGAAGGTTTTGCCAAGATCCAGAAATCGGTCGAAGATTTCGCCGAAGAAGAAGGCCGCCGCCCGCGCATGCTGGTGGTCAAGATGGGCCAGGACGGTCATGACCGCGGCGCCAAGGTGATCGCCACCGCCTTTGCCGATATCGGCTTTGACGTCGATGTAGGCCCGCTGTTTCAGACCCCCGACGAGGCCGCACAGGATGCGGTCGACAACGACGTGCACGTGGTCGGCATCTCGTCGCAGGCGGCAGGGCATAAAACGCTGGCACCGCAATTGATCGAGGCGCTGAAGGCCAAGGATGCTGGCGATATCATCGTGATCTGTGGCGGGGTGATCCCGCAGCAGGATTACGACTTCCTGCAAAAGGCCGGGGTCAAGGCGATCTTCGGACCCGGCACCAATATTCCCGAAGCTGCGCAGGATATTTTGCGCCTGATCCGCGCCGCGCGCGGCTGATCGATGGGGAAGGGGGGCTGTCTGCCCCCCACGGCCCTGCTGGCCTCCCCCCGAGGATAGTTTTGAACAGAAGAAGGGCCCGGTGTTTCTGTGACGCGCGGGCCCTTTATATGCGCTGTCAGTCTGCCATTGGCACAGCGGCCGGGGCGTTGCGGCGGCTGGCCAGCGTCAGCGCGACATATCCCAGCACCGCAGACACCACTGATCCCGACAACACGCCCAGCCGGACCTGGTTCATCAGCGCGGCATCGTCAAAGCTCAGCCCGCCGATGAACAACGACATGGTAAACCCGATCCCGGCCAGACAGGAAATGCCATAGATATGCATCCAGTTGGCTTCGCTGGGCATCCGCGCCAGTCCCGATTTGACCATGATGAACGTCACCCCGAACACACCCAGCTGTTTGCCCGCGATCAGGCCAAGCGCGATCCCCATCGGCAAGGGGGCCGCCAGATCGGCCAGGGTGATCCCGGTCAGCACGACCCCGGCATTGGCAAAGGCAAAGATCGGCACGATCAGATAGAGCACATAAGGCGCCAACCCATGTTCCAGCGCGTGCAGCGGGGATTTGCCCCATTTGTCGGTCAGCGGGATACAGAAGGCGGTAATCACGCCCGCCAAGGTCGCATGAACGCCCGATTTCAGCACCAGAACCCACAGGATTGTGCCCAGCAGGATCATCGGCGCGACCCGGTGCTGACCGCGCAGGTTCAGCCAAATCAGCGCCGCCAGCGGCAACAGCGCCAGATACAGGTATTCGATTTTCAGATCGGCGGTGTAAAACAGCGCGATGATCACGATCGCGCCCAGATCGTCAAGGATCGCCAGCGTCAGCAGAAACACCTTGAGAGAGGCGGGCGCGCGGGTGCCCATCAGGGCCAGGATGCCAAGCGCGAAGGCAATATCGGTGGCCGCCGGAATGGCCCAGCCTGACAGGCTTGGCTGACCCCAGTTCAGCGCGGCATAGATCACCGCAGGCACCGCCATGCCACCCACCGCCGCCATCCCGGGCAGCATCACATCCTTGGGATTTTTCAGTTTGCCTTCCAGTATCTCGCGCTTCAGTTCCAGCCCGATCAGGAAGAAGAACACCGCCATCAGCCCGTCATTGATCCACAAGATCAGCGGCTTTGCCAAACCTTCACCGTTCAGCGTGACCGCCAGTTTGGCCCCAAGGAAACTGTCGTAAAATCCGGAAAGCGAAGAATTCGCCACGATCAGCGCGGCAACGGCCGAAAGCATCAGAAGGATGCCGCCAGAGGCTTCATGGCGGAAAAATCGGTCGATGGTTCTAAGCAGCATTGCGTTTCCCTGTTTACGGAGTCAGATTTCCTGACGAAATGGGTTATATTTAGATCGGTTCAAGCGAGCGGAACTGCGGAGCGGGCAAAATGTTGCAATTGGATCACATCGTCGTGTCATCGCAAACTCTGGCAGCGGGGGGCGCCCATGTCGAGACCGGATTGACAGCAAGCCCGCGCTCAGCCCGGCTGGACCCAAAGACAAGGTGATGTTGCAATGACGATCCGCGATGCACGGCCCAAAGATGCCGATGCGGTGGCCGATATCTGGAACCACATCATCCGCGACACTGCGGCGACCTTTACCACACTGGAAAAGACACCGCAGGATCTGATCGCTGATATCGCCGCCAAACAGGCCGAAGGCAAAGCCTTCCTTGTGGTGGAACAGGCCGGGCAGGTGGCAGGCTTTGCCACCTATTTCCAATTCCGGGGCGGTCCGGGGTATCGGCACACGATGGAACACACCATCCATATCGCGCCGCAGGCACAGGGGCAGGGGCTGGGCCGTGACTTGATGATCGCGCTCGAAGATCACGCCCGCGCCACCGGGGTTCATTCGCTGTTCGCGGGCGTCAGCGGCGACAACCCCGGTGGGGTCGGTTTTCATGCCGCGCTGGGTTACCGCGAAATCGCCCGGCTGCCGCAGGTCGGGCGCAAATTCGAGCGCTGGATGGATCTTGTGCTGATGCAGAAAATCCTATGATCCCGGTGCTGCATCTGTTTTATGCGCGATGACTTTTAGGCAGGCGCAGACTAGGATGGCTTCATGTCGATTTGGAGACGCATAGGCGAAGCGATTTCGGCCCTGGCCAGTGGCGAGGGGCTGAGCGCAATCTTTGACCGCTTGCGCACCCCGCCGGAACGCAGCGTCGCCTTTACCATCGCAGTGATCGCCCTGTCGGCCAAGATGGCCAAGGCCGACGGGTTGGTCACCCGCGACGAAGTCAGCGCCATACGCGAAGTGTTCCAGATCGCCCGCGAAGACGAAGCCGGCGCGGCGCGGGTGTTCAACCTGGCCCGCCGTGATGTGGCCGGATTCGAAGATTACGCCCGCCGCATCCGGGCGATGTTCGGCGACGGTCAGGACTGCCTGTGTGATCTGATGGAAGGCCTGTTTCATATTGCCATAGCCGATGGCACCTATCACCCGGCCGAAGACGCCTTCCTGTTGCGAGTGGCGGAAATTTTCGGCATGAGCGAAGCCGAATTTCGCGGGCTGCGCAGCCGTTTCGTGCCCGATGCCGCGCCCGATCCTTACGCGGTGCTGGGCGTGACCCACGACATGCCGGTTGCCGATATTCGCAAACATTGGAAACAACTGGTCCGCGACACCCATCCCGATGCCATGTTGGCGCGTGGCGTCCCGGCAGAGGCTGTCAAGCTGGCGGAAAAACGCATGATCGATTTCAATAACGCTTGGGAAGAAATTGCCGACCGGCAGGAGGCCTGATGCGTATCGCCACCTATAACGTCGAATGGTTCAACAACCTGTTCGACGAATCCGGCGGCCTGCTGGACGATACCCGCTGGTCGGGGCGCCAGGATGTCACCCGGACTCAGCAACTGGCGGCGCTGGGTATCGTGTTCACCGCGATTGACGCCGATGCGGTGATGGTGATCGAAGCACCCGATCACAATGGCAAACGCACCACGGTTCCGGCGCTGGAAAACTTCGCCCGCGCCTTCAATCTGCGCTGCCGCAAGGCGATTGTCGGCTTTCCAAATCATACCCAGCAGGAAATCGCGCTGCTATATGATCCCGACCGGTTGACCGCGTGGCATGATCCATTGGGCGACACCACCGGCAAGAAAGGATCGGAAGGGGCACCGCGCTTTGATGGCGTGTTTCGTATCGATCTGGATATCGACGCGACCGAAGATCTGATCAGTTTTTCCAAACCGCCGCTCGAACTGGGGCTGCGCACGGCGGGCGGGTTCGAATTCCGCATGATCGGTGCGCATCTGAAATCCAAGGCCCCACATGGCGCACATGGCCGCGATGCGATCATGCGGGCGGCCATTTCCAACCGGCGCAAACAACTGGCACAGGCGATCTGGCTGCACCGTCGGATTGAAACCCATCTTCAGGCCGGTGAACCGCTGATCGTGCTGGGCGATCTGAACGATGGTCCGGGGTTGGACGAATACGAAGACCTGTTCGGACGGTCTTCGGTCGAAATCGTGCTGGGCGATTCCGGCGGGCCGCAGCTTTATGACCCGCACGCCCACCGGACGTTAACGGATCGCTGGGCGAATATCAGCACCGCGCGGTTCTATATCGCACCGGAAAAGCGCTATCTTCAGGCGCTGCTGGATTACATCATGGTGTCGCCAGACCTGACCGAACGCAACCCGTCCTGGCGGATCTGGCATCCGTTCGAAGATGCAGGATGTTTCAAGGTGCCGGAACTGTGCGATGCGTTGGTGACAGCATCGGACCATTTCCCGGTGACGCTGGATATCGATCTGGCCTAGCAGCTCTGCAAATGCGCCGCCGGGTTGGAAACGGCTGCAAATGGCCGGAAATTCCTGCGACCTCTAAAAACTTTTGCAAAAACCGGCTATATTAGACCGATGAAACACATTCTGATCACCACCATGACCGCCGCATTCTTGGCTCAGCCGGTTCTGGCCGAAGACCCGGCCCCGCCCGCTGCCGGGGAAGATGACGGTTTTTCGTTGATGGAAGAAGGCGCCAAGCTGTTCTTCAAAGGCATCATGCAGCAAATGGAACCGGCGCTGGACGATTTGCAGCAGCTGACCGAAGACATGGAACCGGCCCTGCGCCAGTTCGCCAAGGAAATGGGCCCGGCGTTGCGCGATCTGATGGAAAAGGTGGATGATATCACGCTCTACCATCCGCCCGAATTGCTGCCCAATGGCGACATCATCCTGCGCCGCAAGCAACCGATGCCGCCCGAACCGTTGCCCGTGCCAGACCCGAATGAGGGCGAAATCGACCTGTGATCTTGCCCGATGCCCGGCCTGAACCAGACCGGCCAGCATCACCGCAGGATCTTGACCTGGGTTTCGGCCTGCAACGAATTGGCCAGCGATTTGAACCGCGCCTGCGCCACTTCACCGAACAAAGGTTCCGAATCCCGCGCCAGGATCAGGCTGAGATGTTTCTTCTTCGGGAACCAGCGCAATTCACCGATCGGCAGTTCCTTCTGGGGCCACAGCATCGCGCCAAAACGCATCGCCTTGCCCAGAATTTCGGCGTCTTTCAATGACTTGTCGTCCAGCAGTCCGAAAATCGGCTCGAATCGCGTTCCCTGCCGTGAATTGCGATAGCGATGCATCAGCGACAGGCCCAGAAACACCCGTTCGGAATGGCGCAACCCGCCCAGATTGGCCCGGGTCACGTTGTCGAAACAGGCCTCGGCGCGGTAATCGGGATGGGCGCGCCAACTGACATCATGCAGCAGGCACGCGGCCTTGATCAGCCGTTTGCGTTCCAGCGGGGCGGATTTGAACAACGGCAGTACGAATTCATACAGGCGGCTGCCAAAACCGGGCAGGCGGGCATCTTTGGCTTCGGAAAAATAGCTTGCCTCGATCAGCGGATCGCGGTCGCGCAGTTTCGTCGGCATCTGCTCATACAGCAGCCCTTCGCGGATACCATAGCTCGACACCGCGATGTCATGCGGCTGAAAGGTCTTGATCACCTGTTTCAGAACTTCGCCCGCCAACGGTACCAGCGCCATCCGTTGGCTCGACACGCCACAGCGTTTGCGCAAAGCGTCGGGATCGTTTTTCGACACATAGTCCAGCGTGGCATTCACCGATTTGCGGGTCATTCGGTATTCGTGCAGCACGTGCAAAGGATACCCGCGCCGTTCCATATCGATCCGGGCAATCGCCCGCCACGATCCACCGACCAGAAACAGCCGGTTGCGTTGCTGCCCCATTTCGTCGGCCAGCGCGGCAACGGTTTCGGACACAAAGGCCCTGCGCCCCTTCTTGCCGCCCGCCACGTCGGTCAGCTTCAGCGGACCCAGTTCGGAGGTCACCCGGCGCATCACGGTGCCGCCGGATATTTCTGCCAATTCCATCGACGACCCGCCGATGTCACAGACCAGCCCATAAGACCCCGGCCAGCCCAGCAACACGCCTTGCGCCGACAACCGGGCTTCTTCCTTGCCATCGATGATATAGATCTGAATGCCGGTTTCGCGTTCCACCTCGGCGACGAATTCCGCCCCGTCTTCGGCTTCTCGCACCGCCGCCGTTGCCACCGCCGTCAGTTGCGGCATATCCATGCCCTCGGCCAATCGCTGGAACCGCCGCATTGCCGCCAGCGCCCGCACCCGGCCTTCTGGATTCAGCCGCCCGGTTTCCGACAGGCCGGCACCAAGCGCACACATGATTTTTTCATTGTAGAAATAGGCGGGCGATCGCGCCGCGCCGTCGAACACCACCATTCGGACCGAATTCGATCCGACATCGATCACCCCAACCCGTGACAACGCCCGTGATTCGGGATCGTTGAACAAGGGCCTGCCAAACGGGCCCCAGTTTTCGTTTGCCGGGGCGCTGGGATCGTCCATAGCGTTCTTCCTTGTGGTCCCCGGCTTTCATGCCCAAGCCGGGGACTGAGGTCAATCGTTGGTGTGGGTCAGCTTCGGTACATCCTTGGCCCCGGCCGATCCACGTCCAGACAGGGATGGGTTTTCCATGAAGAACCTGTGGCAATTGAACGCAAATTCACCTTCGTTCCACTCGGCGCGGTCAAAATGCCCGTCCGGTTTCATCACCCAGCTTTGCGCCACATCGGCCATATTGGCGGCCATGATCTGACTGACGATCTGGGCTTTGACGGTGGGATTCTTGATCTCGATCAGGGTTTCAACCCGCCGGTTCAGGTTGCGTCCCATCCAGTCGGCCGAAGAAATATAAACCCGTGCCTGTTTGCTGGGCAATCCGTGACCGTTGCCGAAACAGGCAATGCGCGAATGTTCCAAGAACCGCCCGACGATGGATTTGACCCGGATGTTTTCGCTCAATCCCTTGATGCCAGGACGAATGCCACAAATGCCGCGGATCACCAGGCTGATCTTCACCCCGGCTTGGCTGGCCTTGTATAGCCCGTCGATGATTTCGGGATCGATGATCGAATTCATCTTGGCCCAGATTTCCGCCGGCCGCCCGGCACGGGCATGTTCGGCCTCTGTTTCGAAACTTTCCAGCAGCCGCTGTTTCAAACCGCTGGGCGAAATCGCCAGATTTTCCAAACCCTCCGGTTCGATATAGCCCGACAGGTAATTGAACACCTTGGTGGCATCGCGGCCCAGGGCGGCGTCGCAGGTGAAGAAACTCAGATCGGTGTAAATCTTGGCGGTGATCGGGTGGTAATTGCCGGTGCCATAATGGGTATACGTCACCAGCTTGTCGTCTTCGCGGCGCACCACGGTGGAAATCTTGGCATGGGTTTTCCAGTCGGTGAACCCGTAGACCACATGCGCGCCCGCACGTTCCAACCGCCGCGATTGTCGGATATTGGCCGCCTCGTCGAACCGTGCCTTCAATTCGACCAGCGCGGTCACCGATTTGCCATCCTCGGCCGCTTCGCACAGGGCCTCGACGATCGGGGAATATTTCGACGTCCGGTACAGCGTCTGCTTGATCGCGACCACATCGGGATCACGCGCCGCCTGTTGCAAGAACCGCACCACCATGTCGAAGGTTTCATAAGGGTGATGCAGCAACATGTCCTTTTGCTTGATCGCTTCGAACATGTCGCCATCGTGGTCCTGCACCCGTTCGGGGACGCGTGGGTTGAAGCTGGGCCACAGCAGATCGGGCCGGTCATCGGTCACCAATTCCTTGACATCGGCAATGCCGATCATGCCATCGACGACAACGATTTCATCCTCGGTGACATGCAATTCTTCCATGATCACCGATTTCAACATGTCCGGGGCGTCGGTTGAAATCTTCATCCGCACCACTTCGCCGCGACGCCGGCGTTTCAGCGCCACTTCGAATTCGCGCACCAGGTCTTCGGCTTCATCTTCGACTTCCAGATCGCTGTCGCGCAGCACCCGAAAGGTACAATGCCCCTTCATCGCATAGCCCGGAAACAGTTCGTCCGCGAACAGCAGCAACAATTCTTCCAGCGGCAGGAACCGATGCCCGCCTTCTGAAATGACAGGCAATTGCACGAACCGGTCGATTTGCTGCGGGATCGGCAGCAGCGTGGTCAGCTGCCGCTTGTCGCTGCGCCGTTCCATCTGCAGCGCCAGCGAAAACCCGGTATTGGGGATGAACGGGAACGGATGCGCCGGGTCCACCGCCAATGGCGACAGGACCGGGAACACCATGTTCAAAAACACGTCCCGCAAGAAGGGCTTGTCTTCCGCTGGCACATCGTTGCGGTCGAGCAGGAAAATGTTTTCCGTCGCCAATTCCTTGCGCAGCAGATCAAAAATGCGCTGCTGTTCCTGCATCAGGTTGCGGGCGTCTTCGTTGATCAATACCAACTGTTCCGCCGGGGTCAGACCATCCTGCGCCGGGATCGTATGGCCTTCGCGTTTCAATTCGCGCAGGCCGGCCACGCGTACGGTATAAAATTCGTCCAGATTGGTGGCCGAAATCGACAGGAACCGGACCCGTTCCAGCAACGGAACGCGGGGGTTTTTGGCTTCTTCCAGAACCCGCCAATTGAAACCCAGCCAGCTGAGTTCGCGGTTGTAAAAGCGGCCCGGTCCGGTGAAATCCAGATCGGGAAGCGTGACGGGCTCATCAAATGGAGCCTTGAGAAAATCTGCTTGTTTCATAGGGTGCTTATGCTTGGATCATGTGACGCTGTGGTGACAGACTCTGCCCGTGTGACGGTTGATTGTCCAGCGTGCCAACCACCGCGTCGCGCGATCCGATTTGAGGCATCAACTTGCTTGTGCCACAAGATCGCCGCCGCAGTTCAACCTCGGCCCCGGGGGGTCACGATTGGCCCATGTCCAGCAGGTCGGGCAATTCGCTTTGCCCCATCACCTCTGCCGCCAGCGGCCGGGTGACGGGGCGTTTTTGGGCCAATGCTTCGCGGTCGATCCGCGCCACCAGATCGCGGGCGGCATCCAGCGATCGATCCATCCGCGCCACCAGATAGGCAACGGTTTCCGGCCCCGGCATTAATTGGCGGTCGGCAAACAGCTTGGCCACCACCGCCGCCAGCAGCCGGTCGTCGGGTTGATCCAGCGTTACCGCCTGGGTGCCCATCATCCGGCTGGCCAGATCGGGCAGGCTCAACCGCCACAGATGCGGTTCGCGCGCTGCGGTGACCAGCAGGAAATGCCCCTCGGCCAGAACCAGATTATGCAGGTGAAACAGCGCTTCTTCCGCGGCGCGATTGCCGGAGATCTTGTCGACATCCTCGACCACCACCGGACCCTGCGCCAGTGCCGGAATATCGGCCCCCGCCAGATCTGCGGCGGACACGATCCGCGCCCCGCTGGCGGCCGCCCAGACATGGGCCAAGTGGGTTTTGCCCGCCCCGGCCGGGCCGATCAGCGCCAATTTGCGCCCGGCCCAGTCACGCCAGCCCTCGATCAGCACCACCGCCATCGCGTTGGCGGGCGAAACGAAAAAATCGTCACGCCCCAGCGCAGGCCGCACCGGCAGGTTGAAAATCAGCTGTCGGCTGGTCACTTATCCGGCCCGCTATGGCCGCGATAAAGTCGGCCATCCTTGTAATTCTCGATGCCAAATCGGGTGATGACGCCCAATGCAGCGGCCACCGGCACCGCCACCAACATGCCGACAAAACCGAACAAGGTGCCGAACACCGACAGTGCAAAGATCAACCAGACCGGATGCAACCCGACCGAACTCCCGACCAGTTTCGGGGTCAGGATATTGCCCTCGGCTACCTGTCCAAGCACGAAAATCCCGACGACCAACCCGATCGACAACCAATCGCCCCAGAATTGAAACAGCGCCAACCCGATGGCCAGCACGCCGCCGACAAAGGCCCCGACATACGGAATAAAGGTCAGCACCCCGGCGACAAATCCCACCACCAGTCCGAATTGCAGTCCCACCAACATCAGCGCAACCGCGTAATAGCTGCCCAAAATCAGGCAAACAGTGCCCATGCCGCGAATGAAGCTGGCAAGGGTCTTATCGATTTCACCGGCCACCCGTCGCACCACCGGGGCATGATCGCGCGGCAATAACCCGTCGACCTTGGCCACCATATTGTCCCAGTCATACAGCAGGTAAAACGCCACCACCGGCACGATCACCAGCAACATCACCACGTTGATGATCGACATTGCCGAACTCAGCAGCGTGTTCAGCAATTCGCCGCCCTTCGACTTGATCGTTTCCCCTACCTGGATCAACGATTGATACAGCGTCGAATTTTCATCCATCAAATCGGGGAATTTACCGGTCAGGAAACTGCGCAGATCGTTGAACAGATCGGGCACCGTGTTGAACAGCGAAATCGATTGCTGGATCAGCGATGGCAACACCAGCAGGACCAGAAGCACGAAAATCAAAATGGCGAAAATGGTGATGATCGCGGTCGCCACCGCGCGCGAACAGCCCATCCGTTCCAACCGGTCCGCGACCGGGTCCAGGAAATAGGCCACCGCCCCGCCCAGCACAAAAGGCAGCATCACATCGCCCAGGACCCAAAGCACCAGCGCGAAAACCGCCGCCGCGACGCCCCAGTATTTCACCTGTTCCTGAACCGGCAAAGCCATTGCAATTCCCTCGTTTCGACCCCCTCTATGTCGTCTGTCGCGACATTTTGTGCAAGACCGTTTTAGACCGCAGGCCGTGCGCCGCCGGTGTGCAAATCCCTTGGCAGCGGTCTTGACCGGCCCGGTATTGCCTTGTTTGTCGTTTTGCCGGGCTCAAGTGCCGGGTGGCGGTGGCGGGGTGTAGGCGTCGGGTCGGTTCTGCCAGACATTCCATTGGGTGGGGAAATCGTTGCCATCGCTGACCGCGACCGGCAGCGCCCAATTGGGCCAGTGTTCTGGCCGATTGATCCGGGCATGGCCGGTGCTGCATGGCAAGGTGACGGTGGCATCGCCAAAGGTGGACAGCAGCTGTTCGGACGAAATCTTCACATCTGCGAAATCGACTTCCTTCATCGCCGCACCAATCATGCTTGCCGCATTCAGCGATGTGCCCGCATCCATCCGGGTGCGGATGACATAGGCCCCCTCCATCCGCGCCCCGCGCAGATCGGCCCCTTCCATCTGGGTTTCGAACAGGCTGGCGCGCTGCAACTGCGATTCGAACAGGTTGGCCCATGCCATCCGGGTCCCGAACAGGCTGGCCCCGTCCATATGCGCCCGGGTCAGGTTTGCCCCCAACATCCGCGCCTCGCCGAAATCGGCCCCGTCCAGCCGCGCCGCCCGCAAATCGGCCCCTTCCAACCGGGCCCGGTACAACAACGCGCCTTCCATCCGCGCCTCGGTCAGCAGCGCGCCTTCCAAACGCGCCCGCCTCAGGTAAGCGCCTTCCATCTTCGTTTCCAACAGCCGTGCGCCTTGCAGACGGGCCGCGTAGAGGTTCGCCCCGGTCATCCGCGCCGTCGCTAACCGGGCCCCTTCCAGCCGCGCTTCGGCCAGGTTGGCCCCCTCCATCCGCGCCCCTTCCAGCCGCGCCCCGCATAACAGCGCCGCCGACAGGTTGGCCCCTTGCAGGTTGGTGTTGCTCAGGTCCGGCCGGTACCCGTCATAGGCCCAGATCACTTCCCGCCAGCCGGTCAATCGGTGCTGGAAGGATTTGAATTCCTCGGCCGTCACCCCGTCTTCCAACGCAGTCTGCGGCAAGAGCGGCAAGGGTTCGCTGTCGAAAACCCAATCTGCCGTGCCGGGGGCGCCATCGCCCCAATCCGCTTCGGCCTGACGCTGGGCCGGGGTGCGCTGGGTCACGATGTTCAGCGCCATCTGGATATCCACTCGCGGCACCGGCAGCGACCGGGCCCAATCGCGGGCATTGCCGTTGTGCGTGTCGGCAAACCGTGCCTGGCGCCACATTTCATGGTTCTGCCGCGCCGCGCTTTCGGCGTCGTCTGGCAATGCCGGCCAGTCGGATAGAGGGAAATCCCGCGCCGTGCTGGCCGGGGCGTTCTGACGGATATAGGCACACAGGATTTCCATCACCCGGACATGATCGCGGCCCTTGTCATATAGCGTCGAATCCTGCGCGATCCGTTCCAGGGTCAACAATCCCCCGGTTCGGATTTCGATGTTCGGAATGGTCGTTTCAACCGTCTGCGGATTTCCCCGCGCATCCGTCGCGGCAATCCGCACGGTTTTTTCCGCCCCCAACTGGTTCAGTGCGTGCAGAATGCGGTCGGTGATCTGGCCTTCTTTTTGAAACTTGAACAGCCGGTTGCGGATCGACATCGACCAAATCAGGTACGGCGCTGCGATGCAGGCGGCGATCACGATACCCGCATCCGCGGCCGCCCCGGTCCGGCCCAGAATGGCGCGTCCTAAAACGACCGTGGCAGCGATCAGCGCCATCCCCCCGAACAGCGCCAGCATCCCCGCGATGCTCCGGCCAAGCGGACGCGCCAGTTTCCAGCGTGGCGCATCAGTCAGGCCGAACCAATCGATCATATCTGTGGGCGGGGGGCGGTTGTTTTCTGTCATGATGCAGACTGCGTAGCAAAATCAACTTGCCAAAAACTTAATATGCGCCGATGCGATACCGACCGCCGGGTCGGTTCAACGGGCTTGTCTGCCGGCCCGTCACCTTCTAAACCGTCGGTCAACTCGATTTTTCAAGCCCAAAGGGGTCCCCCATGCGTCTGTCGCGCTATTTCCTGCCCGTTCTGAAAGAAAACCCGTCCGAAGCGCAGATCGTCAGCCACCGGCTGATGTTGCGCGCCGGCATGATCAAACAGGCCAGCGCCGGGATCTATGCCTGGCTGCCCTTGGGCTTCAAGGTGCTGCGCAAGCTCGAAAACATCGTACACGAAGAACAAGTGCGCGCCGGTCACATCCCGATGCTGATGCCGACGCTGCAATCGGCCGACCTGTGGCGCGAATCTGGCCGCTATGATGGCTACGGCGAAGAAATGCTGCGGATGCAGGACCGGCATGGCCGTGACATGCTGTATTCGCCCACCGCCGAAGAAATGTTCACCGACGTGTTCCGCGCCAATGTGAATTCCTACAAGGACCTGCCGCTGACCCTGTATCAGATCCAGTGGAAATTCCGCGATGAAATCCGCCCGCGTTTCGGCGTGATGCGGGGCCGTGAATTCCTGATGAAGGACGGTTATAATTTCGACCTCAGCAAAGAAGACGCGCTGCACGCCTATAACCGCCACCTGGTCAGCTACCTGCGCACCTATGAACGGATGGGGCTGCAGGCGATCCCGATGCGCGCCGACAGCGGCCCGATCGGCGGCGATTACACCCATGAATTCCTGGTGCTGGCCGATACTGGCGAATCCGAAGTATTCTATGACAGCGAAATCACCGATCTGACCTTCGGCGACCGCGACATTGATTTTGACAGCGTCGAACAGTGTCAGGCGGTTCTGGAAGAATTCACCTCGCGCTATGCCCGCACCGATGAAACCCATGACGAAGCCCTGTTCGCCGAAGTCCCCGAAGACCGCCGCCGCACCGCGCGCGGCATCGAAGTCGGGCAGATCTTCTATTTCGGCACTCAATATTCCGACGCGATGGGCGCCGCCGTGCAGGGCCCCGACGGCAAGCCGGTTTCGATCCATATGGGCAGCCACGGCATCGGTGTGTCGCGTCTGCTGGGCGCGATCATCGAAGCCAGCCATGACGAAAACGGCATCATCTGGCCCGAAGGCGTGACCCCGTTCCATGTCGGCATCGTCAACCTGAAACAAGGCGATGAAGAGGCCGACAGCGCCTGCGAAGCGCTGTATGACAGCTTCACCGCCGCCGGTCTGGACCCGCTTTACGACGACCGCAAGGAACGCGCCGGCGGCAAGTTCGCCACCATGGACCTGATCGGCCTGCCCTGGCGCATCACCGTCGGCCCGCGCGGGCTGAAAAACGGCGTGGTCGAACTGACCAGCCGCCGCACCGGCGAATCCGAAGAACTGCCGCCCGAACAGGCGGTGGAAAAGATCATTCAGATCTACGCCAAGCATCGCGTGACCGGGCTCTGATCCCGTTCCCTGTTCCGCATACACTCAAAACAGCCCGGCCAATTGGGAAATGGCCGGGCTGTTTTCGTCTGGCAAAACGGGTGCCACAAACTGGCGCATGCTGCTAAACTGGGGCAAAGACTAAGGGCAGGGCGGCATGGTTCTACGCATTCTTACAGTGGCGGGCGGAATTGCCGGGGCGGCGGCGCTGTCGCAATTTCCCGAATATTCCCAACAATATACCCAACGGCTGGGCGGTGCGGTGGATGAACTGTCCCGCGTCGTGGCCGATTTCGATACCTCGGCCCAAGCCGCCGGGCTCAGCCGCGATAAGGCGCTCGAACTGATGACCGGCAGCGATTTCGTCACCCGCCGCCGCGTCGATATGGAACGCTCCATCGCCCGGCATCAGCGGCTCGCTGCCGATCTGGCCGCACTGGACGGGGCCGGGCCGTTCATGCGTGCCTATCATCTGGGTCATATCCGCGATGGCGATATCGCCGCGCGGGCCTGGCAGGCCTATCAACCCGCCCTGCCGCTGACGCTGGAAGGCGGGATCTTCGCCGGGGCGGGGTTTTTCAGCGGGTTTGGGCTGTTGGCCGGGCTGCTGGCGCTGTTGCGCGCCCCGTTCCGCCGCCGTCCGTAACTTGAAACTTGACCTGCGGCCATCGCTGGGCCACCTCTGACACAACAAAAAAACAAGGGCCGGATGATGGCGGGCAGCACAGCACCTTTTGCACCTTTCGAATGGATGATCGCCTGGCGTTACCTGCGGGCACGCCGCGCCGAAGGCGGGGTCAGCGTGATGACCTGGATTTCGCTGATCGGTATCACGCTCGCGGTCTTCGCGCTGATTGCCACGCTGGCGGTGCGCTCGGGGTTTCGCGCCGAATTCGTTGATACCATTCTGGGCGCCAACGCCCATGCCACCGTCTATACCATCGGCACCGTCGATCCGGTGACAGGCCGGATCGATCAGACCATCGCCGATTATACCGGCATGGCCGACCGGCTGCGCCAGGTGCCCGGCGTCACCCGCGTGGCACCATTGGTCAAGGGACAGGTGATGGCCAATGCCCGCGACCGCAATGCCGGGATCGAAGTCTACGGCATCGCGCTTGACGATCTCAAAACCATCCCCCGCATTGTGGCCGAAGACACCGGGCGCGGCGATATCAGCCGGTTCGCCGACGGCATCGCCATCGGCTCGGGCGTGGCCCGCGAATTGGGGGTCACGCTGGGCGACAAGGTCAAGCTGATCTCGCCCAACGGGGTCAAGACCGCCTTTGGCACTTCGCCGCGGGTCAAGGCGTTCGAGGTCGTCTATATCTTCTCCGCCGGGCGCTATGACATCGACCGGGTCCGGGTCTACATGCCCTTCGTTCAGGCCCAAAGCTATTTCAACCGCGAAGGCACCGCCGATGAAATGGAAGTGATGCTGTCGGATCCCGAAAAGGTCGACAATCTGACCCTTGAATTGCTGCGCGCGGGCGGTGCGGGCACCCAGGTCTGGACCTGGCGCGACGCCTCGGGCGGCTTCCTGCGGGCGCTCGATATCGAAGATAACGTGATGTTCGTGATCCTGTCGATCCTGGTGCTGATCGCGGCGATGAACATCGTGTCCGGCCTGATCATGCTGGTGAAAAACAAGGGCCGCGATATCGGCATATTGCGCACGATGGGGCTGACCGAAGCCTCGGTGCTGCGGGTGTTTTTCATCTGCGGTGCCTTTACCGGGCTGATCGGCACGGTGTTTGGCGTGTTGCTGGGCTGCCTGTTCGCGGTCTATATCGACCCGATCTTTTCGCTGGTGAATTACGTTTCCGGTGGCGGTGTCTGGGACCCGGCGGTGCGCGGCATCTACCACTTGCCGGCGAAGCTGCAACTGGGCGACGTGCTCAGCGCGGTGTCGCTGTCGCTGGGGTTAAGCTTTGTCGTCACCATCTTTCCAGCCCGCCGCGCGGCGCGGATGAACCCGGTAGAGGCGCTGCGCTATGAATAAACCCGCCCTGATCCTGTCCGGCCTGACCAAGACCTATAATCAGGGCCTGCCCGGCGCGGTCGACGTGCTGCGCGGGATCGACCTGACCATCGCGCATGGCGAAGTGGTCGCGCTGGTCGCCCCGTCGGGCGGGGGCAAATCGACCCTGTTGCATATTGCCGGGCTGCTGGACACGCCCGATACCGGAACGGTGCAGATCTGCGGCAAGGACATGACCGGGCTGCCCGACCGAAAACGCACCGCCGCGCGGCGCGAAGATGTCGGCTTCATCTATCAATTCCACCACCTGCTGCCGGAATTCACCGCGCTGGAAAACGTGGTGCTGCCGCAGCTGGCCAATGGCTGCAACCGGGACGAAGCGACATTGCGGGCGGGCGATCTGTTGTCCCGGGTCGATATTGGTGATCGTGCCGATCACCGTCCGGCGGAATTATCGGGCGGCGAACAACAGCGGGTGGCGTTCTGCCGGGCGCTGGCCAATGAACCCAGCCTGCTGCTGGCCGATGAACCGACCGGAAATCTGGACCCGGGCACCTCGGATCAGGTGTTTGAAACCCTGATGGAATTGGTGCGCTCCACCGGCATGTCGGCGCTGATCGCCACCCATAACATGGACCTGGCACAGCGGATGGACCGGGTGTTGCGGCTGGAAAAGGGCAAGCTGGTGGCGGGCTGATCCGCCGCGGCGATCTGTTCAGACCTTCCGCGCCAGGTACAGACCAAGACACATCATCGCGACCCCCAACGTGCGTTTCACCGTCAACGGGCTGAGCGCGGCACCGAACAAGCCGAAATGATCGATTGCCGCGGCACAGAACATCTGCCCCAGAAGCACGAAGAAAACCGCGTTTCCGATCCCGAATTTCGGCGCGATCATGGTGACGGACAACACGTAGAAAACGACGAAAAATCCGGCCAGAAACAGATGTTTGGGTGCATCCCACGCTTTGACCAACGGGGCCGGTCCGTACACCAGAAGCACCAATATGGATGCCAGCCAGGCCACGGTGAACAGGATGGCGGCGGCGGCCACCGGCGACCCGATCCGGGTGCCAAGCGATGCGTTCAGCGCGGCGAGAATCGGAATACCGACACCGGCGGCGAACATGATCAGGGCATAGGTGGTGGTCTGGGGCACTTGGGTGCATCCTTTCTGACGAATTGCCGGGACAATGCGCAAATCCCACCCGGTTGTCACCCGTTTTGGGATAATCGCGCAAGGGGGTGGCGTCCGACCTGTGGAATGGTAAAGCTGTGGAAACGAAAGGGATATCCCGATGAAGCGCCTGATCGCGGTTCTGTTTCTTGCCGCGTGCAGCGACGCGCCGGACCCTGCGGGGCAAGACCTGTTCAACGCCTATTGCGTGATGTGTCACGGGCCTGCGGGGCAGGGCGATGGCGGCCTGGCGGGCGATCTTGATATCCCGCCGGCCGACCTGTCTTTGCTGGCCGATCGCAATGGCGGCGTGTTCCCGCGCGATCTGGTGATGGAAACCGTCTATGGCTATCCGGGCAAATTCCACATGGCGGCAATGCCGGAATTCGGACCGCTGCTGACCGGCCCGACCCGAATGGTGCGCAGCCAAAGCGGCGCATTGATCGAAACCCCCGAGGCGTTGATCGAACTGACCGACTATGTTGAAAACCTGCAACAACGCTGATGCAGGTGATATGATACGTGTCAAAGTCGTGCGCCCCGGCCTGTGCCAAACTAAGGGCGAGCATGTTGCGCAAAAAAGGAAGCGGCGAATGTATAGAACAGTTTTTACCGCCACGCTGATCGGGATGATCGCAACCGGTGGCCAGGCTCAGGAAATCGACATGTCCGATGCGGTCGAATCGGGGCGCGACCTTTACATGCGCCATTGCGCCACCTGTCACGGACTCGAAGCTGATGGTGCCGGGCCGATGGCACCGGTCTTACTGATTCAACCCAAGGCGCTGGCCAGTCTGAGCGCGGAAAACGGCGGCGATTTCCCGTTGATCAGGATGATTCAGCGCGTTGACGGGCGCGACCCGCTGGTCAGCCATGGCAGTTCGATGCCGGTTTACGGCGAATTTTTCGAAGGCGACGATACCGCGCTGAAAACCCCGGCCGGACAGCCGGTTATGACCAGTCGACCGATTGCCGATCTGGTGGCTTATCTGCTAACCATTCAGGAATGAAGCAGATAGGGGAGTCGCGGATGAAACCCAAAGTGATCTTGTCGGCACTGGCCGCATCGGCCCTGCTGACCGCCTGCGTTGAAAACAGCATGCCCGAAGCCGATGAAGGGGCGGCGCTTTACGCCAATAATTGCGCCATCTGTCATGGTTCTACAGGACGCGGCGACGGCGAATTGGCCAAATCGCTGCGCCCGGCGCCCTCTGATCTGACTGCCATCACCCGGCGCTATGGAACCTTTCCCCGCGCCCATGTGCTGTCGGTGATCGACGGTTATACAAGGATGGAAAATCCCGGTGACGACATGCCGGAATTCGGGCTGCTGCTGGAAGGCGACACCGTGCCGGTCGATATCGGCGATGGTACGTTTTCTCCGGTGCCGCGTCCGTTGGCCGCGCTGCTGGTCTATCTCGAATCCATTCAGCAATGACAACCGGCGGCCAGGGCCTAGTCGCAAATCCCGCGCGTTTGCGCGTCGCGCCATGGCACCACCGCCAAGGCATCGACCCGGCTTTGCAACAGCGCCACCGGCAATTCCTGCGCCAATAGATCATGCAGCCGCCCGGTGCGCGCCGCCTTGGGGGCCAGCGCCCGGCAACAGACGAATTCTTCCACGATCGAGGCTTGCTGCTCGTAGGGATAATCTAGGAACCGCGCATCGCTTTGCAGATCGAACAGGTAGGGATCTGCGCCGCCGCCATGTTCCTGCGCCGCTTTCAACGGGTTGTAATGGGTCCGCTTGCGGTTCTGCCATTGCCAGACATGCGCTATTTCATGCGCGAACAGCATCAGCGCATAAAGATTGGTGCCGGGAACGAATTCTTCGGTGTAATCTTCCAAAAACAGGTCCTGGCGCAGAAATATCCGGTTGAACAGTGTCGTCGCTGCGGGTGACGAGGTCACGAATTCATCTTCCACCGGCGGGAATACCCGTTCCTGACAGGTCACCCGGGGCCGCTTGGGATAGCGGAAGGTGAAACTACGGGCGAAATGCCCATTGATCAGTCGCACCCGGCTCGGGTCAAGCTGATCACCGTAAATCGTAGAGGCAAAAGACACTTCCCCCGGCGTCAGCGGACGGCCGCAGGCGGCAAGACACAGCAAAAGAACCCAAACAAAACGCATGGGCCGATTAGGCATGGCGCGCGGTGCTTCGTCCAGCCCGTATTTGCTCCCGCATTTGCTTAAGGTCTGGGAAACCGGGCCGCACCAAGCCACCGGGGCAACGGGTGTCTACATCAGCAGCGACAGCGCGGTAATGGCCACGGCTGCGCCCAGGATCAGGGTAATCATACGCATCTTCAAATTCACTTTTCAAAACAACCCGGCGCCTTGAAATAAACTGGCGCCGGGTCAGGATTCGGGCTTATCCCACAGTCACCTGTGGTAGCGAACTTGCTTCGGAATCGGGTATCCATGTCAACGCAGACATGGCCGAGGCCGCAACAATCCAGCCCAATACGATCGGCAGAAATCGCATCGTTCGTCCTTTCGGAGTTAGGTCTTCGGTTACGAGCAGGGCTGATTGCAATTTATCTGCCAAGCACATACCGCAACAGTGTGGTATTCCTGACCTGTGATCGCTTTGCCGCGTTTGGCGCGAAAATGCCCCTCTATGGCATCAAGACATCTTCGGGCGACATGACGGGGCTTTCCTTTGGCCGAAGGTCAGGGCGGAGCGTGGCAAAAACATGGGTCGAAAATGCATAATAATGCACGTCGGCCCTGCCGGTCACAGCACAGTCGGTGGATGAACCGTAACGGTGCGAATTGCCAGTGTTTTTGTCGATATTCCCTCCCTGGTAGCAAATTCGATTTCCCTCTCCGCTTGGAAAGACAAACCGGATTAGCGGCAAAAGCGCCCAAGCCCCGCCGATGAATTTGAAAAAAATTGCATTATAGTGCGAGTTGTGAAAAAAGAATCTTAGCAAGTCAGCAATGACGCGCTATGGTCCGGTGCAATACTGGCAATACAATGCTTCCAACAGGAAGTAACGGGAGGAAATATGACTACACGTAGAAAGCTTTTCGGCTTTGTTGGTGCGGCTGCGGTTGCGGCAGCGGCCAGTTTTGCCGCGCTCCCCGCTCAGGCGGCGGATGTAACCCTGACAATGCATCAGTTCTTGCCGCCGCAGGCGAATGTGCCAAAGCTGGTGCTGGACGTATGGGCCGATAAGGTCGAAGCGGACTCCGGCGGCCGGATCGAAGTCGAACGCTATGGGTCGATGGCGCTGGGCGGCAAACCGCCAGAGCTGATGGATCAGGCGATTGATGGCATCGCCGATGTTGTCTGGACCGTGGTCGGCTATACCCCGGGTCGGTTCCCGCGTACCGAAGTCTTCGAACTGCCCTTCTTTGTCGCAGATGCCCGCGCAGCGTCCTACGCCTATTGGAAACTGTTCGAATCCGACATGAAGGATACCGATTTCAAGGATGTGAAAATCCTCGGCACTTGGGTGCATGGTCCCGGTCTGCTGCACACCAACAAGCCGGTCACCGTGCCCGGCGATCTGGCGGGCATGAAAATCCGCGGCGGTTCGCGTCTGGCCAACGATCTGTTGTCCCGTGTCGGCGCCACCCCGGTCGGCATGCCGGTGCCTTCGATCCCCGAAGGTCTGTCCAAGGGCGTTCTGGATGGCACCACCATCCCGTGGGAAGTGACCACCGCGCTGAAAGTGTCTGAACTGGTGCATAACCACACCGAATTTGACGGCCCGGCGCTGTATAACCTGACCTTCGTTCTGGCGATGAACAAGGACAAGTACGAATCCCTGCCCGACGATCTGAAAAAGGTGATCGACGACAATTCCGGTCTGGACTTCTCGGTCTTCGCCGGTGGCACTCAGTCGGATTCCGATGGCCCCGCGCGTGAAATCGCGGTGGGTCTGGGCAACAACATCATCACCGTCAGCGAAGCAGACGCTGCCGAATGGGGAAAGTTGGCGCAACCGATCTATGCGGATTGGGTCGCCGACATGGACTCCAAAGGCATCGACGGTCAGGCGCTGATCGACAATGCTCGCAAGTTGATGGCCGAATATCCCGGCAACTGATCGCACGTCGTTGCGAAAGAAGGGCCGCGGCGTTCAGCGTCGCGGCCCTTTTGCGTTTTTGCCGGAAATTGCAAACCCGTGCCCGACCCTTGTCGGGCGGTTCGGGATTGGCACCTCGGGGGCGGGCATTCCGGCTGGAAGCTGAACTGTATTGTGCATTAAACTGCACAAAATTCCGCAAAATAATTGCAATACCGTCGCGATTGATGCAGGATAACGCACAATACGACTCGTATTTGGGAGGATCGCGTGTCACAGCAGCAATTCAACACATTGATGGGAAAACTGGCCGACAGCATCGCCGGGCTGCCGCTGGATCAAGCGCTCGAAGATCGGCTGAACGCCGATTTCGCCGTTGGGTCCGATGATTTCCAAGCCCTGTCGCGGCTTTGCGCCGAAGGCGAAGCCGAAGGTTGGCTGATGGCGCGCGAAGCGGGCGGCATCAAATTCGGCCGCGCAGTCAAGCCGGGATCGGCCGCCGGATCGTTCAGTGTCGATGTTGTCCGCATGAAAGACGTGCGCGGCCCGCATCACATCCATACCACAGGCGAAATCGGCGCAATCATGCCGCTTGACGGGGCGCCGCGTTTCGATGGCAAAGCCGCGGGCTGGTATGTCTACGGCCCCGGATCACAGCATCACCCGACCGTCACCGGCGGCGACGCTTATATCCTGTATCTGTTGCCAGAGGGCGCAATCGAATTCACCGGCCAATAGCCGGGGCGGGGGAGGACGCCATTCATGACAGAAAATAAAAACGCAGCGGTCTGGTTCATTGACCGCCATATCGCCGAAGGTCGTGCCGACAAGGTCGCCTTCCGCGAAGCAGACGGTGACAAACGCGATCTGACCTATGGCCGTCTGGCCCGCGAAACGTCGCAATTCGCTGGCGCGCTGTATCGCCACGGGGTGCGCCGCGAAGAACGTATCGCTATGATCGTGCGCGATCAGATCGAATTCCCGGTGGTGTTCTGGGGCGCGCTGAAAGCGGGCGCAATCCCGGTACCGATCAACACGCTGCTGTCCAGTCAGGTCTATGAAACCATCCTGACCGACAGCCGCGCGTCGATCCTCGTTGTGTCACAGGATCTGTGGGACGTGGTCGAACCTGCCATTCAGGGCAATCAATATCTGCGCGCGGTTCTGGTCATCGGCGACGCGCCCAGCGGCACCGAAAGCTATACCGCATTTACCGCAGGGGCCGATCCGGTCGACGCGGTTGATGTCAACGAAGACGAATTGGCTTTCTGGCTCTATTCTTCGGGGTCTACCGGATTGCCCAAAGGGGTGCGTCACGTCCATTCCAGCATGCGCGCCACCGCCGAACTGTTCGGTCATGGCGTGGTTGGCATCACCGAAGATGACGTTGTCTATTCGGTTGCCAAGATCTTCTTCGCCTACGGGTTGGGCAATGCGATGTCCTTCCCGCTATCGGTTGGCGCGACCACGATCCTGCTTGGCGGTCGTCCCACGCCGGACGTGGTTTTCGACATTTTCGAAGCGCATAAACCAACGATTTTCTGCGGTGTGCCAACGCTTTACGCTGCATTGGTCGCGGCGCAGGAACAACGCGGCGGGGCGAATAAAGGCCCCTTGCGGCTTTGCACCTCTGCCGGCGAAGCCTTGCCGCGCGATGTTGGCGAACGCTGGAAGTCGCTATTCGGTGTCGATATCATCGACGGGGTCGGTTCGACCGAAATGTTGCATATCTTCCTGTCCAACCGGCCCGGCGATATCGCCTATGGCACCTCGGGCCTGCCGGTGCCGGGATACGAAGTCCGGCTGGTCGATGAACATGACGAAGAGGTCGGCACGAGCGAAGTCGGTGAATTGCTGGTGCGCGGCCCCTCTTCCGCCGATGGCTACTGGAACCGCCGCAACAATAGCCAATCGACCTTTCAGGGCCATTGGACCCGCACCGGCGACAAATATGAACGCACCGCCGAAGGCCGCTTCGTCTACTGTGGTCGCACCGATGACATGTTCAAGGTGTCGGGCATCTGGGTGTCGCCGTTTGAAGTCGAACAGGCCCTGATCGAACATCCCGCCGTGCTCGAAGCGGCGGTGGTGCCGTGGGCTGATGAAAAGGGACTGGAAAAACCCAAAGCCTATGTGGTGCTCAAGGACGGTCAGTCCGAGGCCGAAATCGGTGACCTGAAGGAATTCGTCAAGGACCGGATCGGTATGTGGAAATATCCCCGCTGGGTCGAACTCGTCTCCGATCTTCCGAAAACTGCGACGGGTAAAATCCAGCGCTTCAAATTACGGGAATCAGCGTGATGCAGGTGGATTGGACAGACGGTAAAACCGGGTTTCTGACCGCCGGGGGCAAGTCGCTGGAATATGCCTGTTTCGGCCCCGCGCCGGATCAGGCCCCGACCATCGTCATGCTGCATGAAGGGCTGGGATGCCTGGCGCTGTGGCGCGATTTCCCGCAACGGGTGGCTGCGGCCACCGGCTGCGGCGTTTTCGTCTATTCGCGCGCGGGCTACGGTCAATCCGATCTGGCCGATCTGCCGCGCCCGCTGGATTACATGACCCGCGAAGCGGTCGATGTGCTGCCGCAGGTGCTCGATGGGTTCGGGTTCCAGAACGGTATCCTGATGGGCCATTCCGACGGCGCGACCATCGCCGCGATCTATGCCGGATCGGTGGAAGATTTCCGGGTTCGTGGACTGATCCTGATGGCGCCGCATTTCTTCACCGAAGACATGGGGCTGGCCGAAATTTCCAAGGCGAAAACGGTGTTCGAAACCGGCGAGCTGAAGCAGAAGATGGCGAAATATCACCGCGACCCGGAAAATACCTTCCGCGGCTGGAATGACAGCTGGCTGGCGCCGGGGTTCAAATCCTGGAACGTGGGCGAAGTGATCGATTACCTGCGGATTCCGGTTCTGGCCATTCAGGGTCGTCAGGACCAATACGGCACCTTGGCCCAGATCGATGAAATCGACAGCCGGATCTATTCGCCGCTTGAAACCGCGATCCTTGACGATTGCGGCCATTCCCCGCATTTCGATCAACCGAAACAAACCTTGGCGGCGATCACCGATTTCACCGCCCGGCTGATCCGCATCGAACGCGAAAGCGTGGAAATCACGTGACCCCGGCGCGCACCATATCCGGTGCGGACGGGGTAGGGGGCGCGTCCTCGTGGCGCCCGGCCCATGCCTATGTGCCGGGCCGCACGCCGCGCCACGGCGACACCCTGTTTGATCCGATCAAGGCAACGGTGCCAGCTGACATCGCGGCGCTGCCGGACAGTCAGGCTTGGCGCGTCGGGCTGGATTTCCTGACCGAAGGTTATTTCTGGGAAGCGCATGAACTGCTTGAATCCGTCTGGATGGTCTGCCCGCCCAACAGTGCCGAAAGGCGGCTGGTGCAGGCGATTATCCAATACGCCAATGCCGGTCTGAAACGGAAAATGGACCGGCCTGCTGCCGCGACGCGGCTTCTGGGGCTGGCCGAAGGGTTGGGCAAGGACGCTTTCGGGCGCGGCGGCGAAGTGATTCTCGGGCTGCGCCGGGATGACCTAGTCCGGATCGCCAAGACCGTATCGGTGCCCCAAAGCGTAAATAGAAGTGCAATATAATGCATAAAATGCATAAAATCCGTGGCTGACTTCTGAAATAAGTCATGAAAAACAATGGTATAAATTACAATATGCAATATCATGCTTTACTGAGATGAAATTAGCATTATATTGCAATCAAAGAGACAAAAAGGAGACCGTCATGACCAAGGTCATCGACTTCCAGACCGACCCCAGCAAATACCGCCACTGGCGGGTTGAATATGATGGCCCCGTCGCCAACCTGTTCATGGATGTTGACGAAGATGGTGGCCTGTTCGACGGCTACAAGCTGAAACTCAACTCCTATGACCTGAGCGTCGATATCGAACTGGCCGATGTCGTGCAGCGGATGCGGTTCGAACATCCCGAGGTCAAGACCGTGGTGATGCAATCGGCCAAGGATAAAGTGTTCTGCGCCGGGGCCAATATCCGCATGCTGGGCGGTGCTGCCCACAGCCACAAGGTCAATTTCTGCAAATTCACCAACGAAACCCGCAACACGTTCGAAGCTGCCGAAGCGGATTCGGGCCAGAAATATATCGCAGCGGTCAAAGGCTCCTGCGCTGGCGGCGGGTATGAACTGGCCTTGGCCTGCAATCACATCATGCTAACCGATGACAGCACCTCCGCCGTTGCGCTGCCCGAAGTGCCGCTGTTGGCGGTGCTGCCTGGCACTGGCGGGCTGACCCGCGTCACCGACAAACGCAAGGTGCGCCGCGACCGCGCCGATATCTTCTGTTCGATCGAAGAAGGCGTGCGCGGCAAGCGGGCCAAGGATTGGCGGCTGGTCGACGAAGTCATCCCGAATTCCAAATTCAACGAAACCGTGCAGGAACGCGCCCGCGAATTCGCCGCAGCCTCGGCCAAGGCGGATGTCGAAACCGGCATCGCGCTGACCCCGCTGAACCGCGCCATCGGCGAAGACGGCTCTGTCACCTATTCCACGGTCGAAGTCGCGGTGGATCGCAACGGTCGCAAGGCGACGATCACCATTCATGGTCCCGATACCGACGCCCCGGCCGATATGGCGGCGTTCACCGCGCAGGGCGATCAGGCTTATATGCTGCGCATGGCGCGGGAACTGGATGACGCCATCTTGCATTTGCGGCTGAACGAAATGGAACTGGGCCTGCTGGTGTTCCGCACTCAGGGTGATCCGGTGAAACTGGCCGCACACGAAGCAATGCTGATGGCCAACGCCGATCACTGGCTTGCCAATGAGGTACTGAAATACTGGAAACGGATCCTGAAACGGATCGACGTGACCTCGCGCTCGATGGTGGCGCTGGTCGAACACGGTTCCTGCTTCACCGGTATTCTGGCTGAAATCCTGTTCTCGGTCGATCGCAGCTACATGATGGAAGACGAATTCGAGGGCGACAATCGTCCTCTCGCCACCGTCACCCTGACCGATGCCAATTTCGGCCCCTTCCCGATGAGCAACGATCTGACCCGGCTGCAAACCCGGTTCCTCGGCGAACCCGAGTCGGTAACCGAAGCCGAAGCCGCCAAGGGCAAGGCGCTCGAAGCAGAAGACGCCGACGAACTGGGTCTGGTGACGATGATCCTCGACGATATCGACTGGGAAGACGAAATCCGCGTCTTCATGGAAGAACGCGCCAGCTTCTCGCCCGACGCGATGACCGGAATGGAAGCCAACCTGCGTTTTGCCGGACCGGAAACCATGGAAACCCGCATTTTCGGTCGCCTGACCGCGTGGCAGAACTGGATCTTCAACCGCCCCAACGCGGTTGGCCCGGACGGTGCGCTGCAACGCTACGGCACCGGCATTCGCGGCGATTACAACATGGAACGTGTGTAACAGAATGGTGGGGTGAAACCCCCACCCTACCCAAGCCCGCAGGGTGGGTTTTGAACCCATCTCCCAGAGGAGGAATCAAATGATCGATCTCATCAATGTCAGCTACGACACCCAGATCCCGAACAATGTCGGCCTGAGTTCAGACAAGCGCGTTCTCAAGGCGCTGGAAAAATGGCACCCCGGTTATATCAACTGGTGGAGTGACCTGATCCCCGACAATTTTCAGCAATCGCTGGTCTATCTGCGCACCGCCGTTTCGGTCGATCCTAAAGGCTGGGCCAAATTCGACTATGTGAAAATGCCCGAATACCGCTGGGGCGTGTTGCTGGCCCCGGAAGTCGAAGACCGCCGGATTCCCTGCGGTGAACATGCCGGTGAACCGGTCTGGCAGGAAGTGCCGGGCGAATACCGCAACCTGATGAAACGTCTGATCGTGATTCAGGGCGATACCGAACCGGCTTCGGTCGAACAACAGCGGTTCCTCGCCCTGTCGGCGCCGTCGCTTTACGACATGCGCAACCTGTTTCAGGTCAATGTCGAAGAAGGCCGCCACCTCTGGGCGATGGTCTATCTGCTGCATAAATATTTTGGTCGCGATGGCCGCGAAGAAGCCGATGATCTGCTGCGCCGGTCGTCCGGGTCAGAAGAAGCGCCGCGGATGCTGGGCGCGTTCAACGAAGAAACACCCGATTGGCTGTCTTTCTTCATGTTCACCTATTTCACCGACCGTGATGGCAAGATGCAGCTCGAAAGCCTGGCACAATCGGGCTTTGACCCGCTGTCGCGCACCTGCCGCTTCATGCTGACCGAAGAAGCGCATCACATGTTCGTCGGTGAAACCGGCGTCGGCCGCACGATTCAGAAAACCTGCGAAGTGATGAAGGAACACGGCATCGACGATCCTTATGATGTGGAAAAAATCCGCTCTTACGGTGTCATCGATCTGCCGACGATCCAGAAGAAACTGAACCTGCATTACACCTTGTCGCTTGATCTGTTCGGTCAGGAAGTTTCGACCAACGCCGCCAACGCGTTCAACGCCGGCATCAAGGGGCGCTATCAGGAACACCGGATCGACGACGATCACATGCTGAAAAACGATACCTACACGGTGTGGGATCTGGAAGACGGCAAAGTGGTGCGCAAGGATGTCCCGGCCCTGACCGCGATCAACATGCGCCTGCGCGACGATTACACCCGCGACGCGTCGGGTGGGGTTGGCCGCTGGAACAAGATCATCGAAAAGTCGGGCATTCAGTTCGAACTGAAGCTGCCGCATGAATCCTTCCACCGTCAGATCGGCGTGTTCTCGGGGCATAATTTCAACCCCGAAGGCATTCTGGTTTCCGGTGCGGAATATGATGAAGGCGTGACTAAATGGCTGCCGACCCATGCCGATGGCGATTATATTCAGTCGTTGATGAATCCGGTGATGGAACCGGGCCAATATGCCAGCTGGATCGCCGCCCCCAAGGTCGGTATCGATAACAAGCCGGGCGATTTCGAATATGTTAAGCTGCATCAGGCCTAAGGCCCGATCATAACGTTCCGGACAAGGCGGTACGCCGCCTTGTCCAAACCGAAGACCAACAGCAGGAGACCCGAAATGGAAGCACAACGACTTTCCGGCCACGCTCCGCGCACCACCGCGCTTGGCCAGCAACTGACCCAACTGAACGGGCCTTGCATCGGGTGTTCGGAATGTCAGGGCCTGTGCCGGGTGCTGATCGATATGGTGACGATCCCCGACATCCTGCTCCACCGGGAGACCACGGCATGAACAAGCCGATCAAACAACATCTGATCGACCCCGAAATCTGCATCCGCTGTTATACCTGCGAAATGACCTGCCCGGTCGAGGCGATCCATCACGACGACAACAACGTCATCGTCGATGCCGAAGCCTGCGATTTCTGCATGGATTGCATTCCGGTCTGCCCGACCGGGTCGATCGACGAATGGCGGGTGGTGACAACCCCCTATTCGATGGACGATCAATATTCATGGGATGAATTGCCGGATCAGGAAGACCTTGGTGCCGACGAAGCCGCCACCTCGGTCGAAGCGTTGGACGATTCCGTCGCGCAACTGCTGGCCGAAGCCCATAAAGGGGCAGGCGGCAAGGCCAAGGCCCCCGCCACCGCCGCCAAGCCCAGCGTCAACATGTACAATCTCGGCAAACCCGCGACCGCGCGGGTGCAGGGCAATTACGGCCTGACCCGGGATCCCGATCACGACGTGCATCACATCATCCTCGATCTGGGCGCGACCCCGTTTCCGGTGCTGGAAGGGCAATCCATCGGGGTCATCCCGCCAGGCACCGACGAAAACGGCAACCCGCACCTGCCGCGGCTCTATTCGATTTCCAGCCCGCGCGACGGCGAACGGCCGAATTTCAACAACATTTCGCTGACCGTGAAACGCGAACAAAACGGGCTGTGTTCCAACTATGTCTGCGATCTGAAACCGGGCGACGAAGTCCGCATCACCGGCCCGTTCGGGGCCACTTTCCTGATGCCCGACGATCCACAGGCACGGCTGCTGATGATCTGCACCGGCACCGGATCGGCCCCAATGCGCGCCTTCACCATGCGGCGACAGCGCAGCGCGGGCGGCAAATCGGGCGGCATGACAATGTTTTTCGGTGCCCGCACCCCCGAAACCTTGCCCTATTTCGGACCGCTGAAAAAGGTGCCGCAGGATTTGCTGGATCAGCATCTGGTCTATAGCCGGGTCGAAGGCCAGCCGCGCGAATACGTGCAAGACCGCATCGTGCAGGAACAAGACAAGGTCGCCGATCTGTTGCTCGATCCCAAAACCCATATCTACATCTGCGGCTTGCGTGGCATGGAAGAAGGGGTGGACCTTGCCTTTGGGTCGATCGCGGAAAGCCTCGGACAACAATGGACAACCCTGCGCGACGCCATGCGCGAAGAAGGCAGATACCACGTTGAAACCTACTGAATCAGATCGCCCCGATGACGCGTATGAACATGTCATCCGGGTCACATGGGGCGATTGCGACCCGGCCAAGATCGCCTATACCGCCCGCATCCCGTGGTTTGCGTTGGATGCGATCAATGGCTGGTGGGAACTCAACCTTGGCGGTGACGGCTGGTTCCAGATGGAACTGGATCGCAACATGGGCACGCCTTTCGTGCATATGTCGCTGGATTTCTTCGCGCCGATCACTCCGCGCCACCGGCTGATCTGTCTGGTCTGGCCGACCCGGCTCGGCGACACTTCGGTCGAATTTCGCGTTGACGGGTTTCAGGACGGCACGCTTTGCTTTTCGGGCCGCTTCGTCAACGTGTTCACCATCGCCGACCAGTTCCGTAAATCCCCGCCTCCCGACGCGATACGCAAGATCGTTCAGGCCCGGATTCCCACCGCGCCACGCGCCGCTGATCCGAACGGGGATAATTGACTTCGGCGATTGATTCACACCGGTAATCCCGTATGGTATGCATTATATTACATACGCGGGGCAGCGCGGGGGCAGCATGGCGGAAATTACCACATTCAGTGGAAAAGTGACCGAAATTGGCGGGTCGCAAAGCGCTGAAGACGCCGTTGCCGACCTGCTGTCACAGGTCGGGCTGCGGGTGCGCCGGGTGCGCGAACGCAAAGGCATTCCGCGCCGGGTCCTGTCCGAATTGTCCGGCGTGTCACCGCGCTATCTGGCGCAACTGGAAAGCGGCGAAGGCAATATTTCGATCGGTTTGCTGAAACGGGTGGCCGACGCGCTGGATCACCGGATCGAATGGCTGGTCGGCGACGAAGATCCGTGGAATTCCGACGTGCAGCGGATGGCCGAACTTTACCGCTCTGCCGACCGCGAAACCCGCAAAGCGGTGACCCGGCTTCTGAGCTATGAAACCGAAGGCAGCCTGCGCGCGTCGCGGATTTGCCTGATCGGTCTGCGCGGCGCCGGGAAATCCACCATGGGTCGGCGGATCGGCGAAGCATTGGGCATTCCCTTTCTCGAACTGAACCGCGAAATCGAAGATCACGCCGGGATGCCGGTGTCGGAAATCATGGCGCTGTACGGCCAAGAGGGATATCGCAAGCTGGAATCCGACGCGATGGACCGGGTCGTGGCCACCCATGACAAGGTCGTTCTGGCCGTTGCGGGCGGTATCGTGGCCGAACCCGGCACCTATGCCAAGCTGCTGTCGCGGTTCCACACGATCTGGCTCAAGGCAACGCCGCAAGACCATATGGACCGGGTCCGCGCCCAAGGCGATGAACGCCCGATGGCCGGCAATCCCGAAGCGATGGCGCAACTCAAGTCGATCCTGCAAAGCCGCGAAGTTCTCTATGAACGGGCCGAAGCGATGCTGGACACCTCCGATGTCAGCGAAGACGCTGCTTTGGGTCGATTGCTGGCGCTGATTTCCGATAACGGCTTCATCGACTGAAAAGTCGGCATCATGCCGAGCGGTGGCGATGACGTTCGAAGTCAATGCCCGGCATTTGCATTATAGCGCAGAAGATTGGAACGCAAAATGGCGGCACTGCTCCCCCCGACCGGCCCTGACGATGGTGAACCTGCCGTGGCAGAGGGCGGCGATGCTATCCTTGATCGCCTTCTGGCCCGCTATCACGAAGCCGCCGACACCGTCTTCATGGATGGGTCCACCCCGTGGGAAGTGGACGAAGCGATGGTCGATTTCGGCTTTGCCCTAGGTCCTTACGAAGCACAGGACCTGACCGGCCTCGATATCGAATTTGTCCAACGCCGCCGTCGGGATGCAAATCGCGCCCCAAACCGCCGCCATATCCCCATCCTTGACCGGATGATCGAACTGGGCAAGCTGGGCCGCAAGACCGGCGCGGGCTGGTATCGCTATCCCGGTGGCGGCGGCAAGGTGGATGATCCCATCGTCGCCGACCTCGCCTTGGAAGAATCGCATTTCGAACGCCGCACCCGCACCGATTACAGCGCCGATCAGATCCGCGATCGGTTGCTGCTGGCGCTGATCAACGAAGCTGCCGATCTTCTGCATGACGGCACTGCGGCCACCGCCCGCGACATCGATCTGGTGATGATCCACCGGCTTGGCTTTCCCGCGTCGCGCGGCGGTTTGATGCGCTATGCCGACAGCTTGGGCGCCGCGCATATTGTTGAGCGGTTGCAGGCGCTAATCCCCGAAGACCCGGTCGCCTGGGCCATCAGCCCGCGGCTGCTGACAGCGGCCAAGACCGGCCAGAAACTTGCCGATCACGACGGATCGACATAATCCCACCCGGCACACCGCCATTTCCACTCCGTCGGTATTGCCGATGGTAAATGCAATGAGCCGGGGTAAGCCGGGCTTAAGCCCGGCCTACATCCTGAAACATCCAACCCCGGATGGCCCGGAAATTCGACTCAGACGTCGATCGCGAACGGTCGACCGGGCCGCGCAGCCCGCCGCTCATCGCGTTTTGTCCCAATCCCAAGGCAGCGGCAAATCTGCCCGCGGATCGCGCGCCTTGACGGCTTTCCATTGGGCGTAAAGCCGGTCCAGCCTGCGGCGTTCCTCGGCCAGGCTGCGGCCTTCCCATTTTTCCAGCAATTCACATTGCTCCATCGGAACCACCGCGCAGGTGGAGGTCCCGTGTTTGGTGATCCAGACCCGGCCGCCGCGGTGCTGCACCCAACTCGAAAGCCGGGTGGCGTCGCGGCGAAATTCGGTGACGGAAACGATGCGATAGGGGGCAAGTCGGTCCATGGGCGATCCTTTCGGCCCCATCCTCGGGCGGGTCGGTTAACGCCGTGCTGACCCGCCGCGCGATGGGCCGGGGCATATGCAGTCTTTGGCGCTACAAATGCTACAAATATCAGCACTTAACGCTACAGCAGGCAGGGCATTCCGGCCCGGATTTCCGACCGTATTGATGCAAATCAAAGGTATGATATTCAAAATATGCTATATTAATCAGGAAGGATCGCACATCACCACAGGAGGGTCCCATGCTCAGACTTGGTTTTATTTTGCATCTCTTTATCGGCTCGACCCTTGCAGGGTCGGCCATGATCGCCGCGCTGGTGATGGGGATGGACACGATGCAGCCGCTTCTGCTTGCGGCGTTGGCTGGGTTTATCGTTGCGTTTCCAGTGACTTATCTTGTCACGCGGGCGTTGTATAGCAGCCAGTAAGAATCCCGTTGCAAACGGGCTATGGTGGTGACGGCGCAAAGGGAAGGGGTCCCCCGCGTGTCGTTGCCACCAGTTATTTCAAGTCAGATAGGCCCGCACTGCGGCTTCGAATTCGCGCGGTTTTTCGGCATGCAACCAATGCCCCGTATCGGGGATCTTGGCGAATTTTGCCTGTGGAAACAGGGCCTTGATGTGGGGCCGGTCTTCGCGTTTGACATAGTCTGATTTCGCCCCCGACAAAAACAGGGTAGGCCCGCCGAATTGACCATCAAGATCCGGAAAAGAAAGGATTTTTTCCATATCTTGTTCCAGTGCGTCATGGTTCAGCCGCCACCGTTTCTGCGCCACGTCAAGCGATTGGGTGAAAAAGGTCGGCAGGATCGGATCGTCGACCAGATCGCGCAATTGCGCCTCGGCATCGGACCGTTTTTCCACCTTGTCCAGATCCACCGCGCGCATCGCCTCGATATATTGCAACTGGGAATGGCCATAGGCGACAGGGGCAATGTCGGCAACGATCAAGCGATTGACAAGATTGGGATATTTCAACGCCAACACCATCGCTGCCTTGCCGCCCATGGAATGGCCCAGAACGTCCATAGGGCCGCCTTGGGCACGGATCACCCGCGCCAAATCCTCGGCCATGTCTTCATAGCTGTGACTGTCATGCCAAGGGCTGAACCCATGATTGCGCTGATCCACGGCAATCACTTGACGACCGTCGGACAGACGTTTGGCAATCACTCCCCAATTGCGCCCCGACCCATAAAGGCCATGAACGATCAAAAGCGAAGGACGATCGGTTTTTTCACCGTGGACAATCTGGTTCAGCATGGGGTCTAGATAGAGCAGGCGGCGTTAACAGACCAGTACCCTTGAGATCGGAACGGAGCAAGATCGGTGATCGACCCGAAAGAGCTTGAAAAAAAACAGGCCGAATTGACAAAGCTTCTGGCCGAAACTTTTGGCGCGTCCTCGGGCGATCTGCAACACCGTATGCGCAAAGTCGGGCGTCGGGTGCCGAAGCGGCTTCATGCAGCGGCCAAGGTGATTATCGAAGCGCAGGCAATGGCGGGTCATCCCAAGCTGCGGCAATTCATCGACGCCGCTGCGGTAAACCGGGCCTATCTGGACATCCGCGATCACCTGAAAACCATCGACGTGGCCGACCGGCGCAAAGGCGCGGTGCTGGGCCTGCTGGGTGGGCTGTCCTTCAATCTGCTATTGGTGCTGGCGCTGCTGCTGGCGTTTCTGATGTGGCGCGGATTTTTGTAAGGTTTCCAATCCACAAGATCATAATCCGCAATAGGAAACGCCGCCGCGGAACCCATTCCACGGCGGCGTTTTCTTTGCTTCAGGTCCGGCCTTACAGGGTCGGGTAGATCGGGAATTTGGCGCAAAACGCCTCGACTTCGGCCTTCACTTTTTCTTCGATCTCGGCATTGCCTTCTTCGCCATTGGCGGCCAGCCCGTCGACCACTTCGACGATCCAGTCGGCGATCTGGCGGAATTCGGCTTCACCGAAACCACGGGTGGTGCCTGCAGGCGTGCCCAGACGGATACCCGAGGTTACCATCGGTTTTTCCGGATCAAACGGGATACCGTTCTTGTTGCAGGTGATATGGGCGCGGCCCAATGCCTTTTCGGTGGCGTTGCCCTTCACCCCTTTGGGGCGTAGATCGACCAACATCACATGGGTGTCGGTGCCACCCGTGACCATGTCCAGACCGCCCTTCATCAGTTGATCGGCCAGCGCCACGGCATTGGCACGCACCTGTTTCTGATAGGTCTTGAATTCGGGCCGCAGCGCTTCACCAAATGCGACCGCCTTCGCGGCGATCACATGCATCAACGGACCACCCTGCAAACCGGGGAAAATGGCGGAATTGACCTTCTTGGCGATCGCTTCGTCATTGGTCAGGATCATGCCGCCGCGCGGACCGCGCAGGGTCTTGTGAGTGGTGGTGGTGGCAATATCAGCATAGGGGAAAGGCGAAGGATGTTCACCCGCCGCAACCAGTCCGGCAAAGTGTGCCATGTCGACCATCAGGTAGGCGCCGACGCTGTCGGCAATTTCGCGGAACTTGGCGAAATCAATCTGGCGCGGGATGGCCGAGCCGCCGGCGATGATCAGCTTGGGTTGGTGTTCCTGAGCCAAGGCTGCAACTTCGTCATAGTCGATCAGGTTGTCTTGCTGGCGTACACCGTACTGGACGGCGTTGAACCACTTGCCCGACTGGTTCGGGGCAGCGCCGTGGGTCAGGTGCCCGCCCGAGGCCAGGTTCATGCCGAGGATGGTATCGCCGGGTTTGATCAGCGCCATAAAGGCACCCTGATTGGCCTGACTGCCGGAATTGGGCTGTACATTGGCAAAGCCGCAACCGAACAGTTCCTTGGCCCGTTCGATGGCCAGATTTTCAGCCACATCAACGAATTGGCAACCGCCATAATAACGCCGGCCGGGATAGCCTTCGGCGTATTTGTTCGTCATGACCGAACCTTGGGCTTCCATGACGGCAGCCGAGACAATGTTCTCTGAGGCGATCAGTTCGATCTCATTGCGCTGGCGGCCAAGCTCGTCGGTGATCGACTGGAACAGCTCGGGATCGCGGGAAGACAGTGCTTCGGTGAAGAAACCGGTATCGGACATCGGGGACTCCGTGATGGGATGTTGGATTGGCCGCTAGGTAAAGGAAATAGGGCAGATGGGGAAGGCCCTATTGCGACGCAACGGCGAACAGTCGCGGCAGGGGTGGCGCCGCCCCGTAACTTGTGGTTCGATTGGCGCAAAATGACCCCAATCGGAAACAGGTCGCCTATGAGTCTTCGTATCGCCTTTGTCGCCAGCGACAGCCCGTCGGCGCAAACCGCCCGTGCGACCCTTGTCGGGCGCTATGGTCAGGCTCCTGAAAGCGATGCGAACGTAATCGTTGCCCTTGGCGGGGACGGGTTCATGCTGACCACGCTGCACCGGACCCAGCATCTGGATGTTCCTGTTTATGGCATGAATCGTGGCACTGTCGGGTTCCTGATGAACGAGTATTCCGAAACTGACCTGATGGACCGGCTGAAGGCGGCGGAGGAAGAAGTGATCAATCCACTGTCGATGCACGCCACCTGTGCCGGCGGCACCAAACACGAGGCGCTGGCGCTGAACGAAGTGTCGGTGCTGCGCAGCGGGCCGCAGGCCGCCAAGCTGAAAATTACCGTGGACGGGCGGTTGCGGATGGAAGAATTGGTATGCGACGGTGCCTTGCTCGCCACGCCAGCCGGGTCGACCGCGTATAATTATTCCGCCCACGGGCCGATTTTGCCGATCGGGTCCGACGTATTGGCGCTGACCGCGATTGCACCGTTCCGGCCTCGCCGCTGGCGTGGGGCGCTGTTGCCAAAGACCGCAAATGTGCGCTTTGACGTGCTGGAAGCCGACAAACGCCCGGTGATGGCCGAAGCCGATAGTCATCTGGTGGAAAACGTCGTCTGCGTTGAAATCCAGTCCGAACCTGATATCGAACATCGGATATTGTTCGATCCGGGCCACGGGCTGGAAGAACGGCTGATCCGCGAACAATTCGTCTGATCGGGGCAGCGATTCCGCTGATACCGCGCTGCTTGTGGGCTTTTCTTGCCGCGGCTGCCGGGGTGACCTAGCATGGCGTCAATTCATTGCTGCAATTTTCAGGGCCTAGCATGTTTTTGACCCGATTTACTATTCTATTGGCGGCTTTCGGAGTGGCCGTTTTGTCTGTTCGTCCCGCTGCGGCGTCGGATATCCTGAAAGAATACGGCATCCCCGTCACCACAGGCGCGGCGGCCGGTTACATCCCCGACACTACCTGCGCCGAATGCCACCAAGACAAGGCCGAAAGCTTCAGCGAAATGGGGATGGCGAAGAGTTTCTATAGGCCATCGCCGGATAATGTCATCGAAGATTTCGACAACGCACATTTTTTTCACGCGGCTTCGAACCGGCATTATGAAATGCAACAGCGCGATGGGGCCTATTGGTTCACCCGCTATCAGTTGAATGAAGCGGGTGTCCGGATTCATAAGTTCGAACAGAAGGTCGATTGGATCCTCGGATCGGGCCATCACTCCCGGGTCTACCTGTATCAGACCACCAGCGGCGAATTGTTTCAGCTGCCCTTGGCCTGGTACAGTCAGCAAGGCGGCAAATGGGAAATGGCGCCGGGGTTTGAATTTTCCAATCATCTGGGGGTCAACCGGCCGGTTCGGCAACGCTGCATGGCTTGTCACAATGCGTTTCCCGACGTTCCAGAGGGCAGTGATCGTCTGGGAATGCCCGAATTGTTCCCGGTGCATCTGCCTGAAGGGATCGGTTGTCAGCGCTGTCACGGGCCGGGTGCGGATCATGTCGAGAAGGTGCTGGGCGGGGATAGCGATCTGAAAGACATCCGCGCCGCCATCGTGCATCCCGGCAAGCTGCCGCAGGCGCAGCTTTATGGCATTTGCTATGGCTGCCATATGCAGCCAAGTGTGGCGGTGACGCCAGAACTGAGGCTGGGCCGTTCGGTTTATTCCTTCCGGCCCGGACAAAGCTTGAGCGATTACAAGGTGTTTTTGGATGTCGATGACGCGTTGCGGATGCGCGAAGACCGGTTCGACATCAACCACCATCCGTTCCGGATGGAACAAAGCCGCTGCTTTATCGAAAGCGAGGGACAGCTTGGTTGTCTCAGTTGTCACGACCCGCATGTGAAAATCAAACCGGATGAGCGCGCCGCGCATTACCGGGCGGCGTGCCTGTCTTGCCATGAAAGCAACGGGCAGGGATTGCCCGCGATGCAAAGCGGCCTGATCCACCCCGATATCGCGCCCGATGCTGATTGCACCACCTGTCATATGCCCGAACGCCGCACGCAGGATGTGATCCATGTCACCATGACGGATCACCGGATTGTGCGCGATCCGGGGCCGCTCCAGTCGCTGAAACAACCAATCGCCAAAGTTCCGGCCGAGATTGTCGGGGTCAGCTTGCTCTATCCCGACACACCGCTCAGTGCTGCCGAAAAGCTGCTGGCCAAGGCCAATGGGGTTCTGCTCAATCAGAACTTCAAGGCGGATTATGCGGCCGAAGCGATGGCAGATGTCATGGCGTCGGGCGAGGTTGCCCAGTATGAACCCTGGATATCGCTTTCGCGCGCCTTTTACGCGCAAAAAGCATATGACAAATCTTTGGCTGCGGCTGAGCGGGGTTTGGAACTGGCCCCGGACATCGCGCAGTTGCGATTGCAAAAAGCGGTTTCTGTTTATGCTTTGGGGCGGCAATCCGATGCGATTGCGCAGTTGCAGGCGCTGATCGCTGATCACCCTAATTACACCCTTGCCCAATATGACCTTGCGGCCTTTTATTTCGGCACGGACCGTTTGGAACAGGCGCGTGAACAGGTGCTACGGGTGACGCAACTGCACCACACCCATTGGCAGGCATGGCGGCTTCTGGCCCGGATCGAGGCGCGTCAGGGTAATGCCGATGCTGCGATCAAGGCGTACCTGACGGGACTCGACATTGAACCTGCGGCGGTATCGATGCGCGAAGAATTCCGCGCCGAACTGGAACGTGCGGGCAGGGGGGATCAGGCGCAGCGCTACGAGGTGGCGAAGTAGCGCGGCGGTGTCGCTCTAGTCGGTGTCGTCTTCTCCCTTGCTTTCTTCTTCGCGGACGATTTCAATCTTTACCTTGGTTGCAAAGGCGGCAATCGCGCCGATGATGGCCAAAACGGGTGCGGCAAGCACCACAACACCACCGGCAATCGCGCCCACCGATAGCGGTATATCGACGGCAACGTCGCCATCCGGTTCGATGATGCGCACCCGGCGCACTTGCGCTTCGGCGGCCAGATCCTTGATCTTGCCGATCAGGGCATCACTGGAAATTTCGATTTCTTCTTTCCAGGTTTTATTGTCTTTGGAATCCTCGGTCATCTTGGGGGCCTCTGATTGTACGAAATAAGCTCAGACTATCCGAACGGGCAGGGGATGGGATTGATTCAAATCAGATGGGCACGACTGATCCATCCCGATCGAGGGCAGGCAGGACGACAGGTTCATAAAACTCAGCTGCGGCGCGTCAGTTGAAGCTCAACACGGCCAGAACGACGACGGTCAGGGACGTGATCAACCCTGCGATGCCAAGTTTGCGGGTAGTGGCAGGCGGCGGCGGAATACCGGTTTTCCGGCCTCGGATCGACAGCAACTGCATCCGGATCGAAATACCGGTCAGCACCGCGGCAGCCAGAATTTTCAGATCGAACAGCAGAAATAAGCCGGAAATACCGCCATAAAGCAGGAACAGCAGCCAGATTCCGGTGATCCACAGCAGGGCCAGCGCAATCGCGGCGGCGATGCCGATCCGTCGCTGGACCAGCCCGACCGAGGGGCGCGCTTCGGGTGGCAAGCCACCAGCCGTTATCCCGGTGATCATGCTCGCTACGCTACCACCGACACCGACCGCCATGGCAAGGAAATGCAGTATCAGGATTAGTTGAGTCATACCGGCCCCTCTCGCCCATCCAGCGTAAGCGGGTTGGGGTATTTGATCAATGGCTAAGGACTGGCGCGCAAGGGGCGCCAGTGGTCCCGCTTCCCAAGCGGGCCTCAGCCCTTGGCGTAGCCGATGGTTTTCAGAGCACCCTTGATTTCATCAAGGATCGCAGGGTCATCAATCGTGGCGGGCAGCTTGAATTCCTTGCCGTCGGCGATCGATACCATGGTGCCGCGCAGGATCTTGCCCGACCGGGTTTTGGGCAACCTGTCCACCACCACGGCCAGTTTGAACGCTGCAACCGGGCCGATTTTTTCGCGCACCAGCTTCACGACTTCTTTGACCACGTCTTCATGCGGGCGGTTCGATCCGGCGTTGAGGCACAGGAAACCGACCGGCAATTGCCCCTTCAGATCGTCGCTGACCCCGATCACGGCGCATTCGGCAACGTCGGGATGGCTGGCCAGCACTTCTTCCATACCGCCCGTCGATAACCGGTGACCGGCGACGTTGATCACGTCATCGGTCCGCGCCATGACGTAAAGATAGCCGTCTTCGTCCTTCATCCCCGCATCGCCGGTTTCGTAATAGCCCGGGAAGGTGTTCAGGTAGGATTTGCGATACCTGTCCTCAGCATTCCAGAGCGTCGGCAGGGTGCCCGGCGGCAGCGGTAGTTTGATTGCGATGGCACCCAGTTCACCGTTTTTGACCGGATGGCCGCCTTCGTCGAGGATCTGCACATCATAGCCCGGCATCGGTAGCGACGGCGATCCCAGCTTGATCGGCAATTCTTCGATCCCCAGCGGGTTGGCGGCGATGGCCCAACCGGTTTCGGTCTGCCACCAATGGTCGATGATAGGCACGTTCAGTTGTTGCTGCGCCCATTCGATAGTGTCGGGATCGGCGCGTTCGCCAGCCAGATAAACCTGTTTCAGGCAGGACAGGTCGTATTTCTTGACGAATTCCCCTTTGGGGTCTTCGCGCTTTACCGCACGAAACGCGGTGGGGGCGGTGAAGAAGCTTTTCACCTTATGTTCGGAAATCACCCGCCAGAACGTGCCAGCATCGGGGGTACCGATCGGTTTGCCTTCGAAAACGATTGTGGTGTTGCCATGGATCAGCGGCCCGTAGCAAATATAGCTGTGTCCCACGACCCAACCGACATCCGACGCGGCCCAGAACACGTCGCCGGGATCGACGTTATAAAGGTTCTTCATGGTCCAGTTTAGCGCGACCAGATGGCCCGCAGTGGGGCGGATGACGCCCTTCGGCTGACCGGTGGTGCCAGAGGTGTAAAGGATATAGGCGGGATGATCGCCTTCAACCGGCACACAATCGGCGGGATCCGTGCCATATTGGAAGCCGTGCCAATTGTAATCGCGCCCCTCTTTCAATTCCGCCACTTCGTTTTCACGTTGGAAGATCACATTGAAGGCGGGCTTGTGATGGGCCAGATCGATGGCTTCATCGAGCAGAGGTTTGTAATGGACCACGCGGCCTGGTTCGATGCCACAAGACGCGGCGATGATGCATTTGGGCTTTGCGTCATCAATCCGAACCGCCAACTCATTGCTGGCGAACCCACCAAAGACGACCGAATGGATCGCGCCCAGACGGGAACAGGCCAACATCGCCTCAAGCGCTTCGGGGATCATCGGCATATAGATGATGACGCGATCACCTTTTTCGACCCCCTTGGCGCGCAGGGCACCGGCGAGGCTTGAAACACGATTGCGCAATTCGACAAAGGTGATCCATTTTTTCGATCCCGTTACCGGGCTGTCATGGATGATTGCGACCTGATCACCGCGCCCGTTTTCCACATGACGATCAACGGCGTTCCAGCAGGTGTTAACCTTTGTGTCCTTGAACCATTCATAGAGGGGGGCATTTTCATCCGACAGCGCCTTGTTCGGGGCGGTGTCCCAGTCGATCGCCTGCGCGGCTTCGAGCCAGAATGCGTCGGGGTCTTTCTGCCAGCCTTGGTAAACGTCTTTATACGACATCACATGCCTCCTCCTGAACTGATGTAACAGGTGTATCGGAGCGGCCAGATTCTTCGCAAGCGCGTTACCGGTCACAGCGACCGTTTTACGCAGAAAGTTTGCAGAATTAGCGAAATTCACCAATAGAAATTTGCAAAATCATTGAAAATATTCCGAATAGAAAGGGAATGAGCTTGGATTTGCAAATTTTTAAACTTTGGCCGGGCGGTTGAGCGCCCGACCTTTTCGGACTCAGCCGTAATGCGCCACCGGGGTTCCGGCGATGGCGGCCATGTTCAGCAACCCGCGCGCGGTGATCGATGGGGCCACGATATGGGCGCGGTTTCCCATCCCCATCAGGATCGGCCCGACTTCCAATCCGTTCGCGCGCATTTTCAGAATGTTGCGCACGCCCGACGCCGCGTCGGCATGGGCAAAGACCAAAACATTGGCGGCCCCCTCCAGCCGTGAATTGGGGAAAATCCGGTGGCGCAGATCCGGGTCCAGCGCCGATTCCACGTTCATTTCCCCTTCATAGGCGAAATCGCGCGGTTTGCTGTCGAGGATCGACAAGGCTTCGCGCAGGCGTTCGCCTGACCCTCCGCTTTGATTGCCGAATTGCGATTGCGAACACAGCGCGACCTTGGGGGCCAATCCGAACCGGCGCACATGGCGGGCTGCACCTTCGGCAATCCGCGCGATACTGTCCGGGGTGGGCATTTCATGCACTTGGGTATCGGTGATGAAAAGCGGCCCATCTTCTAGAATCATCAGCGACAGCGCCCCATGCGGTGACAGGGTGTCGCTGCCAAGGATCTGGGTGATGTAATTCAGGTGCCAGCGATATTCACCGAAAGTTCCGCAAATCAGGCTGTCGGCATCGCCACGATGGACCGCGACCGCGCCAATGGCAGTGGTGTTGGTGCGCATGATGGCCTTGGCCAGATCCGGGGTGACGCCTCGGCGTTGCATCAATTCGTGATACGACTGCCAGTAATCGCGGTAGCGAGAATCGCTTTCCGGGTTCACCACTTCGAAATCGCGATCCGGGCGGATGGTCAGACCGGCGCGTTCGCAGCGAGTTTCGATCACCTCGGGGCGACCGATCAGGATTGGTGTTTCGGTGGTTTCCTCCAGCACTGCTTGGGCGGTGCGCAGCACGCGTTCGTCTTCGCCTTCGGCAAAAATGATGCGGCGCGACGCGGCGCGGGCGGCTTCGAATACCGGCCGCATTAGCAGTGCGGATTTGAACACCGACTGGTTCAGCCGGTGTTTGTAGGCACCCAGATCTTCGATTGGCTTGGTGGCGACACCGCTGTCCATCGCCGCCTTGGCGACGGATGCGGACACCACCCCGACCAGACGCGGATCAAAGGGTTTCGGGATCAGATAATCGGCCCCGAAGGTCAACTGTTCCCCCTTATAGGCTTCGGCGGCTTCGGCGCTGGTGGTGGCGCGGGCCAGTTCGGCGATGCCCGCGATGCAAGCCAATGACATGTCGTCATTGATTTCGGTTGCGCCGACATCCAGCGCGCCGCGGAAAATGAAGGGGAAACACAGGACGTTATTGACCTGATTGGGGAAATCCGACCGGCCGGTGGCGATGATCGCATCCGGGGCGACCGCGCGGACATCGTCCGGCATGATTTCGGGCGTCGGATTGGCCAGCGCAAAGACGATCGGTTGCTTCGTCATCTTGGCGACCATTGCGGGTGTCAATACACCGGGACCGGACAGGCCAAGGAACATGTCGGCACCTTCGATCACGTCATCCAGCGTGCGCTTGTCGCTGCTCTGGGCATAATCCGCTTTCTGCGGTGTCATGTCTTCGGTCCGGCCCTGATAGATCAGCCCGTGAATGTCGCAAAGCCAGACATTTTCCCGCTTCACGCCCAATTTCAGCAGCATGTTGAGGCAGGCAATCCCTGCCGCGCCGCCGCCGGTGGAAACGATTTTGATATCCTCGAAACGTTTGCCCGCCACCCTGAGCGCATTGGTGGCCGCGGCCCCGACCACGATGGCGGTGCCATGCTGATCATCGTGGAAAACGGGGATGTTCATCCGTTCGCGGCACAATTTTTCGACGATGAAACAATCGGGGGCTTTAATATCTTCAAGGTTGATCGCGCCGAAGGTCGGCCCCAGCGCACAGACAATATCGGCGAGCTTTTCCGGGTCGGATTCGTCCAGTTCGATGTCGAAACAATCGATATTGGCGAATTTCTTGAACAGAACTGCCTTGCCTTCCATCACCGGTTTCGACGCCAGCGCACCGATATTGCCCAAGCCCAGCACCGCAGTGCCGTTCGACACCACCGCCACCAGATTACCGCGCGCGGTATAGCGGCTAGCATTGGACGGATCTGCCTTGATTTCCAGGCAGGCTTCGGCCACGCCTGGACTGTAAGCCAAGCTGAGGTCGCGGCCATTTGCCAAGGGTTTGGTGGCGCGGACCTCAAGCTTACCTGGTTTGGGAAATTCGTGGTAACCAAGCGCCGATTGGCGCAGCGATGGGTTCTGATTATCCGCCATGCGACTCCTCCGATCTAGTTAGTTTAATGCTAAACTAATTTTTCGCAGGATGAAAGCCGTTGTTTTTAGGCTGGTGGCGGGCGCATGCTTGCAAATGACACCGCGTCGGGTCAGAGTTTTCAAAACGGTCAAAACGGTCTTCGGACCGAAACCGGATCGCATAGAGTTCAGGAGGTATTTCAATGTCATTGCTGGATACGGCGCGGGATGTGCGCGAACGGGCCTATGCGCCTTATTCCAATTTCAAGGTCGGCGCGGCAATACGGTCGAAATCGGGAACGATTTTTCAAGGCTGCAATGTGGAAAACGCCGCCTATCCCGAGGGCACCTGCGCCGAAGCCGGTGCAATTGCCGCAATGATTGCTTCGGGGGAAACCGAACTGGTGGAGGTTTGCGTGGTCGCGGATGCGGAAACCCCGGTCACCCCCTGCGGCGGCTGCCGTCAGAAGCTTGCCGAATTCGGCAAAGGCGAAGTGACAGTGCGGATGGCGACGCTTGACGGGCCTGAACTGACCATGACACTGGCCGAACTGCTGCCCGGTGCCTTCCACAAAAGCCAGATGGATCGGAGCTGAACCGCTATGGATGCCCGCGCCATCATCGTTAAAATCCGCGACCATCAGTCGGTTACGCAAGAAGAACTGAACTGGTTCGCACAAGGACTGGCCGATCGCGGCGTCAGTGATGCGCAGGCTGGGGCCTTTGCGATGGCCGCGCTGCTGAATGGGTTGGGGGAGAAAGGCCGGGTCGGTCTGACCCTTGCGATGCGGGATTCCGGTGATGTGATGCGCTGGGACATGGACAGGCCGGTTCTGGACAAACATTCCACCGGCGGGGTCGGCGATTGCGTCAGTCTAATACTTGCCCCGGCTTTGGCGGTGTGCGGCGCGTATGTGCCGATGATTTCGGGCCGCGGGTTGGGCCATACCGGTGGGACGCTGGATAAGCTGGAAGCAATCCCCGGATACCGCACCGATCTGGACGAGGCGCAGTTTCGCAAAGTGGTCGGGCAGGTGGGCTGTGCCATCGTGTCGGCCAGCGGCGATATCGCCCCGGCGGATAAACGGCTTTATGCGGTGCGTGACATCAGCGGCACAGTGGAAAGCCTTGATCTGATCACTGCGTCGATCCTGTCCAAGAAGCTGGCCGCCGGGCTGGAAGGGCTGGTGCTGGATGTGAAGGTCGGAACCGGCGCGTTCATGAAAAGCGCCGAAGACGCCCGCGCCTTGGCACAGGCTTTGGTCAATACTGCGAATGCTGCGGGATGTCAGACTTCGGCTCTGATCACCGATATGAACCAACCGCTTGCCCCGGAATTGGGCAATGCGCTGGAAGTGGCAAGTTCGATGCGGGTTCTGACCAGGCAGGTTCAGGGCCGGTTGCTGGATTTGACGGCGCAATTGGGTGGGGTGGCACTGGCCAATGCCGGACTGGCCGGGGATGCCGAGGCTGGGGCGGAACAGATCGCCAAGGTAATCGCCGATGGCAGCGCGGCAGACTGTTTTGGCCGCATGGTGGCGGCGCAGGGCGGGCCGGTGCAATTCGTCGAAAATTGGCAGCGGTTTCTGCCCGAAGCCCCGGTGATCCGTGAATTGGTTGCTCCGACCGATGGGTACATCGTCGCGATGGACGGTCAGGCGCTGGGACTGGCCGTGGTTGGGCTGGGTGGCGGACGTCAGGTGGAAAGCGATGTGGTGGACCCGGCGGTCGGGATTTCCGACATGCTGCCACTTGGCACCAAAGTGCAAAAAGGTCAGCCGGTGGCGCGGGTTCATGCGGCACGCGAAGAAGCGGCGGATGTCGCCTGTAAAACCGTGCTGGGGGCCGTAACACTGTCGTCCAAGGCCCCCGATCTGCCGCCGCTTATCCATGAAAGGATTGGCTGATGGCGCGCGCCTTCCTGATCGTGATCGATAGCGTCGGCATCGGCGGCGCACCGGATGCCGACAAGTTCTTCAATGGCGACCGGCCCGACACCGGGGCGAATACGGTCGGCCATATCGCCCGCGCCTGTGCCGCAGGGCAGGCCGAAGAAGGCCGCAGCGGGCCATTGCATCTGCCCACACTTGACGCCTTGGGGCTCGGGGCTGCGGTCAAGCTGGCCTCGGGCGAGGCGGCTGCTGGGTTGGGGGTGGGGGCTCTGACCGGTATTTGGGGAGCGGCAACGGAAACCAGCCCTGGCAAGGATACGCCGTCGGGGCATTGGGAACTGGCAGGTGTGCCGGTGCCTTGGGATTGGCATTACTTCCCGGATACCACACCAAGCTTCCCACCAGACCTATCGGCCAAAGTGGCCGAACTGGCCGGGACCGACGGCATATTGGGCGACTGCCATGCCTCCGGCACCCAGATCATCGCGGATCTGGGGGCGGAACATATCCGGAGCGGTTGGCCGATTTGCTATACCTCGGCGGACAGCGTGTTGCAGATCGCTGCGCATGAAGCCCATTTCGGGCTCGACCGTTTGTTGCAGCTTTGTCAGGATATCGCGCCGATCGTGCATGCAATGAAGGTGGGCCGGGTTATCGCACGGCCCTTTGTCGGCACCGAGGCGGATGGGTTTACCCGCACCACTAACCGGCATGATTATGCCATTGCGCCACCAAGCCCGACATTGTGCGACTGGGCGCAGGGGGCCGGACGCGCCGTCTATGCCATTGGCAAGATTGGGGATATCTTTTCGATGCAGGGTATCGACGAGGTGCGCAAAGGCAGTGATGCGCAGTTGATGGCTGATCTCAACGATCTAATCGACGCCGCCGCAGACGGAAGCCTAACCTTTGCCAATTTCGTCGAATTCGACAGCCTTTATGGTCATCGGCGGGATATTTCGGGTTATGCCCGCGGATTGGAATGGTTCGACGCGGAATTGGGAAAAATTCTGCTGCGCTTGCGGCCCGACGATTTGGTACTGGTCACCGCCGATCACGGGAATGATCCCAGCTGGAGCGGCACCGATCACACCCGCGAACGGGTGCCGGTGCTGATCGCGGGCAAGGGTGCGGGCAGCTGTGGCTTGGTCAATTTTGTCGATATCGCGGCCAGCGTGGCCGCTCATCTGGATATTCCCGCGCATGGGCCGGGACGGAGTTTTTTATGAGTTGGAAAGATTTTCCCAAGGTCGAATTGCATCTGCATCTCGAAGGTGCCGCGCCGCCGGCATTCGTGCGCGGGCTGGCACAGGAAAAGGGGATCAACCTTGATCGGGTGTTCGATGAGCGGGGCAATTACGCTTTTCGTGATTTCACCCATTTTCTGCAGGTCTATGAGGCCGCTACGCAGGTTTTGAAAACGCCCGAGGATTACCGTCGGCTAACCTTGGCTGTGTTGGAACAGTGCGCCGAAAACGGCGTGATCTATGCCGAAACCTTTCTCAGCCCCGATTTCTGCGGTGGCCGCGACGTGATCGCGTGGAAGGAATATCTGCACGCGATGAAGGAAGCCGCGCAACAGGCCGAAGCGCAGATGGGCATCACCCTGCGCGGCATTGTCACCTGCATTCGTCACTTTGGCCCGGACAAGGCGCGGGAAACCGCGATCTGCGCCGCTGAAACCGCCGGGGGCTGGATCACCGGCTTTGGTATGGGCGGCGACGAAGGATTAGGCCGGCAGGGCGATTTCGCCTGGGCCTTCGATTGTGCCCGCGAAGCAGGATTGCGGCTAACCACCCATGCCGGGGAATTCGGCGGACCGGAATCGATACGGCAGGCGGTGCAGGATCTGAAGGTCGAACGGATCGGCCACGGCGTGCGCGCGATTGAAGACCCGGCACTGGTCGATATTCTGGCTGAAACCGGCGTCGTACTGGAAGTGTGCCCCGGTTCGAATGTGGCGCTGGGCCTCTATCCCAGCTACGGGGCCCACCCGATCGCGCGACTGCGCGAGGCCGGGGTCAAGGTGACGGTATCTACCGACGACCCGCCCTTTTTTAATACTACCATGACGCGGGAATACGAAGAACTGGAACGCGCCTTTCGCTGGGGAATAGAGGATTTTACCGCATTGAACGCGATTGCCATTGACGCGGCCTTCTGCGACGAAGGCACCCGCACAGGCATCAAGGAAAAACTGGAGCAAGCCGCATGACCGAGCATCTGACCATCGTTACCCATCCACTGGTTCAGCACAAACTGACTTTGATGCGTGACAAGAAAGCGTCGACCGGGGAATTCCGTCGCCTGCTGCGTGAAATCAGTCAGTTGTTGGCCTATGAAATCACCCGCGATCTGGAGTTGACCACGCGCGGGATCGAAACCCCGATGCAGGAAATGGAAGCACCGGTGCTCAAGGGCAAGAAGCTGGCGCTGATATCGATCCTGCGGGCCGGAAACGGGTTGCTGGACGGTGTTTTGGAATTGATCCCTTCGGCCCGGGTCGGGTTTGTCGGGCTATACCGCGATGAAAAAACGCTGCAACCGGTACAGTATTATTTCAAGGTTCCCGAAGGCTTGGAAGATCGCCATCTGATCGTCGTCGACCCGATGCTGGCGACCGGCAATTCATCGGTCGCGGCAGTCGATCTGCTGAAGCAGGCAGGGGCTAATAACATCAGCTTCATGTGCCTGTTGGCCGCCCCCGAAGGCGTCGCACGGATGAAAGAGGCGCATCCCGATGTTCCGATCGTCACGGCGTCTCTGGACGAACGGTTGAATGAAAAAGGGTATATCCTTCCGGGACTAGGGGATGCGGGCGACCGGATGTTTGGCACAAAATAGGCTGTCATTCGCTTTACTCAGGGAAACAATTCGTGCACAGTGCGTCTACATTTCGTGTGGGGGCACAGATGAAGTTTTTTAGAGTAGCCGCAAGCGCCGCTGTCGCTTTTTCGATGGGGTTTGGAATGGTTCAGGCCGCCACCCTTCGGGGGGCGGATGAACCGGCGGAATTTCCACCCTCCAGCTACAAAGGCAATCAATATGTCGATAGCCGGGGCTGCGTTTATATCCGCGCCGGGATCGATGGAAATGTGACTTGGGTGCCGCGGGTGACGCGTGGACGGGATCATATTTGCAACGCCAAGCCGACCTTTGCGCAGGCGACGGCAGAGAAACTGCCGGTGATTGCCGATGCTCCGACGGCCAAAGCGGAGCCGGTAGCGGTCAAGCCGCAGGCGGTGGTCAGGCAGCGCCAAGTGGTTCAGGCCCCCGCGGCGAAGCCCGCGCCGCGGACGGTGCGCAAACCGATGACCACGATCGCATCCATCGCGACCCCGCCCAAAATGATCAAACCGGTGCAACCGGCGCCGAAAACGCGGGCGATGAAGATGAAGCCGGCTCCGGTTCCGGTCCCGGCGGCGATGGCAACAGCCTGTGCTGGGGCGTCGGCGATCAGTCAGAAATATCTGACAGGGTCGGGCGTACGCTGTGGTCCGCAGGCGGAATCGCCAGTATCTTACGCCACGGGGAACAGTGGCAAACGTCGGATCGCCGCGCCCGCACCGGTTGTGCAGACCTACACCCGAAAGATACAGGTTCGCTCCGCTACGCCCGCAGCATCGGCACAGGTGGCCACGCTGTCGCCCAATGCCCGTATCGTGCCCCGTCACGTCTATGAACAGCAACTCAACGCCAAGTTGGCCAACCCGATCCCCAAAGGATACCGGCAGGTTTGGGATGATGATCGTCTCAATCCGTACCGGGCGCATCAGACCCGGACCGGGCAGGCGCAGATGGCGCTGGTTTGGACCGACACGATCCCGCGTCAACTGATTGATCGCGCGACCGGGCAGAATGTGACTCGGATGAATCCGGGGCTGCTCTATCCGTTCACCGACCTGACGACGCAGACCCAGACCTTGGCACAGATCGAACGTGACAATGCCGCAGGTGGCACGACCGGCGTGATGTCGACAAAATCCCGTGCCCCGGTGAAATCGGTGCCCGCCAAGCCCGCGCACAAACCGACGGTGCAGCCCAGCGGTCAGAGCTTTGTGCAGGTCGGCATGTTCGGCGTGCCATCGAACGCTCAGAAAACCGCCCTGCGGCTGAAACAGTCAGGCCTGCCGGTGAGGATCTGGAGCGCCAAGCGCAACGGCAAAGCCTATCAGATCGTGGTGGCGGGTCCGTTCCCGTCCAATGCCGGGGCGCAACAGGCGCTGGGTGCGGTGCGCCGTTCCGGGTTCAGCGACGCATTCCTGCGCCGCTGACATTTCGAACGGCTTTGAATGATGGACCCCTGCCATATCGGTGGGGGTCTTTTAAGTTTCGCAGATGCTTTGCAGCCTGATCCAGTCACCATCGGACAGAACCGGGCTGGGCGCAGCGCCGGGAAAGGGATCGGCTTCGATCAAAGGCAGCGTCGCTTCGCCCGACACGTCCAAAGCATAAGCATAGGGGCTGGATTTCACCCCGGCCTCCTGAAACCCCTGCAACAGAGTTTCGACGGGCAATTCGGTTTCGGGCTGGGTCAACAGAGCTTCGGCATAGGCCTTGAGCGTCTCGTCAGGCAGCGTTCCCGTGGTCAGCAGCCTGAGACTGCTGAACATGCCGCTGTGGCGCAGCAACCGATCCAGCGGGTCCGACGCACGGGCGCGCAGGGTTGCTGCAATGATGTGGCCAGCAGCGATATCGGGAACTTCGTAATCTTCGAACAAGGCGCTGTTCAGGACCATGATATTGCCCGGCAACATGACGCTGTCGGGCACACCGGTCTTCACCACGGTAAGGTGCAGATCGTCGTCGGTCAGCCGTTCTGCCAAGTGATCCAGCGCAAGGCGCGCGGAGGCGGAATTGCAGGATGGACCGGACAACCGCTGAATATCCGCCAATAGGCGCTGACCAATATCCAGCCGTTTGGCTGCGGGTACCACGCTGAGCGTGTGGTCGACCATCGCACCGGGCAACCAGAATACCCCGACCGCCAGAACCGACGCCAGCGAAGCTGCCATCATCGCGGTTCTGAGCCGCCCCGGCCTTGGCCGCCGCCGTTCGATCGCATTGCGCAGCTTTTCGATTGCGGCGACCATTTCGGTTTCGCCTTCGGTCAGTTCCAAGGTTTCGCCGGGGTCGCCATCTGGATGATAGATTGCGGGCCAGTCGCCCGGATTGGCGCGCATCACGGCGGGGAGAGACCAATGGGTCAGGGCCCGGTCCCGCAGGTCGGAAATGATCAGCGTCGCGTCACCGATCGACACGATCACTTCGCGCCGCTGTTCCTCGGGCGAGGCGCGCCAAAGGCCAGATGCCTCGATCCGCTGGTATTTTGTCAATGCTGTCATGCGGGCGCTGCTCTGCCTCGTTCTTCGAGACCTGAATAGCACGCCATGGGGCAGGGCGGCAATTGGCTAGCAGAGGAGTGGAAAACCTACCTTAAGCAGATCATGCCGCTTTGAATCCGATTTTGCGAAAGATGTACGCGGCCGGACACATCCCGGTGAAGGCCGACTGAATCAGGTTGATACTTATGAAGACGGTAAACCAGACGAAGGCCGGGTGAACCCAGTAGGTCAGCACCAACGAAAGAAGAACCATGAAGCCCGCAAAGGCGGTGACGGCTTGATTGATGGTCATTTCTGTATCCTCTTGTATAAAGCACATCCGGCGAAGAAACCGCAAAACGGCGATATGCCCAATCCCGGTGGGTGCGTTGATATTCCATATATGGAATATTATAGTTCGATGCAAGAGGTGAACCGGTCAGAGTTCCTTGGCCAGCGTTCGCAATTCGAATTTCTGGATCTTGCCGGTCGAGGTCTTGGGCAATTCCTGAAACACCACCTTTTTCGGCGTTTTGAACCCGGCCAGCCGTTCGCGGGCAAAGCCGATCAGATCGGCCTCATCCGCCTGATGCCCGTCCTTCAATTCGACAAAGGCGCAGGGGACTTCACCCCATTTTTCATCCGGTTTCGCCACCACCGCGCATAGCAACACATCGGGATGTGCCATCAGCACGCCTTCGACCTCGACCGAACTGATGTTTTCACCGCCCGAAATGATGATGTCCTTGGCCCGGTCGGCGATCTGCACGAAACTGTCGGGATGCTGCAACGCGATGTCGCCGGTATGGAAATAGCCGCCGGCAAAGGCTTCGGCAGTAGCGTCGGGATTTTTCAGATAGCCCTTCATTACCCCGTTTCCGCGCATGATGATTTCGCCTTGGGTGGTACCATCCATCGGTATTTGCTGCATTTTTTCATCAACCACGGTGATATGTTCATAGATCGGCATTGCTACGCCTTGCCGCGCCTTGATCGCGGCGCGGTCATCACCCTGCAACGGGTCCCATTTGGATTTCCAGGTGCATTCGGTGGCCGGGCCGTACACTTCGGTCAGGCCATAAACCTGCGTGACGTTGAACCCCATCGGTTCGATCTTGGCCAGGGTCGCGGGAGCGGGCGGGGCCCCGGCGGTGAAGACCTCGACCACGTGATCGAAATCGCGCTTGTCGGCTGCGGGCGCATTGACCAGCGTGTTCAACACGATCGGGGCACCGCCGAAATGAGTCACGCCTTCCTCCGCGATGGCGTCGAAGATGGCCTTGGCGGTGATGTCGCGGCAACAGATCACGGTGCCGCCCAGAACCGGCATCATCCAAGTGTGGCACCAACCGTTGCAGTGAAACAGCGGCACGATGGTCAGATAGCGCGGGTGCAATGTCATCCGCCAACTGATCACCTGACCCATCGCGTTCAGATAGGCGCCGCGATGATGATAAACCACACCCTTGGGCCGGCCTGTGGTGCCGGAGGTGTAATTCAGCGCGATACTTTCCCATTCGTCTTCGGGCATGATCCATTGGAAATTCGCGTCACCGGTTTCCAGCAGGGCTTCGTATTCCATGTAATGGCCATGGGCATGGACCCCGGCCTGATCGTCGGCCACTTCGATCAGGATCGGCGCGGGGCCGTCCATGATTTCGACCGCCTGCGCCAATGCCGGCAGGAATTGCGGGTCGACCAGCACCACCTTGGCTTGCCCGTGATCAAGGATATAAGCGATGGTGTCGGCTTCCAGTCGTGTGTTGATCGTGTTCAAAACCGCGCCGCTGGCGGGTATGCCGAAATGCGCTTCGGCCTGGGCCGGAATGTTGGGCAGGACGGTGGCGACCACATCGCCGGGATTGACCCCCAGCTTGGTCAGGGCCGAAGCCAGCCGGGTCACCCGGTCATGGTATTCGACATAGGTTTTGCGGTGCGTACCATAGACCACCGCCGGGAGGTCTGGAAATACGGTCTTGGCCCGCTCCAGCCAAGAGAGCGGGGTCAACGGCACATAGTTCGCCGCAGTTTTGCCCAGTCCGGTTTCGTCGGCCATCCAACCCATGATGATTTCCTCCCATTTTCAAGGCGCATATTGCGCGGCAGAGAGGGGCTTGAACAGTCCGTAAGAACACCAAACGATCTTTTGTCCCGGCCCCGCTCGGTTCAGGTCGGTCAGGTCAGAAGATCGTGTTCGGTTCCGTTCAGCCACAGCGTGATTTCCGATTGCGCCGCCCCATCCACCAAGGCCCAAAGGATTTGTCCGCTAGGTCGGTAGATGACAAAGGCTTCTTCTACTCCGGCGACACCTGCGCCTGCGGTTTCAACAAAATTGACCTGAAACTGTTCGCGCATCCCGGTGTTTCCGAATTGCAGGATATCGCCGTCTGAGGCGCTGTAATCCTGAATCCAGTCCGACCCGTGATCGGCGATCCCAAGGTGAAAGAACCGGTCGGCCCCGTCGCCGCCATTGGCTTGATCGTATCCGAAACCACCGTTCAGGAAATCATTGCCCGCGCCGCCATACAGCAGGTCGCCCCAAGCTTGCGCGGTCAGGTTGTCATCCCCGTTTGCGCCGATGACCGTGTCGGCGCCAAAGCCACCGATCAAGGTGTCTTGACCGTCATCCCCGCGCAATTCGTCATTGCCGTAACCGCCATCGATATAATCGTCGCCCGTTCCGCCGAAGGCGGCATCACGGCGGTCTGCATCGGTTAGACCGCCAATGATGGTGTCATTGCCATCGCCACCGATCAGCGAATCCAAACCGTCTCCCCCGGTCAGGCTGTCATCGCCACCGCGCCCGTTCAGGGTGTCGTTGCCATCCAGCCCTTCGATCTGATTGGCCAGATCGTTGCCTTCGATCAGATCGTTTCGATCCGTGCCGACCGCATTTTCGATCTCGACGCCATACGCGACCGCGATCCGGGCCTGTGCCCCGCCCGATGCGTGGCCAAGTTCCGAAAACCGGCCGCCCCTGAGATCCAAAACCGCTGCGGTGGTACTGCCCTCGGCGGTCAGGGTATCGGTGCCTGCACCGTCCCAGATGACGTAAAGATTGCCGTCGTCGCGCATGCCATAAGCATTGTTCCCGGCATTATAATCCGTATTGGTGCCCCACCGTTCCTGCAGCGCGGCGATGTCGTAAAGCATCAGGCTTTCCGGTTCCTGACCAAGATCCGGGTTCGGAGTATAGGACATCAATGTGAATTGGTAATTGTCCTCCTCTTCGGGCAAATATGGCCCGGGCGGCGCATTCAGTGGATTCACATCGTAATTGCCCGGATGTTTCAGCGAAAAGGCATGACCGATCTCGTGCAGGATCAGGTTTCTTTCACCGGGCTGGGTCAGATCGCGATTGCTGTTGAACACGACAAAGCCGTCATATTCGAGGCTGGGCCAACTGTCGTATTGAAACCGCCCCCGCCCGCCAGATAGCCCAGAAGAGGCGCGCAAGAAGGTGATGTCGACTGCGGTTTCGTCCAGAGTTTCGACGAATTGTACGTTCAGAACACGTTCATATTCCCTCAGGCCGGCGCGCACCGCATCGCGTTCGGCGTCGGTATACGTGCCCCAGCCGCCGACATCGGTCCAACTGGTTTCGCGCAAATCATCGGGGCGGTCATTCTGAAAACTATAGCTGATCTGAAGCGGTGGTGCTGCGGCCGTGTGATAGGTATCATAGGATGTGGGCCACTGAACTGCGTCAATGCGTTCGGGCATGTCTTCGGGAGGTACGCCTTGCTGTGTCATGCTTTTACTCTCAAATTTCTTTCCGCTTGAAAATTTCCTGAGTCTTGCGTGTGCTAGGCCTTTTGGCAATGCTTCCTTTGAGCTAGCATCGCGCCATGTTCATTTCGCATGGTCGACAATATATCTTTATCCATATCCCCAAAACCGGCGGCACTTCGATGGCGCTGGCGCTGGAAGACCGTGCGAAGAAGGACGATATCCTGATCGGCGACACGCCGAAGGCGGCCAAACGTCGGCGCAAGTATCAAAGTTCCGATTGCAAGGGGCGGCTGTGGAAACATTCCACCCTGACAGATATCGAAGGCTTGGTCGGTGCCGACGAGATTGAGCGCTATTTCACCTTTGCCATGGTGCGCAACCCGTGGGATCGGGTGGTCAGCTATTATCATTGGCTCAGGGATCAAACCTTCGATCACCCGGCAGTGAAGCTGGCCAAAGGCGAAGCCTTCAGTGGTTTTCTCAGCCATCCCTTGACCTGGCGGACACTTCAGGAAACCCCGGCGCGGTTTTATATGACAGATGCACGCGGCAACGAGATTTGCGATAGCTATATCCGACTGGAAAACGTCGATGAGGATGTCGAACCGCTTGTCGAACATCTGGGGTTTTCGCTGCGGTTGCCTCGGGTCAATGAATCGAGACGCCTGAAAGATTACCGCAGCTACTATAGCGACACCGATGCGGCGTTTCTGGCCGATATTTGCGCCGAGGATATCGAACGGTTCGGCTATAGCTTCGATCCGGTAAAAACGCCGGTGGTGCTGTAAGGACGACGACCGGGACAATACACCCGAAGGGCACTGTTATCCGTCCTCTCTTCATGACGACTAAAAAGCGCGCCCCCGAAGGGACGCGCGCACTCGGTAATACTGGGCGGGGCCGTTAGGCCGCCGCTTTGTCTTCCTTGCCGAACCGGCCATAGAAAGTCTGACCTTTCTCGGCCATTTCGCGCAGCAGCGGCGGACAGGCAAAGCGGTCGCCATAGGCTTCGGTCAACTGGTCACAGCGTTCAGCGGCATAGGGCGTGCCGATGATATCGATCCAGCTCAGCGGGCCGCCCGACCATGGGGCAAAGCCCCAAGCCAGAATAGCGCCGACATCACCTTCGCGGATGTCCATCAGAACGCCTTCTTCCAGTGCGCGCACCGCTTCCAGCACCTGTGCGAACATCAGACGTTCCTGGACCTCGATCAGGTCGGGTTGCGGATCGGTCAGCGGGTATTTGTCCACCATGCCCTTCCAATAACCCTGCCGCTTGCCGCTTTCGTCATAGTCGAAGAAACCGGCCTTGGATTTGCGGCCCAGACGTCCTTCGCCTTCCATCCAGAAGATCAGATCGTCGGACGGGCTTTCGGGATAGGCGTTGCCCATCGCCAGCTTGGTCGCGCGGGCGATCTTGGCTCCCAGATCGATCGAGGTTTCGTCGGTCAGCTGGATTGGTCCCACCGGGAAACCAAGCTGCTGTGCCGCATGGTCGATCAGCACCGGCGACACGCCCTCGGTCACCATTCGCATCGCTTCGTTCATGTAGGGAATGATGCAACGGTTGCAGTAGAAGAACCGCGCATCATTGACCACGATCGGGGTCTTGCGGATCTGGCGCACGTAATCCAGCGCCTTGGCGACGGCACGGTCCCCGGTTTCCTTGCCCTTGATGATCTCGACCAGCAGCATTTTTTCGACCGGCGAAAAGAAGTGGATGCCGATGAACTGTTCGGACCGTTTGGAAGCCTTGGCCAACTCGGTGATCGGCAGAGTCGAAGTGTTGGAGGCAAAGATGCAATCTTCGGGGATGATCGCCTCGACCTTCTTGGTCATCTCGGCCTTGACGCCGGGGTCTTCAAACACTGCTTCAATGATCAGATCGCAGCCTTTCAGCGCGTCCAGATCCGGGGTTGCCGTGATCAGAGACAGCATCGCTTCTTTCTTCTCGGCAGTGACCTTACCGCGCTTGATGCCCTTGTCGAGATAGGTCTCGGAGTAGGCTTTGCCCTTGTCGGCTGCGGCCTGATCGCGGTCGATCAGCACGACTTCCATGCCCGCCTGCGCCGAGACCAGCGCGATGCCCGCGCCCATCATGCCTGCGCCCAATACGCCCAGTTTCTTGACTGACTGATCGGGGATGTCTTGCGGCCGCACCGCGCCTTTTTCCAGCGCTTCCTTGTTCAGGAACAACGACCGGATCATCGCCGATGACGACGGGTTCATCAGGATATGGGTGAACCAACGCGCTTCGATCTTCAGTGCGGTGTCAAATGGCACCATCGCACCTTCATAAACCGCGCTCAGCAGCGCCTTGGCCGCCGGGAAAGCACCATTGGTATTGGCGTTGACCATCGCCGAGGCGCCGACAAAGGTCGGGAAACCGGCCGGATGATAAGGCGCACCACCGGGCATCTTGTAGCCCTTGGCATCCCACGGTTTGACCAGATCGGCATCCTTGGCATTCAGTACCCAGTCTTTGGCTGCGGCGACCGGATCAGCGACCACTTCGTCGATAATACCCGCGCCCTTGGCTTTCTTCGGATCGACCAGTTTACCTTGCAGCAGGAAGGGTGACGCGGCCATCGCGCCCAGCTTGCGCACCAGACGGGTGGTGCCGCCGGCACCGGGGAAAATGCCGACCATGATTTCCGGCAGGCCGATCTTGGCCTTGGGATTCTCGGCGGCAAAGATGCGGTGGGTCGACAGCGGCAGTTCTAGCCCGATGCCCACAGCGGTACCGGGCAGGGCGGCTGCGATCGGCTTGCCACCTTTCTTGGTCTTCAAATCCATCCCCGCCAGTTCGATTTTGCGCAGCAGCCCATGCATCTGCATGATGCCATCAAACAGGCCTTGTGCCGGGTTGTCACCAGCCCCGGTTTTCATGTCGGCCAGCACGTTCAGGTCCATGCCGCCGGCGAAATCTTTCTTGCCGGAGGTGATGACGATACCCTTGACGGTGTCGTCAGTCAGGGCGGTGTCGATCAGGTCGCCCAACTCGATCAGAGCTTCGCCGCTCATTACATTCATCGATTTGCCGGGGCAGTCCCAGGTGACGATGGCGACGCCGTCGGCGTCCTTTTCCATGGTGAAATCAGTCATATCTCTCACTCCTGCCCGGGTTACACGCGTTCGATGATGGTTGCCGCACCCATGCCGGATGCGATGCAAAGCGTGGCCAGACCCATTTCCTTGTCTGTCCGCTCGAGTTCGTCCAAGAGCGTACCAATGATGATCGCGCCGGTGGCGCCCAGCGGGTGACCCATCGCGATCGAACCGCCATTGACGTTGACCCGCGCGGGATCGACATCGAACGCCTGTTGGAACCGCAGCACGACGGCGGCGAAGGCTTCGTTCACTTCGAACAGGTCGATGTCGGAAATGCTCAGCCCGCTATCGGCAAGGATCTTCTGCGTCGCTGGAACCGGGCCGGTCAGCATGATGGTCGGATCGGTGCCGATCTTGGCGGTGGCGCGGATGCGCGCCCGCGGTTTCAACCCGTATTTCTTACCGAATTCCGCGTTGCCGACCAGAACCCCGGCAGAGCCATCAACGATGCCTGAACTGTTGCCAGCATGGTGGATGTGGTTGATCTTTTCTAGATGCGGGTATTTCAGCATCGCCACCTTGTCGAAGCCCGGCATCACTTCGCCCATGTCCTTGAAGGACGCTTTCAGCGCTCCCAAAGTTTGCATGTCGGTGCCGGGGCGGATGAATTCGTCATGGTCAAGGATCGTCAGCCCGTTTACGTCGGTGACCGGGATCACCGATTTTTCAAACCGGTTGGCGTCCCAGGCCGCCTTGGCGCGGCGTTGCGATTCAACCGCCAGCGCGTCGACCTGATCCCGGCTGAAACCATATTCGGTGGCGATGATGTCGGCTGAAATGCCCTGCGGTACGAAATATTGATCCAGAGCGACGGTTGGATCGATCGCCATGGCGGCGCCGTCGCTGCCCATCGGCACACGGCTCATCATTTCCACGCCGCCAGCGATATAGGCATCGCCCGCACCGCCTTTAATCTGGTTGGCGGCCAGGTTCACCGCTTCCATCCCGCTGGCGCAGAAGCGGTTGATCGCCAGACCGGGGATCGATTCATCGAGGTCCGAGGCCAGAACAGCGGTCCGCGCCAGGCAGGCACCCTGTTCCATCACTTGGGTGACATTGCCCCAGATCACGTCTTCGACCGCGTGGCCGTCCAAGCCGTTGCGGTGTTTCAGCGCGTTCAGAACGGTCGCGGACATCCGCACCGAGGTGACTTCGTGCAGGCTACCGTCCGGGCGGCCCTTGCCGCGCGGGGTGCGCACAGCGTCATAGATATAGGCTTCGGTCATTTTGCCTTCCTCTCTGGTTCAGGCCCGGTCGGCTGGCGAGCCGGGCATCAAGTCGTATGGGTGTTTCCAACCGGGCTGTTTGCTGATGTTGTTCAGCCAGCGGTCAATATTGGGCCAGTCGGCGCGGTCGAATCCGAACGGTTCGGGATAATAGAGGTAACCGCAACAAGAGATGTCAGCATTGGTGATGCCATCGCCGACGATCCAGTCGCGGCCCTCAAGATGCTGCTCAAGTATCTGATAGGCGGCTTTCAGGCGGCCCAGATTGAACCCGATAACATCCGGGCTGCGGTGTTTGTCGGGCAGGAAATTCATTAAAAACCGGGTCATGCCAGCCTGTGAACTGAGCTTGTGATTGTCCCAAAACACCCAGCGCAGCACTTCGTATTTCTCTGCCGGGGTTTGACCTGCGAATTTGCCCGATGTGTCACTGACATATTGCTGGATCACCCCCGATTGGCTAAGCTTCAGGTCGCCATCGACCATCACCGGTGCTTCGCCCATTTCGTTGATTTCGCGGTATTCGGGGGTGCGGTTTTCACCGTTGAAGAAATCGACAAAGACAGGTTCCCACTCCAATCCGCTGAGCTGCAATGCCAGTGCCGCCTTGTAGGAATTACCGCTTTCGCCGAAGCAATAGAGTTTGATTGTCATGCGCGTTTCCTCCCGATCATGTGCATGTCGTCAGATTTGAGTGTGAGTATTTTTAGCAAGATGAAAAGCTATGCCTTTCCAAATAACGCGCCGTTAAGGTTAATCCATTAAGCATTACGTCGCGTTACAGGTTGGAGAGCCGATGGACGTACAAGGTGAAATCCCGTCCTGCTTGCCGATTGCGGGCCTGCGGGGCGGGGCACCCCTTCCGGTTTCATCTTGCTGAAAATACTCAAAATGACACGACATTTCGTCTGCCTAAAGCTTGGGGAACAGCGCGGCGTCCAAAGTCTCCTTTTGCTCAGCGTTTGCGTGCATCCAGTGTCGCATTGAACAGCCGCAGCTTGTGGTCAAAATTTTCGTGATCAATCACGCCGTCGAAATTTTCAAAGATGAAAGAAATCGCCTCGCCCTCGTCTAGCCCGGCCTCTCGCGCAAATTTCTTAAGCCGCCGATAGGCGTCTTCGGTCATCGCGATGGGCATGCGCCGGGTCAGCCGGAAGCGTTTGGGCATTTGATCCTCCTTGCCGGGGGCAACCGGCGCGCAGATCCTGCGCGCCGGTCCCACCATCGGGTTTACCGCATTTAGAACTGATCGACGTCCAGCGCCATCACCGGATCGGCGCCGCTGTTGATACGCGCCAGATGCATCGCCGTCGCGGGCAGGCGGCGCGCCATGTAATAGCGACCTGTCGCCAACTTGGTTTCATAAAACGCGGTGTCCGAGGCCCCCGCGTCCAGCGCTTCCTGCGCCGCCTTGGCCATCTGCGCCCACATCAGGCCGAGACAGACATGACCGAACAGATGCATGAAGTCATAAGATCCCGACAGCGCTGCATTGGGGTTCTTCATGCCGTTTTGCATGAAGAACATGCCGGCCGATTGCAAATCCTTGGACGCCTGTTTCAGCGGTTCTAGGAAATCGGCTTTCAGCGCCTCGTTATCGCCGTTGTCCTTGATGAAATTTTTCACCAGATCGAAGAAGGCCATCACATGTTTGCCGCCGTCCTGCGCCAGTTTGCGACCTACCAGGTCAAGCGCCTGAACGCCGTTGGCACCCTCGTAGATCATCGCGATGCGGGCGTCGCGGGTGAATTGCGACATGCCGGTTTCTTCGATATAGCCGTGACCGCCATAGACCTGCTGCGCCTGCACCGTGGCCTGATAGCCTTCATCGGTCAGGAACCCCTTGACCACCGGGGTCAGCAGGCTGATCAGCCCATCGGCATCCCTATCGCCCATGCGGTGCGAGCGATCGATCATCTGCGCCCCCCAAAGCATGAAGGCCCGTGCTCCTTCGATGAAGCTTTTCTGATCCATCAGGCTGCGGCGGATATCGGGATGCACGATCAGCGGGTCAGCGGGGCCCTCGGGATTTTTCACCCCAGTCACGTCGCGGCCCTGTAGCCGATCCTTGGCATAGATCAGCGCGTTCTGATAGGCCGCTTCGGCCTGCGCAAGCCCCTGCATGCCGACACCGATGCGGGCTTCGTTCATCATGGTGAACATGGCGCGCATGCCCTTGTGTTCCTCACCCAGAAGATAGCCAGTCGCATCGTCATAATTCATGACGCAGGTGGAATTGCCGTGGATGCCCATCTTTTCTTCGATCTTGCCACAGCTGACACCGTTGCGTGCGCCGGGAGCGCCGTCTTCGGTGACGATGAACTTGGGCACGATGAACAACGATACGCCCTTGATCCCGTCGGGGCCGCCGGGGATCTTGGCCAGAACCAAATGAATGATGTTGGACGACATTTCATGTTCGCCGGCCGAGATGAAGATCTTCTGCCCCGAAAGTTTATAGCTGCCATCATCCTGCGGCACAGCCTTGGTGCGCATCAGACCCAGATCGGTGCCGCATTGCGGTTCCGTCAGGTTCATGGTGCCGGTCCATTCACAGCTGACCATTTTCGGCAGATAGGTGGTTTTCTGATCGTCGCTACCATGCGCCAAGATGGCCGAGGCCGCACCATGGGTCAGGCCCTGATACATGGTAAATGCCTGGTTGGCCGAGCTGAACATTTCGCCCATCGCCGTGCCCATCACATATGGCAGGCCCTGACCGCCGAATTCCTCGGGCATGTCGAGCCCGGTCCAGCCGCCTTCGCGGACTTGGTCGAACGCTTCCTGGAACCCGGTCGGAACACGTACCACACCATTTTCCAGCGCACAGCCTTCGGTGTCGCCAACCATGTTCAGCGGGGCCAGAACTTCGGAAGTGATCTTGCCAGCTTCCTCTAGTACGGCCGAGGTGAAATCGGCATCAAGATCGCTGTAGCCGGGAATGTCCGACTGGCTGATCTTCAGAAGATCGTGCAGCACGAACTGCATATCCTTGGTGGGGGCGGTATAGCTGGGCATGTTTCTCTCCCTTTCAGGCCGCGATCACTCGGCGGCTTTCTTCTTGGTCTGAAGTGATGCGACCATTTCGGCCCCCCACTTCATCTGTTCCTTCAGCTCGTCGATGGCTTCATTCAGCTCATCGCGCTGCGCTTCCATGTCGCGCAGACGATCCTGCGCAATTTCATAGGTTCGGCTCAGCTGGGTCAGCTGGGCATCCCCCATATTGTAAAGATCCAGAAGCTGCCGGATCTCTTCGAGGCTGAAGCCAAACCGCTTGCCCCGTAAAATCAGTTTCAGGCGTGCCCGGTCCCGTTTGGTGAACAGCCGTTTCTGACCCTCGCGGATCGGGAACAGCAGTTCCTTGGCTTCATAGAAGCGCAAGGTGCGCGGGGTGACCTCGTACGCATCACACATTTCTCGGATCGTCATCGTTTTTTCGGTCATTTTTTCGCTCGCGAATGTCGTCAGCAGACCAAGGATGCGACCCGTGACCCTTGGTTACAACAGGGATTGACGTTTACGTAAGTGGGACGCTGCGTCACTTTATAGGGTGACGTAAGATCAATCAAGGTAATCTGGAGGCTGACCCAATTTCCGTGCCTGGGGACGGACGGGGAAGGGCCCTAAAACGCAAAAAGAGACGGGAAATCCCGCCTCTGTCTGAATGTCGATTTGATCTAAGTCATATGGACTTCAGGGCATTTTCGGTTTCTTCGCGGGAATGGCTTAGCTCATCGATAGCTTCATCCAGTTGGCGGCGTTGCTCTTCCAACTCGGACAGCTGACGGGTTGCGCTTTTGACCCATGCTTCCATCTGCGCCTTGGTGCCTTCCTTGTCGTAGATTTGCAGCCACTGGCGAATTCCTTCCAATGAATATCCCCAACGGCGTCCCCGAAGTACCAATGTCATCCTCGCCACTTCGCGCGGCCCGTAATATCGCGACCGGCCTTCACGTTCCGGCTGCAGCAGTTCGATATATTCGTAGTAACGCAAGGTACGCGGCGTCACATCGAACTTGGCGCACATTTCTTTGAATGACAGGCGTGTTTCGGACATTTCTTAGCTCCCTTGCCGCGCAAGTTAGGATCAAGCGCGGGCGAGGGCAACAGGTGCTCTTGCGATTTCATTCGAATGAAGCCCATAAACGTTACGTGAAAAATCAGGAGTCTTTGATGGCGGTCGATCAGATGAAAATGGCCCAGCAGTTCATTGCTGCGATTCCTCATGCCAACGAATTGGGGATGCAATATACAGAGGTGAACGAAGGGTTCGCCGCGATGCAGATGCCCTATGACGCCCGTTTTATCGGCGACCCGCAGACCAAGGTCATCCATGGCGGTGCGGTTTTTGCGCTGCTCGATACCACCTGTGGCGCGGCAGTGATGAGCCATCCAAAGATGAAGGGCCACACCGCAACCATAGATCTGCGCATCGACTACATGCGCCCGGCAACACCGGGTCAAACCATCCGCACCCGCGCCACCTGCTATCGGATGACACGGTCGGTCGCCTTTGTGCGGGCCGAGGCGCTGGATGATAGTGATGAACATCCGGTGGCAACAGCCACCGGAACCTTTACCGTGGGGGGCAACTGATGGGCCGTAAACCGCCAGAACCGATGCAAGTGGTCAAGCAACGCCGCGATGCCGCGCTCAATGCGCTGGTCCACGGCGTGCCCTATATTCAATTCTTGGGTATCGAATTCGACCGACGCGGCGATGAATTGACCGCCGTTATGCCGTTCAAGGAAATGCTGATCGGCAACCCGCTGTTGCAAGCGATCCACGGCGGCGCGACGGCGGCCTTTCTCGAGGTGACCTCAATCATCGGGCTGAGTTGGTCAATTCTTTGGGAAAAGATCGAAAGCGGCGAAATCGACGCCGAAGCGTTGGTGGGGGGGAATTTACCCGCATTACCCAAAACCATCGATTTCACCGTGGATTACCTACGCTCGGGCCTGCCGCGCGACGCCTATGCACGGGCACAGGTGAACCGGTCCGGTCGCCGCTATGCCAGCGTCCATGTCGAAGCCTGGCAGGACAACCGGCAACGCCCCTTTGCCCAAGCCACCGGGCATTTCTTGATGCCTCAACCCGGGGAATAAGCGATTGGCTGCCGCCCCGGTGACGCATCGCAGGGTGCTGAAAATCGCCCTGCCTGTCGTTTTGTCGAATGCAACCGTGCCGTTGCTGGGCGCGGTGGATACCGGCGTTGTGGGCCAGATGGGACTAGCCGCACCCATCGCTGCGGTGGGGGTCGGCGCGATCATGCTGACCGCGATTTACTGGATGTTCGGGTTCCTGCGCATGGGCACGACCGGTTTGGTCAGTCAGGCGCATGGTGCGGGGCAAACCGGCGAAGTGGCGGCGCTGCTGACCCGGGCGCTATTGATCGCTGGGGGGGCAGGGATGGCGATCATCCTGCTGCAAATGCCGATTTTTTCCGTCGCCTTCTGGGTATCGCCCGCCACGCCCGAGGTCGAATCCCTGGCGCGGGACTATATGCAGATCCGGGTCTTCAGTGCTCCGGCGGCGATTTCGATCTACGGGTTGACCGGCTGGTTGATCGCGCAGGAACGCACACGCGGCATGTTTCTGATCCAATTCTGGATGAACGGGCTGAACATCGTGCTGGATCTGTGGTTCGTTCTGGGGCTGGGCTGGGGCGTGACCGGGGTGGCCTGGGCCACCTTCCTGTCGGAATGGAGCGCCGTTGCCTTGGGTCTGTGGCTGTGCCGGGATGCCTTTGCGGTTCCGGCCTGGCGCGACTGGCCGCGGGTGTTCGACCGCGAAAGACTGCGTCACATGATGGCGCTCAATTCCAATATTCTGATCCGGTCGCTGCTGTTGCAGGTCGTCTTCGTGTCCTTTCTGCTGTTGGGGGCCCGTTTCGGGGATGTGACTTTGGCGGCGAACCAAGTTTTGCTGCAGTTCCTGTATATCACGTCCTATGGCATGGACGGGTTCGCCTTTGCCGCCGAAGCCTTGGTGGGGCAGTATATGGGGGCGAGGGACGGCCGAAACCTGCGCCGCGCCGCCCTGCTGACAGGGGGCTGGGCCATCGTGATCGTGTTGGCGATGGCACTGCTGTTTGCGGTTTTCGGCGGGATGATCATCGACATCATGACTACGTCCGATGCAGTGCGATCCGAGGCGCGGATATATCTGATTTACATGGTTCTGGCACCGCTGGCAGGTGTCGCGGCGTGGATGTTCGACGGCATATTCATCGGGGCGACCGGCGGCCGCGATATGCGCAACATGATGGTGGTCAGCTTCGGGATTTACCTTGTTGCGCTGGTCGCTTTGCTGCCGATGTTTGGCAATCACGGCTTGTGGATGGCGCTGTTGATATCCTTTATCGCCCGTGGCGTGACTTTGGCCTTGCGCTATCCCGGGCTGGAACGGCGTGCAGGCATTCGCTAGCAGCAATATGCTGTGAATTATGGATAATTCCATCTTGTCCACATCGTAGGGCCTGTGGATAAGCTGTGGAAAATTCAGCAATAGGCCTCGTTTTTGGCAGGCTACGTGTCAGATGGGCAGGATATCCAATACCGCTTCGGGCGGGCGGCCGATGGCGGCTTTGGTGTCGCTGAAAACGATCGGCCGTTCGATCAGGACGGGGTTGTCCGCCATCGCTGCGATCAGTACCTCATCGGCGTCGGTCTTCGATAGGCCAAGTTCCTTGAACAGGTTTTCCTTTGTCCGCATCATTTCGATCGCTGCGACACCCAAGGCGTCGCGCGCCGCGCGGATTTCATCCGCACTTGGCGCGTCTTCAAGGTATTTGCGGATGGTGATATCGCGTTCTTCGATCAGCGCCAGTGTCTGGCGCGATTTCGAACAACGCGGATTGTGCCAGATCGTGATCATAGCCAGTCTTCCCTTTTTGTTGCCACGGCCTCGGCCACGTTGGAAAACCCGTCACGCTCCAGCAGCCGGTCAAGGCCACGGGCAATCTCGGCCCCCAGACTGAAACCTTGATAGATCAGCGCGGTATATAGCTGGACCGCCGACGCCCCGGCGCGGATCTTGGCATAGGCGTCTTCGGTGCTGGAAATGCCGCCGACACCGATCAACGGCAGCCGCCCGTCAAGCCGTTTTGACAACTGCGCCAACACGCGGGTGGATTTGTCGAACAACGGTGCCCCGGACAGCCCGCCCGCCTCGGACGCGTGCGGGCCGTGCAGCCCGTCGCGCGACAATGTTGTATTGGTGGCGATCACCGCGTCGATGCCGGTGGACAAAGCCACTTCGGCAATATCGCCGATTTCCGTCGTGGTCAGATCTGGAGCGATTTTTAGGAAAACCGGGATCGGCCGGTCAAGCGCGTTGCGCGCGGCAATCACCCCGGTCAGTAACCCGGTCAGGGCGGCAGCCCCCTGCAAATCGCGCAGCTTTTCGGTATTGGGCGACGACACGTTGACGGTGGCGAAATCCAGATGCGCCCCGCAATGACGTAACACCCGGGCGAAATCGCCGGCCCGGTCTTCGCTGTCTTTATTGGCGCCAAGGTTCAGCCCCAGAACCATGTCGCGCGGCCGTTTCGACAACCGTGCGCTGATCTCTTCCATCCCGTCATTGTTGAACCCGAACCGGTTGATCGCGGCGCGGTCTTGCGTCAGCCGGAACAGTCGCGGTTTTGGATTGCCCGGCTGCGGGCGCGGGGTTGCGGCGCCAACCTCGACGAAACCGAAACCAGCCCGCGACAGCGGCAGTAAAACGCTGGCGTTCTTGTCGAACCCGGCGGCGATCCCGACCGGGTTGGCCATATTCAACCCCGCCACTTGGGTGCGCAGCCGGGGCGAAGTGACCAGACCCGACAGCGGTACTGCCCCCAACTGCAGCGCCTTGATCGCCAGCCCGTGGGCGGTTTCCGGGTCGATCCGGTGCATCGCCGTCAGGCCTAGCTTTTCGATCAGTTTCATAGCACCCCCTCGGGGAACAGATGTTCGCCATCGACAAACGGCAATGGTTTCGACCACAGCACGTCGTCAAATCGCAATTGCCGGTAAAGATGCGGGAACAGTGCGTCGCCGCGCGACACGTCCCAATGCAGGTCTTCGCCCAAAGCTTCGCTTTCCAACGCCAGCAGCACCAGCCCGTTTTCGGCTTCGAAATGCTTCGCAGCGGTTTCGGCCACTTGTTCGGCGGTGGAAAAATGAACGAACCCGTCGGCAATATCGATGGGTGCGCCATCGGTTGCACCGTTTTCGACCAGTGATTGCCATTCTTCGGCACGGAAAATCTTGAATATCAGCATGACGGGGAGATGCCGCGTGACGGACATTTGGTCAAGGGGCTTGTGTCTGGGACCGGATCAGTTCGGATGCAACCTGTCAACATAACCGATGGTCCTTTCGATCGAGGAAAGCGTGCTGACGGGGGTAGCGAACCAGGACAGGAACATCGTCGCGCGGATATCGCTGTCCTGCATATCGCGGGCGCGCAGGCTCGAGGGGTCGGTGTACGGCCGGCGCAACCGATCGGCATATTCGAAGGAATCGTTCCAATATCCCTGATCGACCGCTTGCTGTTCGTCGACGCAGCTCGACGGCATTGTAGCCCCGTTTTTGCCTTCGTAGGGCAGGTAGGGAATCTGCTTGATCGATATGATCTTGTTGGTCTGCCAAACGCATGGCGCAGTGCCCTGCAAATCCCCCTGTAGGATGCTTTGGGGATGGCGATAGGCGGTGTTTGTGATGAAGGTCAAAACCGGATTTATGGCGTGAGGTGGAAAGGTCTTGAGCCGGTTCAGGACATGCATGGTTTTACGCTTGAAGACCGGTTCGTTCGCAGTCACCAGAGTGTAAGGATAATCAAAGACCACCCCGTCCACGACCAAGGGTTTGACCGATGTGGCGTCCGCGCGCAGTTCAGCACCGAATTTGACCAGAACATCATGGACCAGATCACCGGTCAGCCCCGCCGATGGAATCGCGGGATCGCCCGCGATTGCCCAGTTCGGAAGATTGATCAGCAGCGCTATCTGGACATCCACACCGTGGTTGGCCGGGTGCAGGTTGATCAGATTGCGCAGTTGCTTCATGTAGACAATGACGATCCGGGCACTTTGGGCCGCGTTGAACCCGCCATGACGCCCCAAACCGCAGCTGAACCCCTTGGTTGATCCTGCAATGACCCTCAGGAAGGGGCCGTCGACATTCACCGCGTGGATCGGGATGCCCTTATCCAGTAGCCGGGAAACGATGTTTTTGTATTCCCAGTTGGCGGCGTTTTTCCCCACTTCGGTCGGGTCAGGGCTTGACGCGCAGGCGTCGTTCGAAAGCCCGTATCCGCTGACATAGGTCAGTTCGAAATCCCGATTGCCCCCGTCACTCAATACGCCAGACAGGTTTTCCAGATCCATGTCGGACAGATAGGTGCCGGATTTGCGGGCGGTCCGGGCCGGGGAGTAGGGGGAAACCAAGGCCTGTGAAATGACCAGATCGGTGACGCCTGTGGCATAAAGCGCATCCCAGCGTTTCATCCGTTCGGGCGATGCTGCGGTGTCAAACACCTTGGCAAAATCCAATGATCGCAGGTTGGCGCCGAATTGGACCTCTTGGGCGGAGGGGGTCTGCGGCAGGGTCGCAATAACGACCGCGAAAATCAGGTGGGCAATCGTTCTGATCATACGGTTTGCCTTGTCTCTTGAAGACCCGGAAAAGCGGGGCCGTTGATTGAAATAGATAGCGCTGCGGGCTGAGGACGACAAGAGCGCTGGCAGGGCCAATCAAAATCGAAAACATGTGGCTTTCGGGTTGGTTTGTATGGCTATCGTTGCCCCTGAACGGTCTGGCTCTTCATTCCGCGTAACCTGTGGTTGACGTCGGGCAAGTAAGGAGGATTGGAATCATAGCTTTGACTCTTTGACCAAAGCTTTGCAGGGTATTTATCATCAGTCCAATTTGGGGGGCAGATCATGCTCAGAAAAATCTTCACAACCACAGCCGCTGTCGCTTTGTCCGCAGGGGCAGCCAGCGCCGATTATGCGCTGACCATTCTTCATACCAATGATTTTCATGCCCGGTTCGAACCGATTTCAAAATATGACTCGGGCTGTTCGTCAGAAGACAATACCGAAGGTAAGTGTTTCGGCGGCTCGGCCCGTTTGGTGACCGCGATCGACTCGGCCCGGGCGCGGACCAACAATTCAATCCTTGTCGATGGTGGCGACCAGTTTCAGGGCACCCTGTTTTACACCTATTACAAGGGTAAGCTGGCGGCTGAGATGATGAACAAGATGCGCTATGATGCGATGACCGTGGGCAACCATGAATTCGACGATGGCCCCGAAGTTCTGCGCGGCTTCATGGATGCGGTTGATTTCCCGGTGCTGATGTCCAATGCCGATGTGTCGGGAGAAGACATGCTGGCTGGTAAGCTGGCCAAATCCACGGTGATCGAACGTGGCGGCGAAAAGCTGGGCCTGATCGGCCTGACCCCGCACGACACTCCCGAACTGTCCAGCCCTGGCGCCAACATCGTCTTCACCGATCCGGTCGACGCGGTGCAGGACGAGGTCGACAAGCTGACCGAAATGGGCATCAACAAGATCATAGTGCTGTCGCATTCTGGATATAATGTCGACAAGAAGGTCGCCGCCGAAACCACCGGTGTCGACGTGATCGTCGGCGGTCATACCAACACCTTGCTATCCAACACCTCGGACCGCGCCGAAGGCCCGTACCCGACCATGGTCGGTAATACCGCCATTGTGTCGGCCTATGCCTATGGCAAGTTTCTGGGCGAATTGAACGTCACCTTCGACGATGCTGGTGCGATTGTTGAAGCGACCGGCGAACCAATCATCATGGATGCCGCCGTCGCCGAAGAAGAGGCGACCAAGTCGCGCATCGCCGAGGCGGCCATTCCGTTGGACGAAATCCGCAACAAGGTCGTTGCCGAAACCGCCGACGAAATCATCGGTGCGAAAACCGAATGCCGCGCGGTGGAATGCGCCATGGGCAATCTGATCGCCGATGCGATGTTGGATCGGGTGAAGAAACAGGGTATTCAGATCGCCATCCAGAATGGCGGCGGCATCCGCGCTTCGATCGACGCGGGCCCTGTGACCATGGGCGAAGTGCTGACCGTGCTGCCGTTCCAAAACACGCTGTCGACCTTTCAGGTCACCGGTGCAACCATGCTTGAAGCATTGGAAAACGGGGTCAGTCAGATCGAGGATGGCGCCGGGCGGTTCCCGCAGGTAGCGGGGATGACATTTGCCTTCGATAAATCGCAGCCAGCAGGCAGCCGGATTTCAGACGTGATGGTCGGTGGCGAACCGCTGGACATGGCAAAGGTTTACGGCGTGGTATCGAACAACTTCGTTCGCAACGGTGGCGACGGCTACGCGATGTTCCGTGATGCGATGAATGTCTATGATTTCGGTCCCGACCTGGCCGATGTGACCGCCGAATATCTGGCCAAACACAGCCCGTTCAAGCCCTACACGGACGACCGGATCGTCGCGAAGTAAGCGGTTCGGCACAAGATTGAACAGACGCGCGCGGGGGACCGCGCGCGTTTTTCCTTGGCGGCAGCATTGCTGCGGTCAGATCAGCAACAGAACCTCTGTCGTCGTCGCCACCTTGGCATATGACATCGCCAACGGTGCCATGAAGGCGGCCTGAACCATTTCGGGCGGCACGGTAACGTCACCGAACGTGGCTTCTTTCGCGCCACAGGCGTCATGCGGCAGCACGACCTTGAAACCGTGATCCACCGCCGCCCGGGTGGTGGCATCGATGCACATCTGGCTTTGCGCCCCGCACAGGATCAGCGTTTCGATCCCGTCACGGCGCAGCATGTCCAGCAGCCCGGTTTGGTGAAAACTATTGGGGCGGTGTTTTGTCACCACCGTTTCACCGATGTTCGGGGCGACGCTGTCATGGATTTCAGCCCCTTCAGAGCCGGGTTGAAAAAACGGGGCACCGGGGGCAGTTTCGTGGCGGATATGGATCACCGTCATGCCGGTATCGCGCGCCCGCGCCAGCAATTTGGCGGAATTTTCCGCCACCTTGTCCATCAGAGCCACAGGCCAAGTGCCGGACGCGAAATAGTCGTTCTGGATATCCACAAGGATCAGGGCGGTTTTGCTCATTTTCGATTCCTCTCGATCATGTGAGGGCTATATGCGCCCACTTGATCAGGGGGACGATTGGCGTATATGACCAATGCTATGCAAAATCCGCCAAATATCGATCTGAGTGTTGCGCTGGTGGACTTTCCCGGTGCGCAGGCTGCCGCGCTTTATGGGCTGAGCGATCTGCTCAAGGTGGCCAGCCGATATGCCGGCGGGCAGGGACGGATCGAAGCCGTTCAGATCAAGGTCTCGGAACCGAAACTGTTCGATGTGGTGATCTTTCCTCCCAGCCTGGACGGTGCTCGCGGTGATGCCGACCATCCGCTGACCCATTGGGTCGCGGATCAGCACCGGCGCGGCGCCCGGGTCTGTTCGGTCTGTGCCGGGGCATTCTGGCTGGGGCATGCCGGGTTGTTGACTGGCCGGCCCGCCACAACCCATTGGGCGCTTGAGGAAGAATTTTGCGCGACATTCCCTGAGGTGCGACTGGTCCCCGAACGGATCCTTGTCGATGACCACGATATCGTCACGGCGGGTGGGATAATGGCGTGGCTGGATCTGGGATTGTTTCTGGTCGGGTTGTGGGGCGGGCCGCATCTGGTGTCACAGGTGGCCCGGCACCTGCTGATCGATCCGTCGGGCCGCGAACAGCGAAATTACCGCAGCTTCCGGCCCCGGCGGCAGCATGGCGATGCGGCGATCCTGCAGGTGCAAACCTGGCTCGAATCGCGGTCGGGCGACGCCGTGACGGTTGAAGCCATGGCCGGCCATGCACAACTGAGCGAGCGCACCTTTTTGCGCCGTTTTCAGGTTGCGACCGGTTTGTCGCCTTCAGTCTATCTGCAGCAGGTGAGGGTGGAAAAGGCGCGTGGCCTGCTCGAACGCAGTCGTCTGCCGGTGTCGCAGATCGGTTGGCAGGTGGGCTATGGCGACCCTTCGGCCTTTGCCCGGGTTTTCAAGGCGATCACGGGTCTGTCTGCGGGCGAATACCGCCGTCGTTTCGGGACCCAATCGATGCCGCAGGATGGATGAGCGGCAACATTTTAGTCTTTGCGTTTCACCGTTGCGGTCGGAAAAAGACCGCGCGATTGCTCGCGCGGCCAGTCGGGTACGGGGAGAGATCAATCCGGCGCAGCCAGGGAGGAGGAAAAACCGCGCTAAGCTTGGGCGTGGTGGATCAATCGTCTGTATTCTAAACAACGGACAATTTTCAGACATGTTTAGGTAACCACTCCCCGTCGGCGGGACGGCGCAACAGTTGATTGGAAAGTTTGCCCGGCTCTTTAGGCGCACCGGTCCATCAAACAGAGATGAAACTGTCTGCGAGCGGTCTTGACGTCAAAATGCCGATGACATAGGAAGTGACCCTGTTGAGCGGGCGTTGTGTAATGGTAAGACCTTAGCCTTCCAAGCTAATGACGCGGGTTCGATTCCCGCCGCCCGCTCCAATAGTTATCCATCTAATTCATTGTTTTTGATGTGAAAGCAATGTGAGATATGCCCCCGATATCAATTGGAATGACAACGTCGCAATAGGGGCTTTCTTCAAATCCATTCAAATCGATTGAGTCTGCCGCTTTGATGGGGGCCAAGCAATCGGGCCCAGAGATATCGCGGCAAAAGCCGGAGCGAAAAAGGTTGTGTCATGCCCCTCAGATTGCGCCCCAGGTAAGACCGATCCCCCAAACGGTTAGAACCGCCCCCGCAATCAGGTCAAGCCAGCGCAAAGTATCCTGCGCGATTCGCGCCCGCGCCCACAGCGCGGCATGAACAAGGATCAGCCACCACAGGGCCGACCCCAGAAAGACCCCGATCACCAGCCAATAGGCCGCGTTCGACGCCCCCGACGCCGCTGCGCCAAGCCCGGCAACCATTCCGGCAAAGGCTAGAACCGTCGCCGGGTTCAATAGCGTCAGCAGATAGGTCGTGCCAAAGGCGCCGAGGATTGATGTGGCGGGCGGGCCAGAGATTTCTGCCGGACGGGCGGTGAAAAAGCCACGCAGAGTCAACAGACCCAAGCAGGCGATCAACACCCCGCCGAATAATTGCATCTGTGTGCTGTAGCGGGTCAGCAGGCCGGACGCAGAAATACCGGCAGCCACCAGCAGCCCATAAGTGCCATCCGCCGCCGCTGCACCAAAACCGGTGGCCAAACCCGCAGCACGGCCCTGAGCAACGCTGCGGCGGATACACAGCAATCCGATCGGGCCGACTGGGGCGGCAATCGCCACTCCGACACCAAGGCCCTTGAGAAACACGTCAATCATTTGCACCCTCTGATATCGCAATGGCCGAGGTTTCCTTGGCGGTGTCGAGCGTAATGATCGTTTCGGTCCGCGATACGGCAGGCAGCGGTTTCACTACATTATTGAGAAAGTCATTCAGCGCTTTGGTGTCGGCCAGTCGCAGCTTCATCAGATAGGAATGCGGACCGCTGATGTGATGCAGTTCCTGCACCTCGTCGCGGGCGCAAAGCGCCGCGACGGCTTCGGCTTCACCGTCATAATCCAAGTCGATCAACGCAAAGGCGCAAAGATTGGCGTCAAACTGATCCGGTGCCAGCACCGCACGCCAACCGGCAATCGCCCCGGTCGTGGCCAATCGGCGGATCCGTTCATTGGCTGCCGAAACTGACAGCGCCACCGCCTGTGCCACCTCTGTACTGGATGCGCGGGCGTTGTTTTGCAGCAAAGCACAGATTTTTCGGTCGGTACTGTCGAGCATGAGAAAAGGTCCCGGAATTCAAATATGAGTCAGTAATAAATATGGCTAATTCGTAATAGCACAAGAAAAAATAATGATTCCTATAATTTTACGGCAAAAAATACAGCTAATTGTTGCTTTGGCCGTAAATTCGACTGTAAAAATTTATGGTTCGATGTCGGACCCGCGACAGTCGGGCCGCTTGCCCGCGCGGGCCGTGTCGCATAAACCCGGCGGCGCAGGACAGGAAAGGAACGTCGATGGCCCGGACCCCGACCACGGTCAATGAGGATCGCGAGAAATCCAAACATGTAGGTGCTTTGAGCGATCTTTGGCCGTTTTTAAGCCCTTATAAGTGGATGGTTTTCGGCGCTATTCTGGCGTTGACTCTGACCGCCAGCGTATCGCTGACCCTGCCCTTGGCGGTGCGCCGGGTCGTGGATAATTTCAATGGTGCAGATGGCGCATTGCTGGATCAGTATTTCGGCGCGGCGCTGGCGCTTGCGGCGTTGTTGGCACTGGGCACCGGACTGCGCTATTCACTGGTGACGCTGCTGGGCGAACGGGTGGTGGCCGATATCCGCAAGGCGGTGTTCAACCGCATCATCCGGATGAGCCCGGCGTTTTTCGAAAACATCATGACCGGCGAGGTACTGAGCCGGATCACCACCGACACCACGCTGATCCTGTCGGTGATCGGGTCGTCGATTTCGGTGGCGCTGCGCAACGTGCTGATCGTGGTTGGCGGCATGGCACTGATGTTGTTCACTTCGGCCAAGCTGACCGGTCTGGTGTTGCTGATCGTGCCGCTGGTGATCGTGCCGATCCTGACGCTGGGGCGCAGGTTGCGCAAGCTCAGCCGGGAAAATCAGGACTGGATCGCGGAAAGCTCCGGCAATGCCTCCGAGGCTCTGTTGAGCGTGCAGACGGTTCAGGCCTTTACCAATGAACACGGCGCACAACGTGATTTCGCCCATGTGACCGAAGCCAGCTATGTTTCTGCCCGCCGCCGGATCGCCACCCGCGCGGTGATGACCGTGATCGTTATCTTCCTTGTCTTCGCCGGGGTGGTTGGTGTGCTGTGGATCGGTGCCAACGATGTGCGGTCGGGCACGATGAGTGCCGGCGCATTGGTTCAATTCGTGATCTATTCGGTGATGGTAGCCGGGTCGGTTGCGGCGCTGTCCGAAGTTTGGGGCGAATTGCAGCGCGCGGCGGGCGCGACGGAACGTCTTGTCGAACTGCTGCACGCCAAGGACAGTGTTGAAGATGCGGCGGCACCTGTACCGGTGCCTGCCCCGGTGACCGGCCATATCCGGTTCGACAAGGTTTCTTTCCGCTATCCTTCGCGCCCGGATGTGTCGGCGCTGGATGCGATCGATTTGGATATCCGTGCGGGCGAAACCGTGGCTCTGGTCGGGCCTTCGGGGGCAGGCAAGACTACGATCATTCAGACCATCCTGCGGTTCTATGACCCGCAATCGGGCCGGATCGAGCTGGACGGGACAGATTTGAAGGATATGACACGCGGAGAATTCCGCAAACATCTGGCTCTGGTGCCGCAAGACCCGGTAATCTTCGCCACTACGGCGCGCGAAAACATCCGCTTTGGCCGCCCCGATGCCAGCGACGCCGAGGTCGAGGCGGCCGCGCAAGCCGCCGCCGCGCATGAGTTCATCGTGAAGCTGCCCGAAGGGTACGATTCGCAGGTCGGTGAACGCGGCGTGATGCTGTCGGGTGGACAGAAACAGCGGATTGCCATCGCCCGCGCGATCCTGCGCGATGCGCCGGTTCTGCTGCTGGATGAAGCCACCAGCGCATTGGACGCCGAAAGCGAACGCGCGGTACAGGCAGCGGTAGACGAATTGTCGAAAACCCGCACCACGATCATCGTGGCGCACCGTTTGGCGACGGTGAAGAAAGCGGACCGGATCGTTGTAATGGAGGATGGTCAGATCGTGGCGCAGGGCACCCATGATGAACTGGTTGCCGAAGGCGGGCTTTACGCCCGGTTGGCGCGGTTGCAGTTTACCGACGGGGCGCTGGCCGAAGTCTGATTTGACCTTAAGTCACCCGAAAACTTAGGCAAAAGGGCGCATCTTGCGCCCTTTTTCGTGTTTTGACGTTGCGCAAAGGGGCGCTTCGCAGTCTTGTTTGTCGCGACAAACCCTTTCACATTGCGCGCTAGGGGATAACGGCCGCGCAGGCCGATTGAGGGAGGAGAACAAGATGCAGTTTGCGTCCATTGCAGATACCATCGCCATCGAACAGGAAATGTCTTGGGAAGACCGCGATGTCCCCAAAACGCTGTATCAGTTGCTGACCCGCACAAAAGACGCGCATGGCAAACGAAATGCGGTCACTTTTCAATTGCAGAGCGGCCCCAAGGACCCGGCCGAAACGCTGAGCTGGACGGAATTGCATGCCCGCACTTGCCAGACGGCCAACATGTTCCGCGATCTGGGCATCGGTGAAACCGATGTGGTGGCCTGCATCCTGCCCAATTGCAACGAAACCGTCCTGACCATCCTAGGGGGCGCCATCGCCGGGATCGTCAACCCGATCAATCCGCTGCTGGAACCCGAACAGATCGGCGCGATTTTGCGTGAAACCGACGCCAAGGTTGTTGTTACGCTGAAATCCTTCCCCAAATCCGACGTGTCACAGAAAACCGCCGAAGCGGTGCGCCACGCGCCGGGTGTACATACGGTTCTGGAAATTGATCTGAACCGTTATCTGACCCCGCCGAAAAGCTGGATCGTGCCGTTGGTGCGGCCCAAAAGCGAGGGTGGCAAGCATCATGCGGATGTTCTTGATTTCAACAAGACGATGAAGAAATATCCCCGATCGCTGGCTTTTGCCGATTCAACCGGGGACCGGGTGGCAGCTTATTTCCATACCGGCGGCACCACCGGCATGCCGAAAGTGGCGCAGCACCGCTATTCCGGTATCATCTATAACGGTTGGCTGGGCGGAACGCTGCTTTATACATCCGAAGACAACGTGATCTGTCCGTTGCCGCTGTTCCACGTTTTCGCCTGTCATGTGATCCTGATGGCGGTGGTTACGTCCGGTGCGCATGTGGTTTTCCCGACACCGGCCGGGTATCGCGGCGAAGGCGTGTTCGATAATTTCTGGAAATTGATCGAACGCTGGAAAATCACCTTTATCATCACCGTGCCGACGGCGATTTCGGCGCTGATGCAGCGCCCGGTTGATGCCGATGTGTCTTCGGTGAAAACATCCTTTTCAGGGTCCGCGCCGTTGCCGCAGGAATTGTTCAACCGCTTTGAAAAAGCCAGCGGCGTGACGATCATCGAAGGCTATGGCTTGACCGAGGCGACCTGCCTTGTGTCGTGTAATCCGGTCGGTGGCGAGAAAAAGATCGGATCGGTCGGTATTCGCTTCCCCTACAGCGATGTCCGTATTTTCAAGGACGTGAATGGCGAACCGGTTGAATGCGCTGCCGACGAAGTGGGCGAAATCTGCATCTCGAACCCCGGCGTCTGGTCCGGAAATACCTATACCGAGGCGGAAAAGAACAAGCAGCTATATCATTATGACAAATATCTGCGCACCGGCGATCTGGGTCGGATCGATCCTGACAATTACATCTGGATTACCGGGCGGGCCAAGGATCTGATCATTCGTGGCGGTCACAATATCGACCCGGCCGAGATCGAAGAAGCGCTGCTGGTGCATCACGACGTCGCTTTCGCCGGGGCGATCGGACAGCCTGATGCCCATGCCGGTGAAGTGCCTTGCGCCTATGTTGAACTGGTCGCAGGGGCCAGCGTGACCAGCGAAGAACTGATGAAACATTGCAAGGTTCACGTGCATGAACGCGCTGCGATACCCAAATTCGTCGAAGTGTTGGATGAATTGCCTAAAACTGCCGTCGGCAAAGTGTTCAAACCCGATCTGCGTAAACGTGCGATCACCCGGGTTTACAACGCGGCCCTGGACGAAGCTAAGCTGAACGCCAAGGTGATCGAGGTATTCGACGACAAGAAGCGCGGGTTGGTGGCACGGGTCGAACGCACCGGTGTGGTGCATGACGACGAGGTCGGTCATGTTCTGGGGGCCTTTACCCGGCCGTGGGACTGGGCCGAATAAGTGCCACTATTGTTCACGAAGGCCCCTGCTTGCAGGGGCCTTTTCGGTTCTGACCACAGGTTAGGCCGGAGCCATGTTCGGATTTCCCCGATCCGCAAATTTCAGCAGCCAGTCGCGCACGATCACCGCTTGGCGTGTCGCGCCCGGATGCAGCTTGATATAAAAATCCCGTGGCGATGGCAGGTCTTCGGACCAGAGTTTAACCAATGCACCGGACGTCAATAGCGACCCGGTCAATCCACCCCAGCCCAGTACCGCGCCCATATCGCCCTGTGCGGCCTGCAACGCGATAACATAGTTATTGACCCGATATCCGCCGCCCAGTGGCCCGTCATACCCAAGCGCCCGGCACCAGTCTGACCAGTGGGTCCAGCCAGTGGCGGGCATGTCCATGTGAATAAGCGGTGTGCGCGCGAAATCGGCAACCGTGTCGATCCGGTGCCGGGCCGCAAAACTCGGACTGCCAAGCGCCGCAATACGGTCCCGAAACAACAGCCTGACATCGCCTTTGTCATCGTCGATCAGGCCGTATTCGATGCTCAGATCGCAGGCTGGGGCATGATCGGGAAAATCGGTGACATTCTGCGATACCGGGATATGCGGGTGACTTTGCCAGAATTCGGCCAGTTTCGGGGCCAGCCATTGCGAACTGACCGCGTTCGAGGCCCGGATCGTAACTCCTGCGCCAGAAGCGTCCGACCGCAATTGCGCCACCGCATCGGAAATTTCTTCGAACCCGCGTTGCAGCGCAACCAGCAGATAGGCCCCGGTTTCGGTCAATTCCACCCCGCGGTGATTGCGGCGAAACAGCACCTGACGCAATTCGGTTTCCAGCGCCTTGATCTGGTGGCTGACCGCCGCCGGAGTGACGTTCAGTTCCTGCGCTGCGGCTTTGAAACTGACATGGCGGGCGGCTGCTTCGAAGCTGATAAGCGCGCTGAGGGAGGGCAGGTTATAGGGATGAAATGCCATAGATTGATTGGTCCTGATTAATCTCAATCTCCAGTGAAATAGGGAAATACCGTGTTTTTGGATTAGTTTAACTAAGTCTTGATGAGTCTTATTGCGGTTGTCAACCGACCGCCGGATTCGCAGGGTTTGTCATCGCAGATAGCGCAACGAGGGAGATCGCCATGTTGATGGAGGCAAACAAACCGGCCCGGAGCGGGCGGCGCAATCGCCGCAGCAAAGACCGGGCAACGCGAAGGAATGAAGCCGGCCAGAACCTGCATCTTCAGGTACCTTTCATTACCCGCCAGATTCCCAGCTATGACTTGCTGGGCCCCGAAAGCCTGGACCGGATCGAGGCCGCGATGGATCGCATTCTGGCCGAGATCGGGATCGAATTTCGCGATGATCCTGCTGCGGTCGACCTGTTCCGCCACGCCGGCGGGCAGGTGAGCGCCATCGGTAACGATGTCTGGAACATCAAATTTGAACCCGGGATGATCCGCGAGATCGTGAAGACCGCGCCCGAACGGTTCACTCAACATGCGCGCAACCCTCTGAAATCCGTGGAAATCGGCGGCGATGCGATGGTCTTTGCCCCGGCTTATGGATCGCCTTTTGTGATGGATCTGGATCAGGGCCGCCGATATGGCACGATTCAGGATTTCGAAAACCTTGTGAAATTGGGGCAATCTTCGCCTTGGCTGCACCATTCCGGCGGCACCATTTGCGAACCGACCGATGTGGCGGTGAACAAGCGGCACCTGGATATGGTCTATGCTCATATGCGCTATTCCGACCGCGGCTTTCTGGGGTCGATCACAGCGCCAGAACGGGCAGAGGATTCGATCGAGATGTGCCGCCTGTTGTTCGGCGCGGATTTCGTCGACCAGAACTGCGTGATCATGGGTAATTTCAACACCACATCGCCCTTGGTTCTGGACGGGGTAACAACGCAGGGCATCACCGCCTATGCCCGGGCCGGGCAGGGGTCGATTCATGTGCCGTTCCTGCTGGGGGGCGCGGTGGCACCGTTGACCATGGCGGGGGGCGTGGCGCAATGCCTGGCTGAATCGATGGCTGCCTGTGCGCTGGCTCAACTGGTCCGCCCCGGTGTTCCGGTGGTGTTGGGCGGGTTTCTCAGCACCATGGCGCTGCGTTCGGGGTCGCCCACATTCGGCACCCCGGAACCGGCGCTGGGATCGTTGGTGATGGGCCAGATGGCGCGGCGGTTCAAGCTGCCGCTGCGTTGTGCGGGCAATTTTGCAACGTCGAAACTACCGGACGGGCAGGCGATGCAGCAGGCGATGATGTCGATGATGTCGGCAGTGCAGGGCGGGGCCAATTTCATTCTGCATTCGGCCGGGTTCCTCGATGGTCTGCTGTCGATGTCTTATGAAAAGTTCGTGATGGATTGCGACATGTGCGGCGCGCTGCATTCCTATCTGCACGGGATCGATGTCAGTGATGATGCGCTGGCTGTCGAGGCCTTGGCCGAACAGGGGCCGGGCCAGCACCTGTTCAGCACGCAGCATACGTTGCGCCACTATAAAACCGCCTATTGGGATAGTGCGCTGAATGACGATCAGCCGTTCGAAACATGGTCCGAACAGGGCGGCATCGACATGGCCACTCGGGCCAACCGGCGCTGGAAACAGGTATTGGAAACTTATCAACCACCAGAAATGGCAGAGGATACCGATTTGGCACTAAAAGACTTCATCGCGCGCAAAAAGGCATCCATGGCGGATGCGTGGTACTGAAATCCAATTCGGGTGCCGGCCCTGATAGAAAGCACCCAGCCGCGATTGATCCAAGACTTCTGTTTAATGCGTTCTGGCACGATCAATATTGTAAGGGTGGGCTGGATTGCCGTTCATCAACACGCAATGCTGGTCCAAAGGTGTAAGGAGCGTGGAATGAGAATCGGGGTTTTGGGGTTGGGAACCATCGCGTCGGCGGTGGTCGAAGGCATTGCGGGCGATGGTCATACCATCACCGTATCAAAGCGCAGTGCCGCACATGCGCAACGGCTGTCGAACAGGTTCGACAATGTTTCTGTCGCTGATAATCAGCAGGTGTTGGAAGATAGCGAGGTGGTGATTCTCGGGCTGTTGGCCGATGCGGCGTCAGAAATTTTGCCTGGGCTGACATTCCGCGCCGATCAGCAGGTGATTACCCTGATGGCCGGTGCATCATTGGGCGAGGTCGCAGCGATGGTCGCTCCGGCCGATGCCGTCGCGATCATGATGCCATTTCCCGGCATAGTCGGTGGCGGGTCGCCGATCATGGCGCAGGGCGAGATCGGACTGGTGAATGCGATATTCGGGGGCCGCAATACCGTCTATGAAATACGGGACGCTGGGGAAATGGCCGCCTACCTTGCGGCACAGGCAGTTTTGTCACCGGCGGTGACACTGGTGTCCGACGCCGCCCGATGGCTTGGTGCGCGGGTGTCCGACCCGGATCAGGCCGAGACATTCCTGCGCCACCTGGTTGGATCCAGCCTGCAAGGTTCTGATTGCGCTGCAATGCTCGGGGCGATCGACACACCCGGTGGCTATAATCAGCTCTTGCGCAACCACATGCAGCAAAGCGGTATGAGCAACGACTTGATCGCTGGTCTGGCAAAGCTTGCCAGCCATGACTGACCGCTACCGGCTTGGCGGTGCGGTGCGACGACGGATTGAATTGGAATATGGTGCTGCTGGACAGGATTGAACTGTCGACCTCTCCCTTACCAAGGGAGTGCTCTACCACTGAGCTACAGCAGCGCCGTTTTCCGGTCGCAGGATTATGTCCTGTCCGACCGTGGGGGGCTGATTAACGGGAATTGATTCCGGGTGCAAGCGTTATCTGGACGGTTTTTCCCGCCTCATGTAAGACAGGTTTATGGAGCAGAATAATCCCAGCAAAAAACAACCAAAAAAGTCCGATCCGCGCGAGGACCGGTTGAAGGCCGCGTTGAAGGCAAATATGGCCAAACGCAAAGCGCAGGCGCGTGCGCGTGCCGTTGATGCCAGCACACAAGCCGACAAGGGGCAGGATTGATGGATTCGATTATCGTAACGGGCAACGGTCCCGTGAAGGGGCAAATCCCGATCGCCGGGGCCAAGAATGCCTGTCTGGCGCTAATGCCGGCGACATTGCTGAGCGAAGAACCCCTGACCCTGACCAATGCGCCGCGGCTGAGCGACATCAAGACAATGACCGAATTGCTGCAATCGCTGGGCGCCGAGGTCACCAGCATGCAAGACGGTCAGGTACAGGCAATGTCGAGCCATAACCTGACCACCACGCGGGCTGATTACGATATCGTGCGCAAAATGCGCGCGTCGAATCTGGTGCTGGGGCCGCTTTTGGCACGTGAAGGTCATGCCGAAGTGTCGTTGCCCGGCGGCTGCGCCATCGGGGCGCGGCCGATGGATATCCACACCACCGCGCTGGAAGCGATGGGTGCCGAGATTGATCTGCGCGACGGTTATCTGCACGCCAAGGCACCCGGCGGGTTGAAAGGTGCAGTGCACGAGTTGCGCTTTGCGTCGGTAGGGGCGACCGAAAACGTGGTGATGGCAGCGACGCTGGCCAAGGGGACCACTGTATTGAAGAACGCAGCGCGCGAACCCGAAATCGTTGATCTGGTCCAGTGCCTGCGCAAGATGGGGGCCCAGATCGAAGGTGAAGGCACTTCCATCATCACCATTCAGGGCGTCGATCGGCTGCATGGCGCCACCCACCCGGTCGTGACCGACCGGATCGAACTGGGCACTTATATGCTGGCCCCGGCGATCTGCGGCGGCGAAGTCGAGCTCCTGGGGGGACGTATCGATCTGGTCGGAGCCTTTTGCGAAAAGCTGGATCAGGCCGGGATCGCGGTGGAAGAAACTGCGGCCGGACTGAAGGTCGCGTGCAAGAACGGGCGGGTCCGGGCAGTCGATGTGGTGACCGAACCCTTCCCGGGCTTTCCCACCGATCTACAGGCGCAGATGATGGCGCTGATGTGTACCGCCGAGGGTACATCGGTTCTGGAAGAACGCATTTTCGAAAACCGCTTCATGCATGCGCCCGAACTGGTGCGCATGGGGGCACGGATTGACGTGCAGGGCGGAACGGCTACCGTGAGCGGGGTCGAACGACTGAAAGGGGCGCCGGTGATGGCGACCGATTTGCGCGCCAGCGTTTCGTTGATCCTCGCCGGGCTTGCAGCCGAAGGCGAAACCATCGTCAACCGGGTTTACCATCTTGATCGTGGCTATGAACGGGTCGAAGAGAAATTGCGCAATGTTGGCGCCAAAATTGAACGGGTGAGCGGATCATGAGCGAAGATGCGCGATTTGAAGACGGGCGCGAGGCACCGCTGAATCTTGGGGCGCTGGAACCCGAAGATCTGCAGGTCATTTCGACGCTGGTGCAGGATGCGGTGTTTCCGGCTTCGGAAATGACGTGGCGGCGGCAGGACCGCCGATTCGCCGTTTTGTTGAACCGCTTCCGTTGGGAAGATCGCGGTCGCGACCGGCACGGCGCGGAACGGGTGCAGTCGGTGCTGGTTTTTGACAACGTTCAGAAAATCGCGTCGCAAGGGGTGGAGCGGGGCGATAAGGATATGATTCTGTCGTTGCTGACGCTGGACTGGCATCCTGCAGAAGCCCCGGGTGGCACGGTGGAGCTGACATTGGCGGGGGATGGTGCGATCCGGTTGCAGGTTGAAGCGCTGGAAGTGACGTTGAAGGATGTGACACGGCCTTATCGTGCGCCTTCGGGCAAGGCACCGGGACATCCCGACGCGACGTGATCTGATTGCGCGCCTGTTCCGGGTGCGCTGGATATCTCACGAATTTGTCTTTGCCAAATTCATTCGGGTTTTCGTGCATTGCGCGGGAGTATTTTCAGCAAGCTGAAGCTTGCGGCATTGATGTTTCATCACGGTCCTAAAAAAATAAGGTGAATTGGCAGGCAGCCCAAAAGGGGCAAAGCCCGTTGTCGTGCTGTCATCGGGTGCTTGAGCCTGTCGCGCGGGCCTTGTATGTCGGATCAAGACCCGGAGGGACCATGCCTGTATTTCTGAACGCCTCGGATGACAATTTCGAAACCGCCTTTGCCGAGCTGCTGGGGGCCAAGCGCGAAGACAGCCCCGATGTCGATGACATCGTGGCCGGGATCATCGCCGATGTGCGCGCCCGTGGTGACGCGGCGCTGATCGATCTGACGGCCAAGTTCGACCGGCTGCAGCTGACACCGCAAACGCTGCGGTTTTCGAAAAGCGAGATCGAGGCGCTGATCGCCGAGGTGCCCGGCGACGAACGTGATGCGTTGGAACTGGCCGCTGATCGTATCCGCGCCTATCACGAAAGACAAATGCCCGAAGATGCCTATTGGACCGATGAAAGCGGCGCCGAACTGGGCTGGCGCTGGACGCCGGTATCGGCGGCGGGGCTTTATGTGCCGGGCGGATTGGCATCTTATCCGTCATCGGTGCTGATGAATGCGATCCCGGCCAAGGTTGCCGGGGTGGAGCGGTTGGCCATCGTGGTGCCGACGCCTGACGGCGTGGCCAATCCGCTGGTGTTGCTGGCGGCACAGATCGCCGGGGTGGACGAGATTTACCGCATTGGCGGGGCACAGGCGGTGGCGGCGCTGGCCTATGGCACAGAAACGATTCCGCCGGTGGACAAGATCACCGGACCCGGTAATGCCTTTGTCGCTGCGGCCAAGCGGCGGGTGTTTGGCAAGGTTGGTATCGACATGATCGCCGGTCCGTCGGAAATCCTGGTCATTGCCGATGGTGACGGCAATCCCGATTGGATCGCGCTGGACCTGCTGAGTCAGGCCGAGCATGACGAAAGCGCCCAGTCGATTCTGATCACCGATAGCCCGGTACTGGCCGAGGCGGTGACTACGGCGGTGGAACGTCATCTTGAAACGCTGGAACGGCGCGCGATCGCCGCGGCGAGCTGGCGCGATTACGGGGCGGTGATCGTGGTCGACGATCTTGACCGCGCTGCAGCATTGTCGAACCGGGTGGCGCCGGAGCATCTCGAGCTCTGCGTTGCCGATCCGGACGCTTTGGCGGAAAAAATCACCCATGCCGGTGCGATTTTTCTAGGCGGATGGACGCCCGAAGCGATCGGCGATTACGTCGGCGGCCCCAATCACGTGCTGCCCACCGCGCGGTCGGCCCGGTTTTCATCTGGGCTGAGCGTGATGGATTTCGTTAAACGCACCACATTGGCCAAAATGACCCCTGCCGCGCTGCGCGCTATTGGACCTTCGGCTGAAACGCTGGCAAATTCGGAAAGCCTGCAAGCCCATGGGCTGTCTGTTCGCGCCCGCCTGACCCATTTGAATGAATGAGGACCCAAAGCCCATGTCCCATATCAGCCATATCGATCTGGATGACCGCAACCTGCCACCGCCGACACCGGAGATCGAACAGGAACGCAAAGTGGCGATGTTCGACCTGTTGGAAAACAACAGTTTCGACTTGCCCAAGCGCGATGACCGGGCGGTGCCCGACGGGCCATATCATGTTGACCTGTCGATCAAGGAAAAGCGGCTGGTTTTCGATATTGCCACCGAGGATGAACAGAAGGCGGCCGAATTTCATCTCAGCCTCAGCCCGTTCCGTCAGGTGGTCAAGGATTACTGGGCGATTTGTGAAAGCTATTTCGATGCGGTGAAAAACATGCCGCCGAGCCAGATCGAAACCATCGATATGGCGCGGCGTGGGATTCATAACGAAGGCGCGCGCATCTTGCAGGAACGGCTAGAGGGCAAGGCCGCTGTCGATACAGACACCGCGCGGCGGTTGTTCACCCTGATCTGCGTCTTGCATTTCGGAGGCTGATGGCATGGTTGATACCCTGCCTCAATCGGTCCTGTTCTGCTGTGACCACAATTCGATCCGCTCGCCCATGGCCGAAGGGATCATGAAAAAGTTCTACGGTTCCGGCACCTATGTGCAATCCGTCGGCGTCAAAGGCGATATGGAAATCGACGGATTTGCCATTGCTGTGTGTCAGGAACTGGGGGTCGAACTGTCGCGCCACAAGGCGCGGAACTTCGATGAGTTGAGTGAATGTGGTGAAGATCTGTCTTCCTTCGATCTGATCGTGGCGCTGACCCCGGCCAGCAAGCAGCAGGCAGAAGAACTGACCCGGATTTTTCATCTCGAAGTCGAATACTGGCCGATTTTCGATCCCAGTGGTCAGGGTGAAGTCCGCGAAGCGAAACTGCAAGCTTATCGCAGAAGCCGCGACGAGATCGTCGAGCGACTGATCGAACGTTGGGGGCCACCGCGGCAGGCGTGAAACCGCCGCCTTTTTCAGAAAGACCCACCCAAGAGGTTGGGGCGCAGAAAGGAAAAATCATGAAAGTTGCAACGGCGGCTTATCCATTGGATTGGTTTTCCGATTGGGCCGGGTACGAGGACAAGATGCGGCTTTGGGTGGCCGAGGCGGCGGGGCAGGGCGCGGACCTTCTGCTTTTTCCTGAATTCGGAGCGATGGAACTGGCCTCCCTGGCGGGGCCGGAAGATGCCGCCGATCTGCACGGATCGGTTCGCGCCGTTTCGCAGCGCTTGGCGGCGTCAAATGCGCTTCTTTCTGCGCTGGCGCAAGAATTCGGCGTCTATATCCTGGGTGGATCTGCCCCGGTGGAAGAGGGTGGCAAGGTGATGAACCGCGCACCGTTTTTCGCGCCGTCCGGGGGGATGGATTATCAGGATAAACAGATTCTGACCCGGTTTGAACGCGATGACTGGGGTCTTGTCGGGGCTGCCCCGTTGAAGGTTTTCGACACCACGCTGGGGCGTATCGGGGTGCTGATCTGTTATGATAGCGAATTCCCGCTGCTGGGCCGGGCATTGATCGAAGCCGGGGTCGAGGTGATCCTCGTACCGTCCTGTACCGAGGCATTGGAAGGGTATTGGCGGGTTCGGATCGGGGCGATGGCGCGGGCGCTGGAAGGACAATGCGTTACCGTCATGGCATCGCTGGTGGGTGCACGTCCCGAAATCTATGCGGTTGAAGAAAATACCGGCATGGGCGGTGTTTTCGGCCCACCCGATATGGGCTTTCCGGCAACCGGGGTGATGGCAGAAGGCACGCTTGGGCAACCGGGCTGGAGCTATGCCGAGATTGACCTTGACCAGATCCGCGCCGTGAGGGCCGATGGCCATGTGCTGAACAAAACCCATTGGGACGAACAATGCGTGCGCAGCGAAAAACCGGTCAGCATTCTGTTGTAAGGGCGATTCCCTCTTGAAAATCTGGTGGAATGGGATCATTTAACGCGCGTCCCGCACATGACGGGTCGAAATAGCAAGGAGATAACATGGCCAAGGAAGAGATGCTCGAATTTCCCGGTGTCGTGAAGGAACTCCTGCCTAATGCGACGTTTCGGGTCGAGCTTGAGAATGGCCATGAAATCATCGCGCATACGGCAGGCAAGATGCGCAAGAACCGCATCCGGGTTCTGGCTGGCGACCGGGTTCAGGTCGAAATGACCCCTTACGATCTGACCAAGGGTCGGATCAATTACCGCTTTAAATAAGTGCGCCTGATCCTCGGGTCAGGCAGCCCGCGGCGCAAAGAGCTGCTGGCGCAAATCGGGGTGGTGGCGGATGATATCCGCCCGCCCGATATCGATGAAACCCCTTTGAAAAACGAACTTCCGCGCCCCTATTGCGCGCGTATGGCGATTGAAAAGGTGCGCGCGGTCACCGCCGATCCCGACGATATCGTGCTGTGCGCCGATACCACCGTTGCCTTGGGGCGGCGGATTCTTGGCAAGCCCGAAAATGCGGGTGAAGCGGCGCAATTCCTATTGGCCATGTCAGGGCGGCGGCATCGGGTGATCACGGCAGTTGCGGTGCGCCGGGGCGATAAGGTTTGGGAAAAGGACGTGGTGACATCGGTGCGGATGAAAAACTTGTCCGATGAAGAATTGAACGCCTATCTGGCGACCGGGGATTGGCAGGGCAAAGCTGGGGCTTATGGCATTCAGGGGCCTGCAGGTGCATTGATTCCATGGATTTCGGGATCGTTCACCGCGGTGGTAGGGCTGCCCCTGGCGGAAACCGCCGGGTTGCTTCAGGCTGCGGGATATCCGCTATGGAGGCAGGCATGATAGGCCGTCAAATCATCCTCGATCATATCGACGGGCGCGAAGCTGCGGCCCTGGTTGTCGATGGCAAGCTGGACGATATTCTGATTGATTCCGATCAGCCGCGCGTCGGTACCATCTATCGCGCCGTGGCTGAACGTCCGATGAAGGGGCAGGGCGGGTTGTTTGTGAAAACACCCGACGGCAAGGCGTTCCTGCGTCAGGTCAAGGGCATCGCGCCGGGCGAACGGTTGTTGGTGCAGGTCACCGGCTATGCCGAAGATGGCAAGGCGCTGCCGGTCACTCAGAAACTGCTGTTCAAAAGTCGCTATGCGATTGTCACCCCCGACGCACCCGGGCTGAATATAAGCCGCCGGATCAAGGATGATGATATTCGCGACATGCTGATGGGTATTGCCCATGACGTGATGGGCGAGACTGAAATGGGGCTGATCCTGCGGTCCTCCTGCGCGGAGGGTGAAGCGGAGGAAATCGCCGAAGATATTGCCGACATGGTCGATCTTGCGGCGAATGTGATCGCTGATCGGGATGGCGACCTCGAAACCTTGACCGAAGGCTATGGTCCGCACCAATTGGCTTGGCGCGAATGGATTGATCCGGCCGAGATCGTGACCGACCCGGGCGGGTTCGAACGACATGGCGTGCTGGATATGATCGACGCCGCGCGACAACCGCATGTGCAATTGAGCGGGGGGGCTTTCATGTATGTCGAACCCACCCGTGCGCTGGTCGCTGTGGATGTGAATACCGGCAGCGATACGTCTCCGGCAGCGGGGATGAAGGCCAATATCGCTGCGGTGAAGGACTTGCCGCGGCAGTTGCGGCTGCGCGGTTTAGGCGGGCAGATCACGCTGGATTTGGCTCCGATGCCAAAGAAGGACCGCCGCGCATTCGAAATGTCGCTGCGGTCTGCGTTCAAGACGGATCCGATTGAAACCGTTCAGGCCGGTTGGACGCCGCTGGGCCATTTCGAATTGCAGCGCAAACGCGACCGGTTGCCATTGGCAGAGGTTCTGAAATGAGCTGTCCGATCTGTTCGGAAAAATCCGATCCCAAGTTTCGCCCATTCTGTTCCAAGCGCTGCGCCGATATCGATCTGGGCCGTTGGATGAGCGGAAAATATGCGATCCCCGCCGACGATCCCGAAGAGGCCGAGGACGCGTTGGACGAAATTGAACGGCAGATGCAAAAACCGCATTAAGGCGGTTTCCTTGTGTGTGCTCTGAGACCGGGCGGGCCAATGCCTTTGATCTTTTCCCGGCTTCGCTGGCCACAATGTACGCGGGCCTTACTTTGGGCTGGGCACAGCCACATCTTTCAGCACAGTCAAGAACCGTTCCTGTAACTCGGTCGGTTGCCAGTCGAGACGCCGGGTGATGCCGATCGGGCGCGGCGTATCTCCGATTTCAATCGGCAGTTGCTGCATCGCGCCATGTTCGATTTCGACCTGTGCCTGCGAAACCGACATCATGGTCAGCCGGTTGCTGCCCTTTAGTAACCCGCGCGCCAGCACCATCGAACTGGTTTCGATCACTCGGGTCGGGTTCGGCAGGGACCGGGTACGGAAAAACGCGGTGGCCTGTTCGCGGGTGGGGGTGCCCTGACGCGGCAGGACCCAAGGGTACTTGGTCAGTTGAGCCAGCGGGATATCGTGGTGGTCGGCCAGTGGATGGCCGGGATGACAGAAAATCCCAAGCCGGTCGTCGAAAAGCCGGGTCTGTGTCACGTCATCAGCGGGCGTCGGATCGCGCAACGCGCCCAGCATCAGGTCAATTTCACCATGGCGCAGCCCGTTCAGCAAATCGCCATAAGGTCCGTCGATCACATGAATGTCGATATCGGGGTAGACCCGGGTCATTCGGTTGATCGCCTGCGGCAGCAGGGCACTGCGCGACAACGGCAGGGCACCGACCACGATCCGGCCGCTTTTTGCGCCGCGCCAAGAAGACAGTTCATCAAGCGCCTGATCCAGATCGTAAAACGCCAGCTTGGCCGCACGGATCAGAATGCGGGCCGCCGCCGTCGGTTCATAACCGCTTTCGGATTCACGATAGAGCGTCAGCCCGGAAACTTTTTCCAGTTCGCGCGCCGTACGATACAACGAGGGCTGCGATACGCCATTGGCCCGTGCCGCGACGGAAAAATTGCCGTAGGTGGCCACCGCGATCAGCGCGCGGAGCTGGGTGCTGGTGATCCTTGTGTCGAATTGCGCCGTTGTCCCCGATTTTTGTCGTCCGGCGGCGTCGAGGCAGCCTTGTTTGAGGATGTTCAGCGCCCGTTCGCTGCGTCGGGCGAAAATGTTACCCGCCTCTGTGGGGTACATACCCCGACTGCTACGTACCAGCAGCCGCTCAGCAAGGATCGCTTCAAGCTTGGCAATCGCCTGAGTGATCGCGGGTTGCGACATATGCACGGCACCCGCCGCCGCCGTAACCCCGCCCAAACGGCAGACCAAGGTGAAGGCGCGCAGATGGCGCAAATTGAAATCCTGACCGTTCATTTTTAGCCGTTCGTACACGCTATAGCGAAAATCAATAGTGGCTGCGATGAAACGAAATAGCAAGTTTGCCCGCGCTAAGCGTATAGTAAGGCCAATTCAAAACCTCAGAGGTCTGCCATGTCCGAACAGAAATCCGCTCTTGTCATCAGCGCCCATGCCGCCGACTTCGTCTGGCGCTGCGGTGGCGCCATCGCCAAGCATCAGAAACTGGGCTATGACGTGACCGTTGTTTGCTTGTCTTTCGGCGAACGCGGCGAAAGTGCGCGTCTTTGGAAAGAGGGCAAGACGCTCGACGAGGTCAAATCGATCCGCAAGAAAGAAGCGGAAAATGCCGCCAAGGCGCTGGATGTGCATGATATCCAATTCCTTGATATGGGCGATTACCCGCTGCGCTTCGGTGAAGAAGCGGAAGGAAAGGTCGTCGACATCATCCGCAAGGTGCAGCCGAATTTCATGTTCTCGCATTCCAAGTGGGATCCCTATAACACCGACCACATGAAAACGACCGAATTCGCCCTGACCTGCCGGATGATCGCGCAAGCCTGGGGGCACAATCCGGGTGAAAAAGTGCTGGGTGCGCCGCAGCTGTATCTGTTTGAACCGCACCAGACCGAACAGATGGGTTGGAAGCCCAATGTCTTCCTCGACATCACCGATGTCTGGGACAAGAAACGCGCCGCCATCGAATGCATGGAAGGTCAGCACCATTTGTGGGATTTCTATACCAACGTCGCCAAGAACCGCGCCAACCATTTCCGCCGCAATTCCGGCGGCATGGCGGGCGGACGGACGGCAGAATATGCCGAAGGCTTCGAATCGATCTTTCCGACCTGCGTGGATGAACTGTCATGAGCGAATATCCCATCGGAACACAGGGCGTCGTCGTCCAGAACATCGCCCGTGCCGATCAGGCGGTCATCGACGGTCTGGCCGAATGTGGCGTTGCCACGGTGCACGAAGCGCAAGGCCGCAAGGGTTTGCTGGCCGATTACATGCGGCCGATCTATGCCGGGGCCCGCATTGCCGGGTCGGCGGTGACGATTTCCACCGCGCCCTGCGACAACTGGATGGTCCATGCCGCCATCGAACAGTTACAGGCGGGCGACATTCTGGTTCTGGCCCCGACCTCGCCGTCCAACGCCGGGTATTTCGGTGACCTGCTGGCGACCTCGGCGCAGGTGCGCGGTTGCCGCGGTTTGATCATCGACGCGGGTGTGCGCGACGTGTGCGACCTGACCGAAATGAATTTCCCGGTCTGGTCCAAGGCAGTCTTTGCTCAAGGAACCGTTAAGGAAGTGCTGGGATCGGTTAATGTGCCGATCATCTGTGCAAATGAACAGATCAACCCGGGCGATATTATCGTTGCCGACGATGATGGCGTTTGTGTCGTCCGCCGCGACGAAGCCGAAGCGGTGCTGGAAAAATCCCGCGCCCGCGAAGCCAATGAAGAACTCAAGCGCGCCCGGCTGAAGGCGGGCGAACTGGGTCTCGACATCTACGATATGCGCGGGCGTTTGGCTGACAAAGGCTTGAAATACGTCTGATCCGGATCGGATCGGCAACCGGCAGCGCTCGGAATCGAGGGCTGCCGGACGTTTGGAAAGGGCAAGACATGGCAAATGGAATACCGGTGATGTGGATGCGTGGCGGCACCTCCAAGGGCGGCTATTTCCTGGCATCCGATCTGCCCGAAAACAGCGCCGCACGCGACGCGGCCTTGCTGGGGATCATGGGATCGCCGGATCCGCGCCAGATCGACGGTATGGGCGGGGCCGATCCGCTGACCTCAAAGGTTGCGGTGGTGCGCAAATCGGACCGTGATGGCGTCGATGTTGATTATCTGTTCTTGCAGGTTTTCGTCGATCAGCCGATCGTCACCGATGCGCAGAATTGCGGAAATATCCTTGCCGGTGTCGGCCCCTTTGCGATTGAACGCGGTCTGGTAACGGCGCGGGACGGGATGACCCCGGTCACCATATATATGGAAAACACCGGACAAGTTG
>NZ_CYSA01000014.1 GCF_001458355.1 Thalassovita gelatinovora | reverse complement strand
CTCCGCTTGTAGCGCTTTCTTCACCCGGCTTCATCCGGCCCGCGATCATGCGGCGGCACGGTGATCGGGCCGTCAGCGACAACCGTGATCGGGGCGGGAAACAGGCTCTGTTCCTGCGCATTCGCACCATGCGGCAGGATCAACGACAGCTGCAAAACGCCACCTGTTCGGGTGACGTCGGCGGCCAGCCAGTCACACCCCAGCCCGGAGCGCGGCATCGTCTCGGCCTCGGTCAGACCGGTGAAATCGAAATCCGTACCGTTGATTGTCAACACGTCGCCGGATCTGGACAGGGTCAGAACCTCGTCGCGGCGCTGCGGGATCAGGGTAATCTGCATCTGCTTTCTCCTCAGAACCAGTGGCCAATGGCGGTCAGGTTTGCGGTCGGGCTGATGTCTACCGCACTATCGGTCGCTCGGATTGCGTTGATGTTCCCCGAAGCTGTGGCACTGCCCGACTGCGCGATCAAAAAGTTGGCCCGGTCATACGCGTTGCCCGTGGTCGCTGTAACGATGCCGGACAGGGCAGGTATCGCAGAGAATGCGGCAGGATAGGTCCAGTTTGTTGTGGCGGTCAGGTAGGGTGCTGACCGCGTACCGCTGCCCCCCTGAATAAGGCTGCCCAGATTCAGGCTGTGAGTACAGATCTGGGTGCCATCTGCCCAGCGGGTATAGGCCCCATTGGCGTTGCTGCCGCGTTCGATCACCGCGCCGTCTGGAACCCCGCCGCTCTGGCTCACGCTGCCCAGAAGACTGCCCGAGGAATACAGTTCGCGCCAGGGGGACCATCCGGTCGCGGCATTGCTGCGCACGAATTTGCGCGGGGCACCATTTCCGTACAGCGTATAGTCCTGAACGCAGCGGGTGCTGCCATCATAAATCACCAGAAGCGCCCCGGCCGAACTGATCGGATAATTGTTTCCGGGCGTATTCCCGGCGGTCGTGTTGTAGTAAAAACCG
>NZ_CYSA01000013.1 GCF_001458355.1 Thalassovita gelatinovora | reverse complement strand
CCTTCCCCGTACGCCGGGCAATAATGTTTATGTTGGTTTCATGGTTTGGTCTAACTTTACCGCTACTAAATGCCGCGGATTGGTTTCGCTGAATCAGGTTATTAAAGAGATTATTTGTCTCCAGCCACTTAAGTGAGGTGATTTATGTTTGGTGCTATTGCTGGCGGTATTGCTTCTGCTCTTGCTGGTGGCGCCATGTCTAAATTGTTTGGAGGCGGTCAAAAAGCCGCCTCCGGTGGCATTCAAGGTGATGTGCTTGCTACCGATAACAATACTGTAGGCATGGGTGATGCTGGTATTAAATCTGCCATTCAAGGCTCTAATGTTCCTAACCCTGATGAGGCCGTCCCTAGTTTTGTTTCTGGTGCTATGGCTAAAGCTGGTAAAGGACTTCTTGAAGGTACGTTGCAGGCTGGCACTTCTGCCGTTTCTGATAAGTTGCTTGATTTGGTTGGACTTGGTGGCAAGTCTGCCGCTGATAAAGGAAAGGATACTCGTGATTATCTTGCTGCTGCATTTCCTGAGCTTAATGCTTGGGAGCGTGCTGGTGCTGATGCTTCCTCTGCTGGTATGGTTGACGCCGGATTTGAGAATCAAAAAGAGCTTACTAAAATGCAACTGGACAATCAGAAAGAGATTGCCGAGATGCAAAATGAGACTCAAAAAGAGATTGCTGGCATTCAGTCGGCGACTTCACGCCAGAATACGAAAGACCAGGTATATGCACAAAATGAGATGCTTGCTTATCAACAGAAGGAGTCTACTGCTCGCGTTGCGTCTATTATGGAAAACACCAATCTTTCCAAGCAACAGCAGGTTTCCGAGATTATGCGCCAAATGCTTACTCAAGCTCAAACGGCTGGTCAGTATTTTACCAATGACCAAATCAAAGAAATGACTCGCAAGGTTAGTGCTGAGGTTGACTTAGTTCATCAGCAAACGCAGAATCAGCGGTATGGCTCTTCTCATATTGGCGCTACTGCAAAGGATATTTCTAATGTCGTCACTGATGCTGCTTCTGGTGTGGTTGATATTTTTCATGGTATTGATAAAGCTGTTGCCGATACTTGGAACAATTTCTGGAAAGACGGTAAAGCTGATGGTATTGGCTCTAATTTGTCTAGGAAATAACCGTCAGGATTGACACCCTCCCAATTGTATGTTTTCATGCCTCCAAATCTTGGAGGCTTTTTTATGGTTCGTTCTTATTACCCTTCTGAATGTCACGCTGATTATTTTGACTTTGAGCGTATCGAGGCTCTTAAACCTGCTATTGAGGCTTGTGGCATTTCTACTCTTTCTCAATCCCCAATGCTTGGCTTCCATAAGCAGATGGATAACCGCATCAAGCTCTTGGAAGAGATTCTGTCTTTTCGTATGCAGGGCGTTGAGTTCGATAATGGTGATATGTATGTTGACGGCCATAAGGCTGCTTCTGACGTTCGTGATGAGTTTGTATCTGTTACTGAGAAGTTAATGGATGAATTGGCACAATGCTACAATGTGCTCCCCCAACTTGATATTAATAACACTATAGACCACCGCCCCGAAGGGGACGAAAAATGGTTTTTAGAGAACGAGAAGACGGTTACGCAGTTTTGCCGCAAGCTGGCTGCTGAACGCCCTCTTAAGGATATTCGCGATGAGTATAATTACCCCAAAAAGAAAGGTATTAAGGATGAGTGTTCAAGATTGCTGGAGGCCTCCACTATGAAATCGCGTAGAGGCTTTGCTATTCAGCGTTTGATGAATGCAATGCGACAGGCTCATGCTGATGGTTGGTTTATCGTTTTTGACACTCTCACGTTGGCTGACGACCGATTAGAGGCGTTTTATGATAATCCCAATGCTTTGCGTGACTATTTTCGTGATATTGGTCGTATGGTTCTTGCTGCCGAGGGTCGCAAGGCTAATGATTCACACGCCGACTGCTATCAGTATTTTTGTGTGCCTGAGTATGGTAC
>NZ_CYSA01000012.1 GCF_001458355.1 Thalassovita gelatinovora | reverse complement strand
CCTTGAATGCCACCGGAGGCGGCTTTTTGACCGCCTCCAAACAATTTAGACATGGCGCCACCAGCAAGAGCAGAAGCAATACCGCCAGCAATAGCACCAAACATAAATCACCTCACTTAAGTGGCTGGAGACAAATAATCTCTTTAATAACCTGATTCAGCGAAACCAATCCGCGGCATTTAGTAGCGGTAAAGTTAGACCAAACCATGAAACCAACATAAACATTATTGCCCGGCGTACGGGGAAGGACGTCAATAGTCACACAGTCCTTGACGGTATAATAACCACCATCATGGCGACCATCCAAAGGATAAACATCATAGGCAGTCGGGAGGGTAGTCGGAACCGAAGAAGACTCAAAGCGAACCAAACAGGCAAAAAATTTAGGGTCGGCATCAAAAGCAATATCAGCACCAACAGAAACAACCTGATTAGCGGCGTTGACAGATGTATCCATCTGAATGCAATGAAGAAAACCACCATTACCAGCATTAACCGTCAAACTATCAAAATATAACGTTGACGATGTAGCTTTAGGTGTCTGTAAAACAGGTGCCGAAGAAGCTGGAGTAACAGAAGTGAGAACCAGCTTATCAGAAAAAAAGTTTGAATTATGGCGAGAAATAAAAGTCTGAAACATGATTAAACTCCTAAGCAGAAAACCTACCGCGCTTCGCTTGGTCAACCCCTCAGCGGCAAAAATTAAAATTTTTACCGCTTCGGCGTTATAACCTCACACTCAATCTTTTATCACGAAGTCATGATTGAATCGCGAGTGGTCGGCAGATTGCGATAAACGGTCACATTAAATTTAACCTGACTATTCCACTGCAACAACTGAACGGACTGGAAACACTGGTCATAATCATGGTGGCGAATAAGTACGCGTTCTTGCAAATCACCAGAAGGCGGTTCCTGAATGAATGGGAAGCCTTCAAGAAGGTGATAAGCAGGAGAAACATACGAAGGCGCATAACGATACCACTGACCCTCAGCAATCTTAAACTTCTTAGACGAATCACCAGAACGGAAAACATCCTTCATAGAAATTTCACGCGGCGGCAAGTTGCCATACAAAACAGGGTCGCCAGCAATATCGGTATAAGTCAAAGCACCTTTAGCGTTAAGGTACTGAATCTCTTTAGTCGCAGTAGGCGGAAAACGAACAAGCGCAAGAGTAAACATAGTGCCATGCTCAGGAACAAAGAAACGCGGCACAGAATGTTTATAGGTCTGTTGAACACGACCAGAAAACTGGCCTAACGACGTTTGGTCAGTTCCATCAACATCATAGCCAGATGCCCAGAGATTAGAGCGCATGACAAGTAAAGGACGGTTGTCAGCGTCATAAGAGGTTTTACCTCCAAATGAAGAAATAACATCATGGTAACGCTGCATGAAGTAATCACGTTCTTGGTCAGTATGCAAATTAGCATAAGCAGCTTGCAGACCCATAATGTCAATAGATGTGGTAGAAGTCGTCATTTGGCGAGAAAGCTCAGTCTCAGGAGGAAGCGGAGCAGTCCAAATGTTTTTGAGATGGCAGCAACGGAAACCATAACGAGCATCATCTTGATTAAGCTCATTAGGGTTAGCCTCGGTACGGTCAGGCATCCACGGCGCTTTAAAATAGTTGTTATAGATATTCAAATAACCCTGAAACAAATGCTTAGGGATTTTATTGGTATCAGGGTTAATCGTGCCAAGAAAAGCGGCATGGTCAATATAACCAGTAGTGTTAACAGTCGGGAGAGGAGTGGCATTAACACCATCCTTCATGAACTTAATCCACTGTTCACCATAAACGTGACGATGAGGGACATAAAAAGTAAAAATGTCTACAGTAGAGTCAATAGCAAGGCCACGACGCAATGGAGAAAGACGGAGAGCGCCAACGGCGTCCATCTCGAAGGAGTCGCCAGCGATAACCGGAGTAGTTGAAATGGTAATAAGACGACCAATCTGACCAGCAAGGAAGCCAAGATGGGAAAGGTCATGCGGCATACGCTCGGCGCCAGTTTGAATATTAGACATAATTTATCCTCAAGTAAGGGGCCGAAGCCCCTGCAATTAAAATTGTTGACCACCTACATACCAAAGACGAGCGCCTTTACGC
>NZ_CYSA01000011.1 GCF_001458355.1 Thalassovita gelatinovora | reverse complement strand
GCTTTCAACTTGGCAGCATCCGACACTTCCATGCCGCCATACTTGGACTTGAACTTGTAGAACGTCGCAGGGCTGAGGCCGTGTCTACGACACACCTCAGCCGTCGGCATGCCAGCCTCTTGCTCCTTGATCATCCCGATTATCTGCGCCTCGGTAAAACGGCTCTTTCGCATTCGTCTGCTCCTTCAAGATTGAGCAGACTCTACATTAAAGTGAGGGATTTTGTGGGGGGCAGGTCAGCCGAGATCGAGCAAGGGCACGTCTCATCCACTATTCGGACGGCTCACTGCGCGCGCATGCTCCGCTCAGGGGACGCCGTTTTTTCCCATTGATCGAGAGGACGGTTACTTATCTGATATTTTGCAACAAAAGAAGCCGCCCCTGATTTTATCAGGGGCGGCTTGCTTATGTTTTGTCGTATTGAGAGATTTATTTTGGTATTTATTAGGTTTGGCGGTGACCTACTCTCCCACGTCTTAAGACGCAGTACCATTGGCGCGACGGTGCTTAACTGCCGAGTTCGGGATGGGATCGGGTGTTTCACTCGTGCTGTGACCACCAAACCGAATAAATACCAAAAACCAAGTCAAGTATTCTGTGTTGTGT
>NZ_CYSA01000010.1 GCF_001458355.1 Thalassovita gelatinovora | reverse complement strand
AGGATGCTGGGCGTGAAGGTGATCTTGTCTTCGCCCGCTCCGCGATCCCGAACGCGCGGCACCTTCACGGACACAGGACCAATGCCGGTCATCACCTCGCGTTCGGGTAAATGACCATGGCGCACCAGGCGCGCGCGGCCGTCATCCAGCCTGTCCCCCGAAAAGGCGGCCATGAGCGTAGACAGTTCCGCGTGGATCGCCTGTTCGATCAGCTTGCGCGCGCCATCTCGGAGGATGCCAGTGAACGGGTCAGTGGAAAAACCCGATGGATCCGGCAGTTGGGTGATGGTAGTCTCTGGCATGTGGCATATCCCTTTCTCGGCAGAGAATTGACGGCGTCTGAACACCGCCATGATATGCCGCCCCTCAGGGCATCACCAACTTTCGCGCGTTTCTCGCCATCCTGAACCGCTACACCACTCTTGGCATACCTGTCACAGTGCCCGTAGGATAAGTCTGTCTAGGGAAAGGGGAAGTCTGAACACACCCCGATTTGTGCAACAAAGCCGTCAGCGGACCATTTATAAGGAGAAAAGAATCGCGGGCTGACCTATCTGTCAACGGGGAGCATCCATCAAGCGGCCCACAGAACGGCCCCTTGAATTGGCATAACTCATTTATTTTACTGGATTTTTGGTGCGGTCGAGAAGACTCGAACTTCCACTCCGGTTAAGGAACAGCGACCTCAACGCTGCGCGTCTACCAATTCCGCCACGACCGCACTGTCTAGGCTCGGTGAAAGGCTATCTACGGGATGTTGGGATGGGCTGCAAGAAAGATTTTACACGATTTTCCGCCCGACGTCGGGCAATGATCTCGCGTAGCAGAAAAAGGGCGATAAGGCTCAGCGCGACGGCTATCACGCTATAGCCTCGTTCGGGTTGATCGGGGAAAAACAGCTTGTTGATCCTGCGCCCGGGCAGGAAGTTCACCGCAGCGGCGACCATCAGCCCGCGCCAGAAGACGGACCGGGCATCCCGGTCAGCCGTACCAATGTCATGACGATCAGGGATGCGGGTTTGTTGCCGTGATCGGTCCCTGCCCTACCGGATCATAAAATGACCGACTGGAGATGAGAACGCGGCCGCAAGATGGGCGGCCGCGTCTTTTTTTAAATACTCAATTATCCAGCGAAAAGCTGGGCAGACCCGATGCCGATCCACCAGCGGGCATGGTCATCGCGCCGCCATTCAGACCGGCAGAGGCGGCTTTGATCAAGCCGACGCGTTCGGGCTGACCGGGGGCAAAGACCGGTTCGGCCCCTGCTTCCAGCGCATTGACCGACAGCGCGTACCAATCTTGCGCCCGGGAAGCCGATTTCGTCACGCCAAAGCCCTGCGACAGGTGATGACCAACCAGTTCGGCATAAGGTGCCTGCCCGATGCCGACCATCAGCAAGGCCGATCCCAGCGCCACTTCCATCTTGTCGCGGCGATAGCCCGAAAACAGGCAGATCCGCGCGGTGTTGTTGAGCTGCGGCAGCGACATGTTCGATTGCAGCACGAATTTCTGCACCTCGCCGGTCACTTCGGCGGCGGTCGCGCCCTCGAGCTTGGCAATGAACGGAGCCAAGGCCGGGCCGAAAGCATCGCATTGCGCATCGACCTGGGCCGAGTTCAAGCCCTGCACCTTGGCGACCATGTCTTCACCCGCGCCGATCGCATAGGTCCGGGTCAGGCAGAACTGTTCGCTCAGTGCCAGATCGGGATCGCGCAACGTGGCCATGGTGACAAAACCACCATTGGAATTGGTCAACAGGCTGACTTTGCTGCAATGGCTGGCCAGCGAAGCCGCAGGTTTGCTGTCTCCGGCCATGGCGAAGGGTTGGATGCCGCCCAGCGGTGCCGCCGCCATCGTCGTTTGCGGCGCGGTGGTTTGCGGTGCCGGTGCGGGAACCGGAGCCGGAGCCGGAGCTGCAGCCATCGTGGTGCTGCCCGGTTCGATCAGCGAACAATTGCTTTGATGGCAAGAGAAGCTGGCCGGGGTCACACCACGGGCCTGAAAATCGATCCGGCGATAGCCCTGCGGCATCGAGGCAAAAACCATCACCGTACAATGCGAGGTGCCACACCAGAACGAACTGCCGCTGACGGAGGTGTCGAGAATGTAGTCGTTCTTGCCGTCATTGTTCAAATCGGCCAGTTGCATGAAACCCGACCGCTGCATCAGCTGTTCGGCGCTGGGTTCGGTGCTGCTGGCGATTTCGTCGATCGCTTGGCTGACTTCGACCGGGACGCCGCCATAGCCGGTGCCGTAGCCGCCAGCGCTGCGGCTGCCGGTCGCTTCGTCGCGCCAGGTATGCAACAGGCCGCGCACGCCCTGCGGGCCCTGCATCGCCTTGATCACCTGCGGGCCGCCGATTTGGGCCCGGCTGTAGGACGACACCAGAAAATCGCGTTCATAAGGGGACAGCCTGCCGGTCGCGGGAAAGCCCATAAAGACTTGATATTGCGAAATCGCGGAACGCGACCGGCTGCCCAGCACACCATCGGGAGTGCCCGCCGGGAATCCGAAATAGTTCAGCGATGACTGGACGTCGCGGTTTTGCTGACGAGTGACGGAATTGGTGGTGGTGTAAACGGTGCGTTTCTTGTTCTTGCTGGCCTCGTTCAGGATCGCGCCGCCGATGAGACCACCGACGATGGCCGCGCCCAGATTGTCAGAAAATGCCGGAGCTGTTGTCGTGCTGACAAGCAGAGCGGCGGCTAAGGTGGTCTTAAGCGACTTGGAAAACATCATCCTCGCTCCCTATAGATATGAAATAATAGAATCAGAGTAACGCAAAACCCAGCGTTTAGGCGAGGGAAAAGAACCCGCGCTTCAATGCGGCACAGGCGCAGGACAGAAAGGCAGACCATGGTCGAATGGATCACCACCGACGGATTGACCGGATATGACGAAGCCGTGGCCTTCATGGAAAACCGTGCCACGGCCATCGCGGCGGGCGAAGCCGGGGAATGCGTCTGGTTGGTTGAACATCCCCCGCTTTACACCGCTGGCACATCGGCCAAGCGTGAAGATTTACGCGATGCCGACCGGTTTCCGGTCCATCAAAGCAAGCGCGGCGGGCAATATACCTATCACGGGCCGGGGCAGCGGGTGGCCTATGTGATGCTGGATGTCGGCAAGCGCGGCCATGATGTGCGCCGTTTCGTGCAACAACTGGAAAACTGGGTCATTGCGACGCTGGACGAATTCAACATTCGCGGCGAAATCCGTGACGGCCGGGTCGGGGTCTGGGTGCAACGGCAGGACAAGCCGCTGACCGCTACGGGGGCCGTGCCCGAAGACAAGATCGCCGCCATCGGTATTCGGCTGCGCAAATGGGTCAGCTTTCACGGGGTATCGATCAATGTCGATCCCGATCTGGAGCATTTCGGCGGCATCGTGCCCTGCGGCATCACTGAACACGGCGTCACCAGTTTGGTCGATCTGGGATTGCCGGTGACGATGGAGGATCTCGACGTGGCACTGCGCCGCAGTTTCGACGCCGAATTCGGCGAATTGCCGTTGGAACGGTAAGGCAGGAGTGGTGCCGCGCCGCCGTGGACATCGGAATAAATATGGTGTTTCTACCGAGTATGAAAACCTTGATTCAGACAATCGACGTTCAGCGTCAGATCCGAATTACCGTCCCGGCCTGACACGCCGGGCCGGGCAATTGGTATCTGAATCTCATATGCGCCAGACGCGCCGAACCAAGGTTTCCTTTCAATGTCTCTTTCATCTCCAACACTGCACATGTTGTGCGGAAAAATCGCCGCCGGAAAATCCACGCTGGCAGCCAGACTTGGTCGTTCGAATGGAACGGTCCTTATTGCCGAAGACGATTGGCTGAACGCCCTTTTCGCTGCGGAAATGTCGTCGGCATCGGATTATGTGCGATGTGCGGGCAAATTGCGAACGATCATGGCGCCTCATATATCGTCGCTGTTGAACGCGGGGGTTTCGATTGTTTTGGATTTCCCCGCGAACACCGTTGAAAACCGTGCCTGGATGCGTGACATTCTTGAGGCGACCGACGCGTCTCATCAATTGCACGTGCTGAATCCGCCAGACGATCTTTGCCTGGCACGGCTGCGCCAACGCAACGCGCAAGGCGATCATCCGTTTGCGGTGACCGAGGAGCAGTTTCGCCGGTTTTCCAAGCACTTTGTCGCGCCATCGCCGGACGAAGGGTTCAATATCGTGTTGCACGATGAAAACGGATGACTGTGCGCTGCGGCTTTTGTCACTTTGGGGGCAAGACGGACATCACCGAAATGGAAACGCCCCGGTCAAACGGGGCGTTTTTAGTTTAATCCGCGCCAATCATCAGATCGAGGTTCTGCACCGCGGCCCCCGAGGCGCCCTTGCCCAGATTGTCCAGCACCGCGATCAACACGGCCCGCCCGGTTGCCGCGTCGCCGCGGACCGAGATTTCCAGATCGTTGCTGCCGTTCAGCGCGGTCGGATCGATGCGGCTGTCCTGATCTTCGATCGGCGCAATACGGATGCGGTCGGACCCGGCGTAATGCTGCGCCAGCGCCGCATGAACCTGCGCCATGTCCACCGTCCCCGGCAATGCCGACAGGTGCAGCGGGATCTGCACCGCCATACCTTGCGCGAAATTGCCCACCGAAGGGACGAAGATCGGCATCCGGTCAAGACCGCAATAGGCGACGATTTCGGGCAGGTGTTTGTGGGTCTGGCCGGTGGCATAGATGAAGGCACCGGGTGCTTCGCCCGCGTCATATTCAGCGATCAACCCTTTACCACCGCCGGTATAGCCGCTGATCGCGTTGATGCTGATCGGGTGATCCGCCGGGATCAGCCCCGCCGACACCAACGGCGCCAGCAATACGATCGCACCGGTGGAATAACAGCCCGGATTGGCGACATAGCGCGCGGTTTTGATCCGCGCGGCCTGATCCGCGTTCAGTTCCGGCAGACCGAAGGCCCAATCGGGATTGACCCGATGCGCGGTCGAAGCGTCGATGATCCGCACCGGCAGATCGGCGGACAAAGCCACGGATTCCTTCGCCGCCGCATCCGGCAGGCAGAGAATCGCGACATCGGCCGCCGCAAAGGCCGCTTTACGTGCCGCAGCATCCTTGCGCAGATCCGGGTCGATCTGGACCAATTCGATATCCGGACGGCGGGTCAGGCGATCGCGGATCTGAAGTCCCGTCGTGCCAGCTTCGCCATCAATGAATACCTTGGTCGTCATGATCGTCCTCTTTCATTCGAAAACCGCGCGTCTTTGCGCGATCCCGCTCCTATCCCGAATGACCCGGATTCAGAAGTGTTTTTTGCGGAAACCCGGGTAAAATCCCCGGAAAATCATCTGAATGGGGCCAAGACACGCGAGACTGCGACAATTCTTCTTGTCTTTAGCCTGTTGATAAAGTGTTGATGTGCGGTATCTATCACGGGACGCGAACCGAAACCAAATACAAGAGGCCCGCAATGAACAAACTGCTGACCGCTACCGCCGTACTGGCAACCTTGGCCGCACCGGTCTTTGCCGAAGGCGATATCGATAAAGGCGAAAAGGCCTTTAAGAAATGCAAAGCCTGCCACACGATTGAAGCCGATGACGGCACCGTGATCATGAAAGGCGGCAAAACCGGCCCGAATCTTTACGGCGTGATCGGTCGTACCGCCGGCACTTATGAAGGCTTCAAATTCGGCAACAGCATCATCGCTGCCGGTGAAGCTGGTGTTGTCTGGGACGAAGAGACCCTGGCCAAATATACCGCCGACCCCAAAGAGTTCCTGAAAGAGGCGACCGGTGACGGCGCGGCAAAATCGAAAATGTCGTTCAAGCTGAAAAAGGGTGGCGAAGACGTCGCGGCCTATCTGGCATCGGTGGCTCCGGCCCCGGAACCCGCTTCGGAATAAGCCCGAACATTCAGAGTTTCCGACAGGCGCACGGGTTTCCGTGCGCCTTTTTTTGTCCGGCACATGCGGCGGCGCGACAAAACACCGACCCCCAGCGGGGCACAGATATCCAAACCTTCCCGTCTTTTGCCGGGATTAATGCACGCTGATCGGGTTTACCGTCGGCCACGCAGCAGTGCCAGATGGTCGGTAGCCCCCTATTCGAATGGGGTTTGCCCGGCTTGCAAACCGGTTTCGACGGCTGAAAATCACCGCCGGTTGTCGGCAAACCGTCTGACAGGGTGCGACAATATTATTTGATCTGCATCAAATTCGGGAATTGCTGTTGCGGCCCGGGCATTCTAAAACGGGGAATGAACACGGGCGCATGGGGACTCTCTATGCGCTTTTCAATACACCAACAGGAGGCAAGAGCATGGCAGACGCAGCCATCCACGGCCACGAACACGAAGATAATCGCGGTTTCTTCACGCGCTGGTTCATGTCCACCAACCATAAAGATATCGGTATCCTTTACCTGATCACGTCCGCCATCGTCGGTCTGATTTCGGTTTGTTTTACCGTTTTCATGCGCCTGGAGCTGATGGAGCCCGGCGTTCAGTTCATGTGCCTGGAAGGCGCGCGGCTGTTCGCTGACGCGACCAGCGAATGCACCCCGAACGGGCATCTGTGGAACGTACTGATCACCTATCACGGTGTTCTGATGATGTTCTTCGTCGTTATCCCGGCGCTGTTCGGCGGTTTCGGCAACTATTTCATGCCATTGCAGATCGGCGCGCCGGATATGGCGTTCCCGCGGATGAACAACCTGTCTTACTGGCTTTATGTTGCCGGTACCGCGCTGGGGGTTGCTTCGATGCTCAGCCCGGGCGGCAATGACCAGTTGGGGTCTGGCGTCGGTTGGGTTCTCTACCCGCCGCTCAGCGTCAACGAAGGCGGCATGTCGATGGACCTGGCGATCTTTGCGGTTCACGTGTCTGGTGCCAGCTCGATCCTGGGTGCGATCAACATGATCACCACCTTCCTGAACATGCGCACCCCGGGCATGACCCTGTTCAAGGTGCCGCTGTTTGCCTGGTCGATCTTTGTCACTTCGTGGCTGATTCTGCTGTCGCTGCCGGTTCTGGCGGGTGCCATCACCATGCTGCTGACCGACCGGAATTTCGGCACCACCTTCTTTGACCCCTCAGGCGGCGGCGATCCGATCCTGTATCAGCATATCCTGTGGTTCTTCGGCCACCCGGAAGTGTATATCGTGATCCTGCCCGGCTTCGGTTTGGTCAGCCACGTGATCGCCACCTTCTCGCGCAAGCCGATCTTTGGCTATCTGCCGATGGTCTGGGCGCTGATCGCGATCGGGGGTCTGGGTTTTGTCGTGTGGGCGCACCACATGTACACGGTCGGCCTGTCGCTGAGCCAGCAGAGCTATTTCATGCTGGCCACGATGGTGATTGCGGTGCCAACAGGGGTGAAGATTTTCAGCTGGATTGCCACCATGTGGGGCGGTTCGGTTGAATTCAAGGCACCAATGTTGTTCGCATTCGGCTTCCTGATCCTGTTCACCATCGGTGGCGTGACCGGCATCGTGTTGAGCCAGGCCGGTATCGACCGGGCTTACCATGACACCTATTATGTCGTGGCACATTTCCACTACACCATGTCGATGGGCGCGGCCTTTACCATCTTTTCGGGGATCTACTTCTACTTCGGCAAGATGTCTGGGCGTGAATATTCGGAATTCTTTGCCAAGATCCATTTCTGGCTGTTCTTCATCGGCGTCAACCTGACCTTCTTCCCGCAGCACTTCTTGGGTCGTCAGGGTATGCCGCGCCGTTATATCGACTATCCGGAAGCATTCGCTTACTGGAACAAGATTTCGTCGATTGGTGCGCTGATTTCATTCAGTTCGTTCATCCTGTTCTTCGGCATCATCATCTATGCCCTGCTTAAGGGTAAGAAAGTGACCGAGAACAACTACTGGAACGAACATGCGGATACGCTGGAATGGACCCTGCCCTGCCCGCCGCCGGAACATACGTTTGAAACCCTGCCCAAGCAGGAAGACTGGGACAAGGGCCACGCGCACTAATCGGCCCGACCAGAGAATAAGAGATTGGCCCGGGCAGCAATGTCCGGGCCATTTCAATCCATCCCCTCACCCTCATTCAGCAGACACCCATAAATGTCCCTTGATCTGACCAACTTACTACGCGAATTCATTACCTTGTTCGTGGTTATTGACCCAATCGGGTCGATACCGGTGTTTCTCTATGCGGTTTCGCACGTGCCACCCGAACTACACCGCCGCTTTGCGATGCGCGCGGTCTTGGTCGCAACGGTCGTGCTGTTGGTTTTTCTGGCCACGGGGCAGTTGTTGCTGGAATCACTGGGGTTGCACCTCGGGGCGTTCCAAATCGCTGGCGGAATCATTCTGTTCCTGTTCGCGCTTTCGATGATTTTCGGGGACTCGAAACCCGCAATCGAAATTGAATCGGCCGAGCGCAACCACCTGTCCGGTGCAGTGTTCCCGCTGGCAATGCCTTCTATCGCCTCTCCCGGTGCGATGCTTGCCGTCGTCATCCTGACCGACAACAACCGCAATTCGGTCCCTGATCAGGCGATCACCGCTGTGCTGCTGCTGGGGGTGCTGGTCATCACGCTGGCCTTGCTTCTGTTGGCGGTTCAAATTCAGCGCTATATCGGTGAAACCGGTGCCAGTGTGATCAGTCGGGTCATGGGCATCATTCTGGCCACTGTTGCAGTGGACGCTGTTCTTGTCGGTTTCGTGACGTTGGGCGTCCTGGACCTGTCGAATGCACCGACCATATCCGACATCCCCACCCGCTGACGCCTGAATGCCTTATCGCTGGACCTCAGAACACGACACGCTTTTGACCCTGTGGCCACACCGGTCGTTGCCGCGCAAAGGGTTTGCGGCGATGATCCTGCTGGCCTTCACGCTGGGCACGGTGCCGCTTTATGCGCTGATCGGCACGGTGTTTTTGTGGGGTATTCTACCCTTCGTGCTGGCGATGGTCGGCGCGCTGTGGTGGGGGTTGGAACGGTCTTACCGCGATGGCGAAATCTTGGAACACCTGCGATTTGACGGAACCAACTTGATTCTGTGGCACAAACCGGTGCGCGGCGAGGTCAAGGAATGGGTCTGCAACATCTACTGGGTACGGGCTGAAATGCATGTCAGCGGCGGCCCAGTGCCGTTCTATATCACGCTCAGCGGCAATGGCCGCAGGGTGGAAATCGGCAGTTTCCTGTCCGAAGATGAACGCAAACAACTGTTCGCAGAACTCCAAACCACGCTATCCAGACTGCGCGCCGCCACCGATCCGGTGGAATAGCACAATCAGCCCTCGGGCGGTGGCGGTCCGGCAAGCCGATCCGCCTCGGCCAGCAGCCGCACCACCTCGTCATCATCGACCTGGGAAAAATCGTCATAATGCAGTCCGATGGCACGTAGAGGGTCGGGCATCGTCAGACAGATCACCTCGTCCACCTCTTTGCCAAGATCGGCGATCACCTCGCGCGATGCGACCGGCACCGCCAGCACCAGCCGCGCCGGATCGCGCCGTCGCACTGCCAACAGGGACGCCCGCATCGTCGCCCCGGTGGCGATACCGTCATCGGTGACGATAGCGGTGCGGCCCTTGACCGGCACCGGTTTGCGATCCCCAAGATAGAGCGCCCGGCGGCGCGCAATTTCTTGCAAGCGTGGTTTCGACATCGCTTCGATATCCGCCGCGTTCAATCCGAAAGCGCGGGTTATACTGTCATTGATGACGATCTGCGGGTCGTCACCATTGACCACCGCCGCCACCGCCAGTTCCGGCTGTCCCGGCGCGCCGATCTTGCGCACCATGACCAGATCCATCGGTGCGTGCAGCGCCCGGACCAATTCGATCGCCACCGGCACGCCGCCGCGCGGCAGCGCCAGGATCACCGGGTCGGCATAGGCTTTCTGCGCCACGACCTCGGCCAAGGCCTGCCCCGCGGTCTGGCGGTCTGCAAAACGCATCATGGCTGACCTCCTTCGGCCTTGAAATGGGTTTCGAACCAATCCGCCGCCAATGCGATCACGCGGTCCAGCGTGCCGGGTTCTTCGAACAGATGCGTGGCTCCGGGAACGATCTGAATTTCATGCGGGCAGGTCATCTGCGCCGCCGCCGTCTCGTTCAGGTCGATCACCGGCCCGTCATGGCCGCCCACGATCATCAGCACCGGCGCGCGCACCTTCGGCAAGACCTGCCCGGCCAGATCGGGCCGCCCGCCGCGCGAAACCACGCTGGCAAAGCGGTCAGGCGCCTGCGCCGCCGCGACAAGGGCGGCAGCGGCCCCGGTGCTCGATCCGAACAGGGCCACCGGCAGATCGGCCAAAACCGGCTGCCCGACGACCCAGTCCACCGCCTCGACCATCCGCCCGCCCAGCAGCGGGATATCGAAGACGTTGCGCCGATCCAGCGCCTCTTCCTCGGTCAGCAGGTCGAACAGCAGCGTAGCGATGCCGCGCTGCCCAAGGGCCTCGGCCACGTGGTTGTTGCGCGGGCTGAGATGGCTGCTGCCGGCACCATGGGCAAAGATCACCAATCCGATCGGCACCTCGGGCCGTCGCAAGACGCCGGCAAGCCGCGTTGTCCCCACCTGAACCTGACGTTTGGTCGAATGATCATCCATCACCGGGCCCCCTTGTTGCCATGGCCGAAACCCTGATTTGGGTCCACGATCATCCAAGAAAAGGTGAAGGACAGCCCCCCGGCTGTCTTTGACAGAAGTCATTGCCCGCGCCGCTGCCACGATATTTCCACGTGGCCCAGGCAGCCCTGCCCGGCCCCAGGTCAGAGCCCGAGAGCGGCCATCACACAAGCCGCGAAATCATCGCCGCGTTGTTCGAAATTGTCATATTGATCGAAACTGGCTGCCGCCGGGGCCAACAGCACCGTATCTCCCGGTTCGGCGTCTTTTATCGCTTGGGCAACGGCCTGCGCCATCGTGGTGCAGACCTCGGCCTCGCAACCGTCCAGTTGCAGCGCGAACCCGGCTGCTTCGCGGCCGATCACATAGGCTTTCTTCACCGATCCCAGCGCGTCCTGAAGCGGGCCAAGCCCGCCTTCCTTCTGCAACCCGCCGCAGATCCAGCGGATGTTGGAAAACGCCTGCAGTGCCTTTTCGGCGCTGTCGACATTGGTCGCCTTGCTGTCATTGACGAACCGGATGCCCCCCTGTTCCGCGATGGTCTGGCTGCGATGGGGCAAACCAGCGAAGCTTTGGAATGCCGCTTCGATCACCCGTGGTGCAAGCCCAAGACTGCGGCAGGCGGCATAGGCGGCACAGGCGTTTTGGTGGTTATGCGCCCCCGGCAAGCCGGTGATGGCGCGCAGATCGATCGACCCGGCCTGCCGCCCCTTGCGGTATTCGCTCAGATATCCCTTGCGGGCAAAGACATTCCAACCCGGACCGGTCAGTTTCGCGGCGGCCGATACCCGGATCACCCGATCATCGCCCGGTCCCTGGCTCAGTTGGTTGGCCAAATAGCGGCCTTCGTTTTCATCCACGCCGATGACGGCGCGGTCCGGTCCGCCTTCGGCAAACAGCCGACGCTTGGCGGCGAAATACCCGCCCTTACCACCATGCCGGTCCAGATGATCGGGTGTCAGGTTGGTGAACACGGCGATATCAGGGGTCAGCGCGCGGGCCAGATCAGTCTGATAGCTGGACAGTTCCAACACAATCACGTCGCCGTCTTCGGGCGGTTCGATATCCAGCACCCCGCGGCCGATATTACCGGCCAGCTGCGCCTTCTTGCCAGCAGCATCCAACACGTGATGGATCAAGGCCGAAGTGGTGGATTTTCCGTTCGATCCGGTCACCGCGACCACCCGCGGCGGGCTGTCGAAATAATCCCAATCCCCCGACCCGAAAGAGCGGAAAAACAGCCCGATATCATTGTCCACCGGCACCCCTGCGGCCCAGGCGGCGGCGACCACCTTGTTCGGGTCGGGATAGAGATGCGGGATACCGGGGCTGACGATCAGCGAGACGATTTCGCCGAAGCCACCGGGGGCCATCAGGTCGCGAATTTCGAACCCCTCGGCCTCGGCGCGGGCCCGCGCCTCTGGATTGTCATCCCAGCAAACCGGCACTGCGCCGCCCACCTGCAAAGCCCGCGCCGTGGTCATCCCCGAGCGCCCCAATCCCAGCACCGCCACGTGGCGGCTTTCAAATCCCGTGACAGGTATCATGTTTTTTCTTTCCCATTCTCAATACCGCAGGCTTTCATCGTTCCCCAAATACTCCCGCGCGGCGCGCGAAATCCCGAGGAGAGGGCCAAAGGCCCGCGACGAGACAAACCTGCGCGCCAAAGGCGCGCACCATGCCACAGAAGCCGCCTTAGCGCACTTTCAGCGTCGCCAGCCCGATCATCGCCAGGATCAGCGAAATGATCCAGAACCGGATCACGATCTGCGGTTCGGCCCAGCCCTTTTTTTCGTAATGGTGGTGGATCGGGGCCATCAGGAACACCCGCTTGCCGGTGCGTTTGAAATAAAGCACCTGAATGATCACGCTCAGCGCCTCGACCACGAACAATCCGCCAACGATGGCCAGCACGATTTCGTGCTTGGTGGCGACCGCGATGGCCCCCAAGGCCCCGCCCAGGGCCAGCGATCCGGTATCGCCCATGAACACGGCAGCGGGCGGCGCGTTATACCACAAGAATCCCAGACCGCCACCGACCAGACCGGCGACAAAGATCAGGATTTCGCCGGTGCCGGGGACGTAATGCACATCAAGATATTCGGTGAAATCGACCCGGCCGACCGCATAGGCGATGATGCCCAATGCGGTGGCGGCTATCATCACCGGCATGATCGCCAACCCGTCAAGACCGTCGGTCAGGTTGACCGCATTGGCCGCGCCGACGATGACGATCATCGCGAAGGGAATGAAAATCAGCCCCAGATTGATCAGCGTATCCTTGAACACCGGCAGCGCCAGCCGGTATTGCAGCGCCTCGGGATGGTAACACGTGGCCCAGTACCCGGCGATCCCCGCGATCACAAAACCCAGTAGCAGCCGCAGCTTACCCGGCACACCTTTGGTATTCTGCTTGGACACCTTGGCATAATCGTCGGCAAAGCCGATAGCACCGAAGGCAATGGTCACGAACAGCACCAACCAGACGAAAGGATTGTCCAGCCGGGCCCACAGAATGGTCGAGGTCAACAGCGCGCCGACGATCAGCAACCCGCCCATGGTCGGGGTACCGGCCTTGACGAAATGGCCCTCGGGGCCGTCATCGCGGATCGGCTGACCCTTGCCCTGACGTTTGCGCAACACGTTGATCAGCGGCCTGCCAAAGATAAAGCCAAAGATCAGCGCAGTCATGAAGGCCCCACCCGAGCGGAAGGTGATATAGCGGAACAGGTTGAAGAAATCGCCCCCATCCGAAAGCCCGGTCAACCAATACAGCATCTGTTACGCCCCTTGTTCAGATTGGGGCGCGGCATGGCCCAGTTTTCGGATCGCGTCAACAACCTTGGACACTTTCGATCCTTTCGAGCCTTTCACCAGCACCACATCACCGGCATCAATCAGCCGATGCGCCCGGTCGGCCAGCTTGCCAGCGTTTTCGGCCCATTCGCCGCGCTTGCCGGGGGGCAGTTGCGCCCAAAGCCGGTTCATCCGTGGCCCAACGCAATGGATCACGTCGATCTGCGCCACGAAGGGCAGATCGGCGAGAGCCTGATGCATGACGATTTCGTCGGGGCCCAGTTCCAGCATATCGCCCAGAATCGCGACCCGTCTTCCCTTGGCGACACGGCCTATACCGTCCTTGGGACGGGCGGCGGCCAGCACTTCCAGGGCGGCGGCCATCGAGGTCGGGTTGGCGTTGAAGGCATCATCGATCAAATCAATGGCCTGATCCTCTGTGACCGGGTCGAACTGAATCCGTTCGCGCAGCCCCCGGCCCGCGGGTGGCACCCAGCGCGCCAGATCGGTGGCCGCCATGGTCGGATCGAGCCGCAGCGCATGGATCACCGCCAACACCCCCATCGCATTGACCGCGAAATGACGCCCCGCGGCCATGATTTTATACAGCACCGGCTGACGCCAGCGGCGGCCCGTTGCCACGGTGACATCATCGACCAGCGTCACCTCGGTCAATCGGTGGTGATTATGCGGCGCTTCGCCGAAACTGAGGATACGCGCCTCCCGGGCACGCGCCGCCGCCGCCAAAATCGGTGTGACGCTCAAATCGCCATTGATCACCGCCACACCGCCCGGTTCCAGCCCGTCGAAGATCGTGGCTTTTTCGCGGGCGATCGCGTCGATACTGTCGAAGGCTTCGAGATGGGCGGCGGCGACGGTGGTGATCATCGCCACATGCGGCCGCGCCATGCGCGCCAACGGTGCGATTTCTCCGGCATGGTTCATGCCGATCTCGATCACCGCGAAACGGGTGTCGCGCGGCATCCGCGCCAGCGTCAGCGGCACCCCCCAATGGTTGTTGTAGCTGGCCTCGGCGGCATGGGTTTTGCCCTGCCCCGACAGCACCATGCGCAGCATTTCCTTGGTCGACGTCTTGCCCACCGACCCGGTAACGGCAATCACCTTGGCCTTGCTGCGGGCGCGGGCGGCGCGGCCCAGATCTTCCAGCGCAGACAACACATCCGGCACGATCAGCAGCGGCGCATCTTCGGCGACCCCTTCGGGCACATGGGTGACAACTGCCGCAGCCGCGCCGTTGTTCAGCGCCTGCGCCACGAAATCATGACCGTCGCGCGCCGCCTGCAACGCCACGAACAGATCACCGGGTTGCAGTGTGCGGGTGTCGATGGAAACGCCGCTGGCTTGCCAATCGGCGGTGATCCGCCCGCCGGTGGCGCTGGCGGCTTCTTCTGCGGTCCACAACATCATGCCATGCCCCCATCCAGCGCCGCAACCGCCACGCTGGCCTGTTCGACATCATCAAAGGGATAGGTGTTTTCTCCGATGATCTGACCGCTTTCATGGCCCTTGCCAGCGATCAGCAATGCGTCGCCCGGTCCCAGCGCATCGACGCCGCGCAGGATCGCTTCGGCGCGGTCGCCGACTTCAATCGCATCGGGGCAGCCCATCAGCACGTCCGTGCGGATCGCGGCGGGGTCTTCGCTGCGCGGGTTGTCGTCGGTCACGATCACCAGATCGGCATTGTCCGCCGCCGCCTGCCCCATCAAGGGCCGCTTGGTACGGTCGCGATCGCCGCCCGCCCCGATCACCGCCACCAATCGGCCGATGACATGCGGGCGCAGCGCCTTGAGCGCGGTTTTCACCGCGTCGGGGGTGTGGGCGTAATCAACAAATACCGTGGCACCATTGGCCCGCGTCGCGGCCAATTGCATCCGGCCCCGCACCGTGCCCAGATGTGGCAGGGTTTCAAACACTCGGTCAGGATCGGCCCCGGCGGCGATCACCAGGCCTGCGGCCAAAAGCACGTTATCGGCCTGAAATCCGCCGATCAGCGGCAACCGGACCAGATAGACCTGATCCTGAAACCGGAACCGGATTTCCTGTGTCGTCGCGTCGAAGCGTTGCGCCTGCAATTGCAGGTCGGCCAAAGGCAGCCGCCCGACCCGGATCACCCGCTGGCCGCGTTCAGCCGCCAGCGCGGCGATATCCTGACCGCGCGGATCGTCGATATTGACCACCGCGACACCGTCATCGGGCAATACCCGCGAAAACAGCCCTGCCTTGGCCTGAAAATAATCGTCGAACGTGGCGTGATAATCGAGGTGATCTTGGGTAAAATTGGTAAATCCAGCCGCACACAGATGCACCCCGTCCAAGCGTCGCTGTGCCAGCCCGTGGCTGGAAGCTTCCATCGCGGCATGGGTGACGCCCGCCGCCGCGCAGTCCGACAACATCCGGTGCAGGGTGATCGGTTCCGGCGTGGTGTGGTGCAACGGGGCCTGAAAGGCACCTTCGACCCCGGTAGTGCCCAGATTGACCGCCTCGAACCCCAGTTCGGACCAGATATGGCGGGCAAAGGTCGCAACCGAGGTTTTGCCATTGGTGCCGGTCACTGCCACCATGGTTTTGGGCTGCGCCCCGAACCATAAGGCAGCGGTATAAGCCAAGGTCTGCCGCGGATCTACGGCGATGATCAGCGCGGCGTCGTTGCGCGCCAGCGCGTCAGCTGCGATCTGCGCCCCTTCTGCATCCGTGAGGATTGCATCTGCCCCCCGATCCAAAGCGGTTTCAACGAAAGTTGCGCCATGTATTTTTGTACCCGGCAATGCGGCAAACAGGAACCCTTTGCGGACCTCGCGGCTGTCCACAGCCAGGCCGGCGATGAACGGGTTGCGCCCGCCCTGTGCCGTCAACCCCAGTTCGCCCAGAGATTTACCCCGAGATTTGCCCTGCTCTGCCATCGACGCGCCTTTCCCGGCTTAATTTGATGTCAGCGTTATATCAGCCAGAGTGTCGGGTTCAATCTCGGGCCGCAGCCCCAGCAATGGCGCGACTCGGCGGATCATTTCCGCTGCCACCGGCACCGCGGTCCAACCAGCGGTGCGGCGCGGTTTGTCACCCGAATTTTCAGACGGTTCATCCAGCGTCACCACCAGAACATATTTCGGATCATGCGCCGGGAACATCGACGCGAAAGTGGCGATCACCCGGTCGTCGTAATAGCCGCCGCCGTTTTCCTTGGGCTTGTCGGCGGTGCCGGTTTTACCCCCAACGGCATAGCCGGGCACTTCGCCAAAGCTGGCAGTGCCTTCGGACACCACCTTGCGCAACATCAGCCGCGCGGCGCGGGCGGTTTGAGCCGACATCACCCGTGGGCCGGTCTGGGTTTTGTCCTGCTTCAACAAGGTTGGATTTACCTTGGTGCCACCATTGGCGATCGCGGCATAAGCGGCAGCCAAGTGCATCGGCGTCGCCGACAAACCGTGACCGTAGGAAATCGTCATCGTCGACAGTTCCGACCAGTTTTTCGGCAGCAGCGGTTTCCCGCCACCCGCTTCGGTCAGTTCCACCGGGGTTGCTTCGAACAGGCCCAGATTGCGCAGGAAGTCCTTCTGCCGCTCCACGCCGATCTGCTGCGCCATCCGGGCAGTGCCGATATTGGACGACTTCACGATGATCTTGGTCAGGCTCAGTTCCTTGCCGTAATTGTGGAAATCCCGAATTTTGAATTTTCCCCATCTCAGCGGACCACGGATATCGACCATGGTAGAGGGATTGGCCAATCCCAGTTCCATCGCCTGTGCGGCGGCAAATATCTTGAAGGTCGAGCCAAGTTCGTACACCCCTTGCACCGCGCGATTGAACAGCGGGCTATCGACAGCATGGCCTTGGGTCGGTGGCCGCGGCCGGTCGTTGGGATCGAAATCGGGCAATGACACCAGCGACAGGATTTCACCGCTATGCACATCCATCAGGATCGCTGCGGCCCCCTTGGCGTTCATCAGCTTCATCCCGCCCGACAGCACCCGTTCGGTGGCCGCCTGAACCGACAGGTCCAAGGACAGTTGCAGCGCCTTGCCTTCGTTGGCTGGGTCCCGCAACAAATCGTCAAACCGGCGTTCAACGCCAGCAACACCGATCACTTCGGCAGCATGAACGCCTTCGCGGCCAAATCCGGCCCCGCCCAGCACATGGGCGGCCAGATGGCCGTTGGGGTAAAGCCGCATTTCGCGCGGCCCGAACATCAGCCCAGGATCGCCGATATCGTGGACCGCCTGTTTCTGTTCGGGGCTTAGTTTTTTGCGTATCCACAGAAATTTACGTTTTCCGGTGAAATCTTCCAGCAGTGTTTCGCGGTTCAGTTCGGGGAAAATCCGCGCCAATTCGGTGGCGGAATGTTCCGGGTCGATCATTTCTGTCGGTTGGGCATAAAGCGCGTAAGTTTCCAGATTGGTGGCCAGGATGCGGCCCTGACGGTCAATGATATCAGCGCGTTGCGCGACGATCGCGGCACCGGCCGCGCTGGCGCGGGGTTCGGTCGGTTCGGTCGCTGACAGCGCCGCCATACGCAGCCCCACCGCCGAAAAGGCGCATAGGAAAAACAACCCCAGCACCAGCAGGCGGCTTTCGGCGCGTTGACGGGCGCGGTCGCGCATTTCTTCGTGCCGCAGACGGATGTTTTCACGTTCGATGGCGTCGGGGTTTTCGCCCTTGGAACGGGCATCCAGAATGCGGGCCAGCGGGCGCAGCGGGGTCCGGATCATTGCAGTTCCTCGCTTGATGATACGTCGACCGGATCGGTGATGACAAAGTTCGAATTCAGCGCCGGATAAGCGATTTGATCAGTCTTGCCGAACTGTTCGGGGGCCAGCGGCAGCAGGCCAAGCCGGTCATAATTGATATCGGCCAGTTCGCGCAGCCGGTCGGGACGGTTCAGATAGGCCCATTCGGCCTTGAGCGTCGCCAGCCGCGACCGCGCTTGCCCGATAGCGGTCTGCAAATCTTCGGTTCGGTCCAGCGCGGCCTGTGTTTTGTAATTTTCCTGATAGGCCCAGAACGCCAGCCCGATCACGATCAAAGCGGTGACGATATAGAAAAAGCTGCGCATTTCTCAAGTCCCTCTCAGCATTGGCATACCCAACCCCTTGCGGTCGCAGGGGCCTGCTGCGGCGTCGGTCCGAATGCCGACCCGCAGCTTGGCGCTGCGCGAGCGCGGGTTTTCCGCCAGTTCCTGATCGTCCGGCCCGATGGCTTTGCGTGATTTCAGGCTGAACTGGGTCGCGACTTCTTCTTGTTCCGGCGCATAGCGGTTGGTACGCCCGCCGCTGCCCGATCGTTGCTGCAAGAACCGTTTCACCATCCGGTCTTCGATCGAATGGAAGGTGACAACGGCCAGTTGCCCGCCCGGTTTCAACGCCCGTTCGGCCGCTTCCAGCCCGCCGATCAATTCGCCGTATTCATCGTTCACCGCGATCCGCAGCGCCTGAAAGCTGCGGGTGGCGGGATGCGATTGTCCGGGTTTCGACCGCGGCAGGCAGGATTCAATGATCTTTGCCAGCCGCAGGGTGGTGGTGATCGGTTCCAGGTCGCGTTCGCGCAGGATCGCGCGGGCGATGCGGCGGCTGGCGCGTTCTTCGCCGTAATGAAACAGGATATCGGCCAGATCGCTTTCGCTGGCATCGTTGACGATGTCGGCGGCGGAACGGCCTTCCTGGCTCATCCGCATGTCGAGCGGGCCTTCCTTCATGAAGGAAAACCCGCGCTCTGCCAGATCAAGCTGCATCGAGCTGACTCCGAGGTCCAGCACCACGCCATCGAGGTCAGAGCCGTATTCGTCCAGCCGGGAAAACACCCCCTGCACCAATTCCAGCCGGTCACCATATTGTCCGGCCCAAGGCGCGGCCAGTTCCAGCGCCAGCGGGTCGCGATCAACGCCGATCACCTTGTCCGCGCCAGCTTCCAGCAATGCGCGAGAATAGCCGCCAGCGCCAAACGTGCCATCCAGCCAAACACCGGAAACCGGCGAAACCGCCTTGATCAGTGGACGCAATAGAACGGGAATATGCGGCGCATCATCGGGGCTTGGGACCGTTTCGGTCATCAGTTATGCCCCCTTTGCACCATCCAGCAGTGACAGCGGATCGAAGTCGTCGTCCTGTTCGGCAAGGAATTCATTGAGATCAGCGTCTTCCTCTGCCGTGTATGTATCGGCATTCCAGATTTCGAAATAATCGCCACGGGCCGCCATCGTGGCGACGCCTTCCAGCCCGATCTGTTCGCGGCGCTCTTTCGGCAACACGATACGACCATCCCGGTCAATCTCGGTTTCCCAGGATTTCCCGAGGATCATCTGGCTGGCGTATTTACGTTGTTTTGAACCGCGCGGCAGAGCTTCGATATCGGCTTCGATTTCGGCCATCGCATCAATCGTATAGGCGTGAAGACAGCCTTTGAGATGCGGACCGTACAGCACCACTATGCGCGGGCTTGGGCTTTGCGGAAAATCGGGGTCGCCATCTTCGAGCACACGACGAAAAGAGGCTGGGATCGACATCCGCCCCTTACCATCAACCTTCTGGTCGAATTCGCCTCTGAAACTCAGACCCACTGTCCCGGCCCGTCCCTTGTTGCCCACCCAGATGAATTGATACCGAACCGCAAGCCTGAAAAACGAAACGGCGGATTGAGCTGCTGCCACTGCCCAATCCGCCGCCACCGTCCCGCTTTGCGGGGTGTCCAGCTGCGCGCGCCACCTGGGGGGATGTCTGCTCGCTCGCGCGCCGGATCTCTTGTATTTCGATGAAAGCGGGCGCCTGTATGAAACCTGACTTTAAGTTTTTACCTGGGGTCTTTTTGCCCCTTGATTTTCCCGTCCTCATCTCGTGATTTAGGAATGACATGGGAATTCATGGAAATCAACAGGAATTTTCCCCACATTCTTAGTATCAAGGCTGATCGCAGTATATTGAGCGGTCAGAAATGCGCCTGTTTTCAGCCACAAATTGGCCCAATTAGACACAGCAGCACATATTCACACAACATATAGCTCTAAAAACAGACCGCCAGAAAGTTCCACAATATCCCAAAAAAAGTTGCCGAAAGACCAACGCCGTCAGCATATTTGACAGGCAACCACAAACCAAGTGAGCGATTCACTATAAAAATATGGGAAATTCACAAGATCTCAGAGATTGATTCGGATCGGATTCGGTCAAGTTTTTCGATTATTCCCATAAATTCCCAAAACGGCCACGCCGTCCCATTTCTCACCCGCTTGCCCCTTGGGTCCATCCCGTCACTGCATCGTCGGCGGATTTGCGATCAGCAGGGCATTGATCCCTGCGGCCGGGATCGGGCAGCGCCCTGCGGAGACCATCCTTTGCCCGTCAGTAAAGTTTCCGCTTCTCATTTGCGTAAAAACCGGATAATCGGCACGGCTTACACATGCGGTTCGCCCATTTCCGACCCTTCGGGACTGTCGCCACCGCCGAGGACAACTATTCCGACATGACGCTTCCTTCTGTTCTCCCTGCCGCGCTGGCCGAGGCGCTGACCGCACGTGGCTATGAAACGCTGACCCCTGTGCAACAGGAAATGATCCGCGACGATTTGACTGAAAACGACCTGCTGGTTTCAGCTCAGACCGGATCGGGCAAAACCGTTGGCTTTGGCCTGGCGCTGGCCCCGACCCTATTACAAGGGGAAGACCGCCTGCCCCATGCCGCCGCCCCTATCGCGTTGATCATTGCGCCGACACGGGAATTGGCGTTGCAGGTGCGGCGCGAATTCGAATGGCTTTATGCCCCGACCGGAGCGGTTCTGGCGTCCTGCGTGGGCGGCATGGACATGCGCACCGAACGCCGGGCGCTGGAACGCGGCGCCCATATCGTTGTCGGCACACCGGGCCGGTTGCGCGACCATATTCAGCGCGGCGGCATCGACCTGTCGGCGATCCGCGCCGTGGTTCTGGACGAAGCCGATGAAATGCTGGATCTGGGCTTTGCCGAAGATCTGGAATTCATTCTGGGCTCTGCCCCCGAAACCCGCCGCACCTTGATGTTTTCGGCCACCGTACCGCGTGAAATCGAACGGCTGTCGAAGAATTTCATGCGCGAAGACGCGGTGCGGGTCAAAACCACCTCCGCCACGCCGCAGCACAGCGATATCGATTATCGCGCCTTTACCGTTTCCCCGGCATCGAGCGAAGGCGCGGTGATCAATGCGCTGCGCTTTTACGATTCCGAAAACGCCATCGTGTTCTGTAATACCCGCGCGATGGTCAACCGGTTGACGGCGCGTTTGTCAAACCGGGGATTTCAGGTTGTCGCCCTGTCCGGTGAATTGAGCCAAAGCGAACGCACCCATGCGCTGCAATCGATGCGCGATGGCCGTGCACGCGTCTGCGTCGCCACCGATGTGGCCGCCCGCGGCATCGACCTGCCCAAGCTGGACTTGGTGGTGCATGCCGAATTGCCAACCGGATCGGAAACCCTGCTGCACCGGTCGGGCCGGACCGGGCGCGCCGGGCGCAAAGGCGTTTCGGCGTTGATCGTGCCCCATCGCAGCCAGAACAAGGCCGAGCGGTTGTTGCGCTTTGCCAAGGTGAACGCCGAATGGGGCCCGCCGCCATCGGCGGACGATGTGCGCGGCAAGGACCGCGAACGGATGCTGGCCGATCCGGTCTGGACCGATCCCGCGCCCGAAACGCAGGCTGATTTCATCGAAACCCTGACCGAAACCTTCAGCCCCGAACAGTTGGCCAAGGCCTATCTGGCGCTGTACGAAACCCGCCATTCCGCCCCCGAAGACCTGGACCTGTCCATGGCCAAGCCGGAAAAGCGCGACCGCACCCCATTTGGACCTTCGGCATGGATCAGCCTGTCGATCGGGCATGACGCCAAGGCCGAAGCGCGTTGGCTTTTGCCGATGCTGCTGCGTTCCGGCGGTATCGAAAAAGATTCGATCGGCGCGATCCGTATTCAGGACCAACAGACTTTTGTCGAAATGAAAGCCCCGGCCCGTGACACGTTCATGACCCGGATCGGCGCAGACGCGACGCTGGAACAAGGCATTCAGGTCACGGTCTTGGCCTCTGCCCCGGAACTGGGCGCGCGCTCCGCGCCCCGGCCGCCGCAATCCAAACGCGTCTGGGACAAGCCCGAAGGCGGTGCCCCGAAATCCAAGCCGTATAAAAAGCGCGAAGACGGCGCAAAGCCCGACGGTTTCAAGAAACGGGACGATTTCAAGAAGCGCGACGACTATAAGAAGCGTGATGACGCTGTTCACAGTGCGGCAGGACCGCGCAAGGACAAGTTCAAACCCAAGGATGGCGGCCCGGACAGCACGGACAAACCGCGTGCCAAGAAGAAGTGGGACAAACCCGCGCCTGACGGAAAGGCACCGCGCAAAAGTGCCGCGTCCAAATATAAAGCCGGAGCTTCAAAAACGTCGGAACGCATGGGCAAGCCCAAACCGCGCCATAAGTCAGCAGGCCCGGATCGCGGCCCCAACGCGACGCCGAAACGGAGGAAATAACCACCGACCGCCAACCGGTTTGCAAATATATCAAGGGCCGCGCTTATCATTGGATAAGCGCGGCCCTTGTCGTTTTGCGATCAGCCTTTTGGGCCGGTCGGCGGCAAGGCGAAAACATTTGCCCTAGGCCATGCCACCCTTGACCAGACGGTCAGCGAGTTGAGCATAGGCTTCGGCCACCGGGCCTTCGCCGGTGGCCACCGGCGCCCCGCCATCGCCTGCCAACCGGGTTTCGAGGTCAATCGGCAATTGCGCCAGCAACGGCACGCCCAGCTTTTCAGCTTCGGCTGCGACGCCGCCATGCCCGAAGATATGCGTTTCATGGCCGCAATTGGGACAATGGAACGAAGACATGTTTTCGATCATCCCCAAGATCGGGGTTTTCAACGTATTGAACATGTCGATGGCTTTGCGCGCATCCAACAGCGCGACATCCTGCGGCGTCGACACAATGATGGCCCCGGTCAGCACCGCGCGCTGACACAGGGTCAGTTGCACATCGCCGGTTCCGGGCGGCAGGTCGACGATCAGCACGTCCAGTTCGCCCCAATTCACCTGTCCCAGCATCTGCTGTAGCGCCCCCATCAACATCGGGCCACGCCAGACCACCGCCTTGTCCGGGTCCATCATCAACCCGATCGACATCAGGGTGACGCCGTGGGCGTGCAGCGGTTCAATGGTTTTGCCGTCCGGGCTGGCGGGGCGTTTGCTGACCCCCATCATGCGCGGTTGGCTGGGACCGTATATATCCGCATCCAGCAGCCCCACCTTGCGACCCTGTTTGGCCAATGCCACGGCAAGGTTCGACGACACGGTGGATTTGCCCACCCCGCCCTTGCCCGACCCGACCACAAGGATACGGTCGACACCGGCCGGTTTCAGCGGTTCGGCCTGCGGTTTGGGATGACCGCCGACTTTCAGGCTGGGGGCCGGTTTTTGTTCCGACGGGCCATGCGCGGTCAGCGCCACGCTGACCGAAGACACCCCCGCAAGCGCGGCAACACAGCGTTCGGCCGCAGCGCGCAGTGGTTCCATCGCGCGCGCGGCGTCGGGGCTGGGCGCTTCGATCACGAAGCGGACTTTGCCATCCTCAATATGCAAGGCCCGCACCATGTCGCGGCTGATCAGATTGCCGCCGCCGGGGATTTCGATTCGTTCCAGCGCCGTTTCAACGTCTGCTCGGGTCACAGCCATGGCAGCCTCCTTTTTTGATTCGTCGCAATAAATGGTCGTTTTTGCGGTGAGGGCAAGCCCCGGGCGCAAGCCCGCTAACGCGAATGTTACGAAAGACGCTACGAAAGTTGTAGAGCATTTACACCTTATGCCCACGTTCTGTGCAAACTGCAGCTAACGCCGGGTAAATAGGTCAGCACTTCATATGCATTTCGCGCATAGCTGCAATGCAGCATCGGTCATTGTGCAGTTGCAGCAAAAGCCCCAAATTAGGTTCAACGAAACGAACACAACACGCCTCAAGCAACAACAAGCGAGAGAATAAAAAATGGCTACTGCATCCGATATCCGCACAGAACACAGCGGGATTGTTGATCGCGCTGCCGGCTTCTTCACTGAAGTGGGCGCACGTTATGCCCGCTACAAGACTTACCGCGCGACACTGAATGAACTGACCGCACTGGGCGACCGTGATCTTCGCGACATGGGCCTGTGCCGGGCGCAACTTCGGTCGGTGGCATGGGAACACGCCTACGACGGGCACTGATTTTACGGTTCAGAAGCTCCTCTCCTCCTCCCTGGGGCTTCTGTTAAACGGCGGCGACATCTTCCTCCTCCCTGATGTCGTCGCACCTAATTCGGACCAAATGGTCCAACCAGATGCGAAACCTCTCTCCTCCTCCCTGAGGTTTCGTTGTCAAGAGTGGCGGTCCCCTCTCCTCCTCCCTGGGGATCGCCGCGCCTGACGCTACAGAATACGACGGGACCTTCTCCTCCTCCCTAGGTCCTGATCGTTGTCAAGAGCGGCGGTCTCCTCTCCTCCTCCCTGGGGATCGCCGCGCCTGACACCACAGAATACGACGGGGCCTTCTCCTCCTCCCTAGGTCCTGATCGTTGTCAAGAGCGGCGGTCTCCTCTCCTCCTCCCTGGGGATCGCCGCGCCTGACGCCAGATACGGTGACCTTTCCTCCTCCCTAAGGTCACCGGAACAAAGACGGCGATGTCCTCTCCTCCTCCCTGGGCATCGCCGTTTTTTTATGTCTGGAAAGCTGGAAATGCAGGCCGGGACCAAACTGGCCATATCTGCCCACCAAATTTGAACAGCACCGATCGCGGCGCGGATGCGCGCCAGAACGTCAGCGGGCAGATCGCAGGCGGATGTTTCGAGACGTCGGCCTGGTCCGGGCTGGGTCTGACAGGTTTTTAGATTATCGAGCCTTAAAACGGCACGTCGTCAGCACCGGTGATAAACCGCGCCACGACCTTCTTGATCCCGGCCTTGTCGAAATCGATTTCAAGCTTGTCACCTTCGATCCCCAGAACCGCGCCATAGCCGAATTTCTGATGGAACACCCGATCCCCCACGGTGTAGGCGCTGACCGCTTTTAGGTCGATCACAGTGTTGCGGCTTTCGCGCGATTGGCTCTGCGGCCGGGCGCTGCTGCGGTCCTGCATCCGTTTCCAGCCAGGGGAATTATAAACATTGGCTTCGGAGGCGCGGGTTTCCAACCCCGATTGCATCGGGGATGCCGCACCATAGCCACCACCATAAAGACCCGGCGGGGTGAGAACTTCGACATGGTCTTCGGGCAATTCGTCGATAAAGCGCGACGGCAGTTGCGATTGCCACTGACCGAACACACGGCGATTACCAGCAAAGGAAATGGTGCACAGTTGTTCGGCCCGGGTGATGCCGACATAGGCCAAGCGGCGTTCTTCTTCCAACCCCTTAAGCCCGGTTTCATCCATCGAGCGTTGCGACGGGAATAACCCGTCTTCCCAGCCGGGCAGAAACACGACGGGAAATTCCAGCCCCTTGGCAGCATGAAGCGTCATGATCGACACTTTGGCACCGTCATCGCCCTGTGCATTGTCCATGATCAACGCAACATGTTCCAGAAACCCCGACAGGTTGTCGAACTGTTCCAACGCCTTGACCAGTTCCTTGAGGTTTTCCAGCCGGCCCGGTGCTTCGGGCGATTTGTCGTTCTGCCACATCGCGGTATAGCCGGATTCGTCCAGAATGATCTGCGCCAGTTCGACATGGTTGAGATCGGGATCGCCGAAACGTGGTTGCGGCGCGGGACCGTCGTCAATCACCGCGGTATCGTCTTCATCAAACGCCAGCAGCGGACCGCGGGTCAAGTCGTGCCAACGGGCCAGATCATCAACCAGTTGCCGCAGGGCCGCACCGCCCTTGCCCTTGATATCGCCATTCGCCAAGGCGATCCGCGCCCCATCGACCAGGCTGACGCCGTTGGCGCGGGCAATGCCCTGAATGGTTTGTTGCGCCTTGTCGCCAAGGCCACGTTTGGGCGTGTTGACGATCCGTTCAAACGCAAGATCGTCGTCCGGGCTGACCACCACCCGGAAATAGGCCATGGCATCACGGCTTTCCAACCGTTCGTAAAAGCGCGGACCACCAATGACGCGGTAAGGCAGGCCGATGGTCAAAAAGCGGTCCTCGAAAGCGCGCATCTGGTGGCTGGCGCGGACCAGAATGGCGATCTGATCCAGATCGAACGGGGGCAGCCTCCGGGTGCCGCGTTGCAGGGCTTCGATTTCCTCGCCGATCCAGCGGGCTTCTTCTTCGCCGTCCCAATGGCCGATCAGGCGTAGCTTTTCGCCGCTTTCGGCCTCGGTCCACAGGGTTTTGCCAAGACGGTCTTCATTGCCCGCGATCACGCCCGAAGCGGCGGCCAGAATATGCGGGGTGGACCGGTAATTCTGTTCCAGACGCACCACTTGCGCGCCGGGAAAATCCGCTTCAAACCGCAGGATATTGCCCACTTCGGCACCGCGCCAGCCATAGATCGACTGATCGTCATCACCGACGCAGCAGATATTCTTATGTTCGCCTGCCAGCAGCCGCAGCCAAAGATACTGCGCCACGTTGGTATCCTGGTATTCGTCCACCAGGATATATTTGAACCAACGCCGATATTGCGCCAGCACGTCTTCGTGGGTCTGAAAGATCGTCACCACATGCAGCAACAGATCGCCGAAATCCACCGCGTTCAATTCGCGCAGGCGGGTCTGATACTGATCGTAAAGTTCGGTGCCGCGGTTGTTGAACGCCCCGGCTTCGGAGCCGGGCACCTGGGCCGGGGTCCAGGCGCGGTTTTTCCAATGATCAATGATGCCGGCAAGCTGGCGCGCGGGCCAGCGTTTGTCGTCGATATTATTGGCCGCGATCAGTTGTTTCAACAGCCGGATCTGATCGTCGGTGTCCAGAATGGTGAAATTGGATTTCAACCCCACCAGTTCGGCATGACGGCGCAGCAGCTTGACGCAGATGGCGTGAAAGGTGCCAAGCCACGGCATGCCTTCGACCGCCTGCCCCAACATCCGACCGACCCGATCCTTCATTTCGCGCGCCGCCTTGTTGGTGAAGGTGACGGAAAGGATTTCATTGGGCTGTGCCCGGCCGGTATTGAGCAGATGCACGATCCGCGCGGTCAGCGCCTTGGTCTTGCCGGTTCCGGCGCCGGCCAACATCAGCACCGGCCCATCAAGCGCTTCGACCGCAGCACGCTGTGCCGGGTTCAGTTCGTCCAGATAGGGGGCGGGCCGCGCCGCGATGGCGCGGGCCGACAGCGAAGCGCCTTCAAAGGCGTCATTTTCGTCGAAACTGCTCATGCCGGCAATCTAGCGTGGGCAGCGGGCGAGATAAAGAGACGTTCTTATTCTGTTCCCATGTTTTCGCCTGGCACCGGAGGGATCAGGGGGCGTTGCCCCCTCTGGGCCGCTGGCCCATTCACCCCCAGAGTATTTTTTGCAAGAAGAAACAACAAGTTTGCTGGACATTCCGGATCTGGATTGCCCAAATGTGCAGATGAATTTGCACAAAAAATATCCCGGCCTCAGCGATCTGAAGGCCCAGGCGCGACGGCGGATGCCGTGGTTCGTGTTCGAATATCTTGACAGTGCGACCGGGACGGAAAAGACCCAAGCGCGCAACCGGCAGAAGCTGGACGAGATCGTGCTGATGCCCTCGATTCTGCATGGCGAGACGGAACCGGACCTGTCGGTAGACCTGTTCGGACAGCGACTCGCGCTGCCTTTCGGGATCAGCCCGGTCGGTATGTCGGGATTGTTCTGGCCCGATGCGGAACGGATTTTGGCACAGGCGGCAACGCGGCACGGAATGCCTTACGGGTTGTCGACCGTGGCCAGCCGGACGCCGGAGGATGTCGCCGAGTGTGTGAACGGCAATGGCTGGTTCCAGATCTATCCGCCAAGAGATCCCGAGATTCGCGCGGACATGTTGCAGCGTGCCCGCGCCGCCGGGTTCAGCACGCTGGTGCTGACCGTTGATGTGCCGGTGGCCAGCCGCCGCGAACGGCAGGTACGGTCGGGGCTGACCAGCCCGCCGCGATTGACGCCACGGTTGTTGACCCAGGTGGCGCGTTGTCCGGCCTGGGCGATGGGCATGGCGCGGCTGGGGATGCCGCGGATGCGGCTGATCGACAGCTATGCCAGCAATGTCACCGGGTTGGGATCGACGCAACATGCGGGCTATCTGCTGCGCACCTCGCCCGATTGGGACTACCTGAAGGCGCTGCGCGACGGCTGGAATGGGCCGTTGGTGGTCAAGGGGGTGCTTGATCCACGCGATGTCGCCCCATTGGAAGCCGCCGGGGTTGACGGGATCTGGGTGTCGAACCATGCCGGGCGGCAATTCGATGCCGCCCCTGCCTCGATCGAGGCGCTGCCGGCGATCCGGGCGGAAACCCGGTTGCCGGTGATTTTCGACAGCGGGGTCGAAGGCGGGTTGGATATCTGCCGCGCCATCGCGCTTGGGGCCGATTTCGTGATGTTGGGGCGGGCCTGGCATTTTGCGCTTGGGGCATTGGGAACCAAGGGTCCGGATCATCTGGTCGACATGCTGCGGCAGGACCTTGTGGCCAATCTGGGACAGATGGGCGTGACCCGGCTGACCGATTTGCCGGGCCGATTGGCATAGCAACATTGCCGCTGGGGCAGTCGGTGTCATGCAAAGTTCATTTTGCATTTTTGCATAACTGATTGCGCAAACAGAGCGTTTCCTTTCATTTCTGCGTCACAATGCTTGACTTTGGTCAGGAAATGTAACCGATATGCCGCAAAACATCGAGTGCTGCATTGCAGCATAAAATAGTGTATGCTCCATACAAGATCTTCAGACCGGGGACCCACCATGGCCGAATTCAACAAAATCCTGATCGCAAACCGCGGCGAAATTGCAATCCGCGTCATGCGGGCGGCGAACGAGCTGGGGAAAAAGACCGTCGCAGTCTATGCCGAGGAAGACAAGCTGGGGCTGCACCGGTTCAAGGCCGATGAAGCCTACCGGATCGGCGAAGGGATGGGGCCGGTGGCGGCCTATCTGTCGATTGACGAAATTATCCGGGTGGCCAAACTGTCGGGAGCGGACGCGATCCATCCCGGCTATGGGCTACTGTCGGAAAACCCCGATTTCGTCGATGCCTGCGAGGCAGCGGGCATTGCCTTCATCGGCCCCAAAGCAGCGACCATGCGCGCTCTTGGCGACAAGGCCAGCGCCCGCCGGGTGGCGATCGAGGCCGGGGTGCCGGTGATCCCCGCGACCGAAGTTCTGGGCGATGACATGGAGGCGATCAAGGCAGAAGCCGCGACGGTCGGCTATCCCTTGATGCTGAAAGCGAGCTGGGGCGGCGGTGGGCGCGGCATGCGGCCGATCCTTGGCCCCGACGAATTGGCCGAGAAAGTAATGGAAGGTCGGCGCGAAGCCGAAGCGGCCTTTGGCAATGGCGAAGGCTATCTTGAAAAGATGATCATCCGGGCGCGCCATGTCGAGGTTCAGATCCTCGGCGACAGCCATGGCGCGATCTATCACTTGTGGGAACGCGATTGTTCGGTGCAGCGGCGTAATCAGAAAGTGGTCGAACGCGCCCCTGCCCCTTATCTCAGCCAAGAACAGCGCGAAGAAATTTGCGAATTGGGCCGTCGCATCTGCGCCCATGTGAATTATGAATGTGCCGGTACGGTCGAATTCCTGATGGATATGGACAGCGGCAAGTTCTATTTCATCGAGGTCAATCCGCGGGTGCAGGTGGAACATACCGTCACCGAGGAAGTCACCGGCATCGACATCGTGCAGGCGCAGATCAAGATCGCCGAGGGCAAGCCGCTGGCCGAAGCCACCGGCATGGCGCGGCAGGAAGATATCGTTCTGCATGGCCACGCGTTGCAGACCCGGATCACCACCGAAGATCCGCAGAACAATTTCATCCCCGATTACGGCCGCATCACCGCCTACCGCTCGGCCACCGGGATGGGGATCCGGCTGGATGGCGGCACCGCCTATGCCGGCGGGGTGATCACCCGCTATTATGACAGCCTGCTGGTCAAGGTCACCGCCTGGGCGCCGACGCCCGAAGCGGCGATTCACCGGATGGACCGGGCGTTGCGCGAATTCCGTATTCGCGGCGTTTCCACCAATATCGCCTTTGTGGAAAATCTGCTGAAACACCCGACCTTCCTCAACAATGAATACACCACCAAGTTCATCGACGAAACACCCGGGCTGTTCGAGTTTTCCAAGCGCCGCGACCGTGGCACCAAGGTTCTGACCTATATTGCCGATATCACCGTCAACGGTCATCCAGAAACCGAAGGCCGTGCCAAGCCCGAAGAAATCCGGGTGCCGAAACCGCCCGTTTCGGCCGATGCAGTTCTGGCCGGGTCCAAGACCCTGCTGGAGCAAAATGGTGCAAAAGCCGTCGCCGACTGGATGTTGGAACAAAAACAACTGCTGCTGACGGACACCACCATGCGCGACGGGCATCAGTCGCTGCTGGCGACAAGGATGCGGTCGATCGACATGATCCGGGTGGCGCCGGTCTATGCCGCCAATCTGCCGCAGCTGTTCAGCGTTGAATGCTGGGGCGGGGCAACCTTTGACGTAGCTTACCGGTTCTTGCAGGAATGCCCGTGGCAGCGGCTGCGGGACCTTCGCGCAGCGATGCCGAACCTGCTGACACAGATGTTGCTGCGTGCATCCAACGGGGTTGGCTATACCAACTACCCCGATAACGTGGTGCGCGAATTCGTCCGTCAGGCAGCCGAAACCGGCATCGACGTATTTCGGGTCTTCGACAGCCTGAATTGGGTCGAAAACATGCGCGTGGCGATGGATGCGGTGATCGAAAGCGGCAAGATCTGCGAAGGCACCATCTGTTATACCGGCGATATCCTTGACCCCAACCGGGCCAAGTACGACCTGAAATATTACGTCGCCATGGCCAAGGATCTGGAAGCGGCAGGCGCCCATGTTCTAGGGCTGAAAGATATGGCGGGGCTGCTGAAACCGGCCGCTGCACGGGTTCTGGTCAAGGCGCTGAAAGACGAATTGACCATCCCGGTGCATTTCCACACCCATGACACCAGCGGCATTGCCGGTGCGACCATCCTCGCCGCCGCCGACGCGGGCGTCGATGCGGCGGACGCCGCGATGGATGCGTTTTCGGGGGGCACCTCGCAGGCCTGCCTGGGATCGATCATTGAGGCGCTGCGCAATACCGACCGCGAAACCGGCATCGACATCGCGCGTATCCGCGAAATTTCCAACTATTGGGAACAGGTGCGGGCGCAATATGTGGCGTTCGAATCCGGCCTGCAAGCCCCGGCTTCGGAAGTATATCTGCATGAAATGCCAGGGGGGCAGTTCACCAACCTGAAGGCGCAGGCGCGCAGTCTTGGGCTGGAAGAACGCTGGCACGAGGTGGCGCAGACCTATGCCGACGTGAACCGCATGTTCGGCGATATCGTCAAGGTGACGCCGTCGTCAAAGGTCGTTGGCGACATGGCGCTGATGATGGTCAGCCAAAACCTGACCCGCGCCGAAGTCGAAGACCCGGACAAGGAAGTCGCCTTCCCCGACAGCGTCATCGACATGATGCGCGGCAATCTGGGCCAGCCGCCGAACGGTTTCCCCGACGCCATCGTCAAGAAGGTGTTGAAAGACGAAGCCCCGAACACCGAACGGCCCGGCAAACATCTGCCCCCCGTCGATCTGGAAGAAAAGCGCACGGAAATCAGTGCGGCGCTGGACGGGATCGCAATCGATAATGAGGATCTGAACGGATACCTGATGTATCCCAAGGTCTTTACCGATTACATGGGCCGTCACGAAATCTATGGCCCGGTGCGCAGCTTGCCGACCACGACCTTCTTTTACGGCATGGAACCGGGCGAAGAAATCGAAGCCGAGATCGATCCCGGCAAGACGCTGGAAATCCGGCTGCAGGCGGTTGGGGAAACCAGCGAGGATGGCGAGGTCAAGGTGTTCTTTGAACTCAACGGCCAGCCCCGCGTGATCCGGGTGCCGAACCGCTTGATCAAGTCCTCGACCCAGGCCCGGCCCAAGGCCGAACTGGGCAATCCCGCCCATGTCGGCGCACCGATGCCCGGCGTGGTGGCCAGCGTCGGCGTTTCCGTCGGTCAGAAGGTCAGCGAAGGTGATCTTCTGTTGACCATCGAAGCGATGAAAATGGAAACTGGAATCCATGCCGAACGCGACGCGGTGATCAAGGCGGTCCATGTCCTGCCCGGCGGTCAGATCGACGCCAAGGATTTGTTGATCGAATTCGAATAAGGCCAATCCCCGCAGCGGATCGGCATCCTTGAAACCCTGCGGCCCGCTTTGGCGGGCCGTTGCATTTTGCGCGGGTGTTTGCGATCAGATCAAAAACCGGGGTCTGGAAACGCAACAACCGCCCCTTTTGCGGGGCGGTTGATCGTGACACGCATACTGTACTGTATGGCAACAGCCGGGGTCAGGCCCCGCGGGCGCGCACGAGACCAGCGAATTTTTCGAACAATGCACCATTGGCTGTGACGATATCACCGTCTTGCAGCGGTTCATGACCGTCCCGGATCGCGCCGACCATACCACCCGCTTCGGCGACGATCAGCGTCCCGGCAGCGATATCCCAGATGTTCAGTTCGCGTTCCCAGAACCCGTCATACCGTCCCGCCGCAACATAGGCCAAATCCAGCGCCGCCGATCCCCAACGCCGCACACCGGCGCATTCGGGCATGATCCGGGCCAGATCCTGCAACGTCGCCGGCAGTGTTCTTTTGCCAGCGAATGGAATGCCGGTGGCAAAGATCGCTTCGATCATCCGATGCCGACCCGACACCCGCAGCCGGTTGGAATCGTTCATCCAGGCACCAGCGCCCTTTTCGGCATAGAACATTTCGTCCTTGGCGGGATCATAAATCACCCCCGACACGATCTGACCTTTATGTTCCAGCGCGATCGAAATCGCCCAATGCGGCAACCCATGCAGGAAATTGGTGGTGCCATCCAGCGGATCGACGATCCAGCGCCGGGTCGGGTCCTGCCCCGGCTCTTCACCGCCTTCTTCGCCGAGCCAGCCATAGGTCGGGCGCGCGCCCATCAGTTCTTCCTTGATGATCGCCTCGGCGGCGATATCGGCCTTGGACACGAAATCGCCCGCGCCTTTCATCGAGACCTGAAGGTTTTCCACTTCGCGGAAGTCCTTCACCAGCGAACGGCCAGCTTTACGGGCGGCCTTGAGCATGATGTTGAGATTTGCGCTGCCTTGCATCGGTTCGGTCCCTCAGTTTCCAAGCCGCGCGTATACGCCGCGAGGCCGCGCTTGCCAAGGGGGAAGCCGGGATTTCAATCCGGCTGGTGCGGGGGCGCTGCCCCCACCGCCGCAAGCGGCGGCCCCCCGGAGTATTTGAACCAAGATGAAAGCGGTTACTGGCGCTGCAATTTAACCGGTTCGGTACGCGCCAGACGGATGAAATGGGCAAAATAAGGCCGGGTGGCGTCATCGGTGCGCACGGCGGCATAAAGCCGTTTTGTCAGGCCTTTTTCGGTGATCGGGCGCGTGACGTAATCGGAGGAATATTTCACTTCGCGCACCACCCAATCAGGCAGCACGGTGACGCCACGGTTGGAGGCCACCAGCAGCAAGATCACCGCGGTCAGCTCGACCGGGCGCAGCGCCGCCGGTTCGACCCCCGCCGGGGTCAGCAATTCGGTAAAGATGTCGAGCCGGTTGCGATCCACCGGATAGGTGATCAGGGTTTCAGCGGCGAAATCTTCGGCCTCGATAAAATCCTTTTGCGCCAACGGGTGGGCGCTGGAAGCCACAAAGACCGGCGAATAGTCAAACAGCGGTACGAATTCCACCCCAGGCAGTTTGTCGGGATCAGAGGAAATCACCAGATCGACTTCTTCGCGTTGCAACGCGGGCAGCGCGTCGAAGGCCAGACCAGCGCGGATATCGACATCGACCTCGGGCCAAGCTTTGCGGAACTGTTCCAACACCGGGAACAGCCATTCGAAACAGGCATGGCATTCGATAGCGATGTGCAGCCGGCCGGTTTTGCCGCTAAGGATGCCTTTGAATTGTTCTTCCAGCGCGGCCATTTCCGGCAGGATCTTTTCTGCCGCCCGGAGCAGCCGTATCCCCGCTGCCGTCAGTTTCATCGGTTTCGAGCGACGCACGAACAATTCCACCCCGGTCTGTTCTTCCAGATGCTTGATCTGGTGGCTGAGCGCCGATTGAGTGATATTCAACTGATCCGCCGCCCGAGCCAGACCGCCGGAATCGTGGATGGCCTTGATCGTGCGCAGGTGTCGCATTTCGATGTGCATTGTGAGCGAACCTCATGTTCACCTTGAGAATTATGAAGTTGTCTCACAATCGAATTTGCGCGACAAGGGGGCAGCCCAAAAAGATGGACCCTGTATCATGACCGTGCCCGCCGTATCGTTCGAGTTTTTCCCACCGCAGAACCTGGAAGCATCGTTTCGCCTATGGGACACGGTGCAGGCGCTGGCGCCGCTGGGGCCACGGTTCGTTTCGGTGACTTACGGCGCGGGCGGCACGACCCGCGATCTGACCCGTGACGCGGTGGCGACGATCCATAAACATTCCGGCCTGAAAGTGGCGGCGCATCTGACCTGTGTCGATGCCACCCGCGCAGAAACTCTTTCGATCGCCGACGGGTTCGCCGAAGCGGGCGTGAGCGACATCGTGGCGCTGCGTGGCGATCCGCCCAAGGGCACCGGCGCGTTCCAGGCGCATGAGGACGGCTTTGCCAGCTCGGTCGAATTGATCGAAGCGCTGGCAGCCAAAGACAAATTCACCATCCGGGTTGGTGCCTATCCTGAAAAACACCCTGAATCCGCCGATCATCAGGCCGATATCGAATGGCTGAAACGCAAATTCGATGCCGGGGCCGACGAAGCGCTGACCCAGTTCTTTTTCGAGGCGGAAACCTTTTTCCGGTTCCGCGATGCCTGTGAAAAGGCCGGGATCGACAAGCCGATCATCCCCGGCATCCTGCCGATCGAGAATTTCAAAGGCACCCGCAATTTCGCCAAGCGCTGCGGCACTTTGGTACCCGACTGGGTCACCGATGCCTTTGAAAAGGCCGAACGCGACGGTCGCCACGATCTGCTGGCCACCGCGCTGTGTACCGAACTGTGCAGCGACCTGATCGAAGGCGGCGTGGACAGCTTGCATTTCTACACGCTGAACCGCCCCGAACTGACCCGCGATGTCTGCCATGCACTGGGCGTCACGCCGCAGGCGCGGCTGGAGAACGTCGCGTAACAACCGCTTTCCCGGGTTGTCCGTTCCCTACCGCCACGCCAGTCTAAACTGAACGCGTGGGAGGACAGAACATGGCTGAACGGAAAATCGCAACATCGCCGGACGACTTGCCCAGCAAAGAAGAAATGCTGAACATTTCGGGTCTGGAAGCGATGCAGCGGATGCTAAGAGGCGAAACTGCCGGGCCGCCGATCGCGGGAACGTTGGGTTATGCCATTTCCGAAGTCACGGATGGGCGCGTCGTTTTTTCGGGTGCGCCGGATTTCAATGTAACCAACCCGATGGGCACGGTGCATGGCGGCTGGTACGGCACGCTGCTGGACAGTTGCATGGCCTGCGCGGTAATGACCAAAGTGCCCAAGGGCAGCACCTATACGACGCTGGAATACAAGATCAACATCCTGCGCCCGATCCCTCTTGGCATGAAGATCGAAGCGGTTGGCACCGCCCAGCATGTCGGCCGGTCGACCGGCATCGCGATTGGTGAAATCCGCGGGGTGGAGGATGGCAAGCTTTACGCGACCGGGTCGACTACCTGTATTGTCATGAAATTGCGCTAGACTTCGGCAACGGCACGTCGCGCAGATCGGCCTGCACGGTTTCGTGCAAGCGTTCGGATGGGTCTGCGCCGACGAAGCGGCGCTTGCGCAGCAAGAACATTTTGCCCCAACCGCGCCAAGTGCCGACCGAGGGGGCTTCGGGATCACAGGGGAAAAGCCGGTGCCAACCTTCCGGCAATGGCAACCCACAGTCCTGCGCCCGTTCCAGCATCCAGACCAGCGGGATATTGGACAGCGGGCGCGCAGCCTGAAAATCTCCCAGCTGACCGCCGACATCGCCATGGGCACCGCGAAACCAGACCTGTTCGATCCGGTCCGCATCGGTGTCAGAGCTGTCCCACAGCACCGGTTCAAACACCGCGCGGGTTTCATCCTTTGCCAGAGCATGAAAGCCATATTTCACCGATCCGCCCAAGTCGTGCGAATGGAAAGAATGCTTTTCTTCGGTCCATCGCCACAAGATGGGCAGCCGCCAGCCCAGCGCCTTCACCGTATCCCAGACGCCGATCATTTCGATCTTGAATTCATCATGGCAATGGGCGGCGCGGAACGCGGCACAGGCGGGGCTGCCGGGGGCGCTTTGATAATGGCGATAGGCCAGTTGGATATTGCGTTCGGTCGCGGATCGGGGGCGCAGCAGCCCGACTTGATCAATCACCCCGCCCAGCGATCGCACCGCGTAGGCCCCGCGCGAATAGCCAAACAGGAACACCCGGTCTCCGGGGCGGTAGCGGCTGGCGAGATAGCCATAGGCGCGGCGGATCTGCCGGTTGATACCGCGCCCCATCAGAACATCGGGGGCATGGCGCCATTCCACCATCTGAACCCCGGCTTCATAATAGACGGAAATCGGTGCCCCCATCTGCGCCAGCAACCGGTAAGTCAACCCGGCATTGGTTTCCGCGCCCGGTTCCAGCGTCGACATGGTGCCATCAAGGATAATCACATGGGTCAGCGCACCGCGCGGCGCGCTGACCGGGGAATGCCCCGACCAGAAGCCGGGTTTGACCCATTCAATTAGCCGTTTCGTCAGCCTTCCCAGCTGCATGGCGCAAAGCCTCCCAGACATTCACGGGCGTCGCCGGCATGTCGATCCGGCGCACACCGCGTTGCCACAACGCGTCCAGCACCGCGTTCATCGTGCTGGCCATCGCGCCCACGGTACCTGCTTCACCGCATCCTTTCATGCCCATCGGGTTCGATGTCGACGGCACCGCTTCGGTGGTGAAACCGATCATCGGCAGATCGGCCGCGCGCGGCATCGCGTAATCCATGAAGGACCCGGACAGAAGTTGCCCGTCATCATCATATACGACCCGTTCCATCAGAACTTGACCCGCCCCCTGCGCCACGCCGCCATGCACCTGACCTTCGGCCAGCAGTGGATTGATCAGGTTGCCGAAATCGTCAACCACCGTATATTTCGCCAGTTCGACATCGCCGGTATCGGGGTCGATTTCAACTTCGGCGACATGGGCTCCGTTGGGATAGGACCGGGCCGGAAGGGTGGCGCGGGCTTCGTGCATCAGCAAATCCTGACGACCGTCGACACGCGCCATTTCTGCGGCTTCCAGCAAGGTCGGAGTCAGGTTCGATCCCGGCGCACGGAAAGTTTCGTCGTCAAACCGCAAATCGTCTTCGGACACCCCCATCTTGTCGGCCAGATAGGGGGTGAACGCCGCGATCATCTTGTCCACCGTGGCCAGCGTGGCATTGGCTTGGGTCGTCACCGACCGCGATCCACCGGTGCCACCTCCCTGCGCTATCAGGTCACTGTCGCCCTGCACCACGAAAATCCGGTCCTGCGGGATGCCGGTCTGATCGCTGAGGAACTTGGCATAGACCGTTTCATGCCCCTGCCCGTTCGATTGAGTCCCGACATAGATCGTCACGGTGCCATCGGCGTTGAATTCCACCTTCGCGCCTTCGGACGGGTCACCAAGTATGCTTTCGATATAATAACTCAGCCCGATGCCGCGCAGCTTGCCGCGTGCTTCGCTTTCGGCGCGGCGGCGTTGAAACCCGGCCCGGTCGGCAAAGGTTTCAGCCGCGCCAAGCACCCGGTTGAAATCCCCCACGTCATAGGTTTCCCCAGTCGCAGCCTTGTACGGGAAGGCGTTTTTCGGGATGAAATTGATCCGGCGCAAATCCCATGGGTCAACCCCCAATTCGCGGGCCGCCTGGTCCATCATCCGTTCCAGAACATAGATCGCTTCGGGCCGTCCGGCCCCACGATAGGCATCGACCTGGGTGGTGTTGGTATAAAACCCTTCGGAATGCAGATAGGTCGCCTGCACGTCATAGGTGCCCGCCAGCACCCGGGCGAACAGGTTGGTCTGCATCAACTGACCGAAATTGCTGTTATAAGCGCCCAAATTACAGCGGGTATCGACCCGGTAACCGATGATCCGGTTGTTTTCGTCAAAGGCCAGCGCGGCATCGCTGACCAGATCGCGGCCATGATGATCGCTGAGCATCGCATCCGACCGTTCGCCCATCCAACGCACCGGCCGGTTCAGCACCATCGCGGCATGGGCGACGGCGAAATATTCCGGGTAAGCCGGGGCTTTCATGCCAAAACCACCCCCCACATCGGGGGTGGTGACATGGACCTGGTCGGCGTCCAGCGACAAGGTATTGGCCAGCGCCCCTTTGACCGCCCAGACCCCCTGACCACCAAAGGCGAAATGCAGCCGCTGGTCGCGCCAATCGGCAAAACAGCCGCGCGGTTCCATCGAATTGACGATGATCCTGCTGTCGACGATTTCCATCCGCACCACTTTGGCCGCGCGGTCAAACGCGGCGCTACAGGCTGCTTCATCGCCCAGACCCCAATCGAAAGCCCGGTTATCCGGGGCTTCTTCATGCAGCGCTTCACCGCCCGGATACATGTCCAGCTTGGCCGGCAGATCGTCATAGTCCAGTTCGATCAGTTCGGCCGCGTCGCGAGCCTGATCCAGCGTTTCAGCCACGACCACCGCCACCGGTTCGCCAGCGAACCGTAGCTTGCCCTGCGCCAGTACCGGGCGGTACGGAGCCGCGGCAGGCGATCCGTCACGGTTCTGGACCGTCACCGCTGTCAGACCTTTGGTGATACCGGCCTGTGCCAAATCATCGGCCGTCAGCACCATATGCACGCCGTCGCTGTCGCGCGCTGCCGAGACATCCAGAGAGGTGATCACCGCATGCGCCACCGGGGACCGGAACACCACCGCGCGCAAAGCGTCCTGCGGGGCGGCATCGTCGATATAGGCCCCGTGGCCAGTTAGAAACCGGACATCCTCTACCCGTTTGATCGGCTGGCTTTTCCCGAACTTTTCCATTCCGCACTCTCTTTATGGCCTTTTGTCGAGAGAGTAACCTGACGCAGCCGAGTGTCCAGCCCTCAACCGCAGAGTGACGCAACGGTGACGGAGTGTGTCGGCCCATAGCCATTGAACCGGGTGGCCAGCGCCAAAGAATAAGCCCCCATCCCGTCGAACAGGACATAATCGCCCTCTTGCAAATCGTCAGGCAAAGCGATCGGATCGGGCAGCCGGTCCAGACTGTCGCAGGTCGGCCCGAATAGTATGCGCGACACCGGGCGACCTGTGCGGGCTTCGCCATTGGGTGCAACGCAGCGCAACCGGTCCAGCCCGCCCATATCGCGCAGTTCCGACAGTGCGCCATAGATGCCGTCATTGAGAAACACCGAACCATCCGCCCGCACCGCCTTGACCCGGGTGGCAAGGCTGAACGCTTCGGCCACCATCGCCCGGCCCGGTTCGCAAACCAAGTGCGGCACCCGATCGAAAGCCGCCGCCGCGGCTTGCCCAATGCGGCCGAAAATACGATTCAGATCGGGTGCGGGACCGGCCCGGTGCGCGGCAAAACCGCCGCCGACATTCAGCCGATCAAGGGTCACCCCGGCGCGGCTTGCCACATCGGCGGCCGCCGAGATATAGGCTTCCCACGCTTCAGGCGCGTCGCATTGCGTGCCCGGATGAAAGGTCAGTGCCGGACGATAGCCCCGCGCGGCCACCTGTCGCAACAACGCCACCGCGAGGTCCGGCCCGACCCCGAATTTCGCCCCAAAATCATAGGCCGCGCCCTTCACCGGCAGTGCCAGCCGGACGCTGATTTCCAGATCTCTGCCCAGCACCGCAAGCTTGTCCAACTCGCGCGGGCAATCGACCGATGCCGAAGCGATCCCGAACTTTGCCGCCGCCGCCACTTCGGCAGGTGATCGGACCGGGTTGTTATAATGCAGGACTGCATCGGGGCACACCGCCCGCACCGCCGCCATTTCCACCGGAGAAGCAACATCGAACACGGTGATCCCGGCGGCCACCAGATTGACCAGAACCGCCTCGTCCGGGTTGGCCTTGACCGCGTAGCTGACCAATCCGGGAAACCCGTCGAGAAACCGACAAGCCTGCTGCTGCAGGGTGACGGGACTGAAATACATCACCGCCGCGTCCGGTTGAATACGCTGCAAATGCTGCCTTGGCGACAGCCAATGGGGTTCGGGCCGCATGAAATACCTCGCTGTTTTTTTTCACTATCGCCTGAAGAGACGTCAGAATTGCTGGTAAAGTTGCCCAAATTGACTCTTTCTTTCGTCAGTTTCATAATCATTTGATGCAAAATGACGAAACAGATACCGCCCTGCTGACCCTGCTGACCGAAAATGCCCGCCTGTCGGTCACGGCCTTGGCCCGCAAGCTGGGGCTTGCCCGCACCACGGTGCAGGCCCGGATCGACCGGTTGGAAACCAATGGGACCATCGCCGGGTATACGCTGCGGCTGGGGCGGAAATCCGCCCCCCGGCTGAAGGCAACGGCGCTATTGTCTATCGAGCCGCGCTCAGGTCCGGCAGTACTGGCGCGGCTGAAATCGCTGCCCAACGTGGTCCGGGTCCATACAACCAGCGGACGGTTCGACATGATCGTAGAGCTTTGCGCGCGCAGCACCGAAGAACTGGATGACACCCTGGACCGGATCGGCGACGCCAAGGGGGTGAAAAGCTCAGAAAGCCTGATACAGCTCAGCACCAAGATCGACCGCAGCTGACATAGAGGCGGGTCTGCGCGGCACGCGCATTGGGGACCAGCCCTCAAACCCCCGGAGTATTTCAGCCCAAGGCTAGGTTTTCCGTCTCAGCACTGTCAGAGACTTTTGACACTTTTTAAGCTGACGTGGTCCCAAAAGGTAAGGCTTCGCATGGCGCTGCCCCGATGGATGAGCCAGCGCCAATTAGATTGCCCCGGTCAGGCCGCGCAATCGGAGATCAGGGGCAGCGCCTTGAGCGGTGTGGCCGGATCGGACACAGCGTCAGCCACTGGCGATTGCCCTGCCTCGATCAGACGCTTGCCGGTCATATAGGCACGCGGGTCGTTCACCGCGTCCACCGCCAGCAATTTGGTGCCGCGGAAATACCAGTGACTCTGGCTACCGAGCTTGTCTCCGGGGCGGGTAACGACATGGTCGAACCCGGTATTGAGACCGGCGATTTGCAGCTTGGTATCGTATTGGTCGGACCAGAACCATGGCCGCGCCACATAGGCCGAGCCCTGTCCCAGCATCGTGGCCGCCGTCGCTTCGGCCTGATCGATCGCATTGGGCACGCTTTCAAGACGGATGCGCGCGCCTTTCCATGGGAAAGAGGCGCAATCACCGGCAGAAAAGATGTTTTCACAGCTGGTGCGTCCGTAATCATCAACCTTGATACCGTTATCGACCTCGATTCCGGCCGCTCCGGCCAGGGCGGTGGACGGGCGCACGCCGATACCGCAGATGACGAAATCGATGTCGATCTCTGCCCCGGTGGTCAATCGTGCCGACAGCTGCCCGTCCGGCGACCGGGACAGTATTTCCAGCCCGCAGTTTTCTCGGATGTCCACGCCATGCGACGCGTGCATCGCCTTGACCCAGTCCGCCGTTTCCGCGCAAGCGACGCGGGCAAGGATACGGGGCGCCATTTCCACCAAGGTCACAGCGACCCCCTGTTGTGCCGCCACCGCGGCGGCTTCAAGACCGATATAGCCACCGCCAACGATCAGAACCCGGCGCCCAGGGCGAAACTCATGCGCTGCCGCGTCGGCATCGGCCAGGGACCGCATGGTATAAACGTTGTCCAACTGCCCGCCGACGGCGTCGGGCAAACGGATCGGATCGGCCCCGGTGGTCAAGGCAATCATGTCAGCAGCAATCTGGGTGCCGTCGTCTATGCGCAGCGACATGGTCTGCGGATCAAGCGCAGCCACCCGTGCCCCGGTGATCAAGTCGATGCCCTGTTCGGCATAAAAGGTTTCGGGGCGAAGAAAGAGCCGTTCTTTGTCCAAAGCGCCCAGCATGTATTTCTTCGACAGCGGCGGGCGTTGGTAAGGTGGCACCGGTTCGGCACCAATCAAAGAAAGCCGGCCGTCGAAACCCAGATTACGAAGCTTTGCGGCCAAGGCAGATCCTGCCTGACCGGCCCCTATCACGGCGATATGTGTCATGTCGGAAACTCTTTCAGGTCACGGGCGCGCGATGAATTGCGCGCCCGTTGCAGGGATCAATACATCTTGTAAGGCAGGAATTTGCCGTCGAGCACGATTTTCACCCGGTCGCCAGCGGGATTTTCTTCGCGCGAGATGTCCATGGTGAAATCGATGGCCGACATGATGCCGTCGCCGAATTCTTCCTCGATCAGGGTTTTCATGGTGGTGCCATAGACGCTGATCACTTCATAAAGACGATAGATCAACGGATCGGTCGGCACCGCCGAGGGCAAAGATCCACGATAGGGCACCGTCATCAACAGGGCGGTTTCCTCGTCCGAAAAATTCAGACCCAAGGCGTTGCCCGCCTTTTCGATCTGGTCCTTGCTCAGGGAAATCTGGCCCATCAGCGCCGCCGTCACCCATTCCTTGGACTGGCCAACAGCAGTTGCGACATCGGCCCATTTGATATCGTTGAAGGTCTTGTGCGCGACGATTTTCTCGGTCAGCTCTGCGCGGGTAGTCATCGGGTATTCTCCATTTAGTGAGTTAGAAATCTTGGTGAATCAGGCGCCGAACGGCAGACCTTCCTCGATCGGCAGGGACGGATCGCGCGACCATTCGTTCCATGATCCGAAATAGATCGACACGTCCTTCACCCCGGCTTCTTTCAGCGCGAGAAAGGTGTTCGATGCCCGCGCACCCTTGAAACAGTAGATTTTCACCGGCGTGTCGGGGGTGATGCCCACGGTGGCGCATTCGGCCAGCACTTCGTCTTTCGATTTCAACATCGACCCATGCGCGGTGGGCTTCATCATCCGGTACCATTCGATCCAGACGGCACCGGGAATGCGCCCCTTGCGCGGACAGAAGTCAACGCCGTAGGGTGACGAGGAGGTGGCGATCCACTCGTCGATGTCACGCACATCAAGGATGACGGCGCTGTCGTCTTCGATGGCCGCTTTCATGTCTTCGACATCCATCATGATCGACGCGGCCGCTTCGTCGATGTCGAACCCGGCGGATGCAGGAGCCACTGTTTCGGTCGACACCGGCATGCCATCGGCAGCCCAGGCCGCGAAACCGCCATGCAGGACCTTCACCTTGGGATAACCAAGGAAGCTGAGCAGATAGAACCCGCGGCACGATTGACCAAAGCCGGTGTCCATCGAGGCTTCGTAGATCACGGCGGTCTTTTCGCCGTCGAGCCCCGCCGCACCGAATTCAGCGGCGAATTTTTCTTTCAGTGCGGCCATGCCCGAAGCATCGGAGGTGGCCAGGAAGGTGAAGATGTCGTGCATGTTCACCGCGCCGGGGATGTGGCCAGCGGCATAGCTTTCGGGGTCACGGGTGTCGATCACGACGGCAACGTCGCCATCAATCATGAGCTTGAGGTCTTCGGGGGAGACGAGTGCTGTAGTCATAGGCTTGTTTCCTTTTCTTGGTCCCTGTTGGAGAAAAATACTGACAATCGTTCTCAGGCCCCGTGGCACGGCAGGTGCGCCACGGACAATTCGCTCTCCTCCCTCGAAAATTCGTCTCAGCCCAGTTCGGCCAGCATCTTGCGCAGGTGCTTAGTCGCCGGGGTCACGATGCCGACAAAATAGGCTTCGCGCATGCGGCGTTGCGCTGCGCCGTGGCTGACATAGCCGCGCGCGCCGCAATGCAGCATAGCGTAATGGGCCGCCTCCATAGCCAATTCGCCGCCCTTGAGGCGCGCTTCGAGCACGCGCTTCCAGAATTCCGGGCTTAGGTCATAAGGCGTCTTCGACATTTCCAGCACGTCGGCGACAAGGGCGTCATATTCGGCCTGGAAATCCTCCGGCTGCTTGTCGAGAAACTTGTTCACATGTCCAAGCGGGCCTTTGACCTGCTCCATCTGGTCGATCGCACTTTTGATCATGCCAGCGGCCATACCGCATTGCAGCAGAACGAAGCCGCCACGGATGCGCTGAATGAAAGCCGGGGCCGGGTCGCCGACCACCTGTTCGTCGGGAATGAAGACATCGCGGAACTGGATGTTGGCAGTGGCCGTCCCACCCATCGCAACGAATTCGTGGTCAAGTTTGAGCCTGACGCCCTTGGATTCGTCCGCGTGGGCAATGGCCATCACGGTCTTGAGCTGATCGCCGTCCTCGACCGAGAACATGATGCCGAACCAGCCGTCTTCGGACAGGTTTGACACCCAAGGCAGCAGCCCTTTCACCGAATAGCCGCCCTCGACGCGCTTGCCTTTGAGGCGCAGCGGTTCGATTTCGGCGATGGATTTCATTGGGTTGGACATGCCGGTCCCGCCCAACACTTCGCCGGTGGCAACCTTGGGCAGAATGTTGGACTTGAGCCAATCATTGTCTGAACTCGCGATGTACCAGGCCAGCGTATCCTGACACCACATGCAAAAACCGGTGGACAGACAGGTTTCGGACGCCTTGGCCATCGACAAGATGGCATCGGACAGGTCCGTACCCGCTTCAGTCCCGCCAATATGGGTGCCATAGGCCCCGGCAGCGCCCATGGCGCGCATGATCTCTTCGGGATAAATGCGTTCTTCGTCGATTTTGCGCGCCATCGGGGCGAGGGTTTGACACGAAATCCGTTCGATTTCGTCCATCTGGATTGCGTTTAAGGGTGTCGCGATATTCATGGCAGAGCTCCTGGGCAGGCATCGGAAAAGAGAGGTGGAGGTGGTGGCCCTGCCCCCCGGCTTCGCGCGACCGAGGGACAAGGTTTGGGTCAGACGGTTTCGGCGATCATGTTCACCGGCCGCGAGAAGGTGTTGAACACTGGCGACCACTGGATCACGTGGTTGACCAAAGCGTCGATTTCTTCCTGCGGGCAGTCGGCTTTCATGTCGACTTTGATGCGCACATCGGTGAAACCAACCGGCTTTGCCGATACATCGCCGGTGCCCCAGACGGCAGTGATGTTCAGATCACCTTCCAATTCCAGTTCCAGCGATTGCACGGTGATACCGCGGGCAACAGCGTTGGCGTGCAGACCAACCGCAACACAGGACCCCAGAGCGGCCAGAGAAGCCTCGGACGGGTTCGGCGCAGTGTCGTCGCCCAGCAACGCTGGCGGTTCGTCGACGATATAGGGTTCAAGGTTTCGGATATAGTTGGCGTGGCGGAAACGGCCCTCGGCAACGGTTTTACATTTCAGCGTTTTGATCGCCTGGGGATTTTCCTTGCCCTTTGCGATCAACCCTTCCAACCCGGATTTGTCGATCGGGTCGAGACCCGCGTCGGGAGCAAGGCAGCCAGTGAGTGCGGTTGCAGGTTCGGACATCTGAATTCTCCTTTGGTAGTCAGATATTTGGTCTCGTCTTTTGGAGGCGCGTCAGTGATCTTCGCGCAGCCAGTTGAATTTCTTGATTGCCATCATGCAAAGCCAGTCGAGCATGAAGCCAATGACACCGATCACCACCACCACGGCCCCAAGCTGGGCATAGTCGAGCGTGTCGCGGGCATCGTTGATCGCGTAGCCAAGGCCCGAGGTCACCCCGAGATATTCGGCCGGCACCAACACCACCCAAGCCACACCAAGCGCCAGCCGGATCCCTGACAGGACATCGACCGCGATCGCCGGCAGGATCACCACGAAGAGCATGTGGATCGGATTAGCGCCCAAGTTCCGCGCCACCTTGAGCCAAGCCGGGTCGATCCGGCGCACCCCACCGGCGGTGGAAAACAGAATCGGCCAGACGGCGGCCATAGTGATCAGGAAGATGATCGCACCATCCCAGGTCTTGAACGCCATTACAGCGATCGGCATCCAGGCGAGCGGTGAAATCATCCGCAGGAATTGAAACGGCATGTTGGCCACTTCATTCACCCGCTTCATCCGCCCGATGGTGATCCCCACCGGCACCCCGATTGCCGCCGCATAGAGCAGACCCAACCCAACCCGCATCAGCGACGGGCCAGACATGCTCACCACCTCGCCGGTCACGATCATTTCCCACAGCCGCGTCAGTGTCGGTGCCGGGGCAAAATCGGCGAAAGCGAACAGATCATCGTTGTTGGCGACGACCCAGCCGCCGCCCCACCAAAGGGCCAGCAGAATACCGATGCCGAGAGCGGCATTCACCACCCCCCGGGCACGGCCCAGCCCGGGTAGGCTGAACCGCATGGGAATATCGGCCAGCGTGCTCATAGTTTCAGGATCTCGGTACGGGTATAGGGATCGCCACCGCTGACCGAAGGATCGCTTTTCCACTCGGGGTATTTTTCCAGCGCGTTCTTGACGAAGTTGTAATCGACCAAGTCATTGGCCACGAATTCAGGGTCCAGCCCGTCTAAGAAAGTCGTATCGCCCGACACCACTGTCTTGTTCATTGCCCCGACGATCAGCTTGGTCGCCGAAGGATAGGGCCAAGGCTGGAAATCGATCCGGCCGTTGAGGAATTCGCCTTCGTTCTTGATCGCGCCGGATTCGATATAGTCGGGATTGTCGGCGTAAAGCGTCATCGCACGCTTCACCACCGCAGCGGGGGCTGGCAGGTATCCTGCCCCGTCCTTGGAAAGCAGTTCTGCCACTTCTTCCTTGTTTTGCGACGCATAGATCGACGCCTTGACCACCGCGTTCATCACGCCTTGGGTCCATTCCGGTTTCGCCTTGGTGGTCTCTTCGTTCATGCAGACCACACAGCAGGGATGATTTTTCCAGATATCGCCGGTAAACCGCAGCATCCGGGCCCCGGCCTTCAATTCGCCCAAGGCGTTGAACGGTTCGGCCACGATATAGGCGTCGATCTTCTTGGCGGCCAAAGCGGGCGGCATTTCGGGCGGAGGCAGGACCTGCAGGTTGCATTCGTCGGGGGCAATCGCTTCACCCTGCGCCTTGATCACCGGCTTGATCCCGGCGGCGCGCAGCGCGTATTGCAGCACGATATTGTGCATCGAATACCAGAACGGAACCGCCACCTGTTTACCGCCTAGACCGGCGAAATCGGCAATATCGGTATGACGCCCCACCACCAAGGCCGACCCGTTGGTATGAGCCCAGGCCATCACCTTGACCGGGAAGTTGTTGTTGTAGCGCATCCAGACCGGGATCGGTTTGAGGAAGTGCACCAGGTTGAACTTGCCCGCCGCGAAGCCTTCGATCAGCGGCGACCAGCCGCGGATCAGCGTCGGTTTTTCGGCCTTGACACCTTCTTCTTCGAAATACCCTTTGGCATGGGCCACCAATAGCGGAGTCGCGTCGGTAATCGGCAGATATCCGATGCGCAGCACGTCATCATCTTGGGCTTGTGCCATCTGCGGCAGCGCCCCGGTCATACCGGCCAGCATCGCAGCCATGCCGCCCTTGGCCAGAAGATCCAGCGCCGAACGACGGCCAGGATCGAAGTCGGTTTCGCCGCCGCAGCAGGCACCGTGGAGGTCGAGTTCATGCCCGTGTTCATGCTGGTGCGAACAGGTCTTCTTGTGATGGGGATCGGTCATAGGTCTTTCGGTCCTCTTAAAGCTGCGCGAAATCGTTTTCGGTGGGGACATCGCTCATGTCGGCGACATCGGAATAAATGCCCATAAGGCGGGAATGTTCGTTCTGGAATGGCTCGGACCCGCCGCTGCGCTCGTCCTCGGTCAGGGCGATCTGGGTGTCTTCGGCGATGCGTCCTGGATTGGCTTCGAGCACCAGAACACGGTCGGCCATACGCACCGCTTCGCCCACATCATGGGTCACGATGACCAAGGTAAGGCCGAGGGTCTTGGCAATCTTACGCACGTCTTTTTGCAAAGCGCGGCGCGTGAAGGCATCAAGCGCCGAAAACGGTTCATCCAGAAGCAGCATTTCCGGGCTCGGGGCGAGCGATCGGGCCAGGGCTACGCGCTGTTGCTGGCCACCGGACAATTCCTGCGCATTACGATCTGCAAAACTGGCAAGATCGACCAGTCCAAGCACTTCTGGGACGCGCTGAGCGATTTCATCGCTGCGCCGCGAAAATCGCAGGCCAAGTGCCGCGTTCTGGGCCACCGTCATCCAAGGATAAAGCGACGGGGCCTGAAACATCATGACCCATTTCGGCGACGGGGCCCGCAAGGTGTTACCATTGATCACGACCTCGCCCTGACTGGGCAAGGTCAGCCCCGCCATCATGTGCAACAGCGTTGACTTGCCACATCCTGATCGGCCGAGAAGTGCGACAACCTCGCCTTGTTGGATTTCGAAATCCATGTCTTTCAGGACAAGCCCATCTGAACGCCGGTAAGCATGTGAAAGCGCACGAATGGCGACATGCGAGCCCCGGATGGGTTTCACGATGCGCTCTGCGGGGGCAATTGCCGCAGGATCTGCGGCCGTCTCGTTTAATCGCGTCACGATCATTTCGTCCCCTTTCACTCACGTCAATCAAGCAGCACTGAACATACCGTTCTGTCTAATTACGGCGAATCCATTTGCCCCCGTCAATCTTTCGACCTGCCAAATGGGCGACAAACTTGGTTTGAGTAATATTTTGGCGAAAATTGAGCTAGACCGCCCGTATTCGGGCGTAAAATGACTCATTTTCGCGTTTCCACCTCTCACCCGACCGAAAATTCCCGGAAGACACAAGGGAGAGTCGGTAGATTCACCAGCAGCCCGATTCCTAAAAAGGACCTTCAAGAAGAAGACCAATCTGTCTTGATTTATCGCCTTATATATGGAAAACATTTTACAAGAGGCGCCTTGTTACAGCGCAGGCTGTTAGTTTTCCGGGTGCCTTTTGAGATTTGCGTGGTGTTTCACGAAGGGCCGCCGAAATGGATGATGGACTGAACGACATTTGCCTGCGGGACACTTCCGGCTGGAGCTTTGCCGCCCTGCCAGCGACATCCGCGCGCGACAAGATCATGAGCGCGGCGTCCCACCTGTTCTGCAATCACGGCTTTGCCGCCACTGGGATCGATTCCATCCTGTCGCGGGCGGGCACTGCAAAGGCGACGCTTTATAATCACTTTCGTTCGAAAGAAGACTTGATCTCGGCTGTCCTCGAAGCTGAAGGGGAAACTTGGCGCAGTTGGTTCTTCGGCCGACTGGCCGAAATCGACGGTCCGGCGCAAACCCGCCTGTTGGCGGTGTTTGACGTGCTGGAAGAATGGTTTTCCGATCCGGGATTCTATGGCTGCCCGTTCATCAATGCCGTCGCCGAATTCGATACCGGCAATGACGCGGTCCGCCGCGCGGCCGATCTGCACAAGGAATACCTTCTTACCTGGCTCAAGGCACAAGCCATGGAAATGAAGATACCCGATGTTACTGAAACCGCGCGCAGTCTTGCCGTCCTTGTTGACGGTGCCATCGTTGCCGCCCAGCATTCGCGGGACCCCAGCTTTGCCAGAACCGCCAGACGATTGGCCGAATGCCATCTGGCTTCGGTACATGGCAAGACGGGGGACAGCAGAGATGGGCAGCGGTAGTAAAGAGGCCGGAACCGTCTTGAGGGCATATTAAGGACAATCTGTTTGCACAGGCCCCTTGGCAATGTTGGCAAACGGATTGTGTTAGCCTGCTCAAGGGCTGTTTCATCCCCTTGCCCCTGCTGCGGGCTGGCGCGCGGATGACATCTCAAGAATGACGGCAAGAAGACAATTGGCGCAGGCAAAGGCCGGAGACGAGACAAACCCGCCCACACCGCAAATGCGCCCTGTCTGATAACGGCTTTTCCTTTCCGGTCCAGTTCGGTAGACGGGAGAGAACGATATTTTACGCGAGTTCTGGGATCATGGCGATGGAAAAAACCTTCAATGCGGCCGAAGCAGAAAGCCGCCTTTACGCGGCTTGGGAAAAGGCGGGCTGCTTTAGCGCCGGGGCCAATGCAAAACCGGGGGCGTCGAGCTTCTGCATCATGATCCCGCCACCCAATGTCACCGGCGTTTTGCATATGGGGCATGCCTTCAATAACACGCTGCAGGACATTTTGATCCGATGGAAGCGGATGCAGGGGTACGATACGCTGTGGCAACCGGGTCAGGACCATGCCGGCATCGCCACCCAGATGGTTGTCGAACGCGAACTGGCCAAGGCACAACTGCCGTCGCGTGCCGAACTTGGGCGCGACGCCTTCCTCGAAAAAGTCTGGGAATGGAAAGCGCAATCGGGCGGCACAATCGTCGAGCAATTGAAGCGCCTTGGCGCGTCTTGTGATTGGTCGCGCAACGCTTTCACCATGTCCGGTGCCGAAGGCGCACCGGCAGGGGAAGATGGCAATTTCCACGACGCCGTGATCAAGGTCTTCGTCGAAATGTACCGCAAGGGGTTGATCTATCGCGGCAAGCGTCTGGTCAACTGGGACCCGCATTTCGAAACCGCGATTTCCGATCTGGAAGTCGAAAATGTCGAAGTGAACGGCCATATGTGGCATTTCAAATACCGTCTGGCCGATGGTGAAACCTATGACTATGTCGAAAAGGACGAAGACGGCAAAGTGGTGCTGCGCGAAACCCGCGATTACATCTCGATCGCCACCACCCGGCCTGAAACCATGTTGGGCGACGGTGCCGTCGCGGTACACCCCGATGACGAACGCTATGCCCCGATCGTCGGCAAGATGGTGCATCTGCCGCTGTGTGACCGGTTGATCCCGATCATCACCGATAGCTATCCCGATCCCGATTTCGGATCCGGTGCGGTGAAGATCACCGGCGCGCATGATTTCAACGACTATCAGGTCGCCAAGCGCGGCAAGCTGCCGATGTACCGACTGATGGATACCAAGGGCGCGATGCGCGATGATGGCCTGCCCTATGAGGAAGCCGTCAAGCGAGCCCGCGAGATCGCGGCCGGGTCGGAGACCAGCGAAATCGAAGTGGATACGCTAAACCTGGTGCCGGAAAAATACCGAGGCATGGATCGCTTTGACGCCCGCAAGGCGGTGATCGAGGATATCAACGACGCGGATCTTGCCGTGACAGTGCTGGACGAGGAAGGTCAGGAAGTGCCCTTTGTCGAAAGCAAGCCGATCATGCAGCCCTTTGGCGATAGGTCCAAGGTTGTGATCGAACCAATGCTGACCGATCAGTGGTTCGTGGAGACCGACAAGATCGTCGGACCGGCGCTGGACAAGGTGCGCGATGGCAGCGTCAAGATCCTGCCCGAAAGCGGTGAAAAGACCTATTATCACTGGTTGGAAAACATCGAACCTTGGTGCATTTCGCGGCAATTGTGGTGGGGCCACCAGATCCCGGTCTGGTACGGGCTGGACCTGAGCGCGCCGGATTTCAAAGACGATGAAGGTGATGGCGATCTGGACCTGGTCGAAATGGGCCGTCTGCTGAACGCGGGGGGGATGCTGCATGCGGGCGACGTGCATCACTGCGCCGCAGATTTCGCCGGTGTGGTGGAGAAGTTCAACGACGACAATGCCGATATTCCGGCCCCGCTGAACCATGCCTCCGTGATCGAGGTCGCAGACAAGAATGCCGCCGTTCACGCGCTGGCCGAAAGCCTGGCGCAGTATGCGGTAGATCAGGACCCGACCAAGCTGGTCTATCCGGTCTGGCGCGACCCGGACGTTCTGGACACTTGGTTCAGTTCCGGCCTGTGGCCGATTGGCACGCTGGGTTGGCCGGAACAGACCGAAGCGTTGCAGCGCTATTTCCCTACCAATGTGTTGATCACCGGGCAGGACATCCTGTTTTTCTGGGTCGCCCGAATGATGATGATGCAGTTGGCGGTGGTCGATGAGATCCCGTTCGATACCGTGTATCTGCACGGGCTGGTACGCGACGCCAAGGGCAAGAAGATGTCGAAATCGACCGGCAACGTGGTCGATCCGTTGGACATCATCGATGAGTACGGTGCTGACGCGCTGCGGTTTACCAATGCCACGATGGCGTCCTTGGGCGGTGTGCTGAAGCTCGATATGCAGCGGATCGCGGGTTACCGAAATTTCGGCACTAAGATCTGGAACGCCACCCGGTTCGCAGAAATGAACGGCGTTTACGAGGCCGGCGCCCCGGTAGCAGAGGTGCCAGCCGCAACGGCCACGGTGAACAAATGGATCATCGGCGAAGTTGCCAAGGTCCGCGAAGAGGTCGATGCGGCGCTGGAGGCTTACCGTTTCAACGACGCCGCACAGGCGCTTTACGCCTTTGTCTGGGGCAAGGTCTGTGACTGGTATGTGGAATTTTCCAAACCGCTGTTGCAGGGCGAAGAAAATGCCGACAAAGCCGAAACGCAAAAGGTGATGGGCTGGGTGCTAGATCAGTGCCTGATCCTGCTGCACCCGATCATGCCCTTCATCACCGAGGAACTATGGGGCGCCACCGGGGATCGGGCTAAGATGCTGGTCCATGCTGATTGGCCGGGCTACAAATCCGCCGATCTGGTCGACGCGGCGGCCGACCGGGAAATGAACTGGGTGATTTCGCTGATCGAGGAAGTCCGATCAGCCCGGGCCCAGATGCATGTGCCAGCCGGTCTGCATGTTCCGATGCTGGTGTCGGCGCTTGACGACGCAGGCAAGGCGGCATGGGCGCGCAACGAGGTTCTGATCAAGCGGTTGGCGCGGATCGACAGCCTGACCGAAGTGGCGGAGTTCCCCAAAGGTTGCATCACCGTGGCAGTCGAAGGCGGTTCCTTTGGGCTGCCATTGGCCGACATCATCGATATCGGTGAGGAAAAGGCGCGGTTGGAAAAGACGCTGGGCAAGCTGGGCAAGGAATTGGGCGGGCTGCGCGGACGGCTGAACAACCCGAATTTTGCCGCAAGCGCACCGGAAGATGTGGTCGAAGAAACCCGCGCCAACCTGGCTGCGCGGGAAGAGGAAGAAGCCAAGCTGAAGGCGGCTTTGGCACGGCTGGCCGAACTGGGCTGATCGCAACCGACCCTCTGTCAGGTATCAGGAAGGCACGTTTAAAACGTGCCTTCTTTTTTATGTTATGAGCATCGCCAACTTGCAGGCCACAGCCCCATCCTACGATACGCCACCATTTGACCGACACGGAGCGGCTGACATCAATCCGCCTGAGGTTAGTCGAAAACCGGGGCGCGTTTTTGCATATTGGCAGCGATCACTTCCATCTGATGCGGCTTGCCAATCAGATCGGTTTGTTCGCGGCTTTCGGCCAGCAGGATTTCGGCCTCGGAGGTCCCGCTTTCGGCCACTGCGATCAACCGTTTGGCTGCGCGGATGGCAGAGGGGCTTTTGCCAGCGATCTGTTCGGCCAAAGCAAGAGCAGCGGCTTTGGGATCCGCGTTCAATTCCGTCACCAGCCCCAGCATTTGCGCTTCGGCGGCCGGGACCTGATCGTTTGTATAAGTCAGCCGACGCAGCACGTCTGAACGCATCAACTGTGGCAACAGCACCATACCGCCCATATCGGGCACCAGCCCCCATTTCATTTCCATGATCGACAACCGGGTGTCGGGATGGGCAATGCGGATATCCGCCCCCAGCGCAATCTGCATACCGCCACCGAAGGTGACGCCATGCAACGCCGCAATCACCGGCACAGGCACGTCGCGCCAGACCAGAGAAACCCGCTGATATTGATTGGCAAGCCCATGGGTGCGGGTCATCACCCGTTCTTCCACGTCGCCACCTGCAAGCGCTCCGAAGCTGGCCACATCAAGCCCGGCGCAGAACGCGGCCCCTTCGCCCGACAGCACCACAGCGCGGATGTCGTCATTGCCGATCAGTGCCTCGCCCGCGGCGATCAGCGCTTCGACCATGGCGGGATCAAGGGCATTCATCTTGTCACCACGGGTCAGGGTCACCCGGGCAATGTGGTTTTCGATTTCAACGCTGACGCGGCTCATCTGAAGGTCTCCTCTGGCTTTGTGGCCAGTATCGGGGTTCCGGCGCTGAAATCCACAAAGACGTTGGGGCACGCACGGCGTGCTTGCCCCGCCGGGATGCTTTGGTTTATCTGGCAGCATGACAAAACCATGCTACACCAAACTGACGAACAGTCTGCCCGCAACCGTTCCCTTTGTCGGCCCCGAAGCGCAGGAACGCGCGATGGGGCGGCCTTTTCTGGCACGGCTGGGGGCGAATGAAAACGTCTTTGGTCCTTCGCCCAAGGCGGTCGAGGCGATCCGATCCGCTGCGGCGGATTTGTGGATGTATGGCGATCCGGAAAGTCATGATCTGCGCGGGGCGTTGGCGGCGGGGCGTGGGATTGGGGTGGAAAACATCGTCGTGGGTGAAGGCATCGATGGGTTGCTGGGGTATCTGGCGCGGATGCTGGTGGAGGTCGGCGACACGGTGGTGACGTCGGACGGTGCCTATCCGACCTTCAATTACCATGTCGCGGGCTTTGGCGGGGTGCTGCACAAGGTGGCTTACAAAGGCGACAACGAAGACCCCGACGCCCTGTTTGCCAAGGCGGCGGAGGTCGGGGCCAAGATCGTTTACCTGGCCAATCCCGACAACCCGATGGGCAGCTGGCACAAAGGCGCGGACATCGTCAAGGCGATGGACAAATTGCCCGCAGGGTGCCTGTTGGTGCTGGACGAGGCCTATGTCGAATTCGCCCCCGAAGGCACCGCTGTCGAGCTGGATATAGAAGACCCGCGCCTGATCAGGATGCGCACCTTTTCAAAGGCTTACGGGCTGGCCGGGGCGCGTGTCGGCTATGCTTTGGGGGCGGCGGACCTGATCACCAGCTTCAACAAGATCCGCAATCATTTCGGGATGAATCGCAGCGCCCAGATCGGCGCTTTGGCGGCGTTGAACGACCCCGATTGGTTGGCGCAGACCTGTGCCAACGTGGCGGCCGGACGGACGGAAATCGCCCGGATCGCGGCGCAAAACGGATTGGTTGCGCTGTCTTCGGCGACCAATTTCGTGGCGGTGGATTGCGGCGCTGACGGGGCGTTTGCCAAGGCGGTGCTGGACGGGCTGGTGACGCGGGGGGTGTTCGTGCGGATGCCGTTCGTGGCCCCGCAAAACCGCTGTATCCGGGTCAGCGCCGGACGTCCCGAAGACCTGAAACGGTTCGCCGCCGCGCTGCCCGAGGCGCTGACAGAGGCCCGATCCCAACCGGCCTGACGCATAGAAGTTTGAGGGCATTTGTACAATTTGCAGCGGGAAAGAGTACAGATTGCCCCGTTGGGGGAGAACGGGGACTTGGGGACTTAAAGCTGCTGCTTATAGGGCAAGCCGCGAATGACTGCTGTCAGCCCCAAACTAGCCATTCAATGCGAACTATCATCGAGGTAACAGCAGACCTTCAGCTAATTGATGGCTTGCTTCTCTTCCACTAGTCACCCTTTCATGATTCTCTCGTAGTTGCTACTGTGCTTGACGGATTATTGAGGGGTCTTGTTTTGAAGGACACATCTGCGGAAGACGCTTGGGAAAACGACCGACTAGGTTATGAAGAGATAGGCCATGCCTTCACGAATCTCGTTCAGTCGATTGACACGGAAAAGGTGATTTCGATCGAAGCCGGGTTCGGTCGTGGCAAGACCTTCTTCCGCAAAGCTTGGGCAAAACAGCTCAAGAGCGCGGGCGAAGTTGTCGTTGAAGTCGACGTGCAGCAGTCTGATCACTCCGGCGACCCTGTCATTACGCTGCTCGGCGCGCTCGTGGACGCGCTGCCGAAAGGCGAAAAAGGCAAGGGTAAGAAAGCGCTGGAATCCGCTAGGAAAGTTGGAGCCATCGGCGCACGGGCACTCACCCGCGCCATGCTTAAGTCTGGCGCAGACGAAGTCTTTGAAGCGATAACCGACAGCGCCATCGACCAGCTAGAAGATTTTGACGCGCTAGATGGTGTCATCAAGGACGTTGGCAGCGAGATGTCGAAAGTAGCGGGGCAACTCATCGCTTCGCAGATGGCCGCTGAAAGAGTTCGAAAAACTGAACTTCCCGAACAGCTTGAAGTTCTACGGGCAGCGCTCGTCGAAGGCGCCGAGAATGAGCGCGTTGTGGTGATCATCGACGAGCTTGATCGCTGCCACCCTGAATATGCGATTTCCTTCTTGGAAGCGACGAAACTCATCTTCGGCCAGTCCGGCTTCGTCTTCTGCTTGATGGTGAATGCGGACTACTTGGAGAGCCTTGCGAGGCACCGGTTCGGGGTTGCGAAGGAAGACGAAAAATACCTCGACAAGTTCGTCGACATCCGACTGAAACTTGATCCAGAACCTGAGGCGTTCAAGACGGCTGTTTACGAGTTGGCCTGTGATTTACCCTTGAAGATTCCGTACGGCGAGAATGAAGCGTTTTCGGTGGATCGTGCCGCGGAATTGGCGAGCATACTCGCGGTCGAGTGTGGCTTATCTATGCGCAAGACGAAGCGAATACTGCTGAAGGTCGAGGTCGCTCTGCGCTGCTACGCGGACCGCCCGCTGGATGCGCCTTTGCTCGTATTCATGGCATTCAAAGATGAAAGCCCCTCAAAAGTAAAACAAGCCCACCTGCCACGCAGTTTTCTCACGCCAGAGGAAGGTGAAGCGCAATCAGGGCAGAAGGAAAATGACATTTCCCGCTTTGAAGATGAGAGACTAGCCGACGGCCGCAAGAACTCGGTGGTGCGGGAGAAGGCGCCTGAGCTATTGGATCTGCCCGCGGATCGCTACTTCAACCCTGAAGGCAACAACTACAAACCTTGGGCTTTGGCCTTCATTGCCTTGGCGCCCCACTACATCCCCTCCCATCGGAGCGTTCTAGACGGAGTAGCTTCTGTGCTTGTTTCGGAAGACTTGAGCTGACCCCGGCGAGTGATCCAGATTAGATGCCAATGCGGGGTCGGATTTGATCTACCGAAATGAATGTCTCCGGCGCTTGTCCTGCTGGCGGTTCCGCGGATACTAGATTAGGTTTCGGTAGCTCGGGCCTCGAGTGCCACCGGGCTTAGATAGCCCAGCTTCGAATGTCGACGCTTCGGGATATAGAAGCGTTCGATGCAGTCGAAGACATCGGAATGAACGACCGCTTTCGGTAGATGACACGACTTTGCAAAGTTCACTCCCTGCGCAAAGCCGCCGTCAGAACAGACCACCGCCAATGTCCAGATCGCGCCACCATGATCTGAACCGCGCCAGGGCACGTATGGGCGGCAGCGCCCCGGTCCTCCCCTGCCCGGTCGCCCGAGCGCATGGGGGGTCAAAGTCTGGTCAAACCCTCCGCGAGCTCTGCGGCGATTGCCATTGCGTCGACGCCTTCGCGTTCCGCAGAGACGCGCAGCCCCAAAAGGTCGGATTGATACCGGCGGGCAAGCCGCTTGGGGTCGTGGGCGCTGTCAATGTCGCCGCTGGATTGCGCCTGTTCAAACAAGTCTGCAAAACGGCTTTCCATTTTCAGAAGATGCAGGTTTGCTTTTTGCGCCAACGGGTGGTTGTGCGCCTGAAGTTCGAGCAGGGTCTTGGAGAGCATGCACGCCTTGGCCGGGGCGTCTTCGTTTTCGATCGCCATCCGGGGAAAGCGTTGCAGCGCCTTGATCGGGCCATGGTCGCGCGCCAGTTTGCCGAGCCGTTCAAGGCCATCGATGGCATATTTTTCCATCGCGAGTTCGAACAAGGCATCCTTTGATCCAAAGGCCGCGTAGAAGCTGCCCGGTTTCATCTGCAAAACGGATTCGAGGTCTTTCAAAGACGTACCCGCCCAACCCTGCCGCCAAAACAGGTCGCGCGAGCGGTCAATCAATTCATTACGGTCATAGTTCGGCTTGCGGGACATTGGGTCACCATCTTTCTTGAGTGATTGCTCAACTATATACTTGAGTGATCGCTCAAGAAAGCCTAAAGAGTGAATATACGCAGTTTATGAAAGACACCCAAAATGCTGAACTTCCCCTCACACGATCTGGACACATCCCCGGAAGCGTCGAAACCCCTGTTGGAAAAATCACAAAAGGCCTTTGGCCGCCTTCCCGGCCTGCACAAAGTTCTGGCCGAAAGCCCGCAGGCATATGAGGGCTACCAAACCCTTCACAAGCTGTTCACGGAAACGGATTTTGATGCGGAGGAGCTGACCGTTGTCTGGCAGGCGATCAATGTGGAACACGGCTGCCATTACTGCGTTCCGGCCCATACCGGCATCGCAAAAATGATGAAAGTCTCTGACGCGCTGACCGAGGCGCTGCGCAACGAAGCGCCGCTGCCCACTGCTAAGCTTGAAGCGCTGCGGACATTCACCGTTCAGATGGTGCGCGAACGCGGCAATGTTTCAGAGGCCCAGATGCAGGCGTTCTTTGATGCCGGCTATGGCCACCGGGCCGTGCTTGATGTGATCTTGGGGCTGGCTCAGAAAACCATGTCGAACTACATCAATCATGTTGCGGAAACACCGGTTGATGCCGTGTTCAAACCCCTTGAATGGCAGCGGAGCGACACCCCTTTGAAGGTCTGATCGCGAATTTGCCTACCCGAAAGACAAAGCCCCGCCGAAGCGGGGCTTTGTTCGTTTCAGGGACCATCTATGCGATGGTTTCGAGGCTGGTTTTTTCGATCTGTTCGGGTTTGTTGGGGGTGCACACGGCCTTCCGTTTTCGTCTGCGGATATCGGGCACGAGATTGGCGATCCCCCGCCCCGCCCGTCGCCGTCATTCGTAGGCGTTAAACCCTAACTGACATCTGTGGCGATTTTGGCTGTGCCTTGTGTCTCTCGCGCCATTGCGCGGGGGGCGGCATTGTCAACAAAGGACCGGACCGCGTCTTTGAAGGCATAGGACAGGATGGAAAGCTTTTCAGCCTGCCAAAGCAGATAAGATTTGCAAAGCGGCGCCGAGAGCCAGCAATCTCCGCGCCGACCGGCGTGGGACCAGCCGATTGCGCCAAGTTCACTGGCGCGACTCAGCATCCTTGCGACATGCGCTGGAGAAACCTGATAGCGTTGCGCCAAACCTGCGGCCGAAACCGTGCCGACCCAGACCCTGTCATCGACATCGACACGGAGCGCCTGCGTCGCAAGCACCAGATCATGCAAAATGCTGCTGCCTGAGGTGCTATTGGTAAAGCATCGGATGGTTTCCGGCGGATCATACCATGCTGCGGATCGGCATATGCGTTTGGCGAATTCCGGCTGCACGAAGAACAGAAACGAAGGGTTTCGCTGTAAGAAGGCCCTGCGATCCGCCCCGTCAATCGTATCAAGCGCGTGCAGGTGGATGTCGATATAGACCTGCATCAACTTTTCGCTTTTCTCAGATACCTTTGGCGCGCGTTGCCGGATGGTCTTGGGCGCTACGGAATCAACAAGCTGTACACGTGTCAATTCGCGCAAAAACGCCTGCACGGTGTTGCGGCTTGCGACGCCGGTACCGTCAAGCGCGGCAAACAGGGATTTGGGTGTCAGCTGTGGGCATGTCGGGTCGCGCCGGTGTTCGAGATGTAGTCCAATTGCCACCTGGATCATCATCCAACGGCGAATATCAGCGAGGTAATGCACCTCGGCTGGAATCGTGGAATGCACCGTCAAAAGGTCTTGGGTCTGCTTTGACAGAGCCCGCCAAAACAACGGGTCCGCAACCAAACGGGCAGCATCATGGCTTGGCGGGACGTCTCGGTGATGCGACACGGCTATTGTCTTTCGAATCAGTATTTTACCAGCATTTAGCGCTGTCGTTTCGCCGTCGTCATCTCATTTTTGGGCTTAACTTCTATTTCCTCTATGCAAATCCATGATCGCCTGTAATTTGCCGGCATGCAGCCATTTTGACTGGCGTCTTTGGGGCGTCGGCGGGCTCCAGGAGAGAAGACGCTTATGAAGACCAAACTTATCGCAGCTATCGCACTTGTCGTTGCGCAAATGGGCGCGACATCGAGCCAAGCCGCCAACCGCAAAGTCACCATTGTCAACAATTCCGGGTATACGATCGTTGAATTCCAGGGGTCGAATGTAGGCGCCAATTCCTGGGAAGAAGATATTCTTGGCAACGACGTTCTGGAACATGGCCAGAAGGTCGACATCAACTTTGATGACGGCACCGGTTACTGCAAATTCGATTTCCTTGTGACCTTCGACGATGGGGATCAGCTTACGGAAAAGAACTTTGATGTATGTAGCATTGGAACGTTCACCATCGATTGAAACGGGGCATTCAGCCACTTCGACAAGCTTGGGCGCGATGGGCGCCCAAGCATTCTGCTATCAAAGCCTTGGCGGTTGTTTTTCGCGGCGGTTGTCGCCGGTATAGAGCTTGAGCGCGCTTCATGATGGCGCACAGGCCGAGATGAACTGCAGCCGCAGCACTGCGCCTATGTCATTTGGGAACGCGAGGGAGCGTTCTTGCCGCTGTTACGGTGCCTGCGCTGGCGTCAATACCCCGCACGCCCCCAACCCGCTGATAGATTATTTCCCTTGATCGGTTCCAACTGTGCTACGCTTTTCGAACTAAACCGCGCGAACATTCCTATGCAGCTTTTTTGGGAGGAAAAGATGACGCATTCACGGAATGGAAATCTATTTTTTTTAATCGGCTTGGTAGTAAGTCTTTCTGCCTCGATGGTATTCGCTGACGACGAAGATCGTGATTATTCTCATGGTGAGGATGCTCAGGAATTTGTCCATGGGTCGCCTGAAACGATCTCGGAACCTTGGTTGCTGGCTGCGGGTGGCCGGATTTATGACAACTGGGCCGATGCTCTGGATCGCGAACTGCCCGAAAGCACCCATCCGGCCTATCCCGCCAGTTCCAAACAATCGGGCAGCACCACATGGCGCTGCAAGGAATGCCACGGCTGGGACTATCGCGGCGCCGCTGGCATCTACCGCGATGGCAGCCATTTCACCGGGATCAAGGGCATCGAAGGGGCCATCGGCATGCCCGAACCGGCCATTGCCGCGCTGCTGCGGTCGTCCGTGCATGGCTACACCCCGGACATGATCAGCGACGACGAGATGCCACGGATCACCGCGTTTGTGACCCGTGGACAGGTCGACGTGTCAAAGTATATCGACCTGTCGAACCGGGCTGTGATTGCAGGTGACGCGACGGTCGGACGTGGTGTATTTCAGACGGTTTGTGCGGCGTGCCACGGGTTTGACGGCAAACGGCTTGACTGGGGCGAAGGGGACGACCACGCCTATGTCGGAACCGAAGCCGCAGCAGCCCCCGACGAAGTGCTTCACAAGATACTGAGCGCACACCCGGGTGTCGAGATGGCGAACCTGCGGGCCTTCGGCGGCGATATAGCGGCGGATGTGCTCGCCTATCTGATCACGTTGCCAGAGAAGTAGGGCATCGGAAACCAGCAAGAAATGAACGGTCGGGCACGGCACACCTTAGCCCGACCGCGAAAAAGCCCTGCCGAAGCAGGGCTTTGCACGATCCGGCAACCGATTATTCGGCGGCTTCGATTTCGCCGTTTTCGATCTGTTCGCGTTCGATGGATTCGAACAAGGCCTTGAAATTACCTTCGCCGAAGCCGTCATCGCCCTTGCGTTGAATGAATTCAAAGAAGATCGGCCCGATCACGGTTTTCGAGAAGATCTGCAATAGGATCCGGGTTTCGCCGCCATCAACCACGCCTTCGCCGTCGATCAGGATGCCGTGTTTCATCATCCGGTCGATCGGTTCGTCATGATCGACGACACGGGTTTTCGACAATTCGTAATAGGCTTCGTTCGGGCCGGGCATGAATTGGACGCCATTTGCGGCAATCGCATCGGTCGATCCATAGATATCGTTGGACCCGACTGCGATATGTTGAATGCCTTCGCCCTTGTATTTCTTCAGATAGCTGACGATCTGGCCGGTTTCGCCGCGATCTTCGTTGATCGGGATGCGGATACGGCCGCAGGGCGAGGTCAGGGCGCGGGAAAACAACCCGGTGAATTTGCCTTCGATATCGAAAAAGCGGATTTCGTGGAAATTGAACAGTTTACCGTAGAATTGGAACCACTTGTCCATGTTGCCCTTGAACACGTTATGGGTCAGGTGATCGAGGTAGTAGAACCCGACGCCTTCGGGTTTCGACGGGCACAGCCAGTCGAATTCTTCGTTATAGGGCGAGGTATCGTGATATTGGTCGGTGAAATAGATCAGCGACCCGCCGATACCCTTGATCGCGGGCCAGTCCAGCGTTTTATCGTCGCCATCATAAGGTTCCGCACCCTGCGCCACGGCATGATCATAGGCGTGCTGCGCATCGACCACGCGCCATCCCATCGCAGGGGCGCAGGGGCCATGTTCCGTGACGAAGTTGCTGGCAAAGCTGTTCGGTTCGTCGTTCAGGATATAGGTGATATCACCCTGCTGCCATAGTTCGACATTCTTTGTCTTGTGCTTGGCGACGCGCGCATAGCCCATGCGGGTGAACAGCGCGCGCAGTTCTTCGGGGTCGGGATGGGCAAATTCGACGAATTCGAACCCGTCGGTACCGGCGGGGTTTTCGGGGCTGATCTTGGCCTGTGGGGCGTCATGCGGGAAGGGTCCCATGCGCGTTTCTCCTGTTCGCTGCGTTTCTGTGCTATAAATACAGGCAATTACACCGGAAATTTGCGCATTTTTTGTAGCAATCAACGGTTGTCATGCGGGTTTGTCGCATTACATTTAGAAAAAATGACGAAATTACGCATATGCTGGATGACATCGATAAGCGGCTGCTGGCCGTGCTGCAAAAAAATGCCCATTTGACCGCACAGGAATTGTCGGAACTGCTGAACCTGTCGCCAAGCCAGGCCGGGCGGCGGCGGCAACGGTTGGAAGCCGAGGGCTATATCGTGAATTATGCCGCCCGGCTTGATCCGAAACGGTTGGGGCTGAGCGTGCAGGCCTTCGTGCAGGTGCAATTGGGCACCCACGGACCGGATCAGGCCCGCGGCTTTGCCCGGCTGATCGGGTTGCGCCCCGAGATCATCAGCGCCTGGACCCTGACCGGTGATGCCGATTACCTGCTTCGGGTGTATTGTACCGACCTGACCGCGCTCAATGCCCTGATCCACGACATATTGCTGCCCCACCCCGCCGTGTCCCGCGTTCAAAGCCAGATCGTGATGGACCAATTTAAACAAGACGCCCCATTGCCAACCTGAAAGGCCGATCCAAGATCATGCACGAGTTTCTGTTTGCCGCCACAATCTATCTTCTCGCCGCGGTGATCGCGGTGCCGCTGGCCGCGCGGCTTGGGCTGGGATCCGTTCTTGGATATCTGACCGCCGGGATCGTGATCGGTCCCGTGTTTGGGCTGGTCGGTGCAGAAACTCAGGATTTGCAGCATTTTGCCGAATTCGGCGTGGTGATGATGCTGTTCCTGATCGGGCTGGAATTGACCCCGCGCACGCTGTGGGACATGCGCCACAAGCTGATCGGGTTGGGCGGTTTGCAGGTCGGGCTGAGCACGGCGGCGATGATGGCATTGTCGATGGCTTTGGGGTTGGAATGGCGCCCGGCGCTGGCGGTGGGGATGATTTTCGCGCTGTCTTCCACCGCGATCGTTTTGCAGACCCTGTCGGAAAAGGGGCTGATGCAGACCGGCGGCGGACGGTCGGCGTTTTCGGTGCTGCTGACGCAGGATATCGCGGTGATCCCGATGCTGGCTCTGTTGCCGTTGCTGGCGCTGATGCCCACCGCCAGCCTGAAAGACGACGGATCGATCAGCCGCGCCAGCGATCACGGCGAAGCGGTGCATAGCACGATGTCGCTGGTCGAGGGATTGCCGGGCTGGGGGGTGACATTGGTCACTTTGGCGGCGGTGGCGGTGATCATCCTGGCGGGAATTTTTCTGACCCGGCCGCTGTTTGCCTTCATCCATCACGCAAGGCTGCGCGAGATGTATACCGCGCTGGCGCTGCTGATCGTGCTGGGCATCGCGCTGTTGATGACGCTGGTCGGGCTGTCGCCCGCGCTTGGCACCTTTCTGGCCGGCGTGGTTCTGGCCAACAGTGAATTCCGCCACGAGCTTGAAAGCGATATCGAACCGTTCAAGGGGCTGCTGCTGGGATTGTTTTTCATCACCGTCGGCGCCGGTATCGATTTCGATGTTTTCCTGCGCGAACCGCTGGACCTGATCGGGCTGACCTTGACGGTGTTGCTGATCAAGGGGGTGATCCTGTATCTGCTGGCGGTGCTGTTCGGGTTGAAGGGGCGCGGCAAGTGGCTGTTCACGCTGTCGTTGGCCCAGGCGGGGGAATTCGGATTTGTGCTGTTGTCATTTTCGCGGCAACAGAATGTGTTGCCCGCAGGGCTGGCCGACCGTCTGTCACTGGTGGTGGCCCTGTCGATGCTGGCCACGCCCTTGTTGTTCATCCTGTATGACCTGCTGTCGCGCAAGATGGGCGAAAGCGACCCCCACGAACCCGATATGATTGACGAACAAGGCCCGGTGATCATCGCCGGGATCGGCCGGTTCGGGCAGATCGTCAACCGGTTGGTACAGTCGAGCGGGTTCAAGACCGTGGTGTTGGATCACGATATGGAAACCATCCGGCTGATGCGGCAATTCGGGTTCAAGGGGTTTTTCGGTGATCCGACCCGGCCCGAACTGTTGCATGCGGCGGGGTTGAAGGACGCGCGCGTTCTGGTGGTGGCGTTGGACGATCCAAGCGCGGCGGCGCGGCTGGTCGCCTTTGCCCGGCGCGAACGGCCCGACCTGCATATCATTGCGCGCGCCCGTGACCGGACCGATGTGTTCAAGCTGTATCAGGCCGGAGCCAATGACATCGTGCGCGAAACCTTCGACAGTTCCCTGCGCGCCGGGCGCTATGTGCTGGAAAATATCGGGCTGACCAATTTCGAAGCGGCGGAGGCCGAGAAGGTGTTTTATCACCACGACCGCGAAGCGATCCGCGAATTGGCGCAGGTCTGGGATCCGAATGTGCCTTCGGCGCAGAACCCGGCCTATGTGAAACGGGCGCGCGAGTTGGAAAAGGATCTGGAAACCGCGTTGCTGGCTCAGTTGGAGAAACGCCAGTCGGAAGATGACTGAGGCGGGACCAGTGCGAACAGGACCAGGCGCGGATTGGGGGCGCTGCCCCCGCCGTTGAAACCCTTGCGGGTTTGCACCGACTCCCCCGGAGTATTTTCACCAAGATGAAAGCCGGTCAGCCATCCGCGACCCCGGCTTCGGCAAAGGTTGACATGCCGGAATGGCAGGCGATGGCTGCTTGCAGCACACCGATGGCGAGCGCCGCGCCCGATCCTTCCCCAAGGCGCAGGCCGAGCGAGAGCAGAGGTGTCTTGTCCAGCTTGGCCAGCAAGGCGTCATGACCCGCTTCGGCGCTGACATGACCGGCGACGCAATGATCCAATGCGCCCGGCACGGTGGCGTCGAGACAAGCGGCAGCGGCGCAACAGATGAACCCGTCGAGGATCACCGGGATGCGCAAAGCCCGCGCCCGCGCGATGGCCCCGGCCATCGCCGCCAATTCGCGCCCGCCCAGACGGCGCAGCGCCGCGAGCCCATCGCCCTGAGCGCCATGCAGCGCGACAGCTTCGGCCACCACGCGGGTTTTATTGGCGAGCCCCGCATCGTCGACGCCGGTACCGCGCCCGGTCCAGTCGGCAGCGGCACCACCATAGAGCGCATGGGCAATCGCGGCGGCAGAGGTGGTGTTGCCGATTCCCATTTCGCCGGTGACCAACAGGTCCGTATCGGCATTCACCTCGTTCCAGCCGGTTTGCAACGCCTCCAGCAGGTCTGCTTCGGTCATCGCGGCTCTTTGGGTGAAATCGGCGGTGGGCCGGTCCAGTGATAGCGCATGGACGGTCATCGTAGCACCAAAGGTTTTCGACAATTGGTTGATCGCGGCCCCACCGGTGCGGAAATTCAGCACCATCTGTTCGGTGACTTCGGCCGGAAAGGCCGAAACGCCCTGTGCGGTGATCCCGTGATTGCCGGCAAAGATCACCACCTGCGGCGCAGTGATTGCGGGACGGTCAGTGCCGCGCCAGCCAGCATACCAGATCGCCAGATCTTCCAGCCGTCCCAATGCGCCCGGCGGCTTGGTCAACTGGCCGTTGCGGGCCTCGGCCTGTGCGCGGGCGCTGCTATCGGGGCTTGGGGCCTGCGCCAACAGGGTGCGAAAATCATCCAGAGTATGGAAAGGCTGCGACATGGCCGGGGTCCTTTTTTGCTTTGTCGCCTGTTTACCCCAATGTTATCGGGGGGCAAGCAACAGAATGGGCCGGGGCGATGCGCGAAAACGACACTTTCGGAATGCAATGGCGCGATGTCGCGGTGGCGGTCGGATTGCTGACCCGGTTGCCGGTATCGTTGCCGGACGCGGCCTATGAGCGCGGGGCGCGGGCGGCTTGGGCTTATCCGCTGGCGGGGGCCGTGGTTGCGGTGCTGGGGGCGATTTTGGCGGCGCTGTCGCAATGGGTCGGGTTGGGGCCGCAGGCGGTGGCTTTGCTGGTGCTGCTGGCGTTGGTGATGCTGACCGGTGCGATGCACGAAGACGGCTTGGCCGACAGTGCCGACGGGCTGTGGGGCGGTTGGAACCGGGCCCGGCGGTTGGACATCATGAAAGACAGCCATATCGGCAGTTACGGCGTGATCGCCTTGGTGCTGAGCCTCGCCGCGCGTTGGGGGGGCTTGTCGGTGCTGCTGGGGCAGGACGGCGGGCTGTGGGCGCTGGTGGCGGTGGCGGCGCTGTCACGGTCGGGGATGCCGGTGCTGATGGCTTGGCTGCCCAATGCGCGCGACGGTGGGTTGTCGCGGGCGCAAGGGCGGCCGGACTGGCGCGTGGCCGGGATCGGGGTCGCAGTGGCCTTGGGGCTGGCGCTGCTTTGTCTGGGAATGGCGGCGTTTGGGCTGACGCTGTTGGCGCTGATCGTAGCGGCGGCCGTGGGATTGATGGCGCGGGCCAAGATCGGCGGTCAGACCGGCGACATTCTGGGCGCGTCGCAGCAGATGTGCGAAATCGTGCTGCTGCTGGCGTTGAGTGCTGCGTGAAGGGAAGTGCGTGCCGGGGAGGGTGCCGGGGAGGTGCCGGGCTGAAGCCCGGCCTACGGACTGCGCAAACACGGCCACGAAGCATACCCGGAGCGCCGCGATTTCGCGGCCGCCAAAGAAAAACCGCGCCCCCGAAGGAACGCGGTCTTTATTGTCTCCGATGTCTGGCGCTTAGGCGGCGCGCGACACCAGCACTTCGTCCACCTTCTTGGCGGCGGCGACTTCGTCGCCCCCGGCAACGGCGGCAACTTCGCGGGTCAGCCGTTCCAGCGCCGCTTCATAAAGCTGACGTTCGGAATAGCTTTGTTCGCGCTGATCGTCGGTGCGGTGCAGGTCACGCACCACTTCGGCGATGGCGATCAGATCGCCCGAGTTGATTTTCTGTTCGTATTCCTGCGCCCGGCGCGACCACATGGCACGTTTCACCTTCGCCTTGCCGCGCAGCGTTTTCATCGCCTGGCTGACCACGTCGGGGGTGGATAGCGACCGCATCCCGATTTCGGTGGCCTTGTTGGTTGGCACCCGCAGGGTCATCTTGTCCTTTTCAAAGGAGATCACGAAGAGCTCCATCGAAATGCCGGCGATTTCCTGTTCCTCGATCGATACGATCTGACCGACGCCATGCGCCGGGTAAACCACGTATTCGTTCGGGCTGAATTCAGACTTCTTCGTTTTGCTCATGCAATCCTTCCTCGCAAGGACCCCTGAACCAGAGCGACAAAAATTTTGGCGAGGTATCAACATACGCTCGTCAAATGGAAAATTGGCGCAAAGTAATCCACCCGCTGGCGACAGCGCAGTGCGATGGAGATCAGGCAGTCTTCGTCATGTAAATTTCATATACCACAAAAATGGGCATTTCGGAAGCGTCTGACAGACTGCCAAACGGGAATCTCGACCAGATTCGGCCAAGATTCGACGTTTTTTACCAAATGGACGCAAATTTGCGGCGAATCGGGCGAATCACCCTGATCAGCTGCCCTCGCCCGGGTTTTCCGAGAAATATTTGGTCACCTTGTCAGTTTCGCCATCGCGGTCTTCATAGCCCGGCAGCGGGTCTTTCTTTTCGATGATGACCGGCCAGAGTTCGGAATATTTGCGATTGAATTCGACCCATTTTTCCATTTCCGGTTCGGTATCGGGGCGGATCGCGTCGGCGGGACATTCGGGTTCGCATACGCCGCAATCGATACATTCATCCGGGTGGATCACCAGCATGTTTTCGCCTTCATAGAAGCAGTCCACCGGACATACCTCGACGCAGTCGGTATATTTGCAGGCAATGCAGTTATCGATCACGACATAAGTCATATCAGTCTCTCATCTTAATAACTTGGTGCCTTAGCTAAATCAGCGCCCGGCATCATTCAAGCTCTCGTGCGCGATCCAGGTCGAACATTCGCCGATCGCGCTTGCTGGGGCGCCCTTTGCCTTCAAAGCGCGGCGCGGGCGGGATGTTATCCTCTGGCGGGGTCAAATCGGTGTATAGCATTTGCGCCTCGGGCGCCGGGCCGCGACGTTCGCCCAGCGCTTCGACCTGCACCACGCGAATCTGGCGGCCTTGTGGGAAGGTCAGCACATCCCCTGCCCCGACGCTTTGGGCTGGCTTCGAAACCTTGGTGCTGTTGACCCGGACATGACCGGCCGAAACCGTTTTGGCCGCCAGCCCGCGCGTTTTGAAAAAACGCGCGTGCCACAACCATTTATCCAGTCTCAGCTTTGGCTTTGGTGCGCTCACTCAGCCCCCTTGCCGGTGATTCAGTCTTTGGTTTTCAGCCCCATCAGCGCGGCGGCGAAGGGGTTGTCGGGATCGATCGGCTTTTCCTTTTTCGGCGGTCGTGCCTGGTAGGATTTGCCGCCTTTCGGGCCGCCACCGGGTTTGCCGTCGCGCGATTTGGCATCCCGCGGCTTGCCCTTGCCGCGCGGTTTGCCGCCGCCCTTGGCCTGATCGCGGTCCTGCTGCGGGCGTCCACGGCCACCACGGGCCCGGTTGCCCTGCGACCGTCGGCCCCAGGTGAAGGTATAGAAAACTTCGGTCTCGGGGGTGGCATCGGAAGGCGAATCGGCAGCTTCGTCGGCCGGGGCCTGAGCGGCGGTGTCCGGTGCGACCACTTCCGCCGCTTGCGCGTCGGCTTCGGAGGCAGGTTCCGGCTGCGGGTCCGACCCGGTTGCCTCGGCGGCAGGATCAGCCGGTTCTGCCGCTGATTCTGCGGCTGCATCCGCAGTTTCTGACACGCCCTCATCGGGGGTCGGGGTTGCCGGGGTTTCGACCGCCACCGGTTTCACCTTGGCCCGTTCACCCTTTTCGGCGTTATAGCCAAGCCCCTGCATCAGGTCGGCGAATTGTTCCAGCGTCATGCCGGTAATCGACAGCATGTCGGGTTTGGCTTCGAAGCCACCACGGCTGTCTTCGGCGCGCAGCATATCGGCGAGACGTTCCAGCATGTCGATGCGGATCGAACGGGTGCCCGCAGCGCGGTAACCCGCCATCGAATCGTAACCTTCGGGGGATTGCGGATCGGTCGGCACGGTGACAAGGCCCGGTGGTGGTGCTTCGGGGAAGATATCCAACCCCTTGGCCAGCGACCACAGCACCAGACGCAACCGGGTCGGTGCCGGTTTCAGCAACACCGGCATGAAAATAGTGAACTGTCCAAAGCGAATCCCGTGTTTGCGCAGGGCAGACCGGGCATCCTGATCCAACGCCTTGACGTCGTCCGCGATCTGAGCGCGCGGAATAACCCCAATATTTTCAACCATCTGGAAGGCAAAGCCGCGGGCCAGCCCGGTCAGGGTTTCATCCCGGCCCAGCGCCAGCAGCGGTTCGAACAAGGCGGCGATTTTTCGGTCGATGAAGTGTTGCAGGCGGCGCTGCACCTTCTGGGTCACGTCGGCCCCCGCTTCGTCATCGACGAAAGCGTCGATCTGCGGTTTCAGCGGATCGGCCCCGGCGGTCAGTTTGCCCACCGCTTCGGTGCCCCACATCAACCCGCCCTGTTCGGTGAAGTCGATTTCGGTATCAGGGGCGTTGTAGAACCGGTCGGCGCGCAGATTGAAATGCGGCACCAGCGCCTGAACGCTGGCCTGACGCAATGTCTTGGCCTCTTGCCCTGACGCGTCCTTGTCCTGACGGAAACGGAACCCTTCCAGACGACCGACGAATTCGCCTTCGACGGTCACTTCACCTTGATCATTCACTTCGGCCAAAAGGGCCTCCTTCTGTTTGAGCCGGCGCAGCAACACGGATGTGCGCCGGTCCACAAATCTCTGAGTCAGACGTTCATGAAGAGCATCCGACAATCTGTCTTCTACAGCGCGGGTTTCGCCGCGCCAATGGCTTTCGTCATCCACCCAGCCCGATCTTTGCGCGACATATGTCCACGTCCTAATAAATGCGAGACGTTTCGATAATGTGTCAATGTCCCCATCGGTTCTATCGATCCGCTGTATCCTTTGTGCCAGCCAATCGTTCGGAACCCGCCCGTTTTGGTGCAAGAAGACAAAGATGTCTTCCAGCAGGGTGGCATGTTCGGCATGGCTGATGCCACGAAAATCGGGAATGCGGCACACATCCCAAAGCAATTTGACCGACGGGCCGTCAGAGGCGCGGGCGCTGATTTCGGCCACCTGGGCCAGCGCCTTGAGCGCCATCAGGTCATCGGCATCGCGCGATTTCATCAACAACGGATCGTCGGGGGATTTTTCCAACGACCGGATCAGCGCGTCGGTGGTGCCGAATTGCAGCGCCGCGTTGCGCCAGTTCAATTTGCGCACCGGGGCAAAGCGGTGGTCCATGATCGCGCGGGCGACTTCGTCATCCAGCGGCGCGGCTTCGCCGGTGACGCCGAAAGTACCGTCTTCCATACCGCGCCCGGCCCGTCCGGCGATCTGGGCCAGTTCGTTCGGCATCAAGAACCGCATCCGGCGGCCATCGAATTTGGCCAGCGAAGAAAAGGCGACATGGGAAATATCAAGGTTCAGCCCCATGCCGATGGCATCGGTCGCCACCAGGTAATCGACATCGCCGTTTTGATAGAGCGCCACTTGCGCATTGCGGGTGCGCGGGGAAAGCGCCCCCATCACCACCGCCGCGCCGCCCTTTTGCCGCCGCAACAGTTCGGCGATGGCATAGACGTCTTCGACCGAAAACCCGACGATGGCGCTGCGTGGTTTCATCCGGCTGATTTTTTTCGACCCGGTATAGGTCAGTTGTGACATCCGGTCCCGGCGGATGAAATCGACGCCGGGCACCAGCTGTGCGATGGGGCTGCGCATCGAATCCGACCCCAGAAACAAGGTTTCGTGCAGGCCCCGCGCCCGCAGCAACCTGTCGGTGAAGACATGGCCGCGATCGGGATCGGCGCAAAGCTGAATTTCATCGATGGCCAGGAAATCACAGCCCATGCCATCGGGCATCGCTTCGACCGTGCAGACCCAGTATTGCGCCCGTTTGGGCACGATACGTTCTTCGCCGGTGATCAGCGCCACCACCGACGGACCGCGCAGTTCGACGATCTTGTCATAGACTTCGCGCGCCAATAGCCGCAGCGGCAGGCCGATCACCCCGGTGCGGTGGGCCAGCATACGTTCGATCGCGTAGGTGGTTTTTCCGGTATTGGTCGGTCCGAGAACCGCCGCGATCCGGGCGTACTGGGCCATTGGCCGTGTTTCCTGACTTAGAGTGTCTGCCCCTGCACCCGGGTTTCGAGGCGTTTCAACGCTGTCTCGGCTTCCACGTAATGCGGGTATATCTGCTGTACAAGCGTATAGGCGCGATAAGCCAGTTCGGGCCGGTCCAGTTGTTCGAGAATCACCGCCATGCCGAACAGTGCTTCGTAATGATTCGGGTTCAGCGTCAGAACCTGTTCCAGATCCGACAGTGCCAGCCCGTAGCGGCCAAGCCGGAACCAGGCGCTGGCGCGCTGGTGCCAGCCTTCGGCGAATCCGGGCGCGTGATCGGTCAACGCCGTCAGGTGATCCGCGGCAATTTGCAAATCGCCCCGTTCCATCGCTTCGCGGCCCCGTTTGAGCAGCAGATCCATCGCCGCAGACCCGGATTTGTCCCATTCCAGCTTGATTTCGCGGTCGATCCGCTTGGCATCGGTCGGATCGGCCTGTTCAAGTTGTTGCAGCAGGTCCGATACGGGGCTGGAGGGGGTTTCCTGCGCCCGCAGAGGTAAGGAAAACGTGACTATGGCGGCAATTGCCGCGACGATAAGCTTCGGATTTGTTGAAACAGCGCTCATAATGAGACTCAGTTTAGTCCATCACCGGGGAAAGAACAGTCCCCGCAGATCACAACTTGGAAAGGTCTATCATGAGCGACAAGATTGCAGCAGCCGTGGATGCGTTGAACGCAAAACTGGACGGCGCGGATTTCGACGGTTCGGCAAAATTCGTGATCGAAGGCGAAGGCGCGATCGTGGTCGATGCCAATGGTGCCCGCGCGAGCGACGAAGAAACCGAAGTGACCCTGACCGCCGATGTCGAAACCTTCGAAGCGATGATGAGCGGCGATCTGAACCCGACCTCGGCCTTCATGAGCGGCAAGCTGGCGCTGGACGGGGACATGGGAATGGCGATGAAGCTCGGTTCGGTCATTAGCTGAGACCACGTGATGCAAACCGCGCCTTTCTTTTCCGATTGTATCCAGAATGCCTTGCCCGGTCGGGCCTGTTGGCTGACCACGGCGGACACGGTGCGTATTCGCATCGGGGTCTGGAATGAAAGCGGTGAGAAGGGCACGGTTCTGCTGTTCCCGGGCCGCACCGAATATATCGAAAAATACGCCCATACCGCGCAGGACATGGCCGAGGCGGGCTTTGCCACCTTGGCGATCGACTGGCGCGGTCAGGGATTGGCCGACCGGCTGATCGACGACCCGATGATCGGACATGTCGGCGATTTTGCCGATTATCAGCTGGACGTTCAGGCGGCGGTCGCTGCGGCCGAAGAATTGCAGCTGCCGAAACCTTGGTTTTTGCTGGCCCATTCGATGGGCGGCTGTATCGGGTTGCGGGCCTTGGTGAACGATCTGCCGGTGGCGGCATCGGTGTTTACCGGCCCGATGTGGGGCATCAAGATGGAGCCCCGTGCGCGACCCGCGGCCTGGGCGTTGAGTTGGACCAGCCGGCGGCTGGGTCTGGCCGACAAGCTGTCGCCGGGCACCCGCAATGACGCCTATGTCAGTGTTGAACCATTCGCGGACAATACGCTGACCAAAGATCCGGGCATGTATAAATTGATGCAAGATCAACTGACCGCGCATCCGGAATTATCGCTGGGTGGTCCCAGCCTGAATTGGCTGTATTCGGCGCTGCGCGAAACCTTGGCGCTGTCGCGGCTGCCAGCCCCGGCACTGCCCTGCCTGACCTATTTGGGCGGCGATGAACGGATCGTCGACGCGCAGCGAATCCGGAACCGGATGGCGACCTGGCCCGGTGGCCGGTTGCAGGTGGTTCCGCGGGCCGAACATGAAGTGCTGATGGAAGTGCCCGAAACCCGGTTGCAGGTAACGCAGGACATCATCGCGTTCTGCACTGCTGTCGCCGAAGGCAAATCACCGTTTGGCGGGGATGGCGACGGGATGTTGCTGTCGGCCTGACCGGCAGGCCGGAAAGCGGGGCGTTTTGCCCCGCGCGGTCCGTATCTGGACACGCGGGGCAAACACGTCTTTTCATTACAAACCCGACCCGGATCAGGGATCGCGGCGCACCTCTTGCCGTTGCCGACCCAATCCGGCGATTTCCAGCTCCATCACATCGCCTTCGTTCAGGTAAACCGGCGGTTTTTGCCCCATGCCGACACCGGGCGGGGTGCCAGTGGCGATGATGTCGCCGGGATGCAATGTCATCATTTCACTGAGATGCGAAATGATCTGTGCCACGGTGAAAATCATCGACGCGGTATTGCCGACCTGTTTGCGGTCGCCATTCACATCCAGCGTCAATGCCAGGTTCTGCGGATCGCCGGCTTCGTCCGGGGTGACAAGCCACGGGCCGACCGGGCCGAATGTGTCGCAGCTTTTGCCCTTGGTCCACTGGCCGACGCGTTCGATCTGATATTCGCGTTCCGACACGTCATTGACCACGCAATAGCCCGCCACGTAATCCAGCGCGTCGGCTTCGGAGACGTATTTCGCGGGTTTTCCGATCACCACACCCAGTTCGACTTCCCAATCCGACTTCACCGATCCGCGCGGCAAGGACACCGGGTCGTTGGGACCGCTGAGGGCGCTGGTGGCCTTCAGGAACAGGATCGGCATTGCCGGTTCGTCCATCCCCGCTTCGGCGGCATGATCGGAATAGTTCAACCCGATGCACAGGAACTTGCCGATCCCGTCCACCGGCACACCCAGACGCGGATCGCCCGCAACCAGCGGCAAGGTTTCGGGGTCGAGTTGCGGCAAAGCGCCAAGGGTTGCCCCCGACAGGTCATCCACCACGCCGGACAGGTCGCGGATGCGGCCCTCGCGATCCAGCACCCCGGGCTTTTCCGCCCCGACTTCGCCATAGCGAACAAAACGCATTGATATTCCTCCTGAATTGTCGGCGCCACTTTAGCGTGCTGCGGCGCAGGGACAAGCGCCCCTTGAGGCGCGGGCCTGTGCGGCATATGTGTTGAGACAACATGATCAAGAGGTGCCCCGATATGTTCCAGCTTCCCTTCCCCCTTCGCGATATCAATGCCGGGTCCGGCACCAAGGATCTGGGCGATCTGCCCGAATGGGATCTGAGCGATCTTTATACGTCGCAAGAAGCGCCCGAATTGCAGGCCGATCTGAATTGGCTGGAAGCCGAATGCGCCGCCTTTGCCGCCGATTACGAAGGCAAGCTGGCCGGTTTGAATGCCGACGGATTGTTGAAATGCGTGCAGCGCAACGAGGCGATTTCGACCAAGGCCGGTCGGGTGATGTCCTATGCCGGGCTGCGCTATTACCAGCTGACCATCGATGCTGACCGGGCCAAGTTCATGTCCGATTGTCAGGAAAAGATCACCAATTACACCACACCCCTGGTGTTTTTCACGCTGGAACTGAACCGGATCGAGGATGACAAGCTGATCGCGATGCTGGCGGAAAACGCCGATCTGGCACGCTACCAGGCCGTGTTCGACCGTATCCGCGCGATGAAGCCTTATCAGCTCAGCGATGAGTTGGAAAAGTTCCTGCACGATCTGGGGGTTGTCGGCGATGCGTGGGAAAAGCTGTTCGATGAAACCATCGCCGGGCTGGAATTCGAGGTCGATGGCGAAGACTTGACCATCGAGGGCACGTTGAACCTGCTGACCGAACAGGACCGTGGGAAGCGCGAAGCGGCGGCGCATGAATTGGCGCGGGTATTCAGCGATAACATCAAGACCTTCGCCCGCGTCCACAACACGCAAGCCAAGGAAAAGGAAATCGTCGATCGCTGGCGCAAGATGCCGACGGCACAGACCGGGCGGCACTTGTCGAACGACGTCGAACCCGAAGTGGTCGAGGCGCTGCGCAACGCGGTGGTCGACGCCTATCCCAAGCTGTCGCACCGTTATTACGAATTGAAACGCAAATGGCTGGGGCTGGACCGGATGCAGGTCTGGGACCGGAATGCGCCATTGCCGATGGAATCGACCAAGACGGTCGGTTGGGACGCCGCCCGCGATATCGTGATGGAGGCCTATAGCGCCTTCGATCCGCGCATGGGCGACATCGCGCAGCCGTTTTTCGACAAGGGTTGGATCGATGCCGGCGTGAAACCGGGCAAGGCGCCGGGGGCCTTTGCCCATCCCACCGTGACCGAGGTGCATCCTTATGTGATGCTGAATTATCTGGGCAAACCGCGCGACGTGATGACCTTGGCACATGAATTGGGCCATGGCGTACATCAGGTTCTGGCTGCGGATCAGGGTGAAATGCTGTCATCGACGCCGCTGACGCTGGCCGAAACTGCCAGCGTTTTCGGTGAAATGCTGACCTTCCGCAAGATGCTGGAAAAGGCCGCCACGCAGGAAGAACGCAAGGTGCTTCTGGCGGGCAAGGTCGAGGACATGATCAACACCGTGGTGCGCCAGATCGCGTTTTACGATTTCGAATGCAAACTGCACGCGGCGCGGCGTGACGGCGAATTGACCCCGGACGATATCAACGCACTGTGGATGTCGGTACAAGCCGAATCGCTGGGCGAAGCGTTCGACTTCATGGACGGCTATGAATGTTTCTGGGCCTATATCCCGCATTTCGTGCATTCGCCGTTCTACGTCTATGCCTATGCCTTCGGCGACGGCTTGGTGAATGCGCTTTATGCCGTTTACGAAGAAAACCCCGACGGGTTCCAGGAAAAGTATTTCGACATGCTGAAGGCAGGCGGATCGAAGCACCATAAGGAATTGTTGGCACCGTTCGGATTGGATGCCAGCGATCCCAAGTTCTGGGACAAGGGTTTGAGCATGATTTCCGGCATGATCGACGAATTGGAAGCGATGGAAGGCTAAACCTTTCAAACCTTGGGGAGATCCGCGTTCGGGCCGCCCTTCGCCATTGAGAAATCCCCCCCGGCACAAGGCCCGTTACCGGCTTGGGGGTATTTCCCCCCGGCCCCGAAAATTTCCGATCAAGTTTTATCGATTGCGCATTATTTACTTGTAATATTCGGCGCATGTGCCCATATGGGTCCGGCATACGTTTTTCTTGTCGACCAACTGTCTCCCGTCCAACGGCGTTCAGTCTTTTCGATCCAGACAACTACGCCGGGCGATCGCACTTACGCGGATCGCATTTAATAGGAGACTACGGATATGGCTACTGGCACCGTAAAATGGTTCAACACTACTAAAGGTTTTGGTTTCATTGCACCCGATGGCGGCAGCAAAGATGTGTTCGTGCACATCTCGGCCGTTGAACGCTCGGGTCTGACCGGCCTGGCCGATGACCAGAAAGTGACTTTCGACGTCGAAGCAGGCCGTGACGGTCGTGAATCGGCAGTGAATATCGCGCTGGCCTAAGGCTTTCGCATATCGCGATTTGAAACGCGGTCCCTTCGGGGGCCGCGTTTTGCGTTTCGGCCCCGTTTTGCAATTGGCCGGTTCTATTTCAACTGACTGTCTTTCGATCCCCGGCGATTGACCCCGCCGCGCGGTTTGAAGGCCTGATCGCGGTCCTGCTGACAGTCGATGCACAGCTTCACACCCGGGATCGCTTCGCGCCGGGCTTGGGGAATTTCTTCTTCGCAATCGGCGCAATGGGTCAGGCTGTCACCGACCGGTTTCTGCCGCGCCTGCATCCGTTTCAATTCATCGCTGATCGAGGCTTCGATCTGTTCGCTTACCGCGCCGTCGCGCGCCCATCCTCCGGCCATGACGTGCCTCCTTTGATCAGATAAATTTAGCGCCGCCGCGACAAAGCGCAATCCCCCCATGTCACCCTTGGGTGAAGCCCCCGGTTCCGCTTCGCCTGCGGAAAAATGGGAGGGTGTATCATGCTGCTAAAGCTGAGCGCGGGTGCGAAGACAGGCGACAGTTGACGAGACGCAAACAGGGCGGAATCCGTTGTGGATTTCGCCCTGTTCCCGTTGTGTTAAATCAATCCGCGCGGGGTCAGGTTTCCGACCACGGGAAAGGTTTATCTTCGGTCACGGCGGTCTGGAACCGGGCCACGTCACGCATCCAGTCGGACAGGGTGGCACCGAATTCGGCAATCTTTTCGTTCCGTTTGCGGGTGAACAGCAAGAACCCGAATTGCAAGATTGCGCCCAAAGCCAGGATGGTTTCGCTGACGCCGAACAGCACCGCGAAAATGATCATGTAAAGCAGTCGCATCCAGATCGCGTTCTTGTCGTGCTCGGCGGCATCCGCGCCGGTTCCCGGTTCATCCAGCGTGACCGGGCCGTCATCTTCGGGGAGGGTTGGATCATTGGTCATGGTAATCTCTTTGAGTTGAAATGAAGCATGTCTGCGCTGCCCTCGAACCAAATACGGTTCGGGGACAGCGCCTAATCATTGATAAAGTCAGAGGCGACGGACGGCGATCAGGCGGCGGCGGGTGCCATGCCTTTTTCGGCGGCCAGATCGCGCATCCGTTTTTGCAGCTTTTCAAAGGCCCGCACTTCGATCTGGCGGATCCGTTCGCGGCTGACATCGTATTGACCGCTGAGATCTTCCAACGTCACGGTTTCGTCGCTCAGGCGGCGTTGCACCAGAATGTCGCGTTCGCGGTCATTCAGCACATCCATCGCTTCGGCCAGCATTTCGCGGCGGGCTTCCAGTTCGTCACGTTCGGCATAATCCCCGGCTTGATCGGCGCTTTCGTCTTCCAGCCAATCCTGCCATTGCATCGTGCCTTCGCCTTCGCTGCCGACGGTGGCGTTCAGCGATGCATCCCCGCCCGACAAACGGCGGTTCATGCTGATCACCTCGGTTTCGGTCACGCCAAGGTCATGGGCGATGCGGGCCACGTTTTCGGGTCGCATATCGCCATCTTCCAGTGCGCCGATACGGGCCTTGGCCTTGCGCAGATTGAAGAACAGCTTCTTTTGCGCCGAGGTGGTGCCAAGCTTTACCAAGCTCCAAGAGCGCAGGATATATTCCTGAATCGAGGCACGAATCCACCACATCGCATAGGTCGCCAAGCGAAAGCCCTTTTCGGGGTCAAATCGTTTGACCGCCTGCATCAGGCCGACATTGGCTTCGGAAATTACTTCCGCCTGCGGCAAACCATAGCCGCGATAGCCCATGGCAATCTTGGCGGCCAGACGCAGATGCGATGTCACCATCTTGTGGGCGGATTCAGTATCCTGTTCTTCGACCCAGCGTTTCGCCAGCATATATTCTTCTTCTGGTTCCAGCATCGGAAATTTGCGGATTTCCTGCATGTAACGGTTCAGGCCACCTTCTGGCGTCGGGGCCGGCAGATTTGCGTAGTTACCCATTTTCCCTGTTCCAACTCTTAATGTTTACAAGCTTAACATCCACATAGGCAGGCGTAAAAGCTCTTTCAAGGGGTCGTTCATGTTATGATACGCTATATCGGAGTGTTTCTGTCGCGAATGAATGTTTGTGTCAGTCGTTTCACGGCGTTGTGCGGTTTGTGACAGGCGGGTTTGTGACAGGCGGGTTTGTGACAGGGCGGTTTGTAGCGCACAAGCCGGAAGTTCATTCATATTTGTATAAGTGTAAGCCAATTTTCGTCGATTTCATACATTTTGCCGGGGATCTAAATCCGGGACAAATCGTATTTCATGCCAAGGATGTTCCGCTATGAGCGTTCAATTCGACAACAATTTCCGGTCCTATGCCCGTCCGGCGGGGCTGAGTTATCTTATCATCATCCTGTTTGGCATCAGCGCCGAACTGCTGTTGCGCGGCCCGTTGATCGACTGGAGCAGTGCGGAGACGACGGCGCGGGCACTGCGCGAACATGCCAGTCTGTTCCGGCTGTCGCTTGGCGCAGACATGATCATGGCGCTGTGTGATGTGGTTCTGGCGGTGCTGCTGTATCGCATACTGCGCCCGGTGAATGAGGCTCTGGCGTTGTTGGCGATGGTGTTGCGGCTGGTGCAGATGGCCATTGTCATGGGCAGCATGCTGTACCTAGTCGAGGCCGAACTGGCCGTGGCAACGGGGGGCGATGTTTTGGATCCGCTGCGCCTGCATGCGGCGGGGTATGATCTGGGGCTGTTGTTTTTCGGGGCGAATACGCTGATCACTGCGGTTTTGCTGTGCCGGTCGGACCGCGCACCGGTCTGGTTGGCGGCGGCGCTTGGCGCGGCGGGCGTGGTGTATCTGACTGGTAGCCTGAGCCGCTTTGTTGCGCCCGATTTCAACGCGTCGATGCAAATCGCGTATCTGCTGCCGTTGATTGCCGAAACCGGGTTCTGCCTTTGGTTGCTTTTCGCGGCACGTCCCCCCGAAGCGCAGGTTCAGCAGGCCTAGGGCCTCAGGATTCGGGGTCGGGCGACGCCTTGGGCTGGGATGACAGCGCCGCGATCAGGGTCTGCATGTCGTCGGGCATCGGGGCTTCGAAACGCATCACCTCGCCGCTTACGGGATGGGTGAAGCCAAGCACCGCCGCATGCAATGCCTGACGTGGGAAGGCGCGTGCGGCGGTAGCGCCTGCCACGCCGACCGCTTTTTCCGACAATTTGCGCCGCCCACCATAGGTTTGATCACCGATCAGCGAATGACCGGCATGGGCCATGTGAACGCGGATCTGGTGGGTGCGTCCGGTTTCCAACCAGCATTCGACCAAGGCGGCGACACCGGGATTGCCGAAGGCTTCGACGATGCGCACCCTTGTGACCGCGTGGCGGCCGCCTTGGAACAGGACCGCCTGACGTTGGCGATCATGTTTGTGCCGGGCCAGTTGCGTGGTGATTTTCATGATATTGCCGGTTTCGAAATTGATCCCGCGCACGCCGCGCAGCCGGGGATCATAGGCATCCGGCACGCCATAGCAAACCGCCATGTAGTAGCGTTCGACGTCATGTTTTTCGAATTGCGCCGCCAGCCCGTGATGGGCACGGTCGGATTTCGCCACCACCAGCAAACCGCTGGTATCCTTGTCGATCCGGTGCACGATGCCGGGGCGTTTGGCACCGCCCACCCCCGACAGGGTATCGCCACAATGATGCAAAAGCGCGTTGACCAGCGTGCCGCCCGGCGTGCCGGGGGCGGGGTGCACCACCATGCCCACCGGTTTGTTGACCACGATCAGGTCGTCGTCTTCATAGATCACGTCAAGCGCGATGTCCTCGGGGCCGATATGGCTGTCTTGGGCCACGGGCACGGTGATGTCGATCACGTCACCTTCGGCCACCTTGGCCTTGGGATCGGTCAGCACGGTGCCATCGCGGCTGACCTGACCATTGGAAATCAGCCGGGACAGCCGGGTGCGTGACAGCGAGGCTTCTTCTGGCACATCGCGCGAAAGCGCCTTATCAAGACGGGCGGGCGGATCGGCCTGAATTGTGACAGTGAGGCGCGTGGTGGACATGGATGAAACCCCTGAACCGGAATTGCCGGCAAATCTGAAATTCCTGCGCCTGCTGGTGACGGTGCTGACCGGAACGATGATTGTGGGCCTTCTAGTGATCATCACGCTGATTGTCATCCGCTTCCGCGATAAAAGCACAGATTTTCCCGATGCGATCACCCTGCCCGACGGCACGCAGGCGCAGGCCTTTACCCAGACCAAGCGGTGGTATGCGGTGGTGACGGGGGAAGATCATATTCTGGTGTTCAGCCGCGAGACCGGCAAGCTGGTGCAGGATATCGAGATCACGGCGGAGTGAGGATTAGCCCCTCCGCCAAGGGCAAATTGCGAAACGCCCGATGCCTGGGCAATGACCGCGACGTCTGAATTGAGCCCGATTGTGACAAATGCTGCATTAGGCATGAAGGGCAGCAAAGCGCAGGAAGCACCATTTGCAAAGTCGCGGTACGCGATCCCGCCTTGATCGCGCTTCCGGCCCATTACGGACATTGGTCAATTGACCTGACGCTGCGGCGCAGCTTTCACATCGCTGCCTTTGGTGCGCCCGCGCAGAAAATTCACTGGCTGGAATGCCGCAGTGTGGAACAAAGCGGAAAGCGATGATTGTATGAATATGTCCGAAATCGCGATTCCGAACGTTCTGGATCGCGTATTCGGGCTATTTGCTCGGCGCCATCCTTCATGTGCAAGGCGTTGCTGCCACGTGCGCAACTCAACCAGCCATGCACCAAGGAACACCAGACATGTCGATCCACCATACTTTCACTCTTCTTCTGACCGCCCCGGTCGCGCTGCTTCTCACATCGCTCGGAGCGAGCGCCCAAGAGGCAGATCAGCAAACCCGCTGGCCCGTGAGCGCTGCTGTCCAGTCGGAGGCGGGGCAACAAATACCCGCCGGGGCCTATGGGGTTGCCTACATTGATGCCCCTCGCGTGGCGACGCTGCTACAGCTGCGGGGGGTCACGGGACGCGGCACCGCAGTCTTGAAGAGCGATGACAGCCACGATTGCCTGACCGTCCCCATACGTTTCGTGGCGGGCGATTTCGGAGGCGAAGGCATCTCCACCAACGAAACACATCCAATTCGTCTGATCCTCCAATCCGCGCGGGTCGCCAGAGCGCTGGCCGCAGGCGATGACGTGGTCAGCGATATGTACCGCATCAGCGCCCAGCTGGATGACTCTGAGGCGGACATCATCATTCAGACAGGATTGAGTGAAAGTCATGGGTTCGTTCTCAATCCGGGAAGCTCCATCGTAGCCGACATCTTCGGCGCAACGACAGGCCGGACCGCGTGTTCTGAGCTTCGGGCTCAGGGCTCATGACCAGAAGATGACAGCCCCGGCGATGCACATGTGCTTATGAAAGCGTGTGTGCATCGGTCGAAGCTGGTGGCGATACATCGCCAGTCCTTGAGGCGGTCGAACATGCGCTCGACCTTTTTGCGCGGCTTGTGCCATTTCGTCCCGTCCTCGACTGGTATGTTGCGGTCTTTGCGCCCGCCGATCGAGGCTTTGATGCCGAGACCGTTCAGTGCTTCGCGGAACGCGGGGCGAACATGACCTCGGTCCGCGATCATCATCATGCTGCTTTCCGGCTTCGTCGCTGAACCGCCCTTGGGCGAGGAAGGGATGATCGTTTAACGAAGTGAAAAGGACCCACTATGTGCGCTCAATCTGCCCGCTTCTTTGTCCCATTTTTCGTTTGGTTGTGTCTTGGAAGTCTCGGCCTGATAGCGCTCGCCTTCAACCAAGACGTCAACGCGTTGCGGGCACTGGGTGTTCTTCCAGACATGCCGGACAACGTGGTGCGGCTGCTGATCGTGGTGCAACCATTTATCCTCCTGGTCGCCGGGATCGGAGCCGGGGTGGCCTTTGGCGACCGTGTTGAGCTTCGATCGTGGGTAACCGCGCGTTTGCGGGGCGACCCGCCGCCTTTGATGCAATTGTCGGGACTGGCCCTCGCAGCGCTTGTCGGCTTCGGCACAGGTGCGGTTGTCGTCGTGCTCGACAGAGTGTTTGCGCCCTGGATCGGGCTGCCCTCGGTCGCAAGCCTTCCGGACATAGGCACGGCACTCATGGCGATCAGCTATGGCGGGATCACCGAAGAACTCATGCTTCGATATGGCCTGATGACGTTGCTCGTCTGGGTCGGTGCAAGAGTATGGACGACGCTCCCGCCGGGGCTCTACTTCGGCGCCTTGCTCGTTTCTGCGGTCCTTTTCGGAGCGGGTCATCTGCCAGCGATGGCGGCGCTCATCCCACTGACACCGGTTGTGATTTTGCGCACTGTCGGGCTCAATGCCCTGCTTGGCTTGGCTTTTGGCTGGCTGTTCTGGCGGCGTGGCCTCGAACACGCGATGGTTGCCCATATTGCCACCCACGTTGCATTTTGGGCGCTTGCCTTCGCACTGTAGGCTCGCCACGACCATTTCCATCGTTGCGCCCGATTCTTCCGCAACAAGCCTGCAGATAAGGTGCGCGGTCCCGGGATTCTGAAAGTTGCCGTCAGGTCGTCGCCGTTTCGGCGCGAAATTGTGAAGGAGTCTTCCCAGTCACCCGGCGAAATTCCGTGTTGAAACTCGATTTGCTGACAAAGCCCGCTTCAAACATCACCTCGGTGACGGACAACTCGGTCTTGCGCAGGGCCTCTTGGGCGTGGCGGATGCGAAAGCCGTTGATATAGCGAGAGAAATTCTCACCAGTCGTTCTGTTTATGGCGTTGGAGACATCCCGCACAGGTATGGATAACCGCCGTGCGACCCGCGCCAGTGTCAGATTGCTGTCCGTGTAGAGGTGTGTGTCGTTCATAAGCGCATCAAGCGCAGCCCGTGTCGCGTGATCGTTTTCAGTCGGCCCTTCGACTTTGGTTGCTTCGCCCTTTGTGACCTGAAGCAACATCGGTGCACCGATGAGAGCGACGACAAAGACGAATGCCGTGAAAAGGCCTGACACCCCGGTCAAAAATGTCAGGATATAGGCATCGCCTGCGAACAGGCTGGCGGCCACAATCGAAAGATCCGTCGCAACCATCATGCCAAGAAGGACAACGGTAGCTTTGATCGCGGAGCGCACGATTATCAAGGCGTGCGGCGCGACATGGACGAAGTCATCTGGTTGGCGGCGCAGAAGGCGGGCAATCAAAACTAGGTAGATGCTGTTGATCCCAAGGACAAACACATCTGCCGAGACCGGGACGTTTGCCAGTATTGCCAATTGCGCGACGGCGACCGGCGCCCATCTCAAAAGGAGCGTCCTGCGCCAGTTCAACCCCAGGTCCTGGGTCAGAGCCGAGAAGCCGAGATAGGCCGAAGGTGCGACCATCACGGCCACCAACGGCTGGAGCCAAGCGGCCCAGGGCACGTCAAACGAAAGCCGGAACCCGAGCAGCAGGCCGATGCTCGCCAAGGTCAGAAGAAAAATGCACAGGAAAAGGCGCGCTTGAAAGGGCATGCGGGTATCTTGCGCCAATGCAAACGCTGCGATTGTCGTCAGAACACTTACGAGCCAAACGAGGGGCAGAGTGATCATTGGTCTTCCTTCTGGCCAAACAATAACATGGTCGTCGCTATACCGCGGCTTTTTCGACTAATCACGTCGGGTCAACAACAGTTCAGGTCTCCTTGCGGCGAGCACCGATGACGGGAGGCACTGATGATCAGCGCCTCCCAGTAATTCTTACGAAGCGGGCATAGCCATCTTGAAGGTTTCGTCGCCGCTGGCGTCAAACACGCCTTCGCCAATTATAACAAAGCCATATCGCTCGTAGAACGGCAAACCAATCTTGTTGTCTTTGAAAACCTCGACTGTCAGCGGTCCTTTGATAGCAACGATATGGTCTACCATTTTGCGCCCCATGCCTTTGCCTTGTTCAGAGGGGGCAAGGAACAAGCCTCCAATTTCCGTGCCGATCATGGCGATAAATCCCACCGGCGCGCCCTCGTTTTCCAAGACCCATGTTTCGGCATTTGGCAGATAGATATTGGCTGTATCTCTGCGCACCTGATTTCTGACGTCATCGGACAAGAAGGGGTGCGCAAGCGGTTCTGCGTTATCCCAGATTGCGATCAACGCATCCGTATCTTCAGTTTTATATTCACGTATCATCGTCTTATTTCCTGTTTTTCTGCTGGATCGCATTGATCATTTTATGAAGCGCTTTATCGGCGGTTTTGCGTTCGGCCAACGAAGACGCGTTAAAGCGTTCCTCCGCGGTCAGTTTGTTCCATCGCGCAAGGCGGTCAGGATCAATCTCGTCGCGCTCCAACGCACCTTGAATGGCGCAACCGGGTTCGCTGTCATGTCTGCAATCTCTGAAACGACATTGGCGCGCCAAGGCAACGATGTCGGCGAACACATCTGCAATGCCGGCCTCAACATCCGTAAGTTGAAGCTCTCGCATGCCGGGCGTGTCCAGCACCGCGCAGCCCTCGGCCGTAAAGTGCAATTGCCGCCGCGTCGTGGTGTGGCGCCCCTTGCTGTCATCTTCGCGAATGGCAGCCGTATCAACGATACCCTCTCGAAAGAGAGCATTGACCAGTGTGGACTTTCCGACACCAGACGACCCCAGAAAGGCAATTGTTTGGCCCGGCTTGCACCATGGAGCCAACCGGGCATTTGGCTCTTCACTCAAGGCATTGAGCGCTTCGACCAGAACGCGGTTTGAAATGGTGTTTGCCGCTTTTACGTAGGCTTCTGGATTGTCGCAAAGGTCTGCCTTGGTGAGTACGATCACAGGCGTAACCTGTGCCTCGAACGCCAACGCGACATAGCGCTCAAGCCGCGCGATGTTGAAGTCCTTGTTGCAGGACGACACGATAAAGACCGTGTCCACGTTGGCCGCAATCAGTTGCCGTTTGCGGTCTGAGCCCGGCGCACGACGCGCAAAGACGCTCCTGCGTTCCAAGACCTGACTATTGGATGGCTTTTGCGGATCATAGAGCAACCAGTCACCGACTGTCGCATTTGGCACCGGTGGGATGAGGGTATCAAGACTTTCGCCCAGCACCCGCAGGCCGGTTCTGTGAACTTCAACCACACGAACAGGCGGTGCATCAGCGGCCGCGTCAACGTCGATTTGTTGGCTAAAGAAGGGCTTCCAGCCAAACTTTTCTAAAGACGAAGGCTCGCGTTTAGGGATCTTGCGCGAACCCGAAGGTGGCAAGAATTTGGAATAGTCCCGTATCATTTTTGGGATCTTTCATGTTCGGAGTACGGGCCAAGCCCGCCCCACAAAAATTAAAAATTGACCAGACAAAACAAAAATAATCGCTCGCAGCAATTACGCGACGGCGTTGGATTTTGTTTAGCTTTGCATCGGGAGGGCGCTCTGCCTCCCCGCATTATCGGGTCATAAAATCTCCATGAATGTGCTAGTGGCGTAAATCAGTGCGCTGATTTTTGCAAGACTTTGAGTTTTACAGATTGCGACAGGCGAACAATCGTGCGCGATGCAGTGTAAAGGAACAAGGGCTTGGTCTGCTCTGTGTCGGTGCAGAGAAAATCGAGCTTTGATGGTCGCCTGAATGTTAGCTTCACCTGATCGCTCCATGAGATTTCGCTCTTGTGGAGAATGACCGCAAACCGCCCATGTGAAGGGTGACGCTTGGCGTTGATAGAGGCCCTCAACGGGCTCTGCACTTTGAGCCTAGTCATTTGGAGGCGCCGCATGGGATCGATCGTCAAGGGTCTCGCACCAAGCCTTCAAGCTTCTGTTTTCAAGAGCGATTGCCCTGCCGACAATGACTTTGAGAAGGGGCCACAAAGCGAATGCGGCGAAGCCTGACACATGGATAGTCATGATGCTGTCGCTGCCAAGTGGCGTCTCAATAATCTCGTGGCCAGCAACCATTGGAATGCCATAGGTTTTCGCCTTCCAAGTGAATGCATGACCGTCATTGAAGCTGGTAACCCGCCAAGTGGTTTCGAGCTGCGCAGGCTGTTTCAGGTTCACAGCGCTTCCCGCGCCAAAGGGGCCTGTGTCAAGTCGAACGGCTTTCGTTACCGTTGGCGTCCATTTGGGCCAATCCTCGACTTCAATGATCACCTGCCATACGAGGTCGGACGATCTGGCAATTGCAGTTGTGTTTTTTGCCAACAGTCTCATGATCTTTCTTCCTTCACTGGGTCTGACGGTGGGTTGCTTTGGTCACCGTGAGCATCCGGTCCGTGGGGCAGCGAACCTTCGCACTGCAGGTGATGATCGACGCATTCACCCAGCAACGCGACCACCCTGTCCGGAGCCATGTTGGCCACGGACTCGATCTGTAAAATGTATCGGCAATAGGCAAAGCCAAGCATTTGGCTGGCAATCAGCCCGGCACGCTCGGGGTCCACCGGCCGTCCGGCCAGATGTTCGATCAGGCGCCGTATCTGCGTCTCGAACAACATGCGAAGCTTTTCCGCGGCCAACGTAGAGGAGGACGCCGTCCTCAGCAGAATTGGCAGTGCCGCATTTGCCTCCTCGCCTTCCCAAAGCCTTAGGAAGTGCCTGACGCCGCGCTGGCCTGGGGTGCGATCCCGAGACAAGGGGGCGGCGACATTGCCCATCTCGAAATCAACGGTCAGCGCAAAAAGAGCATCTTTGCTGCCGAAATACCGGATCACCATCGACGGATCGATGCCGGCCATCTCGGCGATGCCCCTGACCGTGGTGGCTTCGTACCCAAGCTGCGCGAACAGCGTTCGAGACGCGTCAAGGATTCTGGTTTTTGTGCGATCGGATTTGCGGGTCTTCATCTGTGTATTTGCCATTCCGTCATTTTGCCAACACCCGTTGATATTTACAAGGCGCAAAAGTAAAAGTCAACACGCGTTGGCAATATGATGGAGAATCAAATCATGCAAACCTTCGGTAAAACCCTCACCCGCACCCAGATGTGGCTTGCCCTGGCGGTAACCGCAGTGATGGCGCTGACTTTCACCTTAGTCGGCGGGCTCCCCCTGATCGTCACCTTCGATGTTGGCCTGCTTGGCGTCGCGACAATCGTCGTACTGAACCATTCCAGCGGGACTGCATTTCCCGAGGCTCAAGCCTACTACCCGATCTATTTCGCCACGCTCGCCTGGCAGTTCATTCACTTCATCGAGGAATTCATGACAGGGTTTCGCGAGCAGTTTCCTGCGCTCTACGGTGCTGATGCCTACGGCGCTAACCTCTTTGTCGCGATCAACATGCTCTCGTATGCGGGGTTCACGCTCGCGTGTATTGCGTTTCTGACCAAGGGCATCCGGTTCCTTATTGCGCCGATGCTGTTCTTTGTTGTCTACGGCGCATTGGGCAATGCAATCGCACATACCTGGTGGGTAATTTGGTTGGGCGAATACTTCCCCGGCTTCTATACCGCACAGGTCTACTGGATTCTTGGACCACTGGCGCTGTCAGGGCTTGTCGGATCGCTGAAGCGCGCAATCGTTTTAACGGTCGGTTTTGGCTTGATACTGATCCCGGTCATGACAGTCTTCATGGTCAGTTAACAATCTGGGCGAACCTATCTACGAGCCCGAACTAAATCGGCGCCCAAAGAATCTTGGTGGTATTGTTGTGCGCTTTGAGTTCACTGCCGCCAGACTTGTAGCAAAACAGCTGGAGCCCAGTAATGTCTGAAGTGAACGAAAAAAGAATGACCGCCCATATAGAGGGGGACTTTGTTGTCTTTCTAATTGGCCTGAGAATGAACAAGCCGCTAAAGCCCCACAAGTGGTTTCCGGCTGTCATGGCTATGCCAAAGATGTTGAAGGAACTGAACGCATTGCCCTCCGAAGAGACTGGGTTTCTGGGCGCGACGAGTATCGGCTTTGGCGCAATCGTCCAGTATTGGAGGAGTTTCGAACATCTTGAGCGATATGCCCGCTCAAAAGATCATGCGCATTTTCCGGCATGGGTGGCATTCAATAAGCGCATGAAAACCAACCGAGCGGAAGTTGGAATTTGGCATGAAACTTATCTGGTGGAAGCTGGGCAATACGAAACTGTCTATTCAGGGATGCCGCCTTTCGGCTTGGGCAAAGCTTCTGAGTTGCTTCCCGCAACGGGAAACCGGAGTGGGGCACGTACCCGGTTGGAAATCTGATTTGACCTCAAAGTGTCACTTGTAGCTTTGTACCGCATAGCGGCCCCCTGACCTTCGTCGGAGCAACCGAGGGCGCACCAAAGACACACCGGGAATCTTACGTCAGGTGGGGAACACTAGAAATGTGCCTTGGTCCTCTTGCTACTGCAACGAAGGTCAAGTTTCGGCCCGACTACTCAGCTATTCGCGATCGCAGCGAACTTCCGCTTCCCTCACCCCCCTCCCCCCTCTCGGGGTGAGGCAAGCTGCCACATCACATAATCTCGCATCATGGATACATGTTATCTCGGTACGCTGGCCCCTTTGGTCCGGTTCCCGATAGATGATAAGGATATCCCCCGATGAAACAGTCTCTTTTAATGGAAAAATACCCGATCTTCGAACTCCAGATCGCGAAATCCGAAACCAGTTGCGCCAGCGTCGATGACATTATCGCGGTGCTGAAGACCAAGATCGACGCCCATCCCAAGGTCGCCGATATCGCGGTGTTCGATCATTATGCCCACACCCAATCGATCGACGGCACGATTGCCGACAGCGTCAAGGCGGCCAAGAACATCGTGTTCTGTTTCGGCGTAGCGCTGCCCAACCCGCATGTGCTGGCGGTCAGGCCGCGCTCGATCGGGGTGGCCGATATGGGCGATCATTTCCATGTCGGGTTCATGGAACCGCCGATGGAAGTGGCGACCACGGAAATGGAAAGCTGGTGCAAGGCGCTGGCCGACAAGCCGGGCTGATCCCGCGGGATGGGTCGCGATGCGCCCGGGACCTAGTCCTGGGCCATCACGGTTGCGGCGGCGTCGAGCGCGCCGCGACCATGCGGCACGTTCAGCGCCTTGAACGCGGTGTCGATGCTGCCCAGCATGCCCAGCACCATATGGGCATTCAGATGCCCCATATGACCGATGCGGAAGAAGCCGCGCCCCTGCGGATCGCCGTCTTCTGACATGCCAAGCCCGATGCCGAGGGTGACACCGGCATTGGTTTCGACCCAGTCGCGCAGCTGGGCACCATAGGGCAGCCCCAGCCGCAGCGAGGTGACCGAACGGGCGCGGTGATCGGGATCGGCGACGTTCAGGCGAAGCGGTCCGTCGCTGGCCCAGGTATCGGCGGCGGCCCAGATCGCGCGGGCCAGCACGTCATGGCGGCGCCAGACATGGTCGATCCCTTCGGCATGGATCATGTCCAAAGCCGCGCGCAGGCCGAACAGGTGATGGGTCGGCGCGGTGCCACCGAAATACTGGTAGAACATTTCGGGGTTGGCGCGCGGGGTCCAGTCCCAGTAGCGGCTGACCCGGTCCAATCCGGCGCGGGCTTCGGCGGCGCGGGGCCCGAAGAAGACGAAGCCGAGCCCCGGCGGGGTCATCAGGCCTTTCTGGCTGGCCGCGACCGTCACATCGACGCCCCAGGCATCCATTTCGAACCGGTCACAGGCCAGCGAGGCGATGCAATCGGCCATCAGCAGCGCCGGGTGACCGATTTGATCGAGCAGTTTGCGCAGCCCGGCGATATCGTTGCGCACACCGCTGGACGTATCGACATGGCTGGCCAGAACCGCCTTGATCCGGTGGTCCTTGTCGGCGCGCAGGGCCTCTTCGATCCGGTTCAGGTCGAACGGGCGGTTGCGGCCGAAATCGATCAGTTGCGTATCGGCACCCAACCCGTCGGCCATTTCGGCCCAGCCATGACCGAACCGGCCGGTCGCGGGCACCAGAATCCGGTCGCCCGGCGCCAGCACGTTCGACAGCGCCGCTTCCCATGCGCCATGACCGTTGCTGATATAGATCGCGGCGTCATGGACGGTTCCCGCCACCCGCTTGAGGTCGGGCATCATCCCCGCGACCATGTCAATCAGCGCACCTTCATAGATATTGGGCGACGCGCGGTGCATCGCGCGCAACACTTCGTCGGGCATGACGGATGGGCCGGGGATGGCGAGATAGGGACGACCGTAGGACAGGTTCATAGGCGGCTCCGGTAGGTTACTGCTGGCACCCGGGAGGCACCATCACTTCAGGCAGTTGGAAAAATGTCGCGGGGTGTCAAAGCAATGAATTGACGCGGCGAGGTTAATCAAAGCCGGACCGGCGTCAATCGTGATTAGGATCAATTTTGGTGATGTCGGATATTCCTCCCCGTGCGCTGCATTGCAATTCAGCGCATGGGCGGCGGAAACCATCATCCTTGCCTATGTGATGCGGGATGCCTACAAGATGCGCGACTGAAAAGATGCGGAATGCCTATGACTTTGGTGCAGAAATACCGGGATTGGGAAAAGGGCAGAACCCTGCCCGCCAATATCGACCTGACGAATCCCGACCACCGCCGCATGGCGATGACCCATTACAATTGGGCCGATCACGCCATCCTGCGCCGCCGCTGGACCAATTTTTTTGAAATTGCGCCGGGCGTGTACCGGTCGAACCAGCCCACCCATGACCGGTTCGAACGCTATGCGGCGATGGGGATCAAGACGGTGATCAACCTGCGTGGCACCTCGCCCAGCAAACCGCATTACCTGCTGGAACGCGAAAGCTGTGCCGCGCTGGGGATCAGGATGATCGATATCGGGCTGCATGCCCGCGCCGCGCCGCCGCGCGACAACATGCTGAAACTGATCGAGATTTTTCGCGACATCGAACGCCCGTTCATGATGCATTGCAAATCGGGCGCGGATCGTGCCGGATTGGCCAGCGCGGTTTACAAGCTGGTCATCGAAGGTGCCCCCTTGGCCGAGGCCAAGACCATGTTGTCGTTCAAATACCTGCATATCAAGGCGCATACGACCGGGATTTTGGATTATTTCCTGGACGTTTACGAGGCCCGATTGAAGCAGGGTCCGATTGTTTTCGAAGACTGGTTGCGCGACGAATATGACGAAGCGGCACTAACCGCCGGGTTCCGCAACGGCCGGAAAATCCCGCAATGACCGCCGCCGCCGGGGTCAAAAGCCGTCAGTTGCTGGCTTGGCTGTGGCGGAAATACCTGCACAAGCATCTGTGGCTGCTGCTGGCCGCGCTTGTGTTCATGGCGCTGGAAGGATCGACGCTTGGCGCGCTCAGCTGGATGATGAGGCCGATGTTCGATCAGGTCTTCATCGCCGGGGACCACGCCGCCCTGTGGTGGGTCGGCGCGGCGATCATGGCGATTTTCGTGACCCGCGCGGTCGCCAGCGTTGGCCAAAAGGCGCTGTTGGCGCTGATTTCGCAACGGTCGGCTGCGGATATGCGGATTGAAATGCTGGATCACCTGATGCGGCTGGATGGCGGTTTTCATCAAAGCCATCCGCCGGGGTTCCTGATCCAGCGGGTACAGGCCGATGTCGAAGCGGTGGGTCAGGTGTGGAATGCCGTCATCACCGGGGCCGGGCGCGATTTGATCGCGCTGATCATCCTGATGGGGGTGGCGATTTCGGTCGATTGGCAATGGACATTGGTGGCCTGTATCGGCACCCCGATTCTGGTGCTGCCGGCGCAATTCGTGCAAGGGTTCGTGCGCAGTCGCGCCCGCGAAGCCCGCGATCTGGGTGCAAAACTGGCAATCCGTCTGGATGAGGTGTTTCATGGCATCGTGCCGGTGAAACTGAACCGGTTGGAAAGCTATCAATCGAACCGCTATCGCGCCTTGACCGAAGAATTGGTGCGGGCCGATGTGAAGGCGAAGCTGGGCGCGGCCGCGATCCCCGGATTGATCGACGTGATGGCCGGGCTGGGATTTCTGGGGGTTCTGGTGTTCGGCGGCGCGGAAATCATTTCCGGCGACAAGACCATCGGACAGTTCATGAGCTTTTTCACCGCCATCGGCTTTGCCTTTGAACCGCTGCGCCGGTTGGGCGCGGTGACCGGGATCTGGCAAAACGCCGCTGCCGCAATCGAGCGGATCAAGGAATTGCTGGATGAGAAACCCAAGCTGACCTCGCCCGCCCGTCCGGTGCCCGCACCGGCGGGAATGCCCGAAATCCGGCTGACCGGGGTCGAGCTGAGCTATGGCGACACCAAGGTTCTGAACGGGGCGACGCTGACCGCACCTGCGGGCAAGACCACCGCGTTGGTCGGGGCGTCGGGGGCGGGGAAATCGACTATTTTCAACATCCTGACCCGGTTGGTCGACCCGCAGGGTGGTACCGTGGAAATCGGTGGCGTTGCGGCCAATGCGATGTCATTGGCCGATCTGCGCGGGCTGTATTCGGTGGTATCGCAGGATGCCGCGCTGTTTGACGAAACCTTGAAGGAAAATATCCTGCTGGGCCGGGGCGATGTCAGCGACGACCAGTTGAATACCGTGTTGCAGGCCGCCCATGTGTCGGATTTCCTGCCCAAGCTGGCCGACGGGTTGCAAAGCCCTGCCGGGCCGCGCGGATCGAACCTGTCGGGGGGGCAGCGCCAGCGCATCGCGATTGCCCGCGCGTTGCTGCGCGATACGCCAGTTTTATTGCTGGACGAAGCCACCAGCGCGCTGGACGCGCAATCGGAAAAGGTGGTGCAGGACGCGCTGGACAAGCTGTCGAAGGGGCGCACCACATTGGTAATCGCGCACCGGCTGTCGACCGTGCGCAATGCCGACAAGATCGTGGTGATGGACAAAGGCCGGGTGGTCGACGAAGGCAGCCATGACGAATTGTTAGCCCGTGGCGGGATTTATGCCGATCTGTACCGGCTGCAATTCAAGACCGAGGGTCCGACCGCCGATATGATTGCGCAAGGTCATGCGGGTCAGCGCCGGAAAGATAGCGCAAAAGGGTCCAAAGGTTCCGCGCCCCGCGACGACACCAGCCTTCTTTCACGTATTTCGCGGCGCTGGTTCGGGCGGTAAGCGGGATTTCCCGCAATTGCCCCTGCAACAGGCGGCAGATCGCGACATCCTCCATCAGCGGCTGATCGGCAAAGCCGCCGATATCGTCGTATAATACCCGCGAGAGCAGCAATCCCTGATCGCCATACGGCAAGCCGAACAGGCGCGACCGGAAATTGGCCCAACCGGCGACGAACCGGGCGGCAAAGCCGCCACGGTCAAAGCCAAGCCGGAAATATCCCGCCTGATCGATGCGGAAATTGATGTGATCCTGGACGCAATCGGACCAGCCAGACGGCAAGACAGTGTCGGCATGCAGCGCCAGAACCCAATCGCCGCCCGAAGCCAGCACCCCGCGCCGCAACTGACCACCGCGCGATGGTGCGCCGTTGACCACGACGGCTCCGGCATCATCGGCGATCCGCAAGGTGGCGTCGGTCGAGCCGCCGTCGCTGATCACCAATTCGCGCACCAGCCCCGCTTCGAGCCCTTCGATCAGCGCCGACAGGCAGGCCGGAAGCTGTTGTTCCGCATTCAAGGTTGGAATAATCACCGAGAGTGCCGCGCGCATGTCTGTCCCCTGTTGCCGTCCCTGCCCCGCGCTATATTACAGCCAAAGACCGAAAGGGAGAGTTGAAAATGAACCGACATGTTTTTCGTATCACCGGGGAAGAGGCCCGCCATTTCCTGCAAAACCTGGTGACGAATGATGTCGATCGGTTGGATCATGGTTTGGTTTATACCGCGCTGTTGACGCCGCAGGGCAAATACATGGCCGATTTTTTCCTGGTGCCCGAGGGGGATGCCATTCTTGTCGATGCTGATGACAGCCTGGCGCCGATGCTGTTGCAACGGCTGACCATGTATAAATTGCGCGCCAAGGTGAGTATCGAAGAAACCGGGGTGCAGGTGCGCCGCGGCACCGGGCCGATGCCCGAAGGGGCGTTTGCCGATCCGCGCGACGCCGCACTTGGCTGGCGGCTATACGGGGCGGAAAACGGTGATGACGGCAGCGATTGGGACGCGATCCGGGTGGCCCATTGCATCCCCGAAACCGGGATTGAGTTGACCCCCGACAGTTATATTCTGGAAGCCGGGTTCGACCGGCTGAACGGTGTCGATTTTCGCAAAGGCTGCTATGTCGGGCAGGAAGTGACCGCGCGGATGAAACACAAGACCGAGCTGCGCAAAGGGTTGCGGGTGGTCGAAATTGACGGCAGCGCCGCTGTGGGCACCCCGATCATGGCCGGCGAAAAAGAGGCGGGCACACTGTTCACCAGCGCGGGCAGCCGGGCGATAGCCTATTTGCGGTTCGATCGCGCGGGCGGCGAAATGACCGCCGGATCGGCGCGGTTGCGTCTGCTGGAGTGATCAAGAAACCGGATCGGACCAGCGCCGGAGGGACTTCGGGCCCAAAATGAAACAGCCGGGCAACAAACCCGGCTGTGACGTCACGTAAATAAACGCTGCGATCAGGCGCGTTCGGCGTATTCCATGGTTTCGGTATTCACCACGATGTCTTCGTCCTGACCGACAAAGGGCGGCACCATGACCCGGACACCATTATCAAGAAGGGCGGGTTTGAACGAATTTGCTGCCGTTTGACCTTTGACCACCGGTTCGGTTTCCACGATCTTGCAGACCACTTTCTGCGGCACCGTCACGTTCAACGCTTCGGTGTCGTAATATTCGATCACCACGGTCATGCCGTCTTGCAGGAACGGGCGGCGGTCGCCCAGAAGATCGGCCGGAAGTTCGACCTGATCGAAGGTTTCGGTGTCCATGAACACCAGCATCCCATCGTTTTCATAGAGAAATTGCTGATCTTTCTGTTCCAGCCGCACCCGTTCCACCTTATCGGCAGAGCGGAAGCGTTCGTTCAGTTTGGACCCGTTGCGCAGGTTCTTCATTTCGACCTGAGCAAAGGCGCCGCCCTTTCCGGGCTTGACGTGATCTACTTTCACGGCGACCCACAGACCGCCGTCATGTTCCAGGGTATTTCCCGGACGAATTTCGTTACCGTTGATTTTCGACATATGACAAAACCTTGGCAAAAGGTTGATGGAAGTTTGAACGCACCTATATATGGGGTTCGGACCCATGGCAAGGAAACCAGATATCGAAAGACAGCTGGATGAGCCATGCACACAGCGCATGATAGCCATGCAATACAAGGCTATCCGAATCACCAACAATAGGTCATAAGCGGCGCTACGCCAGAAAGACAAGAGCAATAACAAAGGACGAAACATGAAAGATTTCGTTGACGGCACGGCCTTCAATAACGAGCAAGGCAACCGGGCCCGCAAACTGTTCGCAGCCGTTGTGTTGGCTGCACTCGATGATGCCATCGCCGATGACAAGAAATATGGCAACGGTCCCGAGCAGATCGCCCGTTGGGCAAGGTCGCGCGACGGTCGTGAAGTATTGTCCTGCGCCGGTATTGACCCCAACGAACGGGTGGTCAATGGGCTGATGGAATTCGTCGGCAAAGGCGTTCGGACTTCGGTCGCCCTGTCGCGCGAAGAAAGCGAACGTCGCAACGCGGCGCAGCAGGCCGAAGCGGCCTGATCCAGACTTAAAGTCTGCCAAATGAAAAAACGCGTCTTCCGGGGGAAGACGCGTTTTTCTTTTCTTCACATGTCGTCACATGACAATTCACAAAACAGAACTTTCGCAGACAAGGCCCGAATACTACTCTGACCATCGAACCAAACGGAGGTTTCGATGCGCAAGAAAATAGATATCGCCGCCCTGCCCGCCAAGGTTGGGACCTTGTACCCGCCCCCCTTTCACCAAAAGACCAAGGCACGGGAAAAACGTGCATTGGGGGATGCCGCGGGATTGACCCAATTCGGGGTCAATCAGACCCGGCTGCCGCCGGGGTGTTGGTCGGCGCTGCCGCATTGGCACGAAAAGGAAGACGAATTCGTCTATATCATCGCGGGCACACCGACGCTTGTCTATGGTGACAGCGAAGAACAACTGACCCCGGGCGATTGTGTCGGCTTCAAAGCGGGCGAAGAAATCGGCCATTGCCTGCAAAACCGGACCGACGCGGATGTGATCGTGCTGGAATTCGGATCGCGGATGCCGGGCGAACACGCCTATTATCCCGGGCTGGACCTGATGGTCGATACCGGGTCGCCGAATTTCTATCACTATCTGGACGGCACCCCCTATCCCGATATTCGCCGCCGCGGACCGCAAGACGATTGAAAATCGTCGCCTTGCGGCTTTTGCCCCGATCGCTTTGCGATTAGACCCGGACCCAAAGCAGTAAGGGGCGGCAGATGGCCAAGGCGATCATGATCCAGGGCGCGGGATCGAACGTGGGTAAATCCATGGTGGTGGCCGGGATTGCGCGGGCTTTGGCCAATCGCGGTCTTTCGGTCCGTCCCTTCAAGCCGCAGAACATGTCGAACAACGCCGCCGTCACCGAAGATGGCGGCGAAATCGGGCGGGCACAGGCATTGCAGGCGCTGGCGGCGCGGGTGGCGCCGCATACCGACATGAATCCGGTGCTGTTGAAACCCGAAACCGATACCGGCGCGCAGGTGATCGTTCAAGGCAAGCTCTTTGCCACGTTGCGCGCCCGCGATTATTCCAAATCAAAACCCGACCTGATGCGCCCCACCTTGGAAAGCTTTCAGCGCCTATGTGATGGCGCGGATATCGTCGTGGTCGAAGGGGCCGGCAGCCCGGCCGAAGTCAACCTGCGCCGTGGCGACATTGCCAATATGGGGTTTGCCGAAGCTGCGGGCGTGCCGGTGATCCTGCTGGGCGATATTGATCGAGGCGGGGTGATTGCCCAGATCGTCGGCACCCAAACGATCCTGCCCGAAGCCGACGCGGCGCGGATCAAGGGCTTTGCCATCAACAAGTTTCGCGGTGATGTGCGTTTGTTCGACGACGGGATGACGGTGATCACACAACGCACCGGCTGGCCATCCTTGGGGGTGTTGCCGTGGTTCGCCGATGCCTGGCGATTGCCCGCCGAAGACGTGATGGATATCGCATCGTCCAAGGGCGACGGGTTCAAGATCGCGGTGCCGCGTCTGGGGCGGATCGCCAATTTTGATGACCTCGACCCGCTGGCCGCCGAACCCGGTGTCAGTGTCGACATCATTGAGCCGGGCCGGGCGCTGCCGGGCGATGCCGATATGGTGCTGATCCCGGGGTCGAAATCCACCATCGCCGATCTGGCCGATTTCCGTGCGCAAGGCTGGGATATCGACCTGAAGGCGCATATCCGCCGCGGCGGTCATGTGTTGGGCATCTGTGGCGGCTATCAAATGCTGGGCCGGGAAATTTCCGATCCCGATGGCATCGAAGGGGGGCCGGAAACGGTTCCCGGTCTGGGATTGCTGGACGTGGTGACGGTGATGACCCCGCAAAAGCGGCTGGCGCTGAGCCGGGCGACTTACCTGCCCAGCGGTGCCCCGGTGGAGGGCTATGAAATTCATCTGGGGGAAACCACCGGCCCCGATTGCGCCCGCGCCTGGCTGGACCTGTCGGGCCGCGCCGAGGGGGCCAGCAGCCGCAACGGTCAGGTGCGCGGCTGTTATCTGCATGGGCTGTTCGGGTCGGATGCGTTCCGCGCCGCCTATCTGTCACAACTGGGGGCGCAGGTTCAGGTCGCCTATTCGGATGAATTGGATGCGGTTCTGGACAGGCTGGCCGTGCATATCGAGACGCATTTCGATCTCGACCTGCTGCTGCGGTTGGCGCAGCGACCGCGCTATTGCAATTCGTGACTGGTCAGGGCGCGGTGGATTTCGCGGCGCACCAGTTTGCGCACGTTGCGGGTGATCCGTTCGCCCAGAGCGCCCTGCAATTCCTGCCGTACAATTTCGGCGACCAGTTCGCGCAGGGTTTCTTCATCGAGAATGGCTTCGTCTTCGGCTGACACGGCTGCCAGATCATCCAGATCATCTTCTTCATCGGCATAGGCGTCATAGTCCGGGGTGGCGTCTTCGACCTTGGATTCGGTGGTATAGACGGGGGCTTCGACCGCCTCCAGCGCTGGCTGCTCTTCTGTGGTGTCGTCATCCACGGCGTCATATTCGGCGTCTTCGATATCGTCCCACGGAACCGTTTTGGCCTGTTGGGCGGGTTGAACCGTGTCCCAGTCCCCTGCCCCGTTATCCTCTTCGGTTTGTACCGTTTCGGCGTCTTCGACATCCCCAACATGGCGGAATTCGGCGATGACGTCTTCGGCATCGACCACGTCGGCAAAGCAGGCTTCCAGTTCGGCGCTTTCGACCCGAAGCGGTTCTTCGGTATCTTCGGTATAAAGATCATCTTCGGAGCTGGAAAACGGCGCTTCTGGCAGGTGGTCCTGCCCGCTTTCGGGCGTGCCGCGATCGGTCACATTTGGTTCGGCAACCCGCAAGGCCGGTGTCAGGACAAGCTTGCCCGGGGGTTCGGGGGCCATGGTTTCAGCACGTGATTCTTCGGAGACCAGCCGCTTGATAGAGGCCAGTACATCCTCGATTTCTACATTGGTGACCGGATCCGACATTTATTATCCTACTCTTGCCTCGGGGTCAGTGTAACCCCGGTGCAAGATTCTAACAACCGATCCTAAAGATCACTCTTTGCCGATGCCGCGCAGCACCCGGTCCAGTTTCTGACCTTGGGCGCTTAACAGGGCCGGTGCGTTTTTCACCTGATTGTAATAGGCGGCCGGATCGTAGCGGGTCACGTTCAGGTTCAAATGGTCCGCAGTCAGCAATCCAAGGTTTGCCAGCAGGGAATAAGAAGCCAGATATTCATTGGCCCGCGATGTGATCAGGTTGGCATTGGCATTCAGCAGTTCCTGTTCGGCATTGAGCACGTCAAGCGTGGTGCGTGCACCCAAAGTCGCTTCTTCGCGCACACCGCGGAAGGCGACGGTTGCGAACCGGACCTGCCGTTCGCTGGACACCCGGGCCGCCCGCGCCACCTGAAGATTGGCAAAGGCGGTTGCAGCGTTCTGGGCCACGGAAATGCTGCTGAGCCGTAGCGCGGCGCGGGCGGAATCCCGGCGCGCGATCGCCTGACGATTTGCCGCTGACAGCCGACCACCATAGTAAATCGGCTGAGACATTTCGATCCCGACCGATCCGCCCTTGGAAAAGGCGGTGCTGTCGAAGGTTTCTTCGATCCCGTAGCTTCCCGTCAGCGACACTTGCGGCCCCATCGAGGCGCGCGTCACGACAACCGCCAGATCGGCAGCGGCGACCTGATGCTGGGCTTGCAGGATGTCGGGATGGTTCTTGACCGCCAGCGCCTTGGCGCCTTCGATCGACGTTGCCGTGGCGGGGGCCGGTGGCGATGCCTGCATTGCGCCCGGATTGCGGCCAACCGCGGCGATGAAATATTCCCGCGCGCCTTGGTAATCGCCCTGAGCCTGCGCCAGCGCCGCCTGTGCCTCTGCCAGCCGGGCTTCGGCCTGGGCCACGTCGGTACGGGTGACTTCGCCGACATCGAAACGATCCTTGGCGGCGCGCAGCTCTTCGGAGATCACCCGAACGTTGTTTTGCCGCAGCGCGACGGTTTCGGATTGGGTGCGCAGGCTGGTATAGGCATCGACCGCCTGCAACAGCACGTTCTGTTCGACTCCGACCAGCGCCTGCCGGGTTGCCAGCACGGTTTCCTTCGCCGCTTCGATCTGGCCCTTGCTGGCACCGCCATCAAACAGCAGCAGACTCGCCGACAACCCCACCGACACCGTCGTCGATGCGCTGTCACGCGGGGTGAAGAAAGTCGAAGAAGTCGCGTAACGCGAAGAACTGCGGCTCAGGTCGGCGGCCCAGGACACGATCGGCCGCAATGCGGCCACCGCCACCGCCACGTCTTCATCCGCGGCGCGCAACAAGGCGCGGTTCTGTTCCAACAAACCGCTGTTCTTGTAAGCATCGGCCAACACATTGGCCAAGTTATCGGCCTGCGCCGCAACCGGCCCAGATACCGCCAACATCACCGTGGTGATGCCTGTCATCACTTTCCGTCTGAAACCTGTACCGCTCATTTTGCGCTCCGTAATCTTTGCCTGCTACGATGACAACGCGCCCGGCAGGGCGTGCTGAAAGATTTACAGCGTGAAAGCCCGATGCCGTTCGAAACCGGGCAAAACCGGCGCACCGGCATTGAAAGCATAGCGCCAAGTGACCTCGCCGTCGATCTTATAGCCGACTTCCGCAACACCCAGCGCCCCGCGCGCTTTCAGGCAACCGATCCGGCCACCTTCTTTCAACTGGTCCAGCAGGGCCGCCGGCACGTTTTCGACCGCCCCTTCCAGCATGATGACATCATAAGGCCCATGCAGCGCTGCACCATCGGCCAAAGGGCCCACATGCAGCGCGACATTGTCGGCCCCGACCCTTGCCAGCGCCGCCTGCGCATCTTCGGCCAGGGCTTCGTTTTCTTCCACCGCCACAACCGCTTCGGCCATCCGCGCGATCACCGCGGCAGAATAGCCCAGACCGACGCCCAGATCGAGCACCAGTTCATCATCCTGAATATCCAGCGCATCCAGCATCTTGGCCAAGCTGCGCGGTTCCAGAACCACCCGGCCACCGCCCAGATCAAGGTTTTCGCCAACATAGGCGGCTTCGATTTTATCGTCCGGTACGAATTCTTCGCGCGGAACAGTCAGCATCGCTTCGATGATGGGAAACTTGGTCACGTCCGAAGGACGGATCTGAGTATCGACCATCATGGTGCGGCGTGCGGCAAAGTCTGTCATCTGCTAAACTCTTTCGTTCAGATTCCTATCTTATGTTTTGTCACATCCTGAAACCAGCGGCAACGCCTCAGAAACACCAAATCGCCGCGTGTTGGGGACTTGCAGCAGGTTGAAATATCCTTTAAGCGACGTTCACCCACTTTGGCGGCGAGTTGGCGGAGTGGTGACGCAGCGGATTGCAAATCCGTGAACACCGGTTCGATTCCGGTACTCGCCTCCAACATGACCTATAATAGTTTGATTTTGCATACAAAATTGCATGCAGTCGACCACACCCCACCATCCTACCCGCCAACAGTTCTGCGATTGTTTCAGACTAATTGAGACAAGATTTGTATAATATCTTGGATGGCGCCTCACTCACACCGAAGAAGAAACAAGATGTCCATTCCGGGCATTCCATGTCCAGATTTCCTTCTGGGCTTGAGGACCACAGAAAATTTGCTCCCTCCCACGGCCTCGAAATGCAGTCACCTGCCTGCATTTCCACCTACGGCACGGTGTGATCGGTACGTGGAACCTTTCCCTCCTTTTGACACGATCTCGACCGCGCTTCGCCTTCGGCTCATGACCGCCGCCGCAATGCGGTAGCAGGCATGCGCCATTCTTCGCGGGGCGAGGTCCTGTCAACACCTTCTCTCTCCTCTAAAGGTGGTTGATCCAACCCGCTTTTCAGCCTATCCAAGTACGGATTTGAATGCTGCCACTTTGGATGCAGTGACAAATGGAGCCTTAGAAATTGAATCCGGTAGTTGGAACTCTAATTGGTGAGCCGCTCCCCTTTAGCGCTGTTAAGAGCAAAAACACTCTTTACCGAGGTCAAGTTGAATTGGCTGATGGGTCCGTTAAGTCATGTCTGCTAAAGAACATTGACCGCATTGAAATCGTAAATGAGCTTGTTGCAAACCTGATAGGTCAAAAACTGGGTTTACCAATTCCAGCGGCGATCCTTACTTTTGTGCCCGATACCTTCAATGACAAAAATCAGTTCGATAAAGGGCACAAAATTTCTGGTGGGATTCTTGTGTTCGCCAGCGTCGACGCTCAGACACCAAACCTCCTTCAGCGACTTCAAACAAGCCACCCTTTGGGACGGCAGATTATTGAACAGTATTTGAAGGCCTGGAGTAAGAAGAGTTGCCTCTATGGCTTCGACACTTGGGTGGCGAACGTGGACAGAAACCTCCAGAATCTTCTATTCGGGAGTAAAAATGAAATCTGGCTGATCGATCATGGAAAGTGGACCTGTCGCGGTTTGATGCCGCTCCTTTGATAGCATTTACTGCAACAAAGGAGACGAACTATGGGCACAGGAAGAACGGATGAATTCCGCAAAGACGCGGTGCGAATTGCGCTGACCAGCGGGCTGACACGGCGACAAGTTGCGGATGATCTGGGCGTTGGGCTTTCGACGCTGAACAAGTGGGTGAACGCGCACCGTGGCACGGATGTGGTATCTCCCGAGGATCGCGAGCTTGCGCTGGAG
>NZ_CYSA01000009.1 GCF_001458355.1 Thalassovita gelatinovora | reverse complement strand
CGATCCCAGGCGCTGTTGAGCCAGAACAGAGCCTGTTTCAAAGCTTTCGCATGCGAAAGCTTTGATCGATCAGGCCAGCAGATCGTGTTGCACACCGCCGATCAGGACATTGATTTCGGCCTGGCCGCCGCCATCGACCAGCGCCCACATGATCTGCCCGGTCGGGCGGTAGATCACGAAGGCCTCTTCGACACCGGCCACACCGGCATTGGCGGTTTCGGTCAGGTTGATCTGGAACTGGTCCACCGTGGCGCTGGCCTGACCGAAAATCAGCACATCGCCATCTGCGGCGGTATAGTCCTGCACCCAGTCCGAGCCGTGATCGTAAACGCCCAGATGATAGAACCGGTCCGCGCCCGCACCGCCATTCATCCGGTCATGGCCAAAGCCCCCATTGATGAAATCATTGCCGTCGCCGCCATAAAGCACATCCGACCAGGCTTCGCCGGTCAACACGTCATTGCCATCCGCCCCGATCACCGTATCGGTGCCAAAGCCGCCCGAGATGCTGTCATTGCCGCCGTCGCCGCGCAATTCGTCATTGCCATAGCCGCCGTCGATGCTGTCATTGCCGTCACCGCCATAGATCACGTCGCGCAGGTCGGCTTCGCTGTCGCCGCCGAACAGGAAATCGTCCCCCGATCCGCCGATCAGCGTATCCGAACCGTCGCCGCCATGCAGGGTGTCGGCCCCGCCGGTGCCGTTCAGCAGGTCATTGCCCGCGCCGCCATCAAGAATATCGGGCCCGGCCGAACCGGACATCTGGTCGCCGCCATCGGTGCCGGCCTCGTTCAAGCCGCCGGTGGAAATCCGCACCGCCGCGGTCGAAACGGTTTCGCGGGTGCCGAACCCGTCGACATAGGAAATCCGCAGCGTCAGTTCGGTGCCGACATCTTCGGTGCTCACGTCATAGGCCGCCGCGGTGGCGC
>NZ_CYSA01000008.1 GCF_001458355.1 Thalassovita gelatinovora | reverse complement strand
CAAGCTCGCGATCCTCGGGAGATACCACATCCGTGCCACGGTGCGCGTTCACCCACTTGTTCAGCGTCGAAAGCCCAACGCCCAGATCATCCGCAACTTGTCGCCGTGTCAGCCCGCTGGTCAGCGCAATTCGCACCGCGTCTTTGCGGAATTCATCCGTTCTTCCTGTGCCCATAGTTCGTCTCCTTTGTTGCAGTAAATGCTATCAAAGGAGCGGCATCAAACCGCGACAGGTCCATACAGTCATTGGCGGCAATGGAAACGACACCGTATCGACCGGGCTGGGCGACGATCTCGTTCATCTCGGTGACGGCTACAATCTGTGGCGAGAAGACGATACCGCATCCTACGACCCTGGCTTGATGAGCGATAACGACACGGTCGAAGGCGGCTTTGCCGAACCTGGTTACCACAATAGCGATTACTTAATTTCGCGCTTTGGTTCCGATTCCCTTTCAGGATATGGCGGCAACGATAATATTTCTGCGCTCGACTACGAACACGACAATACAGGCACTTCACTGGAAAACGCTCCAGATACCCTGAACGGTGGATCGGGCGATGATCGGTTATATGCAGATGATGGCGATCAGATTACAGCAGGCGACGGGGCTGACGAAATCTATATCAATGTCGAAACCGATCCGCGTGAAGGCGACGCCGAGCCGGTTGTCATCACCGATTTCAATACGGATGAAGATGTTCTTATTGTAACAGGGAACACTTTCGACGCATCAGTTGTCCGAACTGTCGCTGTACCTGAAAGCAACGGATACACGCTGACAGCGCACGGAGTTCCCTTTGCCGTCCTTGAAAATGTCAGCGCCGATGATATCGGGACGATAGATTTCAGAGTGTATCGGTTCTAACGGCTATCACGCCGCCTCGCCCTGCTCGCTCGCCTGCCGCTGCCACAGCTGGGCATAGCGACCTTGCCGTTCTAGCAGCTCGGAATGGGTACCGGTTTCCACGATCACGCCTTTTTCCAACACCACGATGCGGTCGGCATCGGCGATAGTGGACAATCGGTGCGCGATGGTGATCACCGTACGCCCCTGCCCGGCCCGCGCCAGCGCGCCCTGGATTTCCTGTTCGGTTTCGGTGTCCAATGCCGAGGTTGCTTCGTCCAAGAGCAGGATCGGTGGGTTCTTCAAAAGCGTACGCGCAATGCCCACCCGCTGCTTTTCACCACCCGAAAGTTTCAAGCCGCGTTCGCCCACCGTGGTGTCATAGCCCTGCGGCAACGACATAATGAAATTGTGGATCTGGGCGGCCTTGGCTGCGGCTTCGATTTCGGTCTGGGTGGCACCATCGCGACCATAGGCGATATTATATCGGATGCTGTCGTTGAACAGCACCGTGTCCTGCGGCACCACGCCGATCATGTCGTGCAAACTGACCTGAGTAATGTCACGCACGTCCTGACCATCAATTTTCACCGATCCGCCGACAACATCGTAAAACCGGAACAACAGCCGACCGATGGTCGATTTGCCCGATCCGGATGATCCCACGATCGCCACCGTCTTGCCCGGTTCTACGGTCAGGCTGACCCCTTGAAGAATGGGGCGTTCTGCCTCATATCCGAACACCACATTATCCAGTTCGACCTGACCGCCCGACACTTTCAGCGCAGCGGCATCGGGTTTGTCGGTCACTTCGGCGGGTTGTTCCAACAGGTCGAACATTTCCCCCATATCCACCAGCGCCTGACGGATTTCACGGTAAACAGTGCCAAGGAAATTCAACGGCATGGTGATCTGGATCATATAGGCGTTGACCATGACGAAATCGCCCACCGTCAAATCGCCCCGCTGCACCCCCATTGCCGCCATCACCATCACGGCCGCTAACCCGCCGGTGATCAGGAAGGCTTGACCGAAATTCAGGAAGGCCAGCGAATAGGACGTTTTCAGCGCCGCGCGGGCATAAAGTTCCATCGCGCGATCATAGCGCGCCGCTTCACGGGATTCGGCCCCGAAATATTTGACCGTTTCGAAATTCAACAGGCTGTCGATTGCCTTTTGATTGGCATCGGTATCCTGATCGTTCATTTCCTTGCGCAGCTTCACCCGCCATTCGGTCACCGCGAAGGTGAACCAGACATAAAGTGCGATGGTCAATGCCACCACGGCCAAGTACCAGACATCGAACAGGAAAAACAAAATTCCTGCGATCAGCAACAGTTCCAGAACCAGCGGCCCAATGGAGAAAAGCAAAAAGCGCAGCAGGAATTCAACGCCTTTAACACCGCGTTCAATAATTCGGCTCAGACCGCCGGTTTTGCGGGTGATGTGATAGCGCATCGACAACCGGTGGATATGGGTAAAGGTTTCAAGCGCCAACATCCGCAGCGCCCGTTGTCCCACCGCCGCGAAGATCGCATCGCGCAGTTGTTGAAACCCGTTCGACATCAGCCGGGCCAATCCATAGGCCAATGTCAGCCCCACCGCGCCGAGCGCCAGTGTCGATACGCCGTCTTCAGCCAAGGCATCCACGGCCTGTTTATAAAGAAGCGGTGTCGAAACCGCGACAATTTTGGCCATCAGCAGCGCCAGCATGGCGAAAACCACCCGACGCTTGACCCACGCCTGATCCGGGTCCGCGGGCCAAAGATACGGCATGACACGGCGGATCGTGCGCCAACCGGACAGCCGTTCATTATTGAGATTGGCATCGGTATGGGGTCCGGCGCGCCGCATGACGTGTTCCTTTTCAGCTTTGGCCCTAGAGATAGGACTCGCGCCCTAGGAATGCCAGCGTCAAACATGCTAAATCAGGTATTCATTTCATAGCCTGATCACATGGCCCTCTCGCGGGCTGGCTTCACCTTCGGCGATCGCCCGGTAAACTTCGGGCGCACGGTTCAAACCGTTATGCACCTTCACATCCATCCAGTCATCCGCATCGGTCGCAATACGTTTCCATCCGGCGGTGATCTGTGCTTCGATCACACCCGGTCCCCAGTCTTCGCGCCGTTTACGGATCTGTTCTGGGGCAAAGAAAAATCGCGGCTTCGGCCCCGGCAGATCGGACCCCGGTTGGGCAAATTTATCCCAATGGCTGGTGCCCACGGCGGCGCTGTGACGCAATTCGTTGGCCAGATGCGTATGCAACCGAATTTTCACCGCCGCGTTCCCCGCCATATCGACATAGACCGATGGCACCCGCGCCAATTTTTCGATTTCATCATAGCTCAAGACTTGATCGCAGCCACCCGAAGCTTCGACAAAGTCCCTGTTGCTGTCCGAGGTCAGCCCGACGATCCGGTAGGGCCGGGTTTCCGGTTCGGCCAAAAATTTGCACAGGCCCAACCCGGTTTTCGACGAAGCGCTGCCGATGATGATCTGTTCGGCACCGAACCTGTCATTGTCCATCAGCCAATCAAACAGCAGATAAGAGGTGGCCAGCAAAGGCTGCAACAAGGCTCGCTTGTAATCGTCTTCGACCGCGCCAGCGCGCACGCAGACATAGGTATTGTATACCAATGGCAATTCGGCACGATGGGCGCTGGTATCGACAAAAACGCCTTTGGCGCTTTGTTGCGGAGCGATGATCAACTCTTCCCCCATCGGATAAAAGCCATAAAGCCGCGTCCCTTCAGGCATATCTGCGAACCGGCTTTCCACCACGCGAGCCACGCCCCAGACCGGCACGATCCCCTTGCCTTCAATCCCGCTGGGAAAGAATGTCCAATACCCAATGACAAAGCCTGTGGCGGCATAAGTGACATTATTGGTGGTGAGGGCGAAACTTTCCAACCGCAGCCGGACCTGCCCGTCCCGCAATTCCATTGGCGCGGCATCAGCCAGTTCCGCTTCGGTGATCTTTGCTTGATTCACCAGTACATTTTGCACCATATCCGTGTCTCCTCCTGCTACCGAAAAAGACTACCCCTGCCCGGGTCGCCACGGGCAGGAATAAAATTCGTGACGTTCCGTCCTGTGAACGGACGTCAATCGCGCGGAATGTCGAAAACCTGACCGGGATAGATCAGATCCGGGTCACGGATCAGATCGCTATTGGCTTCAAACAGGCGGACATAAAGCGTGCCCTCGCCATAGTTATCCCTGGCGATTGCCCAAAGCGTATGACCGGGCTGCACCGTTACAACACGGATCAGCGGAGTGTTCTGCGCTGTTGTGGAAACGGCAGTATTGGCAGAAGCCGCAACAATTTTTTCCGGTGCTTCGCGTTTGAACGGGGTTTCCACCCGTGACGTGGTCTTGCCCGATTCATCGACCTGATCGAGGCGCAAGGTATAAACACCCGGAGCAACATCGTTCAGCCGAATTTTCCACGCATTGTCAGCCCCGATTGCGGCACTGGCCTGCAATGTGTTGTTCAGATAGGCGCGAACCCCCATCGTCACCGCACCACGCCCGGTCAGGTCGACCGCACCGGTGTCGCTATAGCTGATCGCGTCCAGCATCAGATCGGTCAGGTTGGCATCAGATTGAGCCGGTTGCACAACGCTGACGCCATCCTTGCCCGCCAAAAGAACCGCAGGGGCGGCAGGAACCGCTGGCGCCGGTTCGCCTTTGACAGGGGCCTGTTCAACCATTGCCACCTCTATGCCTTGTCCTTCGGTTTGCGCCGGTTCGGTTTTTTCAGGTTGCCCCGTTAGGGCCGCAGTTTCGGGTTCAGTACCTTCGGCACCCTGCCCCGTTTGGATCATATCGGTTTCTACGGCTTCAGAAATACCCGGTTGCACCGCTACCGTTTCAGCCGTTTCAACAACCGAAGACGTGGTCGTCATTTCAGCCGTCGTTTCGGATGCTTCCGTCTGCACTGCCGCAACGGCTTCCACCCCGGCGTCAGGTCCTGTCGCGACAGCGGGGGGCACCGGTGCGATGATCACCTGATCCTCGGACGGAATTTGCGCATCGCCAACAGACATCAGCAGTGACATCAACCGCGGTTTGTCCGACGGCGCAAGCGTCAGGAAAGCCACGAACTTTCCGTCCGATCCGGGTTCGGCGCTGGCAAGGGCGGCACGATCGACAAGAATGTCCACCTTGTCCCCGTTCAGAGCGATACCAGCCACCAGCACAGACCCATCGGGGTCAACCCGCACAACGTCGAAACTGGGCGGTGTGGCCGGGACCACAGCCGGGACAACGGTATCGTCATGTGCTGTTTCAGATTGCGGAACGACTACAGGTTCAGCGACCGGCTTTTCGTGCGTCGCGGCTTCGGTATTAATTTCGGGTTCGCCAACCGCTGCGACCTCTATTTCCTGCACTGCGGGATCAGCGGTCGGCTCGGTTTGTGCGCCTTGCGGTACAGCAGCACTTTCCGGCTTAGGTTCAGCCGTTGGTTCGGCTTCTGCCGCCGCTTCCACAGCGGGTGCTGACGCAGACATGACGATCTGCTCCGGTTTCGTCGGGGCTTTTTTGTCGAACACGCCCAGCCCATAGGCGGCGGCCAGCGCGGCGGCGATCGCAACAGCGGCGCCCACAATCAAGGTCTGGCTCGACGCCAGTCCGGTTTCTTTCGTCATGTCGTTCCTTTCAACGCGCCCACATCCCCTTTGGCGGTTGAGCGACCATAGCAACAAGGGTATCACGGGTCAAAAGCACTTTTATCCAAGGAAAATCAAGATGACTACCCGCTCTGTCTGCGTCTTTTGCGGGTCACGCCCCGGCAATGACCCGATCTATAGCTCCGAAGCGGAAAGCCTGGGCACGTTGCTGGCCAAAAACAAATGGCGGCTGGTTTATGGCGCGGGGGATGTCGGATTGATGGGTATGGTCGCACGGGCAACGCAGGACGCGGGTGGCGAAACATTCGGGGTCATACCCACCCACCTGATGCGGGCCGAAGTGGGAAAAACAGATTTGTCGACCTTCGTGGTCACTGAAAACATGCATGAACGTAAAAAGGTCATGTTCATGAATTCCGATGCCATCGTGATTTTGCCCGGTGGTGCCGGGTCTTTGGACGAATTTTTCGAAGTACTGACTTGGCGCCAGTTGTTGTTGCACCAAAAACCAATTTTCGTGCTGAACACCTCTGGGTTCTGGGACCCTCTGCTGGCCCTGATCGATCATGTGATTGACCAGGGTTTTGCAGACAAATCCTTGCGCGAACTGATCCGACCGGTGGCAACAACCGACGAACTGATCGCGGCACTGCGGTCAGCACTGAGCTAGCAAACCGCTTCGATTATCTCCGCCAAATCCTGCTCCTCAGCACGGCCCCAGCCATTGGGGCCGCTTGAATTGGCGTGCCAGCAATCTCGATATCGGCCCGACGGGATCAGATATCGGCCATTTCCGCCATTACCAGCTTGGCAATATCGGGCAATGTGTGATTGGTCAGATCCTTGGCCATCTCGGCGCGGACAACACCAGTCACCTTCGGACTAAGCGCCGCGCGCAATTCCCCCAAAGTCTGCGGCGGGGCAACGATGACCAGATCCGTTATTCCACCCGCCTGTGCCCATTTATTGAGAAGTGCGGCGATGGTGCTGGCGAATTCTTCTTTCGCCAGCCGGTGCCAGTCCGTCGGCTCAATCGCGGAACGTCCTGCCCCTGCCGGGCCATCCCGCCGACCGGGCTGTTCGGTTCCCAACTTGGCGGTGTTGGGGATGTCGATTTCATCGACCCGCATGACCCGCAAATCCGGATCGATGGTGTCGCTGACATTTTGCACAAACAGCGCCTTGGCGCCGTCTGCAACGACAATCCACAGGCTTTTGGGCATCTTGATCATGACAAATCTCCTATTCCTTGCTGGGTAAAGAGAACTGCAAAACTGTTGCTGCAAACATGATACGAGTCAATTCTGCGAAAAAAGTTTCACATATCAGTCGCAGGTCAGAATAAGCCGCTATTCGGGCCGCCTCCGGTCAATTTCCTATCCCCCGCGGCCCATTGACCCAGAACATCCCTTAGTTCGTCAAGTTTGGCCGGTTTGGTCAGGAATTCACTCATACCGGCAGCAATACAGCGTTCGCCTTCACCTTTCAGCGCATTGGCGGAAATGCCTACGATGGGAATCGGGACCATATTATGCGCGCGTTCGATCGAACGGATTTTCTGCACCATTTCCAGCCCGTCCATGACCGGCATCTGACAATCCGTCAGTATCAAATCGAACTTAGCGGCCCCATCGCGCCAGATTTCCAGTCCCTCTTGACCGTTCATGGCGATTTGGGCGCTATAGCCCAGCAATGCCAATTGCCGCGTCAATACTTCCAGATTGATCCGGTTGTCTTCAACCAGCAGGATACTGCCCTTTTTTGCCGAAACCTGTTCAACGCTTTTTCCATCCTCGCGTTCTTTGTGTTCTTCGATCAGCGCATGCACCCCCTCGACCATGCGCGATGGCAACAATGGCGATCTGCGCACCAAATAGAGATGGGCATTGTAGCGCCCAAGCCGGGCGCTGGGATCTTCTGTTAACCCCAGAAATTTCGCCTTTGGAACGATTTCATGCATCTGTTCAACAAAACCGAGGGTGCGATCCTTACCAGTAAGAGAAACGAGAAAAAAAGGCGTTTGTGTTTGGCGTTTAGCCCAATCCCACATCGGCATTTTAACGTCGAGCGCGGTCAGCGGCCGTCCCCAGTATTTCGCGAATTGACGGAACCGGTCACGGCACAATTCGTCATCTACAACTGAAAACAAAGAATATTGTTCAAGTCCGTCAATTTTTTCGATGCAGGTCTGTTCGGTTTGTACCCCCGCGATCAAGGGCAGGACGACTGAAAATGTTGCCCCTTCCCCCGGAACGCTTTGGACGTCGAGCTGTCCGCCCATTATTTCGATCAGGTCATAGCTGATCGCAAGCCCGAGGCCGGTTCCGCTGATCTGTCGGGACTCCGTTTCGTTGGCCTGAAAGAATGGCTGAAACAACAGTTCCTGAATATCAGACGGAATACCCATGCCGTTGTCTATCACCAAAAACTTGACCTGACCTCCCGGCATCAATTGCGCTGACAATTCCACCAATGGCGGTTCGGCCGATTTTTTTTGTGCACAAAACTTCACGGCATTCCCCAGCAGATTCAAAAGGACTTGCCGCAAACGGCTGGCATCGGTGGCGAAATATCGCGGTAAGTCGCAATCCACATTGAGGATCAGCCGCACCCCATTTTGCTGAGCTGTTGCAGCCACGGTTTCCACGACATTTTCAACCACATTGAGCAGATCAGCCTTTTCTACCGACACAGACATCTTACCCGCTTCGATCAGGGAAAAATCGAGGATGTCTTCAATGATCTTCAGCAGTGAAACCGATGAATTATGAATCGTTTCCAGCATCTGTCTTTGGTTTTTATCCAGATCAGTGCGGGTCATTAAATCGACCATGCCGACAATCCCGTTCATCGGGGTGCGGATTTCATGGCTCATATGGGCGAGAAAAGCAGTTTTAGCCTGTGTTTGTGCTTCGGATTCTTCCTTTTGCCGAAACAGCATTAAGCGGCCGGAAATATCAAGAAGTGTACCAACCATGCGGATAGGTTTTCCATCATGATAAACAACGACCCCGCGGTTGAGCACCCGGATCCAGCGCCCATCCTTGCGCTGCATGTCATATTCGCCTTCGACAATTTCTTTTTGCTGGGCAAACTGGATATTCATATCGCCGCGGACCTTCGATTTGTCCTCACGGCGCAGCATCTGCGTCCATGTCCGCGCTGTTGGTTCCAATTCATCAACCGTATAGCCCAAAATCTCGGCCCAACGTTCAGAATAGTAGACGTGATTGGTGACAATGTCCCAATCCCACAATCCGTCATTCGCCCCTTTCATGGCCAGGTTGAAGCGCTCTTCTTTTTCCCGCAGACCCGCGTTCAGCCGGGCTTGTACTGTCAGCCGTTTCACCAAGTCCCGCCGATCCCGGTGCAACACCTGCACGGCAACACTCAAAGCTGCATTCAGCAGCAAGGCGATGAAGAAGACTATACCCATTTGGACCAAGGTGGCGGAAGACCCGTTCAGTGCCTGCATCACCAGGATGACGATCGAAACCGCCAAACTGCTCCCGAACGCGCAGATCGCGAACCACACCCATGATCTGCCAGCGGCAGTATAGACGTCGGGAGCATGCTTCATGTTCGCAACCTTGTCCTTCCAAATCAGGCGAACTCAGCGCTTAAAATCATCAACCCTGCTTCAAACTGGCGGGTCGGAACTTGTTTCTATGATTAACCTTAATTCATTCTGATCAAATTCTAGGAAAAAAAAGCATATGAGACTACAATTATTGTAAAAACACCTGCCGCATCAGATAGAAATCTGACGCTTCTGTCTGCTTCGCGCATGGGTTGCGGTTCGATCCCTTGCCAAGGGACAGAAAAGTTTTTGAAACACGATCATATCCGCAGGTTTCAAGGTAAATTGACCGTCTGCCGCGCCATGTATCGGATCCAACAAACAAGAAAGCCGCCCCGAAGGGCGGCCATCCGTTTCAAATTATCTGAAAATCACATCCGCGATGCGACGTTTTCCCAGTTGACCAGCTTGTCGAGGAAGTTGGTCAGGTAGGCAGGGCGCTTGTTACGGAAATCGATGTAATAGGAATGTTCCCAAACATCACACCCCAACAGCGCGGTTTGGCCAAAGCAAAGCGGGTTGACACCGTTTTCGGTCTTGGTCACCTTCAGGCCGCCATCGGCATCCTTGACCAGCCAAGCCCAACCCGATCCGAACTGACCGGCCCCCGCAGCGGCGAATTGCGATTTGAATTCGTCAACCGAGCCGAAGCTTTCGACCAGTGCCTTTTCCAGCTCGCCCGGCATCGCGCCGGTTCCCGGCCCCATCATTTCCCAGAACTGCGCGTGGTTCCAATGCTGCGACGCATTGTTGAAAATGCCATTTTGGGCAACGGAGCCTGCAGCATAGGTGCCGGTAATGATGTCTTCCAGCGACTTGTTTTCCCATTCGGTCCCAGCAATCAGCTTGTTGCCGTTATCGACATAGGCCTTGTGGTGAAGGTCATGATGGTATTCCAGCGTTTCCTTTGACATGCCAAGATCGGCCAGGGCGTCATGAGCATAGGGAAGATCGGGAAGTTCAAAAGCCATTGTGAAATCCTCTTAGGTTCGGGCGTTTCTTTCCTGCGGAAAATGGTAGGGTTTGGCCCAGAAGGTCAAGCCCTCACGGCAACTATCTTTTACAGACTGCTGCGCTCGGTCTTCGGATTATACACCAAGCATTGACATGCGCGTGAGCGACACTTTACGCTTATTGTTTTATTAACTGTATAGTCCAATGGCATTCGATCCCAAAAAGATATTGCGCGGGTTTTACCGTGCCAAAGGCCACTTTTCGGCAAATTTGAATGGCGAAAATTTCCGAGTGGACCCCTACCATTTTGCCTTTTGGCGCGCGGCCAGCAATGGCACTTGGGAACCTGGTACTTTCGATGTTCTGGCCTCGGCCTGTGAAAGCGACCGCGACGTGCTGGATATCGGTGCCTGGATCGGTCCGACGGCGCTGTTTTGTTCCCGCCGTGCGCATCATGTTTATGCATTCGAACCCGATCCGGTCGCGTTCCGCTATCTGAATTGGAATGTGGACCTGAACGGGATCGGAAATATCAGCCCCCTTCCCGTCGCTCTTTCCGATCGCGACGGAATTGCCCGCATGGGCAGCTTCGGAGACAATCGCGGCGATAGCCAGACCAGCCTGCTGAATCCCGAAGATAAGACCACCGGAATAGATGCTGTCACGATGTCCTGGGATACGCTGGGCCGTCAAATCGACCTCGAGCGCATACGCTTCGTGAAGATTGATATTGAAGGCGGTGAATTCAATCTTCTCCCACTAATGGCGGAATTTCTGGAGCGGCATCGACCGGCACTATTCCTGTCGTGCCATGCGCCGTATCTGTCAGAAGAAAAGCGCAGCGCAGCAATGTCGCTGATCAGCGAAGCCACCGGATGCTATGATCGCCTGACCGATCACAACCTTGCCCCTCTCCGACGTGATGCCCTGTTATCCGCCGAAGCCGCGAAGGGCTTCGGGGCGTTTCTTCTGACCGGATAAGGCGTTCCCGTACCAGTTTCCGGCATTGGACAGTTTTTTTTCCAAGGCCACAATCACCGCGTCGTCATCACGTATACCCCGCGAATGAACCCACAGCGCGATTGAAAACAGCCTAATTCGGCAAATGCCTGATCTGGGACTTTTTCCTTTGTCACCGTCCTGATTGAAGCGTTTCAGTTAAAATAGTCGACCTCGCCGCCCTCTTCTGCCGAGATGCAAAGCAGCTTGAAAACGTAATCGGCCACTGAACGGAAACAGATGATCCGTGCCGATGTCGTGTCGTCAAACCACATCGCACCGGCCACCTGAGCCAGCCGTGTGCGGCGAAATTCACCCGGTTCAAAGGCTTGCGGTGACAGATCCACCGGGGCCAACTTCGCCAGAACTTCGCGCACAGACCCGGGCGCGCCGGTCAGACGAACCACGGTGCGTGCATCCGAAACGGTCTGAACCAAGCCATGTTCCCCGCTCAGTGCCTGCGCCAGCGTCGCAGCAATCGTCCCGGCTTGATCATAGGGCGTCAGGATCAGCACTTCATCGGGTGACATCCAGGCCACGGCCATATCCCCTTGCGATACGATCTTGCGTTGGGATGGCGTCACCAGCCCGGTCGCCGCCGTTACTGCGGCCAACAGCTTGGCCGATCCCAGATCGCCGCGCAGGGTGATCATGCCCTGTAATCCGGCGTCTTCCACAGTGACAAAACCCTGAAAAGTCGCCCCGTTCAATGCGCTGACGGTGTCAGACATTCTGCTTCTCCCCGTCCTTGTCATAAAAGACCGGATCGCAGATCCGCGCCTTGTAGGTTGTGCCATCGGTGCCCGGAAACTCGATCACTTCACCCATGCGATCGGGTCCATTCAGAACCAATCCCATCGCAATCCCCTTGCCCAAGGTTGGCGAATGATAAGTCGACGTCACCCGGCCCTGCATATTGCGCTGTCCATTGGCATTGACACCCGCCGCCGAGGCATAGGCCCCGTCGGGCAACACGCTGCCATCAAGCGTTTCCAGACCCACCAGTTTCCACCGCTTCGGATCGGTCATGTGCGATCGCGCTTGCGCCCGTTTGCCCAGGTAATCTTCTTTCTTCTTGGAAATCGCCCAATTGAGGCCCAGATCCTGCGGGATCACCGTGCCATCGGTTTCGTCGCCGATCATGATGAATCCCTTTTCAGCCCGCATCACATGCAAAGCTTCGGTGCCATAAGGCATGATGCCGAATTCTGCCCCCGCTTCGATGATCTTGTCCCACAATGCCTGCCCTTGGTTGGCCGGAACCGCGATTTCATAGGAAAGTTCACCCGAAAAGGAAATTCGGTAAATCCGCACCGGGACGTCCGCCAACGCGCCGTCTTTCCATTCCATGAATGCCAACGACTCTTTGCTGACATCCACACCGCCCAGTTTTTCCAACACCTTGCGGGCGTTGGGGCCAACAACCGCGATTTGCGCATATTGTTCGGTCACGTTGGCGGTATAGACCTGCCAGTCCCACCATTCGGTCTGCAACCATTCTTCCATGTGACCGTGAATGTGATCCGCGCCGCCGGTAGTGGTGTGGCACAGGAACGTATCGTCATCGATCCGCGCCACCACACCATCGTCCATCAGGAACCCGTTTTCGTTGCACATCAACCCATAGCGGCATTTACCGGGCTTCAGGTTGCTCATCATGTTGGTGTAAAGCATGTCGAGGAACCGGCCCGCATCCGGCCCCTTCACGATGATCTTGCCCAGCGTCGAGGCATCCAGCATCCCGACCGAACCGCGCGTCTGGTTGATTTCGCGCGCCACCGCGTCGGCATGACTTTCGCCTTGACGCGGATAACAATAGGGTCGCCGCCAGTGGCCGACCGGTTCCCAATGGGCCGCACGGTCTTCGTGCCATTGATGCATCGGGGTTTTGCGCAAGGGTTGGAACACCTCGCCGCGGGCCTCACCGGCAATCGCACCCATGGAAATCGGGGTATAGGGCGGGCGGAATGTCGTGGTACCCACCTGCGGTATGTCAGCATTGAGTGATCGGGCCAACGTTGCCAACCCATTGATGTTGGACAGTTTTCCCTGATCTGTCGCCATGCCGAGCGTGGTGTAGCGCTTGGTATGTTCGACGCTCTCATAGCCTTCCTGTGCGGCCAGCATTACGTCGGAAACCTTCACGTCGTTCTGGAAATCCAACCACGCCTTCATCCGCAGCTTCGGCCCCGCCCCCTGCGGCATCAACCACACCGGTTCGATCATCGCCTCGTCGCGCGCCTGCGCCTGCGGTGCGGCGGCGTGTTTCGGTTTCGCCCCCACCGCAAGCGCAGCTGCCTCGCCAGCGGATTGCGCATCGGTCAGGATATGTTGCAACTGCAGTGCACCGTTAGCGCTGCCAGCAGCGATAACAAAACCTTGACCGTCAGCACCTGTCGGCGCTTTGTCCACATCCGGGCGGAACATTGCCAATGCGTCATCCCAGATCAGTTTGCCGCCGCAATGCGACCAAAGATGCACCACCGGCGACCAACCGCCCGACATCGCCACCGCATCGCAAGCGATTTCTTCCAACACCGCGCCTTCGCCCGCTTGCGAACAGATCGCGACGCCGGTGACGCACTTGCCGCCCAACACTTTGGCAATCCCCTTGCCGGTCTCAACCCGGATGCCAAGCGCGTGTGCCTCCTCGGCCAGCCCCCCGCCACCGGACGCCCGCGCATCGATCACCGCAGGCACTTCCAGACCAAGGTTTTTCAAAGCGATTGCAGTACGATAGCCGTCATCGTTATTCGTCACGACAACGGTCCTGTCCCCCACCGAAACACCATAGTCGATGGCGTAGTCGCGCACAGCCGATGCCAGCATCACACCGGGAACATCGTTGCCGGAGAAGCTGAGCGGGCGTTCGATCGCGCCGGTCGCCGTCACCACTTGTTTGGCGCGGATGCGCCACAACCGGTGGCGCGGGCCGTTCATGTCTGGTGCATGATCCGTCAACCGTTCATAGCCCAGCACATAGCCGTGGTCATAAACGCCCGATGCCATGCAACGATTGCGCAAGGTGACATTCGGCATGGTGTGCAGTTCGCGAACCAATTGCTCCACGAACTTATCCACAGGCTGACCGTCGACCACGCCGCCATCAACCGGTGCCCGCCCGCCCCAATGGGCGGTCTGTTCCAGCAGCAGCACCTTGGCCCCGGCCTCACCGGCCGCCCGCGCAGCCAGCAAACCGGCAACGCCACCACCGACCACGACGATATCGACGAAAGCATAGAAATGTTCATAGCGGTCGGCATCGCGGTCTTTCGGCACCCGGCCCAGCCCGGCCGATTGCCGCACAATGGGTTCGAACACCGATTTCCACGCCATGCGCGGTGCCATGAAAGTCTTGTAATAGAACCCTGCCGGAAAAAACCGCGCCAGCTTGTTGTTGACTGCGCCGATATCGAAGTCGAGGCTGGGCCAGTGATTTTGCGACGTGGCCGACAACCCGTCGAACAATTCGGTGGTGGTGGCGCGCTGGTTCGGTTCAAAACGCGCGCCGGTGCCGAGACCGACCAGCGCATTGGGTTCTTCTGCCCCGCTGGCGACAGGCCCGCGCGGACGGTGATACTTGAACGACCGGCCCATCATCATCTGGCCATTGGCCAAAAGGGCAGAGGCGAGCGTATCGCCCTCAAAGCCGGTCATTTGTTTGCCGTTGAAGCTGAATCGGATCTGTTTGCCGGTGTTCAACAGACGGCCCTTCGTGGCCAGACGGGTGCTCATCTGTCAGACCTCCTTGACCGTGGCGGGTGTTTTTTGAGTATTTTTGGAACAGTGAAAGGTCATTGGACATCTCTCCATGACCAACCGGGGCGTTTTGCGGTGATCGCGTCACGGATCGCCTGCGGCGGTGTGGTAACTTGTGCGGAATAAGTGCCAAAAACTTCCAACGTGGCGGTGCAGCGGGCGGCGTGAAACCACTTGCCGCAGCCATTCGCATGGCGCCAGCGTTCGAAATGCACGCCTTTGGGGTTTTCGCGTGCGAAAAGATAAGTTTCGAAGTCTTCGTCCGAAGAGTGGGGGCCGAAGCGTTTCAGATGCGCCTCGCCGCCAGCGTGCAGTTCGGTTTCCTCGGCATCGACGCCGCAATAGGGGCAGTGAAGGATCAGCATTGCAGACCTCCCGGAGCATTCGTAGATTGAGTGCCATGGAGACAGGTCCACTTATCACTCTGATTGTTTTTCTGTTGTCCGTTGGCGGGGCGATCGTGCTGCTGCTCAAGGACCGCCGCGAGAAACGCAAAACGCCGCGTGTTCACCGGCCGCATAGCCCTTCGGCAAATTCGGCGCGGTTCGATCGTGCAGAGCACATCAAAAAAGGTGGCCTGGGAGGAGACACTGAGGGCTTTCATTAGTGCGCCACCCCCGCCGCCACGCTCTCATCAATGAAACGGCCCTCCTTGAAGCGGTTCAGGCCGAATTCCTCGGCCAGCGGCGAATGGCCCTTGGCCATCAGTTCGGCCATCGCCCAACCGGAGCCGGGGATGGCCTTGAAGCCACCGGTGCCCCAGCCGCAATTGACGAAAATGCCCTCGACCGGCGTTTTTGACAGGATCGGAGAACGGTCGCCGGTCATGTCGACGATACCGCCCCATTGGCGCAGCATCTTCAGCCGGGAAATCATCGGGAAGGTTTCGACCAGCGCCCGCACGGTTTCCTCGATGTGGTGGAAACTGCCTCGCTGTGTGTAGTTGTTGAACCCGTCGGTGCCGCCGCCGATCACCAATTCCCCCTTGTCGGACTGGCTCATGTAGCCATGCACGGTGTTGGCCATCACCACCACATCGATGCAGGGCTTGATTGGTTCGGATACCAACGCCTGCAGCGCCAGCGATTCAAGCGGCAGCCGGAATCCGGCCATGTCAGCCAGAACGCCGGAATGACCTGCCACCACGATCCCCAGCTTGTCGCAATCGATCGCGCCGCGCGAGGTGTCAACACCAACCACCTTGCCGCCGTCGCGGCGCACGCCCGTCACCTCGCATTGCTGGATAATGTCCATGCCCATGTCGGAACAGGCGCGGGCATAGCCCCAGGCCACCGCATCATGGCGCGCAGTGCCACCGCGTTGCTGCCACAGCCCGCCCAGTACCGGATAGCGCGGCCCCGAGATGTTGATGATCGGCACCAGGTCCTTGACCTTCTGCGGGGTGATGAATTCGGTCGCCACGCCTTGCAGCGCGTTGGCATGGGCGGTGCGCTGATACCCGCGCACCTCGTGTTCGGTCTGCGCCAGCATGATCAGGCCACGGGGGCTGAACATGACATTGTAGTTCAGATCCTGACTCATCGTTTCATAGAGCGACCGGGCCTTTTCATAGATCGCAGCCGAGGCATCCTGCAGGTAATTCGATCGGATGATCGTGGTGTTGCGCCCGGTGTTGCCGCCGCCCAACCAGCCCTTTTCAAGCACCGCCACATTGGTGATGCCGAAATTTTTACCAAGGTAGTATGCGGTGGCCAATCCGTGCCCGCCAGCCCCGACGATGATCACATCGTATTTCTTCTTGGGCTGGGGCGACGCCCAGGCGCGTTCCCATCCTGAATGGTAACGGGCGGCTTCTCGGGCGATGGCGAAGGCGGAATAGCGTCTCATATGCGTTTCTGGTGCCTCGAATCCGGTCTGAATAGTCTTCTTGTTCTTACTGGACCGTGGCAGCGCGTGCGCCCCGTTTCTATGCGTCACAATTGCGCCTAGTTGCGACATGAGGGACCAATGCGTCAGTTTGCCCTTTTTCCAAACGCCGGTCGGATATACATGTTTGGCGACTTGCAGGAGGCTACATGCTGTTTTGGATCATAACCGCCGCGATTGCGCTGAGCGTTTCGGGCATTTTGGCTTGGGCGCTGTTGCGCGGCCGTACTGGTGTCGAAGCTCCGGCTGCATTCGATCTTCGGGTGTATCGTGATCAATTGAAGGAAGTGGATCGCGATCTGGCGCGCGGCGTGATCGGCGCAGACGATGCCGAACGCGCCCGGGCCGAAATTTCGCGACGTATCCTCAACGCCGATACACAGTTGCAAAAAGGCGGTGAAACCGGCGGGCAACCGAAATCCCTTGGTCGCGTTTTGGCGGCGGCGACCGTTCTGGGCATGATTGGCGGGTCGTTGTTGATTTACCTGGAACTTGGCGTGCCGGGATATGGCGATTTCGGGCTGAAGGCACGGATTGCCCAAGCCGATGAAACCCGTCAGAATCGCCCCGGTCAGGCCGCGGCCGAAGCCGCGATGCCGCCAGCCCTACCAAAGGAGCAACCGGAAGAGCGGTTCTTAACATTGATGGAACAGTTACGAGCGGCCGTTGCGCAACGCCCGAACGAAGTTCAGGGCCTGCGGCTGCTGGCGCGAAACGAAGCGACTCTTGGGAATTACAAAGCCTCTTACGAAGCGCAGCAGCGTCTGATCGAAGCACTGGGAGATCAGGCGACAGCCCGCGATTATACCGATCTGGCCGATACGATGATCCTGACTGCTGGCGGCTATGTATCCCCCGAAGCCGAAGCCGCGCTGATGCAAGCACTGAAATTGGATCCGCGCAATGGGGTTGCCCGCTATTACATGGGCCTGATGTTCGTACAGGTGGGGCGCCCTGATGCCAGTTTCCAAGCTTGGAACGGTCTGTTGCGCGAAGGCCCTGCTGACGCGCCTTGGATCGCGCCGATCCGGGCGCAAATACCTGATGTTGCACGTCTGGCTGGGGTCGATTTCACATTGCCTGCTACTGCGGAAGGGCTGAAAGGTCCATCGGCGGCAGATATGCAGGCAGCCGGGGACATGAGCGCCGAAGAGCGGCAAGACATGATCCGCGGCATGGTCGCCAACCTGTCCGAACGTCTGGCCACCGAAGGCGGCGCGCCCGAAGAATGGGCCCGCCTGATCGGGGCCTATGGGGTGTTGGGCGAAACCGACCGTGCCCGCGAAATCTGGACCGAAGCGCAGCAGACCTTTGCCGACAAGCCCGAAGCTTTGGCCGTGGTCCGGTCCGGTGCTGAACGGGCCGGGGTTTTGCAATGATCATCGAAGAGGTCGAGGACATGGCCGCTGCCCTGCCCGCTCACGCCCCGGTGATCGGGCTGGATTTGGGGGACAAAACCATCGGCGTTGCGCTTTCCGATACCCTGCTGAGCATCGCCAGCCCGGTCGAAACGATCCGGCGCAAGAAATTCGGAATCGATGCGGATCGGCTGCTTCAGATCATAGCCGACCGTCAAGTCGGCGGCATCGTTTTGGGCCTGCCGCGTAACATGGACGGTTCCGAAGGACCGCGTTGCCAATCGACCCGCGCCTTTGCCCGCAATCTCAGCCGGTTGACCGAGCTGCCCATTGGCTACTGGGATGAACGGCTGTCCACGGTGGCGGCCGAACGGGCGCTGATCGAAGCCGATACATCCCGCGCCAAACGGGCCGGAAAGATCGACAATGTCGCGGCGTCTTTCATCCTGCAGGGGTTTCTTGACCGTCTGCGCCATTTGAAGGGCACTGCATGAGCGAGGTTTGGAAGAGGAACGAGATTGAAAGCCCCTGTGTGAACATCTGTATCATTCACCCGCAAGAACGAATCTGCACCGGCTGTTTTCGCAGCATCGAAGAAATCACCCGCTGGTCGAAAATGACAGCACAGGAACGGCACGCAATCATGGGCGAACTGCCCGGACGCGCACCCAACCTGCAAAAACGCCGGGGAGGCCGCGCCGCGCGGATCGGGCGCGGCGAAGACTGAGGATCAGACTGGATCGGTAACGGAAATCACCGAAACGTCACCAAGCGATACTACCCCTGCCCCATTCATCACGCGTGCAACCGCCGCGCCGTCGAACAAGATATTTACGTCGTCACCGTCGGTTTGCAGGTCGATGACACCGGGTCCGGCATAACTGTCGAAATGCGTCACCACGATCTGATCCTGACCTTCTTCAAAGTCGTCGACCTCCACCGCACGATCTGAATCAATCCAGGTGCCGGTTGTAAAAATATCGCTTCCCGCTCCGCCGATCAGCGTATCGCCGCTGCCACCCAATAAGAAATCATTACCTTCATCGCCCCGCAACAGGTCGGGGGCGTAGCTTTCATCAAGGCCGTAGTTGCCGGCGACTGTTGAGGCAGACCAGTACCCGTCCAGAACATCGTCGCCGGTACCGCCATCCAGTGTGTCCTGCCCCGCCTCACCGACCAAGACATCGTTTCCAGCTCCTCCGCGCAGGTCGTCATTGCCGCTGCCGGCCTCCAGAAGATCATCGCCAGCCCCGCCCTTGAGCAGATCATCGCCGGGTCCGCCGTCCAGCCGGTCGCCACCGCCACGGCCCAGCACCACGTCCTCTCCCGCCCCGGCCAAGAGGGTATCGTCGCCGCCTTGCCCTTCAATGGCATCATCCCCGGACAGGCCCTGCAACAGATCATCGGCGTCGGTACCGGTGAGCGTGTCATCGCCTTCGGTCGTAGCGGGATCGGTTTCGGACAGCGCGTCAGTCCCGGTCAAGCCGAGCGACGAACCGATTGCAGCCAGCCCAAATATCAAAAGAAGTTCCAGCATCCCAAGCCCCGCATAGACCATTCAGGGATAGCAGATCCGGGGCTAAATCATCAAATTTTAAGGAAAAATAGACCAAATCATTCGCTGACGGGGCAACAATAGGCAGCGAACCGGGACATTACCAATGACTTACCAAACAATCTCTATCGACACTGATTTGGCTTGCGCTGTTTTCATAGTCCAAACGCCTTGCGTAGCATGTTGAGTGCCACCAGCGTCAGGAACACGGCGAACACCCGTTTCAGCGGCTTTGGATCCATTGAATGCGCCAGACGTACACCGATGGGGGCCGTGATCAACGTCATTGCAATCACCACGGCAAAAGCCACGAGGTTCACCGCCCCGATGGTAAACGGTGGCCGCTGCGCCGGATCGATCGGCAGCATCAAGAACCCGAGGACCGAGGGCACCGCGATGATCACGCCGAACCCCGCAGCGGTCGCCACAGCGCGATGGATGGGGATGTTAAACAGGCTCATCAGGGGCACACCGAAACTGCCGCCACCGATCCCCATCAGCACCGACAGGAAGCCCACCAGAGGGGACGTAACGACCCGGCCCAGCCCCTTGGGCATTGCCTGACCCAACCGCCAGTCTGCGCGACCGAACCCCATATAGGTCCCGATCACCAACGCCAATACGCCAAAAATTCCCTGCAATGTTCCCGAACGCAACGATGCCGCGGTCAGCATGCCGACCACCGCACCAATCGCGATCCCCGGAGCCCAACCCTTCAAGATATCCCAATCGACCGCGCCTTTGCGATTGTGGCTAAGCACTGATCGGACCGAGGTCACGATGATCGTCGCCAGCGACGTCGCCAAGCACATCTGCATCAGCTGCGGACCGTCGTATCCCAGCGTCTGAAAGGCGTAAAAGAACGCTGGCACCAGAACGATTCCACCGCCAACACCAAGAAGTCCCGCCAGAACCCCCGCAAAGCCACCAATCACCATCAGCATGACAAGCATCATTAAAAGCAGGGATGTATCGGGCATATCGGGCCTCCATGTTTGCTATTGCGGGCCGTTAGACACCGGTTCCACAGCGTCTTCAATGCAAAACCGGTTTCAGGCGTCGCACTGCACTTGCGCCAGCGCATCTTCGACCAATTCAGGCCCCGCATCGGGCCTGTGCGCCCGTTCCGACAGGATACGCCGCCATTGCCGCGCGCCGGGACGCCCCGCGAACAGCCCCAGCATGTGCCGCGTCACCTGGGACAGCTTTCCGCCGTCACGCAAATGCGCCTCGATATAGGGCAGCATTTGCAGCACCACCTGAACCGGATCTGAGAAACTGCCGGTGCCAAAAATTTCGGGATCGGCAGCGCAAAGGATATCTGCAGGCTGGTGATACGCTGCACGCCCTATCATGACCCCATCAAGCCCATCCGCCAGAAACGCCTTGGCCTGTGACAAGGACGCGATGCCGCCATTGACGGACAGATGCAGATCGGGAAATTCCTGTTTCATGCGTCGCACCAAATCGTAATCGAGCGGCGGGATGTCGCGATTTTCCTTCGGGCTCAACCCTTGTAGCCAAGCCTTGCGGGCGTGGATGGTAAACCGGTTACAGCCCACTGCGCTGACCTTAGTTAAAAAATCGGGCAAAACGATTTCAGGGGTTTGGTCGTCAACCCCGATGCGACATTTCACAGTGATTTCCACATCGACCGCATCCTGCATCGCCTTGATACAGTCCGCCACCAGATCCGGCGATTTCATCAACACCGCGCCGAATGTGCCCGATTGCACCCGGTCCGAGGGGCACCCGACATTGAGATTGATCTCGTCATAGCCGGCTTCGGCCCCCAATTTTGCCGCCTGCGCCAGCTCGGTCGGATCCGAACCACCCAGTTGTAACGCAACCGGGTGTTCTTCGGGATTGAACGCCAACAGATGCAGCGCCCCGCCGCGCACCAACGCCGGGGAAGTCACCATTTCGGTATAAAGAAGGGTTTCGCGGCTTAACAACCGATGCAGATACCGGCAATGACGATCAGTCCAATCCATCATCGGTGCAACGGACAGGCGGGCGGCGTGGGATATCTTGTCTGCAGTCAATTCGGTCATGTGTCGGTACATATTGCGAAACCGGGCTTATGCCCGTTTCACCGATAAATGACAACGGGTATGACGGCTTACTCTGCCGCCACCCCCTTGATATCCGCGGGACGGTAATTCAGGATCGGCCCCAACCAGCGTTCGGCATCGGCCATGTTCATGCCTTTGCGCGCGGCGTAGTCCTCCACTTGATCACGTTCGACCTTGGCAACGCCAAAATAATACGCCTCAGGCTGCGCGATATAGATCCCCGAAACCGACGCGCCGGGCCACATCGCGAAGCTGTCGGTCAGCGCGACTCCGGTGGCAGCTTCGGCATCCAACAATTTGAACAAAGTCGTTTTTTCCGTGTGATCCGGCTGTGCGGGATAGCCCGGTGCGGGACGGATACCGGCATAGGTTTCGTGGATCAGATCCGAATTCGACAACGCCTCGTCCGGGGCATAGGCCCACAATTCCTTACGGACATATTCGTGCATCCGTTCGGCGAAGGCTTCGGCGAAGCGGTCGGCCAACGCCTTGACCATGATCGAACTGTAGTCGTCGTTCTTGCCCTCGAAGGCTTTCGCGATCGCATCTTCTTCCGCCCCGGTCGTGACCACGAAGCCGCCGACATAGTCGGGCTTGCCTTCGGGGGCCACGAAATCGGACAGTGCCACATTGGGCCGCCCGGCGCGTTTCGCCGATTGCTGACGCAAGGTATGCAAAACGGCCAGTTCTTCGGCGCGGCTGTCATCCGTGAACAGACGGATATCGTCACCCGAGGCATTGGCAGGCCAAAACCCCACAACAGCCCGCGGATGGAACCAGTTTTCGTCGATGATCCGGCGCAGCATGTCCTGCGCATCGGCAAACAGATTTCGCGCGGCTTCGCCCTGTTTTTCATCCTGCAGAATCTTCGGATAGACCCCTTTCATTTCCCAGGTTTGGAAAAACGGTGTCCAGTCGATATAACGCGCCAATTCGGCCAGATCCCAACCATCGAAGCTGCGCGTCCCCAAGAAGGACGGCGTCACCGCGTCATATGCAGCCCAATCCAATTTCAACGCATTTTCCCGCGCCTGAGCCACGGAAATCCGCTTTTTCGCCAATTCGGCGCGGGCGTATTTTTCCGATATCTTGGCATATTCATCGCGAATATCGGTGACGAAGCCCGGTTTTTGTTGTGGTGACAACAGTGCCGATACGACCCCCACCGCGCGCGACGCATCGGTGACATAGACCGCTTGGTTCTTGGCGTAATTGGGATGAATTTTCACCGCCGTGTGCATCTTGGACGTGGTCGCCCCACCGATCAGCAGCGGCAGGTCCAAGCCAAGCCGCTCCATTTCGCTGGCGACATGGACCATTTCATCCAAAGAGGGCGTGATCAGACCCGACAGGCCAATGATATCGACCTGCTGTTCCCGTGCGGTTTCCAGAATTTTTTCGGCCGGAACCATCACACCCAGATCGATGATTTCGTAATTATTACAGGCCAATACGACACCGACGATATTCTTGCCGATATCGTGCACATCGCCCTTGACCGTCGCCATCAGGACTTTGCCCGCACTTTGGGCGGTGCCGTCTTTTTCCTGCTCCATGTAAGGCAGCAAAATCGCCACCGCCTGCTTCATCACCCGCGCCGATTTAACCACTTGCGGCAGGAACATCTTGCCCGCGCCGAACAGATCACCCACCACGTTCATGCCCGCCATCAACGGACCTTCGATCACGTGCAGCGGGCGTTCGGCAGCCAGTCGTGCTTCTTCGGTGTCGGCGTCGATATATTCGGTAATGCCGTTGACCAACGCATGTGCGAGTCGTTCATCCACCGGCCAGTCGCGCCAACGCAGATCTTTCTCGGCCGCTTTCATCCCGCCCTGACCACGGTATTTTTCGGCGATTTCCAACATCCGTTCGGTGGCGTCGGGGCTGCGGTTCAGAACCACATCTTCGCAGGCATCGCGCAGGTCCGGATCGATCTGGTCATAGACTGCCAATTGCCCGGCATTGACGATGCCCATATCCATCCCGGCCTGAATGGCGTGATAGAGGAACACCGCGTGCATCGCTTCGCGCACCGGTTCGTTGCCGCGGAACGAAAAGGACAGGTTCGACACCCCCCCCGACACGTGCACATGCGGCAGCTCAGCCGTGATGCGACGGGTGGCTTCGATGAAATCGACACCGTAATTATTATGCTCTTCGATACCGGTGGCGACGGCAAAGACATTGGGGTCGAAGATGATGTCTTCGGGCGGGAACCCCACATCTTCGGTCAGGATATTGTAGGCGCGGCTGCAAATCTCGACCTTGCGATCCTCGGTATCGGCCTGACCTTCCTCGTCGAAGGCCATCACCACCACCGCTGCGCCATAGGCCCGGCACAAGCGTGCTTGTTTCAGGAAACTTTCTTCGCCTTCTTTCATCGAAATCGAATTGACCACCGATTTGCCTTGGACGCATTTCAATCCGGCTTCGATCACGTCCCATTTTGAGCTGTCTATCATCACCGGCACCCGCGAAATATCGGGTTCCGAGGCGATCAGGTTGAGAAATTCGACCATCGCCTGTTTGCTGTCGATCAATCCCTCATCCATGTTCACATCGATGATCTGGGCACCGTTTTCAACCTGGTTCCGTGCGACATCCAAGGCAGCGGCATAATCGCCGTTGGTGATCAGTTTTCGGAACCGGGCCGACCCGGTGACATTGGTGCGCTCGCCCACATTGACGAAGGGTATCGTCTCGGTCAGCGTGAAGGGCTCAAGCCCCGACAGCCGCATTTGCGGCGGGATTTCGGGTATGGTACGCGGTGCAAGCCCTTGAACAGCATTCGCAATCGCGCTGATGTGGTCATAGGTCGACCCGCAACAGCCGCCGACGATATTGACCAACCCGTCACGGGCAAATCCGGCCACCTGTTCCGCCATCGTTTCGGGGGTTTCGTCATATTCACCCATTTCATTGGGCAACCCGGCATTGGGATAAGCACAGATCAGGGTGTCGGCCACGTTGGACAATTCGGCCAAATGCGGCCGCATCGCATTGGCCCCCAAAGCACAGTTCAGGCCAACGGTCAGCGGCTGGGCATGGCGCACAGAATGCCAAAAGGCGGTCGGCGTTTGTCCTGACAACGTACGCCCCGACAGGTCAGTGATGGTTCCCGAAATCATTACCGGCAGGCGTTCACCGTTTTCCAAGAAGACCTCTTCGCAAGCGAAAATCGCCGCCTTGGCGTTCAGCGTATCGAAGATCGTCTCGATCAGCAGAATATCTGCCCCGCCCTTGATCAGCGCACGCGCTTGCTGCGCATACGCCCTGCGTAAATCGTCAAAAGTCACAGCGCGATAGCCGGGGTTGTTCACATCCGGGCTGATCGAAGCGGTCCTGTTGGTTGGCCCAAGCGCGCCGGCCACAAAACGGGCGCGGCCATCTTCGGACTCGGCCCGATCCATCGCGGCGCGGGCCAATCGGGCCCCTTCGTAATTGAGCGCATCGACCTTGTCTTCCAACTCATAATCGGCTTGCGCAATGACCGTAGAGGAAAAGGTGTTTGTCTCGGCAATATCCGCACCCACCATTGCGTATCGATAATGAATGTCTTCGATCATTTCAGGGCGGGTCAGGTTCAGCAGGTCATTGTTACCCTGCTGCGGCTGATCCGAATGGATATGGCAACTACAGCCCACACCGTGACCGGTGAAATCATCTTCGCCCAATCCCAGCTTCTGAATCTGGGTTCCCATCGCCCCGTCAAGGATCAGGATCCGCTCCTTGGCAGCAGCGTGCAGGCGATCGAAAACGGGGGAACGGGGCAGCATGGGACTCTCCTACTGGTCAAGGTCGCCCATTGGGCGCTCTGGCCCTATGTAGGGGAAACCGAACCATGTACCAAATTCATAATTATCATGATTTACATGAGGATGACTCAACATGCCGTAAACTCTGCCTGCCCATCCTCCAACCATTATACGATCCGCCCCAATTTTCCTGTTGCGAATAATTATCATTTTCATTATCAATCCCACAACAAACGCAAAAGGTATTATTTTATGCTTAATTCCTGTCCGAAGATCGCCGTGGCATTTGCGCTGTGCGCCCTAACCGCCCCCCCTGCCTTGGCAGACAAGATGAAAGTGGTCACCACCTTCACCGTTCTGGCCGACATGGCACAAAATGTGGCGGGGGAAGCAGCCGAGATCGTTTCGGTCACCAAACCGGGGGCGGAAATTCACGGATATGAACCCACGCCGCGCGATATCGTGCGCGCCCATGATGCGGACCTGATCCTGTGGAACGGGTTAAATCTGGAACTGTGGTTCGAACAATTCCTGAGCAATCTGCGCGACGTTCCCTCCGCCACACTCAGCGACGGTATTGAACCGATTTCCATTGCCGAAGGCGAATATGAAGGCAAACCCAATCCGCACGCCTGGATGGGTCTGGATAACGCGATCATCTATATAGACAATATCGCCGCCGCCTTTGCCGAACACGATCCCGACAATGCCGAACTCTATCTCGCCAATGCCGGAAGCTACAAAGACAGGCTTCGGGCGACGCTGGAACCGCTCAAGGCCGAAATCCAACAGATTCCACAAAATAACCGCTGGCTGGTCACTTGCGAAGGGGCGTTCAGCTATTTGGCGCGCGATTTTGGACTGAATGAACTTTACCTTTGGCCAATGAACGCTGATCAGACCGGCACACCGCAACAGGTCCGGTCGGTCATCGACGGCGTGCGTGCGCATGATGTTCCAGCGGTATTCTGCGAAAGCACGGTCAGTTCGGCACCGGCCAAACAGGTGGCGCGGGAAACCGGATCGACCTTTGGCGGGGTTCTCTATGTCGACAGCTTGTCCGAAGCGGACGGTCCGGTGCCGACTTATCTCGATCTGTTGCGGGTGACATCGCAAACCATTGTAAACGGGCTCACTGGCGCTACAGATTAGGGCCATAAGATAGAAAAGATATATAACGTCATGGCTTTCGATACCAAATCGCTTGCAACCCATATTGCTGAAACAGGACCTGGCGGCGGCATTTACGCGTCAGACGTAACGGTTACCTATCGCAACGGTCATACAGCGTTGCGCAATGCCAGTTTTGAAATTCCGCGTGGCACGGTGACTGCCTTGGTTGGAGTGAACGGGGCCGGAAAATCCACCCTGTTCAAGGCGATCATGGGATTCATCCCAGTGTCCAAGGGTGATATCCGACTACTGGGCCGGACGGTAAAGCAGGCGTTGAAGGAAAATCTGGTGGCTTATGTGCCGCAATCCGAAGAAGTTGACTGGGATTTTCCGGTTCTGGTCGAAGACGTGGTGATGATGGGCCGTTATGGCCATATGGGATTCCTGCGCCGCCCCACGCTGCGCGACCGCAACGCGGTGGAAGATGCGCTGTTGCGGGTCAACATGACCGATTATCGCCATCGCCAGATCGGCGAACTGTCCGGCGGTCAACGAAAACGGGTCTTTCTGGCCCGTGCGCTGGCCCAGGAAGGTCAGGTCATCTTGCTGGATGAACCCTTCACCGGGGTCGATGTGAAAACCGAAGATCAGATCATTGCCCTGTTGCGCGATTTGCGCGACGAAGGCCGGGTGATGCTGGTGTCGACCCATAATCTTGGCTCGGTGCCCGAATTCTGCGACCGCACGGTGTTGGTCAAGCAAACCGTGCTGGCCTTCGGCCCGACCGAAACCACCTTTACCCCGTCCAACCTGAAGACCGCCTTTGGCGGTGTATTGCGGCAGTTCACCTTGGGTGGACAGGAATTGCATGATGATGATGACCCGCGTCAGGTCAGCATCCTGACCGATGATGAACGACCCTTCGTGCAATATGGGGAAGAAGAAAAAGCGACGGAGGATGGCGCATGACCCTGCTGCTGGAACCGTTCAGCTATGGTTATATGACCAATGCGATGTGGGTCTCGGCGCTGGTCGGCGGGGTCTGTGCCTTTCTGTCTGCCTATCTGATGCTGAAAGGCTGGTCGCTGATCGGTGACGCACTCAGCCATTCGGTAGTGCCCGGTGTGGTCGGAGCTTATGCGCTGGGCCTGCCCTTCGCATTGGGCGCTTTCATCGCCGGCGGGCTCGCCGCCGGAGCAATGCTGTTTCTGTCGGACCGTTCCGGGCTGAAGATTGACGTGATCATCGGACTGATCTTCACCAGTTTTTTCGGACTAGGGCTGTTTCTGGTGTCGATCAACCCGACCTCGATCAGCGTACAAACGATCACGATGGGCAATATTTTGGCGATCACGCCGGAAGACACATTACAGTTGGCCCTGATCGGGTTCGTGTCATTGGCGGTTTTGATCGTGAAATGGAAAGATTTGATGGTCACGTTTTTCGACGAGAACCACGCCCGATCTGTCGGGCTCAACCCTGGTCTGCTGAAGGTGATCTTCTTTACCCTTCTGTCGGCCTCGGTCGTGGCCGCGATGCAGACGGTGGGCGCATTTCTGGTCGTTGCGATGGTGGTGACACCGGGAGCGACCGCCTATTTGCTATGTGACCGTTTCCCGCGGCTGATCCTGACCTCGGTCACGATCGGGGTATTGAGCAGTTTCTTTGGCGCGTATCTGAGTTATTTTCTGGACGGCGCCACCGGCGGCGTGATCGTCACCCTGCAAGCATCAGTTTTCCTGACGGCCTTCTACTTTGCCCCAAAACACGGTCTGTTGGCCGCCCGCGCCAAGGCCCGTGCCGCGCTGGAAGAGGACGTAGCATGATCGATACTCTGCTTTTTCCGTTTCAATTTCCCTTCATGCTCAACGCGTTCTGGATTTCCGCCATGGTCGCTATACCGACGGCGTTGCTATCGTGTTTTCTGGTTCTCAAGGGCTGGGCCTTGATGGGCGATGCGATCAGCCATGCGGTTCTGCCAGGCATCGTTCTGGCTTATATCATCGGTATTCCGCTGATCATTGGCGCGTTCGCAGCCGGAATGTTTTGCGCATTAACCACGGGGTATTTGTCGGAAAACAGCCGGGTAAAGCAAGACACGGTGATGGGTGTGGTGTTTTCAAGCATGTTTGGTATCGGCATCATTCTTTACACGTCGATCGAAACCAACGCCCATCTCGACCATATCCTGTTCGGCAATATGCTGGGCGTGGGTGCGGATGATCTGTGGACCGCTGGAATCATTTCCCTGATCGTTTCGGTGTTGCTGCTGCTGAACTGGAAAGCCCTGATGCTGCACGCATTCGATCCGGCTCAGGCACGGGTATCGGGTCTGCATGTCGGACTTCTGCATTACGGGCTGCTGACGCTGCTATCGTTGACGATCGTGGCGACACTGACCGCCTCCGGTCTAATCTTGGCAATCGGATTGTTGATTGCGCCGGGGGCCATCGCCTTTCTGACCGTGCGCCGGTTTGGTGCGATGATGGCCGTGGCCGTCGGCGTGTGCATGATTTCGATGTTGGCCGGCACCTATATGAGTTTCTTCATCGACAGCGCCCCTGCCCCGACGATTGTTCTGATCCTGACCGGCTTTTTCATTCTGGCCTTCCTGCGGCGCAACCTGATGAACCGCCGCCAGCAAACAAATACAGTCTGATCCCGTGTCGTTGAGCCGGTGAGTGTCGGGGCGTCCCCGGCCAGACACTCATGGTTGCCGAATGCTTCCGCTCAACTCTGCTTGCCTTGCGCCATACCTTTAAAGTCTTGTGGGATATCGAGCACTTAGAGCTGCGCAATGATTTCGGGGGAAAATCATTACATTTTTCACCTACATCACAACTTCAGAAATCCATTATTGATTGCACAATTCGACTAAAGGTGGTTTCCATGGTTGGCCCATTCGTTCGGGCGCTTCTGTTCACACAAACAAAAGTATTTTCAAAGTTTGTGGAGTTTTTTAGAGTTTCGTTCAGAACTTCGGAGACAGGCTTCAATTGCGCACTCGCGATATTTTTCCCAGCGTAGGAAGCGCAGAAGACTGGCCGTTCATCCAAGCGCTGCTGCAAAAACCCCGGACAGTTGCGATTCAGGAAATTCTGGACCGTAAGTTTGAATTCGTCTTCTTACTGCTGATAACTTTTGCCACCGCATTGAGCTATGTCGTCAGCAATACGCTGACGCCGATTAACCCGCCCGAAATGACTATTGTTCAGCTTGCCCCGCACCCTGCCACGGTGCTGTTGATACTGGGATTTGCGATTTTTCCGACCAACAGGCTGATTTTCTTTGTCGCGGCATTCGTTCCTCTTTTTGTCCTGTCCAGCACTTGGGCAATGCAAGCGAGCACCTTGATATTACCCGACACCATAGGCATTGGGGATTTTCTGCTGCTGGCAACCGGTTTCAATGTCGTGATGGGGATCACCCTTGGGATGGGCACCCGGTTTGGGTCAAAATGGGTCGCCGAATTATCGAACAAGATCACATTGGATGTCGCGTTGGCGTCGACCTTGCTTGTCGTTTCTGCCCTGTTGGGGCTGGCGATGTCATTGGCAGCAAACGCTTTTTTCAGCGATATCCTGAAGATCGGCACCTATGCGTCAATGGCACCGATGATCGTGGCGCATATGATAAAAGGGGCAGCTATTGCGACTTCTTTACTGATAATTGCGCTATATCCGCCAAGGGTAAAAAAAATCCCCCGCTATCTGCCGCTGCTGTTGCTATTCATCGGGTCCGGTCTGATCGATGGATATCTCGGTTGGAAGACCGAATATGTGGCGACCATCATTCTGGCCCTCGTACTGCGGTTGATATTGCCGCTCCCCACCGCGATCACAGTCAGTTTAACCGGGATACTGGTGCAAAGCGCTGTCCTGCCCCACGAAGCCCAAAGCATCGCGCAAGAGCACATGGTTTCAGCGGCGCTTTTTCTGCTGCTTTCCATCTGCGACCTGATTTTATTGAAGCGGCACGTGCTCGACCAGCAGAATGTCCGCGTTCAAAACAGGCTGAGGACGTCATGCGAGTCGGCCAAATTTGGATATTTCGTCTTTAGCGCAGATTTGCAGCGATTATGGATTGATCAAAATATTCGCCAAGACCAAAACTGCCCGCTCAGCGCCTCGGGCCACGATACATTCCAGCGGATGCACCCGGATGATGCGCACATAGTGTCGCAGCTTTGGGCGCGGTACGCCGCTGAACCTCGTCAGATCATCGTGCGCATGTCCGATACCGCACCCTATTCAGAAGCCAAGGATATCCACGTTTTTCGGATGAATTTCATCTCTGAAACCTCTTGGCAATTTGGTCTGGTTTCGTTGGGTACGATCACCGACATCACAGAACTGCACAATACATCCAGCGCGCTTGAGGACGCATTGCATCAGTTGGAAATCGGCAAGGACCGGCAACATCGGCTATTTTCGCTGATTTCGCATGAATTGCACACACCCGTGGCGATCCTGAAAATGCTGGCAGATCAGATGAATGAACAGGAAGATTGGGGCAAACTGGGCCCCCGATTCAACATCGTTCTGGACCAGTGCCTGACATTGATGAAAGATCTGGGCAGTGCGGTGCGCGACGAAGACCTGTCGCACGCGACCAAAACCCCTTTCCGGCCAAATGAGTTCCTGCACCATCTGGTCGGAGCATACAGAATGATCGCTGAAGAAGCAGAAATTTCCGTCGATCTTCTCATAGCGCCGCAATACAACCAGTTGCGGATCACTGATGTCGGACGGTTGCAACAAGTGTTGGGCAACCTGATCCGCAACGCTGTTTTCCATTCCGGCGGTCAGAATCTGGTAATTGGGTATCACGAAAAACTGACCGCGCAGACCTTGGAAGGTATTTGGACCATAGAAGACAACGGCAATGGCATTCCCGACGCCCTTCTGCCCGGTCTGTTCGAACCCTTTAACCGGCAAAGCAGCGGTGTCTTTTCCAATTCCGACGGAACCGGGATGGGCATGTATATTGTCAAAAGGTTCGTGGAAAATCTTGACGGTTCGGTTGCGTATGATCGCAGTGCGCTGGGGGGTGCGAAATTCACCGTCACGATACCGCTGCACACCGAAGATACCCAGTCACCAACAGCGGGTCCCCGCACCGCCCCCACAAAAACTGTCCTTTCCAGCCTCACCGTTGCGTTGGTCGAAGACAATGAAATGGTCGCAGAAATCACGCAGCGCCAGTTAAATAGAATTTTTTCCTCTGTGCATCACGCCCTTTCCTCCGAAGCATTGTTGGACCGGTTTGAAACCCTGCAACCGGATCTGGTGATCACCGATATCCACTTGCCCGGTATGGACGGAATGGAATTGACCCGAACTTTGCGCGAACGGGGCTATAATGGGATAATCTTCGGGCTCAGTGGTGCGCCAGAAGCGAATGTAATGACCGAGGCGGGCGCCGATGCGGTTCTGTCCAAACCATTGGACAAAGCGAAAATGATATCACTGCTGGAGGACATGCTTCAATCAGAGGATCAGACTGCCATTTGAGGCAACCGTTTCCGGCCTGATTTACTGGGCCTGACGGATGCGTGATGTATAGACCGGCAGACGAGAGAGAAAATTGCGCGCCTCATTTCGGAAACGGGCCTCTTCGTTCACAGATCGTGTCCCTGCGCGCAGGGCTTCTTCCAAGGCGGATGCCGTCCAGGCCAAATCGCGCAATCCCAATTGACCGGCCTCGGCGACCACGCTGTGAACCACTGAAATTCGTTTGGCCGTGTCCTTGCCATCCTTGAAAAACAGCTCCAGCCGGTGCGACAGCCGTTCAATGAATTTCAAAGCCCAATCCGACCCCATCAGATCGACAAGGTCTTCCAGTTCGCCAGGAGTTTCAGCGACCGTCACGATGGGCTGTGCGGCATTTTCAATGATCGCGGGACGATTGGTCACGACGGCCAAAACTGCTTCAATCACATCATGTGCCTGAAACGGTTTGGCCAAATATCCATCCGCCCCAGCCAATAGCATGTCTTCGATATCTGATTTCATGGTGTTGGCAGAAAACGCCACGATCGGGATGTCACAGAAAGGTTTCGGCAAGGCGCGGATGCAACGGGTCAACTCATGCCCGGTTATCTTGGGCATTTGCATGTCGCACAGGATGACATCAGGCCCGTGTTCAACGATCTGATCCAGCGCCAGCGACACATCGGTAATTGCATCACATTGCACACCTTCGCGCAGCAAAATCCGCCGCAGCACATCAGCAGTGTCTTCGCTGTCGTCGATCAGCATCACGGATTTTACGTGATCAGCCAATGAAACAGGCATTTCTTCGATCTGCACCTCTGGCTGGGCTTGAAAATCCGTTTCGACGATGGGCAGGTTTACATGGAACCAGAAAATCGTTCCTTCGCCCAAACGGCTGAAGACGTTGATCTTTCCACCCATCTGTTCGATCAGCCCTTGGGAGATGGACAATCCCAGCCCACTGCCACCGTGATATTCTTGGGCACCGTTTTGCATCTGGGAAAATCGCTGGAACAACCGGTCCTGATCCGCGATCGAAATACCAATACCGCTGTCTTGAACCTCGAACCGCAGTTGCGCCGTACCATCTTCGTTCATACGCGATGTCATCCGCAACGTGACGAATCCGTCAGGCGTGAATTTGATCGCGTTGTTGAGCAGGTTCAATAGAACCTGAGACAGGCGCAGAGGATCGCCACGCAGGGATTTTGGAACTTCCCGTCCAGTTTCCGAGGTCAGCACCAATCCTTTGGCGCAGGAATGTACCGAGACCAAGTCGATGGCTTCTTGCAGCAATTCGCGCGGGCAGAAAGATTCGTCACGCAATTCCATTGCCCCGGCTTCGATCCGCGACAGATCAAGAACATCATCGACAATCTTGCTGAGCGTTTGTCCCGCATTTGACAGGCGTGACACCTGTTGCCGTTGATCCCGACTGAGTTTTTCGCCGCCAAGCAGTTCTGAATAGCCGATGATCGCATTCAATGGCGTGCGCAATTCATGCGTGACCGTGGCCAGAAACTGCGATTTGGCCAGACTGGATTCGGTCGCGCGCTGTACTGCTGCGCGCAAATCCCTTTCCACTTCTTCTCGGTGTTTCATTTCACGAAATCCGGTTACCAGAACCGTCGTCAATAAGAACACGGTTGCGGCCAGCACGATCATCAGGGCGAACACGGTAAATTGCGATTTCTCTACCAAGCCGGACAAACCACCATGCGCGATGTGTTCTTGTTCGGAAATCGCGATCTGCAACGAAGTTTCGAACGCCGTGCGCTGCATGTCCACAGCATCCCACAACGCCATTTCGTCGCGTGACTTGATTGCGGTTTGCAAACTGGTCATCAAACCCAGCGTGGCATTTCGCAAGGCGTCAATTGCCATAACGTCGTCTTCGGGTCCATGGGAAGAAAGTTCGGTGAACCGAGCGGTGATTACGGCTTCGGCATCAACAAGAGATGCAGGATTGTTCGCCGCAAGGTATTTGGGAATGTTGTCACCAATCGATGCAACAATCGTTTCGACATCACGCAAGACTTTCAATCGTTGCGTCGATATCGCGATATCCTGCGCCCCGTTGGTAACGAATTGGACGATATTGAAAACCTGGAATATCGCAAAGACAGCAAGCAGCCCGGCAAAGCTGAGCTTGATCAGCGCCGCGCGCAATCGCTTGTCGTGTCGGCAGGTGTTTACCGGCTCGAACTGCGCTTTCATGATATCCGTGTCTTTCGACATAAAAAGGATACCTCTGCGTTACAACAACCGGGCACCGACAGCGACGGCGGATGTCCGGTTCGAAACGCCAAGTTTCGAAAACAATGCCGTCATGTGAACTTTGACGGTACCGATACCCAAATTCAATTCACGGGCGATTTCTTTGTTCGACATGCCCTGAACCAACAGCTCCAGCACTTTGCGCTGTCGCGGTGAAAGCTCGGGGATCGTTTCCAGATCAATCTCTACGTTCTGGGGGTCGGGCACATAGCGGGATGCTTCGGCCACCTGTTCCGGATCGCGATCAGGGGCTCTCCCCTCAGGTCTATTAACGGAAAAATGGACTGTTTTGTTTACCGCTTCGGGTGGTTCGTGCAACAAAGCCGGCGCGTAGACGCGACCTTTTAAGATCTGCGTCAGCGCATGTTTCATTTCGTTCACGCCCTCGGATTTGGCAACATAGCCATAGGTCCCAGAAGCCAGAGATTCCAACACATCATTGCGATTGCGCGAGGCCGAAACCACCGCCATTTTCCGAACCTGCGGGTGTTCCAGCCGCAATCCCTGCAACGAAGATGCCCCGAACATGCCCGGCATACCCAGATCGAACAATGCCAGATCAATGCGCGGGCGCCCAACCATTTGCTGTTTGGCCTGCTCCAGATTGCTTGCCTCCAGAATGTCGGTGAACCCGAATTCATCTTCCAGAATGGCAACCACAGCCATGCGGAAATATTCGTCGTCATCAGCGACAAGAGCAACGGTATTGGATAGCGAAATCACCGGCTGATCGTCTTCACCGCACTGTTCGCTTTCCCCGATCAATTGGCCAGCCATCGCGCTTTCCAAGTAGACCTTACCTTCGGCAACAAGGCGCAAAGGCGTATCCATTGCCTCGTCGTCCTGATCGGTATGGAATATGCCGGTGATCCCAGCCCGTAACGCATTCCGAGCCACGGCAACCGGGATAGACGACCCGAACAATACAACGGGTAAATCGGGGTTGGCTTTGCGAAACAGGGTAAATTTTTCGCCATCGAAACCGGACCCGTCGGCATCAATTTCAAGCGCCAGAAGCCCGTAATCGCGTTGCCGCAATTCACGTGCCAAGGCATCCCAATCCATCGCGAAATACAGGTAAACCTTACCTTGGGGGTCTATGTTGAGCGTGGTTTCCGCCGCCTGAGACAGGATCAGCACCCTCAAGTCTTGCTCTTCCAGATACTGAGGTGCGCGCCCGGTTTCAGTATCGGTTGAATGCGAAATATGGGTGCGATCACTCATGCCAACAATCCATCTTTTATTTTTTTACCGCAACCGTTCCGCTTTGAGTTGAGCAAATATCCGGGTACGATTCCTTGACTTCATACTATCTCTTATAGGCGCTGGATTTTTCGCGCAAAGAGCTAAAGGCCGGGTTCAAAAGTCGCCTGCCTACATACTTTCTGGTTAGCTCCCAAACGAACTTGCCCCTGAAAAACTAGGCCACTTGGCGAAACGCTAGGCCATACGGCTGAATTGTTCGTCTGTCGAAACCCCCGAATACTGGACCCTGCTCGAGATGTGCCAATACATCCCGTCAGTCGCATTAGTTTCAGTTCAGTTGCATAGAGGCACCCCATGTTCGGGAAAAGAACCGGTTCCATCAAGCAAGCTCCAAAGGTTGCAAAACTCGCTACGGTTGTCACCGAGGCCCCGAGGGAAGAGCCAGCCAACAAGACCCCTGCCCCGCTTCGCAAAGCCGCGAAGAAACCGACCCCGCAGGTGTCCCCGAAACCGGTTTCCAATGGTCCCAGGCTGAAATACGAATCCGATGGTGAAAATGCCTATTTCGCGCTGAAGAAGTCGATCATGGATACGTTGATGTCGATGCTCGATATCAGTCAGCTGGCCAAGATGGAGATGGATGCCGAACGCACCGAAATCGCCAATTACATCACCGATATCCTGGCCGTGAAAAAAGAAGTGATATCGGAAGATGAACAGCAATTACTGATTTCCGACATCACCAATGATATTCTGGGATATGGCCCACTGGAACCGTTGCTGGCGCGTGATGATATTGCCGACATCATGGTCAACGGAACCGATCCGATCTTCATCGAAGTCGCAGGCAAGATGCAGCAGACCAGCATCCGGTTCAACGATTCCCAACAGTTGCTGAATGTCTGTCAACGCATCGTTAGTCAGGTTGGCCGCCGGGTCGATGAATCCAGCCCGATATGCGATGCGCGCCTGCCTGACGGTTCCCGGGTCAATGTCATCGCCCCTCCGCTTTCCGTTGATGGAACATCCTTGACCATCCGGAAATTTCGCAAGGATTCCCTGACCTTGCAAAACCTGGTCGAATTCGGATCGATTACCCCTGAAGGGGCTGACATCCTGAAAATCATCGGCCGGGTGCGCTGCAACATTCTGGTTTCCGGCGGCACAGGGTCGGGCAAGACGACGCTGCTGAACTGTCTGGCGGGATTCATTGAAACGTCTGAACGGATCGTGACCTGCGAAGACGCCGCAGAACTTCAACTGCAACAGCCGCATGTTGTCCGGCTTGAAACCCGCCCGCCCAGCCTGGAAGGGACGGGCGAAATCACCATGCGCGATCTGGTCAAGAACTGTCTGCGGATGCGCCCCGAACGCATCATCGTGGGCGAGGTGCGTGGTCCTGAATCCTTCGACTTGTTGCAGGCCATGAACACCGGTCATGACGGATCAATGGGCACGGTCCATGCCAATTCGCCCCGCGATGCACTGTCCCGTCTCGAGGCGATGATCACCATGGGCGGCGCCGCCCTGCCAGCCCGCACCATCCGTGAAATCATCGCCAGTTCGGTCGATGTGATCGTTCAGGCGCAACGCCTGCGCGATGGATCGCGGCGGATCACCCACATCACCGAAGTCCTAGGGATGGAAGGCGACGTTCTAACCACACAGGATCTGCTGGTCTATGAAATCAGTGGCGAAGACGAAGATGGCAATCTGATCGGTCAGCACAAATCGACCGGCATCAGCCGCCCCAAAATGTGGGAACGCGCCCGATATTACAATGTCGAAGACCAATTGACCGAAGCGCTGCGCGCCTCGGAAAGCGATGAATGGCCGGCCAATGATTGAACTTCTGCACACCCTCCATGTCAGCAGCATCGACGTTGCGATTTTCGTGACAGTGTCGGTCCTGATCGCCGGCCTAATGTTTCAAAGCAATTCCGAAAAGGGCCGCGGCGCACTGTTGCGACGCCGCTATAACAGGGTCACGGGCAAAGAAAGCGCCCGCATGATGTCGACCAGCGATCCAATCGACGCTGAATTGCGCCGCCGTCAAATCCGGTCGGCAATGAAGCACAAAGACAAGAATTCCGGCCCCTCCATCCGTGCCAAACTACATCAGGCCGGATTGAACTGGAGCATGACCAAATATGCGGTCATCACCTTATTCGCGATGGTTATGGTGTGGTGCGGTCTGACCCTGGCCGTGGGCAAGCAACCGATCCTGCTGATACTGATCGCCATACCGTTAGGAGCGATCCTGCCCTATTTCTATGTCCAGCGAGCATTGAAAACGCGGTTGAAAAAATTCGCCAATGAATTCCCTTCGGCGCTCGACATTATCGTGCGCGGGGTCAGTGCCGGATTGCCGCTCAGCGAATGTTTGAAAACCATCGCGAATGAAGCGCGTGAACCTGTCCGATCCGAATTCAATCAGTTGCTCAATGACCAATCGGTCGGAATTTCGCTGGATAAAGCGGTGCATCGTATGGCGGTGCGGGTGCCGTTGCCTGAAACATCCTTCTTCGCCATCGTGCTTGCAGTACAATCGCGTAGCGGCGGGTCATTGTCAGAAGTTCTGACCAACCTGTCTTCGGTTGTACGTGGGCGCAAAATGCTGGACGCGCAAATCCAGACAATGAGCGCCGAAGCCAAAATGTCCGGCCGCCTGATTGGTGCAATGCCGCTGCTGGTGGCTGCGTCCCTGTTTTATCTCAGCCCCGACTACATCACCATCCTGACGTCCACATCCATCGGTAACCTGATCCTCGCCGGGTGCGTATTCTGGATGTCCAGCGGTGTGATGGTGATGAAAAAAATGATCAATTTCAAAGTGTAAGGTGTCATCGTGTCTTTGCTTCAGTTCATATCTCCGGTTTATCTCGCCATTGCACTCACTTCGGTTGCAGGCTTTGCGCTGGTGCTTGGAATGGCGCTTCCCAAACTGCAAAAGGAACATCTGCAGCGGCGTCTGGCAAAGGTTGCGATTGAACATGGCGGTATGCGCGCCATGACCCAAAAGAAACCGCGGCTTTCTTCTCTCTTGGCGGCACAGGGCAACCAACCCAAACTGATGCAAAAACTGTTGCCCGGTTTTCTGGCGGACAAATCCTCTGGCGATGCGGCACAACTGTCCAAGCGCTTGAAAATGGCGGGAATCCGGTCGAATTCAGCGGTGCAGACTTACGTGGCGATCCGGGTATTCGGACCCGTCATTTTGGGGTTGTTGGTCCTGTTTTACGGCACGGTTGTACTGGGCAAAGAACTGAATTTCATGAACATTCTCTTTCTGGGGGGCGGGGGCGGCGTGGTTGGTTTCATGCTGCCCCCGCTAGTAATCACCAACCGGATCCAAAAGCGTCAGGCGTCGATTCAAGCCGCTTGGCCGGATGCGCTGGATCTGATGTTGATATGTATTGAATCGGGCTATGGCATTGATGCCGCCCTGATGCGTTTAGCGGAAGAAATCGGTATGCAATCAACCGAACTGGCCGAAGAAATTTCGCTGACCGCCCTTGAGCTGTCCTATCTGCAAGACCGGTCGCAAGCGTTGGACAATCTGGTCGACCGGACTGGATTGGAACAGATCCGCCATGTGGTCGGGTCGCTGAAACAAACCGAAAAATACGGCACCGATCTGGGTCGGGCGCTGCGCGTGCATGCCAAGGAAAGCCGCGATCTGCGGCTGGAACGTGCCAAGCAAAAAGCCGCCGCACTGCCGCCCAAGCTGACCGTGCCGATGATCCTGTTTTTCCTGCCTATTCTCTTTGTCATCATCATCGCTCCGGCGATCATCCAAATCATGTACGACTGAAACCGAAGAGGTGCGCTATGCTTAAACGACTGCCGCTGCCATCGTGTTTGTCCCAATTTGCCCGTGACGACACGGGCTCTGTGCTTATTATGACTGCGATTTTGTCGCCTCTTGTGATGGGCGGACTGGGCTTGGGTGTTGAAACCGGACACTGGTATCAAAAGCAAAGACAGCTTCAGCATATTTCCGATCTGGCGTCGAACTCCGCTGCAGTGCGACTGCGCGCCGGGGATGATGACAACGCTCTTTATACGACCGCCCTGACCATTGCTTCGGGATCCGGGTTCGAACAGCAAATCGGCAATATTGAGGTTCACAGTCCGCCCATATCGGGGGAATATACTGGCAATAGCTCTGCGGTTGAAGTCATTTTGACCGAAACCCGACCGCGCTGGTTTTCGGCGATATTCATGCAAGGTGACGTCAACCTGACTGCCAGATCGGTCAGTCTGATCGATGGTGGCAACCCAGCCTGCATTTTGGCGCTGTCTGAAACCGCATCCGGTGCGATCACCGTCACGGGATCGACAAATGTCAATTTGACCAATTGCGTTGTGACATCGAATTCAACTTCGTCGGATGCGTTTTCTATGCACAATTCCGCATCGCACATGACCACCGATTGCGTTCACACCGTGGGGGGCGCCACTTATACGTCCAATCTGACTTTGAATGATTGCAGCGCCCCAAAAACCATGCAGGCAAAAACCCGGGATCCTTATGCGGATCGAACCGAACCGGTGTCATGGGGATCATGCAGCAGCGGCAGAATCGGACGCCCGAACAGAAGCACAACCGTCAGTGCGACCACCACCCATCCGAATGGCATGCAAAGCAAAAGGTTCTGCGATGGGCTGACACTCAAGGGCAATGTGACCTTTGAACCGGGGCTTTACATCATTGATGGCGGCACTTTTTCGGTCAATTCCCAATCCGTCATTTCAAACCAGTCCGGCGGCGTGACCTTCTTTTTGACCAACGGGGCCGATGTCAAATTCAACGGCGGTTCCACCATTGAAATGGATGCACCGACAAGCGGGCCTACCTCTGGGATGCTGTTCTGGGAATCGAAATATTCTTCCAGCAGCGGCCATAGCGGCTGTGGCGGGGGGAGCAGCGGCAGCGTCGGGACGTCACATAAATTCAACGGCGGGTCCAGCGTGTCGTTGCAGGGCGCAATTTATTTGCCGGTCTCCGAGGTCACGTTCAATGGCAATTCCAATGCTCAAAACGGCTGTACCCAGGTGATCGCCGACACCATCAAGTTCAGTGGAAATTCAGACCTGTCAGTCACGTGTGAAAACACCGGAACCGAACAGATCATGGCAGGCGAATCGGCTTCCGTCGTGGAATGAGCTATGTCCTGAACTGCCAAATTTCGATGAAAAAATCCGCCTTGTCTCAATTAAAAAGCCCGGTTTCGACCGGGTTTTTTAATGGCATTTCTGAATCCCAATTCCATAGAATACCTACCCTCCCCCAAAGCTTAGGGTGCCAAATGCTTTGGTATGTAGGCCATCCCACAAAAACCACCATTTTGTCCTAGGGCATCCGACCGAATTTGTGGCGCGGAAGTTTCGAGTCATTCTCAGTTCATAGGCCGCTCATCCGTTGCTGCTAGACCGGCCTCGCCCTCCAAAGGGCACTCCTACCCCGGCTACAATGCCAACAAACCTGAAAGGAAAGTCCCATGAAAAAGTTCCTGACCAAATTCGCAAAAGAAGAATCCGGTGCCACCGCGATTGAATACGCACTGATCGCTGGCCTGATTTCCGTGGTTCTGATCACCGCCCTGACCACCCTCGGTACGGACCTGACATCTACCTTCACGACAATCTCCAACTCGTTGTAAGCTTGTCTTGACGTAACCAGCCTGCGCAATCCCAGGGGAAAAGGTTCAACCGACATGCCGATGTTCGATCTTTCGCTACTGTCGGTATCCGGTTTCATTACCGCAATCCTTTTCGCTGCATTTTGGGATTTCAAGCGCAAGACGATCCCGAATGGTTTGATCCTGACCCTCCTCGCCGGATTTATGATCCTGGCACCCGGGTCAGGATGGAGCCAGGCCGATATCTCGGGAAGCCTGCTGGTTGGTTCGATCGTAGTGTTTGTAGGTCTCACGGCCTTTGCACTGGGCTGGGCGGGGGCCGGCGATGGTAAATACGCTGCCGTCTGTTCGATCTGGGTCGGTGCCCAAAATGCACTTGATTTTCTGTTTGTAACGACAGTGTTCGGTGCGTTTTTCACTTTGACAATGCTGGGGGCCAACCGATTTGGATGGTCCCCCCTGTCACCGGCGATCCGTGAAACGGGCGCGGGAACGGTTACACGACAAGTCACGGTTCCTTATGGGTTCGCGATTTCTGCTGCCGCTCTTTTCGTCCTGCCTCGGACACCTTGGGTGTCGGCCTTGTTCTGAGGCCCTCCCGTATTGTTGTTTTCATCCTCCCAGTTTGGGGGCGCATCATGCTCAGATCTCTTATCATCGCTATCGCTCTTGTCTGCGGAGGCTCCGCAGCAGTGCTTGTCAAAACGGTTGCGCCCGCCGGTATTTCGAGCGCGTCAATCGACCCAGATCACGCACCAGTCCCGATCGTTCAGGTTTTGGTTGCCGCGACCGAGTTGACCGAAGGAACGGAAACCAAACCCGAACTTTTGGCCTGGGCGACATGGCCCAAAGACGCCGCGTCTGAATCCTATCACATCAGAACCGGGGCCGATGACGAACTTGAACAGTTCACCGGCATGATCCTTCGGCACAATTTCGCCCCCGGACAACCGATCCTGTCAGGCAGCCTGTCCAACAGCCGCGAAGGTTACCTGTCAGCACTTCTGAGCGCCGGTATGCGCGCTGTGGCGATTGAAGTGTCCGCCGCGCAGACTGCGGGCGGCTTCATCCTTCCCAATAATCGGGTCGATGTTTTGCTGACCACCAACTGTACCTCTGGAATCGCCTGTAAACACGCCATGAAGACCGAAACCATTTTGCAAAATGTTCGGGTACTGGCCATTGACCAATCAGGATCATCCCCGAATTCCGAGAGTGCCGTGATCATCGGCAAGACCGCGACACTGGAAATGGCGCCCGAAGATGCCGAAACCATCATCGCCGCCGAAGCCAGTGGATCTATTTCGCTGCTGCTGCGTTCGGTTGATGACAATGAAATCAAGGAACTTGCTCAATCCGAACCGATTTTCGCACTGCCCGAGGCAACCGCCGAGGTCGAACCAATCCGCACCGTCAAGGTGAACCGGGGCGGGGTCAGCGAAGTCGTCGTGTTGAACTGAACGGACGGAGCTTGAACGATGAAATTTTTCTCGAAATTCACAGCAGACTTGGATGCTGAACAAGGGGTTGGTGCGCATGGTATGCGGCCGGCAATGGGACGACTGCCTTCGATGTCTTGCGACGTCTTCGTCGCAACCCGTCCTACTCGGGCTGCCGTTGAACAAATGCAGGCTTCGCGACATATGTCGCGGGTGCGCTGTCAGGTGTTCAACGGCGGGATCGACGCCGCGCTCGATTTCTATGAAGAAACCGACAGTCCAGATCTGTTGATCGTCGAGGTAGGTGAAGACGCCTCGACCCTGTTTGCCAGTTTGGCCGCCCTCGCTGAAATCTGCCGTGTAGAAACCGAACTGGTTCTGGTGGGACCATCGAACGATATTACCCTTTACCGGGCACTGACCCGGCAAGGGGTTGCGGATTACCTTCAAACTCCGGTCACCGCACCGCTGCTGATCACCGCATTGTTTGAAATGTTTCGCGATCCCGACAAGGTGAATCTTGGCCGGGTCTTTGCTTTCATCAGCACCCGCGGCGGGGCCGGCTCGTCAAGTGTGGCCCATAACATCGCCTGGATGATGGGGGGGCAAACCCGCAGTCACGCCATTCTCGCCGATCTCGATTTCGAATATGGCACGGCGGGTCTGTGTCTGAACCGAACACCCGAACAGGATCTGATCGGTACGATATCCAACACCGACAAGCTCGATGATCAGAAACTGGAACGGCTGCTGATCCCTTACGACGACCACCTGAAGCTGTTGGCGGGGCCGAACCTCCCCAAGCATCAACACAATCTTGAACCCGAAGCTTTGGGCCATGCCATCGACCTGTTGCGGCTTCTGTCACCCTATGTGGTGCTGGACCTGCCTTCGACGATATGCCCATTGACCCGCAAAGCGATGCATCTGGCCGATGAAGTCATCCTGACCGCCACACCTGATCTGGCCAGCCTGCGCAATACCCGCAGCGTGATCGACATCCTGTCGACCATCCGGGTCGGAGATAAGAAACCGCATCTGGTACTGAACCAGATCAATCAGCCCAAACGGCCCGAAATCAAACCGTCCGATTTCATCAACGCGTTGAATGTGAACGATCCGAACCTGCTTTATTTCGACGCCGCAAAATACGGGGCGGCCGACAATAACGGCACACTTGTCGCCCAGCACAGGCGCAACCGTCAGCAACGCAATACGTTTGAAAAGCTGGCCTATACCCTGACCGGTGCTCCCCCGGCAAAACATAGCAGTTCCCGCTTCAAGCCCACTAAATGGCTGAAGCGTTCGCGGGCGGGTTAAACGATGAGCGCTGCCACAAAAAACCGGGGGTATCGGGTGCGAATGCGTGCGTTTCTGCACCGCTTTGGGCGTGAAACCAATGGTAGCTCGGTGGTGGAATTCGCGCTGCTTGCGCCGATTATGTTGCTGATGACATTGGCGACTTTTGATGTTGGTAAATCAATTTCCGACCGGATGGCCATGGATGCAGCGCTACGCAACGGCTTGCAAGTCGCGATGATGACAGGGTCGATCGATGATACGCTGGAAATGATGGAAACCACAGCCGAATCCGGACTCGGCACGGATCAGGCCTCGTTTCAGGTTACTCAATTCTGCACGTGTGGCACGGTCAGTGCGTCCCAGGTGTCTTGCACCAACATCTGCAACGGGACCGACCCGACCAGCGTGTTCCTGAAACTTGACGGTCAGTTTCATCACAACGGTTGGCTCATGCCCAACATCCAATTCACTCCAACTCTTTTCTTGCAACAAAGATGAAACTGTCACGATTCATATCCCGGTTCATCCGCAAAGAAGACGGTGCCGCAGCGTTGGAATTTGCCATCGTCGGCAGCGTCTATCTGGTGATGTTGGTGGTACTGCTGGATGTGGCGCGGGGATTTTACCTGCACAACAAGCTGGGGTTCGCCGCTGACAAAATCGCCCGACAGATTTTGATGGATCCGAATGCAAACGCAAATACAGTCGACATGCCGCCATCGCTGGACGGTTTCGATCCCGACCTGCTGGAGGTCGTTACACAACAGTTGACCATCGCGGGCAAAGATTTTCAAAACCTGACGCTCTATTACCCGATGTCGATGGCGACACCGTTGCTGCATATCGATCTGGTCGATTTGCAAATCAATCGTCTGGTCCCCATCTCGAATTGACCTCTTTATTTCCGTCCCTGTGGATGGCACCTTTCCAACCGGGCCGCATCGCCCGCGATCAGGAAATCTGTCATGACACACAAACTCTCCCTGCCCGACACCCATTCTCTGGCAGAGTCATCGAACGATGGCAGGATGTACGCGCCTTCTGCCGCGCGGAATAAGGATGCTATTTGTACCCTGGTGTCGGCACATGCGCCGCTTTCTGGCCGTGCGCTGGAAATCGCGTCTGGCACCGGCGAACATGCCTGTGCGTTGGCCGCATGTCTTTCGAATTTGCAATGGCAGCCCAGCGATCCTGCGCCAGACCGGCGCCGGTCCATCGACCTGCACGCAAAAGCCATGAAACTGGGTAATATCAGCCCAGCAATCGACCTTGATGCCGCCGTATCCGGCTGGTCCAAGAGTCATGCGGGACACGACCTGATCGTGCTGGTCAACCTTCTGCACCTGATCCCGACGCAATCGGTGCAAACCGTAATTTCTGAGGCTGCGCAGGCCCTGAACCAAGACGGGGTTTTCATCCTCTATGGTCCTTTTTTGCGCGACGGGGAAACCACCTCTGAAGGCGATGCCGAATTTGATGCCAACCTGCGCCGCCAGAACCCCGACATCGGATACAAGGACGATTGGGATGTAATCGAATGGGTACAGCAAGCCGGGCTTGAACTGGTGCGGGTGATGGAGATGCCGGCAAACAATCTGGCCTTTGTTAGCCGCCGCCCCTGATCCGGACCTGACGTCAATCTGATCTTGATCAAAGCGCGCCGCGTTGCGGCATGGTTTGGCTGGGCTCAATTCACATTCAAGGAGCCGAAAGCATGGCCTGGACCGAAAACCTGACTGAAACCCGCAACCGCCTACGTACGCTTTACAAGACGATCCCCAACGTAACCAAAGGGTTCGGTGCGATGTCCAAGGCGGTGAAAGAAGAAGGCGTTCTTGATTTCAAAACCAAGGAATTCATCGCGCTTGGCATCGCTGTGGCAATCCGCTGCGAAGCCTGTATCGGATTACATGTCGAAGCGCTGATCAAAGCCGGGACAACCCGGGAAGAATTGTCCGATGTTCTGGCAATGTCCATCCAGATGGGTGGCGGGCCAGCCACGATGTATGCCGGCAAAGCATTGGAATGCTTTGACGAACTGAGCGCGGCGTAGTCGACAAGAGCGCGTTTCAGGCGCACAAGACCTCTCTGACAGGCACTTCAGGTGCCAGTCGCCGGGTGGCAGGGGCCCAGCCCCTCTTGGCCTTCGGCCAATTCACCCCGGCGTATTTGGGCCAAGATGAAATTTAGCAATCCTTTGATGTTTCATCTTGGCTGAAGCACTCCCGCCGGAGGCAATCGGAGAGCGGAGCGGCAGGCGAAGAACGACTTAAATGGGCGCGCCTGTGCGGTTTTGGATCAACCGTCCTTGCGGATGGCTTCGTTCTTGGGATCGTAGGGGCTGTCGCAAACCACGATTGCATCCCACAGCTGATCGAACATCCGGACTTTGAGTCTCTGGCCGTCCACCGCCAGATCGGGACGAACATAGCCCATACCGATGCTTTTGCTGAACGCCACCGAGTACCCTCCCGAGGTCAAACGCCCTACCCGCGTTCCATCGCCCAGATACAGGGCTTCGCGCCCCCAAGGATCAGCGTCTGCCGGCCCGTCGATCAGCAAGGTACAACATTTGGAACGGATACCCTTGGCTTCCATCGCCGCCTTGCCATGGAAATCCTTGGACAGATCCACGAACCGTGGCAGGTCGGCTTCCAGCGGCGTCGCATCGCGGCCCAGTTCGGTGCCGAACGCGCGGTAGGACTTTTCCTGCCGCAGCCAATTCTGCGCCCTTGCGCCTACCAGTTTCATGCCGTGCTGTTCGCCCGCCTGTTCCAACAGATCGAACAGGTAATTCTGCATCTCGATCGGGTGATGCAGTTCCCAGCCCAATTCGCCGGTATAGGCGACCCGGATCGCGTTCACCGGGCACATGCCCAATTCGATCTGTCGCGCGCTGAGCCATGGGAAACGTTTGTTCGACAGCGCCGTTTCGGGGTCACCATCCTTGATCACCGCTTTCAGCACATCGCGGGATTTCGGTCCGGCGATGGCAAAAACGCCCCATTGTGTGGTGACATCCTGAATTTCGACATACCCGAATTCATCCACTTTATCCGCAGCCGCCTTTTTCAGGTAATCGGCATCATACGCGGTCCAGGCTCCAGCCGAGACCATGTAATATTCGTCTTCGCCCAGTCGCACGATGGTATATTCAGTCCGGGTGGTGCCTGCATCGGTCAAGGCATAGGTCAGGTTGATCCGGCCCACCTTGGGTAATTTATTACATGTGAACCAATCGACAAAGGCGGTCGCGCCGGGTCCTTTGACCACGTGTTTGGTAAAGGCGGTCGCATCAATTAGCCCCACCCCTTCGCGGATCGCCTTGGCTTCCTCGACCGCATATTGCCACCAACCGCCGCGACGAAAGCTGCGCGCGGCATGATCTTTGAACCCTTCGGGGGCGTAATAATTGGGACGTTCCCAGCCATTCACGCTTCCAAACTGTGCGCCACGCGCAGCCTGCCGGTCATAGGCGGGCGAGGTTCGCAGGGGGCGGCAGGCTTCGCGTTCCTCATCCGGGTGATGCAGGATAAAGACGTGTTCGTAAGCTTCTTCGTTCTTGCGGACGGCATATTCAGTGGTCATCCAAGACCCGTAGCGTTTGGGATCGAGGCTTGCCATGTCGATCTCGGCCTCGCCTTCGACCATCATCTGCGCCAAGTAATAGCCAGTTCCACCAGCCGCGGTAATGCCGAAGCTGAAACCTTCTGCCAACCACATATTACGCAACCCCGGCGCCGGACCGACCAACGGATTGCCATCCGGTGTGTAACAGATCGGACCGTTGAAATCGTCCTTCAGCCCGACCGTTTCGGAGCTGGGCAGCCGGTGGATCATCGACATGTATTCTTCTTCGATCCGGTCCAGATCAAGCGGGAACAGATCGGCGCGGAAACTGTCGGGCACGCCATAAGCGAACCGCGCCGGGGCATTGCGTTCATACGGGCCGAGAATCCAGCCTCCACGTTCTTCACGCACATACCATTTGGCATCGGCATCGCGCAGCACCGGATGTTCGGCGCCGCCCTGCTTGCGGTATTCGACCAGCGCCGGGTCGGGTTCGGTGACGATGAACTGGTGTTCGACCGGGATCGCCGGGATCTTGATGCCCAGCAGGCGCGCGGTGCGCTGTGCGTGGTTGCCGGTGGCGGTCACCACATGCTCGGCAGTGATCACCACCTGTTCCTCGCTCGACACAAGGTTGCCGCCCTTTTCGACCATCTTGGTGCAGGTGACCTTCCAGTCGGCCCCTGTCCATTCATAGCCGTCGACCTGCCATTTGCGCTCAATGGTCACGCCGCGCTGCCGCGCGCCCTTGGCCATCGCCATCGTGACGTCGGCCGGGTTGATATAGCCGTCGGTCGGGTGGAAAATCGCGCCTTTCAGATCCTCGGTTCGCACCAGCGGCCAACGGTCCTTGATCTGTGCCGGGCTGAGCCATTCAAAAGGCACATCGCAGGTTTCCGCCGTCGACGCATACAGCATGTATTCGTCCATCCGGTCCTGCGTCTGCGCCATGCGCAGGTTGCCCACCACCGAAAACCCGGCATTGAGCCCGGTTTCCTGCTCCAGCGTCTTGTAGAAATCGACAGAATATTTGTGGATATGGGTGGTGGCATAGCTCATGTTGAACAGCGGCAACAACCCGGCCGCGTGCCAGGTCGAGCCCGAGGTCAACTCGTCGCGTTCCAGCAGCATCACATCGGACCAGCCGGCGCGCGCCAGATGATAGGCGATCGAAGCGCCGACGGCCCCACCGCCGACAACCAGAGCTTTGACATGGGTTTTCATTGCGGGACGACTCCGTTGGACCTTGCGTTGTTGCGAGTTTTACCGATTGCGCTGCGGCGTGCGAGAACCAGCCGACCCATGAGCGCGTGAAACCGACACATGGATGAAATTCCCCCCGCGACTTTCCCCCTTGCTGCTGCGCAACGACTACCGTAAATATACGGTATATTGAGGGAGGGGCCAATCGGCATGAAAATCTGTCGCAGCATCAAAGACTGCCGCGTCGCCGTCGCGGATTTGCGCCGTCAGGACAGAAGCATCGGTTTCGTACCGACCATGGGCGCATTGCATGACGGCCATCTGTCGCTGGTCCGGCTGGCCCAGGCCAATGCGACCAGCAGCGTTGTCTCGATCTTCGTGAATCCGACACAGTTCGGCGATGCTGCGGATCTGGACCTCTATCCACGCGACGAAGATCGCGATCTGGCGCTGTTGCACAAAGCAGGCGTCGACATCGTGTTTCTGCCCGATGCAGACACCATCTATCCCCCCGGTGACGAAACCATCGTTGAAACCACCCGGCTCGCCAACATGCTGCATGGCAAGGTGCGGCCGGGCCATTTCCGTGGCGTGACCTCTGTGGTGAACCGGCTTTTCAACATCGCCCAACCCGATGTCGCTGTTTTCGGCGAAAAGGATTATCAGCAACTCATGGTGATCCGGCAGATGGTGCACGACCTGCATATGCCGGTCGGTATCATCGGCGGGCCGACGCGACGCGAAGCAGATGGTCTTGCCATGTCTTCGCGCAATCAGCGCCTGTCACCAGCTGATCGCTTGGCGGCAGTGGTGCTGAACAGGTCGCTTGATCTGGCCGAAGCTCGCGCATGCAGCACGGGCGCGACCGTTGACGATATCCGCAATGTGATCATCGATACAATTGCCGCAGAACCAAGGGCAAAGTTGTGCGGTCTGGATACAGTAACCGCCGACGGGCTGAACAGTCTTCACGGGGTCATAATTGAACCGCTGGCCATCATGATATCGGTCCAGTTTTCCGACATTCTTTTGATCGACCAAAGGGTAATCCAGCCATGAGCGCACAAAACCAGATCCGCCGTATCACCGTTCCTCAGATCGTCGCGCGCAAAGGGGGCGACCCAATCGTGTCGCTAACATCTTACCACGCCCATACCGCAGCAATCGTCGACAAATACGCCGATTTCATTCTGGTCGGTGACAGTCTTGGCATGGTGATGCATGGGATGGAAAGCACGTTGGGCGTGTCCTTGGACCTGATGATCATGCATGGCAAGGCGGTGGTGCGCGGCACTCAGAAAGCGCTGATCGTGGTCGATATGCCGTTTGGCACCTACGAGGAAAGCCCTGCCATGGCGTTCCGTAACGCCGCCAGGATCATGAAGGAAACCGGCTGCGGCGCGGTGAAGCTGGAAGGCGGCGCACGGATGGCCGAAACCATCCGATTTCTGACCGAACGCGGTATCCCGGTGATGGCCCATATCGGACTGACCCCGCAGTCAAGCCATGTGATAGGTGGCTTCAAGACCCAAGGCCGCGATCAAGACAGCTGGCCGCTGCACGAAGTTGACGCCAAGGCCGTGACCGAGGCTGGTGCCTTTGCCATCGTGCTTGAAGGCATGGTCGAACCGCTGGCGGCCAAGATCACCAAACAGATCGGTATCCCCACCATCGGCATCGGTGCCAGCGCCGATTGCGATGGTCAGATTCTGGTCTTGGAAGACATGCTGGGGCTGAATGAGTGGACCCCGAAATTCGTCAAGACCTATGGCAATCTGGGGCCGGCCATTGAAAATGCGGTATCGGATTATGCCGAGGATGTGAAATCACGCAATTTCCCCGGTCCTGATCAGGTCTACCGGTAAAAACCTACAAGGTTCTGTCCTGTTTACAAGACTTTCGTCGAAATCGGCCCAGAAAGGCGCGCATTACGCAAAGACGAATGTCTGTGAAATCGAACGCTCATCCTGCATCCCTCTAGGCGCTTATCTCGGGCCAGCTTCCCCGGGCGCGCAGCCAGTTGGCCGTGCGCTCGGATCCGCCAAAAGGGTAAAGGTGGATCTGAGCGATATTGCCCGTCTTCATTCTGGCCAATGCAGTTTCAAGTTCCCGCACCAACGGTTCGGGGGCATAGCCTGCAAAAAGACGCAACAGCGCATTGCCGCGAGATGTCAGCACCTGCATTGAAGGCCCAACCCCGCAGGACCGAGCATAGCGCAGCATCGCACGCAGTTTTGTAGGCCCGGCAAACCCCAGATGTACAGGTAGGGTGATCCCTGATGCGGCTATCTCTTCTGACCAGCGGACCATCCCCGCCACATCAAAACCAAACTGGGTGACAATGCGCATCTCGGCGTCACTGCGCATGGCGAAATCCGCCTTCCAGCGCATCGCGTTCTGAACCACCTCATCTGTAAAATGCGGGCTTCCTTCCGGATGGCCTGCGACCCCGATATGGGTGATCCCATGCCGATCCAACACACCTGTTTCCAAGATTTTCATGGAATCGGCAAACGGGCCTTCCGGCGAAGGCGGGCTACCGGCCAGAACCAGCACATCCGTCACCCCTGCCTCACTTGCAAGCCGCGCGACCCTTGCCTCAAGGGCAGCGTGCGAGGCGATCCGGCGCGCGGCAAGATGCGGCACCGGTTCGGCCCCGATTGCGCGCAAGGCGCAGGCTGCGGCAACGAAAGTTTCGTTATTGTCCGTACCCAATTCGGGCAGATAAACACGTACGCCCTTGGGCAGCACCGCAGCCAGATCCTGCATTTCCAGCACGCGTGCTGGCGGGATTTCTATCGAAGCAGCGACAGCCACGTTCAACCTGCCGCAATCAGAAGGTTCTTGAGCAGCATAGCCCTTGTCAGCGGCCCGACCGAACCATGGGGCGGCGTGACCCAGCCCGCGACCCCGGCCACGTCTTGTGCCACATCCGACATCATCGCACCGCTAGCATCATAAGTGATGCCGACACCTACCACCGCAGCTCCGGGTTTAACCATATCGGCCGTGACGAATCCGGGTTGGCCACAGGCCGCAACGATCACATCAGCTTCGCGCAGTCGCGCTGGAATATCTGTGGAATGGGAATGTAGCAGCGTCACATCCGCATCTATGCCTTTCATCGACAACAGCATCGCAAGTGGTCGGCCGACCAATTGGCCACGCCCGACAATCGTCACGTTACGACCGGCAAGCGGCACGTCATAGGCGCGCAGAAGCGTCAGGATCGCATCCGGCGTGCAAGATATCAGACCCGGATTGCCAGCCAACAATCGACCGAGGTTTTCCGGGTGCAATCCGTCGATGTCTTTTTCCGGTAGAACCGCTGCCTTGACCGCATCGTCATCAAGATGTTCCGGCAGCGGTATTTGCACCATCAACCCTTGCACCGCCGGGTCAGCGTTGAAGTCAGCCACCAGCGCCATCAATTCGACCTCGGTGGTTGTTTCTTGCAGCCGTATATCGACAGAATCGATCCCCAGCTCGGTGCAATCAGCATGTTTGCGCCCGATATAAGTGGCGCTGTCGGGATTATCGCCGACCAAGATCGTTACCAATTTGGGCTGGATACCGCGGGATTTCAGTCCCGCGACCTCCGTTTTCATATTTTCCCGCAATCGCGCGGCCAACGCGTCCCCGTCCAGAATCCGTGCCTGCATTATGCCGCGCATCGCAATTACTCCAGACCGATGGAAGGGTCGATGAACTTGTTTGTCACGATCATTCCGGGGGTTACTTCGGGATCAGCGCGTTCATCAAACTGGGGTGCCACGATTTCAAGAATCGAGGCAACGCGGTCCATGTCAAAGTCACCGATCGTTTCGTTCGATCCATTCCCGAGGATCCCTAGATCGACCATGGTTTCCGAAGCATATGTCATCAGTTCCGGGGTCGAAGTCCACCAACCAACAGCCATGCCAGCGTCAAGGAATTCGAGAATGAGTTGATTCACTTCGGTTGGATCCTTGGCATAGTCGACAGTTGCTTGTTGCATTATCGGCACCAGCTTTTCAAAACAGGGCGACAATTCATCCATCCGGGAGGTCGCGACCGACAGCATACCGGTGTAGTTGCCATAACCCAGATCGTTGATCAGAAGCGCATTGATTGGCTTCGCCCAGTTCATGCCGTTTTCCAGCTTGTAGGGTTCCGAAGTAACGAAACCTTGGTTCAACCATGCGCCGTTGTTCGTCACGAAGTTTTCCAGATCCCCCCGGTAACCTTCGACGAAAAGATCGGACGGTACGCCGTTTTCAGCCAGATATAGGCCGAAGGTACGTTTGATGGTGGAGACATAGATCTTGGCATCAGTACCTTCGAGAGCGGCCAGATCTTCGATCGATGAGAACCCGTCGGGATATGTAGCTTCGTCCCAAAACAACGAAGTCGGCGCGGCATCGAGCGGCGCGAATATGCCCGTCACGGGAAAGCGCTTGGAGAAGATAAAAGCATTGTCCAACTCTTGATAACCAAGGTGCGGCATGACACCGGCTTTCGAGTTGCCGGTGAAAAGCGCTGAATAAGCCGTCTCGCCATCGCCAAGACCAATGCCCCCGCCGCCTTCGAGGATCGTCAGATCGATCCCGGTCGATCCCAGCGGACCGGTGTATTGTCCCGAAACCATTTCGCCGCCTGCGCCAATCATCTGATAAATCGGGCCTTGTTCGGCCTGTGCCAGCCAGTCTTTCTGAATGATCAGCGGACTTGGACAGACGTCAGCCAACGGCGTCGTGTAATGGGTTTCGGCAAAATCGCCAGCCAGAGCCGGCGAAGCGGCCAAGGCGACAAGTGCGGTCGCTGTCTTAAGAGTCGTTTTCATGGAAAGTGCCCCTGTTGCTAAGAATGGGTTGGAGGGATGACGGTAGCCTGCCGCTACTTCTCAGATGATTCATGCCAGTGTGAAAAAAGCCGGTTCCCCAGCCAGTTGAAGAGGAGATAGACGGAAATCGACAGTATCGAGGACGCGATCAGAGCGGCATACATCTGCTCGTATTTGAAATCGATTTTCGAATTCATCAGAAGCTGCCCGAGGCCACCCTCGCCAGACAGGAAGAAAAGCTCCGACACGATCGCAGCAATCACCGCCAATGATCCCGAAATCTTTAATCCAGCAAAAAGCGTTGGGGCTGCCGAAGGAAAACAGGCTTTGCGCAGCATCACCCACCAACTCGCCCCCTGCAAACGGAACAGGTTTAGGATGTTCTTATCAACGCTTTTCAGCCCCAGAAGAAGAGTCGTCGGGATCGCAAAGAATGTGAACAAAACGACGATCAAAACCTTTGGTGCCAGCCCGAAACCAAGCGCGCTTTGAATCAGTGGGATGATCGCCATGACCGGGACGGATTGCAGAGCAACAAGGAAAGGAAATATAGCCTTTTCAAGCGTATAGAAGCGAAACATGATGATGCCTACGGCGATCGCCGTGGGAATAGTCACGGCCAAACCGGTCAAAGCAATCCCAATTGTCACCCCGGTCCGCGCAAGAAGTTCGCGGCGGAAATCCGGCAGCCCGAGCGCCAGTTCCCAAAGCCCCCCGGCCGAGGGCATCAGGAACTGCCGGTGCGGTGGTAGCGAATTGCGCACCAGTGCATAGGCGATAATAACCCCGATCCCCAGGATCACTGGTGGCATCAGATTGAGTATCAGCCTCTTGGTCAGCGTCGGGGGTGTCGGCACCGGCTGCGGCGGATAGACCTCGACCTTGGCCTTTTTGGCGATTTCGGACATGGTCATCCCTCGATAGCGGCGCGAAGGGCTTTAGAAACCTCTCCGCTGAGTTTTGAAAATTCAGGTTCGTAGCGAAGATCAGGGTGACGCGGATAGGCGAAGGGAATATCGAACTGGGCCACGATCCGGCCCGGACGAGCCGACATGACGACCACTTTGGACGACATATAGACAGCTTCCGGGATGGAGTGGGTTATGAATATCCCGGTGAAGCCTTCACGCGTGTAGAACTCGATCACCTCGTCGTTGAGCCGTTCCCGCGTGATTTCGTCGAGGGCGCCAAAAGGTTCATCAAACATGAAAACGGCCGGATTCAATGCCAGGGAACGAGCCAGAGATGCACGCATCTTCATGCCGCCAGAGAGCCGCTGCGGGTAGGAGTTCTCGAAGCCTTTCAGCCCGACCAACTCGATCTTCTCTTGTGCGATACGTCGGCGCTCGGCGGCAGGATAGCCACGCAGTTCCATCAGCAACGCAACATTATCGATCACCTTGCGCCAAGGCAGCAGTGTCGCATCCTGAAAGGTATACCCCAGCTGCGCTCGGTCTACCCAGACCTCTCCGCCGGTATGCCTCACAAGCCCCGAGGCGACCTTCAGGAGTGTCGATTTTCCGCAGCCAGAAGGCCCGACAACCGAAACGAACTCACCAGGTCGGATCGCGAGGTCGGTGCCTTTCAGCCCCTCGGTTCCGTCCGGAAAAGTCATCGAGACATTATCAAAAACGATGGCGTTTCCGCCCGGCGCGGGCGCTTCCATCGGTGTCTGAGGTGATGAGGACATAGCTGGTTCCTTTCTACAGCTCAGAACTTCAGCATGGCCTGACGAACTTTTTTGATGAAGGCACCGGCGCGCGCTTCGGTGACATTGTTCATGTCATAGAGCGCGTGATACTGTACCTTCACGCGCGGGTCGCAAACCACACGTAGAAAGCGGGTGCCATTCTTGCGCGGCGGGTCGCCCAGAACGAATGCCCGATGGCGTTTTGCTCCATAAGTCGTGACCGTTGCGAGTTTCTTGATATTCGTCAGCCCCGGACGAAGTTCGCCGTCGCGCAACTTGAAGGACACGTCCGGCAGGAATATCCGGTCAAAGTAGCCCTTCAGGATCGCTGGCCAGCCAAAATTCCACACCGGATGGCACAAAACCAGCGCGTCGCAGCTTTCCAACCGATCTACATAAGCGGCGACTTTGATGCGGTTGATGCTGACATCGTGGTATTCCTTGCGATCCTCGGCCGATAGGACCGGATCAAAATGCTCTGCATAGAGATTGAGATCGTCCACCTGATGACCGGCTTCGGTCAGGCTGTCGACAACGGTTTTGTGGAGCGTGCCAGCAAGACTGTCCTCAAGCGGATGGGCGTAGATGACGTGTACTTTCATGGTGCGCCTCGAATTAGCGGTTAAACAGGTAGGCGCGACCCGGTTCCGGCCGCCAGTCTGGATCAGTCCAGGCAATCATCTTGCCGGGATTGAGCAGTCCCTTAGGATCGGTTTCGCGCTTGAATTGCAGCTGGGAGGGGTCGGTCTTTTTCATCCCGCCTTCTTCCAGGGTTACACGGTGCGGATTAAAGACGATCACGCCATAATCGTGTTCCAGCGTGACTATCAGCTGTTCCAGCCTTTCGGCGCTGGTATAGCGTAGAACCGGCATACACATGGCGGTTACCTTGCCAGCGAAGATCGTCATTTCGAAATGCAGGATCAATTCGTCCCCGAAATCGGCCTTTACCCGCGCAATCGCGCTGTAAAGGTCGTCATGGGGCAGCATCATTTGCAGATAAGATAGCGACGGATCCACCTTGAGCGCGCGCAACGTCGTATGGTTCCAGCAATATTCATAGACCGCAGGAAGTCTTCGATCTCCGATGTCACGGTCGGCCCGAAACCGCATGCTGCCACCCGTTTCGTCGATCAGAGTTTCCAGCTTTTCCAGATCCGCGCGCGCCACGATCACGGCGACCACAGCTTCGCCGGGCACGGTGAATTCGGTGTAGCGGTTGAAATAGGCTGCCGGGATCTCGGCCTCGAAGGTCGAAACCATGCGTTTTGTGATCGTCTCGGCCTCGCCAATTGCGAAAGAAATCTTCGTGGCGGTGGTAAAATCCGGCGCCCCAATCAGCACGTCACACCAGTCGACAGCGGGATCAACCGGTATCTCGATTTCGGTGATCACCCCATTCACCCCATATGCATGGGCCGCCTTGAAAACATCGTCACCAGTCAGCTCGATGATGCGTGGCTCGGCCTCCATCGTGACCAGCCGCACCCGAAGGATATTGCCCGGTGTGCGCAGTCCACCCCAGCGGATCGCTCCGATCCCCGAAGAACCGCCGGCGATGAAGCCGCCCAGCGTGGCCATCGCGGTAGTCGACGGAAACAGCCGCAGCTCCGTTCCTGCCTCGCGCGCGGCAATTTCCAGATTCTTTATGATGGCGCCAGCCTCGGCCACCAATACGCCATCCGCAATGCTCTTGATCGCGGTCATGTGCTTCATGTGTAGAACCACCCCGCCCTCAAGCGGCATCGCCTGGCCATAATTGCCCGTTCCTGCCCCGCGCGTCGTAACCGGCACGTCATGGGCATAGCAGATTTTCAGGATCTCGATCAGCTCGGCCTCGTCCTTCGGCGTCACCACCAGATCGGCGCAGACATCTTTTAACTGCTCCATCAGGACCGGGCTATACCAATAGAAATCCCGGCTTTTCCGCTGCACGGAATTCGGGTTTTCGTCCAGATCGAATCCGGACAGCGCGTCGCGTAAAGCGATCAAATCCGCCATCAGGCATGCTCCCTTGTCTTGAATCCGGCAGCGGCACTCAGCATCCGTCCGCCTCGGAAGACCGAGCGTTCAAGCCCGATGCCGCTGTAAAGGTCAGCCCAGTCCCATGCCTCGAAGATCACCCCATCCGCCGGACCACCGGCACGGATACACCCGGCATCCGCGAGCCCCATCGCCAGAGCCGGAGCGCGTGTCACGGCTTCGATCCAGCGCCCTGGATCGGCTTCCAGCTGTCCAAGGAACGTGCCCGACCGTTGCACTTCGAGCATGTCATAAGTCCCATAGGGGTAGAACGCGTCGCGCACATTGTCAGAGGCGAAAGCAACATTAACGCCTGCCGCCGCCAGTTCTTGCACCGGGGCAAGACCGACCATCCGCTTGGTTCGGTGCGGCGCGCGATCCTGAAGAAACCCGTTCGAAAGCGGCAGAGACACCACGTGCACTCCCGCCTCTGCCACTTTAGCAATCAACGCATTCTGCTCAGTCACTGTTTTTTGCGCCAGTGCGCAACAATGGCCTGCGACGATCCGGCCTTGATAGCCCTTGCGCACGACCCCCTCGAGCAATCGGCCAAGCCCATCTGCGTCGGGATCCACCGTTTCGTCCAAATGTAGATCCAGATCGAGCCCGTGATCCATCGCATGACCCAGATAGATATCCAGCCGTTCTGGCGTCGCCATCTTGGTGTCGATGAAGGCCCCCAGAATGCCCCCCCTCTCCGCGACCTGAGCACAGCGGTGGGCAAAGGCTTCTTCTTCGACCCGTGAAAGCGCCATCAGCGCCACAGCTTGAAGCTTGATCCGGCCCTTCCAGGCGCGCTTCATCTCGCCATAGGCGATCCATGCGGGGCTCTGTTCGGGGGCATCAAGCGTGTCCAGATGGGTACGCATAGCCACGGTGCCATGTTTTTCGGCCGCAACCAACGAACGTTCCATCCGTTCGATCATGTCGTCAACTGTCCGGTTCGGACTGTCGCTCATCGACAATTCTACAGCATGCCCCAACCCGCGTTGGGAAAACCCGGTACGATGCACAGTGTAAGCTTTATCGATATGAACATGCATATCCACGAAACCGGGCAACAGAATGCGCCCGCCCATATCCTGTCCGTCCTTTCCGGGCACCGCCGGAAAGAAACGGCCGTCGCGTATCGCCAAATCCACCGGAACCAATCCTGACTTTTCGGCTTTTGACCCGGAAAACCCATCCAACAAAGTCGCCGGCACATGAAGATTTCGCAAAACGGTATCGCCCACCGTTGCTCGGTTCATCGTCATACCCCGTCTCCCGGCTGCGGATGCGCCGCCACTTCTTCCAGAAGCAGCGCATAGCGTTCGGCGGCATGCTCTACCAACGCGGACCCTATCTCGGACGTTGCGGCGGCGGCATTGCCCGCCACCCCTGCCGGATGCAGGTCCTCTGAAATCCAACCGGTGCCCACCGGGCCCAGAATACGAAGGATCTGATTGTTTTCGGCCACTGCACGCGAAGCAGGAACAAAATCCTGCGCTGCGCCCATATCCACCAGATCGGGGCGGAAATGCAGCATGGCCGCAGTCTCGACCAAGCCTCCGTGGATCCCGTCGCGTCGTTCTTCCGCCGAAATAAGCCCATCAGGAAAGCCCATCGACATCCAGCCAGCAGTCACCACCAGTAGACCGTCTTCAATTCGAAGCTTTCGGGCAAGAATCCCCAAAACCGGCACATTTCCGCCATGGGCGTTCAGGATTACCAGCTTTCGCACCCCTGAGCGCGCCACGCTTTTTCCGATCTGTGTCAGCGTTGCCAGTAAAGTCTCGGCATCCAGAGTCAGCGTGCCCGGATAGGACAAGTGTTCGTCTGATTTCGTATAGGTCACGGTCGGCAGGAGGTAAACATCCGCTCCGGTCTTGGCCGCTGCCAGCCGGGCCACGCCTTCGCCCAAAATCGAATCCGTAGATAGCGGCAGGTGTGGACCATGCTGTTCGGTCGCGCCGACGGGTAGAAGCGCCACGGCGGTCGCCGGGTTTATCCTAGCGAAATCAGTTGTTTTAAGGTCGGACCAGATGGTGAGAGGCATTGCGCGTCAGTTTCGTTCGTTTATCGATCATTTGTTCGTTCAGGTGACGCCGACATCAAGTCAGCGTCAATCCACAAAACGAGTGCGCACAGCAGGAGGCCTAATATGTAACGGGATTCAAAGCGCACCGCCCATTATTTAGGCGGTCATGCAATGCATTCACCTGCGCCACATTCGAATCATCTATCGAACGGACAGCCGATAATAGACTTTCATCTCTACTATCGGACAAATTAAGGTGCTACTCAGACTGAAATGCCAGCGAGATGAGAACTACGATGCTGAACGGGAACGACAAGGAAATATCGCTCACCTTCGCCAAGGGGCTGTCGGTGCTTCTGGCTTTCGACGCCAAGGACCGTTCGATCACCATTTCCGAAATCGCCGAGAAGGTAAACCTGAACCGCGCCGTGGTGCGCCGTCTCGTGCGTACACTTGAACAACTGGGCTACCTGAACGTAGATCGCGGCCGATACGAACTAACGCCACACGTCTTGAACCTGTCGCAAGGATTCATCGAAGGGCGTGGGATCACCCAGATGATCCAACCGATCCTGCGCAAAGCCGCCGAAGAAATTGGCGAGGCGATTTCCTTTGCGATGCTTGACCACGTGGATGCTGTCTATGTCGCCCATGCCTTCTTGCCCGCAGGTTTCACCCTGAACCGTGTCGCCGTAGGAACCCGCCTGCCCCTGCCGCAAACTGCCGCCGGGCGAGCCATGTTGGCTTATCTCGACGAAGCACGGCGCGAACGTATCCTTGCAGGCTCGGAATTCGCGGACTTCATTCAGAAGACCGGCATGGACCGCGCGCGTTTCGATGACATATTGCGCGAAACACACGAGCGTGGTTTTGCCGAGAGTGAAGGTGACTACGTGTCTGACGTCGCCTCGCTTGCCGCGCCGGTTTTCACCCCAGGTATGGGCGAAGTGATTGGCGCCGTTTCAATTATCTTTGAACGCGCACGCTACAGCGCCGAAGACCGGGCCAACATCATTCCCCACCTGAAAGCCTGCGCCAAGCATGTCTCTTCAACCCTCTGAACAATCCGCCCCAAGAATTTGGACCGGCATCGATCTTGCCGCCCGGATCAATGCCGAAACACGAGCAACGCTTGTCACACTTACCCGCGCACCACACCTTCGAGTCCTTCAGGATCCAACGAATGCGGGTATGGCGGCCTATGGACGGCGGCAACAGAGCTTGGCGGCCGAGGCCGGGATCAAGCTAACGCTCGTCCCCTACCCTGCGACCGCCGCCGCCACTCTTGCGCAGCTAAAAGAGAATAGCAGCAACGCCGAGATCGATGCAGTGGCGGCGCTCCACCCGCTTCCCACCGGGCTTGATCCGCTGGAAGCCGCCCTGACGCTGGGCGCTGCCAAAGACATTGACGGACAGCACCCGCTGAACGCCGGTCTGCTCGCCCTCGGTGCCCCGGCGCGCCCCCCGGCAACGGCAATGGCCTGCCGACTAATCGCCGAAGAACTGGCCGGTTCCCTTACTGGTCGCGAAGTCACGCTGGTTGGGGCTTCGCGCATCGTCGGGCGGCCACTTGCCCATCTGCTGCTCGACGCCGGTGCCACCGTCACCGTCACCCATGTCGACACCAAGGATCTGGTTGCCCATACAAGGCGCGCCGAAATCGTGGTGACTGCCGCCGGCGTTCCCGGACTGATCACTCCTGCTCACCTCGCGCCGGGCACTGTGGTTCTAGACGTATCGATCAACCGCGGCTCAGAGGGGCTTGTCGGCGATCTCGACCTAGCAGCCTGCGCCGGGATGGATCTGACCGTGACCGATGTCCCCGATGGCGTCGGCCCGGTCACCACCGCGTTGCTGTTTAAAAATGTCGCAGATGCAGCGATTTCCGCGCAAAAATAAAGCACTCAGCCACAGTCAGCACTCATGGTGGTACGGGACTGCTCACCTGCACCGAACATTACTAAGTGCTGAAGACGGATTATGTTGCCTTCACTCAAAAGACCCTGCCCCCGGCCCGCGCACACGCCAGCTTGGGAAAACTGTTCCCCAAGCGTCAAAGCAGCACCGATCAACATCGGCCCGTAAACCCGACGGCAACATCGCCGCGTCGAGGACTGCCTCGGCGCGGTTTTTCACGAACTTCAGCGACGCAGAGCGAGCGCCTCGATTTCGACCAGAAACTCGGGCTTGGTAAAACCCGATACGATCACCAATGTCGACGCTGGCTTCACCGCCAGATCGGCACAGATTCGGTCACGCACCGCCATATAGGGCGCCATATCTTCTCGTTTTGTAACGAAGGCCGAAAAGCGCACCACATCCGAAAAATCCAAACCGTCCTCGGCAAGGATCGCCCCGATCGCGGCGAAACAAACCTCGGCTTGTTCAGTGACACTTTGCGGGATCGTACCGTCCGCCTTCAGGCCCAACTGTCCCGAAGTCGCCACCAAGGGACCGGCGGCGATACCATGGGAATAATTTCCAAACGGGGCGGAAATGCTTTTGGGGACGAGAGGTGTCATTGTGGTTCCTTACCGACAGAAAGGCCATGTCGAGAGCTAGCACGCCGCCCATTGCGAAACAACTACGGGCCATCCGCGAACCTGCACCGACAAGGTATCGGAACCGATTTCTTCTGTAACTCTACAAATGGTTTCGCGGTCTACCGGACGATCAGTGATACAAGATCATCAAAGAAAGCGGCCAGAAAAACGCAGGCTACTCAGCAGTCGATGCAGCAGCGGCGTTGCCGCTTGCCAAAATCGCCTCTGCCCAAGGAATAGCGATGTCTTCGGGCAGATCATCCCCAGATGCATCATGGACCAACCTTTCGCCGACAATTTCAGCGCCTCGCCCGATCAGCATTTCGGCCAACTTCATGGACCCATGACCGAAGGTGGTGGCATATTCCCCATCGCCCAATCCAAACATGGCAAAACGCACACCATCCAGATCGGTTTGCTCTTCTCGCAAGCGATCAGCAAAAGGCTTGGCGGATGCAGGCAATTCTCCATCTCCGTAGGAGGAGCATACGATGATGTTCAGCTCTGCATCGCGCAACTCACTGGGACCGGTATCTTGCAAATTGGCAAAACGGGTCTGGTGTTCGTCCTCCAGTGCAGAAGAAATATCTTCGGCCAACATTTCGGCGTTGCCGGTTTCGGTCCCGAACAGAATTGCGATGTTCATGTTTCAAGCGTCCTGAAGGTTAGAAGGGCGAAGCAGCTCCGCCTTGTGGAAAATTTTGCGACGACAGCGGTCGTCTGGGGCCGTTGACAGCTCCAGAGCGTCGACCCGTTGCCAATGATCAAAGCCGACGATGTCTGGCACTGTTTCGAACAGGTTGCGCCCAATTCGGTCGGGATCGGGCTGAAGCTCTGACATGACCCGTTGGGCCAAGGCTTGTGCATCTTCACGACATTTCGGGATTGCCCCGACTGGGCCATTTCGGAACCAACCGATTGTATAGGTCCGATTTTCTGGCCGCATGCGATCTTGGGCGCTGTCCAACATGGTATCGCGGTCCAGCGAACCATCCGAGGTAAAACCGATGGCCGTGATAATCGAAGAGGCCAAAAGGCTTTGCCTGCCCTCTGGCGTTTCGACATCTAGCTTCAAACCGGTCGAAACGTCTTCGATCGCAATCGGACAGCTATCAAAGTGGAAATCAACCTGAACTGGTCCGGATGTTGCCGCTACCAACTCAGCCAGCGCCTCTAAACGACGCTTGCCTTCTTCGTCATTGGCCGATCCCGGATGCATGACGCTTACGTCTATAGCCGACAAATCCGCCAATTCCTTAAGCAGCACCGGGGAGAACCGCGCTGCCCCAGCGGAAGATCGGCCAACGACAGTGATTTTACGAAACTTATGCGCCGCCAGCCACGCCGTCGGCCCGTCGCCCAAATCACTGCCCCTTAGCTCTTCGGGAGTTTTGGCTAACAGCCGGAGAACATCAATGGCCACGTTCCCTGTGCCGATGATTACCGGATCTTGGCCAAGTTCGGGCAAAGCGGCTGCATCGGGGTGTTCATAAAGCGCGCGTGTCAACGATCCTGATCCGATGATGCCGGGAAGGTCATCGCCGGGAATACCAAGGCGACGGTCCCCGGAGAGCCCCGCGGCAATGACGACCGCGTCATAGGCATCCTGCAATTCACCAAGCGTCACCTGCTCCCCGATCCGGATATTGCCGAAGAAACGCGCTTTCTGGCGGATAAAAATCCGGGCAAACTGCCGTGCCACCCCCTTGGTTCCCTGATGATCAGCCGCCACGCCATAGCGCACCAGCCCAAAGGGCGTTGGCTGCGCGTCAATGACATCAACCTCTAGATCGGGATCCATTTTCAACAACGCTTGCGCAGTATAACATCCAGACGGACCAGCACCTATTATGGCGACTTTAGCGGTCATGCGATCCCCCATGAATAGCTTCGACAAAAGACAATAATGTCTGCCCTGGGCGCCCGTCGACCAACGTCATCGGGACCACAGGAACCTCAGAGCATCGCCCGCGAAATGCGAGGGAGAATGACGCTTTTTTAAACGGCACACCGCGATGTCCTGACATTTTCACCGGCTTTCACCCATTTTAATTCGTTGCAAAGATCATTTGCATTGACTGTGCAAAAAATCAATGAGAAGTTTGAATAAAGCACAAACGGTCGATAGTCGACCAATTATTTTGCCTCAATGGTGGCTTCTGCTGCCATACTATATTTGGCAGAGGAGAAAACCATGAGCCAAACGATGCGAACCGAAGCTTCGCCAACGACTTGGGTCAAGATCGCAAGCGCAGAAGCGTTGCAGGGCACCCGCCCCGTCGCAGCGGTTACAGCATTCGGTCAGGACCTTGTTCTTTTCCGTGACGAAGAAGGCCAGCTCGGCCTGATCGGAAGATATTGCCCCCATCGCGGTGCCGATCTCTGCTTTGGTCGACATGAAGACAATGGTCTGCGCTGCCCGTTCCACGGCTGGCATTTCGACCGCTCGGGTCAATGCACCGAACAACCCGCCGAACCCGAGGATTCGACCATGTACAAGGCGATCCGTTTGCCAAGCTACACTGTCATCGAGCAGAATGGGGATATTCTGGCATGGTTTGGCGAAGGGTCTGCCCCTGCCATCGAGAACAATGACGAATCGAACCAATCACTTCCCAAAGGACCAAACGCATGATCACTCAAAAACTGAACGACCAGATCACTCGTATTGGCCCGAACACGCCTGCAGGGGCGGTTCACCGGCATTATTGGCAACCTGCAGCGCTCTCGGATGAGGTCACGAATGATGAGCCACTTGTGCCCGTCAACCTGCTGGGCGAACGACTTGTCTTGATGCGGGGCGCATCGGGCGATCTTGTTCTCACTGCGCGCGTCGCTTCGCCTGATGAGGCACCGACCCATCATCCAGCCCCTGAGGACATCCGCGTTGTGGACGGCGCACCGATCTATCCGGTGGTCGAAAAGAACGGAATTATGTTTGCCTACCTTGGCGGTGGCGAACCGCCAGCGTTCCCAAATTTTGATTGCTTCCGCGCACCGGAAAGTCATGTCTTTGCGTTCAAGGGTCTCTGGGAATGCAATTGGCTTCAAGCGCTGGAAATTGGGATCGATCCCGGCCATGCGTCGTTCCTGCACCGGTTCCTTCAGGACGAAGACCCGAGTGACAGCTACGGCAAGCAGTTTCGGGATATGGCGGCCGACACCAACATGCCGATAACGCAGGTTCTGCGCGAATATCCCCGACCCGATATCAACGTCGATGAAACGCCATTCGGCCTGAAAATCACATCGTTGCGCCACATGACCAACGGTCTGACCCATGTCCGGGTGACCAATCAAATTTTTCCTTCAGCCATCTGCATCCCAATGTCCCGCGAAATGATCATCACCCAGTGGCACGTCCCCATCGATGATGAAAATTGCTATTGGTTCACGATGTTTACCAGCTTCCAGAATCCGGTGGACAAAGAAATCATGCGCGCGCAGCGGCTCAAAGAACACAGTCTGCCCGACTACGCCCCGCTCAAAAACCGGTCGAACAACTATAATTATGACCCCGAAGAACAAAAAACGAAGACCTACACGGGCATGGGTTTGGACATCAACGTGCATGATCAATGGGCTGTTGAAAGTATGGGGGCGATCCAAGACCGGACTCGCGAACACTTGGGACGCGGAGATGCAGCTATCGTTCGCTATCGTCTGATGCTGCGCAAGGCGATCAAGGCCGTTGAAACCGGGAAGCTCGAACGGCTTCCAATGCAGGATCGTCAGGAAACGCCCCAGATCATCGGCCCCCTTTCCAATGATGCGATTGCTGACAGTGAAGATTGGCTTGCCGCGAGCCAACGATCCGACATGCAACGCCGTACCGCGTGCCCTTGGGACGCTACGGTATGACCATGGGCGCCCCCCTCACAATCGGAGTCTCTTCATGCCAATAGAAGAGACACCTGACGGGTTAGCCGAACCGTTTCAAGATATTCTGGATGGGTATTTCACCCTCAAGGAATCGGTGCGCCAGATGATGGCGCGCCACGACTTTTCTTGGGCGTGGCTGACGCTGCATCAGGCCCCGGTCATGGATATAAGCGGGTTGGCTCCGGACGAACCAGTGCCATTGCACCTGCGCGATGGTTATGCTGGCCTGATCGACACCATGATGTTGACGGTGTTGCGACCCGGTACGCAGGGATCCGATGAGTTTGTTCTGATTGGAATAGGGGAATGGCAGTGGCTGGATAACCGTGCCCATACCGACCTTCCCAAAGACATCAGGCTGGGGGAACCTGCCTATTTTAGTGGGTTCGGTCTGTCTACAAAGAAGATGCCAGACCCCAAACGCATTGCCGCGAGCGACGTGTTGGCTGACGTCCCGGCGTCACTCGCGGATTTTGGTCGACTGCGCCCCTTTTCAGCGTAAAGCATGGGGCCATGCGTGGCCTTATGCCTAGTCTACGGACCGCAAGGATTTCTTGTAACAAGTCGGGTCCATGTCCCGGATATCAGCGCTGATGGCATCAATCCCTGGGCAGAGCGTGCGCAGGCGCGCTGTCATGGCCTGGGCCAGCGCCAATTTCGCCTCGGACGACCGACCAGCCAAGAGCGAGATCGTCAGATGGATGAATGACTGCCGTCCATCTCCGAAAAGGATCGCCTCGGACGGCAGTAGTCGTACCTTGATATCTTCGCGTTGCATGACGCCGCTCTGCGACGCCGTTTCGAGCGCTGCTTCTAAAACGGCCGCGCGCTCAAACCCGTCGGCAACATAGTATTCGATCACGACATGCGGCATGGTCAAAAGATCCCGAAATATTCGTGTTGCTCCCATTCGGTGACGATGCTGAGATATCGCTTCCACTCTGCCCGTTTCAGGGTGGACATATAGTCGGCGAAATCGTCCCCCAATACGTCGCGAAACAGGCCGCCGCGCTCGAACGCTTCGATTGCGGCAATCAGACTGGGCGGCAGCGCTTCGGCAGCGTTGTTGTAGGGCGTCTCCACCGGGCTTGGAGCGGTCATGCCCTTGTCCAGACCGGAAATGCCAGACAGGATCTGTGACGCAAAATAGAAGTAGGGGTTGGCAGCCGGTTCGGCTACCCGGTTTTCAACACGGCTCGCCCCGTCGCCTGGCGCCATCAACGCGCGTACCATCGCTCCGCGATTATCATAGCCCCATTCGATCCGGTCCGGCGCAAGCTGGAAGGGTTGATACCGCTTGTAGCCATTGACGGTGGGGGTGGTCAGCAAGCAACTTTCCGGCGCATGTGCCAAAAGCCCGGCGATCCACGCACTTGCTTCCGGCGTCAACTGGCCCTGTTCAGATGGGATAAAGACGTTTTTTCCTTCGGCATCCGTCAGTGATTGATGTAAATGCCAACCGCTAGAGGCGCTGTTTGCGGTTTTTGGCCGACACATAAAAGTAGCGTGCAGCCCTTCTCGCGCACAGACCTCTTTGACCATGGTGCGGAACATGATCATGTTATCAGCGTGCGCCATGGCGCTTGCCGGTTCAAACGTGAATTCGAACTGGCTTGGCCCCATCTCTACCTCGGTCGACCGCACCGGAAGGCCAAGCGCCTGTGCATTGCGGCGCAACATGTCCATGACGGGTTCCAGCCGGTCGTAATTCGTCTCAGACAAATACTGATAGCCTTGATCCAGCAATTCAGTCTGCGGCGGCTGCCCCGGCATGCCTGCATGATGATGGCTAAGGGATTCTTCCTTGCGTGTAAAAACGTGAAACTCGACCTCTAGCCCAACCGTCAGCCCAAGCCCCCTTTGATCCAACATTTCAACCGCGCGACGCAACACCGGGCGCGGCGCGAAAGGCAGGGATTGACCGTCGCGGGTATACGGATCGCAGAACAGCCATGCGGAATGTGGTGACCAAGGCAGAATTCGGAAGGTGAGCGGGTCAGGAACCAAAAGCATATCCCCTGCCCCGGCCATCGTAGCCATGACGCCCGGTGTGCTTCCATCCCAGATCGGAAAAACAGTACGGTTCGACGTGTCCTTGAGCAGCAAGGTCGCCGGTAGATTCAAGCCGGATCGAAACACCGAAGCGAGGCTAGCTGCGGTTACCGTTTTGCCGCGCAGCAACCCATGCTGATCTGCAAAGACAATGCGGACAGTCTCAAGATCGCTGCCATCAATCCGGGCCAGCAGCTCGGCCGCTTCGCGAAGCGCGTTGTCATTCAAAAGCCCATCCTGCGCCAAACGACCAGAGGATATTTGCGTCAGAAAAGAAGATGTCATTCGTAAGAGTTCCTTACTACCACGATGTTCCAGCCGAAGGCGGAACGAAAGAATTGATGCCTGTCAAAGCCGCCCCGTCAATAAAAGAGAGATTGCCGGGAACGCCAACAGAATTCCGAGACGGACAATATCGGTCACCACAAACGGAATTACACCGACCATGATCGTGCTCAGAGACGTGCCACGAGAGGCGCTTTTGACCATAAACAGGTTCATGCCAACAGGCGGTGTGATCATGCCTAGCTCAACAGTCACCACGGCAATCACCCCAAACCAGATCGGATCGAACCCATTCGCAAGAACCACCGGGAAAAAAATCGGGACTGTCAGCAGGATCATCGCGAGACTCTCCATGAAGCACCCTAGCACCACGTAGAAAATCAAAATGGCGAACAAGACTTGCCACGGCCCGAAACCACTATTGCCCAGAAAATCAACCAAGGCGTTTGAAAGTTGCGACGTGGATAACACAAAGCCGAACACTTCGGCCCCGATCAGGATGAGAAAAATGGATCCGCTGGTCACAATCGTCTCGACAAAAGCCGCAACCAAAGCAGCCCGAGGCACTCTGCGCCAAAGCGCGAAAACCAACGCCAACGCGGCACCGACACCGCCAGCCTCGGTTGGCGTAAAGAAATTGCCGTAGAGCCCGCCCATGACCAGCCCGAACAAAACGAAGGCGGGCGCGAACAGCCGCAGGATTTCGAACCGTCCCGTAGGCGAAGGTTCTTCATTCGGCGTCGGCTCTGCAACCGCTTTGGGCGGCCAAATCCGCGCCATCAATATGATCGTGAGAGTATAGAGAACGAAGGCAAGGATACCCGGCAAAATCCCGGCCAAGAACATCGTCCCCACCGATTGTTCGGTGATCAACGCATATAGCATGAGAGCAATGGAGGGCGGGATCAAGATTCCCAATGTACCGCCTGCGGCCAGTGACCCGGTGGCAAGCCGAGCATCATAACCATGCGCCTTCATTTCTGGATACGCCACGCGGGTCATGGTCGAAGCGGTTGCCAATGACGAACCGGAAACGGTGGAAAACACGGCACTTGCAGTCATCCCTGCGGCCGCCAACCCGCCAGCCCATCCGCGAGTCAACAAAAGCGCCCCTCGAAACAGGTCTGAAGCAACGCCCGACCGAGAGATCAAGTTGCCCATCAGCAGGAACAGCGGAATCAGGGTAAACGAATAGTTCGTGATCGTTTCGAACGTAGCTGTTTTTAGCACGCTCAAGGCTGGCGCGACGCCGATAATGGCCGAAAACCCAGCAAATCCAATAGCGATCATGGCAAACCCGATCGGGGCACCAAGGATCACAATGACAAACATCGCTGCAATTGAGATGTATCCAATCACCAAAGGCGTCATCATGAAAGCTCCGCATGTTGGCCATCGTTGGTCAACGCTTCGCGCAGTGCCACCACTGCAAGTGCGAGGCATTCAACCGCATAGAGCCCGTAGATTAAAAACATTGGTATGCGCAAATCCTGCGTTGCCTCGCCACGTGCAAACGTCGCGATCATGTCTTCGTAAAAAAGACTGCAAAGCACCAGCGCAAAGGCAAAAATCCCGACGAACCAAAACCGGGCGGCCAGCGATTGCCACCGGGACGGCAGACGGCCGATCACAAAATCCACCGCAATCATACCCTGCGCCATGGATGCCGACAGAGCGGCGAGCGCGATAATTCCCAACAAATAGGAAACCTGCTCGATGGCCCCCGGTATCATCAGGTTGATTGCCGTATCGCTGAAATCAAAGATGATGCGGGCCAGCACATTGAAGCCAACGACGAACACCATGTAGAGCAGGCACAGCACCGCAATAAGCAGGCAGGCAGCTTCCATCACACGGGCGACCCGTTGGATTGATGTTTTTATCATCTCAGTTCCTGACGGTAACGTTGCAATATTTGGCGAACCGAATGAATCGGCCCGCCAAATCTTTTAGAAATGTCGGTTTAGTGAAGTTCAGCTTCACATTCACTCACATAGCCCTGTACCGCCGCATAGGTTGCAGTGCCAGGAAGACCCTGCGCATCGAGAGCAGCGATATAACTGTCAGAGGCTTTCTGTGCCTCTACGTTCCACTTGGCACGCTCTTCGGCCGACAGTTCGATGACAGTGGACTCTTCACGCAATTGCGCAAGAACCTCTGCCCCCGCTTCGTCATACCCACGCCCGGCAGTTACAGCCCATTTCTGTCCGCTATTGGCATCGACGGCCGCCTTCGCCTGGGGCGACAGCGAGTCGTACTTGGCCTTGTTCATCGTTGCGACGAAAGCCAAGGCGTAGAAGCCAAAGACAGTGTGATAGTCGGACAATTCAGCAAGCCGAAAGCTTTCGACGCTTTCCCACGGCAACATGTAGCCATCAATCGCACCACGCTGAAGGGCTTCATAAGTGTTCGGAGCTGGCATACCCACGGGTTCGGCCCCGAGGTTTTCCAGAAGATCCCCCACAACCTGTGTCGGGCGACGCAGCTTGAGCCCCTTCATGTCATCGAGAGTCCGAACTGGCGTGTCAGATGTGTGAAGATGCCCCGGATCATGAGTGTGAACGAAGAGAACGTGAGTTTCGTCATATTCTTCGTCCAATGCACCGGAATCATACAGTTTTTGGAACGCGCAAGACCCGACTGCCCCGGTGTCAAAAAGACCCGGCAATTCCAAAATCTGGCTTAGTGGAAAGCGCCCAGCGGTATAGCCAGGAACAGCCCAGGCAATATCGGCAATTCCGGTCATGGCGTTGTCATAACCCGCGGTTGCTTTGCCCAGAGTTTGAGCAGGGAAGACCTGAACATCAAGCTCTTCGCCTGACTCTGCTTCAACCGCCGAGGCCCAGTCTTCAAAAATGACCTGATTCTGCCAGCTATTTGCAGACATGAAATGCGCATATCTCAGCGTTTCTGCCTGCGCGGATGCGGTAAGCCCAAGGGCGGCAATACCGGAAATGGTGATTGATCTTAGCATGGCTATCGGTCTCTCCGTTTTGGATCGGCTGCGGGGCCGTTTCGAGGATGGCGTTTGCTTATCGCGCCTTTTGCGCGATAATGCACCATCTGGTCAATCCGATATTGCCATGTCAAGCCACGCTGGCCTTTCAAACGACGGATTGGAGAGGCAATCTGCAATGAGCCCAAATTTTGTGCGCTGAGCTTCGACGCCGTGGGGCGGCTGTGCCTGTGTGAATGCTCAAACCTGCATAAAACCACGGACTGATTTGGGGTCTGAACAGCACCGTCGAGACGCATTGCCGCCATGGACAGTCTTTAGATCAGGATTGGTTTGATCAGGACCTGCAGAACAAGGAGCTCAACCATTCCCGATGCCGTGGATATCTTTCCAAACGAGAACACCGCCCCCGCCTCGTCGGTGCCCTAAATTTGAAATTTAACGCCTAAATGGTTAGCAACAAGCGCTTTTTGACACTGGAAACCCACGCCACCATTTGCGACAGTGCCCCATGGACCCGGTGATAGCTGTGCCACTGAATTCTCAGCCAAACCAAGTGCGGAAGACATAGTTACACTACACAGGTACACTATCTGATAGACTGGATTGGAAAACGTGCAGCCAGAAATTCTAACCAAAGACCTCTCCCTTACATTCATGAAAGGCATGACGGTCCTGAGGGCGTTTGACGAATCACATAGCCAAATGTCCCTCGCGGAAATAGCGCGTCTGACCAACATTGAACGCGCGGCTGTGCGAAGACTGGTGTTGACGCTTGTGCATCTCGGCTATGTCCGCAAAGAAGAAAACCGTTATTCGCTGACACCACATGTTTTAGTATTGGGTAGTGGGTTCTTGCGCGGAAATCAGTTTGGGCGCTTGGTCCAGCCGATAATCGAACTTTGCGCCCGAGAGTTGGGGTATAGTGTTAGTCTTGCAATGCGCGACGGGGCCGCCCCGGTTTATGTGGCCCAGTCTTCGCAACAGAACGCACGCTATACGTTCGGATTTACCGTCGGCAGCCACCTGTCATTGCTCAGCACCTCTATGGGTCGAATGCTGTTGGCCTGGGGCGACGAAGCCTGGGCTCAAGAGATGATAGAAACCCTTCCGGTCGAACGCTTCACTTCGGAAACGATCATAGACCGTGACCAGATCGCAGCCGAAGTCCGGGCCATCCGTCTTTCGGGCGTTTCAATTGTCGAGGGAGAATTCGAAGCTGGCGCAGTCGGAATTTCGGTCCCGGTTGGGCCAATGGGCAGCGCAGATGCCGCTCTTGGCGTTTCAGAACCGATGAGCGAGATCGCTGCCGAAGATTACCCGAGACTGACAGAAATATTACAGCGCCACGCCGGACAGATTGCCAACGCGCTGAGGTAGTATGATTTACAGAAACACGTTAGGTCGTCCCAAAAACCGAATGTGTGCCTGTTGAGAAAAATGCAATCCTGAACACCCTGAGTTCAGACTGAAAAGCATTTGCGCGTTTTGATCGCACCTAACGGTCCAACATCGATTCAACCGGACCGGAATTTCGTGCCATCTCAAGGAATGTGGCGGCTGCAGGAGAAAGGTCGTGCTTGTCTCGAACGTAATGCAGGAAACGGCGCTTGCTTGCCGGTCCTGCAAGAGGAAGAAAACGAACACCAAAAACACCAGCGAATATATTAGCGTAGGCTGGCGCGGCCGTGACGTAGTTTTCCTGTCCGATGATAGCCATCGCACTCATCAAGCCGAGAACGCGAATGTCCTGCGTGCGGGGACTGCCAGGATTGCCAAGGAGCGTGCGGTGCAACAATTCGCTGAAATCGTCCGAGTAGTTGATCCAGTACATTTTCTGAAGCTCACGCAGCGTAGGCGGTTTATTGTCTCGTAGATGGGAAGCGTGCCGAGAGACGATCAACTGCATAGGAACATCCCACATTTTATCGGCAACAACTCCGTTGACCAAGGGGCGCTCCGGGCCAATACCTATTTCCACATCGCCCCGCCCCACCAAATCTGTCACCCCGTCGCCTGCTGTCTCGGAAATACTGACTTCTACATCCGGGTACTGCTGTCGGAACGCCCCCAGAACGCTTGGAAGCCAACAACACCCCAGCACTTGAGGAATCGCAATCCGCAAATGCCCCCGCTGTAGCGATCGAAGGTCGGCTGCAGCATCGTTGATGTTTTGCACATCGGACAGCACCCTCATCGCGGTGGGGCGTATGCTCGTTCCGAACTCCGTCAGATGCGCGCCGCGTCCGGATCGCACAAAAAGCGCGATGTTCAAATCTGCCTCCAACTGACGGATCAGCATACTAACCGCCGATTGAGTGAGATTTAGCTGATCAGCCGCTCCGGTAAAGCTTTGAGCATCGGCCACAGCCAGAAATGCACGCAGTTGGCGAAGAGAAAGAGACATAAGGTTTCCTTATGGAATTACAAATTCATTTTGTTTGTATTGTTGCATCTTTCCTTCGACAATCCCTGAAACGGCAATAAATAAGGACGTCACAGCTAATGCGCATCGGAATCATCGGAGCCGGGATTGTTGGAACAGCCACGGCCGGCTGGCTGCAGCGCGACGGGCACGAGGTCATATTTTTTGATCCCAAAGAGGCCGGCGAAGCTTGTTCTTTTGGCAATGCGGGTTCGCTTTCCCCCAGTGCAGTTTTGCCTGTATCTATGCCGGGCATGTGGAAAAAGGTTCCCAAATGGCTGCTCGATCCAGATGGACCACTCGTCATCCGCAGCCAATATCTTCCCGTTGTGCTACCCTGGTTGATGCGATTCCTGCGACATTCTACCGAAGCTGAAGTCACCCGAATTGCGACCGCCATGCGAGGACTTCTAAGCCCTGTATTCGACGCGTATACTCCCCTGCTACAACGTGCAGGCGCGATGTCTTTAATGCGTCAAAACGGGTGCCTTTATGTGTATTCGTCACGGGAGATGGCCCAGAAATGGGCTTGGGGTGCCAATCTTCGCCGCAGTCTCGGTGTCGAAATGCAAGAACTCGACGCAGAAGAACTGTTCGATCTGGAACCAGACCTGCGCGGCTCTTTCGGGTTTGGGCAATTTGCCCCTGACAATGGATCCACCCCGGATCCGTCCGCATTGGTCAAAGCGATCTACGAACAGGCCATCAAGGATGGTGCGACCCACGTAAGAGAGCGCGTAACTGGCTTCAATATACGCGACAACGGTGTCGAAGCGATTCAGCTCGATTCAAATGAAAGCGTGGCGGTTGACGGTATCGTTGTTGCCGCAGGCGCATGGTCCGGGCAACTGACCCGAATGCTGGGTACAAATGTACCGTTGGAAAGCCAACGTGGGTATCATGTGACAGTCGAGACGCCGGGCATCACGCTTAATCGAAACGTTATGGCCGTGGAACAGAATATAATGGTTAACCCCATGGCAATGGGAATGCGTCTTGCCGGGACAGTGGAACTCGCTGGGCTAAAGCAGCCTCCGAATTATGCCCGCGCAGAATCGCTTCTGACTGTCGGAAAAACCATGTTCCCGAATATGCGCACCGAAAAATATTCGACCTGGATGGGACACCGTCCCTGTATGCCGGATTCCATGCCGGTGATCGGTCGTGCCCCAAAAGTCGAAAACGCCTGGCTTGGATTCGGCCACGGTCATGTCGGCATGTGCGGTGGTGCAACCACAGGGCGGGAGCTGGCCAATCTAGTGGCTGGACGATCAACCGAGATTGATTTGTCCGCATTCAACCCCGAACGATTCCGGCTTGGCTTCGGCAAATAACAATCAGGGCAAGCAACCAGAACGTAAAGTGAATTCCAAACAGGCCCGCGAAAGGCCGACCCACCAACAGACGAGAGGTTATACCATGCATAGAAGAGTTTTACTGGCAACAGCTGCCGCAATGCTGGCGCTTGCAACGGGGTTTTCCGGCTCTGCGGCACTAGCGGCTGACACCTATCCCGAAAAGCCAGTTACGATTGTAGTCCCGTTCCCACCGGGCGGTTCGACCGATCTATTGGCCCGCAAATTGGGCGAGTCGATCGGGGAACAGTTGGGGCAGCCGGTCGTGGTTGAAAACCGCGGTGGTGCGGGCGGCACTGTCGGTGCCAACTATGTCGCGAGCTCGGATGCTGACGGCTATACCTTGCTTATGGGCGTTACCGGGTCGAACGCGATCAGCGCAGCGCTGCGCGATGATCTGCCATATAATCCCGTCACCGATTTCGATCCAGTCAGCATCGTGATTTCGTCGCCATTGGCTTTGGTGGTCAACGCAGACAGCGATTTCAAGTCGGTTCAGGACGTGCTGACCTACGCCACAGAAAATCCTGATACCTTTACCCACGGCACTCCTGGTGTCGGTACCTCGATGCATATGGCGGGCGAATTGTTCGGACTGAAATCGGGCACCAAATTGGTTCACGTTCCCTACAAAGGCAGCGCAGCCGCGCTTCAGGATTTGTTGGGCGGCCGGATCGACGCAATGTTTGGTGATATTCTGGTAACTTCGGAATACATCAATTCCGGCCGATTGACCGCCCTCGGCGTGACTGGCACGCAAGAGCATTTCCTGTTGGAAGACGTTCCCACAATCGCCGAAGCCGGATTGCCTGATTATGCGGCGTTCTCATGGCAGGGTGTATTTGCCCCGGCAGGAACCCCTCCTGAAAATCTGGCGAAACTCTATGATGCGATTTCGACTGCACTGGGAAGTGATGACCTTCAAAGCTTGTTCCGCGAAAGAGGCTTCTTGGTCGAAGGGATGACGCCTGCCGACTCCAAAGCCTTTATCGCTTCGGAAGTCGAGAAATGGACCGCTGTTGTCGATGCTGCGGGTCTTAAGAAGTAAACTTTGACAATGCCGGCCACCTTCGGGTGGCCGGTTTCTCCCAAAATGCGCCCTTCTCCTCTTTTAGGACAGTGATCTTGACCAGAAGTGACTTATTTTCCTTCACCCCCGGTGCAGTGGTAGTTGCCACTGGCGCGGCTGCCGCCGTCGGAGCGACCAGCTATCCGCTCGGTTCGCTCGTGCGTCCGGGACCGGGTTTCTTTCCGCTGATTCTCGCAATTGCCTTGATGGTGATGGGGGTTGGTGTTCTGGTCGAAACTTACGTCAAAACACGCGCCACTACGACAGAAACGCCCGCAACCGACACACGCTTCGCGTGGGGGGCTTTGGGCTGTACATTTGTCAGCCTTTTGGTCTTTGCCTTAAGCGTTGAACGTATTGGCTTTGTGCCGGCCACAATGATCTTGATCGCTATCTGCGGCCTGGTTGAACGCGGCCGCGACTGGCAGAAGCTTGTTCTGGTGGCGATCTGCATATCGGTTCTCGGCAGCGTTGTCTTTATCTGGGGCCTCGGACTTCCGATTAGTGCCTTTGGGGGATCGTAATGGAGCTTCTTGAAGGCATTCAAACCGGTTTGCTAACCGCCCTGTCGTGGCATGCGTTGCTTTATTGTTTCATCGGCGTTTCGGTCGGTACATTTGTTGGCGTGCTTCCCGGCATCGGGGCCTTGGCCGCGATTTCGTTGGCCTTGCCATTGACCTACTACCTTGATCCAACCGACGCGCTGATCATGCTCGCTGGTATCTTTTACGGGGCGCAATACGGAGGATCGACAGCTTCGATCCTGCTCAATCTGCCCGGCACGGCGACGGCCGCGATCACCTGTTTGGATGGCTATCCATTGGCTCAACAGGGTAAGGCGCCTCTGGCGATTTTTGTGACTGCGATCAACAGCTTCGTGGGTTCTTCGATTGCCATCTTGTTGGTTATGGGCTTCGCCCCGGTCATTGCCGAATTTGCGCTTGAATTCGGCGCAGAGGACTATTTTGCGGTCATCTTGCTGGGATTGGTCGCTGCCTCTACCCTAACGATCGGTTCACCGTTCAAAGCCTTGTCAATGGTCGCTCTCGGGCTGCTGTTGGGTATGGTGGGAACAGACGTCAATACAGGCCAGTTCCGATTTACCTTCGGTTTTTTCGAACTGGCGGATGGGTTCAGCATTGTGGCCGTCGCCATGGGGCTGTTCGGCGTCTCCGAAATCATCGCCAATATCGGGCAATCACAATCAGTGATTCAAAAGGTGGGCCACATTCGGTTCCGGGACATGCTGCCCACGCGCGCCGAATGGCGCCAAATCATCTGGCCGACGCTGCGCGGCTCTGGCATCGGTTCTTTCGTTGGCGCGCTTCCCGGAACCGGACCGGGGATCGCTTCGTTGATGGCATATGCCACCGAACTTCGTTTGTCGAAGACCCCGGAACGGTTCGGAAACGGCGCGCTGGAAGGCATTTCCGCCCCCGAGGCCGCGAACAACGCCAGCGTGCAATCGGCATTCATCCCGATGCTTAGTCTAGGCATTCCGGGCGACGCTATCGTGGCGGTGCTTATGGGGGCAATGATCCTGCATGGCATCACCCCGGGACCGAACCTGATCAATCAGGAACCGCAGATGTTCTGGGGCTTGATCATGAGCTTTTGGGTCGGAAACCTGATGCTGCTTATTTTGAACATTCCACTGATTGGCATGTGGGTAAAACTGCTAAGCATCCCCTATCACCTGCTCTATCCGGGGATATTGGTGTTCATTTGCATTGGCGTTTATTCGGCTGACAACAACGTCTTTGATATCTTTGTGGTGCTGGGTTTTGGCGTTCTTGGATATATCATGCGGCGGACGGGATTTCCGGCCACGCCAGTGCTTTTGGGCTTTATCCTCGGCCCGCTTCTAGAAGAGAATTTTCGCCGGGCCATGCTTTTGTCCAAAGGCGACGCCACGGTCTTCTTCACGAGCCCGATAAGCGCTGTGTTCATGGTTTTGAGCCTTATCTTCATCTCTTCGGTCTTTGTGCCGGGGCTCAGGGACCGTTTGGCGCGCAAGCGTCCTGAGGTCGTCGAAGACCCCGAATAATCTGGGGTCTTCGACCAATTACGTTCAGGCGTCCGGAACGCCATATCCTGCACCGCCGGAACTTTCGATGACCAAATGGTCACCCTGATTCAGCACCACTGCTGACCGTGCAGTCAGACAAATCTTTTCACCATCGGCGCGCAAAACGGTTGCAGCGGATCCTTTTGGTGCCCCGCCGCCATGTGCCCCTTTGGCCACCCGTGAAAAACGCTCGCCGCGGATCGATGCAGAAATACCGTCAACCAGCGCCTCGTAGGTGCGGCAAACACCCTCTCCTCCACGAAACCGTCCTGCTCCACCGGAACCGCTCCGGATCTTTGCTGAGACCAACCGCATCGGCACCAATGCTTCCAGCGCTTCGGCAGACGTATTCATGGCGTTGCCCACATCGGTTGAAATCGCCGAACACCCATCGGCCGTCGGCCCGCCACCCGCACCACCGGCGACGATCTCGGTCGACAAAAAGGGGTTCCCAGTGCCATCTCGCCCCGAGAAGGCGATAACAAAGGACATACCCGAATTTGCGGCTGGCATCCTGTCTCCATCTGCCTCGGCGAGAGCTTGAAGCAATGCAGACGTGACACAGCGCACCATGTTCATGCGGGCATTCACCGCAGCGGGCAACGACGCGTTGACAACACTGGCTTCCGGCAGGTTCAGATCCAGACACCGCAAAACACCGCCATTGCGCAGAGCGTCGTCGCCAACAAGCGTTAAAAGACCGTAGAACGTAGCCGAAAGTGGCCCCGAACGCACGCAATTCACCGGTGCCGCGACCTGCGGCGAAGAGCCTTCGAAATCCGCGACCATCCGACCATTGGTGAAACGAAGTGCGACCTGCGCGGCACAGGGGCCAAGCCCTTCAACGGGGTCAAGTTCATCAAAGCCGTGAAAAGGGCCCGGAGTGAGGGACGCAAGACGTTTGACTGTTTCTTCCTCAGCCCGGTCGAGCAGCGCGTCAGTAGCAGTCAAAAACGCAGCCGCCCCCGTTTCAGTGGCCAACTGTTTAAGCCCTTCGGCAGCGCGGAAACCAGCGGCAAGCTGAGTTTCAAGATCCCCGACCACCACATCTGGTACGCGCGACGCCGCACGGATCAGGGTCAGGAATTCACGATCAAACACCCCGTCTCTTCCGGCTTGCAACGGTGGAAGGCGCAGCCCCTCATGGTAAATTTCAGTTGCATCGGGCGGCACCGATCCGGGGCGTGTGCTGCCAATATCCTGATGGTGTAGCAGGCTCGCCGTAAAAGCAACAAGAACGCCGTCGATGAAGACTGGTTGCACCACGGCAATATCTGGCAAATGGGTGCCACCTGCAAAAGGGTCGTTGGATACGAATACATCGCCCGGCCGCATGTTCTGTGTCGGATAAGCTTCAAGGATCGCGTTGACCGACCCCGGCAAGGCACCAAGCAACAAAGGGATCGCTTCTGCAAGGGCCAGCACTTCACCACGGTAGGAAAACAGCGCACATGACGCATCCGCGCCTTCGCGGACAACCGGAGAAACGGCACAGCGCAGCAGCGTCTGTTGCATCGTTTCCGCCAGCCCGTCGAGCCGAAGTTGTAAAATTTTCAAATCGTCGCTCATAATTCGACCCTTTTCAGGTAGTAGGCATCTGAACTGCGGTCCATCGTCCAAGAAGCCGGCAAGTAGATCATACCAGCTTCGGTTTCCAACAAACCGAGTTCATTGCGCAGACCATCCTCGACAAAGGGCGAAGGCGGCAGCGCAACGATTTCGTCCCGGTGTATCTTGATTTCAAACAGGTGCCCCGTCCCCGGCGGTGAGATACCAAAGCGCTCAACATAGACGCAGATCAATTTACGGCGAAGGTCAGCAACCGTTGCAGGGCATTCCGTCAGCGTCAGTTGGATGGGGTGCATTTGTTCCAAAGCGGCCAATGTCAGCGTAAAGACTGGCGCGCTATTGCCAGATATTTCGGCGTCGAGAGCCTCGCAGGTTTGCACAAGTAAATCATCGCTGAGGTTATCGAGCCCACGATCGATGCGTCGAGACGCTTCGTATCGCTGCGGTGCTTGTGCCAGACCGATCGCGCCGGACACAGCCGGAGCACGCGGGATGATGACAGCCTCAAGCCCCATTTGTTCGGCAATTTCTGTTGCAAGCAATGGACCCGTGCCCCCCATTACCAGCAAGTCTGCCCGTGTTGGGTCCACGTTGCGGCGGGTTGCATAGCGCGTCAATTCCAGCGCCATGACTTTGGCTGCCGCGCGAACGATTTCGCGGGATACGTCTTGACCTGTTTCGCTAGACCCAAATGCCGAAATGCGTCGGAGTCCTTCAGATGAAGGGTCCGGCAGCAACCCCAACACCGCCAGCGCATCATCCAGACACGGCGCGGTGGTGTCGGTTGCATCAAAGCGGATACCGGTTTCATCCCGCCGTGCGCGACGCGCACCGCCCAGACTAACGCTGGCCATATCAACCACCGGGGCCCGCAGTTCGACACCCGCGAAGCGAGTGAAATCAGCCGTCACCGGGTCGCCGGCTTGGATCAGCGCGATGTCAGCGCTTTGCGATCCTATATCGACAGCCAAAGTGGTCCGTGCGTTTGATCGCCGCGCCCCAGCACGAGCCGCAGCAGCGGGCCCACCGGTTAGAAGAACCATTCGTCGCGTGTCGAACACCTTGGCTGGAACCAGCACCCCCCGGCCTTCACCCAACAGAAACTGTCCAGTAAAGTCGTCCGGCAAAGCCGCCTCAAGCCGTCTCAGATCGTTTTCAGAAGTGGCCGCAATCCAAGCATCGACTAGGGCTGAAACAGTCCGGTCATATTCACGAGGCGCCGGATCAACAATATGCGAAAGGCTGATCGAGATATTTGGCAAAGCCGCGCGGATTGCCTCGGCTGCGCGGCGTTCATGGATCGGGTTCATGTGCGAGAACAAGAAACATATCGCCACAGCTTCGATCCCACCGTCCTTGAGCGCGGAAATGGCGCGGTCGAGATCGTCTTCGCTTAAGCTGCTGAGTTCTGTTCCTTGCGCGTCAAGCCGCCCGCTGATTTCGTGAATATCCTCAGGTGACACAAGAAAGCTTGGCGCCGGAGATTTTGCCACAGGATCATATAGAGCCACCCGGTTCTGACGCCCGAGTCGGAGTGTGTCGCCGAAACCCTCGGTGGTAAGCAAAGCCACCTTTGCGACGCGACGGTCCAGCAAGGCGTTCAGCGGCGTGGTCGTCACCATGCGGATATCCCCAAGCAAAGCGGTGTCGATCGCGAGCTCCGCAAGCCCCTTACGAAAGACGTCAGCGACATTCGGGCCATTTGGGATTTTTGCGACGGACAACCGCTCTTCATCCCAGGCGACAAAATCTGCGAAACGGGCTCCAAAGTCGATGGACAAATGTCCGGTCATGGCTGGCTCCATTCGATGTCTACAGGACTGTTGAGAGGTGCAAACTCGGTGTCACCTAGACCGGTTTCCGACTTCCACATGATTGATGCGAATTTGGCGGGGCGGTCTAGGGCGACGATACCGTGATGCCATATTCCTGGCTTGTAAGTGACCACGTCATCCGGTGCTGCAACGAAGGCTTCGGGTGGGCCATCCGGACCGTTGGGCCAAATGACAACCAGCCATCGCCCTGCTTCCATCGGACAGAACATCTGTGTCGATCTGGGGTGACGTTCAACGGAGATGGCGTGCAGCGTGTTTGTTGTTGGCTGCACTTCATAGAAGTCCAATGCTGCAGCAGGTGCTTCAGGTAAGTGCGAGAAGGCTGCGGCGCTTTTGGACAGTCGCACTTCGCCGTTCCGGATAAGTTTGCTTTCACCAAGGTTCGGCCGAGAAACATCGCCATAATTGGTAAAGTTTTCCGGCGTCAACGGTTTTGCAAAATACCGCGCTGTGCCGGCAAATTCTGGTTCAGAAGGAGGGTGTTGCACTTTGACTCCGTTAAATGTGAGAGGCTGCGTCCGTTGCCGCGCGGACATGGATCACAAGCGCGGTACTCGCTTGGGTTTGGGCTCTTTAATCGTGCTAAAATATACGCCCCGTTGATGTCATTCAGATATCTGGTCCCGCACACAGAGCAGCATAGTTTTGTACCGATGAAGCATGCCCCAGGCTTTGCACTGCGTCGATGACAATCCCCTGCGCAAGAAAAGACATCCGGCAACCAACCGCCCAATAGCGTAAGTTTTATGCACCATATGATGCAATATCGCACACAATGAACGTCCACAACATCGGATGTCTATCCTTTTGTTACTGACGACACGAAAGGATCAGCGGTCAAACTGGCACGAGTTCATCCACACAGCAGATCGCGACATCGCGTAGTGCCCACCTCTATGCTCCATTATTAAGGATAGGATTATCCCTTACCGAAAAGGCTTCAGACCTTTTCCTGAGTTTCGTTTACGCCCCGACCGGGACTAAAGCCTATTGACGACTTGCAATTCTGCACATGCGTTGTTCGATAAGCTGCACTTTGCTTCTTGCCGCGTTTGCACCAGATTATCGCTAGCAAACAGGAGGTTCCAATGACTTTCAGACCCGTTGCCGCCACCAGCCAGGCCCAACCGACGATGGAAGGCGCCGGGGTGCAACTGCACCGTGTTTTCGGCTTTGATGATCCGACGCTGACCGATCCGTTCTTGATGATGGACGATTTCCGCAATGACGACCCAAGGCTTTATGCCAAAGGGTTCCCTTGGCATCCGCATCGCGGCATCGAAACCATCACCTATGTGCTGGAAGGATCGGTGGAACATTCCGACAGTTTGGGCAACAAGGGCGTGTTGCGCCCCGGCGGGGTGCAATGGATGACCGCCGGGTCTGGCATCGTGCATCAGGAAATGCCTAGGGGCGACACCAAGGGACAGATGCACGGATTTCAGCTTTGGGCCAACCTGCCTTCCAGTTTGAAAATGACGGCACCGCGATATCAGGATATCAGCGGCAGCGACATTCCGGTCGAAGTGGATGACGACGGCACCGCCATTAAGGTGATCATCGGAAAATTCTGGGGTCTGAACGGACCGGTCGACGGCATCGCCGCTGATCCTATGATGCTGGACGTGTCCGTACCGGCAGGCCGGCGCAAACTGCTGAAGGTCGATACAAGGGCAAACGCCTTGGCGTATGTCTTTGCCGGATCGGGCACGTTCCGCGATGCCAGCGACCCGGTCGGGATCAAGGTCGAAAAGGAATTCGGCGGTCAGGAACTGAACATTCGTGACATGACCGGCAACCGCACCTTGGTCCGGTTCGGATCGGGCGACGAAATCATCGTTCAGGCGGGCGAGGACGGTATTCGTTTTCTGCTGATGACCGGACGACCAATTCAGGAACCCGTTGCCTGGCACGGCCCCATTGTGATGAATACACGGGCCGAACTGAGGCAGGCGTTTGCAGAGCTGAACAATGGGACATTCATCAAGCACAAGGCCGCGTCCTAGCGGCCGAGTGCGATCCCTTCTCGGCGCGGATCGGCCCCGCCCTGCAAGTTGGTTCCGATCGCAATCGCGTGCAGCCCGGAATTCAGGGTTCCAAGTTTGACGTCATAGCCCATCTGTTCAAGCGACGTGGTAAGGGAAGCCGTAATACCGTCTTCTACGTCATAAGTGCCAAAACGATTGACCAGATGCCTCATGGCGACCGCTTGCTGCACATCCATGCCCCAATCGAGATGCGCAATGATTGCCTGCGCGACATAGCCTATGATCCGGCTGCCACCGGGAGACCCAATCACCAAAACCGGCTTGCCATCCTTCAGAACGATCGTCGGAGCCATCGAGGATCTGGGCCGTTTACCGGGGGCAACCGCATTGGCAATGGGTCGGCCATCGCGGTGGGTTCGGAAAGAAAAATCGGTCAATTCATTGTTCAGAAGAAACCCGCGCACCATCAACCGCGACCCAAACGCGTTTTCGATCGTGGTGGTCATCGACAATGCGTTACCATAGCCATCAACGATCGAGATATGTGATGTCGAGGGAAATTCGATCGCGTCGTCATCGGCCCAGTTCAGCGCGTGATCGAAAGCCGGAGTCCCCGGCGCGACCTCAGGCAACGCATCATCTCCGCCCAGCAATTTATTGCGATCAATTAGATATCCATCGTCCAGCATACCTTTGACCGGGACGGGTAAAAAGTCATTATCGGCCACATAGCGACCCCGATCGGCAAAAGCCAAACGACTGGCATCACCGATCAATCGCCAACTTTCCGGACTTTCCGGTCCCAACCCGGACAAATCGGAATGGCGCAACAGGCCGAGGATTTGCCCCACGGCCAAACCGCCCGAAGACGGAGGCCCCATGCCGCAGACATCGTGCCCGCGATAGGAAACACAGACCGGATCACGTTCGACCACACGGTATATCGCCAGATCGAGCGGCGCAAGTTTGCCTGGATTGCCCGGCGCTGTTTGAACTGAGGTCGCGATATCCGCCGCAATATCGCCTGAATAAAACACCCCAACACCTTGATCTGAAATCGTTCTCAAGGTCTCGGCATATGCCGGATTGCGTAAAACCTGCCCCGCTTCGAGCGGCGCGCCAGCCGGCAGGAAATAGGCTGCGGTTTCTTCAAATCGTGCCAGCCTGTCGTGATCACGCGCCACCAGCGATGCCAGACGCGGGGAAACGGGAAACCCATCTTCGGCCAGCCGGATAGCATCGCCAAACAGCCCGACCCAGGGACGTTTCCCCCATCGGCGCTGCGCTTCGGCCAATAAGGCAGGCGTGCCGGGCGTGCCCACCGAAAGTCCCCCGACGACCGCGTCGAAGAATTTCAGCGGCTCGCCCGCGTCGGTCTGAAACAGGCGCGGCGTCAACGCCAGTGGCGCGGTTTCACGACCATCCAGCGTGGTCAGTTTGCCGGTTTTGGCATCATACCAAAGCAGGAACGCTCCACCGCCCAATCCCGAGGATTGCGGTTCCACCAACCCCAAAACGGCCTGAACGGCGACAATCGCATCCGCCGCCGTACCGCCGTTTTGCAGGATCTTGGCACCGGCTTGCACCGCAAGCGGATTGGCCGCAGCAATCATCCAATCTTGTGCTTCTACCGGCAGGCCGTTCGCTTTCGCCCGCAGCGAAGCCAAGATGTCTTCGGATGCGTTTGGCCACAAGACAGATAGGTCGGATTCGGCCTCCGGGGCAACCGCATCGGCCGCCTGTTGCGCATGGGCGGTCACAGACCAACAGGTCAGCGCCGCGAGTGTCAGAGAGCGAAGTCCCTTTTCAACGCCCCGACGCATCAATCAATCCATCGACTGCAGCACCAGATCGGGCGGCCGGTGCCCGTCTGCGAAGGTCTTGATATTGATGATAACTTTTTCACCCATTTCAAGCCGTCCTTCTACGGTGGCCGATCCCATATGAGGCAGCATCACCACATTGGTCAATGCGCGCAGGTCGGCATTGGTTTCGGAGCCATGTTCATAAACATCCAGCCCCGCGCCCGCTAGTTCGCCAGCCTTCAGCATCCGGGTCAAAGCGTTTTCATCGATCACTTCACCACGCGATGTGTTCACGATCACTGCCGATGGCTTCATCAGCTTCAGTCTGCGGGCATTCATCAGATGGAAGGTCGAAGGCGTATGCGGGCAGTTGATCGACAAAACGTCCATCCGCGCCACCATCTGATCCAGGCTTTCCCAATAGGTGGCCTGCAACGCGTCTTCCGTTTCTTCGCGCAGGCGACGGCGATTGTGATAATGCACCTGCATACCAAAAACACTGGCGCGCCGCGCGACCGCTTGCCCGATCCGCCCCATGCCCAGAATGCCCAAACGACGGCCACTGACCCGACCACCCAGTAAAGCGGTGGGCGACCAGCCCTTCCATTGACCCGTCTCAATGACGGCCAAACCTTCGGGGATACGGCGGGTCACGGCAAGAATCAGCGCCATTGTCATGTCCGCAGTATCTTCGGTTAGAACGCCGGGCGTGTTGGTCACCTGAATGCCGCGCTGACGGGCGGTGGCGACATCGATATGATCCACCCCTGCCCCGTAATTCGCAATCAGCCGCAGCTGGTCGCCGGCCTGAGCGATGACGCTCGCATCAAGATGATCGTTCAGCGTCGGCACCAGAATATCGGCCTCTCGGAGCGCGGCAACCAGTTCTTCCCGCGTCATTGGGGTATCGTCGTCGCGCAACCGCACGTCGAACAATTCCTTCAGTCGCGTTTCGACCACGTCGGGCAAGCGTCGCGTAACAACAACACTCAGACGTCCAGATGGCATCTCGGGCCTCCTCCTGCTTCCAAACCGCACGGCTTGATGTCAGAGTGGAGCAAGACCAACCGGGGCACAAGAACCCCCGCAATAAAATTTCACGAGCAGTGAGCAGATTGATGAAAATTACCAATCGCTTCGTCGCGGCCGTCCTGTGCGGTCTGTGTCTGTTTTCTCCGCTCCGCGCCGAAGAGCGCGGGCCGGTGACCAATCTGCCGCTGCCGCGTTTCGTTTCCGTCAAGGCATCCGAAGCGAATGTCCGGCGCGGGCCCAGCCTGACCCACCGGATTGATTGGGTATTCAAACGCCGCGACATGCCGGTGGAAATCACCGCCGAATACGGCCATTGGCGGCGAGTTCGCGACCGAGACGGCGCTGGGGGCTGGGTTCATTATTCGCTGCTGTCCGGGGTCCGGCACGTGATCATCGACCAGGATATGCTGGCCCTGCATGTTCGTCCCGATGCCGATACAGCAATCACCGCCCGGCTGGAACTCGGCGTGATTGCCAAGCTGGAAGACTGCACCAAAGAATGGTGCAAACTGCGCGCAGGCGGCTATCGCGGTTGGGCCCCCAAGGATGCGCTGTGGGGCGTAAAATCGGTCGAAATCAGGGACTGATCCGGTCTTTTATCTTGCGGTGGATAAATCGCGGTCTAGGCTGACGTCAGTTTATTTTGCCGAGATTTCATCCATGCGCTTCTTGATCCTTATTTTTGCACTCTGCCTGACATCCCCGGCCTGGTCCCAGTCGGCCGCTCCGAATGGTGCCGAACAGCCGTCGGGCCCGATCTCGGTCGAAGACAGCGCCACCACCGATGCCGCGATCGCCGTTCGTATCCGCGATATCCTTTCGGAATTGGAAGGGTATGACGACGTCACCGTCACCGTCACTTCGGGTATCGTGACGCTGAAAGGCACCACGCTCGATCTGGCCCACGCCGAGGCGCTGAATGATCTGATCACCCGGGTCAATGGGGTGGTTGCGATCCGTAACGAAGTGGCAGAAACCACCGATGTCGTTGAACGGCTGAACCCCGCAGTGGACCGTTTTACCAAGCGCACCGCGCAATTCGTGGCCTATTTGCCGCTTCTGGCGGTGGCGCTGATCGCTTTCGGCTTGATCTTTGCCTTCGGGCTGGTGCTGGCGCGGATGAAACAGCCTTGGAACCGGCTGGCCCCAAACAGCTTTATCGCTGACATCTACCGGGTGATCGTGCGGCTGGGATTCTTGATCGCAGGGCTCGTCATGGCGCTGGATATCCTTGGGGCCACGGCATTGCTGTCGACCATTCTCGGTGCCGCGGGAATCGTCGGGCTGGCAATTGGTTTCGCGGTGAAGGACACGGTGGAAAATTTCATCGCTTCTATCATGTTGTCGATCCGGCAGCCGTTCCGGCCCAATGACGCCATCGAAATCAATGGCGACGAAGGCAAGGTCATTCGCCTGACCAGCCGCGCCACCATCCTGCTGAGCTGGGACGGCAACCATATTCGCATCCCCAATTCGACCGTATTCAAGTCGCGAATCGTCAACTACTCCAGCAACGCCGAACGGCGCTATACATTTGATCTGGCCGTTGCGCCTGAAAGTGATCTGGCTCTTGCGCTCAGGCTGGGCGAACAGACTCTGGCCAAACTGCCGTTTTCAGTTGCCAGTCCCGCCCCGTCGGTCTGGATACACGAAGTCGGCGACAGCACGATAACACTGCGGCTGGCCGGCTGGATCGATCAGACCAAGACAGGGCTCCTTGCGGCGCGATCGGAAGCAATCCGCATTCTCATGGCCACCTTCACCGGGGCCGGAATCAAAATGCCCGAACCGACTTACCGGTTGATCACCCAAGATACCTCTGCGGGAAAACCGTCCGTCGCTCCAGCGCAAACCCCGCGCGCACTGGACGTAGAGGCCCGCGAAGAACAGGCACTGGAACAGATTGTCAAAGAAGAACGCGAAACGAAGAGCAACGATGATCTGTTGCAGAAATCCGCCCCTACGGAATAGTAAAAAAATTGTCATTTCTGCTCTTGCACCCGACGGCAGCGTTTCGTAAATAGCGCCTCACAGTTGGGGTGTAGCCAAGTGGTAAGGCAACGCTTTTTGGTAGCGTGTACCGTAGGTTCGAATCCTACCACCCCAGCCAGTACTTCCTGAACATCACATTGATAGCGCCTCAATGCTGCTCAGGGTCAGAACTGCCCCTTATCGGTCTTATTTTGGGTTTGCGTGACGATTTGAGCAACGCGCAGCATTGGCCACTTTGGGGTATCCCCTCTCCAAGCTGTCGCCCCTTTTTGTCACCGCGGCTTGCTCGTATTACGGTCGGTCCCCGCTCAAAAGTTATCGCTTCGGTGTCCCTAATCCCAATACGAATGGACACTTAACATCCCTCGAAACCGAATATTCACTAAAAAATGCAAGACAAACGACGTTCCCCTTAGTAATCTGCCAGCAAAAAAGCAGGCAGAGCAGTAGGATATCGCCCATGAAACCGAAAACGGTCGGGCGCAATGACGGTCAATTGACCGCAAGGCGTCATGTTGAATCCAGAAATGGAATAATGCCCGGGACACTGATCCTGACATTGGACGGCGCATTGCCAGTGGAAACACTGGTCCCAGGCGACAAGATCATCACTCGGAACACCGGACTGGTCGATCTGAAAGCGATCGGTCATGAGCTCGAAATTTGCGAAACCGTGCGCATCCGCGCCGGATCGCTGGGCCATGACCGCCCCGACAGCGACACCATCCTGCCCTCGCGGCAGAAAGTTCTGATCCGCGATTGGCGGGCCAAGGCGCTTTATTATGCCGATCAGGCCATGGTCGACGCCCGCCGCCTGGTGGACGGTGAATATGTCCGGTTGCAACCGCGCGCCCAACACATGGTGTTCCGCCTCGGCTTCGAAAGCCCGCAGGTGATCTATGCCGACGGGTTGGAACTGGCCTGCGCCACCGCACCGGTCATGGCTGACTAAGCAGACGCCTAAACACCTTGGGGAGCTGTTCGGACAAATCCTCGGCCATCAGCCCGGGACCGAATTCTAAGGCGCATTCGACATGCAACCAGGCAGCGGTTTCCGCAGCACTTTGCGGCGCAAATCCCCGCGCCAGCAGGCCGGCGATGAAGCCGGTCAGCACGTCCCCCGACCCCGCCGTCGCCAGCCAGGGCGCTGCCCTTTCATACTGCGCCGAATTGATGCTGCAGCGCCCGTCCGGCGCCGCGATCACCGTGTCGGGCCCCTTGAACAACACCACGCAGCCCGCGCGTTTCGCCGCCTCCCGCACCGCATCCACCTTGGAATAGGCAGGCCCCTGCACCGGCGCGGTCTCCAGTTTCGCGGCAATATCCGGGAACAGCCGCCTGAATTCGCCCGCATGCGGCGTCAGCACGCAGTTTTCGTGCAGCTTTGAAAACAGCGCCGCGTCCTGCGCCAGCAGGGTCAGCGCATCGGCATCCAGCACGCTCGCCCGCCCCGCCTCCAGCGCCGCCGCCACCAGCGCCGCCGCGCCCGCGTCCAGCCCAAGCGCCGGCCCCAGCCCGATCGCGTTGAACCGCGCATCCTCCAGCACCTTGGTCAAGGCGGTGGCATCGCCCACCCGCCGCAGCATGATCGCGGTGACCTGCGCCGCCACCTCCGCTTGCGCCGCCGGCGGCACCGCCAGCGTCACCAGCCCGGCCCCGATCCGCAGCGCCCCCCGCGCCGCCATCCGCGCCGCCCCGGTCCGGCCGGGCCTGCCGGAAAGGATCAGGGCGTGGCCATGGGAATATTTATGGCCGCCATAGCCTTTCGCCAACAAACCCACAAACGGCGCATCAAATTGCTTGGCAATTTGCTTCCAGTTGGCCTTTCGCCACTCATGATCTTCGCAAAGCCCAATGTCCTGCACAACCACTTTGCCGCTGTAATATGGCCCCACGGCGAGTACATGCCCCAGTTTCTTGGAATGGAACGTGACAGTTAAATCCGCGCTAATCTCTTCGAGATCGAAGGGAGGATCTGCGCTATACAACCTCCTGCCGGAATCCGCACAAACGCCGCTGGGCATATCCACAGAAACAACACGCGGTGCGGGATATGCCGCGCCGCGATTTTCAGGCGACAAGCGCCACTCTGTCAGCTGCGTCACCCAGCCGAACGCATTAAAATTCTCAACAGGCCGGGTCAGCCCTGTGCCGAACAAAGCATCAACCAGCACCGAGTCTTCGCGATAGATCGAGGGATCCATCCAGAATTCACCATCATATTCTGTCACCTCCCCCATCTCCAACCACCGCTCATAATTCGCCTTCGCATCCGGCGGCAGCTTCCCCGCATCGCCGTAAAGAAAAACCTCCACCTCCCAGCCGCGCTCTTTCAACAGCCGCGCCACCACGAACCCGTCGCCGCCATTATTCCCCGGCCCGCAAAGCACCACCGCCCGCAACTTCTTCTGTTCACAAATATCCTGGGGGGAGTCCGGCCCCGCCGGACGGGGGGCAACGCCCCCCTCCCCGCCCGCCGCAGGCGAAACGGCAAGCTCCGGCCATTCCGCGAAAATCGCTTCGACAACGCCTTGCCCGGCGCGTTCCATCAGCTCCAGCCCGGTCACTTCACCCGACTCGATTGCCGCTTGTTCGATGGCGCGCATTTGTGCAGCACTCAGCAGTTCTGTCATGAATTCAGCAACAAAGTTTTCATTTCGCACACCTTTTAATCTTTTTGATGTTTTTTTAATCGTGTTCCGAGAATCCGCCATGGCCGTTCCCCGCGATTTACTGTAGCCAATTGAGGCCGCCCAGTGAAAGTGATCTGTGCCATGAACGAAGCATCTGGCGAGGAGACCCAGCGATGAAAAAGATCGAAGCGATCATCAAGCCGTTCAAGCTTGATGAGGTAAAAGAAGCCTTGCAGGAGGCCGGCATCCAAGGCCTCAGCGTAATCGAAGTCAAAGGCTTCGGACGCCAGAAAGGCCATACCGAACTTTATCGCGGCGCAGAATATGTCGTGGATTTCCTGCCGAAAGTCAAAATCGAGGTCGTGCTGGATGACGATCTTGTCGACGGTGCCATCGAGGCGATCATCGACGCCGCCAAAACCGACAAGATCGGCGATGGCAAGATTTTCGTCAGCCCCGTTGAACAAGCTATTCGCATCCGTACCGGCGAAACCGGTTCGGACGCGCTGTAATTACCCATAAACGAAAGGGATAAAGGGAATGAGCAAGGACGCAGTTCTCAAGACCATCGCGGATGAAGACGTCGAATATGTCGATATCCGCTTCACCGATCCGCGCGGCGCATTGCAGCACGTGACCGTGATTGCCGATGAGGTCGATGAAGACTTCCTCGAAGAAGGCTTCATGTTCGACGGGTCTTCCATCGCTGGCTGGAAATCGATCGAAGCCTCCGACATGAAACTGATGCCCGACACCGACTCGGCCTATATCGATCCGTTTTATGCGGAAAAGACCCTTTGCATCCATTGCTCGGTCGTCGAACCCGATACTGGCGAAGCCTATGAACGCGATCCGCGCGGTACTGCCGAAAAGGCCGAAGCCTATCTGAAATCGACAGGTATCGGCGATACCGCCTATATGGGTCCGGAAGCTGAATTCTTCTTGTTCGACAACGTCAAATATTCGAACTCGATCAACAAAGTTTCTTACGAAGTCGACGCTATCGACGCATCGTGGAACACCGACACCGATTATGAAATGGGCAACTCGGGCCACCGTCCGGGCGTCAAGGGCGGCTATTTCCCGGTCAACCCGGTTGACGACGCACAAGACCTGCGGTCCGAAATGCTGTCGACGATGAAGCGCATCGGCATGAAGGTCGACAAGCATCACCACGAAGTGGCGTCGTGCCAGCACGAACTAGGCCTGATTTTCGGCACCCTGACCAAGCAGGCTGATGAGCTGCAGAAATACAAGTACATCATCCATAACGTGGCTCAGGCCTATGGCAAGTCGGCAACCTTCATGCCCAAGCCCATCGCGGGCGACAACGGCACCGGCATGCATGTGAACATGTCGATCTGGAAAGACGGCAAGCCGCTATTCGCAGGCGACAAATATGCCGACCTGAGCCAGGAAGCGCTGTATTTCATCGGCGGTATCTTGTCCCACGCCAAGGCGCTGAACGCCTTTACCAACCCGTCGACCAACTCCTACAAGCGTCTGATCCCGGGTTTCGAAGCGCCTGTTCTGCGGGCCTATTCGGCGCGCAATCGGTCCGGTTGTGTCCGTATCCCATGGGCCGAAAGCCCGAAAGCCAAGCGCGTCGAGGCCCGTTTCCCCGACCCCGCGGCAAACCCCTACCTGTGCTTCGCGGCGCTGCTGATGGCCGGCATCGACGGAATCAAGAACAAGATCGATCCGGGCGAAGCCATGGACAAGAACCTGTACGATTTGCCTGCCGAAGAACTGGCCGGCATCCCGACGGTTTGCGGTTCGCTGCGCGAAGCTTTGGTAGAACTGCAGGCTGATATGGACTTCCTGATCGCCGGTGACGTGTTCACCAAGGATCAGATCGACGGCTATATCGATCTGAAAATGGAAGAAATCCAAACCTACGAACACACACCGCACCCGGTGGAATTCGCAATGTACTACAGCTGCTGATTTCCAATACGGAATTAAAAATACAAAAGGGCGCCTTCGGGTGCCCTTTTTTTCTTGGAATTCCGTCGCCGAAAGGCGACATAATTTCACAAGAATGCCACCTTTGCGTGAACCTGCGCCATAGAATGTCCGTTTTTCTTCGTCACACAAAGTCATGAGCAGTTAGCTGGAGATCTGTCATGAAAAAGGACGAGTACCGATATTCGGCGGGTTTGGTGTTTCTCGAACGGAAACATGTCGACACAATAGAGCTATCAAACGAAATTCAGGAAATCCTGGAAACGCATGGCCATCGTATTCGATCGATCAAGGCGCTTGAAGGCGATCATATCTGCATCTGCACCGATACGATGTCTGTGGACTTGTCCCCCCGCCTGATCACCGCAGGCAGCAACGCCAACGCGATCTCGGCTGATCCCGATGGCATATTGGCACGGGCGAAAATGATCATTGGCCTGTCCATATCCGTTTCAAAGCAAACGGACATGGCAGAAACCCAAGCAATCAAGCGTCAATTGAAACCGTATCTGGCGGAAATCACCTATCAGCTTGCGCTGGCCAGCAGGCCCTGTTTCGTGATGTGGTTGCGGGCCTCTGCGATTCTGGAAACCTTGGAATTCATTGAAACGGCACCGCTGATAATGCCCTCGAAAACCGACGTTTCCCCGCGCGATATGATGCAGGCGCGCGGACAATGTTCTGAAACAGCAGAACAAGTTTATGACACCACAACCGCTGGCAAAGCGGCAGACAAAGCAATGGATACTGAAGGTAGCCTGGCGCTCCGCACGGCAAGCTGGACCATGGTAACGACGATCGGATTGTTCTACCTGCCATTCGCAATTGTACTGTGCATCATCAACATCGTACGCGGCGAAGATCTCCGACTGGCCGCACACACATTGGCGCTGACCGGGTTCGCGATCACCCTGAACGCCTCTGGTGCCTTCGCCGAAACGATGACGATGCTGGGGTTGTGATCCGCAACCTTTGACAAAACCAACACAAAACGCCGCCATAAACTGTTTGGCGGCGTTTTTTTCGTGCGATACTCTAACTTCATTTCAATCACTCGGATCAGGCGCATGCCCTCACGTGTTATCAAATCTCTTTTTTTCGCTCTGTTGACCGGCCTCTACGCGGCCCCGGCCCTGTCTGCCCCTTGCGGCAATACTTCGGCAGGCTTTGCGGCCTGGAAAACCGCCTTCGTCACCGAAGCCCGCAGCGCCGGGGTCGGGCAAAAGGGTCTTGCCGCGCTGAAGGGCGCGCAATACGCTACCAAAACCATCTGGGCGGACCGCAATCAGAAATCGTTCAAGTATTCGCTGGAAAAATTCATGCAGGTCCGCGGTGCCGACACCATCGTTGCGCTTGGCCGTAAACGCAAAGCGCGCAACCCAGCTTTCTATACGAGTCTGGAAAAACACTACGGCGTACCCGCAGGCGTTCTGTTGGCGATTCACGGCATGGAAACCGCCTTTGGCAATTTCATGGGCGACAGCAATGTCATTTCGGCGATCACAACGCTGGCCTATGATTGTCGTCGTTCGGATTTTTTCACACCGCATGCGCTGGCGGCGCTGAAACTGGTCGATGAGGGCGCGATTTCAGCCGGTTCCATCGGTGCCAAGCATGGCGAACTGGGCCATACCCAATTCCTGCCCGGCAACATCCTGCGCTACGGCGTGGACGGCAATGGCGACGGCCGGGTCGATCTGACCAATGAAACCGATGCTCTGGCTTCGACCGCGCATTACCTGAACAAAAAGGGCTGGAAGCGCGGCAAGGGGTTTCAACAAGGGCAACCCAATTTCGAAGTGATCAAGGAATGGAATGCCGCTGGTGTCTATCAGAAGGCAATCGCGATCATGGGTGCGGGCATCGACCGTTAAACGTCGTCACCACGCTCGGGCGACTGCGCCCGGGATCATGTAGGTATGGATCGAAAACACCACCGCACGGCTTTCTGGCAAACGCATCAGGACCTGCCGTTCGCTGCGCAGATAAGCGGCGTCTTTCTCTTCTGAAACGGGTTCGTGTTCGCCTTCCAGTCGCGGATTAAAAAGCGTCGGTTCATGATACCACAACACATTGAAGCGCCACAGCGGCCGCTCGGCCTGTATCCCGTCAAGCAGTCGCTGAACCCGTTTGGCGATATTTTCGTCATAGGGAGCGACCGGCACATGGATGCCCGTCATTGGCTTTAGGAATTTTTGCCGCAACGTCCAATTTGAAGGAAAGCACAGCACCGCTGCCGTCAGTACGTGTTCGTCGCCCTGTTTTTGCATCACGCAGAGATCTTCTTGCACCAACCGTCCGAGAGTGACCATAGGATCGTCGAGGTCGATCGTCACCTTTGTGCCGTCGGGACGGATCACATGATCGGAATGCACCGAAAATGTCGGATGCCCGCGCAGAAAATCCAGCACCTGATCCAGCAACTCCTCGGCCGCCGGGTGCGCTTCGGGCGCCATTGCGACGACATCGTCGCGTCGGGTCGCCAACAATGCGTCCCGCAAGGCCATCTGTTCATTATAAGCCTCGTCGAACAACAACCACTCGGCGGGGTCCAGCGGCGCAATTCCCGGCAATGGACGCCGGGATCTGAAGTCATAGGGCAGTGTTTTCTGAACAATCCGGATCATACCATAGACATTTGACCTAATCCGCAAACAATCGCAATTCTTTCCTAAACTGATCCAAGCTTATGACGTATGGCCTATATGACGCCCCAAATAAGGTCGTCCATTTGGTATAGTTCTCGCTGGTACTTGCCTAAGCCATACGGGGTAGCCCCCGAAAGACAGGGATTAGTCCTTATTTTTAAGGGTAATAGAATCATCTGTACGCGATATCGCGCTGCATCCGGCCCGTCCGGATTCCGCCGATGTTGGCTGGAAAACCGTGCCGGTTTCCCGGGCTATTTTATATGCTGATATCTGGAAATTTCGGACAATCCTTACCCCCTTTTGAAGGGGCGGCAGGTCGATAAAGTCGGCGTTCCGGCGATTTCATAGACTTCGATCCCGGCCAAACTCACCCTCATCTCTACAAGGTCCCCGATCCGCCTGCCAACGCGGCAGCCCCGGTTGGAACCACCCAATACGCAGCACGTAACCAGCAACCACCTTTTCCACGGAAAAGAGGGAACAGAGATGATTTACCTAAACGCACAGACAATTAGCGGTCAGCAGTATAACCAGGAAATATTCGGAGCGAATATCCTGGCCAGCCGCGACCAGCTTGGCGAAGACGGCACCTATGACAATGCTGCCGCAGCACTTGGGGTTCAGCATGTACGCTACCCCGGCGGATCGTTGACTGAGGACTATTTCGACCTGTCAAATCCCGACAACACTTCCGCAATCGACCCCGATACCGGTAGAGAAGTGGAATTGCTGCCTTATACGGAATTCATGACCTACGCCGAAGAAAACGATATCGATGTGACCATCGTTCTTCCGACGCGCCATTTCCTGACAGAAGAAACCGATGCAAACGGTCATCGCTTCGCCAATGTCGACGAGGCCTCCCTACGCGGGTTCATTCAGGACACGTTGAACGGCGAACACGGGTCTCCCACCATCCGGGCCTTCGAGATCGGCAACGAATACTGGGGCAGCGGCGAAATGGATTCGCTGGAATACGGTCGTGTTTCCAGCCAGATGGCCCAGATCCTGAATGAAGAAATCGACAATCACTCCGAAGGTGACACCGCCTATTCCGAAGTCGATATTCTGGTGCAGAACGGTCAGAATTACGGCTCGGCCCGTTTGATCGGCGATTACGATCATCTCGACACTGCCGAAGAACAACTCGAAGCAATCATGGAAGACTATAATGTCGAACTTGATGAAAGCTTCGTTTTCAATTCGGGCGAAATTTCATGGGCGCGGGTCGCCAATGAAATCATCCTCAGCGAATTCGACACCGCCGAAGAACGCGACGCAGTCGATGGCGTGATCGCGCATATCTATTCGCGCGGCGATGGAAGCCCCAACAGCCGCGAATACGATCTGAACGTGATCGATTCGACCTGGGGTGAACAGATCGACGGTCTTGATACCTATGTCACCGAATGGAACCTGCGCGCCAACCGAACCAATTGGGACCCCGAGGAACAATATGGTCTGCGTCAGGCGCATGAGATCCTGAACATGACCGAAGTGTTCGTCGAACATGACGTCGAGGCCGCGCATATCTGGGCCGTACAGCAGAACAATCTGACCAACCTGGCCGGCAACGAAGGCGATGATGGTCGCCTGACTGTTCCCGGCGAAATGTTCCGTATGATGAATGAATCTTTGGTCGACACCCGCCCGGTTTCCTTCGAAGGAAGCGGCAACCGCGAACATGAACTGGCCGAAGAAGACACCAGCGTTCACGGCTTTTACGCCGAAGACCGCATGGTCCTGTTCATCGCCTCAAACACCGAAGACACCCAGCAAAGCGTGATCGACCTGTCACAGATCATGAGTGGCGCAGGGGAAATGCATATCGATGTTCTTGGGGTCAAGGATGGGTACAATCCCACTTCGCCGGAATCTCTGGCCGAAGTCACCACCCTTGACCCCGATCAAGTCTTCGACAATGGCATCCTGACAACTCAGATGGATGGCTATGAAATCATCCGCGTCGAAATCGACAATCCTGATTATACTGCGGATTTCATGAGCGCACTCAACGGTGCCCCCAAAGCCGAAGACGAAGTCGTCGACGACCTTATCGAAACCCCCGTCATTCCCGAGGTCCCCGCCGCGGCAGAAGACGAAGCAGACGCCGCTGACGCTGGTGACGACAGCGAAGACGATGGAATGACAGATGCCGGCGACAGCGATGGCGGTGGTTCAGGCGGAATGGGGCTGGCATTGGCCATCCTGCCATTTCTTGCCCTTCTTGGGGGCCTTTGATCCAAGAACCTCAACGGACCACATGATCCTGGCGGGTATATGCCGAACACATGACATAGGATTTTCCAGGTCCTCGCGCCTTGGTATAAAAATCCAGCGATACGCGGTACCGATCCGGGGTGCACCAACGAATTGTTTGCACTGATTTTTCCGGCAGGACCCCGAAAAATCACTCTCATTTTCAAAACGCACAAGTCTGTCCAAATCTGACCCATACCTTTGATATAATTGTACCGTATTTAGCGTTTACCCCCGCCCTCCCTCCGAAAGCACGGCCGCTTCCTTTGGCGAAATGCCCCCCTTTTAAATACCCTCCTTTTATTGTGAATGTGTTTCACCTTGTAGATCCGTATCCGTCCGGGTGGTTTTCGCTCTGCCATTTCAGATGCACACCCCTGCGAAGCCTTCGCTTCGGATCAATATCTGCCCATGCGGCGACATATCCGGGCCCCTGCCCTTGCTGTGAAGCGCTCGCGCCGCTAAAGACAGCCAGAACGCCAGCTTTCCAAGGAATTTGACGATGATCCCCCGCTATTCCCGTCCCGAAATGGTCGCCATCTGGTCACCTGAAACCAAGTTCAAGATCTGGTACGAGATCGAAGCCCATGCCTGTGACGCGATGGCCGATCTGGGCGTGATCCCGCGCGAAAACGCCGATGCCGTTTGGCAAGCAAAGGATGTGGAATTCGACGTCGCCCGGATCGACGAAATCGAAGCCGTGACCAAACATGACGTGATCGCCTTTCTGACCCATCTAGCCGAACATGTCGGGTCCGAAGAAGCCCGGTTCGTGCATCAGGGCATGACATCGTCGGATGTGCTGGATACCTGCCTGAACGTGCAACTGGTGCGCGCTGCGGACATCCTGATCAAAGGGCTGGAAAAACTTCTCGCCGCGCTGAAAACCCGCGCGATGGAACATAAAATGACCGTCCGCGTTGGTCGCAGCCACGGCATCCACGCCGAACCCACCACCATGGGTCTGACCTTTGCCCGGTTCTATGCCGAAATGGATCGCAACCTGACCCGCCTGAAACTGGCCCGTGAAGAAATCGCCACCGGCGCGATTTCCGGCGCTGTCGGCACCTTCGCCAATATCGACCCGCGCGTCGAAGACCATGTGTGCAAGATGCTGGGCCTGACCCCCGAACCGATCAGCACCCAAGTCATCCCGCGCGACCGCCACGCGATGTTCTTTGCGACTCTGGGCGTCATTGCTTCGAGCATTGAAAACGTCGCCATCGAAATCCGCCACATGCAGCGTACCGAGGTGCTGGAAGGTGCGGAATTCTTCTCGATGGGGCAAAAGGGTTCGTCAGCGATGCCGCATAAAAAGAACCCGGTTCTAACAGAAAACCTGACTGGTCTGGCCCGTCTGGTGCGCATGACCGTGATCCCGGCGATGGAAAACGTGGCGCTGTGGCACGAACGCGATATTTCGCACAGCTCGGTCGAACGCGGGATCGCCCCGGACGCCACCGTGACTTTGGATTTCGCCCTGAACCGTCTGGCCGGCGTAATCGAAAAAATGCTGATTTTCCCGCAAAACATGTTGGACAACATGAACAAATTTCCGGGTCTGGTGATGTCTCAGCGGGTGTTGCTGGCGCTGACACAGGCCGGTGTGTCGCGCGAAGATGCCTATGCGATGGTTCAGCGCAACGCGCTGAAAGTCTGGGAAGACCGAGTTGATTTCCGCGAACAGTTGCTGGCCGACAAAGATGTCGTCGCAGCCTTGGGCGCGGATCAGATCAACGCCAAGTTCGACATGGATTACCACACCAAGCACGTCGACACGATCTTCAAGCGGGTCTTTGGCGAAGCCTGATTTCGCAAGAATCGCAACCTATGCTAAGCTCCCTGTCATGTTTCAACGCATGACAGGGAGTTTTTTATGTTCAGGATCGCTTTAACAGCATTCGTACTCACTCTTGCCCCGCTGTCGGCTTTTGCCGAGTGTTTCGGTGATCATCAGCAGGCGATGTCCTGCGCTGATGGTGCCGTCTGGGACAGCGAAACCAAAAGCTGTATCAAAGTCACCGGATAGGCTGGCATCAGCCAATCTAAACGAGTCCGCAGCCGGTACAGCCGCGCCGGTCCTGCCGGCTTGTGAAAATCGGAATACTACAACCAGATCGTGGTTTGTGTATGTTTACTGATATGCTGTGCCGACCATTGGACCGAACCGCCTCTTGCCCACTTCCCAGAGCGCATAAGGTAGTGATCAACGGTCCCGATCACGACCCGTAACAGGCCAAAGCCCAAAACGAAAACAGCCGGAACACTGTTCCGGCTGCATCAATCACTCTGTCACGGTTCAAGCCGCGTGGCTGCGCCGGGGACGACGCCGCTTAGCATTTCCGCCGGGTTTGGAAGCGTTGTTCGCTCCACCACCGCCACCGCCATATCCGCGTCCACGGTTGCGCTGTCCACCCGAGCGGCCCTTGCTTTTCTCTTCGGCGACGAATTTCGGCATGGTGCCGCTGGCCACCGGCACTTCGATCTTCATCAGCTTTTGAATCTGGTGTAGCCGATCGACCTCTTCTGCCGCACAAAACGAAATCGCTTCGCCTTCGCGCCCGGCGCGCGCGGTTCGCCCAATCCGGTGAACATAATTGTCCGGCACTTCCGGCAATTCGTAATTGACCACATAGGCCACACCGGGAATGTCGATGCCGCGTGCAGCCACATCGGTGGCGACCAGAACCGTTATCGTGCCATCGCGGAACGCCTTGATCGCGCGGTCGCGCTGACCTTGGCTTTTGTTGCCGTGGATCGACGCAGCGTTATAGCCATCGGCGACCAGGCCCTTCATCAGCTTTTCCGCCCCATGTTTGGTGCGGGCAAAAACCAGCGTCAAAGCATCCGTATCTCGTGACAGGATTTCGCGCAGCTTGGACTGTTTCGCCGGTTTTTCAAGGAAATGGACCGACTGGGTAACCTTGTCGGCTGCCTTGCCCGGCGGCGACACCTGTACCCGGCGCGGATTATCGAGATACGCGCGGCTCAGTTCTTCCATCTGTTTCGGCATCGTGGCCGAAAACAGCATTGTCTGGCGCGGTGTGCCCAGTTGCGGTGCGATCTTGCGCAGCGCATGGATGAACCCCATGTCCAGCATCTGATCGGCTTCGTCCAGCACCAGATGGCAGACCGACCGAAGATCAACCGCGCGACGGTCCATCAGGTCGATCAGACGTCCGGGCGTCGCGACCAGAATATCGGTACCGCGCGACAGCAGGTTGATTTGCCGGCCAATGGATTGGCCCCCGACCACGGTGGTCACGCGAATTTTCGACCCATCGGTTAACACCCGCAGGCTATCGGCGATCTGGTTAACCAACTCGCGCGTCGGGGCCAGAATCAGCGCCTTGGCAGTTTTCGGGGCGGGTTTGCCGGGCTGGGCCAGCAAAGTGTCGATCAACGGCAGGCCAAAGGCCAGCGTCTTGCCGGTGCCGGTCTGGGCCAGACCCAGAATGTCATGGCCCTGCATCGCCAGCGGAATCGCCTGGTTCTGAATCGGGGTAGGTTCGGTAAATCCGGCGCGTTTCAGGGCGTCGTTCAGTGTCGGTGCAAGACCGAGCATATCAAAATCGAGCAAGTCGTATCCTTTGTCACCGCGCATGGCCTTTGCCAAACACGGCTGTGTTGCTTGGGCCGTGCTTGCACGGCTTGCGAGGGTTCGCGGGACCTCGGGACAGGCGGGCGTTTCCCGCGCCATCCGGTCTTCGCGTCAGGAACCCTGCGTGATGGGGAACTGGAAATTTTGTACGCTGTTTGCCCGATTGAGGGCACGGCATGCTCACGCGGCAGCGCAGCGACAGTGCCGATATGGGGGAGCGCCGGGCATCTGTCAAGCTTTGGTTTAAAAGCGACCGCGCCATTTCGATGAGTTCCACTTCACCGGTCGCTTGAAAAATACGGACGCATCGGCGCCAGAGGAGGACGGAGCACTTTGCTAAATACCGTCGCGGATCAAAGGCCATGGCCTGTGGAAAGCAATCAATGCCTAGAACCAAGGTCCCCCAAATTTATAAGAAGATGGACCGTACCGTCCGGTATCTGGGCGTGGATCGTAAAGATGGTCTTGCCACGGTTTAGTTCCGGTCTCTTTCGAGCAATGTTTGCTATGAAGGAGATAAAGAATGGCACCGAGATACACAGACGAGTTTCGCCGTGATGCTGTGCGCATCGCAACCACCAGCGGCCTGACGCGACCGCAGGTTTCATCCGATTTGGGGGTGGGATTATCGCCGCTAAACAAGTGGGTTCAAAAGCATCAACATGAATAGCCCCTAGATTTGTAGACGCTTTCTTCCCTAACTTTGAGGCAAGGAGGCCGTTATGGGGAAGCCAAATTTCAGTGAAGATTTCAAGCGCGATGCTGTGCATCAAATTACGGTTCGGGGTTATCCCGTTCGGGAGGTTTCCGAGCGTTTAGGTGTTAGCACACATTCGCTGTACAAATGGATGAAGCTTTACGCGAAGGCAGCGTCACAGACATCATCTGTGGACCACGAGGCCGAGAACCGGCAGCTCAAACGGGAACTGGCGCGGATGACGGAGGAGCGCGATATCCTAAAAAAGGCAGCCGCGTACTTCGCCAAGGATGCAAGATGAAGTACGCGTTCGTGGCCGAGCATCGCCCTCAGTATTCGGTGCGCAGGATGTGTCGTTGCCTCAACATCCATCCCAGCGGGTTCTATGCATGGATTAAGAATCCGTTAAGCCACCGTGCGCGTGAGGATGCCCGCCAAACCAGGCTGCTCAAAGATGCGTGGAAGGATAGTGGCAAGGTTTATGGGTATCGCAAGCTTCATGATGATCTCGTTGAACAAGGCGAAACCAGTTGCCCAAATCGTATTGCCAGACTGGCCCGTTTGGCAGGTGTCCAGGCTCAGATCGGCTACAAGCGCAGGCCTGGGACGTATGGCGAGAAACGCGCGAAAGTTGGTGATGCCCTGAGGGACGACATATCATGGCGGTGTTCAGACGCCGTCAATTCTCTGCCGAGAAAGGGATATGCCACATGCCAGAGACTACCATCACCCAACTGCCGGATCCATCGGGTTTTTCCACTGACCCGTTCACTGACATCCTCCGAGATGGCGCGCGCAAGCTGATCGAACAGGCGATCCACGCGGAACTGTCTACGCTCATGGCCGCCTTTTCGGGGGACAGGCTGGATGACGGCCGCGCGCGCCTGGTGCGCCATGGTCATTTACCCGAACGCGAGGTGATGACCGGCATTGGTCCTGTGTCCGTGAAGGTGCCGCGCGTTCGGGATCGCGGAGCGGGCGAAGACAAGATCACCTTCACGCCCAGCATCCT
>NZ_CYSA01000007.1:2500-274545 GCF_001458355.1 Thalassovita gelatinovora | reverse complement strand
TGGGCAACAGCGGCACCGCAGCAGCGACGCTGAGCGTGACAGCCCCGGGNGCGCCCGGCTTTGCCAAGGCGTTTGCACCCGACAGCATCGTGCAGGGCAACGTTACAACGCTGACCTTCACCATCGACAACAGCGCGGCGTTGGTTTCGGCCACGGCGCTCGAGTTCAGCGACAGCTTCCCGGCGGGTATGACCGTGGCGTCCACGCCGAACGCGACCAGCACCTGTTCGGGTGGCACGCTGACGGCAACAGCCAGCACGGATAGCGTCAGCTTCACCGGTGGAACCGTTGCCGCGGGATCGAGTTGCGATGTGAGCGTCGATGTGACTTCGGCCACCGTGGGGGATGCCGATAACGTGTCGGACGACCTGACGTCGTCTTTGGGCAACAGCGGCACCGCCGCCGCGACGCTGAGCGTGACAGCAGCGGGTGCGCCCGGCTTTGCCAAGGCGTTTGCGCCCGACAGCATCGTGCAGGGCAACGTTACAACGCTGACCTTCACCATCGACAACAGCAGTGCTTTGGTTTCGGCCACGGCGCTCGAGTTCAGCGACAGCTTCCCGGCGGGTATGACCGTGGCGTCCACGCCGAACGCGACCAGCACCTGTTCGGGTGGCACGCTGACGGCAACAGCCAGCACGGATAGCGTCAGCTTCACCGGTGGAACCGTTGCCGCGGGATCGAGCTGCGATGTGAGCGTCGATGTGACTTCGGCCACCGTGGGGGATGCCGATAACGTGTCGGACGACCTGACGTCGTCTTTGGGCAACAGCGGCACCGCCGCCGCGACGCTGAGCGTGACAGCAGCGGGTGCGCCCGGCTTTGCCAAGGCGTTTGCACCCGACAGCATCGTTCAGGGCAACGTTACAACACTGACCTTCACCATCGACAACAGCGCGGCGTTGGTTTCGGCCACGGCGCTCGAGTTCAGCGACAGCTTCCCGGCGGGTATGACCGTGGCGGCCACGCCGAACGCGACCAGCACCTGCACCGGCGGGACAATGACGGCCGTCGCTGAAACGTCTTCGTTCGGATATGCTGGTGGATCGGTCGATGCTGGAACGACTTGCGAAATCAGCGTGGATGTCACCGCGTCCGTTGTAGACGATTACAACAATGAAAGCGGTGAGCTAACGTCCAGCTTGGGCAATAGCGGCACCGCGACCGCGTCGCTCAGCGTAACGGCAGCGAATGCACCGATCATGTCGCAGCGGTTCAATCCGGAAACGATTGCTCAGGGTGGCACATCGACCTTGATCGTTACCATCGACAACAGCGCGAACTTTATCGAAGTTGGCGGGCTTGCCTTCAATGGAACTTTCCCGAGCAATCTGAGGATTGCCGATCCGACCGGGGCAAGTTCGACCTGTGGCGGGACGTTGAGCGCGACTTCTGGGGAGTCTGGTTTCAGCTTCAGCGCTGGCACCGTTGGTATACAAAGCAGCTGTGAAATCCGTCTGAACGTGACCTCGGTCACGGTCGGGGCATTGGCCAGCGTACTGAGCCCGCTATCTTCTAGTGTCGGGGTCGGTGCGGCACCTGCGGATATCGAAGTCACCGTGGTGGTGAATCCCAACGCCTATGTCACTTTCATTCAGGAAACGACGGAAGATGGCAACTTCGGTTTCACCTCGACCGAATCTTTGTTGAATTTTACCATTGCGACGGCAAGCGGAACCGGAAGTTTCGGCCCGATCGAAATTCCGTCGGGTGATTACGCCGTGAAACAAAGCCGTCCGACCGGCGTGGGCAACGAAACGATCCGTTGCAGCGATGACGACAGCACCGTCAATGCCACCGGCGGCGAAATCAATCTGGTACTGGGCGATTTCGAATCCGTCACCTGCACAATCAGCAGTGTGGCAACGTTGCAGAAGACGGTGGATACCATCCACAACTTCCTGCAGCGGCGCAATAACCTGCTGCTGTCAAACCAGCCCAGCCTGTCGCGCCGGTTGCAGCGATTGAATTCAGGTGGCACCGGCGGTCAACAGCTGCGTTTCGCCAGCGGTGATATCATGGCGATGTCGCCGCTGGAATTCGATCTGATGTCAATTGGATCGGGCAACTACCATATAGCCACATCGACCCAACGGCTGCGGTCGGCACAGGCGATGGCGTTGTTGGCGCATAATCCCGATCTGGAAAGCATGTATGTGCAAAATACCCGTTGGGATGTCTGGTTCGAAGGGTTCTACAATGAATTCTCGGGCACCCAAGGGGCAGGCGGGCATTTCGCGCTGGGGTATTTCGGGGCTGATTACGTCGTGTCCAAAGACCTGCTGATCGGCGCGTTGATCCAGTTCGATTCGATGCGCGACGCATCCACCGTCACCAGCAGCACCGTTGAAGGGCAAGGTTGGATGGCAGGGCCGTATGTCACCGCACGGCTGGCGCCGAACCTGATCTTTGACGGTCGGTTCGCCATGGGCCGGTCGACCAACGACATCAGCCCATTCAACACCTATACGGATACGTTCGAAACCGAACGGTTCCTGGCCAATGCCAGCCTGACCGGACAATATGAGCTGAAAAACAACTGGATGATGTCACCTAATATCAGCCTTTCCTATATCCGGGAAAATCAGCAGGCCTATGTGGATTCGCTTGGCGTTCCAATTCCGGGCCAGAAGGTTTCGCTGGGTCAGCTTCGGTTTGGTCCCAACTTCTCCCGCCGGTTCGACATGCTGGGCGGCGATGTGTGGGAACCGTTCTTCACACTTGATGCAATCTATAACTTTAGCGATGCGTCGGGGGCGACCTTGTCTGCCAATGCGACCACCGAAAGCGAAGGCCTGCGGGCGCGTCTTGAAGGCGGATTCAACTATACCAACCGCGAAGGTCTGCAATTCAGCATGACCGCGAATTACGATGGTATCGGTCAGGACGACTTCGAAAGCTACGGGGTCAGCTTCAAATTGATTGTCCCGCTGCAATAGCGTCGGGCTGAGTGGGGCCTGGAAGACACTGGCTGGCTTGGATCACGATACGCCCCGCTCACTGAGCGGGGCGTTTTACCAAACGGGCCAAGGATCATCCGGCATCTCTATAAGCCGATGCCGTGCAAACCTCGGAGCTTCGTTTTAGAATTTGCGCCCTCGTTGTAATTTACGCCATGACCTGAGATTGTGCATTCTTGCAGAACAGGTTTTGAAACACTCCGAACCATGAAGAAGCGGGGCCATAGCATGACTGTGATGGATCAAATACTCGACCTGTCGGAAATGCCGGGTTCTGACATCACCGAAGAGGTGCGCAGGCTTGCATATGCGTCGCTGTTCGACTGGCTGGCATGTGGCAGGGCGGGGATCGGCGAACCGGTCGCGACCAAGCTGCGCAGTTTTGCTGATCACGAAGCCCGTTCGGGCACGTCTTCGGTATTTGGCGGCGTTCAGGTGCCAGCGCGGATGGCCGCTTTGGTCAATGGCGCAACCAGCCATGCGCTCGATTTCGACGATACCCATTTCGATCATGTCGGTCATCTTTCAGTTGGAATTTTTCCGGCCGCACTTGCTGTTGGTGAAGAAACCGGCGCATCCGTGCGTGACGTGGCCGACAGTTTCCTGATCGGGGCCGAAGCGGCAATCCGGTTGGGGCGGATTTTGGGTGCGGCCCACTATAATCGTGGATTTCACCAGACGGCGACCGCCGGGGCTTTTGGGGCAACGCTTGCCGCCGGGCGGCTTTACCGACTCAGCCGTGTCCAGATGCGCGCCGCTATGGGCCTGTGCGCCACCCGTGCTTCCGGTCTCAAATCCCAATTCGGCACGATGGGCAAACCGTATAATGCGGGATTGGCTGCCTCCAACGGGGTGGAATGTGCCTTGCTGGCTGGCTTGGGCGTGACATCGGCCGATGATGGTATCATGGGGCCGCAGGGATTCATCGCAACGCATTCGGATGCGCCGGACAGGGATACGGGATGGCAAACGTCCCCACCGCAACAGTTCCGGTTTGTACGGAACAGCTACAAATTTCACGCCTGCTGCCACGGCACACATGCAATGATCGAAGCATTGCTGGCGGCGCGTCAAACGCATGATATTGACCCCGATCAAGTCACCTGTTTGCGCGTACGGGTGAACCCGCGATGGCTTTCCGTTTGCGACATCAAAACGCCTCGAACCGGGCTTGAGGTCAAGTTTAGCTATGCTTGGTTGGCGGGCATGATTTTCTACGGTCATGCGACCGGGCACGACCGGACTTACGCAGACGCGCTTTGCACCGACCCGTTGCTTCAGGATTTCGCTGGCAAAGTGATCGTTACCTCAGACCCGTCACTATCGGATCAGCAAACGCAGGTGTTGATCGAATTGACCAAAGGCGCGGACATCCAGGTTTCCCACGATCTTGCCGACCGGATGCCGATTGAAACGCTGGAAATGCGTTTGGCACAAAAGGCCCGAAGCCTGATCGGTGACGGGGCCGAAGACCTTATTGCGCTGCGTGATGGGTTTGACAGGATCGATGCAACAACAGTTGGCACCTTTGTGAAAGCGAAACAGCAATAAGTCCAACCGTCCTGATCAGGGGCCTGAAAGAGATAATCCTCTGCACCGAAGTCGTTGGCCGGTATGGCAAGGAACCGACTGCTACACTGGCCACGATGCGAAAGGCACCGGTGACAGCCTGATCAAGCTGTTACCTCGTCGACGACTTCCGCGAATTGCTTGAAGAACTTCGCCGCAAGTTTTTTCGCGGTACTTTGGATCAAACGTGATCCCAGTTGCGCAAGCTTGCCACCGATTTCCGCCTTGGCAGCATATGTCAAAACCGTCGCGCCATCGACTTCTTTCAAAGTGACGTCAGCGCCACCCTTGGCATGGCCTGCTGCACCGCCATTGCCCTGACCGGTCAATGAAAACGCATCCGGCGCGCCGGATGTATCAAGTTGAACATTGCCGCTGAACCGCGCTTTGACCGGCCCGACTTTCAACACGACTTTCGCTTCAAGTTCGGTGTCGGAATGCTTGATCAGTTCCTCACAACCCGGAATGCACTGTTTCAAAATTTCAGGATCGTTCAACGCTTCGTAGACGCGTGCCTTGGAAGCATTGATGGTGATTTCGTCGTTCAGTTCCATAAGAAGGTCCTTCTTAACAGCATGGGAATTTTATCGAAGCAAGAATCTCGGCCTGCTCTTCGTTCAGTTTTGCGGGCGTCACCCAGCGGCGAATAAGACACTTCAGTTTCTTCATATTTTCATCTCGCTGGTTGCTGGTAAATTTTTGAAATCCATGGACGTCTTGTCGATGTGCAAAACAACCGGGGCCGAAGCCGCACAAGCACCGACATTTACCGGGATGGCGGTCAGGGGTTTTGTAATTGCGGTGCAATTATTCATTGTCGCCCCCTTGATGCCGCTGATCGTGCCGCCGAATGCTGGTTAATTGCGCAAGGATCGACAGGGCAATTTCGTCGGGTGTCACGGCTCCGATCGCCAACCCTGCGGGGGCTTGGATCTGCGCAACGGTTTCCTGGGGCAGGCCGTCAGCAACAAGACGTTCTGACAGCACGGCAAACTTTTTCCGACTTCCGACAAAGGCAATGAAGGAGGAATCGCTGTTCAAAGCGGCCTTCAGGCAATCCAGATCGCTTTTACCCTGTGTGGCCACAACGATCATCCGCATATCGCCTTCGCCCAACGCCGGTGCCGTCGTGTCTGCTGTTCCGTGGCTGACTGCCCATTGAAACTGCGCTGCCAAATGGGCGAGAGATTGCGCAACGAGTGAATCGCCATAAATCCGCAATTCGGGCAACGGCAGGACAAGTTCGACGAAGATATCCATCGATCCTTTTGACGGGCAGCCATTGCGGGCAAATCGCACACCTTCGATGTCTTCGCCTGCTGTGATCCCCTTTTCGTCCAACAGATCTTGCGGATGTAACGACACCAGTTGGGGGGCGCCGTCGGCCATCGCGCGCTGTGTTGCTTTTGCCAATGCGTTGCGGACGCAACCGCCGCCAATCCAGCCCTGCAAGATCACGCCCTGCGCATTGAGAAGCGCCTTCGCGCCCGGTTTGGCCGCAGTGGCCCCCAAAGTGCGTACAACCGTGGCAATTGCAAAGGGTTCACCGCGCGCGCGCATGTCCTTTGCCAGTTTCGAAATGTCTTTGTCGGTGAAATCAACAGGCATCATAGGCGTCTAAGCTCCGGTTCAAGTGCTTCCAGATCGGCCAATCGGTTTGCAGGATGGAACAGATCAAGGTGGGGCAAGGCCGCTGCCATGCCTCGGGCCACGGGTTCATAGCCGTCCCAGCCTTTCAGCGGGTTGAGCCAGATGATTTTGCAGCCACGCTTGCGCAACGCGGCAAGGGCATCGGCGATCAATTCGGGCCTGTCGGTGTCATACCCGTCTGACAGGATCAACACGACGGTGCGCCCATCGACGAACCGGCGCGCATAGGTCCGCGAAAACTGCATCAAGGACACCCCGATCTTTGATCCACCGCCAAACCCGTCGGCCAGCACCGACAATCGCCCCAACGCGCGCAGCGCATCTTTGTCGCGCAGGGCTTCGGCGATGCGGACAAGCCGGGTGTGAAACAAATAGGCGTCGGTCGTCTCGTCTTCGCGCATCAGCCCCGCGATGAACGCCAGAAAAACTTGAGCATAGACAGTCATCGACCCGGAAACGTCGCACAGCGTCACGATTTTCAAAGGTCGATCCGGGCGCTGTTTCTTGGGCAATTGTAACGGTTCCCCGCCGGTCGACAGGCTTTGGCGGATCAGTTTGCGAAAATGGATTTTATCGCCTTTGCGGGCCTGTTTGCGACGGCGCGAGCGGCGGTCGTGCAGCGCCGCACCGAGCTTCCGAGCGATCACTTGCGCTTCGGCAATATCTTCGGGCTGAACCAGATCTCGCAGATCTTTCTTCATCGTGGCCTGCACCACGCTGGCCACCAGTTTTCCCTCGCCGTCCTCAGCGGCGCCACCGTCATCGCCATCGGGCGACGTGGCGGAACCGGCTCCACTTGCCGCATCCAGCCCTTTGGCATTACGCGAACTATGGACGTTGTCAGCGGTGGGCGATTGCGCCGGCATCGTCTTTTCCGCCACCCGCCCACCGTTGAGCCAAAAAGCATCAAACAAATCGTCAAACCGCGCGGCATCTTCGGCACAGCCGCTGCACACCGCACGCAATGCGTGGCGGACTTCGTTGGGATCGCTGGCTTGCACATGGGTCAATGCTGTCAGGGACAGTTCTGCCTCACCAACGCCAAGACGTAACCCATTGTCGCGCAAATGTGCCATGAACCCCGACATGCGTGCCGCCGGGCCGGGATCACGGGCTGCGAATTTCGTGACCCTGCTCATGCGGCTTTCCCGGCCAGACGCTGGGCGATTTCGGTCGTGATGTTGAAGCGGTCGCTTTCGGTTTTCAAAAGCGTGGCAAGCGTGGCTTGCAGCACCTTCGGATCGGTTGTCAGGTCTGCAATCCCCAGCCCCATCAGGGCGGCAGCAAAATCCAGCATCTCGGCGACGCCAGGTTTCTTTTCCAGATCTTCTTTGCGCAGGGATTGTACGAACCCGACAATCTGGCCGGCAAGTTGCCCGTTGATACCCGCGCAACGGCTTTGCAAAATTGACAATTCGGTGTTGCGGTCAGGATAGCCGACATGAGCATACAGGCAGCGACGGCGCAGCGCATCGCTCAGGTCACGCGTGCCGTTGGCCGTCAATATGACGATCGGGCGCGAAGTCGCGGTAATCGTCCCAAGTTCCGGTATTGTCACCTGAAATTCGGATAGAATTTCCAGAAGATAGGCTTCGAATTCTTCATCGGCCCGGTCGATTTCGTCGATTAAAAGGACGGGCGGCTGATCTTGCCGAATGGCTTTGAGAAGGGGCCGTTCCAACAAGAAATCTTGGGAAAAGATGCGGTCTTCTACGGCGCGGCCAGTTTCCCCGTCTTCGGCAGCGGCCCGAATGGAAAGCAGCTGACGCTGATAGTTCCATTCGTAAATGGCCTGCGCCGCGTCCAGACCTTCATAGCATTGCAGGCGGATCAACTGGGTATCGCGGACCTGCGACAGGACGCGCGCCACTTCGGTCTTGCCGACGCCAGCGGCACCTTCAAGCAGCAAAGGACGACCCAAAGCCAACGCCAGATGCACGGCCATGGCCAGATCATCATCGGCAATATAACCCTGTTCCGCCATGGCGGTTTGCAGCGTGGTCCAATCCATCATCATATCCAACCTGTAAAGGGGGCAGCCCGCAAAGGCTGCCCCAAGTCACTTAGTCATGCAGCCCAAGCCCATTGGCCGTCTGCCAGATGCGCCAGTGATCGTGCGGCATGTTGGTATGGGTATTGCCGAACGGACGGAACGCATCCTGAATCGCGTTCGAAAAACACGGCACGCCGCCCACATGCGGGCTTTCGCCCACACCCTTGGCCCCGATCGGATGGTGCGGGCTGGGGGTGACGGTGTAGTCGGTTTCGTAATTGGGCACTTCCCAGGCTGTTGGCAGGAAGAAGTCCATAAGCGTCCCGGTCTTGACGTTGCCGAGTTCGTCATAGGCAATTTCTTGTCCCAACGCGACGGCGAGCGCCTCGGTAAGGCCACCATGGACCTGTCCTTCGATGATCATCGGGTTGATCCGCGTGCCGCAATCGTCCAGCGCGTAAAAACGGCGGATTTCCGGCACACCAGTATCGACGTCGATGTCCATCACGCAGACATAGGCCCCGAACGGATAGGTCATGTTGGGCGGATCGTAGTAGCTGACCGCCTCAAGCCCCGGTTCGATTCCCGGAATGGCCTGATTATAGGCCGCATAGGCGATTTCCTTCATCGTCTTGAACTTTTCCGGTGCGCCTTTGACCACAAAACGGTCGATGTCGAATTCAACATCGTCGTCGTGTACTTCAAGCAGGTAAGCCGCGATCATCTGCGCCTTGGCGCGGATTTTGCGCCCCGCCAACGCTGTCGCCGCACCCGCAACCGGGGTTGACCGCGATCCATAGGTTCCAAGCCCATAGGGGGCTGTGTCGGTATCACCTTCTTCGATGGTGATGCTGTCCGCCGAAATACCGATTTCGCTCGCCAAGATCTGGGCGAACGTCGTCGCGTGGCCCTGACCCTGAGAGATGGTTCCAAGACGTGCAATTGCCGACCCGGTGGGGTGGATACGAATTTCGCAGCTGTCAAACATGCCCATCCCAAGGATGTCGCAGTTCTTGACTGGACCAGCCCCGACGATTTCGGTGAAGAACGACAGACCGATCCCCATCAACGTGCGGGTTTCGCCGCGCTTGAAGGCTTCGACCCTTTCGGCTTGTTCTTTACGCAAGCCTTCGTAATCGACGGACTTCAGCGCCTTGTCCCACGCGGTGTGATAATCGCCGCTGTCATATTCCCAGCCCAAGGCGGCAGTATAGGGGAATTGTTCTTTCTTGATGAAGTTGATCCGGCGCAGTTCGGCCGCGTCCATGTCCAGCTTGATCGCCAAAACCTCGATCATGCGTTCGATGAAATACACCGCTTCCGTCACCCGGAACGAACAGCGATAGGATACCCCACCCGGCGCCTTGTTGGTATAGACCCCGTCCACCGCCAGGTAGGCCGTCGGAATGTCATAAGACCCGGTGCAGATATTCATGAACCCTGCCGGAAACTTGGTTGGATCAGCACAGGCGTCAAAGCCGCCATGGTCTGCCGTCACATGACAATGCAACCCGGTGATCTTGCCGTCTTTGGTGGCAGCGATCTTGCCGGTCATGTGATAATCGCGCGCAAAAGCGGTCGACATCAGGTTTTCCATCCGGTCTTCGACCCATTTCACCGGAACGCCGGTGACGATGGACGCCACGATGGAACAGACATAGCCGGGATAGACGCCGACTTTGTTGCCAAACCCGCCGCCAATGTCGGGAGAGATGACGCGAATGTTGTGTTCTTCGATCCCCGACAACAACGAAGCCACAGTGCGCACCACATGCGGCGCCTGAAATGTGCCCCAAAGCGTCAGCTTGCCGTTGACCTTGTCCATCGACGCCACCGATCCGCAGGTTTCCAGCGGGCAAGGATGTGTGCGATGATAGTACATGCTTTCTTCGGCAACGATGTCGGCATTGTCGATCACTTGGTTGGTTGCGGCTTCTTCACCTTGTTCCCACGTGAAGATATGGTTGTGATGCTTGCGCGGACCATGTGCGCCTTCGGTTTGCCCTGCAAGGTCTTCACGCAAAACCACGTCGGATTTCAAGGATTCAAACGGGTCGGTAATAACCGGCAGTTCCTCGTATTCCACCTCGACCAATTCAACCGCATCGGCGGCGACATACCGGTCAGATGCGACTACAAACGCCACTTCCTGTCCCTGAAACAGCACCTTGCCATCCGCCAGCACCATTTGTTTGTCACCGGCCAGAGTCGGCATCCAGTGCAGGTTCAAAGGCGCCAGGTCTTCTGCGGTCAAAACGGCAACGACGCCGGGCAGCGCAAGTGCGGCGTCTTTGTTGATCGAAACAACCCGCGCATGCGCATAAGGGGACCGAACGAAATCACCGTGCAACATGCCATCAAGCTTGATGTCATCGACATAGTTGCCCTTGCCTTGGGTGAACCGGGCATCTTCGACGCGCTTACGCGAACACCCCATGCCTTTCAGGTTGGCAGAGCGTTCTTGGCGTTCTGGAGACAAATCGTTCATTGTGCGGCCTCCTTCGCGGCGTTCAACTCGCTTGCTGCGGCAAGGATGGATTTGACGATGTTCTGATAGCCCGTACAGCGGCAGATGTTGCCGGCCATGCCGAAGCGAACTTCTTCTTCGGTGGGGGTCGGATTTTCTTCCAGCAACTTGGTTGCCCTCATGATCATCCCCGGCGTGCAGAACCCACATTGCAACCCGTGATGTTCGCGGAAACTTTCTTGCAATACATGCAGCGCGTCCGGGGTGCCGATGCCTTCGATCGTGGTGATTTCGGCACCGTTGGCCTGGGCCACAAACATGGTGCAGGATTTCACCGATTTTCCGTTCAGCGTTACGGTGCAGGCACCACAATGGGATGTCTCGCATCCTACATGAGGGCCGGTGATGTTGAGTTTTTCGCGCAGCGCGTAAATCAGCAATTCGCGCGGTTCGGCCAGAAATTCTTTGTCTTCGCCGTTCACTTTCAGCTTGATGTGCATTTTTTCAGTCATTTCTGTTGTCCCTTATGCCCGATCCCAAGCGCGCGTGATGGCGCGGGTCAGAATGACGCCTGCCACATGGCGCTTGAAGGCAACGGGGCCCCTGTTGTCTTCGGATGGATCAATGTCGCCCAGCATCGCAGCCGCAGCTGCCTTCATCGCGGCTGCGTCACAGCTCGTGCCAACCAAGGCATCGCAGGCGCCTTCCGACCAAACAGGTACGTCGCTCAGGTTGGTCATCGCGATCGATGCGGCCGCGACTTTGCCCCCGTCTTTGACGATCTGTACGGCCGCGGCGGCGGTGGCATAATCGCCAATTTTGCGTTTTTGCTTTTCATAGGCAAACCCACCTGAAGGCGTATCAAAGCTGATCGACACCAGAACTTCGTCATCCTCTCGGTCGGTCATATAGGCCGCTTCGTAATACTCACGTGCGGCCACGCTGCGTGTGCCATTCGGGCCAACCAGATTGATCTGTGCATCGAGGCACTGCATCAATCCGGGCATATCATTGCCCGGATCGCCATTGGCAACGTTGCCGCCGACGGTCCCCATGTAGCGCACTTGCGGATCTGCAATCTGAAGCGCCGCTTCGCGCAGAATCGGCGCAGCGGCCGTCAACCCGGCATGATTGATCAAATCATGCTGGGTCACCATCGCGCCCAAAGTGATTTTCCCACCCTCGACAGAAATGTCGCTCAGGCCTTCAATGTCTTGCAGATCGATGAGATGCGGGACTTCGGCCATTCGCAGCTTCATCATCGGGATCAGACTATGCCCCCCCGCCATCACACGTGCATCATCGCCGTGCTGTTCCAAAAGGGCGATCACGTCGTCCATCTTCTTAGGCCGATAGTAATCGAACGCTGCTGGTATCATTCCTTGTCCTCCCTGACGTGAAATTTAGACCGCTGTCAGAAAGGATCGTATGCAACCGCATGCGGCAGCATCTGTTTTGGCTTTAAAAGAGACGTATTCTGCACGAAATGCGCATCAGAACGCACGAAATGCGCCGCTTCAGATGCCCAGCACGTCGCGCACAGCGTGCAGTCGCGATCTGCTGACGGGCACCTTGGTCAAGTTGGCCAATTCTAGATGGCACACACCACTGTCCTTGAGGCGTTCGAACCCGGTCACAAAAGCCGGATTGAGAAGGTAACTGCGGTGGGTCTTGATGAACACACCCGCATCAAGCCGTTTTTCGGCTTCCGTGATTGACCAGACACAAAACAGTTTTGCGTTTGCCGTGTACAGGTAAGTATAGCGCCCTTCGGCCCGGATCACGGCCACTGATTGCTGATCGACGAAATGCGTGCGCCCATCTTGTTCGTATGGAATTCGTTTGTTGGCAACGTTGGCAACGGGTTCAGGCTGCGCCTGAGTATCTTCGGGTTTTTCGGGTGCGCTGGCTTGTGGCTGTGCTGGCGCGAGAAATGTAACTCCGGTCAACAGAAACGCGCCGCACAACACAAAGCTGCTGAGGACCACGCCAATCGCCATAATCTCGTTACTGATCAAGGGACCGACTTCGTTCGTGACCGGTGCCGCGATAAAACTGGTGCCACTGATCGCAATGAAATGAACGGAAAAAACGGAACACCCGAAAAACAACGTGCCCAAAACCAAATTCCGTTGCGTGCGTCGACCATAGGCAATTGCAAAAGCCGCAATATTCAACCCGGTTGAAGACGTGATGGCCAAAACGATACCCAATGGCGAATAGACCGCTCGGCACAGCTGCATTGCTGACATTCCAAGATAGTGCATTGCGACAACACCAAGACCCACGATACCGCCCGCCAATACCAATGTGGTTCGCGTCCGTGGGTGGAAATGTAGGATCAGCAATGCAATCCCAGTTGCCAAAATGGCAATCAGGGCCGAAGCTAGGGTGACCGCCGCGTCATAATAAAACAAGATCGGCAATTGCAGGCCCAACATTGCCACAAAATGCATCGACCATATTCCGCCGCCCAATGCGATCGCGGCAAGCGCAATCAGGACTTTTCGCTGGGCCACGCTGCGGCCAGACAATCCCTTGGTCAGCGAAAGCCCGGTGAATCCCGACATCATCGCCACAAACAGCGATGCAAAGACAAGCAATGGGTTGTGGGAAAAATCAAGGAATTGCATGTGCGACGATTAAACGATTTGTAGGAGACCTCGCAAGTTTTGAATACGCGCCTTCCCCGGTTACCGCCGTGCGTCTGTTTTCAAGAGAGTCGGTTTTCTATGGGCCGCAGTTATCTGGTTCGCACGAACGGTGCGCAATCAAAACACGCGTTTCAATCTTGGACGCTCACGGCGGACAGCGGGGTAAAACGTGGGGCACCCCATAAGAAAATGCCGGTCAGGCTGCATTTTCTTGTTTTTCGGGGATTTTTGAATGGTGCCCAGGAGAGGACTCGAACCTCCACATCGTTGCCAATACTAGCACCTGAAGCTAGCGCGTCTACCAATTCCGCCACCTGGGCAGGTGTCGTGGAGGGCGATGTATCCCTGCCCGCAGGCAGTGTCAACGTCGTTTTTCAACTTTTTGCCGTGATGGCAAATCTCCTTGTGAAAACGCCCTTTCAGAGCTAGGAAAAGGCAACGTTTTCATTAGCCGGAGTCATCCCCATGTCGAAACTCGTGACCATCTATGGCGGGTCGGGCTTTGTTGGCCGTTATATCGCGCGGCGTCTGGCTAAAGACGGCTGGCGCATTCGTGTGGCGGTCCGTCGCCCGAACGAAGCGATGCATGTCAAACCCTATGGCACCCCGGGTCAGGTCGAACCGGTGTTGTGCAATATCCGTGATGAAGCCAGCGTGGCGGCGGTGATGAACGGGGCCGATGCGGTTGTGAACTGCGTCGGGTTGATGGGCGAAAAGGGCGCAAATACCTTTGACGCGATTCAGGCCGACGGTGCCGGGCGGATCGCCCGTATCGCGGCCGAGCAGGGAATTGAAACCTTCGTGCATCTGTCGGCCATCGGTGCCGATGCAGACAGCGCCAGCGCGTATGCCCGCACCAAGGCCGAAGGCGAAGCGATTGTTCTGGCGCATATGCCGAATGCCGTGATTCTGCGCCCATCGGTGATTTTCGGGACCGAAGACGGTTTCTTCAACCGTTTCGCCTCGATGTCGCGGATGGGGCCGATCCTGCCGATCGTCGGTGGCAACACCAAGTTTCAGCCGGTTTATGTCGATGATGTCGCCCAAGCTGCGATGCTGGCGGTTGATGGCAAGGCCGAACCGGGCGTTTATGAACTGGGCGGACCTGATGTGAACACCCTGCGCGATCTGATCGATCACATGCTGACCGTAATCCATCGCCGCAAGCTGGTGATGAATCTGCCATTCTGGCTGGCGCGGATCAACGCGATGCTGTTCGAACTGACCAGCAAGATAAGCTTGGGGCTGTTCACGGCACCGCTGACCCGGGATCAGGTGACGCTGTTGGCCAAGGACAATGTGGTGTCCGGCGACGCCAGGGGATTGGCCGATCTGGGCATTAAGCCGGTCGCCTTGGAAGCGGTGCTGCCGGATTACCTGTGGCGGTTCCGCCCCTCGGGTCAGTATGACGCGATTAAGGATTCGGCGAAGAACCTGAAGATCAGCTGATCACAACGAAACAGCTTTTAAAAAGGGCGGGTCTTGGCCCGCCTTTTTTCATTGATACGCGATCACGAGCAGGATCCCCCCCAGGATCATGCGATAAATCACATAGGGCGTGAAACTGGTCGATCTCAGCAGCCGCATCATTAGGCTCAACGCCACGAGCGCCGACAGGAAAGACATTCCCGCCACGATGCCTCCATCCCGCGCGGCGGCCGCATCTGCGGTTTGAATGACTTCCCCGGTCAGCAGTGCCCCGCTGGCAAAGATTGTCGGGATAGACATCAGCATCGAAAGTTTTGCCGCGTCATGCCGGCTATAGCCAAGGAAACGGCCCGCCGTGATGGTGATGCCGGATCTCGAAGTGCCCGGGATCAGCGCCACCGCCTGCCACAGTCCCATCTGAATCGCGTCCTTCACGGACCAATCGGAATCAACCTTTTCTGTGCTGCCCTTTTGATCGGCCCAATACAGCACCACGCCGAATCCCAGCATGGTCCAGCCGATGACGGCCGTACTGCGCAGCGTATCGCTAAGCCCGGTCAGTTCCAGAACCAGTCCGGCCAAGATCACCGGGATGGTCGCCAGCACCAAAAGGAATGCCAGCTTTGACCCCGGCGTGTCGATTCGCCCGGTCAGCATCCGTGGAATGCCTGCCAAACCGATCCGCACATCGGTCCAGAAAAACAAAACGACCGCCGCCAGTGTGCCCAGATGTGCGGCAACATCGATCACCCGGCCTTGATCCTGCAACCCGGTCAGATTCGGTACGAGAATCAGGTGACCCGAAGATGAAATCGGCAAAAACTCAGTAACGCCCTGAATCAGCGCGATAATGAGCAAATGTAAGATGGTCATGGGATGCTCTGTGTTTATTGAGTTATTGGTGGTATAAAGCACTGAGAATGCGGGGAAAGATTTTTTAAAGTTCCGTATCGGACCTAATTTCCTTGCTGAGATGGAGATCTTCTTCCATTCGGGGGTAACTTTTCTACATTTAGGTAAGTAGTTCTGACTTTTATTAGTCGATAAGGTGTCGTAAAGAACGCCGGACTCATTCTATTTCTTAGGAAGGCGGCGCCGTGGCTAAGCAACCGATGCTGAAATTCGTGACGATTGAACGCGACATGCCGGAAAAGCGTGACGCGGAATTGCGCAACAAGGATTTCCACGAAATCTATGCGGAATTCGCCGATGAAAAGGCCCGCGAACAGGCCAGCCGCTGCAGTCAGTGTGGCGTGCCTTACTGTCAGTCGCATTGCCCGCTGCACAACAACATCCCCGATTGGTTACGGATGACCGCGACCGGTCGTCTGGAAGAAGCCTATGCGCTCAGCCAATCCACCAATACTTTCCCGGAAATCTGCGGCCGTATCTGTCCGCAGGATCGCCTGTGCGAAGGCAATTGCGTGATCGAACAATCCGGCCATGGCACCGTGACGATCGGGTCGGTGGAAAAATACATCACCGACACTGCATGGGAAAAAGGTTGGGTGAAACCGATCACTCCTGCCGTGGAACGCGATCAATCTGTCGGTATCATCGGTTCAGGCCCTGGCGGTTTGGCTGCGGCCGACGTGCTGCGCCGCGCCGGGGTGCAGGTCACCGTTTATGACCGCCATGACCGCGCCGGCGGCTTGCTGACCTATGGCATCCCCAGTTTCAAACTGGAAAAGGACGTGGTGATGCGCCGGATCGACCAGTTGCAGCAATCCGGCGTTGAATTCGTGCTGAACTGCAATGTCGGCGAAGATATCAGCTTCGACGCCATTCGCGGCAAGCATGATGCGGTGTTGATCGCTACAGGTGTCTACAAGACCCGCGATCTGACCGGCCCGGGATCGACCGCCACCGGGATCGAACGCGCGATCGATTACCTGACCGTGTCGAACAAGCACAGCTTCGGTGACGATGTGCCGGAATACGAAGATGGCTCTCTAAACGCGGCGGGCAAGAAGGTCGTGGTCATCGGCGGCGGCGACACCGCGATGGATTGTGTGCGGACCGCGATCCGGCAGGGTGCGACTTCGGTCAAATGTCTGTATCGCCGTGACCGCGCCAACATGCCGGGATCGCAGCGCGAAGTGCAAAATGCCGAAGAAGAAGGCGTCGAATTCGTCTGGCTGGCCGCGCCCAAGGGGTTTGCGGGTGATCCGGTGTCCGGCGTGATGGTGCAGAAAATGCGCCTTGGCGCGCCGGATGCGTCGGGCCGTCAGTCCCCCGAAGTGATCGAAGGCGCCGATTACGTGGAAGAGGCCGATCTGGTCATCAAGGCGCTGGGCTTTGAACCCGAAGACCTGCCCAAGCTCTGGGGTGTCGAAGGGTTGGACGTGACCCGCTGGGGCACGATCCGGGCCGATTTCACCACGGGTCAGACATCGCTCGACGGTGTGTTCGCCGTGGGCGACATCGTGCGCGGCGCTTCTCTGGTGGTCTGGGCGATCAAGGATGGACGCGACAGCGCCGATGCGGTCCTCGATTACCTGAACGACGCCAAGGCCGTCGCTGCCGAATAAGCCAAATCCGGGCGGCATACCCGCCCGTCCCACAGAATTCCCCGGGGGCCCGTTCAGGGTCCTGACCCACCAGCCAAGGAAGGGTTAGATATGACGAAATATGATGAAAACTGGGCCGCAGCAGAAGAAGCCAAGCGCCAGTGGGTTGCCGAAAACGGCATGTACCGGATCGAAGACGAACATTCGTCCTGCGGTGTCGGCCTTGTCGTTAGCCTGAATGGCAAACCCAGCCGCAAAGTTGTCGATGCCGGGATCACCGCGCTCAAAGCGATCTGGCACCGTGGTGCCGTGGACGCCGACGGCAAAACCGGCGACGGCGCGGGTATCCATGTACAGATCCCGGTCCCATTCTTCTATGATCAGATCCGTCGCACCGGCCATGAACCCCATAACGGACGCCTGATGGCTGTCGGTCAGGTGTTTCTGCCGCGGGTCAATTTCGGTGCGCAGGAAACCTGCCGGACCATCGTTGAATCCGAAGTGCTGCGGATGGGGCATCACATCTATGGATGGCGTCACGTTCCGGTCGATATTTCCTGTCTTGGTGAGAAGGCCAATGCGACCCGGCCCGAAATCGAACAGATCCTGATTTCCAACGCCAAGGATATCGACGAAGAAGCGTTCGAACGCGAACTTTACGTGATCCGCCGCCGGATTGAAAAGGCCGCCGCCGCCGCCGGTATCGGCAGCCTTTACGTCTGTTCGCTGAGCTGCCGGTCGATCATCTATAAAGGCATGATGCTGGCTGAACAGGTCGCCGAATTCTATCCCGACCTGAAGGACGAACGCTTTGAATCGGCCTTTGCGATTTACCACCAGCGGTATTCAACCAACACTTTCCCCGAATGGTGGCTGGCGCAGCCGTTCCGCATGTTGGCCCATAACGGCGAAATCAACACGCTCAAGGGCAACATCAACTGGATGAAAAGCCATGAAATCCGCATGGCATCCAGCGCCTTTGGTGAATTGGCCGAAGACATCAAGCCGATCATCCCGTCGGGGTCGTCGGATTCTGCCGCTTTGGACGCCGTGTTCGAAGTTCTGGTGCGTGCTGGACGCAATGCGCCGATGGCGAAAACCATGCTGGTGCCCGAAAGCTGGTCCAAGCAGGCTCAGGAACTGCCCGAAGCCTGGCGTGATATGTACAGCTACTGCAACAGCGTGATGGAACCCTGGGATGGTCCTGCCGCCTTGGCGATGACCGATGGCCGCTGGGTCTGTGCAGGTCTGGACCGCAACGGGCTGCGGCCGATGCGCTATGTCGTGACCGGGGACAATCTGTTGATCGCCGGGTCCGAAGCCGGGATGGTCCCGACCGATGAAGCATCGGTGAAGGAAAAGGGCGCATTGGGTCCGGGTCAGTTGCTGGCCGTGGATATGCAAGAAGGCGCGTTGTTCCACGATACCGAAATCAAGAACAAACTGGCCGCCAGCCAGCCCTTTGGCGACTGGGTCGGAAAAATCAATGATCTCGACGAAGCGTTGTCTGGGTTGACCGAAAAGCCGGTCTTTGCCGGGGCAGAACTGCGCAAGCGCCAGATTGCCGCCGGGTACAGCATCGAAGAACTGGAACAGGTTCTTGCACCGATGGCCGAAGATGGCAAAGAAGCGATCGCGTCGATGGGGGACGATACGCCATCCGCGATCCTGTCCAAGAAATACCGCCCGCTCAGCCATTTTTTCCGTCAGAATTTCAGTCAGGTCACCAACCCGCCGATCGACAGCTTGCGCGAATTCCGGGTGATGTCGTTGAAAACGCGGTTCGGCAACCTGAAGAACGTGCTTGATGAAAGCTCGGCTCAGACCGAAATTCTGGTTCTGGAAAGCCCCTTTGTCGGCAACGCGCAATGGGAAGAACTGATCCGTCAATTCAACGCTGATTTGGTGGAAATCGACTGTACCTTCCCCGCAGGCGGTGACAGCAGCGGCCTGCGCGCCCATCTGGAACGCATCCGCAACGAAGCCGAAGATGCCGTGCGTTCCGGTGCCGGGCATATTGCGCTGACCGATCAGCATCAAAACGAAGACAAGGTCGCGATGCCAATGATCCTGGCCACCAGCGCGGTGCATTCGCATCTGACGCGCAAGGGCCTTCGAACCTTCTGTTCGCTGAATGTGCGGTCGGCCGAATGTATCGATCCGCATTATTTCGCAGTACTGATTGGCTGCGGTGCCACCGTGGTCAACGCCTATCTGGCCGAAGACAGCCTGTCCGACAGGATCGAAAAAGGCCTGCTGGATTGCAACCTGACCGAAGCGACCAGACGGTTCCGCGATGCCGTCGACCAGGGTCTGCTGAAAATCATGTCCAAGATGGGGATTTCGGTGATTTCGTCCTATCGTGGCGGTCTGAATTTCGAAGCCGTCGGGCTGAGCCGCGCCATGGTTGCCGAATTCTTCCCCGGCATGCTCAGCCGGATTTCCGGTATCGGTGTCAGCGGTGTTCAGCGCAAGGTCGAAGAAGTCCACGCGATGGGCTGGCGCGGTGGCCGTGATGTGTTGCCGATCGGTGGGTTTTACAAGGCGCGGAATTCCGGCGAAACCCATGCTTGGGGTGCCCAGACCATGCACCTGCTGCAACAGGCTTGCAATCGCGCCTCGTTTGAGCTGTGGAAACAATATTCGGCCAGGATGCAAAGCAATCCGCCGATTCACCTGCGTGATCTGATGGATTTCAAACCGCTGGGCAAGGCTGTGCCGATTGAAGAGGTCGAATCGATCACCTCGATCCGCAAACGGTTCGTGACGCCCGGCATGTCGCTGGGTGCGCTCAGCCCCGAAGCGCACAAGACGCTGAACGTGGCGATGAACCGGATCGGTGCCAAGTCCGATTCCGGCGAAGGCGGCGAAGATCCGGCGCATTTCGTACCCGAACCCAACGGTGACAACCCGTCCGCCAAGATCAAACAGGTCGCATCGGGCCGGTTCGGCGTGACCGCCGAATATCTGAACCAGTGCGAAGAACTGGAAATCAAGGTGGCCCAGGGTGCCAAGCCCGGCGAAGGTGGTCAGTTGCCGGGAATGAAGGTCACCGACCTGATTGCCCGTCTGCGCCATTCGACCAAGGGTGTGACCCTGATTTCGCCGCCGCCGCATCACGACATCTATTCGATCGAAGATCTGGCACAGCTGATCTATGACCTGAAACAGATCAACCCGCGCTGCAAGGTGACGGTCAAACTGGTCGCGGCATCCGGCGTCGGCACCATCGCCGCCGGTGTGGCCAAGGCCAAGGCCGACGTGATCCTGATTTCCGGTGCCAATGGTGGCACCGGGGCCAGCCCGGCAACGTCGATCAAATTCGCCGGCCTGCCTTGGGAAATGGGCCTGACCGAAGCGCATCAGGTTCTGGCGATGAACAACCTGCGGTCCCGCGTCACCCTGCGGACCGATGGCGGGCTGCGCACCGGGCGCGATATCGTCATGGCCGCGATGATGGGGGCCGAAGAATTCGGCATCGGCACCGCCGCGCTGATCGCGATGGGCTGCATCATGGTGCGTCAGTGCCAGTCGAACACCTGCCCGGTGGGCGTGTGTACCCAGGACGAAGCGCTGCGCGAAAAGTTCACTGGCAACGCCGACAAGGTGGTCAACCTGATCACTTTCTACGCGCAAGAAGTGCGCGAACTTCTGGCCTCCATCGGGGCCCGGTCGCTGGATGAAGTGATCGGACGTGCCGACTTGCTGAGCCAGGTCAGCCGCGGATCGGCGCATCTGGATGATCTGGACCTCAATCCGCTGCTGCTGATGGTCGATGGGGTCAAGGATATCACCTATGACCGCAACAAGCCGCGCAATGTGGTGCCCGACACTCTGGATGCCGAAATCGTGCGCGACGCGCAGCGCTTTTTGCAGGATGGCGAAAAAATGCAGCTCAGCTATGCGGTACAGAACACCGACCGGACCGTAGGCACCCGCACGTCCAGCCATATCGTCAAGAATTTCGGAATGCGCAACGCGCTGCAACCGAACCATCTGACGGTGAAACTGACCGGTTCTGCCGGTCAATCCTTGGGGGCTTTCGCGGCACCTGGGTTGAAACTGGAAGTGTCGGGCGATGCCAATGATTATGTCGGCAAAGGCCTGTCGGGGGGGACCGTCGTAGTCCGTCCACCGATGGCAAGCCCGCTGGTCGCTGCAGACAACACCATCATCGGCAACACTGTGCTTTACGGCGCGACCGATGGTTATCTGTTCGCGGCGGGCCGCGCCGGGGAACGCTTCGGGGTGCGGAATTCGGGTGCGAAGGTGGTGATCGAAGGCTGCGGTTCGAACGGATGTGAATACATGACCGGCGGGGTCGCGGTGATTCTCGGATCGATCGGGGCTAATTTCGGGGCCGGGATGACCGGCGGCATGGCCTATCTTTACGATCCCGACGGGCGGGCCGATACGCTGATGAACATGGAAACGCTGGTGACCTGCCCGGTCACGGTGGCCTATTGGCATGATCAGCTGAAAGGCTTGATCGAACAGCATCTGGAAGAGACCGGCAGCCGCAAAGCCGCCGAAATCTTGCAACACTGGGACAGCGAGTTGAAAAACTTCCTTCAGGTCTGCCCGAAAGAAATGCTGATCCATATCCCGCACCCTCTGAGTCTGGAAGAAACTGCGGTTCCGGCGGAATAGGGTCGGGGTCAAAAGACGATGAACGGCGGCCTTCGGGCCGCCGTTTTCGTTTTCACCCGGCTTTTTTCGGGCGAAGTCCGTGATGCAGCCGTTTGCGGGGCTTTTCAGCCGTCCCCGGTCTGCCTATAGCTGAACCATGGCAGGCAAGAAGCGCACCAAGAAAAAACAAACCAAGGGTAAAAGACAGCCAATCCGACCGTTTCGCTGGCTGGCGATCTGGGCGCTGCGCCTTGTTGTGCTTGGCTGGGGCCTGGCGATGATCTGGATTGCCGCCTACGGGCTGTTTAATCCGCCTACCACCATTTATATCGCACAGGAAACCCGCCGATTGGGCTCAGTTGATCGGCAATGGACCGATCTGGAAAACGTCGCGCCGGTGATGGCGCGGTCGGTGGTCGCGGCAGAAGATGCCAATTACTGCAATCACTGGGGCTTCGACATGGCGGCGATCCGCGCCGCGATTGAAGACGGTGCAACGCGCGGGGCGTCGACGATCAGCCAGCAGGTGGTCAAGAATACGTTCCTCTGGCATGGCCGCAGTTGGGTGCGCAAGGCGCTGGAAACCCTGATGACGCCGATGGTCGAACTGGTCTGGTCGAAACGGCGCATCATCGAGGTTTATCTAAACGTGGCGGAATTCGATGAAGGCGTCTTTGGCATCGACGCGGCTGCGCGGCACTATTTCGATGTCGGGCCTGATCGGCTGACCCCGGTTCAGGCCGCGCGACTGGCCGCCATCCTACCGTCGCCCAAAGCGCGGTCGGCGTCGCAACCGGCGGAATTTGTCCGACGCCGTGCCGCCAGTGTCCGTGACGGGGCCGAGACTATCCGTTTGGATGGTCGCGCAGCCTGTTTCGAGGATTGAAAATCCCCGCTCAAGAGGGCATTCAGGAATACGCCCGCTGATTGAAAGAACAATATAGCCAATGGCCAAGCTCTATCATTTTCCCCTGTCCCCGTTTTGCCGCAAGGTCCGGTTGTGTCTGGCCGAAAAACGCATCGAATGCGAATTGGTCGAAGAACGCTATTGGGAACAGGACCCGGACTTCCTGCGCCGCAACCCCGCCGCCAAGGTGCCGGTGCTGCGGCTGGATGGCAAAACGATGGCCGAAAGCGGGGCGATCTGCGAATATCTCGAAGAAGTCTATCCCGACCCGCCGCTAATGCCGCGCACCCCGGATGATCGCTATGAAGTGCGCCGTCTGGTGGCGTGGTTCGATGACAAGTTTCATCATGAAGTGACGTCGAAACTGCTTTATGAGCGGGTCAACAAGAAGGTGATGGGGTTGGGATATCCGGATTCGAAGAACGTGAAGGCCGGGGCACAGAAGATTAAATATCATCTCGATTACATGGCTTGGCTGTTGGATCAACGCCGCTGGCTGGCCGGCGACGCGATGAGCCTGGCCGATTTTGCCGCCGCTGCGCATCTGTCCACGCTGGACTATATCCGTGACGTGGATTGGAACCGCCATGCGGTGGTCAAGGATTGGTATGCCAAGATTAAATCGCGCCCGGCGTTCCGGTCGATCTTGGCCGACCAGATCCCCGGCTTTCCGCAGCCGGCGCATTATGCCGATCTGGATTTCTGATCCGGACGGGTGTCGGGGGCGCTGCCCCCGTCGCCCCTTGGGCGACGCCCCCGGAGTATTTTGACCAAGATGAAACAGGGGTTGAAACAATCGCTGGTATCGCAGGCCCTGCAAGAGGGATTCGATGCCTGTCGCATTTGCCGGCCCGGCGATATCCCGCAGGTGCCCAAGCGCCTGTCGGCGTTTCTGGCCAAGGGGCGGCACGGTCAGATGGCATGGATGGAAAACCGGGCCGAATGGCGCGGCAACCCTTCGGCATTGTGGCCCGAGGCACGTTCGGTGATCGTTCTGGCAGAAAGCTATACACCCGAACATGATCCGTTGCAGATTTTGCAGCAGCGCGACTGTGGTGCGATATCGGTCTATGCGCAGAACAAGGACTATCATGATCTTGTCAAGAAACGGCTGAAGCGTCTGGCACGCTGGCTGATTGCCGAAGCGGGTGGCGAGGTCAAGGTGTTCGTCGATACTGCGCCGGTGGCCGAAAAACCCTTGGGGCAGGCGGCGGGGCTGGGATGGCAGGGCAAGCATACCAATCTGGTCAGCCGCGAACTGGGCAGCTGGTTTTTCATCGGCTCGATCTTTTCCACGCTGGAATTAGACCCTGATCCAGCCGAAACCGACCATTGCGGGTCTTGTACCGCCTGTCAGGACATTTGCCCGACCGCGGCTTTCCCGGCACCCTACCAGATCGATGCGCGGCGCTGCATTTCCTATCTGACCATCGAACATCACGGACCGGTAGAGCAGGACCTGCGGCCGTTGCTGGGCAACCGCATCTATGGTTGCGACGATTGTCTGGCGGTGTGCCCGTGGAACAAATTCGCGATTGAAGCGCGCGAATTGCGCTATCATGCGCGCGAAGAATTGAAAGCGCCGAAACTGGCCGAATTGGCCGTCTTGGACGATGCCGGGTTCCGGGCGTTCTTTTCCGGCAGTCCGATCAAGCGGATCGGACGCAACCGCTTTGTCCGTAACGTGCTCTATGCAATCGGCAATTCCGGCCAATCCGATCTGTTGCCCGTGGCGCGCCGGTTGACCGAAGATACCGATGCCACCGTGGCGGATGCGGCGCGCTGGGCGGTGCTGCGGTTGAACACGAATGCGACAAAGGATTGAAACAGGACTTTGTTTTTGGTCAAACTGCGCCATCTTGTCAGGACGTAACAGGACCGGAGGGCCGCAATGCCGAAATTTGAAAAACACCCCGATGTGGTGGCCAATCTGACGCCGGAACAATTCTGGGTCACTCAGGAAAACGGCACCGAAAGGCCCGGATCGGGTAAATTGCTGAACAACAAGGCGCCGGGTATCTATGTCGACGTGGTGTCCGGTGAACCGCTTTTTGCGTCAGCGGACAAATACGAATCCGGCTGCGGTTGGCCCAGCTTTACCAAGCCGATCGAACCGGCCCATATTGCCGAACTGCGCGATGCCAGCCTCGGCATGGTTCGTACCGAAGTGCGCTCGACCCATGGCGACAGCCATCTGGGTCATGTGTTCAACGACGGGCCACCGGATCGCGGCGGGCTGCGCTATTGTATCAATTCAGCTTCGCTGCGCTTCATCCATCGCGATGACATGACGGCCGAAGGCTATGGCGATTACCTCAATCAAGTGGAGGACATATGATGGACCAACGCGCTGTATTGGCGGGGGGCTGTTTCTGGGGGATGCAGGATCTGATCCGCAAACTGCCCGGGGTATTGTCGACGCGGGTGGGCTATTCCGGCGGCGATGTGCCCAATGCGACCTATCGCAACCATGGCAGCCATGCCGAAGCGATCGAAATCATCTTTGACCCGGACAAGATCAGCTACCGCAAGCTGTTGGAGTTTTTCTTTCAGATCCACGATCCGACCACGCTGAACAGGCAGGGCAACGATCTGGGATTGAGCTATCGGTCCGCGATTTATTACGTCGACGCGGCGCAAAAGGATTGCGCGCTGGAAACCATCGCCGATATCGAGGCGAGCGGGATATGGCCGGGCAAAGTGGTGACAGAAGTCGAACCGGTTGGTGATTTCTGGCAGGCGGAACCGGAACATCAGGATTATCTGGAACGGCTTCCAAATGGTTATACCTGCCATTTTCCGCGTCCCGACTGGGCGTTGCCGAGCCGGAAATAGACTCTGACAAGGCGAAAACGGGCGCTTGTCAAAGCGCCCGTTGCCAGATCAGAAGCGGAAATTCACCTTGGCCGAGGCGGTGGTTGCCTCAACATCGGTGCCCGATCCGTTGAAATTGTCGAACGCGTGATACAGAACCTCGCCCCCGACCGAGATGTTGTCGGTCAGCATGTGTTCATACCCGATCCCGGCGAAGTAACCGGTATCTTCGCCCATGCTGGCCAAGGACGCCTGTGCGACACCGCCAGTGGCATAGATCAACCCACGGCCCAGATCGTAACCGGCGCGCAGTTTCAGCCGCCCGATGCTTTCCAACGTGTCGGTGCCGCTGAGGTCGGTATTGGACACGTCGTAATCCAACCCGGCACCCAATACGAACTGGCCAAAATCGTAATCATAGCCAAGGCTCAAACCGCCGATCACGTCGTCGCCGCTCAGCGTCGAGGTGCCGGTCGTGCTGACATCGGCATAGCCAAGGCTCAGACCGCCATAAGCGCCGGTCCAGTCGCCGCCGGTGGACACAACCGGGGCGGGGGCGGCGATAACAGGTTCGGCCATGGGTTCAACCGGTGATCCGGCCAAGGCCGGGGCAGCAATCAGGGCCGCGCCCAAGGTGGCGAAGCTTAGTGTTTTGAAAGTCATATCCAGTTCCTTTCGTTCTTTTTCTGGCATGGGTCTGAATGGCCACATACGCTGTTGAACGAAAAACTATCTGGGGTCCGTCGGACGGAATTAAACCGTGCGGTTCCGTTTCGGCCAATGCCTGCCGATGCCGCGGGGTCAGGTCGGCGATTCCTGGCTGAACAGATCCTCAAAGGTTTCCCGCAAAGCCTTCTTTTGCACCTTCCCCATCGTGTTGCGGGGCAATTCAGGCAGGAACAGGGTCTGTTTTGGCTGTTTGAACTTGGCCAGATCGCGGCTGGTGACGGTTTTGATCTGTTCAAGCGTCAGGTCAGGGGTTTGCTTGACCACGACCGCTACCACAGCTTCGCCGAAATCGCGATGCGGCACCCCGATCACCGCGCTTTCCAACACACCGGGAATATCGTCGATCAGGCTTTCCAATTCCTTGGGGTAGACATTGAACCCGCCGGTGATGATCAGATCCTTGGCCCGGCCGACGATGCTGACATACCCGTCGGCATCGCGGGTCGCCAGATCGCCAGTGATGAACCACCCGTCAGGGCGCAGTTCCTCGGCGGTCTTTTCCGGCATTTGCCAATAGCCCTGAAATACATTGTCGCCGCGCACCTCGATCACGCCTATTTCGCCCTGCGCGACTTCGCCATGGGTCCCCATGATGCGCAATTCGACCCCGGGCAGCGGCAAGCCAACCGTGCCTGCGCGACGTTCACCGTCATACGGGTTCGAGGTGCTCATGTTGGTTTCGGTCATGCCGTATCGTTCCAATATGCGATGTCCGGTGCGGGTCTGCCATTTTTCATGGGTATCGACCAGAAGCGGCGCCGATCCCGACACGAACAGCCGCATGTTTCGAGACTGTTCCAGCGTCAGGTGCGGATTGTCCAGCAAGCGGGTATAGAATGTCGGTACCCCCATCAGCGCGGTCGATGTCGGCATCGCATCAAGAATTGCCTCGGCATCGAATTTTGGCAGGAACACCACCGAAGCCCCGGCTAACAGCGCCACATTGGTTGCTACGAACAACCCGTGAGTATGGAAGATCGGCAAAGCGTGGATCAATACGTCCTGATCGGTGAACCGCCATAAATCGCGCAGGCTTTCGGAATTGGAAGCAAGGTTCTTGTGGCTCAGCATCGCGCCCTTGGACCGCCCCGTGGTGCCAGAGGTATAAAGGATCGCGGCCAGATCATCCGCCCCGCGCGGCACCGGTTTAAATGCCGGGTCAGGATCGGGCAGGTCGGTCATTAACGTGCCCTTACCGTTTTTATCCAAGGTGAAAACCGTGGCACCGCCTGCCAACGGGGCCAGTTCATCAATCCGGCCCGGATCGCAGACCAGAATCCGCGGGGCGGCGTCGGTGATGAAATAGTCCATCTCGGCCCCGGTATAGGCGGTGTTCAGCGGCAGAAAGATACCACCGGCCAAAACCGTGCCCAGATACAATTCCACCGCTTCCAGTGTCTTTTCCACCTGAACTGCCACCCGATCTCCCGGCTGTAGCCCCGTCAGCATCAATTTCTGCGCCAGACTTTGTGCCCCTGCAAACAACTGCGCATAGGTGACACCGGGCAGGCCCGGGCGGGTGGCGAAAACCTTGCCCGGCGTGGTTTCCATAGCCCGGGACAAGCGGCTGATAAGGTAATTGGCGTCGAACATTGGGCCCACGATCCTTGTGTATTCTACAATCTGGCCTTGTTCTTTTCGCATGGATTTGAGCGAACGCAAGGGCTGGACCTTTTTCCTTAACCCGTTCAGCATCGCCGCAACCGCAAGGAGACCCCGAAATGAACCCCGTCAAAGGCATTTTGCTGAAGCTGTGTTCGGTGGTGATGTTCATCACCATGGCGGCGCTGATCAAGGCGACATCTGGTCATGTGCCGCCCGGAGAGGCGGTGTTTTTCCGCTCGCTTCTTGCCATGCCGGTGATTTTGATCTGGTTGTGGCTGCGCGGCGATCTGCGCACCGGGTTGAAGGTGGCCTCGCCGATAGGGCATTTCTGGCGCGGCCTGATCGGGACCTGTGCAATGGGGATGATGTTTGCCGGTCTAGGCCTTCTGCCGCTGCCCGAAGTGACTGCCATCGGCTATGCTGCGCCGTTGCTGACGGTGATTTTCGCGGCGATGTTTCTGGGCGAAAAGGTTCATTTGTTCCGAATGACGGCGGTCGGGTTAGGCCTGATCGGGGTTCTGATCGTGATCGAACCGCGTCTGACTTTGTTTGCCGGCGAAACGGTGCGGACCGCCCAAGCGCTGGGCGCGGCCTTTGTCCTGCTTGGGGCGGTCTTCGCGGCGCTGGCGCAAATCCACATTCGCAATCTGGTTCAGACCGAACAGACTTCGGCCATCGTGTTTTTCTTTTCGCTGACCTCGACCACCTTGTCGCTGCTGACATTGCCCTTCGGCTGGGTCGTGCCCGCCCTGCCCGAGGCGGGTCTGCTTATTATCGCGGGGTTGGTCGGCGGGTTGGGACAGATATTCCTGACTTCCGCCTATCGCTTTGCCGGGGCGTCAGTGGTGGCACCGTTCGATTACGCCTCGATGCTGTTCGCGCTGCTGATCGGCTATTTCATCTTTGACGAAGTGCCAACGTCGCAGATGTTGGCCGGGGCGTCTTTGATCATTTTGGCGGGTGTGCTGATCATCTGGCGCGAACATGCGCTTGGGTTGAAACGGGCCAAGGCGCGGGCAGGGATGACACCGCAGGGCTGAACAAAGGCCCACCCACCGGGCAGGCGCGGATCTTTGCCCGCTACTTCCCCGTCATCGACGCATAGGCGTATGCCGGTGCGATCAGCATCCGGCGGAATCGGCCCAACGGGAACCGCTTCGGCACATCGCGAATCAAGGCGGGATATGGCCGTTCGGGGTCTTTCCCCTGCGCAAGATCGGCCAGCAAAGCCCCGGCATAAGACCCCATCGCAACACCGTTGCCGTGATAGGCAAAGCCGACAAAAGCCCCCGGCAGTTCCGGGACTGGCCCGACATAGGGCGCGAGCTTTGCCGAAAAGGCCAGAATGCCATTCCAGCCATAAGGCGTTTCCACATGCGCCCAATCGGGAAAGACTGCTTCGAACCGTTCACGTGTGCGCCGGTGCAGCGCCGTGTCGACCTTGGCCGATGACCCCAACCCGCCGCGCATCCCGAACAGGAATTGCCCGTTCGGCATCAGCCGGAAGTAATTGAGGAATGTCTGGTGGGTATAGGCCATCTGGTCGCTGCTCCACCCGGCGCGGATTTCTTCCGGGCTCAGCGGCCTTGTGACCAGGACGTTCGATTGCATCGGCATGTAGCGCGCCCGCATCCAGTCCGGCACGTCTTCGGAGGAATAGCCGTTGGTGGCAAAGATCACCTTGTCGGCCCGGACCGTGGCCTTCGGCGTTTGTAGGGTGAAACCGTCCCCGTCGCGCTTGACCGATTTGACCGGGCTTTGCGCGTGTATCGTCACCCCCGCCGCAAGACAGGCGCGGCTTAGTCCATCGGCATATTTGCGCGGATTTAGCCCGAATCCGATTGGCAATGTCAGTGCGCCGTGAAAACGCCCGTGCATCCCTTGCGCGGCCAGATCCTCGGCTTCGATCAGTGTCGTATCGACGCCAAAATTAGTCTCTAGTTCTGCCTGTTCGGCGCGCAGTTCGCGCATGGAGGCGGGCGTATGGGCCAAAATGGTTTCGCCGTTCGAATGGGTTTCGGCATCGGTGCCGGTCCGGGTCAGAAAGTCCTGAACCTGTTTGATCGCGGCGACTTCGCTGGCGCACCAGTCTTGCAACCCCTGCTGCCCATAGCGTTTGGCGATGGCCTTGAACGGCAGCGCGGCCCCGCCCAGACAGCAAAATCCACCATTGCGGGCCGACGCCCCCCAGCCGGGACTTTCGGCGTCGAACAGGGTGACGGCATGCCCTGCCTGCGCCAGATGCAGCGCAGCGTTCAACCCGGTATAGCCGGCACCGATCACCGCAAATTGAGTGCGGATTGTGCCACTTGCCGGTGGCATATGATCGTCGGGCAGGGTGCTTGGCCCCCAAAAACAGCGCGCGCGCGGTCCCGGGCCATAAGCGTAATTCGGCATGATCCGTTTCATCAGGTACGTATCGCTTCTTGTTCTTCCAGTTGTTGCCGCACCATTGATCGTTTCGTGATCAAAGACGCTGAAATGACGCCGATGGTGACGATCCCGATCATGATGGTCGACAGCGCGTTGATTTCCGGGCTGACACCCAACCGCACTGCCGAAAAGATCTTGATCGGCAGCGTGGTAGACGAAGGACCAGCGGTAAACGACGCGATCACCAGATCGTCAAGCGACAGGGTAAAGGCCAGAAGCCAGCCTGAAATGACCGCCGGTGCAATGATTGGCAAGGTGACCAGCCGGAAACTTTGCATCGGTGTACAACCCAGATCCAAAGCCGCTTCTTCTAGCGATTTGTCGAAACTGACCAGCCGCGACGACACCACTACCGACACATAGCACATCGCAAAGGTCGTATGCGCCAGAACGATGGTCAGAACACCGCGGTCCAGCCCGATACCGATGAACAGCAACAACAGCGACAGGCCGGTGATCACGTCGGGCATGACAAGCGGCGCATAGATCATGCCGGAAAACAGCGTCCGGCCCAGGAACCGGCCGCTGCGCACCAGAACATAGGCTGCCATCGTGCCCAAAACCGTAGCGATGGTCGAAGATATCACCGCCACGCGCAGGGTGACCCAAGCCGCATCGAGAAAGGCTTCGTTCTGAAGCAGTTCGCCGTACCACTTGGTCGAAAATCCCGCCCACACCGTGACTAGCTTGGAAGAATTGAAGCTGTAAATCACCAAAAGCAGCATCGGCAGGTACAGAAAGACGAAGCCGAAGGTCAGCGAGGTCGCATTGAACCATGAAAACCGTCTCATTGATCCATCTCCCGGGATTTTTGTTCGTTTTTCTGGAACAGGATGATCGGGATGATCAGCAGCAGCAGCAACACCACCGCCACCGCGCTGGCCACCGGCCAATCCCGGTTGGAGAAGAATTCTTCCCACAGAACCTTACCGATCATCAACGTCCCCGATCCGCCCAGAAGTGAAGGAATGACGAATTCGCCAAGTGCCGGGATGAAGACCAGGAAACTACCTGCGATGATACCGTTTTTCGACAGCGGAATGGTCACCAGCCAAAAGGCCGACAGCCGCGAACATCCCAGATCCTCGGCGGCTTCCAGCAGGCTTGCGTCCAGCTTTTCCAAAGCGGAATAAATCGGCAGGATCATGAAAGGCAGATAGGTATAAACAATGCCGATATAGACCGCCGTCGGCGTGTTCATGATCTGCAAAGGTTCCGATATCATCCCGGTCCACAGCAGGAACTGGTTCAGAAAACCTTCTTTTCCCAGAATCCCCATCCAGGAATAGACCCGGATCAGGAAACTGGTCCAGAACGGCAGGATCACCAGCATCATCAGCGTCGGGCGCCATTCATTCGGTGCCTGCGCCATGCTGTAAGCGATCGGATAACCAACCATAAGCGTCAGCACGGTCGAAACAGCGGCGATTTTGAGGCTGGAAAGGTAGGCTTTCCAATACAGGTCGTCTTGGGTCAGCCAGACAAAGTTTTCCAAATCCAACTGCGACAGGAAATTCTTGAACCCCGCCCAGCCATCAGACCACTCGATCACCGGCACATAAGGCGGGATCGCCAGCGCGATGTCGCTGAGCGAAATTTTGAACACGATCAGGAACGGCACCAGAAACAGCGCCAGAAGCCAGATATAGGGGATGAAGATGAGAAAAAATCGTCTCATCCTATCGCTCCAATACCGATCCGGCGGTCAGCGTCCAACTCAGCCAGACTTCGTCTTCCCAAGTGAAACTGCGCCGTGACAGGCGGCGGGTATTGGCGGTCTGCGCCTTGATGGTCAACCCGCCGGGAATTTCGACATGGTAGGTCGACATATTGCCCAGATAGGCGATGTCGACGATCTTGCCCTTGATCGAATTCAAGGCACTGTCGGGTTTGTCCTGTGAAACCGCGATCTTTTCCGGCCGGATGGCGATATAGGCTTTCTGCCCTTCGCTCAGGGTGCGGGGGGTCTTGGCCTGAAACGGTTCTTTGCCCTCGGACCAATTGATTTTGTAACCGTCTTCACCGGATTTCGTCGCGATTCCCTCGATGATGTTCACGTCGCCAATGAAATCGGCCACATATAGCGAAGCGGGTTCTTCATAGATCTTGTCAGGTGTTGCCACTTGGATGATCTGACCTTCGTCCATCACCGCCACGCGCGAAGCGACGGTCATCGATTCTTCCTGATCGTGGGTCACGATCACGAAAGTGGTGCCGGTCTTTTCCTGAATATCCATCAGTTCGAACTGGGTATCCTGCCGCAGCTTTTTGTCCAATGCGCCCAAAGGTTCGTCCAGCAACAGCAGCTTGGGGGCACGGGCCAGCGACCGGGCCAGCGCCACGCGCTGCCGTTGACCGCCGGAAATCTGATGCGGTTTGCGCCGGGCAAATCGTTCCAACCGGGTCAAGCGCAGCATTTCATCGACCCGCGCGTCGAGTTCGCTTTTCGGCATCTTTTTCCGTTTCAGGCCGAATGCGATATTTTCCCAAACTGACAAATGTGGAAACAGCGCATAGGACTGGAACATCATGTTTACAGCGCGCTCATTGGGGGGCACCCGCGCCATGTCCTGACCGGCCAGCAAAATCTGGCCTTCGGTCACTTCTTCGAACCCTGCCAGCATACGCATCATCGTGGTTTTGCCACAGCCCGATGGCCCCAGAAGCGCGAAGAATTCGCGCTCATAGATATCTTGGGTCAGGTTGTCGATGGCGGTGAAGCTGCCGAAGCGTTTGGTGACGTTCTTGAACTGAATCAGCGGCTTTTCCCCGGGGTCTTCCCAAGGGGCGAATACGGTCTGAGTCATGGCTGTCCTTGCTGGAAAAAGGGCCTGCGCCGGTGTGGCGCAGGCCCATATGGATGACAGGTTTGTTAGATGCCCGATTTGATCTTGGTCCACAGCCGGGTGGCTACCCGCTGCACCTTGGCTGGATACGGCCGGGTGGTGAACAGATTTTCAAGGGTCGCCGCATCCGGGTAAATCGCCGGATCACCAATCACGTCTTCAACCAGGAATTCCTGGCTCGCCTTGTTGCCGTTGGCGTAATAGACATAGTTCGACGCCGCCGCCATGTTCTGAGCGTCCATGATGAAGTTCAGGAACTTGTGCGCTGCATCCGGGTTTGGTGCATCGACCGGGATCGCCATCTGGTCGAACCACATCTGCGCCCCTTCCTTGGGCGCGTGAAAGGCGATTTCGACGCCGTTTTCGGCTTCTGCCGCACGGTCACGTGCCTGCAACACGTCACCCGACCAGCCGACCGCGACGCAGATGTCGCCATTGGCCAGCGCGTTGATGTATTCCGAACTGTGGAACTTCTGGATATAGGGGCGAATCGCCATATAGGCACCTTCGGCCTTGGCGATCACATCGGGGTCTTGGCTGTCGGGGTTTTCGCCCAGATATTGCAACGCCGCCGGGATCATTTCACCCGGCGCGTCAAGGAAATGTACCCCGCAGTCGGCCAGCTTTTCCATGTTGGCGGGATCGAAAACCAAAGCCCAACTGTCGATCGGAGCGTCTTCACCCAAAAGCTCCTGCACCTTGCCGATATTCACGCCGATGCCGGTGGTGCCCCACATGTAGTTGATCGAATAGGCGTTGTCGGGATCGTATTGAACAGTGCGTTTCTCGACCACATCCCACATGTTCGCATGATTCGGCAGTTTCGCCATGTCCAGTTTCTGGAATGCACCCGCAGTGATCTGGCGCTGCAAGAAAGAGCCAGAAGGCACCACCACGTCATACCCTGACCCGCCTGCCAGCATCTTGGTTTCCAGAACCTCGTTGCTGTCGAACACGTCATATACCAGATCGATACCGGTCTCTGCTTCGAATTTGGCCAGCAACTCTTCGTCGATATAGTCTGACCAGTTATAAACCCGCACTTCTTCGGCGGTTGCGGCCCCCGCAAACAGCGCAAGGCTGGCTGCCGCGGTTAGAAAACGATTCTTCATATTTTAATCTCCCGTTGATCGAGGGTCTTGGTGCCCATCGATTTAATTTGATCAAACTTTGCCGCACAAGGCAATATGGTAAAGTATCCATGCTGTCGTTAAACTCGCAAGCGAAGCCGAATAAGCAGAGTTGAGAAATGAGCAGTGATAGACCGAGGTGCCCGAAAATTGACCGTTATTGATACCGTTGAAAAGCGGCTCCCCACGCATGAATTGGTCTATCGCAAGATGCGGGAACAAATACTGTTTGGGGAAATCGCGCCGGGCCAGCCGGTGACGATTCAGGGACTGACCGCACGGCTGGATGCGGGTATGACGCCGGTCCGCGAAGCGATCCGTCGTCTCACCGCCGAGGGCGCGCTGAAGTTTCAGGGCAATCGCCGGGTCATTGTGCCGTTGTTGACGGCAAAGAATATAGAAGAAATTATTGTTGCTCGACAATGCCTTGAAGGTGATCTGGCCCGACGCGCTGCCGAGAATGCAAAGCCTGCCGATGTACGGGAACTCAGAAGGTTTGACGATCTGCTGGACCAGGCTATCGTGACCGGTGATTTGCAGGCCTATCTGGAAAACAATTACCGCTTTCATCAACGGATTTACCAAATGGCCGACGCGCCGATTCTCAGCGATCTGGCCGAAGGCTTGTGGCTGCGTTTCGGGCCTTCGTTGCGGGTCGTCTGTGGCCGGGTCGGAACGCAGAACCTGCCGGACATGCACAAGGACCTCGTGGCCGCGCTGGAAGCCAGAGAAAAAGATCGCGCCGCGCAGGCAAATATTGAAGATATGATGCAAGGTATGCAGCAAGTTCGCGCGATGTTGTCTTGATTTGGTGACATGATCGATTCGATTGACAAAATTTAATTTGATCATATTTTGGAATCAACGGCCGCCATTCGCGGTTCAAATGTAATTTCCAGACAAATGAGGCTTTGATGTCCACGATCTCCAACCACATGCCCACGGATGAATTGCAGGCGATTGATGCGGCGCATCACATGCATCCGTTCACCACACAGAACGAACTGGCTGAACGCGGTGCCCGGGTGATCACCCGCGCCGAAGGCGTGTGGATCCACGACAGCGAAGGCAACAAAATCCTCGATGGTATGGCCGGGTTGTGGTGCGTCAATATCGGCTATGGCCGCGATCGACTGGCCGAAGTCGCGGCGCGGCAGATGAAGGAATTGCCTTATTATAACACCTTTTTCATGACCACCCACGTGCCTGCCATCGCGCTGTCACAGAAATTGTCAGAACTCGCGCCGGGCAACCTGAACCACGTGTTCTATGCCGGGTCCGGGTCCGAAGCCAACGACACCAATCTGCGCATGGTGCGCACCTATTGGGCCGAAAAAGGCAAGCCGACGAAAAAGATCATTATCAGCCGTAAAAATGCCTATCACGGGTCGACCGTGGGTGCCGCGTCACTGGGCGGTATGGGCGGTATGCATGCGCAGGGCGGTCTGCCGATTCCGGATATCCACCATATCGATCAACCCGATTGGTGGACCGAAGGCGGCGATCAAAGCCCCGAAGAATTCGGTCTGGAACGCGCCCGCCAGCTGGAACAGGCGATCAACGATCTGGGCGAAGACAATGTCGCCGCCTTCATCGCCGAACCGGTGCAGGGGGCCGGTGGGGTCATCGTGCCGCCAGAAACCTATTGGCCCGAAATTCAGCGGATTTGCGACAAGTACGAAATTCTGCTGATCGCGGATGAAGTGATCTGCGGCTTTGGCCGTACTGGCAATTGGTTCGGATCGCAGACCGTGGGGTGGAAACCCGATATCATGACCATCGCCAAGGGCCTCAGCTCGGGCTATCAACCGATCGGGGCCTCCATCGTCAGCGATGAAATCGCCGAAGTGATTGGCGGTTGCGAATTCAATCACGGCTATACCTATTCCAGCCACCCGGTGGCCGCCGCCGTTGCTTTGGAAAACCTCAATATCATGCAGGAAGAAAAGATCGTCGAACACGTTCGTGACGACGTTGGCCCCTACCTGAAAGAAAAATGGCAGGCGCTGGCCGATCACCCGATGGTGGGCGAAGCGAATATCGTCGGCATGATGGGCTCTATCGCCCTGACACCACATAAGGAAAGCCGCGCCCGATTCGCATCCGATGCGGGCACCGTCGGCTATATCTGCCGCGAACGCTGCTTTGCCAACAATCTGGTAATGCGCCATGTTGGCGACCGGATGATCATCAGCCCGCCATTGGTGATGACCCGCGACGAAGTCGATACCCTGATCGAACGCGCGGCAAAATCGTTGGACGAAGGCATGGCACGGATCAAGGACGAAGGGTTGTGGAAGCCCGCTTCGTGAACTTTTGCGCCGGTTGATCGGGGCAAGCACAAACCAACAAAAGCGCCCGCCTCCGATCCTGGATGCGGGCGCACCTTTGTGATCAAGGCGAAATCACCGCTTGATCAGATTGGGTTTTCCTTGCTCAGCTCCTGCGCGGCCAAGGACGCGGCCAGAATCGGATCACTGTGATCCAGCGGTGCCATGATCGAATTTCGATCCGCTTTGACGAACAATTGGCGTGGCAGGTTGCAGAACGGTTTGGCCGGACCTCTATCGGTGATCAGCACCGGTTCGGTGATTTCCAGCCCCCATTCCGGGGTCCACAGGCCGGGCATGAAATGGAATGTCATGCCGGGCAGCAGTTCGGTTTCATCCTCGTCTCGCAGGCTGATGGTGCGTTCTCCCCAATCCGGCGGATAAGACAGGCCGATCGAATAGCCGCAACGCGCCCCGCGCTCAATCCCGGCGCGATCCAGCGGCCCGGCCAGCGCCCGGGCGATATCGCCAGCGACATTGCCTGCGCGGGCAGCATCGATCCCCGCCTCCAACCCTTCGACCAAAGCGGCTTCGGCACGTTTCATGTCTTCGGGCGGCGTGCCCAGGAACACGGTCCGCGAAAGCGGCGTGTGATAACGGCGATAAACGCCCGCGAGTTCGAAAAAGGTGCATTCCCCCGACCGCAGCTCCGCCCCGTTCCAGGTTAAATGCGCAGCCGAGGCATCGGCACCCGAAGGGCACATCGGAACAATCGCCGGGTAATCGCCCCAATGCCCGTCTGCCCCGGTCAGCGCATCGTGATAGATGTCTGCGACCAGTTCGTTTTTCTTCACCCCGACGTCAGAGCGGTCAATCGCGCCCAAAACCATCTTTTCAGCGATTCGCGCGGCGCGGTGCATGAAGGTCAGTTCTTCATCCGACTTCACCGCACGCTGCCAGTTCACCAAAGCTGTGGCATCAACGATTTCGGCCTGCGGCAGTTCTGCCAACAATGTGGTATAGGCTTTGGCCGAGAAATAGTAATTTTCCATTTCCACCCCGATCCGGGCGGTTTCAAACCCCATCTCTTTTAACAGCGCCGCAAGGTGCTGCATCGGGTGGCGACTGGTGGATTGCACATATTCATCGCCATAGGGGCGGATCACGTCTTCGCCGATCCACGCGGTGCGACGCGCGCCATTGGCATCCATATTGCGCCCCCACCACACCGGGTCCGTGTTATGGGTGACGATCAAGCCTTGATGAACATAAAACGACCAGCCGTCATAGCCGGTCAGCCATGCCATATTCGACGGATCTTCGATGAAAATCGCGTCCAGATCCCGTTCGGCCATCGCAGCGCGTGTCAGCATCAACCGTCGACGATATTCGGCTGGAGAAAAGGATATCGCTTTCTGAGTCATCGGGGCCTCCGCATAAGAATACGATGAAATGCGACCCGCTGGTTCGACCGTGCGGAATCGACCTACGACTCGAATCCTATGACGGTTGATCTATGTTGTTATGCGTAAAACAGCTCTTTTAAGGTTCAAAAACGACAGTTGCCTAAAAAATGGCGCATGATCCGAGCAGAAAAAATTATGTACCGAAACCCATCAGGTTCCGGACAAATCCTTTGTCGGAGATTTGATATCGGCTAAAATTTAAGCGCTCGATTCTGCCTGTTTTTCTGGCAAAATTGGCGATGGGGGCGGTTTCGCCTGAAACTTCGCCTCAAGCAGGCTAAGGAACCGAATAAATCTTTCAGGCTGAAGTTTAATGTCGCTTTTTGTTCAAAAGTGCCGCGATTTGGTTGCAAGACTGGTTGCTACAGGCTTTAGTTTGAAATGAACGAGCGTAAAATACGCCACTAGAGAACGGGGAAATACATTGCCAGACGGATCGACAAGCGATGCTTTTGTCGCGTTTGAACGCGTCCAAAAGAGTTACGACGGCGAAACACTGGTCGTAAAAGACCTGAACCTCAGTTTGCCGAAGGGCGAGTTTCTGACGATGCTCGGACCATCGGGATCGGGCAAAACCACCTGCCTGATGATGCTGGCCGGGTTCGAAACAGCAACTCATGGTGAAATCCTGTTGGACGGCAAGCCGATCAACAACATTCCACCGCACAAGCGCGGCATCGGCATGGTGTTCCAGAATTACGCGCTGTTCCCGCATATGACGGTGGCCGAAAACCTGTCCTTCCCTCTGGAAGTGCGCAAGATTGGCAAATCCGAACGCGAAGCCAAGGTCAGGCGCGCGCTGGACATGGTCCAGATGGGTGAATTTGGTGGCCGCCGCCCAGCACAGCTTTCGGGGGGACAGCAACAGCGGATCGCACTGGCCCGCGCGCTGGTGTTCGAACCTGAACTGGTCTTGATGGACGAACCCTTGGGCGCGCTGGACAAGCAGCTGCGTGAACATATGCAGTTCGAAATTACCCGTTTGGCGCATGAATTGGGCATCACCACGGTTTACGTGACCCACGACCAGACTGAAGCGTTGACCATGTCCGACCGCGTCGCCGTGTTCGACGATGGCCGGATTCAGCAGCTTGATCCGCCGGACACCTTGTATGAATCGCCGCAAAACAGCTTCGTTGCGCAGTTCATCGGCGAAAACAACACGCTGGAAGGTGTGGTCAAGGAAATCACTTCAGACTCTGCCGTGGTGCAACTGGACGATGGCGAACTGATCGACTGCAAACCGGTCAACGTGTCGAAGGTGGGCGAACGCACCAAGGTGTCGATCCGTCCCGAACGGGTGGAATTCAACAAGGACCGGCTGAAGGAAGACGCGCATCTTCTGAAGGCGACGGTCAAGGAATTCATTTACATGGGCGACGTGTTCCGCACCCGTCTCAGCGTTGCCGGCAATGATGATTTCGTCATCAAATCGCGCAACGCGCCGGACCAGGTCCGGCTGAAACCTGGGCAGCAGATCGAAATCGGTTGGCTGCCTCAGGATTGTCACGCACTCGACGCGTAACAGGATAACCCCGCATCCCGTTCAGGGGTGCGGGATCGCCTGAGACCTCGTGCGGTAAACCCGTGACCCCGGGGTCCATAATTCTAGAACGGGAAATTACTGGGAGTTACTGAATGAAACCGACCAAGCTTCTGATTGCCAGCTCTGCCCTCGCCCTTTCGGCAGGCGCAGTTGCTGCAGCAGACATGACCATCGTGTCTTGGGGCGGCGCCTATTCCAAGTCGCAGCAGAACGCGTATCATGCACCCTACACCGCCAAGACCGGTGTCAATATCATCAACGATGACAGCTCGAACGAAGCAGTTGCCAAGCTGCGCGCGATGAACGAAGCGGGCAACGTCACCTGGGATGTGGTCGACGTTGTGGCCGCCGACGCAATGCGTCTGTGCGACGAAGGTCTGGCGATGGAAATCGATCCCGATACTCAACTGGCCCCGGCGCCGGATGGCACCTCGGCAGCTGACGATTTCGGCGATTTGCTGGTGTCTGATTGCTTCATCCCGCAGATCGTCTATTCGACTACTTTCGGCTATCGCACCGATCTGGTCGGTGACACCCCTCCGGATGATGTCTGCGACGTGTTCGACCTCGAAGCCTATCCGGGCAAGCGCGCGCTGGAAAAGCGTCCGATCAACAACATGGAATGGGCTCTGCTCTGTGATGGTGTTGCCAAGGAAGACGTCTATGACGTTCTGGAAACCCCGGAAGGTCAGGACAAAGCGCTGGCCAAGCTCGACACCATCAAGGACAGCGTAGTCTGGTGGTCGGCCGGTGCCGACACGCCGCAACTTCTCGCCGATGGCGAAGTCGTCATGGGGTCGACCTATAACGGTCGTCTGTTCAGCCTGATCGTCGAACAGAAACAGCCCGTCGCCATGCTGTGGGACGCGCAGGTGTTCGATCTGGACGGCTGGATCATCCCCGCCGGTCTGAGCGAAGAGCGCCAGAAGCAGGCGCTGGATTACATCTATTTCGCCACCGACACCCAGCGTCTGGCGGATCAGGCTCAGTACATCTCCTACGGTCCGGCCCGTGCCTCCTCGGCACCGCTGGTCGGCAAACATGCCGAACTGGGCATCGACATGGCTCCGCACATGCCGACTGATCCGGCCAATGCCACGAACACGTTCCTGTATAACTACGAGTTCTGGGCCGACTATCGCGACGATATCGACGCGAAATTCCAGGCTTGGCTGGCCAAGTAATCAGTCCGCTTCGAGACTGTAACAAAGGATGGGCCGCCAAAGGCCCATCCGCAATTCATACGACGGGGACATCATGAGCGAACTGAAAGGCACCGGTCAGCAAACTGCTGACGCGCCCACACCGGAAGACGCTTTTCACGAAGCGGCGGCGCTAGACGCACGCGAAACGGATTCCCAAAGTTCAGGTCGCAATGGCGGTCCTGTCCTTGCTGCGGACGGAACACCGTTGAAGCGCAGCCTGAGCCGAGCCTTGCGACGGCAAAAACTGCGCGCCCTTGCATTGATTGCTCCCCTCCTGATCTTTGTGTTGTTTTCCTTTATCATTCCGATTGGGTCGATGCTGTTCAGGTCGGTGGAAAACGGTTTCGTTGAACAAACGCTGCCGCTGACCGTGGCCGAATTGAAAAACTGGGATGCCGAAAGCGACACTTTGCCGGACGAAGCGCTGTATCAGGCTTTCGTTACCGATATGGTCGCTGCGGTCGAAGCCAAGGAACATACCAAGCTCGGGTCGCGGCTGAATTACGAACAAACCGGCCTGTCGTCGCTGTTCCGGCAAACCGGGCGCAAGATCAAGAAAATAGATCCAGAAACCGACGGTCCGTTCAAGGACAAGTTGATCGATATCGACGACAAATGGGGTGAACTGGAAACCTGGCGCACCATCAAGACCCATTCGGTTCGCTACACCAATGGCTATTTCCTCAATGCCATCGATATGCAGCGCACCGCAGAAGGCGCGGTTGCGCAGCCGGAAAACAAACGAATTCTGATCACCCTGTTCATGCGAACGCTGTTCATGTCGCTGGTGATCACCACGTCCTGCATCTTGCTGGGCTATCCGGTGGCTTGGATTCTGGCCAACCTGCCGGCGCGGTCTGCCAATATGCTGATGATCCTGGTGCTGCTCCCGTTCTGGACTTCGCTTCTGGTGCGCACCTCGGCATGGAAGGTGATGTTGCAACAACAAGGCGTGATCAACGAAGTTCTGGTCTGGCTGGGCATCGTGCCCGATGACGCCAGGTTGGTGCTGATCAATAACCAACTCGGTACGATCATCGCGATGACCCATATCCTGTTGCCGTTCATGATCTTGCCGATGTATTCGGTGATGCAGACGATCCAGCCGACCTATCTGCGGGCGGCGAAATCGATGGGGGCGACCAACTGGACCGCGTTCTGGCGGGTCTATTTCCCGCAGTCGGTGCCGGGCATCGGTGCCGGGTCGATTTTGGTCTTCATCCTGTCGATTGGGTATTACATCACACCTGAAATCGTCGGCGGTACCAAAGGCGTCTTCATCTCGAACCGGATCGCCTATCACATTTCCAGTTCGTTGAACTGGGGTCTGGCTGCGGCCTTGGGCACCATCCTGCTGGCTGTCGTGCTGATCCTGTACTGGGCCTATGACAAGATTGTCGGCATCGACAACGTGAAACTGGGGTAACGATCATGGCTGCACTCACTCCTATCTCCCGCAAACCCCTGTCCCTGGTCCTGCCCACGATTGCAGCGGCCGGGGCCTTTCTGGGGCTGTTCGTCGGTACCGCCAATGGATCCGGTTTTCTTGGGGTTGTGATCGGCGCTGCGCTGATCGCCTTCATGGGCTTTGTCTATATCGCATTGTTGAAAAACGAGACGCTGTCCAAATGGATTTCCATCCTCGGCTTCGCAACCTTGGGCTTTGTCTTTGCTGGTGTGCCGGGCGTGGTTCTGGGCGCGCTTTCGGGCTGGTTCTACCACTGGTTCACCTATTGGCTTTACGAAGGCCGGTATCGCGCCAAATTGCTGCCCTATCTGACATCGCGTCAGGTGCTGTGGTTCTACAGTTTCCGGGTGATCTGCGGCGCCATCTTCGTCTTCCTGATCACGCCGATCCTGGTGGTGATGCCGCTCAGCTTCAACGCTGAAAACTTCTTCACCTTCACGCCGGAAATGCTGCGTTTCGATCCGGCGGGGTATTCGCTGAAACATTACGTCGATTTCTTCACCAACAGCGAATGGCAGCGTTCGTTCAAGAATTCGCTGATCATCGCACCGATCGCGACGATCATTTCGGTGTCGCTGGGAACATTGGCCGCCATCGGTCTGTCGCAATCGCATGTGCCGGGGCGTCGCGCCATCATGGCGGTGATGATTTCGCCGATGATCGTGCCGCTGATCATTTCGGCCACCGGCATGTTCTTCTTCTACTCCGATATCGGCAACTGGCTTGAAGGCACTTTGGGGCTGCCGAAAAATTTCGTCGGCTACGTCAAGGTGATTTTGGCACATTCGGTTCTGGGTATTCCCTTCGTGATCATCACGGTCACTGCGACGCTGGTCGGGTTCGACCGGTCGCTGACCCGGGCTGCCGCGAATATGGGGGCCGATCCGGTCACCACGTTTTTCAAGGTGCAAATGCCGCTAATCCTGCCTGGGGTGATTTCCGGGGCGCTGTTCGCTTTCATCACCTCTTTCGACGAAGTGGTGGTGGTGCTGTTCGTCGGGTCTGCCGGACAGAAGACGTTGCCTTGGCAGATGTTCACCGGCCTGCGTGAACAGATATCCCCGACCATCTTGGCAGTGGCGACCATCTTGGTGGCGATTTCGATCCTGTTGCTGACCACGGTGGAATTGTTGCGCCGCCGGTCCGAACGGATGCGTGGGATGAGCCCGTCGTAAAGTGCCTGACGTGACTTGATTGTGCGCGCCTGACGGCGCGCGCAGGATGCGCTTCGCCCCTTGGGCGAAGCAGAGGGGGCGCTGCCCCCGCCGCGCGGTGCGCACCGCCCCCGGGATATTTGTGAACAGAAGAACGAGGGCCGGTTACGCCGGTTGATCAGCTGCGCACCAGCTTTTCATAGCTTTCCGAAATGTCGCGGGTCAGCGCACCGACTTCGAACTTGTAATCGCCGATCTGGCCGACCGGGGTGACTTCGGCGGCGGTGCCGGTCAACCAGCATTGCTCGAAGCTTTCCAGCTCTTCAGGCATGATGTGGCGCTCGGTCACTGTGATGCCGCGTTCTTTCAGCATGCCGATCACGGTCTGGCGGGTGATGCCATTGAGGAAACAGTCGGGTTTCGGCGTATGCACTTCGCCGTTCTTGACGAAGAAGATATTGGCGCCGGTGGCTTCTGCGACATAGCCACGATAATCGAACATCATCGCGTCGGAACAGCCTTTGTCTTCGGCGGCGTGTTTTGACATGGTACAAATCATGTAAAGCCCGGCAGCCTTGGCTTCGCAGGGGATGGTGGCCGGATCGGGGCGGCGCCATTTGGCGATGTCCAGTTTGGCACCTTTCATCTTGGCGTCACCATAGTAATTGCCCCATTCCCAGGCCGCGACGGCAACCTGAACCGGGTTGTTGCGCGATGCCACGCCCATGTCTTCGCCCGCGCCGCGCCAAGCGATGGCGCGGACATAGGCATCGGTCCAGCCATTGGCGGTCAACACGTCGTATTTGGCCTTTTCCAGCTCCTCCACCGAATAGGGCACGTCGAAATCCAGCAGGTTGGCGGAATTGCGCAGCCGCTCGGAGTGCTGAACACTTTTAAAGATGGTCCCATTATAGCAGCGTTCGCCTTCGAACACCGACGACGCGTAATGCAGGGCATGGGTCAGCACGTGGACCTTGGCATCGCGCCAGTCCACCAGTTTGCCGTTCATCCAGATTTTACCGTCGCGATCATCGTATCCGGCCATATCCCGTCCTCCTGCGCCTACGCGCCTTTGCAAATATTGCGCATCTTCGGTCCGAAACGGACATAATATTGCGCGAAAACTGCGATTCGGTACCAAGTTGATCTTGGAAAGTCAATAAGACTGACTTAAGCTGCCCGTATTGCGGGCATATTGATGAATTCCGGGGGATATTTATGGCGGATGTGACCACGGGTGAAAAACTTCTTTTTCTGACCGACGAACAGTTGCGGCAGGGAATCGAGGCGATGTTTTTCGCCTATCGCGGCTTTACCGCCGATCCCGATCGCATCTTGGCCAGCATGGCCTATGGTCGGGCGCATCATCGGGCGATTCATTTCATCAACCGCGCCCCTGGCACCACGGTCAACAATCTGCTGGTGCTGCTGGGGGTAACCAAACAATCGTTGAACCGGGTGTTGCGCACATTGATCGAAGACGGTTTGGTGGAAAGCCGTGTCGGCAAGGCCGATAAACGCGAACGCCACCTGTACCTGACAGATGCAGGGCACGAATTAGAACGCAAATTGTCCGATGCCCAACGCGCCCGTATGCGGGCGGCGTACCGTGCCGCAGGGCCACAGGCGGTGGCCGGGTTCCGGCAGGTTTTGGAAGCGATGATGGATGCCGAAATGCGCCGCAAATACCATGCTATCAAGGAAAATGGCGCATGAACGATGTCGATGCCCATCTATTGATCGTCGACGACGATGAACGCATTCGCGGGTTGCTGCAAAAATTCCTGATCCGCAATGGGTTTCTGGTCTCTTCGGCACGCGATGCGGCACATGCACGTCGATTGCTGTCAGGATTGGATTTCGATCTGATCGTGTTGGACGTGATGATGCCGGGCGAAGACGGCATCAGCCTGACCCGGGATCTGCGCCAGACGATCACCACACCGATCCTGCTGCTGACGGCCAAGGGTGAAACCGAAGACCGGATTTCAGGGTTGGAAGCCGGGGCGGACGATTACCTGTCCAAACCGTTCGAACCCAAGGAATTGTTGCTGCGGATCAATGCCATCCTGCGGCGGATGCCGGCGCTGACGCCTGAAGATACCGCCCCGAAGGTTCTGTCGCTGGGGCCGATCCGCTACGATGTCGACCGGGGCGAATTATGGCGCGACAGCGAATTGGTACGGTTGACCGCGACCGAAAACCAGCTGATGAAAATCTTTGCTGCCCGCCCCGGCGAACCGATCAGCCGGGCCAATCTGGTCGAAGATCTGGGCCGCGATCATGGTCAGGCGCAGGAACGTGCGGTCGACGTCCAAATCACCCGGCTGCGCCGCAAGATCGAACATGACCCGAAACAGCCGCGGTATCTGCAAACCGTGCGGGGTGCGGGATACATGTTGGCACCCGATTGACCGGGCGACCCGGTTGAGTCGTCGCTTCAGCATCTGGGATTGCGTCCGGACCGACCGAATAACGCCTTGTTTCTGGAAGAATTGTGCTAGCTTTCACGCGCAAGAGTTACCAACGCAGAATCAAAACGACTGCGAACAGATAGAGAGCGACAATGGACTTGTTTAAAACTCTTTCGGCGATGACAGTTGTCGTTGCCTTGACCGCCCCGGTGATGGCGCCGGCGGCTGATCTGGAATATTGGGGCGAAGCCGGCGGTTGGGATATAATGATCGATCCAACGCTGGGCAATGGCTGCCTGATTCAGGCCGAGTATGACAACGGCGTGTTGGTTCGGATCGGTTTCGATCTGAACGAAGAGTCCGCCTACCTGACCGCGTTCCATGACAATTGGGGCGGGATCGAAGAAGGCGCGCAATACGACATCAGCTTTGATCTCGACGGACAGAGCTATGAAGGCGAAGCGACGGGGATCTATCTGAACGGCATGCCGGGGGCCGATATCTATTTCGACAGCGAAGATTTCCTGTGGGATCTGGCTTCGAAATACACGCTGACCCTGTATAACGATAACGGCGAAGTCATGTCGATCGAACTTGGTGGATCCATGGTCGCGCTGGAAGAAGCGATTGCATGCCAGGATTCGCAATAGTGCAAAACCGCGTCGCGGATCGCGCTAAGGGGGGGAAATGACGACGGCCTTCTATACGCATTCGGATTGCCTGAAACATCAGACACCGACCGGCCATGCCGAACAGGTTGGCCGGCTGCAATCCGTGACAGAGGCCTTGCAGGGGTTTACCGCACTGGATCGGCGCGACGCGCCGGTTGCGCCGGATCGGCTGATCGGTCTGTGCCACCCGCAAAGCTATATCGACCGGATCGCGGCGGCGGAACCACAGCAAGGCTGTATCGCGCTGGATGAAGACACCTTCATGTCACCGGGATCATTGCAAGCCGCGCGCCGCGCCGTTGGTGGTACTTGTGCCGCAATCGATGCGGTGATGACCGGCGAAGTGGCCAATGCCTTTGTCGCCTGCCGCCCGCCCGGCCATCATGCCGAACGTGAAACCCCGATGGGGTTCTGCCTGTTCGGGACCGTCGCCATTGCCGCGAAACACGCGATCATGGCGCATGGGGTGACCCGGGTGGTGATCGTGGATTTCGACGTGCATCACGGCAATGGTACCCAAGAATTGCTGTGGACCGATGACAAGGTTCTGTTCTTTTCCTCGCACCAGTCGCCGCTTTGGCCCGGTACCGGCACCGAATCCGAACGCGGAAAATACGATCAGATCGTGAACCTGCCCTTGGCGCCGCAAACCGGCGGCTTGGAAATGCGCAACATGTATGTGCGTCAGGTGTTTCCGATGATCGAAGCATTCAAACCCGAACTGATCCTGATTTCCGCCGGCTTCGATGCCCACAGCGCCGATCCGCTGGCACAGCTGGAATGGGAAGTGGACGATTATACTTGGATTACCGAACATCTCTGCGATCTGGCTTTACGACATTGCGCGGGCCGCGTTGTCTCGACTTTGGAGGGCGGATATGATCTGACGGCGCTGGCGGCTTCGACCGCCGCGCATGTTCAGGTTTTGATGGAGAAGGGCGCATGAGCGATAAACCCGTCGGCGAAATGAGCTTCGAAGACGCGATGAAAGAGCTGGAACAGGTTGTGGGTCAACTGGAACGCGGCGATGTCGCGCTCGACGATTCCATCAAGCTCTATGAACGCGGTGCTGAATTGAAGAAGCGCTGCGAAACCAAGCTGAAAGAAGCCGAAGAAAAGGTTGCCGCGATCACCCTTGACGGGGACGGAAACCCGACAGGATTGAAGCCGGTCGAAGGTCTGTAAGTGTTCGAAACCCGTTTGAAAGACACTGCGCAGCAGGTGCAGGCGCATCTGGATGCCGTCATCGCACCGATGGGCGATCTGCCCGTGGTGCAGGCGATGCGCTATGCCAGCACCGGCGGCAAACGCCTGCGCGCCTTTCTGGTATTGGAAACGGCGCGGCTGCACGGCATTGCACCGCAACAGGCGATCTGGCCCGCCGCCGCGGTCGAGGCTTTGCATGCCTATTCACTTGTGCATGACGACCTGCCCTGCATGGATGACGACGATCTGCGCCGGGGACTGCCCACGGTGCATATCCAGTGGGATCAGGCCACCGCCGTACTGGCCGGGGATGCGTTGCAGACGCTCGCGTTTGAATTGCTGGCCCGTCCCGAATGTTCGCCCGATGCCGCCGTGCGCGTCGATCTGGTTCTGGGCCTTGCCCGCGCCGTCGGTGCCGAAGGTATGGTTTTGGGACAGGCGCTTGATATCGCCGCAGAAACCGCGCCAGACCCGTTGACGCTGGATCAGATTACCGCATTGCAGGCGGGGAAAACCGGGGCACTGATCGAATGGTCCGCCGCCGCCGGGCCGGTTCTGGCCGGGGCCGATGCGACGCCGCTGCGCACCTATGCGCAGGCGTTAGGGCTTGCCTTTCAGATCGCCGATGACATCTTGGATGTAACGGGTGATGAAGAAACCGCTGGCAAAAGGCTGCAAAAGGACGAAAAGGCGGGCAAGGCCACTTTCGTGTCGCTGCTGGGTCTGGACGGTGCCCGCGCCCGTGCTGCCGAACTGATCGAACAGGCTCACACCGCGTTGGATATCTACGGTGACGCCGCCGAAAGCTTGCGGGACGCCGCCCGTTTCGTTATTGCGCGGCAAAGCTAAACTCCCCGGAGGGGGCCAATGCCAGACAAACCCAAAACCCCGTTGCTCGATGAAATCCATCAGCCGTCCGACCTGAAACGGCTGAATGATCCGCAACTGCGCCAGATTGCCGATGAATTGCGCAGCGAAACCATCAGCGCGGTGTCGGAAACCGGCGGCCATCTCGGCGCGGGCTTGGGCGTGATCGAACTGACCGTCGCCCTGCACGCGGTGTTCGACACCCCCAAGGACAAACTGATCTGGGATGTCAGCCATCAAAGCTATCCGCACAAGATCCTGACCGGGCGGCGTGATCGTATCCGCACGATACGGCAGCAAGGCGGGCTATCGGGCTTCACCAAACGCAGCGAAAGCCCCTATGACCCGTTCGGCGCGGCGCATAGCTCGACCTCGATTTCTGCCGCTTTGGGGTTTGCCGTGGCGCGTGATCTGGGCGGAAGCGCCGAAGGCGGTCTGGGCGACGCCATCGCGGTGATCGGCGACGGGTCGATGAGCGCGGGCATGGCGTTCGAAGCGATGAACAACGCGGGCCACCTGAAAAAGCGGCTTTTCGTCATCCTGAACGACAATGACATGTCGATTGCCCCGCCGGTGGGGGCGTTGTCGAATTACCTGAACCGGCTGTATTCCGGCGAACCGTTTCAAGATTTCAAGGCCGCCGCCAAGGGCGCGGTTAGCCTGCTGCCCGAACCGTTCCGCGAAGGGGCTAAACGGGCCAAGGAAATGCTCAAGGGCATGACCATCGGCGGCACCTTGTTCGAAGAACTGGGCTTTACCTATATCGGTCCAATCGACGGCCACGATATGACCCAATTGCTGCCGGTGCTACGCACGGTCAAGGCGCGGGCCACCGGGCCGGTTCTGATCCATGTGCAGACCAAGAAGGGCAAAGGCTATGCCCCAGCCGAACGCGCCCGCGATCGCGGTCATGCCACCGCCAAATTCGACGTGTTGACCGGCGAACAGAAAAAAGCACCGTCGAACGCGCCCAGCTACACCAACGTCTTTGGCAAGGCGTTGTTGGATCTGGCGGCGCGTGATGACAAGATCTGCGCGGTGACCGCCGCGATGCCTGACGGCACCGGTTTGAACCTGTTCGCCGAACGCTATCCCAGCCGCTGTTTCGATGTCGGTATCGCCGAACAGCATGGTGTGACCTTTTCCGCCGCTCTGGCTGCGGGTGGGCTGAAACCGTTCTGCGCGATGTATTCGACCTTCTTGCAGCGCGGCTATGATCAGGTGGTGCATGATGTCGCCATTCAACGCCTGCCGGTGCGCTTTGCCATCGACCGCGCCGGTCTGGTTGGCGCTGACGGTGCCACCCATGCAGGCAGCTTTGACACCGCTTTTCTGGCCAACCTGCCCGGCATGGTGGTGATGGCCGCCGCCGACGAAGCCGAACTGGTCCATATGGTCGCCACCGCTGCGGCGCATGATGACGGGCCGATCGCTTTCCGCTATCCGCGCGGCGAAGGGGTCGGGGTCGACCTGCCCGAACGCGGCACGCCGTTGCAGATCGGCAAAGGCCGGATGATCCAAAAGGGCAGCCGGGTCGCGATCCTGTCTTTTGGCACAAGGTTGCAGGAGGTGATGAAAGCCTGTGAAAACCTGACCGCCAAAGGGATCAGACCAACCGTGGCCGATGCCCGGTTCGCAAAACCGCTGGACGAAGATCTGATCCTGACATTGGCCCATGATCACGAAGCGCTGATCACCATAGAAGAAGGCGCCATTGGCGGCTTTGGCAGTCATGTCGCGCAATTACTGGCCGAAAACGGTGTCTTCGACAGCGGTTTGCGGTTCAGATCGATGGTTCTGCCCGATATTTTCATCGATCAGGCCTCCCCCGACGTGATGTATGACGTCGCGGGCTTGAGCGCGTCCGATATCGAGGCCAAAGTCCTTGATGCGCTTGGAATTGCTACTATCGGAGAAAAAAGAGCATGAAACGTCTGACTGTCCTGCCGCTTTGCCTGACACTTGGTGCAAATCCCCTCTGGGCTGGCAATCCGCTGAACCGATCATGGAACCCGAAGTCATCGTCGCCGAAGCCGCGTCGTCCTCTTCTGACGCCACTCTGGCGATGGGTGTGGCCTTGCTGGTGGTGACGCTGGTTGCAATCGGGCCGAAATAAGCGGAATCAGCCCCCGGTCGTCAGCATCGCAGCCAACCCATCGCGATAGCTGGGATATTTCAACCGAATGCCCAATTCGGTCTTGATGCGATCATTCCGCACCCGTTTCGATTCCGCATAGAAACTGCGCGCCATCGGCGTCATGTCCGCCGTTTCAAACGGGATGGCGGGCGGCACCGGCATCTGCAACAACTCTGCCGCATGGGCGATCACGTCTTCGGGGGGGGCTGGATCGTCATCGCACAGGTTATAAATCGCACCCGGATTGGGGGTTTGGATCGACGCTTCCAGTACCTGCGCGATATCTTCGACGTGAATCCGGCTGAACACCTGATTTTCCTTGATGATCCGCCGCGCGGTACCGTTTCGGACCTTGGCAAACGGACCGCGACCGGGGCCATAGATGCCCGCCAGCCGAAAAATATGCAGCGGCAACCCGGCAATACCGCGCCATTCCGTTTCGGCGGCAACCCGCATCTGGCCGCGTTTGGTGGCCGGGGTCAGCGGGGTAAACTCGTCGACCCAATCGCCGCCATGATCGCCGTAAACCCCGGTGGTCGACAGATACCCGACCCAGTCGAACCGATCCGCCCGCGCCGCGATCTGATCGCGGTAAAGCCGCAGCACCGGATCACCGTCGGCATCCGGCCCGGCGGAAATCAACAAATGGCTGGCCTGATCCAGAACCGGGGACAGGTCGGTATCGGGCCACTGCACCGGGTCCACCCCTGCCGCGCGCAGGCTTTCGAACTTTTCCGGTTTGCGGGTGGTGCCGATCACCCGCCATCCCTGCGGGATCAGCAGCTTGGCAAGCGCAGCGGCGCTATAGCCGTGGCCAAAGGAAATCAATGTCTTGGTCATGCGGTCGCTCTGGGCCTTCATCTGGAAAACGGCAGGGCTTACCCGTGTTTGCGCGGCAGGTATTCCACCCCGCCCTGTTTATTGGCTGGCTGCGGATAAAGACGCATCAGATCCATCACTTCGATCGGCATGTCGGTGCTGACCGGCAGCCCCATCTGCTGCGCTTCTTCGGCCGAAATCGGGTAATCGTGGGTCCACACGCCTGACGCCAGCTTGTTGGCGACTTCCTTGGCCTGCGCGGCATCCATGTGGCTGGCCAACAGGTCTTCGGCTTCAGTGCGAACCTGAACGATGGCTTTTTGCGCAATATCAGCATTGATCAGCGTGGCGTCTTCCAGGTCTTTCACCGGCTTCTTCGCCACCGCCGCCAATATCGAAGCGGCGGGTTGTTGCCCCAACTGCGGATCAACCGGACCCAGAACCGCGTGGCGGTTCATCACGATCTGATCCGCAGCCAAAGCAAGAAGAGTCCCCCCCGACATTGCATAATGCGGCACCAGAATGCGCACATCGGCCTTGTGCTTCTTCAGTGCCCGGCTGATCTGCACCGCAGCCAGAACCATACCGCCCGGGGTATGCACGACAAAATCGATCGGGGTGTCATCATCGGTATTGTCGATCACCCGCAACACCTGTTCGCTGTCTTGCACATCGATATAACGGATCAACGGAATGCCAAGGATGCTCATGGTTTCCTGCCGGTGGACCAACACGATCACCCGCGATCCGCGTTTGCGCTGAATTTCGTCGATCTTGCGCTGGCGCATCGCCTCTTGCACCTTTTTCTGCAGAACCGGCTGCAGCACCATAAGCAGGACAAAAATCCAGATCAACGACATGAAATCCATCGGGCGGTCCTTTCAGTGACATCAAATCGATTGTGGCCGTCCCGGCCTGCCGGTGCAAGCATCAGCCACTATTCAATCGCCCAAATAGGCCCGCAGCGCGGCGGATGGGGTTTCAAACAGGTCTTTCGTGGGCTGCGGCGTGCTGACCGTTCCATCGGCCACGACTGCCGTCAAATCCGCGATCATTCGCGCATCATCGGGGTCATGGCTGACCATGATCAGGGTGCCGCCAATATCGGCCATCACGTCCCGAACCAGCCGCAACATATCGCGTTTCAGCGCCGGACCCAGCGCGGCAAACGGTTCGTCCAGCAACACCAGCGGCCGGCGCTGAACCAAAATCCGTGCCAAGGCCACCCGGCTTTGTTGTCCGCCCGACAGGTTGCCGGGTTTGCGATCCCCCAGCCCCGCCAATCCGACCCGGCGCAGCGCGTCTTGCACCTGATCCCGTTCGGCCTGATCCAGTTTCAGATCGGGACGCAGGCCCAGACTGACATTCTGTAGCGCGCTCAGGTGGGGGAACAGGTTGTTGTCCTGAAACAGCATCGCGATTGGCCGCTGGCCGGGCACTTGCCCGGTGATATCACGCCCCTGCCACATCACCCGACCCGATTGCGGTGGGAAAAATCCCGCGATGACGTTCAGCAGGGTCGATTTTCCTGCCCCCGACGGGCCGATCAGGGCCAATATGCGACCCTGTTCGAGCGTAAAATCAACCGCTAGGCTGAAATCGTCCTGAACGATCCGCACCAGTTCAAGCGTCAACATCACCGCGCCCTCCTTTGTCCAATATCCAAAACAGGCCCAAACTGGACATCAGCAATACCAACCCGGCCCCGGCGGCGGCTTCCATCCGAAATGCTCCCATCAGCCGGTACATCTGTAGTGGCAGGGTGGCGTGGCTAGGATCGGCGAACAACGTGATCACCCCCAGATCACCCATCGACATCGCCGCCGTCAGACCGGCCGCAAACCCCAGCGCCCGCCGCGCCCGGGGCAGCAACAGCAACCGCAGCCGGGTCCAGCCGGTCAGGCCCAGACTATCCGCCAACCGGCCATAATTCTGCTCGGACGCGCGCAAGGACGGGATGAGCACGCGCAGGGTAAACGGCAGCGCCATCAGCGCATTGACCAGACCCGTCACCGCAAAGGCCAACCGTGCCGGATCGGCAAAGGGATGCACGATCAGGAACAACCCGGTGCCCAGAACCAGCGGTGAACTGACAATTCCGAACAGCCCGATCACTTCGATCCATCCGCGCCGCAGCGCGGTCAATGCCAAAGGCAGCGCCAGCGCCAGCGTCAGCGCGGTCGACAACAGTGCGATCGTCACCGAAACCCACAGCGCCGAATAGACCTGAGCGGGCATTCTGGACCAGCCAGCGATGCCGTTGATCACCACCATCGTCAGCGGCAGCAATAAAAATAGCGCCGCAAAAATCAGAATCAAAGCATCATTCAGCCGTAACAGGGTCGATTGCGCATCCCAGCGCGTCACCACCCGATCCAACCCGGCGCCAAATCCTTCGCCGTGCGAATATTTGAGCGCGAACAGCGCCACAATGCCCACCAACAGGGTCTGAATCACCGCCAACATCGCGGCACGACCCAAATCGAAATCGAACCGGAACGCCTGATAGATCGCCAATTCCACCGTGGTCGCCTTTGGCCCGCCGCCAAGGGTCAGTGCGACGGTGAAACTGCTCAGGCAGAGCGCGAAAATCACCACGAACGCCCCCGGCGCAGCGGCCCGCAACATCGGAAATTCCAATTGCCGGGCGATTTGGCCCGCGCTCAGGTTCAGGCTGGCGGCCAACCGGAACCGTTCCGCCGGGATCTGCTGCCAGGCTTGCAGCAGGATGCGCGTGGCCAGCGGCAGATTGAAAAACACATGCGCCAACACCACCCCGTGCAGGCCATAGATCTGCACGGGTGGCACCCCGATCCAGATCAGCAGGCTGTTTAGCGCGCCGCTACGCCCGAAAACCGCCAACAGGCCCAGAACCGCCACGATCACCGGCAGGATGAAAGGCGCCCCCAGCAGTGTGATCAACACCCCACGGCCGCGAAATTGCCGCCGCGCCAAGGCACGGGCGACAGGGATTGCCAAAACCGTGCTGAACAGCGCCGACAACGTTGCTTGGGTGATTGAAAACCGGATCGCCGCCCAATCGCCGGGGCCGGGTAAAACCCCGCCCCCGGCTTTGACAAAAACCATGATCAGCGGCCCGAAAATGAACAGCAGGACAAACCCTGCCGCCGCGTATCCCGGGCCACTTCTGATCATTGCGTCAACGCCTCGAGCCATTCGGCCAGCGCCGCGTCGCGTATGGTATCCGCATCGGCTGGGGGCACCATCAAGGCCTTTTCAGGCTGAATCAGGGTCTCGAATCCTTCCGGCAACCCCGTTTCGGGGGTCACGGCGGGATACATCCAGTTGGTGGTCGGGATCACCGACTGGAACGCATCTGTCACCATGAACTGCAAAAACTGATCGGCCAATTCAGGCTGATCGGTTCCGGCGATTTTGCCCGCGACTTCGATCTGAAGATAATGTCCTTCGGTAAAAGGCGCCGCCGTTTTCGATGCGTCTTCTTCGGCGATCAGGTGATAGGCGGGCGATGTGGTGTAAGACAGAACCATATCCGCCTCGCCTTCCAGAAACAGCCCGTAAGCTTCGGACCAACCCTTGGTCACTGTGACGATGTTGTCGCTCAGGCCCGCCCAGATCGCCGGGGCCTCGTCGCCATAGGCCGCTTTCACCCACATCAGCAGGCCCAGACCGGGGGTCGAACTGCGCGGGTCCTGGATGACGATTTTCAGATCGCTGTCAGCCAGCGCTTTGAAATCGGCGGGGGCATTTTCCAGATCGGCATTCTGAACGAAGGCGAAATAGCCCCAGTCATAAGGCACGAAAAGCGGATCGTTCCACGCCACCGGCAGAGCGTATTCGGCGCTGACCGGGGATTGCGCGAACAGCCCGGTCGCGGCGGCAGCGGCAGTCAGGTTGGTGTCCAGCCCCAGAACCACGTCGGCCTCGGTGCGCGCACCTTCCAGCTTCAACCGCCCCAACAAAGCCGCGCCATCGCCGGCACCGACGAATTGAAGGTCGCAATCGCAGACCTCTTCGAACGCTTTTTCCACCGCCGGGCCGGGGCCCCAGTCGGACACGAAACTGTCATAGGTGTAGATTGTCAAAACGGGTGTTTCGGCCACGGCTGTGGTGGCAGCAAACAATCCCGTGGCAAATGCAAGATACTTCATTGGTATCCTCCTCACTGCGACGGGCGGAGTCAGAACGGATACCATTATCCAAACCTTCCCTCCGCCGGTCTTAACCGGTTCAGGTTCAACGGGTTCGCAATATCGCATCTCAGCCGGTCACAACGCGTGGCAGGCACCCCGAGGTAAGCGCAGACCTAGCGCCACAGATCACGCGTTTCAAGGCAAAACAGCTTGAGCGCCACGGCCACCCTTTGTATTGCAGGCATCAAAGGAGCGCTGCAATGAGCATGAACACTTTCGGTCACCTGTTCCGCGTCACCACCTGGGGCGAAAGCCACGGGCCTGCCTTGGGGGCAACGGTGGATGGCTGCCCGCCCGAAGTGCCGGTCGATGCGGCGATGTTGCAGCACTGGCTGGACATGCGCCGTCCGGGGCAGAACAAAAACACCACACAGCGCAATGAACCCGACGCGGTGAAAATCCTGTCGGGCGTGTTTGACGGCAAAACCACCGGCACACCAATTCAGTTGATGATCGAAAACACCGATCAGCGGTCACGCGATTACGGTGAGATTTCACAAACCTTCCGCCCCGGGCATGCTGACCTTACTTATCATTTGAAATACGGTAACCGCGATTACCGCGGCGGTGGCCGGTCTTCGGCCCGCGAAACCGCCGCCCGAGTGGCCGCCGGAGGTGTGGCGCGCGAAGCGATCAAGGCGATGGTGCCGGGATTGCAGATCAAGGGCTACATGACCGCGATGGGTGATCTTGAAATCGACCGGGAAAAATTCGACTGGGATGCCATTGATCAGAATGATTTCTGGATTCCACAAACGGCCGACATCGCGCAACACTGGGAAGATTACCTGCAAAAGCTGCGCAAGGATCACGATTCCGTCGGCGCCGTGGTCGAAGTGGTGGCGCGCGGCGTTCCTGCCGGCATTGGCGCCCCGGTCTATGGCAAGCTCGACACCGATCTGGCCGCCGCGATGATGTCGATCAACGCCGTCAAGGGCGTCGAGATCGGCGAAGGCATGGCAGCGGCGAAACTGCGCGGGTCGCAAAACGCCGATGAAATCTTCATGGGTAATGATGGTCAGCCTGTGTTTTCCTCGAACCACGCGGGTGGCATTCTTGGCGGGATTTCCACCGGGCAAGACGTGGTGGTGCGCTTTGCCGTCAAGCCGACGTCGTCGATTCTGACCCCGCGCCAATCAATCCGCCGGGACGGCACCGCGACCGAGGTGATCACCAAGGGCCGCCACGACCCCTGCGTTGGCATCCGCGCGGTTCCGGTGGCCGAAGCGATGATGGCCTGCGTGATCCTCGATCACCTGCTGTTGCACCGCGGTCAGATCGGCGAAAATCGCGGCACCATCGGGTGATGGACCCTCTGCGTCAGACCCTGCGGGATATTGCCGGGCGCGACATGGCGCAGGACAGCGCCCATGATCTGGCGCATCTGGATCGGGTCTGGTCCACTTGCACCCGGATCGCAGCGGCAGAAGGCGGCAATCGCAAGGTGCTGCTGGCAGCGGCTTACCTGCACGATCTGGTCAACCTGCCCAAGGACGCACCGAACCGGACGCAGGCGTCGCAACTGGCCGCAAAGGCCGCTGCGCCGCATCTGCAAACACTGGGATTTTCCAAAACCGAGATTGCCCAAACCCGTCACGCCATCGAAGCCCACAGCTTTTCCGCTGGAATAGAGCCTGAAACCCAAGAAGCCCGCATCCTGCGCGATGCCGACCGGATGGATGCGATCGGGGCCATCGGCATTGCCCGGGCGTTTGCCGTGTCGGGCCAGTTGAACCGCCCTATCCATCACCCCGATGACCCTTTCGCCATCCACCGCACCCCGGATGACGGCGCCTATGCGCTGGATCACTGGCCGGCTAAGCTGTTGCGGTTGGCCGACGGCATGACAACCGAAACCGGGCGCGCATTGGCGCAGAAACGCCTTTCGTCAATGCACCGCTACCTGTCCGATCTCGCTGACGAAATCGGCACCGAACCGCCGCAACATTGGACCTTTCAGACATGATCGACATCCTTTCCATCACCTTCCCGATCTTCGCGGCCATCGCCTTTGGCTTTGCCGTGGTCCGGTTCGGCATGTTCAGCCCGACCGACATGAAAATCATGGGGAAATACGTTCAGAACATCGCCCTGCCCGCGCTGCTATGCGCCGCATTGGTGAAACGCGATCTGGCCGAAGTGCTGGACCTGTCCTATATCGTGGTTTTCGCCGTCGGCGGGGTGGCGACGATCGCGGTGATGTATGCGATCTTGTCGGTGCAGGGCACAGGCCCGGCGCGTCGCGCCATCGGGGTGATGGGGGCAAGCTGTCCCAATTCCGGCTTTGTCGGCTATCCGGTCATGTTGCTGCTGTTTCCCGACAAGGCGGGCATCATTCTGGCGTTGAACTTCGTCGTGGAAAATTTCGTTCTGATCCCGATCGGTCTGGTGTTGCTGGAATCGTCGCGCGACCAGACGCATAAAAGCCGCTGGCACATGCTGGGATCGCTGTTCCTGTCGATCCTGAAACGGCCGCTTTTCATCGGCTTGCTGGCCGGGCTGGCGGTCATGCTGTCGGGGGTCACGCTGCCTGCGGCGGGGCTGCGGTTGCTCGATATGCTGGCGGCTTCTGCCAGCGCCTTGGCGCTGTTCGTGATCGGTGGATCGCTGTTCGGGCTGCCGTTGAAAGGAAATCAGGTTCTGGCGACGCAAATTATCTTGGGTAAGCTGATCCTGCACCCGGCGCTGGTGGCTGCGGCGGCGCTGTTGCTGCCGCTGATCGGCCTGCCGATGCTGGGGGCGGACATGCACATGGCGGTGATCCTGTCGGCGGCGATGCCGATGTTTCTGATCTACACCGTTTTCGCACTGGATTACGGCCACGAAGGCGTGGCCTCGATCGCGCTTCTGGGGGCGACTTTTGGGTCCTTTGTGACCCTCAGTATCCTGCTGGCCGTGCTGGTCTGACCCCGAATTTTCCGGGATTTATCGTGCCAAAACCGGTTTCGTTGCGGTCGCAGCGATTGTGCCCACACTTCCGGGGGCGGGCGGGTTGTAGCCAACGAGTCACAGATCGACCGCTTCAAACCAAAAAGAGTGCCTTTTGACGCCCATTCGGCTATGATGCCGGGAAATTACAAGTGGCAGGCAACCCCGGGACAAGGGAAATCTGCCCGGGACGAAAGAGCAGGTTATGAAAATTCTAGCGTCGATCCGGCCTGCACTGGCCGCGTTCGGGCTGATGCTCGCGACGGGTATCGGCCCCTTGGCAATCCTCGTTCTGGATGCCCAACCGGCGCGGGCGCAGGTGGCTTTGGATCTGCGCGATGCCGATATCCGCAGCTTTATCGAAATCGTCTCCGAAGCGACCAACCGCCGTTTCATTCTGGACCCCGAAGTGCGCGGCAACGTCACTGTTCTTGCCCCCGACGACATGTCCGCAGATGAACTTTACGAAGTCTTTCTCAGCGTGCTGGAACTCAATGGCCTGACCTTGATCGAAGGCGGCGGGGCGGATCGGATCGTGGCCATGCGCAATGCGCGCGGATTGGCGTCGGGACCGGATGTTGCCGGCAGCAAAGGCACCTATGAAACAAGGGTGATCGAAGTCGAAAACGCACCCTTGCAAGATGTCGTCGAAGTGGTGCGGCCATTGTTGCCCGCCGATGCGATCCTGACCCCGGTGCCCGGTTCTAAGATGCTGATCCTGTCCGACCGCGGTCAGAATTTCCGCCGGATCGAAGCGCTGATCCGCCGTCTGGACCAACCGCGCGATGAACCGATTCAGATGATCAGGCTGCGCAATGCCAACGCGTCCGAAGTGGCTCAGGTGATTCAGTCGATGGGCATCTTGCCGGACGGCGCGGCGCTGTCGGTGGATCGCCGGTCCAACGCCCTTGTGGTGTCCGGTTCCGCCGATTTTCGGGAAAAGATCCGGGTGTTGGCATCGCGGCTGGATACCCAGCAAAACAACGTCGTCAGTCACGCGGTGGGGCTGAACTATGCCGATGCTGCCGCGCTGGCGGATGTAGTGTTGCGCGCCATCACCAACGAACAGCAAGGCGCGAACGAAGCCCCCATCCATATCGTGCCGGAACCACAGACCAATACATTGCTGGTGACGGCACCGCAGGACCGGATGGACGATATCGTCAGCATGATCCGCTATCTTGACCGCCGCCCGCGTCAGGTTCTGGTCGAAGCGGTGATCTTTGAAATGTCGGTCGACGGCTTTGCCGATCTGGCGGTGCAATGGGCCGGAATTCTGAACAATGCGGTGGTTGGCGGGGCGCAATTCACGCTGGAGGGCCGTCCCAGCCTGACCAATCTGGTGGCCTCGGTCCTCAACGGCACCACCATCGATGCCGGATCGGGCGGGATCATTGCCGGGGTGCCGTCACAGGGCGACCGCGGCGTCGCCGGGTTCCTGTCTGCCGTGGCCTCGACCACCTCGACCCGACTGTTATCGACCCCGTCGATCATGACCCTGAACAATCAAGAAGCCGAAATCGTCGTGGCGCAGAACGTGCCTTTCGTCACCGGGGCCTATTCCACCGTCGGCGATAGCGCGGTGGAAAACCCGTTTCAGACCATCGAACGGCAGGATGTCGGCCTGACCCTGAACGTCACGCCACAGATCAACGCCGACCGCACCGTGCGGATGGATATCAAGCAAGAAGTGTCGAACCTGACCTCGTCGCAGGCGGCTTCGGGCGGGGAAATCACTTCGAAACGGTCGCTGTCGACATCCGTTCTGGTGCGTGATGGCAACGTGATCTTGCTTGGCGGATTGTTGGAAAACGGCTCAGGGTCAGTCAGCCAAAGGGTGCCGGGCATTTCCAAACTGCCGCTGATCGGCGGGTTGTTCCGGGGCAAGAACGCCACCAAGAACCAACGGGTTCTGTTGGTGCTGTTGCGCCCACAGGTGGTCAATTCCGAACAAGAAGCGCAGGACCTCAGCCGCAAAATCGCCCGTGATGCGCGCAAAGCAAGCCTTGCCATCGAACCCCTGGATGACGGAAAGTACCCGAAATCACCGTCCGGGGCGCTGCCCTTTGACGGGGTTGACCTGAACCAACCGTTTGATGCCGGATTCGTCGATGATGTCGCGCAACGCCGAAACTTCCCACCGCTTCCCAGCCGAATCCAGTTTGGCAACTAAGCTGCCCTTCGCTTTTGCCCGTGATCAGCAGGTTTTGCTGGAGGACGGGCGGCTGATCGTCGGCCCCGCCGTCACCCAGCTTGGCCTGCGCGAAGCGCAGCGGCGGCTGGGTCTGGTCCCCGATGTCGATGTGCAGGAAACCGATCAGGCCGGGTTCGAAACCGCGCTGGCGCGAATATACAACGCCGGCGAAACCGATGCCGATACTGGCACCGATCCCGAACTTCTGTTCGATCTCGAAGACAGCGCTGCCAATGCCCGGCAGCGCGATCTGCTGGACGATCCCGGCGACGCGCCGGTGATCCAGCTGGTCAATCGGTTGCTGAAACGGGCCGTGCTGAACGGGGCGTCGGACCTGCATGTGGAACCACATGAACACGGGCTGCGGGTGCGGATGCGGATCGATGGCTTCCTGCAAGAAGTGATGGACCGCCCCGACGTGCCGGTGAAACGGATCGTGTCGCGGCTCAAGGTGATGGCCGGGTTGGATATCGCCGAAACCCGGCTGCCGCAGGACGGGCGCATTCCGCTGACGCTGGGCGGGCGGATGATCGACACACGGGTATCATCGCTGCCCGGTCATTACGGCGAACGCATCGTTTTGCGGATTCTTGATCGCTCGGCAGGGTTGATGCCGCTAACCGATCTGGGCCTGACCCGGACGCAGCAGACCTTGTTGAAACGGCTGTCGGCGCTGCCCAACGGGATCATTCTGGCCACTGGCCCGACCGGCGCGGGCAAGACAACGACGCTTTATTCGCTGTTGCAACTGGCTGACCGGGCCGAACGCAATATCGTCACCGTCGAAGACCCGATCGAATACGATCTGCCCGGCATATCGCAAAGTCAGATCAACGCCGATATCGGCATGACCTTCGCTGCCGGTCTGCGTGCCACGCTGCGGCAAGACCCGGATGTGATTCTGGTGGGTGAAATCCGCGATCCCGAAACCGCCAGCGTCGCGACTCAGGCCGCGCTGACCGGGCATTTGGTGTTTTCGTCTCTGCATGCCAACAGCTCGATCGGGGCCATCGTGCGGCTGCGCGATCTCGGCCTCGACAATTTCCTGATCGCCGCCACTTTGCGCGGGGTTATTGCGCAGCGGTTATTGCGCAAACTTTGCCCTGACTGTCGCCGCCCGCACCAACCAACCGAAGACGAAGCCGACCTTTTTCGCCGTCACGGCATCGCGGTGCCTGATGTGCTTTATGAACCTTTCGGCTGCGACACCTGTGGTGGCTCCGGCCATTCCGGTCGGATCGGGATTTTCGAAATGATCGAAGTGGGCGAAACCCTGCGCGCCGCGATTGATCGGGGCGCCACCGAAACCGAAATGAAGACGCATGCGCTGGGCGTCAGTGAAACCCTGTTCGGGCAGGGGCTGACGGCAGCTGCGGCGGGAACGTCCAGCCTGACCGAAACCCTGCGCGTGGTTGGGGACGTCGCGTGAAGGCCTATGCTTATACCGCCTATACAAGGACAGGGCGGCGCAAATCCGGCACCGTTGTAGCCGAAACCGAAGCGGACGCAGCGGCGCAGCTGACCAAGCAGGAACTTTTCGTTGCCGAAGTTTCGGCCACCCGGAACCGGGCCACCGGCGGCATGAAATCGGGACTTCGCAGCCGGCTGAACGCCGATCTGCAAGCGGTCTTCACCCGCCAGATGGCAGTGATGCTAGCAGCCGAATTGCCGGTCGAAGCGGCGCTCGAAGCGGTGCGGACCGGCGGTCATCCGGCGCTGGACGCGGTGGCGGCTCAGGCGCGGGCGGCGCTGATGGACGGCGCGGCCCTGTCAGAAGCGCTCGATGGCACCGGCGCGGGATTTCCGCCCTATTTTCTGGCCGCGATCCGGGCGGGTGAATCCGCTGGGGATCTGGCCGGGGTGTTTTCCGAACTGGCCGATCATCTCGATCAATTGGGGACGGACAAGGCGCAGATTTCCACCGCGCTGATCTATCCCGCCTTTGTCGCGGCGGTGTCGATGCTGGTCTGCGGTATCCTGATGACCACCGTCGCGCCGGAAATCGTCGCGATGTTCGAAATGTCGGGCCGGCCCTTGCCACAACTGACCCGCACCGTGCTGGCCGTGTCGGATTGGATACAGGCGCATCTGGTGGGGCTGGCCGTTGGTTTTGTCGCATTGCTGGTGCTGGGCGTGGCGACGCCCCGAGTTGAGGTGCTCAAGGACATCCGTGACCGGGTTGTCCTCGGGTTGCCGGTTCTGGGTCGGCTGAAGCGGTTGGCCGAAGCGGTGCAATATATGCGCACGCTGGCTCTGGTGCTGGGCAGCCGCCACGCCGTGCTCAGCGCGGTCGACAGCGCGGTGGATGTGCTGACCGTGGCCGGGTTTCGCAGTGAAGCCCAACAGGTCGCGACCGCAGTACGCCAAGGGGAAAGCCTGTCTTCGTCGCTGCAACGGCTCAGCTTCCTGCCGCCGGTTGCCCGGCAACTGATCCATGCCGGTGAAACTTCTGTCCGGCTGGCACAGATGACCGAACGGGCGGCGATTCTGGTCGAACATCGGCTGTCGACCGAACGCAAACGCATCGCGGCGTTGCTGGAACCGATGCTGATGATGATCGTCGGCGGTATGGTCTTGGTGATCGTGCTGGCGGTATTGCTGCCGATCTTCGACCTACAGGCAATCGTGGCCGGGTAGGACGGGTTTGCCGGCAATCGTTCAGGGCTGTTTCGGAAAGCCCATCAATTCGGGATCGTCGCCGTCGCGCGATACCCACAGTCCGGCATCGTCGATTCGTGCCACCATGATCCCCTGAGTCAGCGCATCGCCCACCCGCAACAGCCGCTCACCGGTGGGATGGGACAGGATTGCCCAAGTTCCGGTCCCGGCCTGCACCACACCCTTTAGCGTGTAACCAAGGCTGTCCAAGGGTGGTTTGGGCGGTTGCGGCGGCTGTGGTTCGGCCTTGACGACTGGCGCTGCGGGGGCCGGAACCGGCGGTTGTGGTTCACCAAAAATCGCGGGCCAATGCCGCGCGACACGGGGCACGGTCGGGGGTGTGGCCTGATTGGCCTGTGCGGTTCGATTCTGCTGCGGCGCGATCACGGCTTCGGGCGCACTGACCTGCTGCCACAGCGCCTGACCGGCCAAAGCGGCGGCGGCAAGGCAAAGCAAAGTAAAAAGGGCGGCGATCAGGCGCATCGGTTTTCCCAATTCCGTGAGGTGTTGCGTCCCAGATGGACGCAAAGCCGAAATCATGCTAGGGTTCTTCAAAACAATACCATAATAACAAACAATAACGAGCATAAGATGCAGGCAAATTCCATTCTCAAAGTCGGCTTTGCCGGTGCGCTGATTTTATTGCTGGGCAGTTGCGAAGAAGGCAGCGGCGGTCGCAGCGGATTCGCGGCGCAATATGCGGTGGCGCGTGATGCTTTGGAAACCGGCAACTATGACCGGGCCAAGCGCAGCTATGCGCGGCTGATGAATGATGCCGGACCGTTGCGGCCCCGGCTGCAACTGGAATACGCCCATAGCGAACTGCGCGACGGTAATTTTGCCGAAGCGGCCAGACTGGCCGGTGGTTTGGCCAACAGCCAGAAAGGCACCGCGCGTAGCGCGGCGCTGGCGGTACAGGGCACGGCACAGCACGAACTGGCGCAGCAATTGCTGCACGACGGCGAAACCCAAGCGGGCAAACAGATGCTGCTGGCGGCCAAGACGGCGCTGGAGGAACTGTTGAAAAACGATCCCGATCTTGATCCGCTGGGATCGATGGCCGGGCGCAAGGCCGCGATCGACTCGCGTCTGAACCGAATTTGAACGCGGCTTAGCCCTGCTGCGGCCGCAGCACCAGCCAGGCCGCGATCTTGCCCGGGCTGTCACTGGCTTCGAACCGGAAGCTGGCGATGGCGTAGCCCCAATCGGGATGCGCCGAAGTCATCCAATTTGCCAACCGGATGAAATCCACCTCGTCAAAGCGCAATTCGACCACGCCGCCCGCTTGCGTGGCGAGTTCGGACACCGATGGGCGCAGTTGGGCGTCGATCAGCTGTTGTTCGATCCCGCTTGATCCGATGGCAGGTTGCGGAACTTGCTGCGGTGCGGCCCCATATTGCACCTGCTCGGCGGCCCGATCCTGCACCCAATTGTGTAGCGCGACCGCCTCGGCCTCGGTTTGCAAAGCGGCCTCGCGCCGCTCCGTCAGCGGCAGCAACAAACCAAACACGACCACCAGCGGCCCCACCACGAAAACGGCAATTGCCAGCAACCCCCGTTCGCGTGGGCTCAGCCTGAGCAGCAGATCGATCAATCGTGCGCTCATTGCACCGGCTCCTTGTTTGCGATGCGGATTTCGGTGCGCACGCCGCTATTGCCGTCGCTGACCCGCGATTCCACCAACGAAGCCTCCATTCCCTCGGCAATCAAAGCGGCAGTGATCCGTTCGGCGGCGGCGAAATCGGCCAATAGCAGGATCAGAGTCAACCCTTCGCCGGATGTGTACCGGATCGTTTCCGGCACGGCGCGGGCTGCCGCAATGACCTCGGACGCGTGCCGGGTCAGGTCCAGCGGATCGGTTGTTTCGTCCCCGGATCGGGCAGCGCGACGGGTCTCGTCCAAGGCGCGGCTGACCTGCGTCCGGGTATCCAGAATCGGCCCGGTTTTCACGAAATCCTGCCGGACCAGAGCCTCGGTTTGTGCGCTGATCCCGGTACTGCGTGCCTCGATCCGGTCAATCGCCACGATCTGTGCCGCCGCCCACAGCGCGGCAGCGATCATCCCGATCAGCAGCGGCCAGCGCCACGGCAAGACCTGCCGCGCCAACCGGGCCCGCGCCGCCATCGGATCATTGCGCAGATCGCAGGACAATTCGCCATGGGCCAGAACCTGTGGCAGCGGCAGTCCGATCTTGCCGATATCTTCGATTGTATCAACCAAAGGCACCGCCTGTTCCGCCGCCAGATCTGCCAGCCCGGGCAACGGGTCGCCCAAGTGCAAAATGGCGCGCGGTTTCGGCCCGGTCAGGGCCTGTTGCAGCAGTTTCAGCGCAATGCCCGGCACCGCGCTGAACCCGTCCTGCGGTCCCAGCCGCACCATGACCAATGCCGTGCCATCCACCATTTCACCCTGAACCGTCCAGACGCCGTCGGCGCTTGGCAAAGACAGGTAATCGGGCAAAACCGCGCGGCATTGCACCCCGCGCCATTGTGCCATCCGGTCGGGATCGGAAATCAACACCCGGGTCCAGTCGTCGGGTTTGGCCCCGGCGGTGAAGGGCCGCATTTCCACCGCGCCGTCGCGCAAACCGACGCGGTCGGCCAGTTGCCGCAGCGCCACTTGTTCGCGCGCTTGCCCGCGCAACCCTTTGGGCAGGTCCAGCGTGAACAACGGCAATTCAACCCCCGGCACCAACGCCACCTGACGCGTGCCGGGCGCTGCCGTGCCCAGCCGGATAAAATCCGCGGGGCTGTCAGGTCTTGGCGCTGTGGCTGTCACGACGAGGTCCAGTTCGGATTGATGGTTTCAGGCAGGATGCCGGGCTTGGCCTGCGGTTGCAACGGGTTATGGCCTGCGGCTGACCCTCCATACGATTTCGGGTCGGGTCGGGGGCGGTCCCCGGCGCAGCATGGTTTCGCGTTCGGCACTGCGCCCGTTCAGTTGCGCCGCCAGATCGACCCGGAACCAGTCCGACCCGATCGCCACCCGGTCAACGCTCAGGATCGCAGTATCAGGGTCTTCTTGGCCATCTTCGGCGCGGGCCAACCCCACGATGGTCATGAACGCCTCGACCGAAGCAAACGGCTCGCGGTCCCGTTCGGCCACGATCCGGTTCAACGCAGCGGCGGGCAGATCGGGCAGGAAAGCGGCCAGAATGGCTTCGGGTGCGGTGTTGACGTTCAACCGGCTATCGCCCGGAATCGCGGTGATATATCGGGCCAGCCGGGACATGGCCTGCGGCGACAGACCCGGAATCCCGCGCAGTTGATCACGCCTCAGAAGGCTGCCCCCCACTGGGTCAATCGGCGGATCAAGTCGCAGATAGGCGTCGCGGTTTTCCGGCCCGCCGGGGCGCAACAGGTCGCGTATCGCGGCCCCTGCTTCAAGTGGCACCCCGATCCGGGTCAACAACCGGTCGAACGCATCCCGCGCCAAGCGATTTTCCGGGTCGGCAAGCCAATTCAGGTTAAACAGACCCTGAACATCGGTGATTTTCCCGGCCGCCCGCCCCCGCGCCAACGGCAGATCGGCAGCGGCATTGGCCCAATCTTCACCCAGATGATCCCGCACCGGATCGCTGTCGCGGGCCAACAGCGTCACCGCCCAGGCCTCGTAAGCGTCCAGGTTCAGCGCCAATTGTTCGGCCTCGGTCCCGGCCAGCAACCGCACCCGGCCGGTTTCGGCGCGGCTCAGCAAAAATACCGCCACTGCCGTCAACGCCGCCACAATCACCAACGCATTGACCAAAATGAACCCGCGATCCCTCATTTCAACGCCTCCAGCAGGATGATGCTGCCGTGGCTTTCGGTCTCCAGCGTTATTTCGACCGCGTCGGGCAGGATGTCGGAATACACTTCCGGGGCGGGGCCGGTCACGTCGTCGTCGGCATTGGTGCCATTCCCGCTCTGCGCCCCGGCAGGCGGGGTCACCCCGTCGACCCAACCGAATTTGTCCCAGTAACTGCGCAGGTGCAGCGCGGTCACACCGGTCAGGATCGGTGTTTCGGGGGACAGTGCATCGTCCCGCGCCGGGGTCAATGCGGCCCAATTGCGCCGAAACAGGGTCTGATTAGATGGCTCAAGCCGGTATTCGACCCGGATATCGACGTGATCGGGCAACATTCCGTCAGCACCGGGGCGCAACACTGGCTGCCCCCCGACCGTGATGGCGAAAACCCCTTGCCGCAGGCGCAGCGCCGATTGCGGCGCGGCCCCACCCGGCGGATAAAACAGCATCGGCAAAGCTGCCGACAGATCGGCCCGCAACAACCCGGTGGCCATCGCCAGATCGGACGCGGTTTCGCTGCGCGCCGTCAGGCCGTCGCGCATCCGGATCATCCCGGTCAGCGCCTGCGCCCCCATCACCGCAACCAGCGCGAACAGCGCCATCGCCAGCACCAATTCAATCAAGGTCAGGCCACGGGTCGCGGCGTCACGCCGGGTCATCGCGTCACCCTGGGCGGCAGATACAGGATCAACTGCGCCCCTTCCCCGGTTTCGGCCCGCGCGGTGACGGTGGCTTGGACCAACCCGCCTGCGGTGGCTTCGGTGGCAACACTCACTGCGATGGCATGGCCGCCCTGCATCACCGTGTCGGGCAAAGCCGCCGCCGCGCCCAGCAATTGTAATTCTTCGGCCCGGTTGCGGGCGGCGATACGGGCCAGCAGTCGCGGGGTTTCACCGCCGATGGCGATGCGCGACTGATCGGTTGCCCGGATCGCTGCGATGCTGCCAATCGCCAGAATGGCTATCGCAATGATCAATTCCAGCAAGGTCAGACCGGTGTCGGGTTTCAGTCGGCGTCGCATATCAACCCCGTCCAACCGTCCGAATGGCAGCTTTCGACCCGGCCCCGATCGGCAAAGACAATGTCGAATTCCGTTACCTGCCCGGTCGCCAGAAAAACCAGATCGGGGGTGTCGCGGCCGCCGGGCTCAGTACCGAACGGCACCCGCAGCGAAACCCGGCCTCGCCAGCGCAGCACCCGGTCGGAAACCTGCCACCCCGCCGCGGTCCGCTGCGCCATTTGCAACCCGCGCGGGCTGACCTGAACCCCCCGGCTCTGCCCGCCGGCAATGGCCAGGGCCTGTGTGCTATTGAACTGTTCGCGAAACAGCGCCAGATCGGACCGTTCCTGCGGTCCCCGCGCCGCCGACAGGCTGACCCCGACCGCCAGAATCGCCATGATGGCAACCGCGATCAACAGCTCGATCAGGGTGAAACCGGCATCCCTCACCCGGTGCAGCACGCTGTTACCCTTCGCGCGCGATCGCGGATTTATCTGGCATCCCATGATCCGATATCCGCATCCGCGCCATCGCCGCCAGAACTGCCATCGGCCCCATAGGAAAAGATGTCGAAATCCCCATGCACGCCCGGTTGCAGATAGAGATACGGCTTGCCCCACGGATCAATCGGCAACCGGTCCATATACCCGGCCCAGTTTTCCGGCACCGGATCGGTCGAAGGCCGGGTAACCAGCGCCTGCAGCCCCTGTTCGGTTGTGGGATAACGGAAATTGTCCAGCCGATACAGGTTCACCGCGCTGCCAATGGCGGCGATATCGGTCTTGGCGCGCGCTGCGCGGGCCTGATCGGGACGGTCGATGACACGCGGCACGATCACCAAGGCAAGGATCGACAGGATCACCACCACCACCATCAGTTCCAGCAGGGAAAAGCCCTCATCGCCGGCGCGGCGGGTCTTTGGCATCGGTGCGGTCTGCGGCGTCATGGGCGATCAATCCTTTTGCTTGTGGCATGATAGGGAAAGCCATTCCCGAATGTCCACGGTTGTATAGGCCTGCCCCGTCGTGCGGCAATGGACAAACGCGCAGCCCTCCGCCTAAAACGGTGCCATCACCGATTGGACCGTTGCTTTGCCTGACCCCCGCTTTTCCGCGTTGCTGCTGATCCTGGCCGGTCCTTTCATGGGATCGTTCTTGGCGCTGCTGGCCGACCGGTTGCCGCGCGGCGAAGACGTTATCGTCAAACCGTCCCATTGCCGCGATTGCAACGCCCGGCTGCGGCTGCGCGATCTGCTGCCGGTCCTGTCTTTTGGGCTGACCCGTGGCCGCTGCCGCCATTGCGGTGCGGCGATCCCGCCGGTGACGCTTTATAGCGAAATCATCGCGACCGGCGCGGCGATTCTGGCGGTTCTGGCTGGGGGCGGGACTATTGATATCTGGCTGTCTGCGGGCTTCCTGTGGCTGCTTCTGGTGCTGACGCTTTGTGATTTGCAATGGTTCCGGCTACCCGATCTGCTGACCGGGATGCTGTTTTTGATCACCTTGGGGATGGCGGTCCGGGGCGGCGCGATGGATCAGGCGCTGATCGGGGCCGGGTTGGGGGCAGGGGCGTTTCTGGCGCTGCGGCTGGGCTATCACGCGATCCGAGGGCGCGAAGGTCTGGGGTTGGGCGATGTGAAGCTGATGGCGGGGCTGGGCGCCTTTGCCGGGCCGCTGGACCTGCCATTGCTGGTGCTGATCGCGGCGTTTGGGGCGCTGGCCGTGGCGGGGGGGGGATACCTGCTCGACAGGACCGCGCAGGACACACCGCTGGCGGTGCGAAAACTGCCCTTTGGTTCGGCTTTGTGTGCTGCTGCGGCGATTTTGTGGCTGCTGCGCGCGGGCGTCTGACTGCATCGTTGAATTTGACCGGTAGAGGTCCTAGGGTCACCAACGTGGGCCTTTCGGGTCTAATTCCTTATTCACAAAGATTTTGAACAGCGGTGGCAAATGGGCAATTTTAGGCTGACATTCATTCTTCCGGTCCTGTTGGTTCTGCCCGGCATTCTGACCGCACAGGCAACAGCGGATTCAGATGCTGCGGCCATTGCCATAGAAAATCCCACAGAAAACGCTGCCGACCCCGCGCCCGGCGCGATGCCGACGATGGCCGAAATCGAACGGGCCTATCAGCGCGGCGATTTTGTTTTCGTCCGCAAGGGGCTGCAACAACTGGCAGAAGAAACCGGCACCGCGCTTGCCCAATACCGCTATGGTCGGGTCCTGCTGGAAGGCAAAGGCGGGCCGCGCGATATGAAGGCGGCGCGTGATTGGCTGGAAAAAGCCGTGGAACAGAACCATGCCGAAGCGGCAACCCTGTTGGGCCGGATTTATGTGTCTGGCCAAGACGGCGACCCTCTCTATAACCCTGAACGCGCGGTTGATCTGTTTGCTAACGCCGCCGCGCGCGGCCAAACCGAGGCGCAATATTATCTCGCCCGGCTTTACCTGTCCGGTTTGGGCACTCCGGCGGATCCGGTACAAGCCTTCAACTGGTTCCTTGCCGCCGCCGAGGGCGGCAATGTCAGCGCGCAATATGAGGTCAGCAAAGCCTATTCGCGCGGTCGCGGAACCAAGCTGAACACTGAAGAAGCGGTGCGCTGGCTGCGCAGGGCCGCCGAAGAAGGCCATACCGAGGCGCAATTTTTCGTGTCACTTGCGATGGATACCGGCAACGGGATGGAGCAAAACAAACATGCTGCTGTGGATTGGCTGCGCCGGTCTGCCGAGGGCGGCATGATCTTGGCGCAACGTGTGCTTGGAATGAAATACATCGCCGGCGAAACGGTCGAACCCAATGCAGAAGAAGCGCTGCGCTGGCTGACTTTGGCGGCCAAGCGCGGGGATACTCAGGCGGCTTATGAATTGGGCACGGCCTATCTGGCCGGGAAAACCCTGTCGGCCGATCCGGGCCGGGCCTGGGCGTGGTTTCAACGGGCGTCGGATGACGATTTCGGCCCGGCGACAACGGCGTTGGCCCGCATGGCGGACGAAGGTATTGGCGATGTGCCCGATCTGGAAAAGGCGGTAGGGCTTTATCGCAAGGCGCTGGCACAGGGAGACAGCAGCGTTGCGTTGCGGCTGGGGCATCTGGCCGGGGCGGGTAGGCTCGACGGTCTGACGCCACCGCATTACGCGGTGCCTTGGGCCATTGTTGCGGCACAGGACGGTGATATGGCCGCGCTCGACTGGGTCAAGACGCAGGCCGGGCAGGGGCTGCGCCCGGCGCGGACCGCCTTGGCAAAATGGTATCTGGAAACCGATGAAAACCTACTGCAGGCGGCAGATCTGTTCGAAACTGCGGGACGTGCCGGGGATGTCGAAGCCCAATATCAGCTCGGTATGATGCTGACCAAAGGGCAAGGGGTGGATCAGGATTACGTTCAAGCCCATAAATGGCTGAACATCGCAGCCGCCAGCGGCAATGGCGAAGCCGCCAAGATGCGCGGTGTGATTTCCGATCTGATGACCACCGAACAGATCGCCGAAGCACAGCGTCTGGCCCGCACCTATTTCGAGGAAATCCGCAACCTGCCTGCCGGCGAGGTGCAAAAATGAAACCGCAGCGATCGCTTGCGCTGGCGCTGATCGCGATCTTACTGGCCACCGGGGCCGGGGCGCAAAGCGCCCCAGACTGGGCCAACGCGCCCATCGACAAACTACAGCAGTCGGCGCAATCCGGCGCGGCCGAGGCCCAGTTCGCCCTTGCAATGCGCTATCACAACGGGCGCGGGGTTTTGCAGAACTTTTCCCGCGCGGTCGACCTGTTGCAGCAGGCCGCCGATCAGGGGCACGCCGGCGCGATGAACCGGCTGGGACAGTATTACTTTTCTGGGCTGGGAGTGTCGCGCGATGCGGCGCTGGCGCAGAAATGGCTGGCATCGGCGGCGGAAAAGGGAACTCCGCAATACCTCTATGATTACGCCTCGGCGCTGGAAAACGGCTTGGACGGCTCTGCGGACCCGGCCAAGGCCGCTGAATTTTACGCCCGCGCCGCAGAACAGGGCCATGACGATGCGATCGTCAGTCTGGGGGTTCTGTATCAAAACGGGCTGGGCGTCGAACGGGACTTGACCCGCGCCCGGCAGCTTTATGAAGGTCCGGCATCGCGCGGCCACGCCCGTGCAATGAACAATCTGGGTCTACTTTATGTGCGCGGCAACGGCATCGAACAGGATTACGAACGCGCCGTAAAATTGTTTTCCGGCGCTGTCGACCAAGGGCTGTCGGTGGCGATGACCAATTTGGGCGTGATGTATGAAAATGGGTTCGGGGTCGAAGTGAACGAAGCACTGGCCACTGAATTGTACCGCCGGGGGGGCCGCGGCGACGCAGCACAAAAGCAGGCGCTGCAACCGGTCTATGATCGGCGTCTGGCCCCGCCCGATACCACCGAAGCCGGCCTGAATATCCTGCGTCAGGCGGTGCAGGCGGGCGATCCGGTTGCCCGGTTTCAAATGGCGTGGCTGCTGCTGCACAAGTCAGATCCGACGATCAAAGACCGGTATCAGGCCGCGGGGTTGTTGCAACAGGCCGCCGAACAGGGCCTGGCCCCGGCGATGATGAATCTGGGCATTCTCTATTACGAAGGCGCGGGCGTGCCACAAGATTACGTGCTCGGTCAGATGTGGCTGATTCTGGCCGGAACGGCTGGTATGCCGGATGCAATTTCGGTCAGTTCTGCACTGTCGGAACGTATGACATCCGGCCAAATCAACGAAGCACAGCAACTGGCTGCGAACAAATCCAATCTGCAATAGCGTTTGTACGTTTCATCGCGTGTTTAAAACGGGTCCAGTCGCATCAGCAATGATCCGTGAATACATTCAGTTAACGAGAGGTTAAAAATAGTTCCATTTAAAGAGATTTTTCGGTATTATCCAGTTTGTAACCATATTTTTACCTTGTATTTTGTTTAAAGAAATTTGCTTGAGGAGGCGTTTTTAATGAATCGGTTTCTGTCTCACTTGTTCTTAGCTGCGACGCTGACATGCGCGAGTCCGCTTGTCGCGGCTGGGCCAGAACCTGTTCAGCAGCATAACTCGAATGCCGTTTGGTTTGAAAACTGGACTGGTCTGAGCAATGCAACCATGACGATTTCCACCCCGAATGGCAAAGTCGATACAATCTACACGGATTCGGGCACGCCTGTGTTTCAGCTGTCTGGCCGCGACGCGGTTGATGGTGTTTATCGGTACGAATTGAAGGCGGCGACCGAAGAAACGGTCGAGATTGTAAATCCGGTCGATAACGGTCGTGGCGAAAAAGCCGAAAATTCCATGCTGAAACCGTTCTATACGAGCGGGTATTTCACCGTGGCCCGAGGTGTGATCATCACACCGGACGAAATCAAGGAAGACGACGGCTAGGCCGACATCCTTCCGTTAACAAAATTTGGAAAAGAAAGAATCTGGACCGATGGCAAAATTAAATCGCAACACACTCAAACTGATGGCAAGCAGCGCCATCGTCGCCTTGGCCGGCACCGCGTCGGCCGATCAGGTTTTCAATGATGACGTAATTGTCGACGGATCGCTCTGCGTCGGGGTGGATTGCGTGAATGGCGAAGCCTTTGGCTTTGATACCATCCGGCTGAAGGAAAACAATCTCCGGATCAAATTCGACGATACGTCGAGCTCCGCCAGCTTCCCGAGCAATGACTGGCAACTGACCGCAAATGACAGCAGCAATGGCGGTGCCAACAAGTTCTCGCTCGACGATATTACAAACAGTAAGACCCCGTTCACGATCGAAGCAACAGCACCATCGCATTCGCTTTATGTTGACGATGCTGGCCGTCTTGGTTTGGGCACCTCGACCCCGGTGGTCGATATCCATGTCGTCAGCGGCAACACCCCGACTCTGCGTCTGGCTCAGGACGGGTCGTCCGGCTTTACCGCTCAAACCTTCGATGTGGCGGCCAACGAAACCAACTTCTTCGTTCGGGACGCAACCAACGGATCGACATTGCCGTTCCGGATTAAACCCGGTGCGCCAACCAGCGCGATTTACATCGACAGCGATGGCGATATCGGGATGGGGGCCGGTACATCCCCGGACACCGCTCTGCACGTTTCGCGCTCGAACGGAACCGCGAAGATTTTGGTCGAAGATACGTTCGGAACCACCGCAACCCGCAACATGCTGGCGCTTGTAAACAATGGCGGCAGTTCCATCACGATGGAAAACTCCAACACCAGCTTCAAATGGCGGATTTTCCACGACACGGCCAGCGAAGAATTCAGGCTGACCAGCAATACCGATAGCGATGAGGAATTCGTTCTGGACACGTCAGGGAATCTCACGCTCGAAGGCACCCTGACGACCTCGGGCAGTTGTTCGGTCGGTTGCGACCGTGTGTTTGATGCAGAATATGAAATCATGCCTCTGAATGAACGGATGGACCTGATGTGGGCAAATGGATACCTGCCCAATGTCGGGCCGACTGCCGAAGATGGTCCGTTCAATATCTCGGATAAAATGGGCCGGATGCTGAACGAACTGGAGCACGCTCATATTTATATCGGGCAGCTGAATGATCGTATCGCGGCGCTTGAAACTCGGCTTGCTACAGACGCGAACTGATCGCGATACACGAAAAATGTGACCCTCCCGCGCCTTGTCTGCGCGGGAGTTTTTATGACTGCAAGACACTGTCTCCATATGGATGACCACGGATAATTCACATGATTTCGAGCAAGTTCCGTTTCATTTACATCCATATTCCAAAGACAGGTGGCAATGCGTTGCAGTCATCTTTAATTCCCTTCAGCGATGACGAAATTCAAATCACTGAAGGGCATCATGACGGCATCAACCGGTTTGGTTTGTCAGGTCCGATAACAGACAAGAAACATACCAATCTACAGTTCTACGCAGATGCTCTCGGTGGTGAACTTACCAACTACAAAGTGGTTGTCAGTCGGCGTCATCCATTCGAAAGAGCGGTGTCATTCTATTATTCTCCACATCGATGGATTCGGAAATCGCCCAAGGGTGATTGGAGCCAAATCGAACCGATCTGGGATGAATCTGAGTTTTTGAATTGCCTCAGCGCGCTTCATAGCATGGTGAGCTATATCACCGTCAACGAGCAGTTGCGCAAGCCGGATGTCGAAATACGGACCGAGTACATGCAAGAAGATTGCAAACAGGCATTTGATGATCTGAAAATCCCTGTGGGGGCAAAATTTCAAATACCCAACTCCAATATGAGTGCTGGAACCAAGGAACAAGTCCTGGCCTGCCTTTCAAATTATGAGCTGCGAGACGCAGTTGAACAACGATATGCAGACGACATGAAATATTTTGATTACCCCACCTACTTAGCAAAGGGTGCATAGTTCTGTCGCAATGCCATCGTTTTAGTTGCGGTTATCTCAACCAATCAGGGATAAGAGGAAGACGAAGCACCATTTTATTTGTTCAATTGGTGGGTTGGGTTAGGCAGGCGTTTGAGATGTGTCGACTCGCACTTGATCAATGGGGCTCAGTGAAGTCAGGTCTTGGATCGGGTGGCCCAACACGGAAGGCTGTTTTTGTACTTATCAAAGTAACCTTCGTAACTCTGTGTCTCTAAATGGGTGATTTCGCTTCCGCGCATTTTTCGGATCAAGCTTGATATGCTTTGGTCGTGCCGATGCTCCCGAAAAAGCGGATGGTTCGGTATCTCCGATGGGCTGTCATTTAAGTAATGATAATCTTTTTCAATCGATATTTGTTGCCAAAGTCGCACGAAATCAAAATTATCAGGCGCTGGTCGAAGTATCATAAAATTCGCCGTTAACTGACTCGTTTTCATTTCAGTTCCGTTGGTCTTCAGTCCCAAGCGAGCAGGTAGATCTGCTTTTGTCCAATATGCTTCGGTATGAATATTTTGAAACGACAGCAACGAATGGCGACTGTCACACGTGATTTCGAGATATTCCAAAAAGCGGTCACGGCCTTTGGGATTTAGCGTGTATCCGGCATCTAGATATATGATACAATCATCGCTGTCAGCGCTCTCTAAAGCTTCCAAAATGGCTTGGCTTTTCCAAACCCAGAAGCCAAATCCGCGTCGGTTAGCGTTTACAAACTCCGCATGCTGCGCTTGGAAATCTTGCTGTAAAGTGGAAAAACTATGGGTCTTTATCGTATCGAACAACTCCATGCTTTCTGCTTGAGCCAGAAAGCTGTAAAGACGCGTTGAAAACGGTCCATCTGCGAAGGTGACCAAGTGGGCTTTCATAAAATGTCCTTGTAGAGCCAAAATGTAGTTGCCAGCAGGAAGGCTCCTGACGCACATCTTAAATGTCTGCCTCTTTCGGGTAAAGGCAGTTCGCGGGATAACATATCGTATGCGAGCTAGAGGTGGTTCGAATGCAGGTCGAACTGCGTCGCCAGTTTGCTTATCGTCCTGTCGTCCTTCAAAGCCGCCACACGACTTTCGCCTTGAAAGCAGGGCCAGGGTTCCGTCTCGGCCATCTTTGCTCCTTTGTCCCGGCAAAACTACTGGCTTGAGAGTAGAAAATCCACCGAACTCACCTGTTCAGATTCTCCGAGCCACCTCTTCGTGAATGGTTTCGGTCCAAATGACCGCTGGAACACGACATCTATGGCCATGTGCGCAGGGCGACACCCTAAGGCTATTTACAAATCGGGCCTGAATGCCTCAATATTGTGCTGATTTTAACCTCATATTCCCGGAATTTGTTATGGTGGATTTTGCGCGCTTCTCTCACTATTTTCGTTGCGGCGGGCGCATTTCGACCCTGCTGAAAAGGGGATTTCCTAGTGGGTCTGTTCTACTTTTCGGCGCACTAACCTGCGCGGCACAGGCCGACGACATGCCTTGGGCCGTAACAAGCCCGGATGCAGACGGTATCTCCATTCAGGCCACTGCCTTTGCCCCGTCTTCGCCTGCCGGTGAAACCGGGTTCACCCGCATCGAAGCCTGGGAAACCGGGATCGACAAACCGCTGGAATTCAGCCTGCGCGACATGTGGCCCCCGTTCTGGGAAGGCCGCGCCGTTTCCAGCGCCGACATCGATCGCGATGGCGATCTCGATGTTGCAATCGCGTCGACCGAAGCGGGCATTTACCTGTTTGAAAACGATGGCACCGGTCAATTCACGCGAACCGATACGGATTTCGGAGATCTGGCAAAGATGCCGATGTTCAATGCGGTTCTGGCCGATATCGACAATGACGGTTGGCCCGACCTGTTCCTGACCTCCTACCGGCACGGTAATTACGTGCTGCGCAATGTCGACGGAAAATTCGGCACCGAACCGCCGTTGCCGGTGGCCAATCGTGAAAACGCCGTCCTGACCATGACGATGGCGATTTCAGACCCCGACCGCGATGGCGATCTCGATATCGCTTTGGGCAACTGGACCGCCGGTTGGTACCGCCGCATTCCGGGCGAAGAATCGCGCAACCGGATCATTTGGAACGAAAACGGCGAACTGACCGGCGAAACCTTCACCGACCTGCCGGGGATCCCCGGTGAAACTCTGTCGGTGCTGTTTTCGGATATGAATGATGACGGGTTGACCGACCTATTGATCGGCAACGATTTCGATGTGCCCGATTATTTCTATCTTGGCGATGGCAAGGGCGGGTTCAAAGCGATCACCTATGACGATGAAATCATTCCGCACACCACCACTACCACCATGGCGATCAAGGTCGGGGATCTGACCGGCGACGGCCAAAACGAAATATATCTGGCGCAAATCGCCGGGCGGTCGCGGCAGGCGTCGAAGATTCTGAAGATGCAGGATCAACAGAAATATTGCGACGGCATCAAGCGGGACGCGGACCGGGCGTTGTGCGAAAAGAACATGGAAATCAAACGCTGGTACCGTTCCGGCAATCAATTTGATCCCGATTATGCCGAAAAATGTACCGAACTGACCGGACGTTATCAGGCCGAATGCAAGGCGATGCTGATCAAGGATCTGGCCATCCAGAAAGACGATGAAACGATCTGCGGCCTGATCCCGGCCAATCAGCCGGTCCCGCGCAGTTTCTGCGATCTGCATTTCAAGGAAACCCGCCGCCCCACCCCGGATGAAATCGATGCCAGCCTGCAACAGATCCTGCATCAAAACGTGATGTTGGAATGGAACGGCACCGCCTACGAAGACACCGCTGAAGAGCGCGGTCTGGATATCGGCGGCTGGAGCTGGGACACCAAGTTCGAAGATTTCGACAATGATGGTGATCAGGACGTTTTCATCGCCAACGGCACTTGGGTGCCGAATGAAAATTCGCCCTCCAACCTGTATTTCGAAAACGATGGAACCGGCCACTTCACCGAAGCCTCCGGTCCTTCCGGGTTGGAAGATTACCTGATGACCGCCGGGGCCACGTCCTTCGATTTCGACAATGATGGCGATCAGGATCTACTGACCCACACGGTGAACGGGCCGCTGCAACTGTTCCGCAACAATGCGCAACAACAGGCCGTCGGTTTTACGTTGCGCGACTTTGTCGGCAACCGTGACGGTATCGGCGCCAAGATCACCGTGACCGACGAAAACGGCCGGACACGGTCGCGCGAAATTCAGCTTGGCGGCGGTTTCATGTCCTTCGACGCGCCACGGGCCTATTTCGGGCTGGGCGATGCGACCGAAGTGACCGAAGCGCGCATTCGCTGGATCGATGGGGCCGAAACGGTGATCAGCGGACCGCTGTTGCCGGGATCGCTCTACACGATCGAACGGCGCTGACCCGCGAAAGGTGTTGACTGCCTGATCAGCTGCTTTGCGCCAGCGCCAGCGCACCATCCATCAATTGCTGGATTTGTGCGGTGCCGGTTTGCGCCACGATGCGACCGTATTCCTGATCGCCCTTCAGCACCACCAATGTCGACCGGCGCGGAATACGCAGGCGCTTGACCAGATCGGATTGACCAAACGCGTCCCAATCGACATCGATGAAGGTGATATGCGCTTCGTAATCGGCATTGCCCGCCTTCAGCTTGGTCAAAACCCGATCCTGTGCGGCGCAGGTCGAACACCAACTGGCCTTGAAATCCAGAAAGACGGTATCGCCCGCCGCCAAATGGCTTTGTAACAACCCGTCGGAATATTGTAGCGGGTCGGCCCGGACAGGCTGCCCCGCCAAAACCGTCCCGGCAGTCCCAAGGATAATGAAGTCACGACGTTTCATGCGGTATTCCTTTCTATCAAAAACGAACCGATAGGTCCTGAAGCCAGATCGGCAAAGCCTCCACCGCCCAAGCCTCGATCAGATGGTGCAGTTGAAACAGGATGGCGAACCCGACGATGATAAAAACCGCGCCCATCAGGGGCCGCGCCCGTTCCGCCAGCGCCCGCATCACCGGTTTGTGCCGGTTCAGCATCCCGCGTGCGCCATAGCCAAGCACCAGGATGATGCTCGACACACCCAGAGCAAAGCTGATCATGATGGCCGCAGCCCAGCCCAGATTGCTGCCTTGCGCGGCCAATGCGATAGCCCCGCCCAAGGTCGGCCCGATACAGGGGCTCCACACCGCGCCAAGTAACAGCCCGGCCAGAAACTGCCCGCCCAGATGGTCTTGATCCAACCCATCCAGCCGTGCCGATGCGCGGCTGGAAAACCCGGTAGTGGCGGTGGAAAACACCATGCCGACACGCGGCAATAGCAGGATCACACCAAAACCCAGCATCAAAACCGCGCCCGCCTGCGCCAGCATCTGTTCATTCAGACCAAGAGCAAAGCCAAAGGCGGATACCAGCAGGCCCAGCGTGACAAAGGACAGGCTCATCCCTGCTGCCAACGCCACCGGCCCCAACCGGTGCGCCTGCAATGCCCCGGTCAACACGATCGGCAGCACCGGCAAAACGCACGGGTTGATCAGTGTCAGCAACCCGGCCAGATATCCAAACAGCAATTCCATTGCGACAGAATGCGCAGCCTGCGCAATTCTGTCATCCAACAATGCCCTGACAGCGGATCACTTCGCCGTGGGCATTTGTTTCGAAAGCTGCACCGCCAGAATGCCCGCCGCGATGATCACGACACCGATCACATCCAGCAGGCCCAACCGTTCCCCCAACAAAGCCGCCGCGATGGCGACACCGAAAAACGGGTTGAGGAAATGGAACGTCGCCGCCTTCACCGCGCCGATCTGGTTGACCAAGGTGAACCAGACCCATGTCGCGGCCAATCCCGGCACCAGCGTGGTATAGGCAAAGGCGACGCCCAATTGCCAATTCAGGGTCAGATGCCACGGTTCAAACAGCACTGCCGCCACCGCCAGACAGGCGGCCCCGACCAGCATTTGCAACCCGACGATCATCATCACGTTGCCGCCCGATGACGCGCCGCGCACCGACAAGGTCGCTACCGTCAGCGCCGCAGCGGCGATGAAACACAACGCCAATCCGTAGCGGTCCACCCCGGCCTCGATCCGTGCCCCCATGATCAAGGTCACGCCAATCACGCCCAAAACCAACCCGGCCGTGCCCAGCATCGAAAGCCGGTCGCGGAACACCACCCACCCCGCCAGCGCCACCATCAACGGCATGGTCGATGCCACGATCGACGCCAGCGATGCTTCGACCGTTTGCATCGCGATGAAATTCAATCCCAGATAAAGCGCGTTCTGGCAGATGCCGAAAATGATGGTTGCCCGCCATTGCGCCCGGGTCAGCCGGAAACTCTGACCCAATGCCAGCGCGATCCCGATCCCCAACAGCCCCGACACCAGAAACCGCAGCGACAGCGACGCCATCGGCGGCGCATAGGCGACGATCACCCGCGCCGAAGTAAAGGCCGATGACCACATCAGGGCAAAGGCCAGCCCCATCGCCAACGCGCGTAAATTCATTGTGAAACCCTATCCTCCAAAGGCCCGACCAAATGGAAAAGGGCCGCCCGTGGCGACCCTTTCCGAAACTTGCCAAAGATGCAAGATCAGCCGTTCACGCTGTCTTTCAGCGCTTTTGCGATGGTCATTTTCACGACCTTGTCGGCTTCTTTCTTGATCTGCTCGCCGGTGGCAGGGTTGCGCACCATACGCTCGGGGCGTTCGCGGCAGTAGATTTTGCCGATGCCGGGCAGGGTCACTGCGCCGCCGGCAGAAACTTCTTTGGTGATGATCGCTACGACGGCGTCCAGAGCCGCGCCTGCGGTTTTTTTCTCTGCGCCCATTTCTTCAGCCAGAGCAGCCACAAGCTGGGTCTTGGTCATCGGTTTTGCCATTTTTGGTCTCCTTAACTTGCCCGATCACTTGGGCCTCATTGCGCGTATTTAACTGTATGTCGCGTATAAACACAACGAATTGTGTCTTGCAACAAGCCTTAAACCAGCAAAAAAGTACGATTTACTTGAGATCAAAGGAACGCTGTCTCATCAAAACTGCGCAATTTGCGGCTGTGGATGCGTTCCAATGGCATTTCCCTTAACCTTTCCATCGCTCGAATGCCAATAAGCAAATGCCGCGATACCTGCGTTTTATAGAAATCCGACGCCATTCCGGGCAGTTTCAATTCGCCATGCAGCGGCTTGTCGCTGACGCATAAAAGCGTGCCATAGGGCACCCGGAACCGGAATCCATTGGCCGCGATGGTCGCGCTTTCCATGTCCAAAGCCACCGCGCGCGATTGGCTCAGCCGCTGAACGGGACCGGATGTATCGCGCAATTCCCAGTTCCGGTTATCCAGACTGGCCACCGTGCCGGTGCGCATCACCCGCTTCAGGTCATATCCTTCAAGCTGGGTTTCCTGCGCCACCGCCTGTTCCAGCGCGATCTGGATTTCTGCCAGCGCCGGCACCGGCACCCAGACCGGCAGGTCGTCATCCAACACCTTGTCTTCGCGCAGATACGCATGGGCCAGAACGAAATCGCCCAAGGACTGGCTTGACCGCAACCCGGCACAATGGCCGACCATGATCCAGGCATGCGGGCGCAACACCGCGATATGATCGGTGGCGGTCTTCGCGTTCGACGGGCCAACCCCGATATTGACCAAGGTGATTCCCGATCCGTCGGCGCGTTTCAGGTGATAGGTCGGCATTTGCGGCATCTTGTCGGCGCGCGGCAAATCCTGATCCGGCGCGGTAATCTCGGCGTTGCCGGTCGCCACGAACGACGTATAGCCGCTGTTCGCATCGGCCAGCATGTCACGGGCATAGGCTTCGAATTCCGACACATAAAACTGGTAATTGGTGAACAACACGTGGTTCTGGAAATGTTCGGGATCGGTGGCGGTGTAATGCGACAGGCGGGCCAATGAATAATCCACCCGCTGCGCGGTGAACGGGGCCAAAGGCTGGGTTCCGTCGGAGGGAATCTGGTAGGTGCCGTTGACGATATCGTCATTGGTGGTGCTCAGGTCCGGCACGTCGAACACGTCACGCAGGATGAAATCGCCCGCGCCTTCTTGTGGCACCGTGACATCCTGTTCATTCGCCACCGCGAAATGCACCGGCATCGGCGTGTCGCTAACCCCGATCACCACCGGCACACCATGATTTTCGATCAGCAGCCCGATCTGTTGCTCAAGGTAATGGCGGAACATGTCGGGCCGGGTGATGGTGGTGGCAAAACTGCCAGGTTCGGACAGGTGGCCGAAACTCAACCGGCTGTCGATCTTGGCAAAGCTGGTGGTTGTGACCCGAATTTCGGGATAAAATGCGCGGTAGCGGCAATCGGACTGGCCACTTGCCATCGCGGTGCGGAAATTCTGACCCAAGAAATCGATTGCGCCACGATACAGCTCTTCCAGCCGGGCAACTGCGGCGGCGGCATCGTCAAAGGCTTCGGCGTCGGGCAGGTTTGGCGTTTCGATCCTGAGGTCGGGGGCGCTGGGGGTCATCGCAATATCCTGTTTTACCACCGACGTTGACACGGGACCCGTGCAGGTTCAACCATTCGTGCAAACACAGCGGGGCGCGGTATGAAACAGGACGGGCTTGATCGGTTCTTGCTGGCGCAGCAACGCAATTATGCCGATGCCGAACGGGAAATCGCCCAAGGGCGCAAGACGACCCATTGGATATGGTACGTCTACCCACAGCTGCGCGGATTGGGCCGGTCCAATTTCGCCCAACTTTACGGTATTGCCGATCTGACCGAAGCGGCGGCCTATCTCGCTCATCCGGTGCTGGGGGCGCGATTGCGGCAGATGATGGCGCTGATGCTGACCCATAGGGGGCACAGACCCGAAGACATCCTTGGCGGCATCGACGCGCTGAAACTGCGCAGCTCGGCCACGCTGTTTGCCGAACTGCCCGGGGCGGACCCGGTTTTCAGCGAGGTACTGAACGCGTTTTACGACGGTCAGCGCTGCGACAAAACGCTGGCGCTGCTGGGGCGATCCTGAACGCGGCCCGGATCAGCCCGCTTAGGTCAGCTTGCGTGCCTCATCGACCAACATGATCGGAATACCGTTGCGGATCGGAAACGCCAGCTTGGCCGATTTCGAAATCAGCTCTTGCGCCTCGGCGTCATAATCCAACCGGCCATGGCTGACCGGGCAAATCAGCGCCTCCAGCATATGGCGGTCGAACAGGGGGGGTGTTTCGGTCATTGTACCGTCTCCTCATCCGCGCCGCCGCGCAGCGCATATTCGATCAGCGTGACCAGTGTTTCGCGCCGCGTACACAGGCATGGTGCTTCCAGCAGGGCCTGTTTGTCCTCGGGCGCAAAGTCCAGCATCATCGACAGCGAATTGATCATCAATTCGTCGTCGGCGTCGGCCATGCTTTCCCAATCGGTATCCAGCCCGCGCAGTTTGAAAAACCGCGTCAGCAGGTCCATGAAACCGTCCCGGTTTAGCCCCGGATCGTGTTCTTCCGCGCCCTGATCCTTTTCGAACCCGGCCCAGGACACTTCGCAACGACGATAAGGGGCGAACCCGTCGACTTCGGACCGAATGCGAAACCGCGATATGCCCGTCAGGGTGATCATATAGCGGCCGTCTTCGGTTTCGGAAAATTGCGTTACCCGCCCGGCACAGCCGATCTGATGTAATCGGTTGCTGTCGCATCCCGGCGCCTGACAGGTTTGCACCATGCCAATCAACCGTTCCGGCGTTTTCAGAGCATCGTCCAGCATCGCCAGATAACGCGGTTCAAAGATATGTAGCGGCAGCCGGGCCCGGGGCAGCAACAGCGCACCGGGCAACGGGAATACCGGGATGGTGTCCGGCAGATCAATCGGTCTTGTCATGATCGAGGACATAGCCCGAACCGGCGCTCAGACAAATATCATCGAGCTGAGTTTGCGACGCCCATGCAGCACGATCGGATCGCTGGGCTTGAGCGCGTCGAAGATCGTGAACAGCTGCGTCTTGGCCGCGCCGTCGTTCCATTCCCGATCCCGGCGGAATAGTTCCAGCAAGGTATCGACCGCTTCTTCGACCTGACCGGCAGCATGCTGCGCTGTCGCCAGATCGAACCGGGCCTGCAAATTGTCCGGATCGGCTTCGATCGCGGCTTTCAATTCGTCCAGCGGGCCGGAATTGGCCGCTTGCCGCGCCAGTTCCAGCTGTGCATGGGCCGCTTCGATTGGGGCGGCTGCGGAAATTTCCACCGGAACCCCGTTCAGCACCGCTTCGGCCTGATCCAGCTCGCCCAGCGCGATCTGGCACCGTGCCAGGCCGCCAAAGGCGTCGGCATTCATCGGGTCTTCTTCGATAATGGCGGCAAAGGTCTGGGCGGCGTCATCCACCGCACCTTCGGCCAGCATTTCTTCGGCGGCCGCCAAAGCATCATCCAACCCGCCGCTGGCGTCACCGCCGCCCGCTTCAATCGCGCGCGCGATGAAGGCATCGATTTCCGATCCGGGAACCGCGCCTTGGAACATGTCGATGGGGCGGCCTTTGACAAAGGCGACAACCGTCGGGATCGACTGCAAAGGCAATCCCTGCTGGGCCAATGCCTGCGCCAGACCCTGATTGGCATCTACATCGATCTTGGCCATCTTCACGGCGCCCTTGGCCTTGGTCACGGCCTCTTCCAGCATCGGGCCCAGCGTTTTGCACGGGCCGCACCATGTGGCCCAGAAATCGACGATCACCGGCACGTCCTGGCTGGCTTCGACCACGTCGGCCATGAAATTGGCCTCGGTCACGTCCTTGATCAGATCGGTGGCGGGTGGGGTGGAACCTAGTTCAAGCATGACAACCCTATTCCTTGGGATTTCGCGTTTGTCTTTATATGAACCCTGCCGGGACAAATTCCAAGGTCGGGGATTTTTCAAACCGTGTTTATTGGCGGGCTGCTGTCTTCAACGAAGGGAGAAATGAAAAAAACCCGCAGCCATAAAGACTGCGGGCAAGGTTAATGGCAGGTAGACACTGATTAGAATTAGAAATAGCCCTGACGTCGCGCTATTCCATTGATCACACTCGTTAACTACCGAAGCCGTTTTTCCTTATGAAGACCAATTCAAACAACCCCAACTGTCATGAAGTGTGCGTGATTGCCATGAATGGCACGGCCTACCGGATGACCTTTCAGGTTCTGGTGAAGGTCGTTTTTTCAAAACTGCAACTCACGTCGGTTTTGTTGTTCTGTTTCATGGTGGCGATGTTCAACGCGCCAACGCATGGGGTGACTCTGTCGCTCGGCGGGCGATATCTGATCTGGTTGTTCGATTGCGTCTTGGTGACTTCGTTGTGGATGCTGCAATTCTGGTTGATCGCTTGGGTGAATGTGCGTGCCGGTCGGCAAATTCCCGCGCCCCTGACCGTTCTTAGCGCAGTCGGCGTCGCTGCGGCGGTCTGGATGAATTATTTGATTTCCCGCGAACTGCTGGGCGGCCCTGCACTCAGCATGATGTCCGTCTGGCTGGAATTTCTGCGCTATCAGCTCATCGCGCTGGTGTTTGAAGTCGTCACGGTATCCTTCATCATGCCGCAGTTCGAACAAATCTCCTTCGAAAAATGGGGCAGGTCGATTTTCGGAACCAAACCGCAGGGGGAGATCGCAGAAGAAAGCGGCGACATGCCCGAACCGACGCAGACGCAACATCTGCGTGTCAATCAAACGCAATTTCCGGTCGAAGGCCTTCGGTATCTGAAATCGGTCGAACATTATGTCGAATTTAACTACGACGACGAAACCCGCATGGAACGCGCGGTCTTGCGCGATCTCGTCGATCAGCTTGACGGGGTCGACGGCATCCAGCCCCACCGATCCTACTGGGTCGCCCGCACCGAGGCCGAAAACCTGATCCGAAAAAGCGGCAAGCACTTGCTGACCACGGTGAAGGGCGAAGAAATCCCCGTCGCGCGCAATCGGCGCATCGAGGTTGAAAACTGGCTCAACGCATAGGCTGACGCGGGTTACAAATCAAATGTCGCAAAAACCGGCGCGTGGTCGCTTGGCTTTTCCCATCCCCGTGCTGCGCGCAGCACCCGGCTGGAATGGGCAGCGTTCTGAATGTCCGGCGTGGCCCAGATGTGATCCAGACGGCGGCCCTTGTCGGCAACGTCCCAATCGCGAGCGCGGTAGGACCACCAGGAATAAAGCTTGCCCTTGGGGATGTCGTTGCGGGTCACGTCGGCCCATTTGCCCGCGTCCATCACGTCGTGCAGGTGATCGACCTCTACCGGGGTGTGGCTGACGATTTTCAGCAATTGCTTATGTGACCACACATCGTCTTCGCGCGGGGCAATGTTCAGATCCCCGACCAGAATCGCCTTTTCCGGCCGATCGCTGTGGAACCAGTCGCGCATCTCGGTCAGGTAATCCAGTTTCTGACCGAATTTTTCATTCACTTCGCGATCCGGCTTGTCGCCGCCCGCCGGGACATAGAAATTGTGGATGGTGACACCGTTTTCCAACCGCCCCGCCACGTGCCGGGCATGCCCCAAGGATGCGAAATCCTTGTCTCCGACATCCTCGATCGGCAGTTTCGACAGGATCGCCACGCCGTTATAGCCCTTCTGCCCGCGCGCCACCATGTGACCATAGCCCAGTTCGCGAAACGCCTCGGTCGGGATTTTGTCGACCGGGCTTTTGCATTCCTGAAGGCACAGGACATCCGGACCTTCCTCGGCCAGCAGCTTGCAAACGATAGGTTCGCGCAGGCGGACCGAATTGATGTTCCATGTGGCAAGAGTGAAGGACATTGCGGTCTCCGATCAGCGATATGCGGTGCAGGATGCCCGCAGCGTCCAACCGGGTGCAACCCGAAATACGACGCAACCGCGCGACAATTCGCTTGCCAAAGCCACCAATATGGGAAAACCATCTTTTTCCTCATGCGATTGGATGAAGTTGAAATGGTTGTCGTACTTGGGCGCCGTCCGGGGCACCCGTATCGCAAAGCCTATGACTGGTGGCCGCCGCCACGGTCCAGTGCTGCGCGTGACACCCCCTTTCAAATTCAATTTCATGGAGGCTCCCATGACGAACGCTCATCTGCGTCCCGACGCCCCAATGGTGCATGTCGATTGGCCTGACGGCACCAGCGGCGATTTCCCCTTCATCTGGCTGCGAGACAACGATCCGGCCGGATTTCACCCCGAAACACACGAACGGGTGGCCGATCTGACGGCGGTTTCCCTTGATATCCGGGTGACCAAGGTTCAAGCCGACGGCAATTTCCTGACTCTTTGGTGGCAGGACGGCGATACCCCCAGCAGGTTCGACCTGACTTGGCTGCGCGGGCACCTGCCCGGCCGCCGCGCCCACGATCCGGCCCGCACCGGCTTCGCCCCTTGGCGCGCCGATCTCGGCCGCGATCGGGTGCCGCGCATCCAAGCCGACGAAATCCTGTTGTCGGATGCCGCTTTGCAAGACTGGCTGATTCAGACCCAACGCCACGGTTTGTCAGTGGTCGCGGGGCTGCGCGCCGATCCCGAAGCGGGGATGGAAATCGCCCGCCGTATTGGGTTCCTGCGCGAAACCAATTTCGGCATCACCTTCGAAGTTAAATCCAAACCGAACCCGAACAATCTGGCCTATACGCCCATCGCGCTGCCATTGCATACCGATCTGACCAATCAGGAATTGCCGCCCGGCTTCCAGTTTCTGCATTGCCTCGCCAACGAGGCGACAGGCGGCGGATCGCTGTTCTGTGACGGCTATGCGGTGGCCGAAGATCTGCGCCAAAGCGACCCTGAAGCGTTCGAAATGCTCAGCACCGTGTCGATCCCGTTCCGGTTCCACGACGCGGTGACCGATATCCGCAACCGCAAGAAGGTGATCAATCTCGACGAAGACGGGCAGGTGATCGAAATTTGCTTCAACGCGCATCTGGCGGATTTCTTCGACTTGGCACCTGATTTGATGACGCCTTATTACCGTGCCTACCGGCAGGTCATGCAGATGACGCGCGATCCGTCCTATCTGGTCCGGTTCAAACTGACGGGGGGTGAAATGGTGGTGTTCGACAATCGCCGGGTGCTGCATGGGCGCGACGCCTTCGATCCGCAAACCGGGTTCCGGCATCTGCGCGGTTGCTATGTCGACCGTGGCGAATTCGAAAGCCGCATAAGGGTGTTGTCACGGTCACGCGACCCGCGCATCTGTTAAAAAAAACGCCCGGGCTTCAAGCCCGGGCAGTCCAACAGGGAGGTGCATAAGATGACCGCTTATGCGACGGTATACATATTAAGTAACTCGAACACGGCTCGGTTTCCTTGATCCTGATCAACTTTTACGCGACCAGCTTGTAGCCTCCGCTTTCGGTGATCAGGAGACGGGCATTGGACGGATCGGGTTCGATCTTCTGCCGCAGACGATAGATATGGGTTTCCAGCGTGTGGGTGGTCACCCCGGCATTATACCCCCAAACTTCGTGCAGCAGCACATCGCGCGGCACCACGCCTTCGGACGACCGGTAGAGGAATTTCAGGATATTGGTTTCCTTCTCGGTCAGGCGGATTTTCTTGTCCTCCTCGGTCACCAACATCTTCTGCGCCGGGCGGAACGAATACGGGCCCAACTGGAATACCGCGTCTTCGGATTGTTCATGCTGGCGCAACTGGGCGCGAATTCGCGCCAACAGAACCGGGAACCGGAACGGCTTGGTCACGTAATCATTGGCCCCCGAATCCAACCCCAGAATGGTATCGGCATCGGTGTCATGACCGGTCAGCATCAGCACCGGGCTTTTCACCCCCTGCTTGCGCATCAGCTTGCACAACTCGCGGCCATCGGTATCGGGCAATCCGACGTCAAGGATCAGCAGGTCGTAAATCCCTTCCTTGATCCGTTTCATCGCTTCGACGCCACTATCGGCTTCAAACACGTCGAAATCTTCGGTCATCACCAATTGTTCGCTCAACGCTTCGCGCAGATCGTCATCATCGTCGACCAGCAGAATTTTCTTGAGCTGTCCCATGGTCACGGCCTCCTTGCCTTTTGTTGATATAGACATGCGGTTGGATGACGACCCTGACAAGTTTTGCTTCAATTCGCTCACGCGGACGTGTTCTTTGCCCGGGAAATGTTTCAAATTCCAACAAAAAGGACTAAGTCACAGGCCTGAGTTTGAAGGAATCCGGCATGAGCTTTGCCCCTGACACCGTTGAAATCATCGCCCGTGCCCGCGCCGACCTGCGCATGGGGGTGCCGGTCGTGCTGGTCGGCAATGGCGCAGGGGCGCTGATCCTTGCCGCCGAAACGCTCGATGCGCAGCGGTTGGCCGATCTGCGTGCGCTGGGCGGGCAGCCGGTTCTGGCGATCACATCGCGCCGCGCCGAAACGCTCAAGGCGCGTGCCTATGACGGCGACCTGGCCCGGGTGGTCCTGCCCTCCGACGTGTCGATGGCATGGCTGCGCGGGGTTGCCGATCCCGCCGATGACCTGAAATCGCCGATGAAGGGACCGCTGCAGACCCTGCGCGACGGTGCCGCCGATCTGCACCGGGTTGCCATTGCGCTGACCAAATCGGCGCGGTTGTTGCCCGCTGCGCTGGTACTGCCGCTGACCGATCCTTACGTGTTTGCCGGTGAAAACGCGCTGACTGCGGTCAATACCGTTCTCGCTGCGCCGCTTCTGACCGCCTCACCGCATCCGCACCCGGTGGTCAGCGCCCGCTTGCCGGTCGAAGCGTCCGAAGCGGGACGGTTGCACATCTTCCGCCCCGAAGACGGCGGCGAAGAACATTACGCTTTCGAAATCGGCTCGCCGCCACGTGACAAACCGGTGTTGGCGCGACTGCATTCGGCCTGTTTCACCGGCGACGTGATGGGCAGCCTGAAATGCGATTGCGGCCCGCAATTGCGCGGCGCTCTGGCCCAGATGGGCACCGAAGGCGCCGGTGTTCTGCTCTATCTCAATCAAGAAGGCCGCGGTATCGGGCTGGCCAATAAAATGCGCGCCTATTCCTTGCAGGATCAGGGCTTCGACACGGTCGAAGCCAATCACCGGCTCGGTTTCGAAGATGATGAACGCGATTTCAAACTGGGGGCCAGCATCCTGAAATCGATGGGTTTCCACCAGATCCGGCTTTTGACCAACAACCCGCGTAAGATCGCGATGATGGAAAAGAACGGGATCGACGTGGTCGAACGGGTGCCGCTGAAAGTCGGTGAAACCCATCACAATCGCGGCTACCTGGCGACCAAGGCAGCGAAATCGGGGCACCTGCTGTGACCCCTGCCGATCTGGTACTGACCCGGCGCGGCCTGCGGTTTCAGGGCCGCTATTTCCCCTGCAGCATCGGCCGTGGCGGTTTGTCCGGCGACAAGCGCGAAGGCGACGGTGCCACGCCGATCGGTCGGCACCGCATCCTCGGCATGCTCTACCGCCCCGACCGGCTGCCGCAACCGGCCCCTTGGGCAATCCCGATCGGTCCGACTGACCTGTGGTCCGACGACGCGTCACAACCCGATTACAATCACCCGGTCCACACGCCTTACCGCCACAGTCACGAAAACCTGCGCCGCGCTGATCCTCTATACGACATCGTGCTGATCACCGATTGGAACTACCCGGACGCCACAGCGGGCAAAGGCTCGGCCATTTTCCTGCATCAATGGCGGCGGCCGCATTTCCCGACCGAAGGCTGCATCGCCTTTCGCCGCGATCACCTGATCCGCATCGCCCGCGCCATCGCGCCGGGCTGCCGCCTGATCATCCGCTGACCGCTTTCACTGTTCGGCAAAATACTTCCGGGGGGCGTCGCCCCCTAAGACGTGAACAGCCCGTGCAACATAGCGTCCAGCGCGGCACCGTCTTTCAGTTCCAACCGCACCGGCAGCGTCACCACTTTGGATCGGAAACTGTCCGGCAACCGCACCGCATCCTTCTCGGTCGTCACCATCTGCGCCCCGCGCAGCCGGGCCTCGGTTTCCAGCCGGGTCAGCAAGGCCGGGGTCAGTATCTGGTGATCGTCCAGCGCCTCGGCCCGCAGAACATCCGCGCCCAATTCCCGCAAGGTGCGGAAAAACTTCTCTGGATGGCCGATCCCGGCAAAGGCCAGAACCTCCATCCCCTGCCAATCGATCCCGGTCCGCAACGGTGCCAGATGCCCGGCCAGATGCGGCAGGGCGATCTGCCCGGCCCATTGCGCCGCAAACGCCGCTTGCGCATCATCCGCACCGATCGACAGTACTAAGTCGGCGCGGCGCAGCCCCGCCGCCACCGGCTCGCGCAGCGGTCCGGCTGGGAGGCAGCGGCCATTGCCGAACCCCTTGGCGGCATCGACCACGATGATCGACAGATCCTTGTGCAATCCAGGGTTCTGCAACCCGTCATCCATCACGATCACATCGGCACCCAGATCGCAGGCCAACCGCGCCCCGGCGGCGCGGTCGCGCGCCACCACCACCTTGGCAAAGGCCGCCAGCAGCAGCGGCTCATCCCCGACCCGGTCCGCCGTATCGGATGCAGGATCGACCGCGACCGGCCCGGTTTCGGACCCGCCATAGCCGCGCGACACCACCACCGGCATCTTGCCCATCGCGGTCAGACGTTCGATCACCGCGATTGCGGTCGGGGTCTTGCCGGTGCCGCCCGCATTCAGATTGCCGACGCAGATCACCGGCACTTTTGCCCTGTACGGATCGCCCCGGCGCAACCGCCGCGCCGTCGCAGCGGCATAAAGCCACCCCAAAGGTGCCAACAACCGGGCCCGGATCGCGGGTTTGTCGGGACCGGTGAACCAGAAACGCGGTGGTCGCATCACGACGCCTCCCGCTGGTCAAGTTCGTCCTGAATCATCTCGATCACCGCATCGGTCACTTCTGCGCCCAAGGAACTGACTTCCCATGCCGCATGGGCCATTGCGGCGGCCTGATCGGGGGCCGACAATTGCATCACTGCACCGGCCAGACTATCGGCATCGCGCACGATCCGCGCCGCTCCGGCGGTCGAAAACCGGCTGTAGCCGGACAGGTAGCGGCCCACATTCGGCCCGTAAAGAATGGCCGATCCCAACGCTGCCGGTTCATAGGGATCGCGGCCACCATACCCGGACAGCAATGAACTGCCCATGAAAGTGATCGGCGACAGCCGGTACCACAACCCCATTTCGCCACGGGTATCGGCCAGCAGGATCTGGGTGGTTTCTTCGGGATAATCGCCTTGCGACCATTCCGCGACGGTCCAGCCCTGATCGCGCAGTTGTCGGGCGATTTGCGGCCCTCGGGTTTCGTCATCTGGCACCAGGATCAGCAATTGCCGATGGGCAAATCGCATCGCCGATCGCTGCGCCTGCGCGACGATGCCGACTTCGCCAAACTGCACCATCGCGGCCAACCAGACCGGTCGCCCGGTCAACGTCGCCGCCAGCCGATCACGGGCAGCTTCGTCGCAATTCAACGCCGCGCGGCCTTCCTGTAGCGCTCCGATGCTCAATACGTCATCGCTGCTCAGCCCGATCCGGCGCAGCCGTTGCGCGGCGGCGGCATCGCTGGCCAGGATCTTGCGAAACCGGCGCAGAATGCCGCGGCTCATATCCGGCAGCCAGCGAAACCGCGCGTCTTCCAAAGCGGCGGTTTCGGCATCGACCAGATAGAGCGGCACATTGCTGCGCGCCGTCAGCTCGATCACCGCCGGGCGCAAATGGCCGCTGGTCCACAGGCACAGATCGGGTTTCCAATGGTCCAGAAACTGATGGATCGCTGCAACCGATTCTTCGGGAATCTGTTGCCAGATCACACGGCGTTTCAGATGGTCGGGGCGCGGCAGCCCCGGCGCGGTGGTCAACAGCAGCCTGATCCCTGGGCGCAGCAGTTCCAGCCGGTGAAACAGCTGCAAGATTGCCGCCGCTCTTGGCAAAGATGACACATGCGCCCAGACCAGTTCACCATCGGGCCGGTCGGTATCGAAATCGATCCGGTCGCGGGGCGCGCGCCGTGCAAGAGCCATATAGGCCACGAGGCTGAGAGAAGGCGCCATCGGGGTCGGGTCAGCCCAATTCTTCGGTCGGCGATACTTCCGCTTCTTCATCGCGCAGGCGATGGATATGGGCGATGTAATAGCGCGTATGAGCGTTGTCGACGGTCCGCTGCGCCTCGGATTTCCACGCGTCATAGGCGGTTTTGTAATCCGGGAACATGCCGACGATATGGATGTCGTCGACATCTTTGAAAACATTTTTGGACGGATCGACAAGTTCGCCGCCAAAGACGAGATGCAGGCGCTGGGTCATGGAAGTCTCCTGATAGGACGGGGTCAATCTAAGCGGTGACGCTTGATGCTGCAAGGCAGCGTTGGACCCAGGCGGCGGCGCAGGCCTCGCCAAGGTGGAAACGTACATCCGGTAAGTCGGATATATTCGACTATGGCCAGTGGGCCAAACGCCGGGATATGGCGTCATGCACCGCGCTCCCGGCCGCGATCACGCCCTTGACCTTGGGGTGGGGATTGTTGAACCGCAGCGCCGCGCCGCGCACATCCGACACCGTTGCACCGGCTTCGCGCAGGATCAGATCACCCGCCGCGATATCCCATTCCCAACTGTCGCGCAGGGTCATCATCGCGTCATAGCGCCCTTCGGCAACAAGGCTCAAACGATAGGCCAATGACGGGCGGTAGGACCGCTTCACATCCGGCACCTGCTGACCTTTCCAATTGGTCGGCGTGTAGTTGGGTTTGGCCGCCAGAACCGATGCCCCGGTCAGATCCTGCCGCGTTGACACCCTGATCGGCTGCCCGTTCAGAAACGCGCCCTGTCCCGCTGCGGCGGTATAAAGCTTGTCCTTCATTGGCAGATAGATCGCAGCGGCCGTCACTACACCGTTATCGGCAATCGCCAGCGAATGCGCCCATGTCGATGCCCCTTCGATAAAGCTGCGGGTTCCGTCCAGAGGATCGATGATGAAAACCCGCGGCCGGGTCAGCCGATGCGCTGTGTCTTCGTCTTCTTCCGACAGCCAGCCATAGGATGGCCGCGCCCCGATCAACCGCGCATGCAAGGCGCTGTTCACCGCCAGATCGGCTTCGGTCACGGGTCCCTGATCGCCGGGTTTGTTCCACGCCTGTGCTGTCGGACCGCTGAAACTGCGGGCGATGTCCCCGGCTTCGCGGGCGGCTTCGATCAACAGGTCAAGATCAGTCGCCGGCAAGGGTCAGCCCCTTGACCAGAAGCGAAGGAACCACGCGGGACAGATAAGGGCGGGCATCATTGGCAGGCTGAACCGATTTCAACATGCTGCGCAGATTGCCCGCGATGGTGCATTCGTTGACCGGGTATTGCGCTTCGCCGTTTTCGACCCAGAATCCGGCCGCCCCGCGCGAATAATCGCCGGTATTGGGGTTGATCGTCGATCCGATCATCGAGGTGACCAACAACCCGGTGCCCATGTCCCGCAACAGTTCGGCCCGGGTCTTGTCGCCTTGGGTCAGCGCCATGTTCCATGTCGCGGGCGAAGGCGGTGCCGACGTGCCGCGTGCCGCGTTGCCGGTCGATTGCAGCCCCAGCTTGCGCGCGGTCGCCAGATCCAGCGTCCAGCCGGTCAGCATCCCGTCGCTGACAACGGCGCGGCGCTGTGTCGGCAATCCTTCGGCATCGAACGGGCGCGACCCGGTGGCGCGCGGGCGCAACGGGTCTTCGATCAGGTCGAACCCCTTGGGCAGAACCTGTTCCCCCATCGCATCCCGCAACCAAGACGACCCGCGCGCGATGGCGCTGCCATTTATCGCGGCCAACAGATGCCCGATCAGCGACGCGGCGATACGTTCGTCGAACAACACCGGGTAACTGCCGGTCTTGGGCTTGCGCGGGTTCATCCGTTCGATCGTGCGCCGCGCTGCGGTTTCACCGATGTCTTCAGGGCTGCGCAGGTCGGATTGGAAAATGCGCATATCGCCGTCGTAATCACGCTCCATCTCGGTCCCGGTGCCGGCGATGGCAACGCAGCTGGTGGAACGATCGGTGCGGGCATAACCGCCGGAAAACCCGTTGCTTGCGGCCAGGTGAATCCTTCGACGGCCATAGGCGGCACTGGCCGATTGCACCTGACTTACGCCCTCGATCGCCAAAGCAGCCGCTTCGGCGCGGCAGGCATCGTCCTGCAACACCGCCGGGTCGGGTTCTGCTGTCGGATCGGCCATTTCCAGCGCGTCCATGTCCCAATCCCGTGCCAATTGGCTGGGATCGGCCAGACCGATATAGGGGTCTTCGGGGGCTTCCTTGGCCATCGCGACCGCGCGTTCGGCCATCATCGCCAAAGTTTCCGGCCGGGTGTCCGATGACGACACATTGGCCTGCCGCTGTCCGATCAGAACCCGCAATCCGATATCGGTGCCTTCGGACCGGTCGGCCTGTTCCAGCGCGCCGCCACGCACGTCAATGGAAACCGACGTGTCGGTCACCGCGATGGCATCGGCGGCCTCTGCCCCGGCCTTGCGCGCGGCATCAAGAAGGGCATGGGTCAGCTGGTCCAGGTCTTGGGTCATGGGTTCAATCGCATCTCAAAGGGTCCACGTCAGGTAAACCGCCACGGCCCCCGGTGCAAGTTCCCGGCACAAAAAGGGCTACGGACATTTGCCCGTAGCCCAAAATCACGTCGTTCTGGCGGGATTATTTCAACCGTTGACCATTGGCCATAACATGGCCCTGATCGTTGACTTCGATGGTTGATTTCAGGCTGTCCGGCCCGTCCCCCGGCACCGCGAACATGCCGATCATCATCCGTGTCCCCATCGCCTGATCCTCGGGGATGAACCCCATCGCCACCAGCTTGTCCAGCAACGCATTGCCGCCCGACAGCGCCAGGTTCAGCACCCCTTCGGGGCGCGGCATGCCGTCAAAGGATTCCAGATCGCTATTGTCGAAGGTGAACGCGCCCTTGCCGGTCAATTCGGCCCCCACCGCGCGCACGGTCAGATCCTTGACTTCAAGCGCATGCAATTCGCCCGGGGCTGCCTCGCCGATCGTTTCCATTTCCGCCGGGTCGAAGATATTGGTCAGCATCTTGGCCTTGCCAGCCATGTCGATGGCGATGGTCGCCGGATCGCGCGGCAATTGACCGGCGGGGTCGAACATGCCCCAGATCATGTCGGAAATGGTGAAATCGCCCAGCGTCACCGAGAACCGGAAATCCTGTGGGTCTTCGGTCTTGGCGGCGGGCATATCCATTGCAAAACCGGCTTTTTCCATCGCCCATTCGACCGGGAACGGCAGATCGGGCACCTGCATGGTCATCTGTGCGCCGGTGGATTCGAACGAATAGCCAAGCGTGTCGGCATTCATCTGAACCGCGAACTGGCCGCTTTTCGAACTGCCATTGCCGCTGGCGCTGTCGCCATCGCCGGAGAAGGCGAATTCGGATTGCCCACCCTGATAGGTGAACGTGCCATCGGCCGAAAACCCGGCGGCAAGCGCTGCGGCCATATCCTGAAAATCCACGCCTTCCGGCATCGCGGCCGCGAAATTGGAACTCAGCCCGTTCATCTGACCCTTCAGCATCACCTTGTCGGCGGCATTGTCCGGGTTGGCCATGTCGATCACGTAAAACAGGCTCTCGGCGCGGAAATCCTGTTTGCGGGTCTTGATATCGGTGCCGCCGGTGGAGGAATTGCCGCTGATATTGGTCAGGCTGAAACTGGCGTCACCCATATCGACGGTATTCCCGCCTTCCATCACATCTGCCAAGGCTAATCCCATCGATGCGGCGGAAAAGGTCGTGGTCATGCTTTCAGGCGTGCCCGATACCACCATGGTCAAACCTGTGGTGGTGTAATTCACCTTGATATCGACCGGGTTTTCATTCTTTGCTTCGACATGCATATCGATCGGCATGATCGCGGGGAACTGAACCGAAACGGTGCCATCGCCATTATCACGGAATTTCAACCCGGACAGCATCACGTCAACCGTGCCTTCGTCTTCGGGCAGGGTGATGTTCATCTTCAGATCGGAAATTTCCAAATCGCCGCCCGACATGGTTTCCTGCGCGGAAATATCGTACCCGTACCCGGACAGTTGTGATTTCCAGTCCCCCCAGACATCGGTCGGTTTAACGTCGGCCCAAGCCGCAGAGGCAGACAGAAGTATCGCCGCCATCAGCGGCGTTTTAAAAGCTATCGTATTTTTCATGAAAGAACCTTCCTCCGAAAATTTTGCCGTTAGCTTCTGCTTTTGAATTGTCAGGGTCAAGGGCATACGGGCTGGACCCGGCGGAACGCGCGGTTTACCTCTAACCGCAACCGAGGAGATAGCGACATGACAGAAATAAACGGTCAAACAGTGCTGATCACTGGCGCCAGCCGCGGCATCGGCGCAGCTGCGGCGCGGGAATTTGCCGCCGCCGGGGCGAACGTGGTCCTGATGGCCCGTTCGGCCGGTGCCATCGAAGACATCGCGGCGGAAATCGGCGGCCTTGCAGTCACCGGCGATGTCGCCACCTATGGCGATATGGACCACGCCGTCGCGGCTGCGGTGGATCGCTTTGGCGGTCTCGATATCCTGATCAACAATGCCGGGGTGATCGAACCCGTGGCTTCGGTCCTTGATGCCGATCCCGACGGCTGGGCCACTGCCATCGACATCAACCTCAAGGGCGTTTTCAACGGCATCCGCGCGGCGCTGCCGGGGATGGTGGCCACGGGGGCGGGCACCATTATCACCATCAGTTCCGGCGCGGCGCATAGCCCGCTGGAAGGCTGGAGCCATTATTGCAGTTCCAAGGCCGGAGCGGCGATGCTGACCCGCTGCACCGATCTGGAATGCCGCGACAAGGGCATCCGGGTCATGGGCCTTTCGCCGGGCACGGTGGCAACCCAAATGCAGCGCGAAATCAAGGCCAGCGGCGTCAACCCGGTTTCGAACCTGAACTGGGAAGACCACGTACCCCCTGAATGGCCCGCCAAATGCCTGTTGTGGATGTGCGGACCCGCTGGGGACGGACTGCGCGGTCAGGAAGTGTCGCTGCGGGATGAAGACGTGCGCAAACAAGTGGGGCTGACATGATTGAACTGGAACAGGATAACGGGCTGTGGATCGTCACGATCAACCGCCCTGACAAGGCCAATTCGCTGACCGGCGACATGCTGGAACGGCTGTGTGAAATCGCCGAATCCGCGCAAGAAGCCCGGGGTCTGATCCTGACCGGTGCGGGCAAGGTGTTCAGCGCCGGGGCTGATCTGGACGCAGCAAAGGCCGGGCTGGCCACTTCGCCGCTATGGGAACGTCTGTCGGGGGCCATCGCCGCTTTGCCGGGGCTGACCATCGCGGCGCTGAACGGCACTTTGGCGGGTGGGGCCAACGGCATGGCGCTGGCTTGCGATTTGCGGCTGGCGGTGCCGGGAGCCAAGGTGTTTTATCCGGTGATGAAGCTGGGTTATCTGCCGCAACCGTCCGATCCGAAACGAATGACGGCGCTGATCGGTCCGGCCCGGACCAAGCTGATCCTGATGGGGGGTCAGAAAATCACCGCTCAGGATGCCTTTGCGTTCGGTCTGGTCGACCGGTTGGTCGAAGGCGATGTCGTCGCCGCGGCCAGGGAAATCGCCGCCGATACACTGGCCGCACGTCCCGATATCGCGGTCGGGATCAAGGATATGTGCCGCTGACCGGCGCGTTGCGCAAACACCAAAGTCGCAAGATGAAATAATTACGGCGGCATGTTTCCATGCCGCCGTATGTTTTTCGCTGATCGGGCCGCAAAAGCGGCCCAACCGATTACTCCAACAGGTTGTGGGTGACCCCATCCAGCACCAGATTGATGCTGTCTTGCCCGCCGCCATCGACCAGCGCCCACATGATCTGCCCGGTCGGGCGATAGATCACAAAGGCTTCCTGGACACCGGCAACACCGGCATTGGCGGTTTCGGCCAGATTGATCTGGAACTGACCGGCCGAAGCTCCGGCTTGGCCAAAGACCAGAACATCGCCATCCGTCGCCGAATAATCCTGAATCCAGTCAGAACCATGATCTGCAATCCCCAGATGGAAGAACCGATCACCGCCAGCGCCGCCATTGACCCGGTCATAACCAAAGCCACCATTGATGAAATCATTGCCGTCGCCGCCAAAGATCAGGTCCGACCAGGCCTGCCCGGTCAGTTCATCGTCGCCGGTACCGCCGATCACCGTATCGACACCGAAACCACCGATAATCGTGTCGTTTCCGTCATCGCCGCGCAATTCGTCATTGCCAAACCCGCCGTCGATATAATCGTTGCCATCGCCGCCGAATATGACGTCGCGCAGATCGGCTTCGGTTGCGCCGCCGGTAATGCTGTCATTGCCGCCGTTGCCGCTCAGCGTGTCAGGGCCGTCCAGCCCGGAAATGGTGTCATCTCCGTCCGCGCCGATCAACCTGTCTGCACCGGGCGTTCCGGTCAGGGTCAGGTTGTTGGTGGCGACCGTATCCGTGGCCGCACTTGTCACCATTTCGTTGGTGCCCTGACCGTCGGTATAGCTGACCATCAACGATACCGCCGTCCCGATATCCGCGCTGGTAAGCTCATAGCTCGCGGATGTTGCGCCGGTGATCGCCGTGCCATCACGCAGCCATTGGAACGAAAGTGTGCCCAACCCATCGGCATCGGCCAGGGTGGAGGTGTCCGACGTAAGCGTCTGACCGCTTTCCGCCGTACCCGAAATGGTCACGGCCCCGGTGGGGGCGTCATTGACGTTAGACACCGCTGTGGTGGGATCGCTGGCGATACTCTCGTCGGTGTCGAAACTGTCGGTATAGCTGACACGGACCGAAATCTGTTCACCAACATCCTCTTGCGTCAGCCCATAAGTTCCCCCGGTCGCGCCGGCAATATCGGCCCCGCCGCGCATCCATTGGTACGAAAACGGCCCAAGACCGTCCGCATCAGCCACGCTGCTTGCGTCGGCTGTCAGGGTCGACCCCTGCGCGGCGGTTCCGCTGATCCCCACGTCGCCGGTTGGGGCGGTGTTGCGCGGCACACCTGTCATCGTCAGGGTTGATCCGTCACCAAGGTTGACCACCCGGTCGCCGGACCCGTTCGCCGTATAGGTCACAGCAGCCTGATCCGTCGCGCTGAGATTTGAGAAATCCAGCGTGTCTTCGGTCCCGTCAAAGTCGGTAACCGTGTCGTTGCCCATACCGTTTTCGATGATGATGGTATCGGCTCCGGAGCCGCCGGTCAGTTGGTCGTTTCCGGCACCCCCTTGCAGGGTATCATCGCCATCCCGACCGTTCAGGGTGTCGACGTTGTCGCCACCTGCCAGCATGTTATCTGCGCTGTCACCCAGCAGAACATCCGATTGCGCCGACCCGACCAGGTTCTCAACCGCGGTAAAGGTCGCCCCGGTTGCCGCCCCGGAATTCTGGGTCGCGTCTTCCAGATCGATCGTCACGAAAGAACCGGTTTCGTAGGAAACGGTATCATTCCCATCACCGCCATCGACCGTATCCGCACCGCCCAGAGGGCTGATCATGTCGTCCCCGGCAAGACCCATGATCATGTTGTCCGAACTGTTACCGGTAAGAGTATCATTGAACGCGGACCCCATCAGGTTTTCGATGCTGGAATACGTATCCCCGCGCGCTTCACCCGAATTGCTCGAACTGTCGGTCAGGCTTGCCGCCACACCCGCCGCCGCGATCGAATAATCGGCCGTGTCGGATCCGGACCCGCCGGACATGTTGTCTTCACCGGCGCCGCTGCGCAGCGTGTCATCGCCGGTATTGCCGATCAGGGTGTTGTTCCCGCCTCCCGCTTGCAGCAGGTTGTCGCCCCCATCGCCGACCAATGTGTCGTTAAAGTCCGACCCGATCAGCCCTTCGATGCTGCTATAGGTGTCGCCGGCGGCTTCGCCGGTATTGGTGGCCGAATTCGACAGGTCTGCCCGGACACCGGTGGTGGCATCGGCATAGCTTGCCGCGTCAGTGGCCAACCCGCCTTCAAGCCGGTCAGCACCCAGACCGCCGTTCAAAATGTCGTCTTCGTTTTCACCGCGCAAGGTGTCGTCGCCATCCCGCCCGATCAGGGTGTCATTGCCATCGAACCCGGAGATCTCGTTCGCTGTAGAGGTTCCGCTCAACAGATCGTCTTCGCTGCCTCCGATCAGGTTTTCGATGCTGGAATAGCTGTCGCCTGCGGCGGCTCCGCTGTTGCTGGAAGCGTCTGCAAGGTCTGCAACGACGTTTGTCACCGCATCGCGATAGCTGGCCGCATCGCTCCCGGCACCACCGATCAGATCATCGGCCCCTTCACCGCCGGAAAGTTCGTCGTTGCCATCGCCCCCCACAAGGGTGTCATCCCCGGCTTCGCCGAACAGGGTGTCGTTGCCATCGTCGCCGTCCAGATTGTCGTTACCGCCATAGCCGTTCAAGATATTGGCGCTGTTGTTGCCGGCAATCTCATCCGCGAAATTGGACCCGATCACGTTCAGAATTGACGTGTAAGTGTCGCCAACCGCGTCGCCGGTGTTTTCACCGGTGGACCCCAGATTAACGATCAATCCCGAAGCCGAGCTTCGGTAGGACGCATAAGACGTGCCGCCGGTGCCAATCAAGGCGTCCGCCCCTGCGCCACCGTCCAGTTCATTGATACCGCTATGGCCTTCAAGCCGGTCATCGCCTTCATCGCCAAACAGCGAATCGTCGCCAGCATCGCCAAACAGCGTGTCGTTATCCGCGCCGCCATGCAGGATATCGTCGTCTTTTTCGCCGTGGATTTCGTCTTCGCCTTCGTCGCCGTTCAGGCGGTCAATGCCCATCAGGCCGAAAATCGTATCATTGCCGCCGCCGCCCGAAATGACATCATTGCGTGCGGTGCCGTTGATCGTGTTCGGATTGGCGTTGCCGGTCAGAACATCGCCTTCAAGGTCGTCGATCTGTAGCTGCCCATCGATCACCCGGAACTGCCAGACCCCCGCAACGCCGGTATTGCCTTCCAGCGTTTCCATGTCAGCGGCAAGCCCCAGTTCGTCCGCAACCGTCCCGCCGCGCAGGAACACCCGTGGCCCACCATCGGCGACAGCGCCCAGTTGGAAACTGTCGAGCCGCGAATTCCCCATATCGGAGAATCGATAGATGATTTCCGCATCCCCATTGCCAAGATCCATGATCTCAAGCTGGAATGTGTTCGGGGCCGTGACATCATTGCTGTAAATGCCGACCCCATCCCAGGTCGCAACGATGGAATCGCGTTCCTCGTTGATGTTGAAATAGATCCCCGGCGTTGCCCCCGGCGGCAGGGTGCGATTGTCCAGATCGTCATAGAACGGTGCGATGATGTAATCGGTGTTTTCGAACGTCCCGGCAAAATTGATCGTTTGGTTGATGAAGGAAACGCCGCCATTCGTGCTTAGGAACAGTTCGTTGAATACCCTGTTCCCAAACGAAAATCCGTCTTCGAAGATGGCGGAAATTTCAAACCGTTCGGAATTGTCGTCACCCTGAGCGATCAAGGTGCTTTCACCGCCTTGGTCAATCACGGTTTGCCCATAGGGCAAAAGGGTGTTGTCGGTAACGGATGTATAAAGGGTTGGATCGGCCATTTTAGTGCTCCAAAATTATGAGATTTAAAAATCCGTGAGACGGTTCACGGTAAGATGAAAAAATGACCCGTCTGACGGTTCACTATCTAAATTCAAAAAGGGTTCGCGATAGGGTTCGCTAAACATAGTATGCGATCATGTTAGCAAACTTTTCCGCATCGGGCGCGAAAATTATTTAGCGTCCAACCCCTCCCCCCATCACGGGCGGTGGTCGGAAACCTGATCAACACCGCATGACTTTGGCCGGGCCGGTGTTTTTATTGGCTATGGCCGAAACGCACGGTTTGAGACCGAAACGGAATTCTTGGAAGGGTCTTTTGCGTTGGCGAAACAGTATCCATCTGCCTGATGGATCTTTCCGAATTCAAGACCGCGATCTTTGGCAAGATCACAGAAGGCTTCTACGTCCGAAACGTCGAAAACAAGCTTCACCAGCGACTGCCCCTCTTTCTGACCCTTCGACGCGAGATGCAAAAGCAAAGGGATACCCGAATTTTTCGGTCTCAGTTCGACGATACGATCACCTTCACGCCGGACGGCTTCATACCCGAAATAGCGACAATAGAAGTCGACCATTGCTTCGATCTTCTTGGTGTAGATGATCACGCGTCCTAAGGATGGGGTCATTTCGGGGCCTCAAACACGGGGGGGTAATACGACCCTAGCATCCATGCCCTCGGATTGGCAGCTTGTGTCGGCAAAACCCACCAAAACGCTGAGGAGACCCCCCTTCGGTTTCCTGGTCGGCTTGATCTGATCCACAAAAACACGGCTTTGGCGGGGATGTTCCCGATAGATCGGGTGTTCGCCGGCCTAGGGGCTTGTTCTTGTTCCAAAGGCGCGGCAAGACAGTGACTGGATTCCGGTTAGCGGGCTTTTCAAGGGGACGGCTATGAAATTTGATCTGCAAAACCAGCCGGACATCGTGCAGCAGGTGGCCGGATATGCCTTGCAGGGCTGGGATCTGGTCCAATCCTGGGCGCAAAGCCCCGAAGCCTGGTCGCAATTCGCGCTGTTGCTGCTGGCTTGGTTCATCGCGTTCTTTGCCACAAAAAAAATCCGGCCGCTGTTGCAAAACCTGCTGACACCGGAACCGGGCAATGAAGGCCTGTTTGCCAAGACCCGGCTGTTTGTCCGCCAATTCCTGCCGCTGTTGCTGCCCGTGCTGGCCTATGTCCTGACCGGGATCGGCGAAAGCGTGGTGCGTTCGATCTTCGATTCCGGCGCAGTGATCGCGTTCGGAAAACGGATCTTCCTGTTCATCGCGGCGCGGGCATTGGTGCGCGACATCATCGGGGATTCGTTTTTCAAACTGCTGGGCAAATATATCCTGCTGCCGATTGCCGGGCTATATACGCTGGGGCTGTTGGCACCGGCGGCACAAAAGCTGGATCAAGCCGTGGTGCCGCTTGGCAACCTGTCCTTTTCCCTGCTCGATCTGGCCCGGTTCATCATGATCGGCGGGATTGTTTTCTGGCTTGGCCGCTGGTCGAACGATCAATCTGCCAGCCTGATCCGCAAACAGGACGACATGCGCCCGGCGGCCCGGCAGCTGGCCGAAAAAGCCGCTGAAATCGCCATTTTCGGTGTCGCCTTTCTGGTCTTCATGAACATCATGGGCATCCCGCTGACCTCGCTTGCGGTGCTGACCGGGGCGATCGGTGTCGGCTTGGGCTTCGGGTTGCAGAAAATCGCCTCGAACTTCATATCTGGGGTGATCCTGCTGCTCGAAGGTCAGGCCACTGTCGGCGATTATGTCGAACTCGATGGTGGTGAAGCGGGCACCATCGTCAAGATGACCGCGCGGGCGGCGATTCTGGAAACTTTTGATGGCCGCTGGATCGTGGTGCCGAACGAAGATTTCATCATCACCCGGGTGGTGAATTATTCCGATAGCGGATCGGCCAACCGCTATGAAGCGGCGTTTTCGGTCAGCTATGACACCGATATCAATCTGGTGCCGGGGATCATCGAAGCGGCGGTGAATAAACTGCCTTTCGTGCTCAGCGAACCTGATACCTCCGATTGCGAATTGCGCGGTTTCGGCGATAGCGGCGTCGATTTCGCGGTGGAATTCTGGGTCGAAGGCATCGATGACGGCCATAACAAATACACCTCGCATGTGCTGTTTGCGATCTGGAACGCGCTGAAAGAACACGACATCGAAATTCCTTACCCGCACCGTGTGGTCGAACTGAAGGGCGCGACCCTGACCCCCGATCAGGGCTGATTGGTCATGGTGGAACGGCTTTCGGCGCTGGTGATCGGGGCGGGCCCTGCCGGGTTGATGGCCGCGCAGGAACTGGGCCGGGCAGGCGTCTCCGTCGTCGTGACAGATGCCAAGCCGTCTGTGGCGCGCAAATTGCTGATGGCGGGCAAATCGGGGCTGAACCTGACCAAGGACGAAGGCTTCGATGACTTCCTGCACGCCTATGGCGATGCCGCGCCGGTCCTGCGGCCCATGTTGCGGCAATTCGGCCCCGATCAGGTTCAGGATTGGGCCAAAGCGCTGGGCCAGGATCTGTTCACCGGATCGTCGGGCCGGGTGTTTCCCAAAGCGATGAAAGCCTCGCCCTTGCTGCGCGCCTGGCTGGGCGATCTGGCGCGGTTGGGGGTCGAAATCAGGCCGCGCTGGCGCTGGGTCGGATGGAACGGCACCTTTGGCTTCGACACACCGGATGGGCGGCGGGATCTGCACCCCGATATCTGCGTGCTGGCCTGTGGCGGCGCCAGCTGGGCACGGCTGGGATCGGACGGCGCTTGGGCCGGTCTGTTCGGCCCCGGTGACCTGTCGCCGTTTCGGCCCGCAAACATGGGTTTCATCGTCGATTGGTCGGATCACATGCGACCGCATTTCGGCCAGCCGCTGAAAAACATTGCCCTGCACGCGGGCGACCGCGCGGTCCGGGCCGAATGCGTGATTTCAAAACGCGGGCTGGAAGGGGGCGGCATTTATGCGGTATCGCGCGACCTGCGCAACGGCGCGGCGCTGTATCTTGATCTGCTGCCCGACCTGACGGTCGAAGATATTCGCACCCGGCTGACCCGCACCGACCCGAAACAAAGCGTGAAAAACCGTCTGCGCAAGGCGCTGAAACTGGACCCGGCGAAGCTGGCCCTGATCATGGAATGCGCCCGACCCTTGCCCGCCGATATCGCCCCGGTGCTGAAACATCTGCCGGTGCCGCTGGTCGGCCCGCGCCCGATCGACGAAGCGATTTCAACCGCTGGCGGGTTGCGGTTCGACGCGCTGGACGCGGGCTTGATGCTGAAAACGCATCCCGGCACCTTCGCCGCTGGTGAAATGCTCGATTGGGAGGCCCCGACAGGCGGTTATCTGCTGACCGGCTGCCTTGCGACCGGCCGCTGGGCCGGCCGCGCCGCAGCGGAATACCTGCAACAGCGATCAGCCTCGACACCCCGGTAGATGGGGTCTGTTGCATTAATTTGATTTGGCCGAATTTGGGCGACTGAGGTGCTTTCTCAAGCGGCATTCAGGAACAGATCAGCCACGAACGCGATCTCATTCAAAACGCCGGGCCCGTTGAGTGCGAAATGTGTGGCTTAAACTGCCAAAAGCGTACACCCATCATGTTTTTCCCTGCTTTTATTCTGGAGATTCATATTCCAGATACGGCTTGCGCGAGCGCGTGTTGGCCAGCTTTATAGCAGCCTCGATGCAGTCTATGACGGGAATCGAATATTTTTCACTTAACCGTTTGGCCTGTCCTGCCAACCCCCCTGATCCCAGAATCACAGCGGCCACATCGGTATCCGCACAGAGTTCCGCCATCGTTGCATCTAGGCGCGCGAGCGTGCCCATATCCGCCGCAGCGGCTGAGGACACGCCGACGCCAGCAGCTTTGACCGTGCATTCTTCTAGCGCTCCAAGTCGTTCAAGACACGTCAAAATGCCAGGAACCATGTCTTGTACCGTGGTCAAAATTGCATAGCGTGATCCATAGCTGCGCGCCACACTCACCGAGGCTTCGACTGCGTCGATGACGGGCGCATTGACCAGGTTTCGCGCTCCTGCAACGCCGATGTCATCAAAACATGCCATCACATACGCATCATAGTCTGAATGTTGACGAACGAGATCAATCACCAAAGGCTCCGCAATCTCACGGTCTTTTTTGCACTCGATCGCACGAGGCCCCGTAGCGGGGTTAATGACGAGGGACTGGCAATCGCGATCAAGAATGCGAGAGGCGATCTTGCTGATCCCGGCTGTGATCTCCGCGTTGGTATTGGGGTTCACGACGAGGATACGTCGCGAACCGGAAGACTTGTTTTCCATGATCATCTCAGCGTCCTGCCACAGCATTGGGGAGGAACAGCGCGATATCAGGGAACGCGATCAAAAGCGCGGCAAACACAATCATGATGATAACAAATGGAACCGAACCCCAAATCACATCATTGAAATTGCCACCACCTTTGCGCACGCCTTGCACGACAAACAGGTTCATACCCACCGGCGGCGTGATCAGGCCGATTTCGCACATGACGACCACGAACACACCGAACCAAACGGGATCAATCCCGATCGCTGCGATCATGGGGACGGCAATCGGCACGGTCAGGACCAACATCGACATCGCGTCCATGAACATGCCCAACACCACATAGAACAAAACAAACAAGAGCAGTAGGGTGGTCTTGCTCAAGCCCAACTCAGTCACCCAGCGCGTGATTGCCTGGGTGCCGCCGGTCATCGACAAGGTCACATTCAGCAAAAGCGCGCAAACGATCACCAAGATCACCATGCCGGATGTCCGCGCCGATTGAATGAAACAGGTTTCCAGCATGCTCCATTTCAAACGCCCGTTTTTCCAGACGAAAAAGAAGGCCGCCATGACACCCAAAGCCGCACTTTCGGTCGGCGTGGCAAGCCCTCCATAGATCGAGCCCATGACAATACCGAAAATGACCGCAGGAGGGATGAGATGGCGTAGCAGACGCCGCTTTTCTGCGGCAGGGATCGCGATTGCCTCTGCGTCACGCCCCGCATCGGGATAACGCGCAGCGACATAGGCCATAAAGAGCAAGGTCAGAATAAGCCCAGGCAAGACCCCTGCGATAAACAGCTGCCCGACCGAGACATTGGCAAGCGAGCCATAGACCAGAAGGTTCACCGACGGAGGAATGAGGATGCCCAATGTTCCACCAGCCGCCAAAGTTCCCAGCGAGGGGCGCACCGGATAGTTGCGTTCCCCCAATGCAGGGAGTGCGATTGTTCCAACCGTTGCAGCTGTGGCAACGGATGATCCCGAGGTTGCGGAAAACAACGCACAGGTGCCGATATTGGTATGCAGCAAGCCCCCCGGCAATTTGCCCAGCCACACGGCCAAGGCATCGAACATCTTGTCCGCAATGCCGCCACGCAACAGCAATTCACCCAACAGCATGAACAGCGGGATCGCAGTCATCACGGGATTGTTCAGCGTCCCCCAGACGACACCGCCCATGGTTTCGACCAACGGCATGCCATAGGCCAGATATCCGCCGATGCCACCGACTGTCAGGATCGCCACAGCGACCGGCATCGACAGGAACATCAGAACAAGCATCGCGACAAAGCCGATGCAAATAACATAAATGCTCATGTGCGGGCCTCCAGATCAGACACTTCAGCAGCCAGTTCGTCTTCGACCTCGTCGGGACCGAACGATGTCAGGATCGCGTCGGTGTCGCCCCGAATGGCGAAAAGAACGACCCGCACCGCCAACCAGACCGCCGGCACAGCAAAGACCAGCATCCCGATCAGCCAAACCGTTTGCGGCCAAATCAAGGGGGTCATCCAAGGCGTTTGAGCGACGGACCCGAACAACCGTGTCTCGCCCACCGTGCGAAATGTGAAAAACAAAAGATAAAGGGACAAAACGGCCAGAAGACTTGCGGCGGCGACATTCAACGTCGCCTGTATCCCGCGCGGAAGGCGCATGTAGAGCAGGTTGATACGAATATGACTTTGTTCAATGGCAGCAATGGCAAAACACAAAGGCGCGCCAATCGCGATGGCATAGCCAGACAGTTCATCGACGCCTTCAAGAGAATAATTGAAAACTTTACGAAGGATTGTCTCGATCGAGATGACGACGCAGAGCGCCGTCATCATCAGACCGAAAACCACGGCGCACAGGCGCATATAGGTCTTCATTGCATAAACCCTTCTATCGGATCACAGACCAAGCGCGGCACCGATAGATGCCATCCATTCAGCCTCACAGGTTTCATTGACGGCATTGCATTGTTTGGTCCAAGTCGGCAGAGAACTTCCAACCAGCGCCTTGGACACGGCCTCCAGATCTGCGTCTGACACGGGAGCCGCCGTCAAGTTGTAGGAAGTGCCTGTCACACAGGGCTCTTGGCCGGTGTTGCAGTTCAACGCGTCTTGATACAGCTCTTCGGAGTAATCCCAGATGTCGCTTTCCAGTTCAGTCATCGCGGTTTGCAGCTTTTCTTGCTGCTCTGCATCCAACGCGTTCCAGCTGTCGAGGTTCATGACATAGCCGTTCATGGCAAGTTGCAGTGCAATCGGCAGGACGGTTGTTGTCACCTCGGGCCAGCCAGCCGAATTGGCCGAAGATGGCCCGGTGATGGCACAATCGACCACGCCACGGGACAGCGATTGTTGAACTTCGCCAAATGGCATTGGCACACCGGTTGCACCGAATTGCGCCACGAATGCCGATGCAGATTGGTCACCGACCCGCACTTTCAGACCTTCCAGATCGGCCAGTCCAGAGATTTCGGGCTTGCAGAAAATGACCTGCGGGCCAGCCGGCCACACGCCGAGAACTTTCGCGTTGAACCGCTTTTGAACAGCGGCATCAACAGTCGGCAGGAAAGCTGCGGAGTGGGTTTTGCCCTTTTCGTAAGTCGGGTTGAGACCGACCAGATCGAGACCCAGCATTGTCGGTTCGTCGCGGCTGACCTGCGGTCCACGGAAGGAGACAATGTCAAACAGTCCGGTGCGCACAACCCGCATCCCGTCATTGTCCGGAATGCCGGCGACATCTACGGGCAGATATTCAAATGTCGCATTGATGCCTGAGGTTTCCGTCAAATTTTCAAAGAATGGTTGTTCCTTTTTCTGCTGGATAAGGCCGGACCCGACGGGCTGCCCAAGGACGCGGAAATTGGGTGTGTCGGCGCTGGCAGCTCCGGCGATACAAATGGCTGTGACGGCAATAAACGTACGCATGGTGTTGTCCTCTCTGTTGCACCGGTGCAGGCCGGTGATGGATTTGTTGTTGCTCTTACAAGAAAACATTTTTTCACAAGAATCATTATTTATTTTTTTACGTGAAATGATTTTTTCTTATCACCATGTGTAAATGCGCTCAAAAAGAAAGCGTTTTTTCACGAATATGCGTGAAAGATGGCCGCACTAAAGCTCGTTCAGGCGATCATTTGCGGCTTCTATGGCCGCGAGGCGCGTGCGTCCCTCGGCGGCTGCCGCCTCGATCGTGCGGTTGGCAATCAGATTCAGCAGGGCCATAACGCCCGTATGGCTGAACAGCGGTCCCGGTGACTCGGTCACGCACCGAAAATGCCACGAAGCCTCGGACTGCGGCGGCATGCCTTCGTCCGAGATCAGGGCGAATTGTGCGCCTTGCTCAAGAATGCCCGACATCAGGTCCGGCAAAACAGCAACCCTGCGCCGCAGTCCAAACAGGAGCACCACATCTGTTGACCTTATACTGGCAAGGTGCTCCCCCATCGTCTGACCGTTTCCGGGCAAGGCAACGATATTGTCAATAACTTGAAGCAGTTGCCATTGCAGATAATTGGCCAGCGGTGCGCCGGCACGGAAACCGAAAACCCATACTTTCCTTGCTTTGAGGAGGGCTTGCGCCAGGTCTTCGATCTCTGCCGTATCCAAAGCCTGAAGCGTGTCTTGGATATTGCGGATATCTGACTCTTCATAGGACCCCAGCGCACGCGGTGCGCTGTCTTTGACCGCTCCGCGATACAGGCGCGATCCGCTGGCTTGTTCAAGACGCACATGACGCCGGGCTTCCTCATAAGAGTTGTAACCTATACGCCTTACGAACCGGCTGACGGTCGCATTGGACACATCCGCCAAATCCGCCAGTTCCGATGCAGAATAGCTCGCGAGTTCTCCGGGAAAATTGCAAACAAGCTCGCCCAGCTTGCGCTCTGCTGGGTGAAGTTCAGGCAAGATACGTCGGACGCGGGTCAAGAAAGGGATGTCAGCCATGGGATCCATTCGTGAAAACTGAATTTCACAATAGAAGAGGAGCCTGAAGATTTCCACATGGTTCATTCGGTGTGTTTTGGTCTTCTCGGTTGGGATATCTGGAACGTGAATCTCGGAAAAGACGGTCTGCCGCGTTCGCCGGGAAAACCATATCCGCCTAATCCTCGCTACAGTCATCGGCAACGCCACCACCCTCGCGGCACTCGAAGGCCCGCAGAAGGGCGAACTTGCGGATCACATGACGACGGTAGGCGAACGGTTGTCCGACGCCGTTCAGGCCGATCCTGAGCGGGTTGCTAACAAGTTGAGCGAGGCAAAGGGCAGGTACATCACCAAGGCGCCCCGCATTTACCTGTCACACTGCTTCCGTATTGCTTCCGGCAATCCGGAACGCGCGGACCGCGCCCGAAGGCGCGGCGCGTAATCCATTGGTATATCAGGATAAAGTGGTGAGCCGTGCAGGATTCGAACCTGCGACCCACTGATTAAAAGTCAGTTGCTCTACCAACTGAGCTAACGGCCCACTGTGGAGGCGCTTCTAGAAACTGCGCCCTTGGGGGTCAACCCCAAAAACCCAGAAGCGTCTACTTTTCTTTCCAAGCCTCCCGTCAGCAGATCGTGACCGATGTGAAAAGCGGCGGGGAATCTTCCGCTGCGAATCGAAATCTGCCGGTTTCCAAGGTCACGGCGACAGTTCGGCCGGAGGGGCATTGTCAGATATGCGGTGCTCATCGCTGCGCAGTCGGCTGCCAGCAGCCGAATTTGCCATGTAAAACCTTCGATTATCATAGGGAGGCATCAACCCGACCCGGCGGTCAGATGGGTCCGGACACCTGCGGGCTGGAAACCTGTGGGCCTTAGACGTATATGCCGCTCATGGTCGCCCGCGAACATACCCCCTTGCCGTTCATGAAAATGCACGGGCTGGGCAACGACTTTGTCGTTGTCGATGCCCGCCTGCGCGCGCATCCGCTGCCGCCCGAACTGGTGATCGCTATCGCCGACCGGCACAAAGGGGTCGGGTATGACCAATTGGCCGTGATTGAACCGGGCGCAGGCGATGCCCATCTGGTGTTCTACAATTCGGATGGATCGACCTCGGCTGCCTGCGGCAACGCCACCCGCTGCATCGCGCGCTACCTAATGGATGAAACCGGCAAGCACGATTTGCACCTGACCACCGATCGCGGCGATCTTTATGCGGTCGACGCCGGCAACGGCCTGACCTCGGTCAATATGGGCCAACCGCAGTTGGCTTGGGATGAAATCCCGCTGGCGCATGAAATGGACACGTTGGAACTGCCGATGGACGGCAAGCCCACCGCCACCGGCATGGGCAACCCGCATTGCACCTTCTTCGTCGACGATGCCGAAGCGGTCGATCTGCAAACCCGTGGTGCCGAAATTGAACATCACCCGCTTTATCCGCAACGCACCAATGTGCAATTCGCCAGCGTCGTAGGGCCGGATCACCTGCGCATGCGGGTCTGGGAACGCGGTGTCGGGGTCACGCTGGCCTCTGGTTCGTCCTCCTGCGCCACCGCCGTGGCGGCGGCACGTCGCGGCCTGACCGGGCGCAAAGTGCGGATCGATCTTGATGGTGGATCGTTGCAGGTCGATTGGCGCGACGATGGCGTCTGGATGACCGGGCAAACCATGCATGTCTTTACCGCGCAACTGACACCGGAATTTTTGGATTCGGTCGGATGACCGCAAAACCCCCGATCTTTGCCACGCTCGGCTGTCGGCTCAACGCCTATGAAACCGAAGCGATGAAGGACCTCGCCCAACAGGCCGGTGTCGAAGGCGCCGTGGTGGTCAATACCTGCGCCGTCACCGCCGAAGCGGTGCGCAAGGCACGGCAGGAAATCCGCAAACTGCGGCGCGAAAACCCCGGTGCCCGCCTGATCGTCACCGGCTGCGCTGCCCAGACCGAACCGGACACTTTCGCCAATATGACCGAAGTCGATCTGGTCATCGGCAATGCCGAGAAAATGCAGCCGCAAACCTGGGCCAATATGGGTCCCGATTTTGTCGGCCAGACCGAAAAGGTGCAGGTCGACGACATCATGTCCGTGACCGAAACCGCCGGACACCTGATCGACGGCTTCGGCACCCGGTCGCGCGCCTATGTGCAGGTGCAAAACGGCTGCGATCACCGCTGTACCTTCTGCATCATCCCCTATGGCCGGGGCAATTCGCGCAGCGTCCCCGCCGGTGTCGTGGTCGATCAGATCAAGCGATTGGTCGATAAGGGCTATAACGAAGTGGTGCTGACCGGGGTCGATCTGACGTCTTGGGGTGCTGACTTGCCTGCGGGGCCGAAACTGGGCGATCTGGTGATGCGCATTCTGAAACTGGTGCCGGACCTGCCGCGGCTGCGGATCAGCTCGATCGATTCGATCGAGGTGGATGAAAACCTGATGCAGGCGATCGCCACCGAACCGCGCCTGATGCCGCATCTGCATCTCAGCCTGCAACATGGCGACGACCTGATCCTGAAACGGATGAAGCGCCGTCATTTGCGCGACGATGCGATCCGCTTTGCCCAAGAGGCAAAGAAACTGCGCCCCGACATGACCTTCGGGGCCGATATCATCGCCGGTTTCCCCACCGAAACCGAAGCGCATTTCGAAAATTCGCTGAAACTGGTCACCGATTGCGACCTGACCTGGCTGCATGTCTTCCCCTATTCGAAACGCGAAGGCACCCCGGCGGCGAAAATCCCGAACCAGATCAATGGAAACATCATCAAGTCCCGCGCTGCCCGGCTGCGCGCGGCAGGCGATGCTCAGGTCGCCAGGCATCTGGCTGCGCAGGTCGGCAAATCCCATCGCATCCTGATGGAAAACCCGCATATGGGCCGCACCGAACAATTCACCGAAGTCGGCTTTGCCACACCGCAAACCGAAGGCACCATCGTTTCGGCGCGCATTTCCGGTGTGTCGGGCACCCGTCTGGTCGTTTAAACCTTGCATCAAGACCGGGCTTGCCAGAGCTTCGGCACAAAACCCAAGGTCCTGCCATGCACCCCAACCCCAGCTACCGCCAAACCCCGCGACAGACCAATCTGGATTTCGCCCGTGACACCGGCTTTGGCATTCTGGCGCTGTCCGATGACGCCGGCTTGCCGCTCATGTCGCATATCCCCTTCTTGATCGATGGCGACGAGGTGCTGTTCCATCTGGTGCGTGCCAACCCGATTGCCGCGCGGTTGAAACAACCCCGCCCGGCCCGTTTCGCCATCAGCGGCCCGCATGGCTATGTGTCGCCCGATTGGTACGGGATCGACGATCAGGTGCCGACCTGGAACTATGTCGCGGTGCATCTGACCGGCACCGCCGATCTGCTGCCCGATGACCGCCTGCGCGACGTGCTCGACCGGCTGTCGGACCGGTTCGAAACGGCGCTGGCCCCGAAACCGGTGTGGACAAGCGACAAGATGCCGGATCAGGCGTTGACCCGGATGATGCGGATGATCGTACCCGCCCGGATGCGGATCGAAGACGTCTCGGGCACTTGGAAACTGGCTCAGAACAAACCCGAAGCCGCCCGCCTTGGCGCCGCCGACGGGGTCGAAACCTCTGGGATCGGTACCGGTCTGGCCGGTCTGGCGGCCCTGATGCGCGACCTGCCTCCCGATCAATGATGGACAGCGCCGCATCCGGTGCTAATCTCAACGCCGGAGAGAGGAAGCCAACCATATGAAACTCGTTTATTCCCCCGCATCGCCCTTCGTCCGCAAGGTCGCGGTGGTGCTGCATGAAACCGGCCAAATCGACGATGTCGACCTGTTGCCGGTGAAAACCACCCCCGTATCCACCCCGCCCGAAGTGCTATCGGCCAACCCGGTCGGCAAGATCCCGGCGCTGGTCCGCGGTGACGGCCCGGCGATCTATGACAGCCGGGTGATCTGCCAATTCCTCAACGACCGCGCTGGCGGCGGGCTCTATCCCGACACTGCGCGCTGGGAAGTGATGACGCTCGAAGCCACCGCCGACGGCATTCTCGATGCCGCCGTGCTGATGGTTTACGAAACCCGCGTACGGCCCGCCCATATGGTTTATGACGACTGGGTCGAAGCGCAGTGGGACAAAGCCTCGCGTGCGGTGAAAACCGTCAATGACCGTTGGATGGCCCACCTGACCGGGCCGCTCAATATCGGTCAGATCGCCATCGCCTGTGCGCTGGGCTATCTCGATTTTCGCCATGACGGGCGCAACTGGCGCAAGGGCAATGATGCGCTCGATGACTGGTTCGCGGTGTTTTCCCAACGCGACAGCATGACCGCCACCCGCCCCAGCGACTAAGCGTTTCTTCTTGGTCAAAATACCGCGGGATGAATGCGGTGTTTTGCGTATCTGACGGTCTTAATCGACTCGCTTCTCTTGAAAGATCAAGCAAGGATCACTTGAGAAAGCGGCTTGGTTGACTGTCAGATTTTCCCGGCCCACTTCAAACTGATTCAGCGGCATTCTGCGGTCGGGCTGAAATTCTGACGCACGAAATCGACCAAGAACCAAGATCCCCGGCTTGATCCTTACGGCCAATCCGAAAAGTTGCGCCGCAGCTCGCTCAGGTCTTCCCCTGCCGGGCGGGACACAATGGCGCGATAGGCACCGGGCGACATGCCGGTGCGGCGCTTGAAGAAGTGACTGAAGCGCGATCCGTCCGCAAAACCCAGATCGGCCCCGATCTTCTTGAGCGGATGCCCCGAATTTTCCAGCCGCGCCTTGGCTTCCGCGATCAGGCGTTCGTGAACCAGTTCCGCCGGCGCGCGCCCGGTTTCGCGTTTGCAGATCCGGTGCAGCCGTTCATATTCGACACCCAATTCGCTGGCATAGGCCGAAACCTGCCAATGGTCGCGGTAGTGAAGCTCGACCAGATGCCGGAAACGGCGCAGGATGTTGGTCTGCTCGCCGCCCTTTTCGATCGGCTCGGGATTGTGAACCCGCAGCGCAGTGATCAGCAGAAGGCGCAGATAGGCAGACAGGGTCATCGGTGATTGCAGATGGGCAGAGTTCAATTCGTAGCCGAACCAGCTGAACATCATTTCCACTTGCGGGATCTTCGGCTGTTCTTCCAGCGCCGCCGTGAACGGACGCTCGACCAGCATCCGCAGATGCACGGATTCCGACCGCGCACCGATGGCGTCGAGGATGATCGTGTCGCTAAGACCCAAAAGCCGCGTGGCGGACCCGGCATCCAGGGTCAGGGTGGGACGTTCGGACCCCGGCCAGAAGCACAGGGCGGGGCCGGTGACGATACTGCCATCCGATCCATGGCGCAGAACGCCATGCTGCAAGAACAGCAAGGTCGCAAACCCTTCGGGGAATCGCACGCGCAGCGTCCGCTGGTGTAGCGCTTCGCGTTCGTCGTGGATCAAAGCGTAGCCTTCAATCATGTCGCATTAGCCATTTTTGAACAACAAATATCCAGATTTTCACATTTCATGCGAGTATAGAAGCAAGCTACTCTATGACAAGGGAGGCCGGCTTGTCCGGGCGCAAAATATGACTGCACGGGAGAACCAGCCCCAGGCTTTGGAGGGGCATCTGATCTATCGGGAAAATCCGGCGACGGGGAAGGTCGTCAGCCGGGAACTCGCGTATGATCTTGAAACCTGTCTGCAACATGCGGTGCGTGCGGCGGCGGCGTTTCCCCGGTGGTCGTCGCTGACGGCAGCCGAACGGTCTACCTATTTGCTGGCGCTGGCCGATGTGATCGAACGCCGCGCCGAAACCTTCTGCACCGCGATGATCGAAGAAGTCGGAACGCCGATGGCTTGGGCGGCTCATAACGTGAGCTTTGCTGCCAGCCTGCTGCGCGAAGCCACGACCTATGCCGATCAGCTGGATCAACCCGAGATGATGCAGCACGAGAACGGACTTCAAAGCCGTGTGGAACGTGCGCCATGTGGGGTGTGCCTCGGCATCGCGCCCTGGAATGCGCCGCTTCTGCTGGGCGTGCGCGCCTTGGCTGCGCCGCTGCTCTGCGGCAACACGGTTCTGCTGAAAGGCAATGAGGTCGCCCCCCGCACGTTCCGCCTGTTGGGCGAAGCAATCTCCGAGGCCGGGTTTCCCGATGACGTGGCGAAGGTGTTGATTTGTCCAGCCGCAGGCAGCGAGGAAATCGTCGATGCGTTGATCGAATCGCCGGTGGTGCGGCGGGTGAATTTCACCGGGTCCACCCGTGTCGGCCGGCGGGTCGCACAGATTTGCGCAAAACACCTCAAGCGGCCCTTGCTGGAACTGGGTGGACAGGCACCGATGCTGGTTCTGGAAGATGCGGACCTCGATCTCGCCGCTGCGGCTGCGGTACGCGGGGCCTTCCGCAACCAGGGACAGATCTGCATGTCGACCGAACGGCTGATCGTGGCCGACAGCGTCGCCGATGCGTTGATCGAACAACTGGAAACGCGCCGCAGCGCGCTGATCCTCGGTGATCCCAGCGATCCGACAACCGATGTCGGCCCGGTCATTAATATCGCTGCCGCAGAACGGCTTTCCGGTCTGGTCAGTGATGCGATCGGCAAAGGCGCGCGGCTGATCGGCGGCGGCGCGATGCGGGACGCGTTCTTCGAACCGACCCTGATCGATGGTGTGGAACCGGATATGCGGCTCTACCATGAAGAAATATTCGGCCCGATCCTCGGGGTGACGCGCATTGCCAGTGATGTCGAAGCGATCACGGTCGCAAATGACAGCGCCTATGGTCTGGCGGCCTCGGTTTATTCAAGGGATCTGGACCGTGCAGATGCAATGGCGCGCCAGATCCAAAGCGGGATCTGCCACATCAATCGCCCCACCATCGACGACAACCCGCACGCCCCGTTCGGCGGCGTGAAGGGCAGCGGCTATGGCCGCTTCGGCGGCCGCTGGGCGCTCGACGAATTCACGGAATTGCGCTGGATAACACGCGCTGACAGCCCCTGAAAGCACGGGGTATAGGGAGGAAAGACCATGACTTTTGATTTTACACGCCGCTCGGTCCTGTTGGGGGCTGGTGCCGCCTTGGGCACGTTCGTTCTGGGCCGAAGCCAGGCCTTGGCGCAAGCGACCGTACCATTGAAGATCGGCTTCATCAGCCCGGTATCCGGCCCGCTGGCTGGTTTCGGTGAAACCGATGGTTACATCCTAGACCGCGCCCGCGAGGCCCTGGCAGGCGGCGTCACCATGAACGGCACCGGCTATTCGGTCGAATTGCTGGATCGCGACACGCAATCCGACCCGTCGCGCGCCGGCCAATTGGCGCGCGAGCTGATCAACAGTGATGGCGTCGACATCATGATCGCCGTGTCCACACCGGAAACCATCAACCCGGTCTCCGATGCCTGCGAAGCCGCTGGCGTGCCATGCATTTCGACCGTCATGCCGTGGGAAGCATGGTATTTCGGTCGCGGCGCAAAACCGGGCGAACCATCGCCGTTCACCTATGGCTTCCACTTCGGCTTTGGCGTCGATGAATTCTACCGCGCCTATATCTCGCAATGGGACCTGATCGAAACCAACCGCAAGGTCGGCGTCATGTATCCCAACGATGCCGATGGCAACGCCGTGCGCGCCGTGTTGGCGCCGCGTCTGGTCGAAGCGGGCTACGAAGTGATTGATCCCGGCGCGTATGAAACCGGCACTCAGGATTATTCCCAGCAAATCCGCATCTTCCGCGAAGCCGGGATCGAAATCTTCAACACTTTCCCGATCCCGCCCGATTTCGCCGCGTTCTGGCGTCAGGCCGCGCAGCAGGGCCTGCATCGGCAAATCAAGATCGTGCAAACCGCCAAAACCGGCCTCTTCCCCGGCGATATCGAAGCGCTGGGCACCTTGGGCAACAACATCGCCAGCGCCGCGTATTGGCACCGCGATTTCCCCTATACGTCGCCCGTTACGGGGTTGAACGGGGTCGCATTGTGCGATGGCTACGAAGCCGCAACAGGGCGTCAGTGGACGCAACAGCTGGGCGCCAGCCTGTCTGCAATCGACGTCGCCATGGCTGCGCTGGCTGCGGCGGCGGATCCCAAGGACAAGGATGGCGTGGCCGCCGCAATCGCGGGTCTGACGGCCGACAGTATCGCGGGGGTCGTGGACTTCACCACAGGCCCGGTGCCGAACGTGGCCCATGGCCCGATCATCGGCACTCAATGGCAACCGTCGGAAAAGGGGCCGCATCAGTTCGACTATGTCGTGACTGAAAATGCCACCGATCCCAACGTTCCCGTTGTCGGCACCCTTGTGCCCTACAACGCGTAAGGCGCGGTGATGTCCGCCCCGAACCCGGTGTTGCGCTCGGACGGCATTTCGATGTCGTTCGGGTCCTTTAACGTCCTCAGCGACATCTCCGTTTCCGTTGGAACCGGTGAAATCGTCGGTGTGCTTGGGCCCAACGGGGCCGGCAAGACAACCTTTATGAACCTGCTGACAGGTGCGCTTGCCCCGACGGCGGGGCGGGTGGAACTGCTGGGGCGCGATGTCACCAGACTGGACACGGCAGGGCGCTGTCACCTTGGCCTTGGGCGCACCCATCAGGTGCCCAGGCCGTTTCTGGGCATGACCGTGTTCGAAAACGTGCTGGTCGCCGTCACCCAGGGCCGAGACGTTCCGGCGGCTGATCCCATCGCGACCGCGTGGGACGTGCTGGACCAAACCGGGCTGGCCGAGGTCGCCAACCGGCGCGGCGAAACTCTGGGCCTGCTGGATCGCAAGCGGCTGGAGTTGAGCCGCGCATTGGCGACCGATCCGAAAGTGCTTCTGCTCGATGAAATCGGTGGCGGCTTGACCGATGTGGAGGGCGACGCGCTGGTCGCGCTGATCCTGAAAATCCATGATCGCGGCGTCACCATCATCTGGATCGAACATATCATGCGTCTGCTGATGCAGACCTGCACCCGCCTGATCTGCATGGCCGAAGGCCGGGTTCTGGCCGATGGAGAGCCGAAAGACGTTGTCGAATCCGAAGCCGTCCAAGTCGCCTATTTCGGAGCCGCAGCATGAGCACGCTGGACATTCGGGATCTGCAAGCCTCTCACGGCCAGTTGCGCGCCGTGCATGGCGTGTCGCTAAGCGTGAAGCCCGGCGAAATGCTGTTTGTCCTTGGTGCCAATGGGGCCGGCAAGACAACGCTTTTGCGATCCATTGCGGGTGATCACCGGGCCGAGGCGGGCAGCGTGCGCCTGTCAGGTGTCGATATTACCGGACTGGCGGCGCATCACCGGGCGCGTTCGGGTCTGGCGCTGGTGCCAGAGGGGCGGCGGCTGTTTCCGAACATGACCGTGCGCGAAAACCTTGCGCTTGGGCGCTCTACCTCGCGCGAAGGGCCTTGGACGATCGAAGCGATCTACGAAGCGTTCCCGAACCTTGCCAAACTCGATCACGCGCCGGCGGGCAAACTTTCGGGCGGGGAACAGCAGGCGGTTGCCATCGGGCGTGCGCTGATGGGGGACCCGGTGGCGATCATACTGGACGAAGTTTCGCTGGGCCTGTCCCCCGCAGCGGTGGATTTCGCCTATGACGCCCTGAAACGGGTGCGTGACATGGGCATCGCGCTTCTGGTCGTTGAACAGGACCTGAACCGTGCGCTGCACACCGCCGACGATTTGATGGTGATGTGCGAAGGCCATGTGACCCTGCACGCAACCCCGGCCCGGACCAGCCTTAACGCGCTGGCCGCGGCGTCGTTCGGGCATGACGAGGGAGAAACGGCGTGATTTCGCAACTTATCGGTGCGGTTCTTCTGGGGGGCTACTATGCCGTCCTGGCGACTGGGCTCGCATTCATGTTTTCGGTGATGAACATCATCAATCTGGCCCATGGCGCACTGATCGTGCTGTCGGCTTATGGGCTTTATGTGCTGGGCGGGATGATGGGGCTCCCCATCGCAATCCCGATCATGATCATCGTGATGTTTGTCGTCGGTCTGGCGCTGCACGCACTGATCCTGGCGCGGGCCTCAAAAGGCGGAGAGTTGCTGCCGCTTCTCGCCACCTTCGGCCTCTCCATAATCCTCGACAACCTGATGTTTCAGGTCTTTGGTGCCGACAGCCTGTCGCTTGCGCCGCTGGTGGGGGATCTGTCCTGGGCCTCCTTCGAATTGCCGGGGTTCATCTTTGTCGGCAAGCTAAGCGTCTATACCCTGATTGCAGCGGTCGCAGTGATCGCGGGGCTGGAATGGCTGTTGCGACGCACGACCCTTGGGCACCGTATTCAAGCCACCTCGCAGGATCGTGCCACGGCGCGCCTACTGGGCATCGACACCGCGCGCACGGCGGCGATTGCCACCGGCCTCGCACTGGCCACCGGCGTGATCGCGGCCACCGCGTTGGGGCTGCGCACGGCCTGGGGGCCTTATGCCGGATCGGCGCAGCTTCTGTTCGCGTTCGAGGCGGTGGTGATTGGCGGCATGGGCAGCCTGTGGCGGGTGCTTTGGGGCGCGATGATCCTCGCCTTGGCGCAATCGCTGGCGGCAATGATCCACCCGCAAGGGTTTCTGATCGGCGGGCATCTGGCATTCCTTCTGGCGGTGTTTTGGCGGCTCCGGGGCGGTGCGTTCAGCCTGAACCGGTTACTGGGTCGGGAGGTCCGAACATGAGCGCGCAATTGGTTGTCACCCGCGGTGGCACAACGTCCCGGATCACGCTGGCCTTGCTGGCCTTTGCGGTGATCGTGCTGGCGGCCACACCGTGGTTCTTCGGTGTGGGCGGTTCGGGCCGGGCGGTGGCGCTTCTGGTCTATGTCCTTCTGGCGGTGATGTGGAACGCGCTGGCGGGATTCGCGGGCCTTGTCTCCATCGGCCAGACGCTGTTTTTCGGGGTCGCCGCGTATACCACCATCCGCCTTTCAAACGCCGGCCTTGATCCCTATCTGGCCATTCTGGCATCGGTCGCGATCGGTGCGGTACTGGGCTATGTGACCTCCCTGTTCATGCTGTCGCTGAAGGACGGGGAATTCGCCATTGGCATGTGGGTCTTGTCTTCGCTGGCACATCTTTGCGTCAACCTCGATCCATTGATCCAAGGCGAAACCGGCACCTCGCTGATATCCTTGAATGGCTATGCGATCGAAACCCGGTCAAGCATCACTCTGTGGCTGGCGCTGGTGCTGACTCTGGCTGTGTTGGCGGCGCTGTTTGCCTTGTTGCGCAGCCCGACAGGGGCGGCGATCACCGCCGTCCGCGATGACGAATTGGGCGCACGATCCATCGGGGTCAATGTGATCCGCACCAAACGCATCGTTTTCGTTCTGGCTGCGACCGGGACGGCGGCGGCGGGGGCCTTGTGGCTTGCCTCCAACTTGAACTTCCAGCCGCGGGCGTTCTTCGGCGTCCATTGGACCGCGTATATGCTGTTCATGGTGCTGGTCGGCGGCCTTGGCCGGATCGAGGGGGCGCTGATCGGCGCGGTGCTGTTTTTCGTGATCGAGACGTTCTTCGCGTCTTACGGCGCCTGGTATCTGGTCGGTCTGGGCGGGGTCGCGGTGTTCTTCGCGCTCGTGCTGCCCAACGGATTGTGGGGCTGGATTGGCCCGCGCCTACCGGGAGAAGCAATCCCGACCGGGTATATCATCAACAAATCAAAGACTTGATCGAAACACGAAGGAGATCATCATGCTTATGGGCAAGAACATCGTCGTCACCGGAGCGGCGTCTGGAATCGGTAAACGCACGGCAGAATTAGCGCAGGCGATGGGGGCCAACGTGTTCTCGGTCGACCGCAACACGCCGGACAACCCGGTGGGCCATTTTATCGCGGCGGATCTGGGATCGGCGGACGGTGTTGCGGCGCTGATTGCGCAACTGCCAAACGGTATCGACGCGCTGGCCAATGTGGCGGGCCTGTCGGGCACGCCGGGGGCGGTGCCGACCATCGCGGTCAATTTCCTTGGCCTGCGGGCGCTGTCGCTGGGTCTGGCACCGAAGATGAACCAATACGGATCGGTCATCAACGTCGCCTCCATCGCCGGCTTTGGCTGGCGTGGCAACGCAGAAAAAACCAAGGCTGCTGTGGCCGTCGAAGGGTTCCCAGACCCCGCGAAATTCTGTGCCGATCATGGCGTGACCGACGAAATCAGCTATCCCACATCGAAAGAATTTCTTTTGATGTGGACCTATCAGGCGGCTCAAAACCCGGTGTTCAAGGATCGCAACATCCGCGTCAACGCCGTCAGCCCCGGCCCGGTGGAAACCCCGATCCTCAAACAATTCCGCGACGTGCTGGGCGACGAACGGGTCGACAGCGACATCGATCGGGTGGGCCGGGCTGGCACGGCGAATGATATCGCGCCGTCGATCCTGTTCCTCGCCTCGGACGGCGCACGCTGGGTGAACGGTACCAACATCGCCTGCGATGGTGGGCTCGAGGCGTCGATCTTGGCCGAAGTCATGGATTTTTGAGGGAGTCACGTAAATGACAATGCAAATGCTGATCGGTGGCCAGGATGCCAAGGCCGCAAATGATAAAACTTATGACCGCCACGATCCGGTCACCGGAGACGTCGCAACCACCGCTGCCGCAGCCTCGGTCGAGGATGCTCTGAAAGCCGCCAAGGCGGCTGGCGCAGCCTATGCAGAATGGTCGAAAACCGGCCCTGCGCTGCGGCGCGGGTTGCTGTTGAAGGCCGCCGACGTGCTGGAGGCACGCACCGAAGAAATCATCGGCCTGATGATCAAGGAAACCGGTGCCACCGGGCCTTGGGCGGGGTTCAACTGCATGCTGGCGACCGGGATGCTGCGCGAAGCGGCGTCGATGACGACGCAAATCACCGGAGAAGTCATTCCCGCCAACAAACCCGGCACGCTGGCCATGGCGCAACGCAAATCGCTTGGGGTGTGCCTTGGGATCGCGCCCTGGAACGCGCCGATCATTCTGGGTGTGCGCGCGGTGGCGATGGCAATCGCCTGTGGTAACACCGTGGTGCTGAAAGCATCGGAACTTTGTCCGGCCACCCATCTCGCCATCGGGCATGTGTTCCGAGAGGCCGGTTTCCCCGATGGTGTGATGAACGTCGTCACCAACGCGCCCGAAGATGCGGCGGACGTGGTCCATGCCCTGATCGGCGCCCCCGAGGTGCGGCACATCAACTTCACCGGGTCCACCAATGTCGGCAGGATCATCGCGGTGGAGGCGGCCCGCCATCTCAAACCGGTTCTGTTGGAATTGGGCGGCAAGGCTCCGATGATCATTCTTGACGATGCCGATCTCGAAGGGGCCGTAAACGGGGCCGCGTTCGGCGCGTTCATGAACCAGGGCCAGATCTGCATGTCCACCGAACGCTTCATCGTTCACGAAGGCATTGCCGACCGCTTTGTCGAAGCGTTTGCCGCCAAGGCCAACGCCCTGCCCGCAGGCAATCCGCGCGACAAGGTGGTGCTGGGATCGCTGGTGACGCTGGCGGCTGCCGAAAAGATGGATGCGTTGATCGCCGATGCAACGGCCAAGGGCGGTGCGGTCATCGCGGGTGGCGCGCGCGACGGTGCCATCATGCAGGCAACCTTGATCGATGGTGTGACGTCCAACATGCGGCTGTATCAGGAAGAAAGCTTCGGCCCGGTCAAAAGCATCATCCGCGTCGCGTCGGACGAAGAGGCGATCCGCGTCGCCAACGACACCGAATACGGCCTGTCAGCGTCGGTCTACAGCTCCGACATTCAGCGCGCGTTGCGGGTGGCCGATCAGGTCGAAAGCGGCATCTGTCACATCAACGGCCCGACCGTCGGGGATGAGGCGCAAATGCCCTTTGGCGGCGTGAAGAACAGCGGCTATGGCCGCTTCGGCGGCAAAGCGGCCGTGGAAGCCTTCACCTCTACCCGCTGGGTCACGATCGAAGACCCCGGCCAACATTATCCGTTCTGATCTCAACCTGACCCAGAGCGATAATCGGCGCGGCCTCCCTTGGTGGGCCTCGCCATTCCCAAACCCTGATACGCGGAGCAAGCAATGCTGGATCTTGAACAGAACAAGCGTAACGTGGTCGCCTTCTACGAACAGATGTTCAACGATTGCGATCCAAAGGGCGCTATCGCCGCCTATGCGGGCGGCGACTACATTCAGCACAACCCGCATGTGCGCAGCGGAAAACAGGGGTTCATCGACTATTTCGAAAAGATGGCCGCAGAATATCCCGGCAAGAATGTGATCGTGAAGCGTGCCCTGGCAGAGGACGACTTTGTCATCCTCCATTGTCACCAGATCTGGCCCGAGGGTCTGGAATATGCGGGCATCGATATCTTCCGGCTCGATAGCGCGGGCAAGATCGTGGAACATTGGGACGTTCTTCAACAGATGCCGGTTACCAGCGCCCACGACAACGGTATGTTCTGACCTGACCTTGGCAACTCCGATCAGGGCGCTAGACTCACACCCGAATCGACGATCCACTGCCACAGCACAACAGGCCTCAGGGAGCTTCCGACCATGAAACCCAAACTCGTTCTTGCATGTGCGGCGCTTGTTGGTGCGCTCGCCACCGTCGCCCAAGCCGATATCACGGTCTCGTCCAAGATCGACACCGAAGGCGGCCTGTTGGGCAATATCATTGCCCTTGCGCTGGAAGACGCCGGCCTGCCGGTCGAGCGTCGCCTGCAACTGGGCGGCACCCAGGTCGTGCGCGAAGCGTTACTGGCCGGACAGATCGACATTTACCCCGAATACACCGGCAACGCGGCGTTTTTTTTCAATGAAGCGGATAGCAATATCTGGAAAGACGCCGAAGCGTCCCGCGCACGGGCGGCGGAACTGGATGCCGCAGAAAACGACCTGACCTGGCTGCAATCCGCCCCGGCGAACAACACGTGGGCGATTGCCGTGACGGGGGCTATTGCCACCGAAAACAATCTGGTCACCATGTCCGATTTTGGCGCCTGGGTCACCGGCGGTGGTGAGGTGAAGCTTGCAGCATCCACGGAGTTCGTTTCGTCCCCCGCCGTGTTGCCGGCGATGCAGCAAGCCTATGGCTTCGTACTGTCACCCGACCAGACCATCGTGTTGTCGGGCGGCGATACGGCCGCGACGATCCAGGCCGCGGCGCGTGGCACGTCTGGCGTGAATGCGGCCATGGCCTATGGTACGGATGGCGGTGTTGGCGCGACCGGACTTGTGGTGATGGTCGATGATCTGGGCGTGCAGCCGGTCTATGAACCCACCCCGGTTGTCCGCGCCGCGGTGCTGGCGGAATACCCCGCCATCGCTGAGGTGCTGAACCCGATCTTTGCCGGTCTGGACATGGCAACGCTGCAAAGCCTGAATGGTCGCATTCAGGTTGGCGGTGAACCGGCCGGAGCGGTGGCGCGCGATTACCTTACCGCGACTGGGGTGCTGGACTGATCTCCGCCACGATGCGCATGCGCGATGCAGGCCCGGCGCTGTTGGCACCGGGACTGCTGTTTGCCGGTCTCGGATTTGCCGCATTGCTGGCCCCGTTCATGACGCTCGCCGCCAACCGGATCGTCGCGGGCGAAGGCGTCGCCGTCTGGCGGGTGGCCGACCCGGTGGTGACGCTGCCGGGGATCGTGGCGTTGGCGGCGGGGCTTGGTCTTGGACTGCTGACCGCTTGGCCGCGCGTGCGGATTGCCGGTGCGGCAATGGGGTTGGCCGGGCTTGTCTGGCTGTTATCGCAAGGGGCCACCGTGCTGTTGGACGGGGCAGGACAATACGCGCGGGTTTCCCCCGGGGCAGGGTTTTGGTGCCTGTTGGTGATCTTGGCACTGCTGCTGGCGGATGCCTTGTCACAACTTTCGCCGGGACCATTGGCGCGCGCCTTGCTGCTCGCCGCCGTGGTCGGAACGCTGGCGTTGCTGTTGCAATCCGGGGCGCTGTCGCAGCTTTCGGTGATGCGGGAATATGCCAGCCGGCAGGATGCGTTCGGGGACGCAAGCCTGCGCCATCTTGGCCTCGCCTTCGGTTCCTTGGCTGTGGCGGCTGCAATCGGCTTGCCGCTCGGCGTTCTCTGTCATCGCCGCGAGACCCTGCGCCGGGCGCTCCTGCCGGTGCTCAGCTTTTTGCAAACCATCCCTTCGCTGGCGATGTTCGGCATCATGATCCCGCTGCTGGGATGGGTTGCCGACACGGTGCCCGGCGCGCAATCCGTCGGTATCGCCGGGATCGGCTTCGCGCCCGCGTTTCTGGCGCTGGTGCTGTATTCGCTGCTGCCCGTCGTGGCGAACATGCTGGCCGGTCTGCAAAGCGCACCACCGGCGGTGATCGAAGCGGCGCGCGGCATGGGAATGACCGACCGGCAGCGCCTGTTTCGGGTCGAACTGCCGCTTGGCTTGTCGGTGATCCTTGCCGGGGTGCGGATCGTATTGGTGCAGAATATCGGCCTTGCGGTCATCGCGGGGCTGATCGGTGGCGGCGGTTTTGGCACATTCGTCTTTCAGGGCCTGAACCAGACCGCCACCGACCTGATCCTGCTCGGTGCGCTTCCCACCGTGGCGCTGGCTCTTTCAGCGGCCATTGTCATGGACATCCTTGTCGAACTGACCAGACCGATACCGGAGCGCACACCATGATCGAAATCGACAAGATCAGCAAACTGTATGACGGCGTCGCCGCAGTGGATGCCGTCTCGATGATCGTGGAAACGGCGACGATCACCGTGATCGTGGGCACCTCGGGGTCGGGCAAGACCACGCTATTGCGCATGATCAACCGGTTGATAGAGCCGAGCTCGGGCGAAGTGCGGATCAATGGCGAACCAACGGGAACCCTGCCCAAACACGTCCTGAGGCGTCGCATCGGCTATGCGATTCAGGGCCACGGACTGTTTCCGCACCACACGGTGGCGCGCAATATCGGCGCGGTGCCGGAACTGCTGCGCTGGCCGCCGGAAAAAATCCGCGCTCGGGTGGATGAATTGCTTGATCTCTTCTCGATGGAACCGGCGCAATTCCGCGACCGCTTCCCGGGTGAATTGTCCGGTGGCCAGCAACAGCGTGTCGGCGTGGCACGGGCGCTGGCCTCGCGGCCCGATCTGCTTTTGATGGACGAACCTTTTGGCGCGCTGGACCCGATCATCCGGGCACGGGCGCAGCAAGATCTGCGGCGTATCCAGCGGGCGCTCGGATCGACCATCATGCTGGTGACGCATGACATAGAAGAAGCAATTCACCTTGGGGACAGGGTCGCCGTGATGGATGAGGGCCGGCTGGTGCAACATGGCACTCCGGCCGAAATCATCCGGCAACCGGCGACGGAATTCGTGGCCGAAATGGTGGGCGGGGTGGATCGCCCCTTGCGGCTTTTGTCGCTTGTTCCGGTGTCAGAGATCGTTGTGGATGGTCCCGCAGAAGGGGAACCGCTCGACGCCGATACCAACCTGAGAGATGCGCTTTCAACCTGTCTATGGAGCGGGCGAGACGCGCTTCCGGTGGTGCGCGATGGCGTGCCGTTGGGTCGAGTAACGCTTGACGCAATCCGCGCCCGGGCAGAGGGTCCGCGGTGAGAGCGGGGATGCTGCTGCGCGCGGCGCTCGTCGCGCTTTTGGGGGCGCTGGTGCTTCGGCCGGGCTGGTTCGTCTGGGCCTTCGCCCCCTTCGCGCCGGAAGGCGGGCCGGTCATATATGAACGCACAACGCTGCTTTCGCTCTCGCTCAGCCATCTTGGTCTGGTGGTGCTGGCCTCTGGCGCGGCAACGCTGGTGGCGGTGACGCTGGCCATTCTGGTGACGCGCCCGGCCGGCGCGGCTTTCCGCCCGCTGTCGCGCACGATCACCAATGTGGGCCAAACCTTCCCGCCGGTGGCGGTTCTGGCGCTGGCGGTGCCGGCGCTCGGGTTTGGGGCCGGGCCGACGTTGGTGGCGCTTTTCCTCTATGGCCTGCTGCCGATCTTCGAAAACGCGATCACCGGGCTTTCGACCTTGCCTCCGGCAACGATGGAAGCGGCGCGCGGCATTGGTCTCAATCGCTGGCAACGTCTGCTGCGGGTGGAACTGCCGCTTGCGATGCCGGTGATCCTGACCGGTATTCGCCTTTCCGTGGTGATTGCTTTGGGCACGGCCACGATTGGGTCCACCGTCGCCGCCAAGACATTGGGAGAGGTCATCATCGCCGGGTTGCTGACCAACAATACGGCCTACGTCCTGCAAGGGGGGCTGATCGTGGGACTGTTCGCGGTCCTGATCTACGACGCGCTGGTGCAGCTCGAAACCCGTCTGTCGCGGCGCCTTGGTACGGTCTGAGGGGCGCCGCGGCGGGCTGACCCTGCGCCCACCATTGGCGCGCACAGGGTGGCAATTTCAGATCAGAACGAAAAACTCACGCCGACATTCAATGCGTTGGTGATGATCCGCGTGTGCAGATCGCCGCCTCCGGTCAAGGTCACATCATTGTCCGAAATGGTGAACTGATATTCGCCGAACAGCGCCCAGCGGTCATTCAACTTGTAACTGGCACCGGCCGTCAGCCGCGCCGCCGGACCGGTATATTGATATTCATAAGTATGCGCGCCGCCGGTGGGGGTGATGTCCACATGCGGAATCGCAACCCCGATCCCGGCCCCGACATAGGGGGTGAACTTGTCCCACTTGCCCGGCCAGCGCTTCATGTAATTCACCGTCAGGATGTTGTGACCATCGGTGAATTCCAACCGGGTGAATTCCGGCGACATGTCGGACCCGGCATAGGCCTTGTCATGGCTCAGTTCGATTCCCCAGCCCCAGTTGCCGCTTTGCCAGAATGTGACGCGGGCACCGTAATAGGGCGGCATCGAAAAGGATTTGCCATCCCAGCCGATCGACTGGCTGACTGGGCCGGGATAGGTCACGCCCGCAGGCAGGGTCCCGGTCAGGCGGCTGTGCGGCGATGTCTGCCAGCCGCCATAAAGGCTAAGCTCGGTCTCTGCAGCAGCGGCAGAGGCAAGACAAACGGTAAGTGCGGTGGAGGCAAGCAACAGGCGCGACATCTGGTTCCCTTTCTGAATGAAACCGATTGTATAGGATTTTCAGTGCGCGGAATAGGCCCGAAACCGGGCCTGTTCAACCGCGACACTTCCGCACCTGTTGCTTTCGCGCAACCCCAAAGCGTGATTGTCTGCTGGACTGGGCGGGAATCCCCCGCTAAATAGCGCCACGGAAAGGCTGCGTAATCTGCGGCCCCAACCGCTATAGGCCGGATGCGGCCGAAAAATGGAGAGAACCTCGTGTCCCACGCAGAAGATCACGAAGGCACCCGCAGGGACTTCCTGTATTACGCCACCGCAGGCGCCGGTGCCGTAGCCACAGGTGCCGCCGTTTGGCCGCTTGTCAATCAGATGAACCCCTCCGCCGACGTCAAGGCCTTGGCCTCGATTCGCGTCGATATCTCGGGCATTGAACCGGGTACCCAGCTGACCGTGAAATGGTTGGGCAAGCCGGTCTTCATTCGTCGCCGCACGCCAGAAGAAATCGAAATGGCCCGCGCAGTGGACTTGAACGATCTGATCGACACGAAATCGGAAAACGCCAACAAACCCGACACCGACGCGTCGGACGCGAACCGCACGCTGGACGAAGCCGGCGAATGGTTGGTGATGATCGGCGTTTGTACCCATCTCGGCTGCGTGCCGATCGGTGATGGCGCAGGTGATTTCGGCGGTTGGTTCTGCCCCTGCCACGGATCGCATTACGATGCGTCCGGTCGCATTCGCAAAGGCCCCGCTCCGCGGAATCTGGACGTGCCCCTGGCCGCGTTTGAAGATGCCAACATGATCAAGCTGGGTTAAGGGAGCGCGCAAATGTCCGGAATTCCGCACGATCATTACGAACCCAAATCGGGTCCCGAAAAATGGCTTCACCGCCGCCTGCCCATTGTTGGGCTGCTCTATGACACCTTGATGATTCCCACCCCCAAGAACCTGAACTGGTGGTGGATCTGGGGTATCGTCCTGGCCTTCTGCCTGGTGATGCAAATCGTCACCGGCATCGTTCTGGTGATGCATTACACGCCGCATGTCGACATGGCGTTTGCCAGCGTCGAACACATCATGCGCGACGTCAACGGCGGCTTCATGCTGCGCTATCTGCATGCCAATGGCGCCTCGCTGTTCTTCCTGGCGGTCTATATCCACATCTTCCGCGGTCTGTTCTACGGGTCCTACAAGGCCCCGCGCGAAATCACTTGGATCGTTGGCATGATCATCTTCCTGCTGATGATGGCCACCGGCTTCATGGGCTATGTTTTGCCTTGGGGTCAGATGTCGTTCTGGGGCGCAACCGTGATCACCGGCCTGTTTGGCGCGATCCCGTTCATCGGTGAATCGATCCAGACCTGGCTCTTGGGTGGACCGGCGGTGGACAATGCCACGCTGAACCGCTTCTTCTCGCTGCATTACCTGCTGCCCTTCGTGATCGCCGCGATGGTCATCGTCCATATCTGGGCGTTCCACACCACCGGCAACAACAACCCGACCGGCGTTGATGTCCGTAAGGGGTCGAAGGAAGAAGCCGAAAAAGACACCCTGCCGTTCTGGCCCTATTTCGTGATCAAGGACGTGTTCGCGCTGGCGGTCATCCTGGTGGTGTTCTTTGCCATTGTCGGCTTCATGCCCAACTTCCTGGGCCACCCCGACAACTACATCGAAGCCAACCCGCTGGCGACGCCTGCGCATATCGTTCCGGAATGGTACTTCCTGCCGTTCTACGCGATCCTGCGTGCCTTCACGAGCGACGTGTGGGTGGTGATGTTCGCAAGCTGGATCACCGGCGGTATCATTGATGCGAAGTTCTTCGGTGTGCTGGCGATGTTCGGCGCGATCATCGTGATGGTGCTGGTGCCGTGGCTGGATACCAGCCGGGTGCGGTCTGGCCGGTTCCGGCCGCAGTTCAAGTGGTGGTTCTACCTGCTGATCGTCGACTTCGTGGTTCTGATGTGGGCCGGTGCAATGCCTGCCGAACCGCCCTATTCCACGATTTCGCTGATCGGTGCGACCTACTGGTTCGCCTACTTCCTGGTGATCCTGCCGCTTCTGGGTGTGATCGAAAAACCGACCGCGGCCCCGGCCTCGATCGAGGAAGACTTCAACGCCCATTATGGCAAACCGGCCGAATAAGAAGGAAACGGGATAATGCTTAAGAAACTTGCGATTTCCGCAGTTGCCGCCCTGACCCTTTCGGCAGGTGGCGCCATTGCTGCGGGCAGCGAAGGCCACATCCATGATGTGGACTTCTCCTTCGAAGGACCGTTCGGCAAATTCGACCAGATGCAGCTGCAACGCGGCCTGCAGGTCTATACCGAAGTCTGTTCGGCCTGCCACGGTCTGAAATTCGTGCCGATCCGGACGCTGGCCGACGAAGGCGGCCCGGCGCTGCCCGAAGATCAGGTCCGCGCCTATGCCGCGCAGATGGATATCTATGATCCGGAACTCGAAGACGACCGGCCGCGTACACCGGCAGATCACTTCCCGTTTTCCGGCGACCCGAACGCGCCCGACCTGTCGCTGATGGCGAAGGCACGCGCGGGTTTCCACGGTCCGCAGGGATCGGGGATCAACCAATTCTTCAAAGGCATCGGCGGCCCGGAATACATCACCGCGATCCTGACCGGCTATACCGGCGAAGAAAAGGAATCGGCAGGCACCACCTTCTATGAAAACACCGCCTTCCCGGGTGGCTGGATTTCCATGCCGCCGCCGCTGTATGGCGAAGACGTGGAATATGCCGATGGTCATTCAAGCGATCTGCATCACGAAGCCGAAGACGTCGCCGCCTTCCTGATGTGGACCGCCGAACCCAAGATGATGGCGCGTCAGCATGCCGGTTTCGTCGCCGTGTTGTTCCTTAGCGTGTTGTCGGTGCTTATGTACCTGACCAACAAACGTCTTTGGGCACCGATCAAGAAAAAGGCGAAAGAAGCGTAAGCTTCGTATGCGCATCTGAATTTAAAAAAGCCCCGCTTCTGGCGGGGCTTTTTCTTTGCGTAACGGGTGTAGTGGTTGGGGGCATTGGGGGCGCTGCCCCCGCCGTTGAAAATCTTTGGATTTTCAACACCTCCCCCGGGATATTTTGGAACAGAAGAAGGCTTAGCGCATCAACTCGGGCAAATCGCCGGTCAACCCGGCGGCTTCGCGGATGAAATTGCGGCGCAGCGGCGGCAATGCGTTGATCACCCCCATGCCGATATCGCGGGTGGCGCGCAGCAACGGGTTATCGTTGGAAAACAACCGGTTGGTCAGATCGGTGGTCAGCGCCAATGTGGCGGTGTCGAACCGGCGCCATTCCTGATAGCGGTCCAGCACCAGCGATGATGCAATGTCTTCGCCGCGGCGCCGCGCTTCGGTCAGCACCTGCGCCAAGGCACCGACATCGCGCAGCCCGGCATTCAGCCCCTGACCGGCAATCGGGTGCATACCATGGGCCGCATCGCCGATCAGCGCCAGCCGGTCGCCGACAAAACTGTTGGCCACGGTCAGGTTGAGCGGATAGGTGAAGCGTTTCCCGGCCAGCCGGATATCGCCCAGAAAATCGCCAAAGCGCGGCCGTAGCACCTGCATGTAATCGTCATCCGACAGCGCTTGAAACAGGGCGGCGTTTTCATGGCTTTCCGACCACACGATCGATGACATGTTGCCCGGCAATGGCAGGATCGCCAACGGTCCGGGCGGCATGAAGAACTGATGCGCGATACCCTTATGCGGCAAGTCGTGTTCGATGGCACAGACCAGCGCGGTCTGGCCGTAATCCCAACCGCTGCGTTTGATCCCGGCCCGGTCGGCCGTGCCCGATTGGCGCCCGTCACAGCCGATCAGCAGTTTGCCGCGCAGGATTTTGCCCGAGGCCAGCGTCACGCTGATCCCGGTTGCATCGGCAGCCTGCGCAGTGACGGTTTCGCCGTCGAGCACGGTGATCCGGTCGTTTGCCGCCATCGCATCGAACAGGGCGCGGCGCAAAAACCGGTCTTCCAGCATATACCCCATCGGGCCTTCTTCGATTTCGGCATGGTCGAAATGCAGGAAGAAGGGCGATAGCGGCCCTTCGCCGGCGCGCCCGTCGCTGACCTTGATTTCCAGCATCGGCTGGCTGTGATCTTCCAGCACGGACCAAAGCCCGATATTGGCCAGAAGCCGCTTTGAGGCCAGCGCCAAAGCATAGGCGCGGCCATCGAAATCGTCCTGACTTTGGGCGCTGCGGGGCAGGGCGTCGATCACCGTGACGCCAAAGCCGCTATCGGCAAGCGCCAGCGCCAGGGCCGGGCCATTCAACCCGCCGCCGACGATCAGGATATCGCTGTCATGTTCCATGAGATGCAATATGCAGCCCTGATCGGGATTGTCCATGCGCCGCGCTGCCGCTACCGTTCGGAAAAATGCAGGAGATGACGATGCAGGACTGGTTGGGACAAAGCGCGGCGGAACTGGGCCGGGGGATCGCGGACGGATCGATCGATCCGGTGGCGCTGACACAAACCTATCTCGATGCGATCGACGCGCACCCGTTCCGCGACCGGATCTATGCCCGTGTCACCGCCGACCGGGCGCTGGCCGAAGCCGAAGCCGCCGCCGCACGGGCCAAATCCGGGGCGCGCCTGTCGCCGCTCGACGGGGTGCCGATCAGTTGGAAAGACCTGTTTGACACCGCCGGGGTGGCGACCGAAGCCGGGTCGGCGTTGCTGAAGGACCGGGTGCCGGATCGGGACGCGCCAGTGCTGCTCAATGCCACCGCGAACGGGCTGGTCTGCCTGGGCAAGACCCATATGAGCGAACTGGCCTTTTCCGGGCTGGGCTTGAACCCGGTGACTGCAACGCCGCCCTGCGTCAACGACCATGACGCGGTATCGGGCGGGTCGTCCTCGGGGGCTGCGACCTCGGTCGCTTTCGGGCTGGCGGCCTGTGGCATTGGGTCGGATACCGGCGGATCGGTGCGCATTCCCTCGGCGTGGAACGATCTGGTCGGGCTGAAAACCACATCGGGGCGGATTTCGCTGCGCGGCGTGGTGCCGCTGTGCGAAAAATTCGACACCGTCGGGCCGCTCTGCCGCACGGTCGAAGATGCCGCGCTGATGCTGGCATTGCTGGAAGGCGGCAAACCGGCAGACCTGCGCGGCGTGGAGGTCAAAGGTAAACGCTTCGCGGTGTTGCAAACCGCCGTGATGGAGCCCTGCCGCAAAGAGCCGTTACAGGCCTTCGACGACGCGGTGGCGAAACTGGCCGAGGCCGGGGCAGAAATCACCCGAATCGACGCGCCCGAAGTGGCGCAGGCGATGGATCTGGCCGGCATCCTGTTCACCACCGAAGCCTATGGCACATGGCGCGAAGTGATCGAAGCCAATCCCGACCTGATGTTCGACCGCATTTTGGACCGGTTCCGCAGCGGGGCGCATCATCTGGGGGCCGATTACGTCGCCGCTTGGCAGGAATTGGAAGGCTATCGCAATCGCTGGTACGCCCGTGTCGCCGGATATGATGCGGTGCTGTGCCCGGCCGCGCCGAACCTGCCGCCGCAGCATGACCGGTTGATGTCCGACAGCGATTATTACGTCACCGAAAACCTGCTGACGCTGAACAACACGCGGGTCGGCAACCTGATGGGAAATTGCGGCGTGACGTTACCGACCGGCGTGCCCAGTTGCGGTATCCTGTTCAACGGATTGCCGTTTCAGGAAGAACGTCTGCTGCGCATCGCGGCTGCGGCCGAGTCGGTTTTGACCGCCACCTGATCCCCGACCTGCGGCGCGGGTGCTACGTCAAAAAGGTCACAGCTGCCCGCGCCCGCACTGCAATATTCTGGACGAAAGCCATGTCATTGGGTACTCTGACAAAAAGCGGGGCGATAACGATCCCGTAACCTGAGGCAGTACCAGATGTTTCCCGAGCGGTTTTCGAACCTACCGGCTTATGCTTTTCCGCGTCTGCGCGCCCTGTTGGACGTGCATGAACCGGGCGGCGAGGTCGTGCATATGACCATTGGCGAACCGAAACACGCTTTTCCCGATTGGGTGGCGGGTATTCTGGCCAAGAATATCGACGGGTTCGGAAACTATCCGCCGAATGACGGAACACCCGAATTGCAGGCCGCGATCGCGGACTGGATCAGGCACCGTTACACCGTTGCGGTCGATCCCGCGACGCAGGTGATGGCGCTGAACGGCACCCGCGAAGGGCTGTACAACGCCGCGATGGCGCTGGTCCCGGAACAGAAAAACGGCCAGACGCCCGTTGTTTTGATGCCGAACCCGTTTTACCAAGTCTACATGATCGGTGCGATTTCGGTCGGTGCCAAACCGGTTTTCGTACCGGCGACGCTGGATACCGGCCATCTGCCGGATTTCACCTCTCTGCCGGACGATGTGCTGAACCGCACCGCCGTCGCCTATGTCTGTTCGCCTGCCAACCCGCAGGGCGCAGTGGCCGACCGCGCCTATTGGACCGATCTGATCCGGCTGGCGGAAAAACACGATTTCCGCATCTTTGCCGATGAATGCTATTCCGAAATTTACCGCGATGACCCACCGGTCGGCGCGTTGCAGGTGGCACAGGAACTGGGCACCGATCCCGAACGGGTGCTGATATTCCATTCGCTGTCGAAACGGTCGAACCTGCCGGGTCTGCGCTCGGGCTTCGTTGCCGGGGGGGCAGAATGCCTGCGCCGGATCAAACAATTGCGCGCCTATGCCGGGGCACCGCTGCCGCTGCCGCTGCAACGGGTGGCCGAAGCGGTCTGGGCGGATGAAGATCACGTCATCGAAAATCGCCGTCTCTACCGGGAAAAATACGATATCGCCGACGAAATATTTGCGGGCCTGCCCGGCTATCACAGCCCGCAGGCTGGGTTTTTCCTGTGGTTGCCGGTCGAAGATGGCGAACAGGCGGCGCTGAAACTGTGGACCGAAACCGGGGTCCGGGTGTTGCCCGGTGCCTATCTGGCGCGCGACGTGGCCGGGTTCAATCCCGGCAAAAACTATATCCGGGTCGCCATGGTGGCCCCAAAACAAGACATGCGACGCGGGCTGATCCAGCTGCGCGATTGCATCTATGACTAAAAGAACGAGGGCAGGAATGGCATATCAGACTCGAGGACGCGATCCGCTGTTTGACAGCAACATGCAAGCCGCAATCGAAAAGCGCGGCAAGGAACTTCTGGGCATCGTGCTGGCGCTGCTGGGGCTTGCGGTGGCGGCAATGGTGTTTTCCTACCACCCCGAAGACCCGTCCTTCATGTCGGCCACCGATGCGCCGGTGCGCAACTGGATGGGCCGCCCCGGCGCGTCGATCGCGGCCTTCTTGTTCGTGGTGGTCGGCAATGGCAGCTGGATTCTGTCGCTGGCGCTTATTGCATGGGGCCTGCGTCTGGCGCTGCATCACGGGTCGGACCGCGCCTTTGGCCGGCTGATCTTCCTGCCGATCCTGATCGCGGTCACGTCCGTCTATGCTGCCACGCTGGTGCCGGGCACCGAATGGACCCACGGGTTCGGCCTAGGCGGGCGCTTTGGCGATACCATTCTGGGCGCGTTCTTGAATTTCATGCCGGTCGGGATGAGCTTCGGTTTGAAACTCGCCTCGGTGCTGCTGGCGCTGGCGATGATCGCGCTGGCGGCCTTCGTGCTGGGCTTTACCGTACCGGAATTGCAACTTGTCGCCCGCTTCCTGCTGGTTGGGATCATCATGGCCTATGCCGCGCTGATGACGGCGCTGGGCAGGGGGGCGACCGGCGCGGTCAGCGCCGCACAGACGATGCAGGCGCGAAACGCCGCCCGGCGGGAAACCCGCGACAGGCTGACCCAGCAACAGGCCGAATGGCAGGCGCAAAATGCTTGGGCAGAGGTGCCCGAAGACCTGATCGAAGAAATCGAAGCCCCGGAACCGGCCAAACCCGGCCTGTTGGCCCGGATGCCCGCGCTTATCCGCCGCCCGGAACCGATGCCGGACCAGATGCCGGAACCCGAACTGGTCGAACGGCACAGCATGGCCGATATCGCGGCCCCCGAAGATGCCCGGATCAAGGCCAAGATCGCCGATGTGATCCGCAACCGGGTGCGCGAAACCCCCGTCGTGCAACCCGAAATCGAAACGCCGCTGACCAAGGGCCGTGGCCGTGGTCCCGATCCTCTGGTGCTCAACCCGCATCCCAACGCCGCGCTACCGCCCGAACCGCCGCTGACGTCGGGTGTCACCACGCGGACGCAGCCTGTCGCGGCGCCTCTGGTCACACCGCGCCGGGTGGTTCAGCCGCAGCAGGCCGAACCTGTGCCCGAACCGCACTATGAAACGCTGCCCGAAACGGGTTTCGACGCCGAATATTCCCCCTTCGCCGAAGACGTTCCGCAAGAAGAGGTGCCGATCGCTCACTTCCCGCAGGCGGTCGAAGTCCCGATGGCCTATCAACCGACCGACCCCGTCCCGGCGGCCCCGCTCAACATTCCGACGCCCGAACCGCGCAAGGTGGTGCAGCATCTCAACCGCAAACCGGTGCAGCCCTCGACCCGCGCCCGGGCCGAAGCGCAGCCTTCGCTGCAATTCGAAGAAAAAAACCGCCCCGTTTACGACCTGCCGCCGCTGAACCTGCTGACCAGCCCGACCAGCATCCAACGCCATCATCTCAGCGATGACGCGTTGGAAGAAAACGCCCGGATGCTGGAAAACGTATTGGATGATTACGGCGTCAAAGGCGAAATCGTTTCGGTCCGTCCCGGCCCCGTCGTCACCATGTACGAACTCGAACCCGCTCCGGGTTTGAAAGCCTCCCGCGTGATCGGGCTGTCCGACGATATCGCCCGTTCGATGTCGGCCCTTTCGGCACGGGTGTCGACTGTGCCGGGGCGCAGCGTGATCGGGATCGAACTGCCCAATGAAAACCGCGAAAAAGTGGTGCTGCGTGAAATCCTCGCCGCCCGCGATTTCGGCGACAGCAACATGAAACTGCCGCTGGCGCTGGGCAAGGATATCGGCGGGGATCCGATCGTCGCCAATCTGGCCAAGATGCCCCACCTGCTGATTGCAGGGACCACCGGGTCGGGGAAATCCGTGGCGATCAACACGATGATCCTGTCGCTGCTTTACCGGCTGACGCCGGAAGACTGCCGGCTGATCATGATCGACCCGAAAATGCTGGAATTGTCGGTCTATGACGGCATCCCGCACCTGCTGTCACCCGTCGTCACCGACCCGAAAAAAGCCGTGGTGGCACTGAAATGGGTCGTCGGCGAAATGGAAGACCGCTATCGCAAAATGTCCAAGATGGGCGTGCGCAACATCGACGGCTATAACAGCCGCGTGGCCGACGCGCTGGCCAAGGGCGAAACCTTCTCGCGCACGGTACAGACCGGGTTTGACGACGATACCGGCGAACCGGTGTTCGAAACCGAAGAAATCACCCCGCTCAAAATGCCCTATATCGTCGTCATCGTCGATGAAATGGCCGACCTGATGATGGTCGCGGGCAAGGAAATCGAAGCCTGCATTCAACGCTTGGCACAAATGGCGCGGGCGTCCGGTATTCACCTGATCATGGCGACACAGCGGCCTTCGGTCGACGTGATCACCGGCACGATCAAGGCCAACTTCCCGACCCGGATTTCGTTTCAGGTCACGTCCAAGATCGATAGCCGCACCATCCTTGGCGAAATGGGTGCCGAACAACTGCTGGGCATGGGTGACATGCTTTACATGGCGGGCGGGGCCAAGATCACCCGTTGCCACGGTCCCTTCGTATCCGACGAAGAAGTCGAAGAAATCGTCAACCACCTCAAGGCCTACGGTCCCCCCGATTATATCGGCGGCGTGGTCGAAGGCCCCGACGAAGACAAGGAAAGCGATATCGACGCGGTGCTCGGCCTTGGCGGCAACACCACCGGCGAAGACGCGCTTTACGATCAAGCGGTCGCCATCGTGATCAAGGACCGCAAATGTTCGACCTCCTACATTCAACGCAAACTGGCGATCGGCTATAACAAGGCCGCCCGATTGGTCGAACAGATGGAAGACGAACGCGTCGTCAGCGCTGCCAACCATGTCGGCAAGCGCGAAATCCTTGTGCCGGAACAACAATAAGCGGCCCGGCCCCTCGCGCAAACGTGACAAGGGGCCGGCTGCAATCGGACGCGAAATCCCTAGATTGGTGACATGATCAAACGACGCACCCCATTTGCCGCCGCTGCCGCATTTCTGGTCCTGACCCTGCCGGTTTCGGCGGATCAAATTTCACTGGACGACCTGTCGGCCTATCTGAACCGGTTGAAAACCGCCCAGGCGGATTTCACCCAGATCAACGATGACGGCACGATTTCCACCGGCAAACTGATGCTGAAACGGCCCGGTCGGATGCGGTTCGAATATGCCAGCCCCGATAACACCCTGGTTCTGGCCAGTTCCGGCGCGGTGGCGATCTATGATCCGAAAACCCCCGATAACGGCCCGGAAACCTATCCGCTGAACCAAACGCCGCTGTCGATCATCCTGAATGAACGGGTCGATCTGGCGCGCGCCAACATGGTGGTGGGGCACGACTATGACGGCACCGCCACCACCATCACCGCGCAGGATCCCGATCATCCCGAATACGGCAATCTTCAGCTGGTGTTCACCGGTGACCCGGTGCAATTGCGCCAATGGGTGATCAATGACGATGCCGGGTCCAGCACCACCGTGGTGCTGGGCGCAATGAAAACCGGTGTTGCGTTGAACAACCGGCTTTTCACCATCACCCAGCCCGATCTGCGCGACAATCGCTGATCAGCGCAGCCGCCGATTGCAACTGTTCAACTGCGCCTGATACATCCGCGACCGTGCGTCGACTTCTCCGGAAATCCGCATCAGCCAGCTTTTGCGCTTGTAGCTGGCGCGCGCGTATCCGGTATGGCCTTCGTGATAGGCCAGGTATTGATTGCGGGTATCGTTCAGGGACACGCCATTCTTTTCACGGGTCTTGTTCATGTACCAGCCCATGAAATCCGTCGCGTCGCGGATATTGTCGCGTTTCGCCCGGGGGGACCGGGTTTCCTGACGATACTGATCCCATGTTGAATCGATCGCCTGGGCATAGCCATAGGCCGAACTTTGCCGCCCCATCGGGATCACGCCCAGCGCGAACCGGTACGGTGTGCGCGCATTGCCGATGAATTTGCTTTCCTGATGAATGGTGGCCATCTGCACATGCACCGGCACGCCCCAACGGCGTTCGGTGGCCTTGAAGGCGCGACCGTATTTCGGGCGCTGGCTGAGGATCGAACAGGCGTCATCCAAATTCCGCGGCGCAGTGAAATTACCGCCGCCGCAGGATGCCAGCACCATCAACAAGACCATTGCGCGAAGAGCTCTGCTCATTTGCCTCTCGCTTTCATTGTTTTTTGCCACACTCTAGCGGAAATGAAGGCTGCTGCAAATAGGGGGATGCGGTCACAATTAGGTCAAGCGGGGCGGAAATGGACGCCTTTTCCAAGGCGCGGCCCCCCGCGCCGCTACAGCAGCACGCTCAGCATCAGCGGGATCGCGATCACCGACATCAATGTCGATACCACGACCAATCCGGCCACAGATTCCGCGTCGGCCCCGTATTTTTCCGCCAACAGGTAAGACGTCACCGCCACCGGTGTCGAAATCTGGATCACCAACACGGCAAAGGCGATATCATCCAACTGGAACCATCGCCCCACCGCCCAGGAAATCGCGAAACACAATGCCAGCTTGATCAACGAAATCCACGTTGCCTTGCGGATATGGCCGGGATGCATCCGCGCCACCGCCACCCCCAGCGTGATCAGCATCATCGGGATCGCCATCTGCCCGACCAGATCCAATGCGTTGGTCACGAATGTCGGCGTATGCCACCCCTGCCACAGGAATATCCCGCCCAGAACCGTGGCCCCGACCAACGGTTCCTTGACCACCTTGATCAACGATCCGCCGCCGGCAACCAACCAGACGCCAAAGGTAAACGACCAGATCGCCATGATCGCGAAAACGACAACCGCATATCCCAACCCGGTATCGCCAAAGGCGAACAACGCCAAAGGCAGGCCGACATTGCCGGTATTGCTGAAAATGATCGGTGCCAAATAGGTGCGCAGGTCCAACCGCCCGATCCGCACCATGACAAAGGCCGCAATCGAAACCGCCGCATAAGCCGCGACCGACGCTAACGACAGCGTGGTTAACGCTTGCGGGTCGATTTCGGTTTTCATCAGCGCGGTAAAGATCAGGCAGGGCACCGAAAGCGACATCGCCAGTTGGGTAACGAATCGCACCGGATAATCGAAACCGGCTTTGACCCATGCAAATCCAATGGCAGCGAGCATGAACACTGGCGCAGTGATTTCCAGCACTGTAAAGGCAAGGTTCACAAACTGTTTCCCTTAAATTCCGGCGTCAAACATGGACAAATACCATGAAAACCGTCTATCTCTGGGCCATGGGGGCTGCAAGACCATGTTAAGAACGCGTGCCAAATATCATCTGGGCCAGGTCGTCCGCCATAAGAAACACCCGTTCCGGGGTGTGGTGTTCGATGTCGACCCGGAATTCAGCAATACCGAAGAATGGTATCACTCGATTCCCGAGGAAAGTCGGCCATCGAGAGAGCAGCCTTTTTACCATCTTTTGGCCGAAAACGATCAAAGCTACTATGTCGCTTACGTGTCGGAACAGAATTTGGTGGCCGATTATTCCGGCGAACCGGTGGATCATCCCGATATCCCCGACCTGTTCGGCCCGTTCGAAGACGGCCATTACCCGCTGCATTTCCAACTGAACTGATCGGGCCGCCATCGGCGTCGCAAGGGGCCTTTGTGGCCCCTTGATTTCCTTGATTGCTAAGGGCTCAATACCCCAAGGCACAGCCATCCTTGCGCGGGTCCGACCCGCCTTCCAAAACGCCGTCGTCGCGGATCACGATGGCCTGGGCGCCGCCGATCGGGCCTTCGGGGATTTCCACCCGGTGCCCCAGATCGGACAAGTCCTGCCGCACCGCGTCGGAATAGCCCCGCTCGACTTTCATCACCCCGTCGAAGCTGAAACAGCGCGGCGCGTCGATACCGTCCTGCGGCGACATCCCGAAATCGCGGATATTCGACACCAACCGGGCGTGGCCGTTGGATTGATATTGTCCGCCCATCACCCCGAACGGCATCCGCACCTTGCCGTTTTCGCGCAACATGCCGGGGATGATCGTGTGCATTGGCCGCTTGCCGCCCGCCATTTCGTTCGGATGGCCCTGTTGCAGGGTGAACCCCGATCCGCGGTTTTGCAGCAGGACGCCGAATTTTTCCGACGCGAGTCCCGACCCGAAACCGTGGAAAATCGAATAGATCAGCGATACCGCCATCCGATCCCGGTCCACCACGGTGATATAGATCGTGTCTTTGTGTACCGCTTCGGTCAGCGGCGCGGCGGCCTGCATCGCCTTGCCCGGATTGATCAGCGCCGCCAACTTGGCCGCCGTTTCCGGCGCCAGCATGTAATCCAGCCGGGCACAGTTTTCGGGATCGGTAATGAACCGGTTGCGCGCGTCATAGGCCAATTTGGCCGCTTCCGCTTCGATATGGGCGCGCTGGCTGCCGAACGGGTCCATCGCGGCAATGTCGAAATGGCTCAGGATGTTCAACAGCAGGATCGCGGTCGCCCCTTGACCGTTTGGCGGATGCTCGACCAATTCGGCCCCCGCATAGCTGCCGCTGATCGGGGTGGTGTAATCGCAGGCGGTGGCAGCGAAATCTTCCAGCGTGTGAACACCGCCGGCCGCTTGCAGGCACCGCACCATATCCTCGGCGACTTCGCCCTCGTAAAACGCCTTGCGCCCGTCCTTGGCAATCCGGCGCAGCACCTCGGCCTGTGCCGGGGCCCGGAACAAATCGCCGACTTTCGGGGCGGTGCCGTCCGGCAGGAAATGGGTCAATCCGTGACCCTGCAAAGCCTTGGCGCTTGTCGGCCAGTCAAAGGCGACGCGGGGCGCGACCGGCACCCCTTCCTCGGCATAGCGGATCGCCGGGGCAAGGATCGCGTCCAACCCGATCTTGCCGTGATCGTCCGACAACCGGCAAAACGCATCCACCGCGCCGGGAATCGTCACCGCGTCGGGGCCATGCACCGGCACCGCCACCAATCCACGATCGCGCAAATCCGCCGCATTCGCCGCCGATGCCGCGCGGCCCGATCCGTTCAGCGCCAGTATTTCGTCGCTGCCCGGTGGCGACATCAATATAAAACAATCGCCGCCGATCCCGGTCATCTGCGGTTCGCAGATCCCCAACAGAACGGCCCCGGCAATCGCCGCGTCCACCGCGTTGCCGCCGCGTTCCAGAATGTCGATGGCGGTTTTTGCAGCCAGCGGGTGCGAGGTGGCGCAAACACCGTTTGCCGCGAATACAGGCGACCGTCCGGGCAGTTGAAAGTCTCTCATCTTGTTCTCCGCAATTTTGCGGCAGAGTAGAGTGCTTTTCAGGGATATCAAAGGGGGGATAGGCCTCGGCGTCATGCTCTGGGTGGGGGCTATATTTGCATGACGCCGAGGGAAGCTTTGAGCAGCTACAGGTCCCGTTATGACCCGCCATTCGGGCGGCAATGAGGGGGCAATATGGCGAATCTGCGGCTTTCCCCGTTTTCCCGGCGAAATGACGGCACCGTCTCAGCCGGTGTCGTGATCGCTGCTATCCTGTGGCGAAAACGGCAGATGCAATTCCAACCGGTTGCGCCCGTTGCTGCGGCTGTAAACCAACCTGGCGGTCAATATGTGAATCAGCGCCCAACCCCAGCCGCCTTCGGGCAGGTCGTGCAACCGGGTCTTGGGATCGGGGGTGTCGTACGGCAACAGAACCACATCGGGCACTTCGGCACCGCAATCGATCACCACGATGTCGATCCCCTTTGACCCAAGGGTGCAGCACAACTCGATCCGGCCCTTTTGGTCCCCCGGATAGCCGTGCTCAACGATATTGTTCAACGCTTCGGCCAGCACCAGCTGCACGTTTTCCCGGTCCACCTTGCGAACCGAACGCGCCTGCAAATCCCGCATCAGCCGGGCCAGGGCCTGCCTGACCCCGATTTCGCTGCCGTCAAAGCAGAACGTGATCGTTTGATCCGATTCCATCGCGGCTCAGCGCTCAATCTTCGACCCGGTCATCCTGCATTGGCGCTTAGCGCCGCATCGACCGATTCGTGTATCCGAAACACCGTATCCATGCGGGTCAGGCGGAACACTTTTTCCACATTGGGCATCAACCCGGCCAATTGCAGCGTCCGGTTCTGCCCCATCTGTTTCATCGCCGCCACGATTGCACCCAATCCGCTGGAATCGATGAATTCCACCCCATCAAGGTTCAAAATCACATGCGCCGGACCGTTTTCAGTCAAGTCGCGCATCCTGTCCTTGAACGCGATGGCGATTGCTGCGTCGATCCGGTTTTCGTCGATCGTGACCACTTGGGTGTTGTCATAGCGACTGCTGGACATCTCCATGTTCCCTCCGTTCCTGAGAAACCATTTCAGTCAAGGCTAGACGGCAATCCTTACCATTCGGTATGCAGGGGGCGAACACAGGAGGAAGTATCATGAAACCGGTCGTCATCGCAGGTGCAGCACGAACCCCGATGGGTGGGTTCCAGGGGGTTTTTGACGGGGTCGAAGCGTCGGTTCTCGGCGGGGCCGCCATTCGGGCGGCGCTGGCCGATGCCGGCGCCGGCACGGTGGACGAAGTGCTGATGGGCTGCGTCCTGCCCGCGGGTCAGGGTCAGGCCCCCGCCCGTCAAGCCGGGTTCGCCGGTGGCCTGGGTGAAGAAGTCCCCGCCACCACGCTGAACAAAATGTGCGGGTCGGGCATGAAAGCGGCGATGGTGGCCTTTGACCAGATCGCGCTGGGCCATGCCGACACCATGATCGCGGGCGGTATGGAAAGCATGTCGAACGCGCCTTACCTGCTGCCCAAGATGCGCGGCGGGGCGCGGATCGGCCATCAGGACGTCAAGGATCACATGTTCCTCGACGGGCTCGAAGATGCCTATGACAAGGGCCGCCTGATGGGCACCTTCGCCGAAGACTGCGCCGAAGCGTTCCAATTCACCCGCGAAGAACAGGACCAATATGCGCTGGCGTCCCTGTCCAACGCGCTCGATGCCGAACGTAGCGGGGCCTTCAAGGGGGAAATCACCCCGATCACCCTGCATCACAAAAATGGCGAACACCTGATTTCCACCGACGAACAACCGGCCAAGGCACGGCCCGAAAAGATCCCGCAGCTGAAACCGGCCTTCCGCAAGGACGGCACGGTGACGGCGGCCAATTCGTCGTCGATCTCGGATGGCGCGGCGGCATTGGTTCTGGCGTCCGAAGACGCGGCGCAGGCGCAGGGGCTGAATGTCCGGGCGCGGATCATGGGCCATGCCAGCCACGCACAGGCCCCGTCGCAATTCCCCACCGCCCCGGTGCCCGCCGCACGCAACCTGCTTGATCGTCTGGGCTGGAGCATCGAAGATGTCGATCTGTGGGAAGTGAACGAAGCCTTTGCGGTGGTGCCGATGGCTTTCATGCGCGAATTGGGCCTGCACCGCGATATCGTCAATGTAAACGGCGGTGCCTGCGCGCTGGGCCATCCGATTGGCGCATCGGGCGCACGGATCATGGTGACGCTGCTCAACGCGCTGGAAACCCGCGGTCTGAAACGCGGCATTGCCGCGATCTGCATCGGCGGCGGTGAAGGTACCGCGATTGCCATCGAACGGGTTTGATCCCATATGCCGGGGCCGTCAGGGCCTCGGCAAAACCCCTTAAAGTAGTACTCAGTTTCGTTGACTTTACACCCTCAACCCGAAAAGATCGGGCAAGCGAAGGGATCGGAAATGCGAAAAATTACTATTTTATTCGGGCTGCTGCTTGTTTTCATGCCCGAATGGATCGTGCGTCTACTGTACGGGGGACGACTTCCGGTGGTGGATGGCCGCCGTATTGACCCGAAAGCCCACGCTGTCAGCCGTCTGGTTCAACATATTCGTGGCGACAGCGGCATGCCGTCGGTCGAAGAAAGCCGCGCCCAATTGGCGACACTGGCAACCAAGTTCGATCTGCCCTGTCCCGCTGACGTCGCCAAGACCGATATCACCCTGCCCGGGGCCGAAGGTCCCCGCATCGTGCGCATCTATGCGTCGCAAGGAACCGATCCCTTTGGGGCGCAGCCGACCCTGCTGTATCTGCATGGCGGTGGCTGGATTCAGGGTAGTATCAAGACCCATGACGGGCTGTGCGGTCAACTGGCCAAGGATGCAGGCATACGGGTGATTTCCCTCGATTACCGGCTGGCACCGGAACACAAATTCCCCGCTGCGGTTAACGATGTGCTGGCCGGATATCGCGCGCTGACGCTGGGCACTGGTCCGGTTGCGCTGGACGCATCGCAATTGGTGGTCGGCGGCGACAGCGCCGGGGCCAACCTGACGGCGGCCCTGATGCATGATCTAGCCGTGTCCGGCGACCCGATGCCAGCGGCGCAACTGCTGATCTATCCGGCGGTGGATGCCGCGTTGGATACGGCTTCGATGCGTGATTTGCGCGATCAGCCGCTATTGCCACGTACCCGCATTGATTGGTTCATGGATCTCTATATCCCCGACGGGCAGGATCGGCTCGACCCGCGAATTTCACCGCTTTATTCGAACCGACTGACTGGTCAGCCGCCCGCGTTGATCATCGCGGGTGGGCATGATGCGCTGTGGAGCGACGGGCAGAACTATGCCAAAGCCCTACAGGCGACGGGCGTGACGGTGAAACTGTTGGAATATCCCGGACAGGTTCACGCCTTCCTGTCCCTGCGCAAGGTCATTCCGCAAGGCGTCGATGCCGAAGGCAAAGTCGCGGATTGGCTGCGCCGGGTCCTCGCGGGTTGATCGGCGGTGCGATTACAACCGGGCGGCTTTGTCCTGATCTGGCGCATCGGTACACCAATGATCACCGGTCAAAACCCATACAGCCTTGTTCGCTGTAGCGTGGATGGTGATCTGACCGCTTTCGGCCTCGATGATGTCCGGGTTAAGCAGGTTCAGGAATAAAGCCAGGGCTTCGGGTGTCAGGCACATAAGCAGATCTCCTTTGCTGTATCAGCGACCGGACTGTCCTCCTGCATTCCTGCCAACTGGATTTTAACGCGGCCCCGGTTTTCAACATAGCGCGAGTTTGCGTATTTCAGCAGTCAGGGCCGTATTGCGGCCCTTGTTGGGCTGTCTTTGATGTTTTTTGGGCGGATGATCTCTGGATCTTCGGATTGGGTGATCCTTGGACGGCAGCTGCGGCCAAGTTTGCTCAGCGGCAGTCCCGTGGCGTGTGGGGGGCTGGGCAATATGTACCGAAACGCACTGCAAATTGCACATATGTCTATGAAAAACGGTACGTCTCCGTCACGGTTCCGGCGATGGTCGTACGCAGAAAACAAGCCTGCGGTCTTGCGGTCTTTTGCCGGGCTGACATCTGCGCTAAAGGCAAAGGGTAACAAGGATGACCCGCATGACAGACGCTCCCGTAAAACCGAAAAATATCGATACACCACAAGGGCTTGCCTTTGCGTTGGCCGCGTATTTGATGTGGGGGGTTATGCCGCTTTACATGAAGATGCTGGCGCATATTCCCCCCGCCGAAGTGGTGGCGCACCGGGTGATATGGTCCGTCCCCATCGCGGCGGTGGTGCTGATCGTGCTACGCCGAACACAAGACCTGGTAGAAGCCCTGAAGTCCCCCCGCATCCTGATCATGGCCTGTGTGACCGCGGCGCTGGTATCGGTCAATTGGGGGATCTATGTCTGGTCCATCGCCACAGATCATGCGTTGGACGCGGCTCTCGGCTACTATATAAATCCCCTTTTCAGTATAACGCTGGGGGGATTGTTCCTTGGCGAACGCCTGAGCCGGGCTCAATTTGCTGCCATCGGATTGGCAGCATTGGCGGTTGCGATTTTGTGGTGGGATGCTGGAACTCTGCCTTGGGCAGCGGTCGGTCTGACCGTGACTTGGGGATTTTATGCCTTCTTCAAGAAATCTCTACCCGTCGGCCCAAATCAAGGTTTCCTGTTGGAGGTGTTGATTTTGCTGCCCCCCGCCTTGGCCTACCAGTTCTATCTAAGTACCACCGGGCAAGGCCATTTTGCGGGCTCCGGGTTTGATACGGCCCTGTTGATGGGGGCCGGGGCGGTCACTGCTGTGCCGTTGATGATCTATGCTAACGGTGCCAAATTGTTGCGGCTGTCGACCATCGGAATTCTGCAATATATCGCGCCGACGATGATTTTTCTGGTTGCTGTTCTGGTTTTTGATGAACCTTTCGGACGGGCGCGCATGTTCGCTTTTCCGCTGATTTGGGCGGCTTTGGTGATTTATTCAGTATCGATGTGGCGGCAATTGCGTCATTCGAAAATGTAGCAATTGTATGAATTAAGTGTTTCTGGCCCGTTCCGAATAATCCCGCACACGCGCCGCGCAACCGGTTAAGAGCGCCCCGCACATGCCGGGCGCTCTCAAGCGGTCATCAGGCAAGGGCATCTTTGAATTTCAGAAAACGGGCATCCGTCATCACCCGTTTGTTCATGGCCTCGCGCAGTGCGCCAACCGAACTGTGCGGCCGCATCACGACTTCGAACTCTGCGATCAACCCGTCATCGTCAAGCGTGATAAGATCGACGCCGACCGCATCGCGATCACCGATCTTGCATTGGAATTCCAGTGCCCAATCTTTGCCGTCGCCCATGATCCGGCGATAGCGAAATTCGGAAAATACCTGCCCGACATGGCCCAACACTGCGGCGACCGGTTCGCGGCCTTTCCATGTTTTCCAATAGGTTGGCGGCATGAAAAGCACATCTTCGGCTAAAATTTCCACGATTTTTCTGTCGTCACCGGCGGCGATGATTTCGGTCATGCGTTCGATTGTAGGATGCATTTCTGTTCCTCCCCTATTGACAGCAGGGTGACGGGGCATTCCGCCACTGGCAAGCCTGACGTCGGGTTGCGCCTTTGCCCCTCCGCGCGTATCCAACCACCATGGTTTGGAGCACAGCATACACCCCCCCGTCCGATCCGCTGGTGATCCTGCACGAGGACCATGAAATCGTGGTCGTCGATAAACCTTCGGGATTGCTATCGGTGCCCGGGCGGGGCGAACACCTGTCCGATTGCCTATTAACCCGGGTGCAGGCGGTATTTCCCCAAGCCTTGCTGGTGCATCGGCTGGACCGGGACACGTCGGGAGTAATGGTCTTCGCTTTGACACCGCACGCGCAGCGCAACCTGTCGATGCAGTTCGAAAAACGGACAACCCGGAAAACCTATGTCGCACGGGTCTGGGGGCATCTGGACCCCAAGACCGGCACCGTGGATTTGCCCCTGATCGTCGACTGGCCCAATCGACCGCGTCAGATGGTCGATCATGAAAACGGGAAATCGGCGATTACCGATTGGCGGGTGCTGAAATATGGGGCGAATGAAACCCGTGTCCGGCTTAGCCCGAAAACTGGCCGCAGTCATCAATTGCGGGTGCATATGCTGGCTTTGGGGCATCCGATTCTGGGTGATCCGCTTTATGCCGAAGGCGAAGCCGGGGAATATCCGCGCCTGATGCTGCATTCCGAAGAATTGCGACTCAAACATCCCGACAGTGGCAAGGGTATGGGGTTCCGGGCCAAGGCCCCGTTCTGATCAGGCTGGCCTATTCCGCGTCAGATTTTGCCTAGCGCAAGCGACGATCGGTCAGGTTCAGCCGCCCGATGGTGATCGGCTGCAAAACAGAATGCAAAGCGGCATCGCCATTCAAAAGCTGATCCAGCTCTTCCAGCCGATTGGTGGCAATCAATTCCAGAAGGTCGGTCCGTATGGTGCCATCCGAATCCCGTGGCAGGTCCGTAACAATCTGGGTCAGGTCCGCCATCGGCCCGGATTGCGGCAAGCTGCCGGGTGCCAGATCGCCCTCGACAAAGGCATAGATCCCAACGCCACCGGCAGACATCGCGAAAGTGGCGAAAGCCACGTCCGTTGCCCCTGCGGCCAGCAGCGCTTTGCGGATTGCGGGGCCGTCCTGTTCGATCCGGTTCTCCGATCCTTCGCCGTCGGACCAATGCATCAGCCGACGTGTGATGAAATTATACAGCTTTTTCCCGGTCGCCATCCAAATCCGCGACGGCAGGGATTTTCGCGCCAACATTTTCTTTTCGGTCGGTGTCAGCAGGTGTGGGGCAAAGGCGCGTTTCTGTTTCAGCATGTGTCGCAGGTCTTCGCGCGCGGCGATACGGAACAGTTTGCCCCGGCGTTTATGCACGCTGGCGAGCTGGAAATCGATGACGGCGGCGCGTCCGTCCGGTGTCATCAACCAGTTTTGCGGCTTGGCAATGTCGTTATGGCAGACGCCGCGCCGCTTCATGTCGCGCAGCAGGCGTTTGGCATCGTGAAACCACAAGGGATCGGACGGTTTCGCTAGGTGCAGCGGCGTGCCCTTTGACCAGATCCGCAGAATGCCGGCCTTGTCAGCGGCCAGCAGCACTGGAACCCCTTCGATCCCCTGAACCGCCCGCAACCCGCGCACTTCCTTGCGGGCCAGAAACTGTGACAGGGGCCGGGCGTACCACGGCACACCATCCAATTTTCGCAGCGCAACCTTGACCGACGGATCCGACGCCAGATGGCCCGAAATCGTTTCGGAAAAGATATCGCGTTTCAGCACCGTTTCCGGCACAAAATCCGCCTGCGACTTAGGTTTGGTTTTGGCCATCGGGCCCCCATAAAAAAGCATCCGGGGCCGTCATAGCCCCGGATGCCCGTTTTCTGCAATGGCGAGCGGAGTTATTCCGCCGGTTCTGCATCGTTGGTCCAGCCAGCGACCGACTTGACCTCGAGGAAATCCTCGATGCCCCAGACGCCGCCTTCGCGTCCGTTGCCCGATTGCTTCATGCCACCAAAGGGCGCACCGGCGCCACGGCTTTGGCCGTTGATTTCCACCATGCCCGAACGCAACTGTCGGGCCACGCGGTTGGCCTTGGAACCGTCTTGGGTCTGAATATAGTTGGTCAGCCCGTAATCGGTGTCATTGGCAATCGCGATTGCGTCTTCTTCGTCGTCGAACGGAATCATCGTCAGCACCGGGCCGAAGATTTCTTCGCGTGCGATGGTCATGTCGTTGCTCACATCGGCAAATACCGTTGGACGGACATAGAAGCCTTTGTTCAGCCCGTCGGGACGGCCCAGACCACCGGCGACCAAGCGAGCCCCTTCGTCGATGCCTTTCTGGATCAACCCTTGGATCTTGTTCCACTGGGCTTCGTTCACCACCGGGCCGATATGGCGGCCGGATTCATGCGCATTCCCCACGGTGACCTTACTGGCCACTTCAGCAGCGGTTTCCACCGCCTGATCATAGGCACCTTTCTGGACCAACATCCGGCTGGGGGCGTTACAGCTTTGGCCGGTGTTGTTCATCATGTGCAGAACCCCACGCTTGACCGCCTTGTCATCGGCATCGGCGAAGACGATATTCGCACCTTTGCCTCCCAGTTCCAGATGCACGCGCTTGACGGTGTCGGCGGCGTTCTTGGAAATCGCGATACCGGCGCGGGTGGACCCGGTGAAGCTGACCATATCCACATCCTTGTGACCAGTCAGCGCGGTGCCTACGCCAACACCGTCCCCATTGACGAGGTTGAACACGCCCTTGGGGAACCCGGCTTCGTCCATGAATTCAGCGAACAGCATCGAGTCAAGCGGGCTTTCCTCGGACGGTTTCAAAACCATGGTGCAGCCAGCGATGGCTGCGGCAACCACTTTCAGCGTGACCTGGTTCATCGGCCAGTTCCACGGCGTGATCAGAGCGGCGACCCCCACCGGTTCATAGATGATTCGGTCGTTCGGCGCGTGGTCGCCCAGTGGACGGACGAAGTCGAACTCCTTGGCTGCTTTCAGGAAGTTCGAGATGTGCCAAGTGCCTGCCCCGACCTGCTGAGTTGACGCCATGTCAATCGGCGCCCCCATTTCGACCGAGATCGCCTCGCCCATCTCGGCACCCCGGCGCTTGTAAACCTCAAGCAACTTTTCGACCAATGCGATACGCTGATCCTTCGGGGTGTTCATCCAGCCGGGAAACGCAGCCTTGGCGGCGGCAACAGCCTTGTCCACATCGGCCTGACCACCCAGCGAAATGACGGCACAAGGTTCTTCCGTAGAAGGATCGATCACCTGATGGTCTTTGGCTTCGACCGGGTTGACCCATTCCCCATTGATATAGAATTGACGTTGTTCGATCATCACTCTCTCCTGTGAGTAAATGCCATTCCGGTACAATTTTCCGCTAGGCAGAAATTTATCCGCAGATTCTCGCGCAATGTGACAGGGGTTCTGGCGAGCTTCAAGTCGGCTTCTTCCCCCCTGTCGAATAATTTGATCAAATTATACCGATTGTCAAATGTTGCGACACTATGTCCAGTTCTGAATTTCACGTCGAAGGGGGCTAGAAAAACTGAAATTAGAACGTATCTAAGTCTACGAAATTAGTTTTCCAAATAGGTAAGGAAAGAAATATGGGCTTGCGCATCAACGATATCGTCCCGAATTTTACTGCGGAAACCGATCAGGGAACCATCACGTTCCACGATTGGATCGGCGATAGCTGGGCAATTTTGTTTTCACATCCGAAAGATTTCACGCCGGTCTGCACAACCGAATTCGGCGCTGTGGCGCAACTGGCCGATGAATGGACCAAGCGCAACACCAAGGTGATTGGCCTGAGCGTTGACGCCGTTGAAGAGCATGAGAAGTGGAAAAGCGATATCGAAAGCTATTCCGGCGCACCGGCTGGTTTCCCGATCATCGCGGATGAAGCACTGGAAGTGTCGAAACTTTTCGACATGCTGCCGGCCGAAGCCTATCTGCCCGATGGCCGCACTGCCGCTGACAGCGCTTCGGTCCGATCGGTTTTCATCGTCGCGCCGAATAAGAAAGTTCAGCTGATCATGACCTACCCGATGTCGGTGGGCCGTAACTTCGCCGAAGTCCTGCGCGCGCTGGACGGGTTGCAGGCAACCTATAATACCCCGATTGCCACCCCGGCCAACTGGACCTTGGGTCAGGACGTGATCGTTGCTTTGTCGCTGACTGACGAGCAGGCGAAGGAAAAGTTTGGCGAAATCGATGTCAAGCTGCCCTATCTGCGGACCACCAAGTACAAAGCCTGATCCCAAGCGATCAGACCCTATCGAAACCTCCGCAGTTTTCTGCGGGGGTTTTTCTTTGTGTTCTATCCGGTTGTTCGCAGCGCAAAATACGCGGAGCTGTCGAGGGAACACGTCAGTGTCCCATAAAAAACGCCCCGGCCTTGGTGGCCGGGGCGTGATTTTCAGAAAGGAAAGCTGAGGATCAATCCTCGGCTTTTTCCTCTTTCGCCAGCTCTTCGCCGGTTTCCTGATCGACCATCTTCATAGCAAGGCGCACCTTGCCGCGGTCGTCGAAGCCCAACAGCTTGACCCAAACTTCCTGACCTTCCTTCAGAACGTCCGAAGGATGGTTCAGGCGGCGGTTTTCGATCTGGCTGACATGGACCAGCCCGTCGCGTTTGCCGAAGAAGTTCACGAAGGCACCGAAATCGACAATCTTCACGACCTTACCTTTGTAGATATGGCCTTCTTCCGGCTCTGCCACGATCGAATGGATCATGTCATAGGCTTTCTGGATCGCTTCACCGTTCGGGCTGGCGATCTTAATGATGCCGTCGTCGTTGATGTCGACCTTTGCGCCCGACACTTCAACGATTTCGCGGATCACCTTGCCGCCCGAACCGATCACTTCACGGATCTTGTCAGTCGGGATCTGCATGGTCTCAATACGCGGCGCGTGGGCCGAGAATTCACCAACACCCGAAAGCGCCTTGTTCATCTCGCCGAGGATATGCATCCGGCCGTCCTTGGCCTGAGCCAGGGCTTTTTGCATGATTTCCGGGGTGATGCCCGCGACCTTGATATCCATCTGGAGCGAGGTGATGCCGTTTTCGGTCCCTGCCACTTTGAAGTCCATATCGCCCAAGTGATCTTCGTCACCCAGGATGTCGGTCAGAACGGCGTAGGATCCATCGTCTTCCAGAACCAGACCCATGGCCACACCGGCCACGGCGGCCTTCAGCGGCACACCGGCATCCATCATCGACAGAGACCCACCACAAACAGACGCCATCGAAGACGACCCGTTCGATTCGGTGATTTCCGACACCAGACGCAGGGTGTAGGGGAAATCAGTTGCCGCCGGCAGAACCGCCTGAAGTGCGCGCCATGCCAGTTTGCCGTGACCGATTTCACGACGGCCCGGGCCACCCACACGACCAACTTCACCGACTGAGTAGGGTGGGAAGTTATAATGCAGCAGGAAGTTCGATTTGAAGTTGCCATGCAGCGCGTCGATGAATTGCTCATCATCACCGGTGCCCAGCGTGGTCACGACCAAGCCTTGGGTTTCTCCGCGGGTGAACAGGGCCGACCCGTGGGTCCGCGGCAGCAGGCCGGTTTCGGCCACGATCGGGCGTACCTGATCCAGCGCACGACCGTCAATTCGCTTGCCTTCTTTCACCACAGTGCCGCGCAGAACGCTCGATTCCAGCTTTTTCAGGGCGGCGCCAAGGTTGGCGTCTTCCAGCTGTTCTTCGTTCAGAGTGGCCTTGATCGCATCTTTTGCCGCAGCAACAGCGGCAACGCGTTCTTGCTTGTCGGTGATGGCATAAGCGGCATGCATCTTGTCTTCACCGGCGGCTTTCACCGCTTCAAACAGGTCGGAATAATCCGGCGGGGTGAAGTTGAACGGTTCCTTCGCGGCGTCTTCGGCCAGCGAAATGATCAGGTCGATGACCGGCTGGATTTGTTCGTGGGCGAAGTTCACCGCACCCAGCATTTCTTCTTCAGACAGCTCGTAGGCTTCCGATTCAACCATCATCACGGCGTCTTTGGTCCCGGCAACCACAAGATCCAGACGCTGTTCGGGGTTGTTGCGCAGGTCCTGCATATCGTCCACGGACGGGTTCAGGACGTATTCACCTTCGGAGAAGCCAACACGAGCACAGGCAATCGGGCCACGGAACGGCGCGCCGGAAATGGTCAGCGCTGCCGAGGCGGCGATCATCGCCACAACATCGGGGTCGTTGACCAAGTCGTGGCTCAGCACGGTGCACATGACCAGAACTTCGTGCTTGAAGCCGGGCACGAACAGCGGGCGGATCGGACGGTCGATCAGACGCGCGGTCAGCGTTTCTTTTTCAGTCGGGCGCGCTTCGCGCTTGAAGAAACCTCCGGGGATTTTACCGGCAGCATAGTATTTTTCCTGATAATGCACGGTCAGCGGAAAGAAATCCTGCCCGGGCTTGGGTTCCTTGGCGAAAGTCACGTTGGCCATGACCGAAGTTTCACCCAAGGTGGCGATGACAGAGCCATCGGCCTGACGGGCAACCTTGCCCGTTTCCAAAGTGAGGGTTTCATCGCCCCACTGAATTGATTTCGTCGTTACGTCAAACATTTGCGTATCCTAATTGGAAGCACTCCCAGGCGTATCCCGGGTCTTCCGTTGTCATGGCGGCCCCATTGCCGCCGACCCCAATATCATTCCTTCGAGCGCCGGGGTCAGGGCGCAACGTCTCAGATGGTGCGGCCATACATGAGTTTTGGCCATTTTGGAACAGGAAAGGTAGAAGAGCAGGCAAGCCGAGCAGGTCGCGGGACAGGAAACCCACTGTTGACGTAGATCATTGCGACTCCCTGCCGGGACCTTAGACAGAGCCAAGATCAAATTCTGAGGAATTCCTATGAAACGACTTCTTCTTGCCGGGGTGTTCGCGCTGGCCACCTTTGGTTCCGCGACGGCCGGGCCGGTATCCGATTTCGAAGATGTTTATCGGCAAATGTACGGGGCGTACCGGATCGTGCTGTTCAAGACAAACTTGGGCGATGTCGGCGCATCAACCGAAGCAATGACCAGCTTTACCAGCCAGCTTGATGCTTTGTCCGCCACCTATGGTGCCGCACCGCCACCGCACTACGAGGATGATCCTCACTGGGACGACACCATGGCAGAGGTGACACAACTGGCCGCCGCGACAAAGGCGCTGATTGATGCAGGAGAACTGGCCGAAGCGCATGAGGTGCTGGAAGCAGTGCGCGAGGCTTTCAGCGCCCTACATATCCGCAACGGGATTCAGACATTTTCGGACCGGATGAACGCCTATCATGCAGAGATGGAGCATCTATTGGCGCTCGACATGGCAACGTTGGATGCCAAGATGATGACCAAAGTCCATGAACGCGCGGCGGTGATGTCGTATCTTGCTGCTGAAGTGATCGCGACGCCGCCAGCGGACGCCACGGGAAACGACGCATATGCTAAGCTGGTAGCAGATTTCGATATTTCGGTCAGTGCGCTGCTTGATGCCGTCCGATCGGGCGATCCTGACGCGGTCAAAGCTGCGGTGGGCAAGGTGAAGAAACCCTATTCGCTTCTGTTTGTGAAATTCGGCTGATTCAACGCGTTGGAAACGGAAAGGGCGTGCAGGAGCGATGGAAACACCGATGGTGCCCGCGCCGCGCTAGGCGCGGGATTGCGAAAACTTACTATCGGGTTGTCCCGTCCGTGTCATAAATCGCAGGGCATATGTTTTGACATCTTTTGGCCAATTGGCGATCCGCGCCTCGAATGCGGGCAGGTTGTCGGAGAATAGCGCGCGGCTCGCTTCTTCGAAGCCGGGCAGATTGCCCGCCAGTGCCGACATGAAACGATACGCCGCTTCCTGTGCCTGTCTGGTGTCGGTGGTCCCGGCATCGGCGCGGCGGGCGTCATCCACCAACCGCCGCAAAGCCCGGGATGCGCCGCCGGGTTGCCGGGACAACCAATCCCAATGTCGCGGTAACAAGGTCACTTCGCGCGCAACAACACCCAGTTTCGGGCGGCCACGTTTGCGCGCCGGGACCGGATCGGCAACGGGTTGATAGCGGGCGATGACTTCGGCATCCGTCCCGCGCAGATCCAGATCGACCACCCGGCCGCAATGATCGTCGAACACCAGCGGTTGCGCTGTGGTGGGGTCGGCATGCTTGACCACCAACGCGACCTCGGTCAGCGGCCCGGCTGCGATCCGGGTCATCCCGGCGAATGCTGTATGCGTGTTGCGCGTGTCCATCAGAGGTTCCGTGACATTTATTTGTAATTACCCGGATAAAAATATAAAAGTCAATTTAATCCGGGTGAAAAGAGAAAATCATGAAACACGAAGACAGAAAAGCGGCGATCAATGCTTATAAGGACCGTGATCCAGCGCAGGGAATTTTCGCTATTCGCTGCCCCTCCGAGGGGGTGATATGGGTTGGGTCGACCAAGGATCTAGACAAGATCAAAAATCGGATTTGGTTCACATTGCGCATGGGGACTACCCCGCAAAAGGATTTGCAACGGGCTTGGAATTCACAGGGCGAAGATGGGTTCGAGTTTGAAGAACTGGAACGGTTCGATGCGGACCTGATCGATCTGGCACAACGGCGAATGCGGAAAGAGCGGCGGGATTATTGGCTTGAAAAATTTGCGGCGCGGCCATTCTGAATCGTTTGTGACTTGCCGTCGACCGATTGAGTGCGGGGGCGGCTTTGTACTTTTTCGCAGCTGAGGCCAGAGGTTTATCGGGCTGGCCTAGCTGATCGACCATAGGTAAAAAAGAAAGCCCGCTCCGGGTCGGAGCGGGCTTTCTGAATTCGAAAACTCGGTGTGCGCTTAGCGGCGCAGGCCCAGACGTTTGATCAGGTCCTGATAACGCGCTTCTTCCTTGCCTTTCAGATAGTCCAGCAGCTTGCGGCGCTGGGCAACCATCTTCAGCAGGCCACGGCGACCGTGGTTGTCTTTCTTGTGAGTCTTGAAGTGCTCGGTCAGGGTCGCGATGCGCGAAGACAGAATGGCAACCTGAACTTCGGGCGAACCGGTGTCGCCTTCTTTGGTTGCGAATTCTTTCATGACGCGGGCTTTTTCTTCGACAGTGATCGACATCGGGATCTCCTTTGAACAAAAGGTGAGGGCACAAGCCGGGATGTCGTCCAGCAAGGTCCATAAATGCACCACCCCGGCGAATCCGTGGCAGATGCGGGCGTATATGAAAAATTTCAGCGAAAGGGAAGTGAAAACGCCATTTTACGCGGCGCTGAGGCTTTCTAGGCTGGATTGAGGCATCAGCACAAAGTTGGCGTCGTTGACAGTGGTGACATTGTTCAGCGTCGCAATCGCTTCGCCGTTCATGGTCAGCACCATATCGCCGGGTGTGGTTTGCGATGGTTCCAGTTCCAAAACGGGATCGATCCCGTTTGAATCATCATAGATAAGCAGCATGATGTCTTCGCCCATGTCGAAATCGGTCACAGTTACCGGATCCTCGATCCATTCGCCGATCAGAACCGTATCCGATCCATCGCCCAGACTGACGATATCTGCGCTGCCGGCGTTGATTGTGTCATCGCCACCGCCACCGTTGAGGAAATCGGCATCGGTATCGTCGTTGCCATTTATGTCGTCATTGCCCCAACCACCGAACAGCGTGTCGGCCCCGGTCCCGCCGGTCAGGCTATCATCGTTTAACCCGCCATGCAGGGCGTCACTTCCGCTGCCACCTATCAGGGCGTCATTGCCGCCGCCACCGACGAGGCTGTCATCGCCGGATTCCCCGTCAAGACTGTCGTCCCCTTCGTGACCATAGAGTTGATCATCGCCAGCGCCACCGAACAGTTGATCATCACCCGCTTCGCCATGCACAACGTCATCACCGTCGTTACCCAGTATCAGATCGTTGCCTTCGGCACCGTGCAGATCGTCGGACCCGTCGCCACCCAGAACGCTGTCTTCGCCACCATAGCCGCCGATCTGATCGTCACCAGTCCCACCCGTGAGAACGTCGCTGACCTCGGTTCCTGCTAAAATGGTGTCGCTTTCACCGTCGTTCGGGGCGTCGATTGCTTCAGCCTCTGCAGGGGCCGCTTCAACGCCGAAAAAAGTGCCAATATCGACGACGGTATCATCTGAACCCTCATCGGTCGGATCTTCGTCCAGCATGTCGTCATCTGTTGAATCAAAGTCGGCAACCAGACCAACAATGGCGACCCCTGCCAGCATCGCGCCAAGCAGCCCTGTAAGCATAAACATTTGCAGTCCAACCTTTCGCCCCGGCATTACTATGACGCCGCCGGGGAGGGTCGGTCAAAACCTAATGAGTCTACTGGTTAACGTTCGAACCATTCCCTGTAGCCCGTTCGAATTCGGTGGCCAGCACCGCCATCCAGTCGCCGATGATCGGCAGAAATTCGAACTGCGACAGCCACCAGGTCAGGATCGACACCAGCAGGGACGCCCCCAAAACCGATCCCAAACCAAAGGCCAGACCACGGGCGAATTGCATCAGGATCAGCCGCGATACCGAATTTTGTATCTTTATAAACCTATGGTTATTGAATGTTTTGACCTCGCTGGTCAGTTGTTGGATCGCGGCGGTTGCCTCTTGCTGATCGCTTTGGCCGGGTGTGTCAGGCGTTTGGGTCACGACAGGATATCCCATAATTGCGGTTGTTGACTGTAAGCGATGTAAAGCGGGTGCTTTGGATGACCGGCTTTGGTCAGGCCAAGATGGTAAACAGGCTGTCCCAGTTCGCGCAGCAGATGCGCCACCTGTGCGCCACGGTTCATATGGTCGCCATGGCTACCCCAACCGGCAATGATTTGATCGGCCCAGTCACAGCTTTCGGTCAGGATGCGGTCGTTTTCCGGCCCGACCGGGTGTTTCGCGGCGCGCATGTGTTTGGGATCCGTGTCGCGCCAAGCAAAGATATTGATGACTGCAAAGGCCCCGAAGCCAAGCGTGCGGGCGCGGCGTTCACAGCGTTCCACGGTGGGGTCGTTTTGCATTTCGGTGGCGGTGGATGGGTTCAGCATGATGAAAAGCGCCTTTCGCCCGCTCCGGTCCCAGACCCGCGTCAACCGATAGCGATAGCGTTCGCAATCAGAATAAATGGCGGTCGACTGGGCGTCGCCCTTTTGAAAATTGCGCGAAATCATGGGTCCTGTTTGACCGGATTTGTCGGGCTTGCGCAATATCTGCGGTCGCAACGGAGCCCTGTTTCTTACAAAAACAGGGTCAAGCTGGCCTTTCTGAAACTGCTGGCGGGGGAATCAGCGGGACACAAAAGCGTACGGCGGGACCCTGAAGGGAAGTCCCGAACCGCCGAACGGCTGACCTAATACGGACCAGACGATCGGATAACCCCGAAAATCCCAGAGAATACGCCCTGAATCCCCGACCCATGTATCGGCCGAGCGGAGGAAAACCGCACTTTGGTCCTGTTGGGATTCCGGCTTTCGTCGTCAGTTAGATGACTCAAGGAGACTCGAAAGTAGTGGTACAACATGTCCTAAGTTGAAACGTATGTATGCTTGAGGTTCTAACATGTCTTTCCTTTTGATGCTCGGTACTCTGTTGGTTGGGTCGTTTGCACTTGTTGATGGCGCTGACGACAGTAGCGATGAAGACATGATCGCCTCCAGCCACGAAGACGAGTTGATCGAGGACGAGCAGGATATGATGCTCGACATTGCGTTGTTCGAGGAAGAGTCGGTCGAAGAGGCGCATATCGAAGCGGCTGACGCAGAAGAAGAATTCGTCGTGGAAGAGCAGGTCGAAGCAGGTGAATGGCTGACCGGCGGCAATGGTGCCGACGATCTGACCGGTACCAATGGCGATGACAGCATCTTTGGTGGCGAAGGGGCCGACACGATCGAAGGCGGCGCTGGTGACGACGCGCTGTTCAGCGGCAATGACGCATCCTACAGCGACGACTGGAACCATTATCCCGGCGAACTGACCCGGGTGGATGATGCCGGTGACGTTCTGAATGGTGGCGCGGGCAATGACGAGCTGTGGCTGGGGCAGGGCACTGTGGCCACCGGCGGCGAAGGGGACGATCTGTTCCATGTCTTTGGCGCGACTTACCCGCAAGGCGCAGATGCCGCCGAGATCACCGATTTCACTGCCGGCGAAGACCAGTTGGAAATCGATTTCCCGGTGCATGAAGGCTATTACACCGAAGATTTCACCACCGAAGATGCGATCAACGGTTTGCTGAGCAGCTATGACGAAGAAACCGACACTACCGTGATCGAAATCGATGGCGAAGAAGTGGTGGCGATGAATGGCGACCAGACCGATCTGAGCATCGCCTTTTACGACGATGTGAGCGGCTCCGGTGCGCCGGTTTGGTTGGATGTCGAAGGCAACGCGATGACCGCAGAAGACGGCGAAGCCGCCGATATCATCCTCTGTGCCCGGGCCTTGCAGGACGTGATCGGCGAAATTTCCTAAGGCGCGGCCGCGAGGCATTTACCCAAATTCAGAAAACACGGTGCGCAGCAATGCCGAACAACGCCCGGCCATGCGACGGTCGGGTGTAGTTCCTAGTCGGTGTGCCCAAAAAGGGGGGCGGTCTTGCTCTTAGTCGGTCGCGGCCAAACCTTCAGGCTGCCCCACTACGACAAAGCTCAGATGTTCAGGGTCGAGCAGCCGCTTGGCCACCCGGTTCACATCTTCAAGCGTCACCGCATTCACCATGTCGTTGCGGGTGGCGATATAGTCGATCGGCATATCGCTCATCTGCATCGCCACCATGATATTGGCGATGGCGGAATTGCTGTCAAAACGCAGCGGATAGGACCCGGTCAGAAAAGTCTTTGCGTCATCCAGTTCCTGCTGTGTCACGCCGTTTTCGGCCAGCCGGACCCATTCATTGCGGATCACCTGAATCGCCTGTGCAATCCGGTCATTGGCCGATGCAACCGATCCCATCCAAAGCTTGGCCTGATCCTTGTCGGCCAGGAAACTGTAGATGCCATAGGTCAGCCCGCGTTTTTCGCGCACTTCCTGCATCAAGCGGCTTTCGAACGACCCGCCGCCCAGGATATTATCCAGAACGAAGGCAGCAAAGAAATCGGGATCAGCGCGGTCGATGCCCTTCTGACCGAAAATCGCAACCGATTGCGGTGTGTCGAATGGAACCACCTTGACCCCGCCGGGGAAATTCAGCGTTGCGGGCCCGGCCAAAGGCACCCCTTTTTCGGGCAACCCGGCCAGCAGATCATCCATCAGTGCCGCAAGCTGGTCCGCATCGATATCGCCCACCGCCGAGATCGCAACCCGATCCTTTGCCAGCGCGGCTTGATGCGCTGCGATCAGATCGTCGCGGGTCAGCGCGGCGACGCTTTCCAAAGTGCCGCTTTCCGGCTGACCATAGGGGTGGTCGCCAAAGACCAGCGTTTCGAACGCCCGCCCGGCAATGTCTCGGGGGCTTTTCAGATCCGACTTGATGTTGGACAGAACCTGCGTACGTACGCGTTCGACCGCGTCGGGATCGAACCGGGGATGGATCAGTGCCGCGCGCAGCAGCGCCACTGCCTGATCACGGTTTTCGGTCAGGAACCGCGCCGATACCGATACCGCATCGTCGCTTTGGTCAAACCCGAAACTGGCCGCCAAAGATTCCGTGGCGCGGGCGAAGGCGCGCGCGTCCATATCCCCGGCACCTTCTTCCAGCAGGCCAACCATCAGGTTGGTCGCACCGTTCTTTCCTGGCAGGTCCAGAGACGCGCCACCCTTGAAGCGGATTTCCAGCGACACGAAGGGAATGGAATGGTTTTCCACCAGCCAACCGTTGAAACCACCCTTGGACGTGACGGTCTGAATCTCGACTGCCGCCGCCGCCGGAAAAGCGGCGAAAACCGTGAAAATAAGCGCGACAAGACGCAACATCATTGGGTCACCTCTTCGGCCATCATCCAGCCGGTGACGGATTGGCGGCGGTCCAGAACGTCCTTGGCGGCAGCCACGATGTCATCGGCGCTGACGGCCTGCAAAATATCGGGCCACTCCTGCACATCCTTGACCGTCAGGCCCTGGGTTAACGCACGGCCATAGCGGTTGGCCAATCCTTCAACATCGTCGCGGGCATAGATTTCCGAAGCCCGGATCTGTGTCTTGATCCGCGTCAGTTGTTCCGTGTCGATTCCGGTTTCCAGAAACTCGGCCAGGGTCTGGTCCATCGCATCTTCGGCCTGTTGCAGTGACACGCCGGGGGCGGGGACCACGACCAGATCGAAGGTTGTGTCATCCAGCGACGTGCCGCCGTAATAGGCCCCGACATAAACCGCTGTCTGGCTTTCAAATTGCAGTTTTTCTGCCAGAACCGAGGTCTGGCCGCCTCCCAGAATTTCGGCCAGCACGGTCAGGGCGGCGGCCTTTTCCTGGGCGCCGTGATCGCGTTCGGGGGCCAGATAGGACCGGCTGACATAGGGTTGAGCCACCCGCGCATCACGATAGGTCAGCCGCCGTTCGGCAGTCTGCGGTGGTTCCTGGCTGCGATAACGTGTGTCCGGCAAGTCGGGATTGGCCGGGATTGCGCCGTAATATTTCGTGGCGAGGGTTCTGACTTCTTCGGGGTCCACATCACCCGCTACAACAAGAATGGCGTTATTGGGAGAATAATAGGTTCCATAGAAAGACAGCGCATCTGCAAGGCTCAGGTCTTCCATTTCGTGGCGCCAACCGATCACGGGTACGCCATAGCGATGGTTCAGATATTGCACGGCCGATTTCTGTTCCCGAAACAACGCGGAGGGGTTGTTTTCGGTACGCATGTTGCGTTCTTCAAGAATCACATCGCGTTCGGTGGCGATTTCGGTTTCGGTCAGCCGCAGGTTCACCATCCGGTCGCTTTCCATCTGCATCATCAATTCCAGCCGGTCGGCGGCAACGCGTTGATGATAGGCGGTGTAATCATAGCTGGTGAAGGCGTTGTCACGACCGCCATTCTTGGCGACGGTGGCGGAAAATTCGCCGGGTTCAAGTGTTTCGGTGCCTTTGAACAGCAGGTGTTCCAAGAAATGGGCCACCCCGGATTGACCGACCGGTTCATCCGCTGACCCGGCTCGGTACCAAACCATCTGAACGACGACGGGCGCGCGGTGGTCTTCGATGACCACAACCTCCATCCCGTTGTTCAGTGTAAAGTTGCTGACCTGATCGTCAGCCAATGCCGGTAAACTGGTCGCGATAAATGCGGCAAATCCCAAAACGAAACGGATCATGTCGGTTCTCCTGTCGATCAACAGCAAGATACGCGCTGATCGGGGGGCTGCAAGGGCGGTGACGAGGATGTGAAGACCCATTGCGACCGCATGCACAGGGACACTGTGCGCGGCGCAGCTTGTCAATTCGTCCGAATGGAAATCGCTTAGCGGTCGTCGGGCGGCGCGGTTGGAGTGGCGACACCACGGCGACGCCACCATTCCTGTACCGCATGGGCATTCAGCTTTTCACGCTGATAGGCTTCTGAGTAGCGGTCGACCTTGACGATGCGGATTTTGGTGAAGCGCGACTTGCGGCGGCGGAAATCTTCGTCCTCAGCGGCAAGGGATTCGCGGATGTCGGACGGAACACCCTTGCGGCTTGCATGGGTGACCAATGCGCCGTCGGCGGCAGGAATGCCCGTCCCAAGTTGCCGGGCCGATGCGCGACCACCAAGGGCCGCGATGCCATCACCAATCGGATCCTGATCGGTCAGGTTGCTGCCACCCGGTGTCGGTGTCGGTAAAGCTGAGTAATCCTTCGGGGCCTGCAATTCCTTACCCGGAATGATCGAAAATTCATCAGGTCCGTCGGTGAAAGAGCGCAGATCGCGCAGGGAAATATCCCGTTCTTCCCCCGAACAGGCCGCCAGAACCAGACCTGCGATCAACAACCACGCGCGCGGCATTGCCACCCTCCAGAAACATCCGAACCCGTCTTAGCTGATTGTTTCGGCCCCGTCACGCGGCCTTTTTGGTCCCACCCCACAGAACCAGCCCAAAAGCGCCGACAAAGATGGCGATGTCGGCCACATTAAAGGCGTAGGGGTTGGAAATTCCGCAACACGACATGTTGATGAAATCGGCAACGGCCCCGTAAAGCAAGCGGTCCACCACATTGCCCAAGGCGCCCCCGATCAGCAGGCCAGCGGATAGCAACCCGATCCGTCCGGGCCGATCGCGGCCAACCCACCAAAGAACCACTAGGCAAATGATCAGCGCCAACGCGATCAGCCCCCACCGTGCCAGATCGGAATTTTGGGAAAACAGCCCGAAATTGACGCCATAATTCCACGCCATGCGTAGATTGAGAATCGGCGGAAGAACGTCGATTTCACCGCGCACACGCAGATCCAGCATATGCACGACAATATATTTACTGGCCTGGTCGGCCAGAAAGGTCCAGAACCCTGCCCAGAACACTGTGATCATCTGCTCGTCCTCAATGCCGGGCGCTGATGCGCCTCTTTTCATTGTTGTTTCCGGCGAGTTTAGCACAAACCCACCGGAAACCATTGTTTTTTTCTTTTCCACTCAGTGGCGGAAATGGCGCATGCCAGTCAGCACCATTGCCAAACCGGCTTCATCGGCGGCTTTGATGACTTCATCGTCGCGCATTGATCCACCCGGCTGAATGACGCAGGACGCGCCAGCGGCGGCGGCTTCCAGCAGGCCATCGGCGAAGGGGAAGAACGCGTCGGAGGCCACGGCAGACCCTTTGGTCAGCGGTTCGGCCAATCCAAGCGCGTCGGCCATTCGTTCGGCCTTCTTGGCGGCGATCAGGGCCGAATCGACCCGGCTCATCTGACCTGCTCCGACACCGACGGTGGCCCCGTCTTTTACATAGACGATGGCGTTCGATTTGACGTGTTTCGCCACTTTCCAGGCGAACAGAAGGTCTTTCATCTGTTCGTCGGTCGGGGCGATCTTGGTCACCACCTTCAGATCGTCCAACCCGATGAAGCCGTTATCGCGGTCCTGCACCAGCATTCCGCCCGACACTTGGCGATAAGTCAGGCCCGGGGCGGAGGTATCCGCCAGCTGCGGGGTGATCAACAGGCGCAGGTTCTTTTTCTTGGCAAAGATTTCCTGTGCGGCTTCATCTGCGCCCGGCGCAATCACGACTTCGGTGAAAATCTCGGTGATCTTGGTAGCGGTGGCCGCGTCCAACGGCTGATTCAGCGCCACGATACCGCCGAAGGCCGAGGTGCGGTCGCAATCGAATGCGCTGGAATAAGCGTCTTCCAGCGTCGCACCACGCGCCACGCCGCAAGGATTGGCGTGTTTGATGATGGCGCAGGCCGGGCCGTCCTTGGGTAGAAATTCCGACACCAGTTCAAAGGCCGCATCGGTGTCGTTGATGTTGTTGTAGCTGAGTTCTTTGCCCTGCAATTGCTTGGCTGCTGCCACGCCGGGGCGATTCGACCCGTCGGTGTAGAAGGCCGCGTTCTGGTGCGAATTTTCGCCATAGCGCAGCGACTGCGCGAACGTTCCGGCAAAGACGCGGCGGCGCGGTTGTTTTTCACCGATCGCATCGGCCATCCAGGTGCTGACGGCGGCGTCGTAGGCACCGGTGCGGGCATAAGCGATCTGCGCCAGTTTCTGCCGGAAGGCGCGGCTGGTCTGGCCATCATTGGCATCCAGTTCGGCCAGCAGGGTGTCATAGTCTTCGACATCGACCACGGTGGCGACGAAACCATGATTCTTGGCCGCCGCGCGGATCATTGCCGGACCGCCGATATCGATGTTTTCGATACAGGTGTCGTAATCCGCCCCCTTGGCAACGGTTTCTTCGAACGGGTAGAGGTTGACGACCAGCAGGTCGATACCGCCGATGTCATGTTCTTCCATCGCAGCGACATGATCGTCATTGTCGCGCAGCGCCAGCAAACCACCATGCACTTTGGGATGCAGCGTCTTGACCCGCCCATCCATCATTTCCGGGAACCCGGTAACCTCGGCCACGTCTTTGACGTTCAGACCTGCTTCGCGCATCGCCTTGGCGCTGCCGCCAGTGGACAGCAATTCCACCCCGCGGGTCGACAAGGCTTTGGCCAGGTCGATCAGGCCTGTTTTATCAGATACGGAAATCAGCGCGCGGCGCACGGGATATAGGTCGGTCATGGGGCAGCTCTCTGCTTGGTTCAGGTCAGGTCCGGCTCGTCCCGGTTCAGGTCGCGGATGCTGATTGGCGTGTCTTGCGCCTTGGCAAGCGACCACCGGGTGCGCGTCGCATAGTCCATCGCGCGGCCGGATAAAACGATTTGTTTGGTCGCACGGGGCCGTAAACGGCCTTTTTCCAGATAAACCGACGGTTCCAACGTCATTTTCATCTTGGCGTCGTGCCGGAACACCCACAGTTCACCGCTTTTCAGCGCCAGCGAAATTGCAGCCCCGCCCATGTCGATGGTGGCATCGACTTCGGGGTGCAAATGAAAACGGACCTGAAACGGCACACCTTGCAATTGCGACCGTGTCATCGCTTTGTCGAATCTTTGCCGCTCGGACGGTTCGATGGCGACCAGCAGATCTTCGCCTACCATGCCGCGCCCGTCGAAAGTCAGTTCCAGCGTCCGGGCATGGGTCAAGCCGTGGGTTTTGGCATAGCCGTCATGACCACCTTCAAATCGGACCCCATCCGAGGCCTGCGACATTTGCACCGGCACTTTTTTCGGTATGTCGAGCAGCATATCGACCTTCGAAGCGCTGGCTCCGAAGCGGGAACTGGAATAGCCCTCGATGGACAGGGTGGAATGGCTTGGCGTGGCGCGCCCGGCCCGACGCCATTCGGCCCCGAACACCGCGCCAGATCCGCAATTGACCACCAACGGGCGACGACCCGAAGTTAATTCGAACGCCAAGGTAGAAGCATGGGCATTGCCCGAAGCCCGGGCCCCGGGCGGGGCCGAGGCGTCGATAAGGATGCTGGTGCGCCCGGCGCTGAGCCTTGCATAGCCCATCGCCAGGCCATCGAAATGCCGATCCTTCACCCCCGAGGCCGCCAAGGCGGCATCAAGCCGTCCTTCAATGCCGCGCCCGCCGCCATGGAACCGCGCCAGCCCGCCATCGGCATGGCGCAATGTGCGCAATGTCGGCGCGATCCGGTTGATCGCGGCAGCGTGATCGGCTTCGATATCGTGATCGGTGTCCTGCAATGCCGCTGCCGCCCAGGTTAGCAGGGTGAAGACTTCCAGCAACTCTTCGGGATTGCGGGTCGGAATGCCACCCTGATCATCGATCTGGGACCGGCATTCCCGGGCCAGTGCCTTAACGGCGGGGGTGACATGTTTTTCCATGCCCTGCAACGCCAGCCCGGCATAGATCAACCCGGTCAGCGCCTCGAACCGGGGCAGGCCGGGCGTTGTTTTGTGCCAGCGGCGACTGAGGAAAATCGTCTGATGCGCAAGGCTTCGGTAGAAGGCGTCAGCCGCTTCTTTGTCCTGTCCACGCAGCACGAACAGGGCGTGATGAATCCAGCGGATGATGCGGCGGCCGGTCAGGTCGGGGGTCCAGCCCGGACCCTTGCCGGTGCCATAGCGGTCGACCCATGACCACAGCCAGTCAGCGGCAAGTTTGCGGGTTTGCGGATCGCCGACAGCGGCCAGATCGTCAAGCCAGACAAAGCCCTGGGTTTCTGCATCAAACATCGCATCAGGAGCGGCAATATCCCACAATTGCACATCCTTGGCTTCGATCAGGTGACCGGCGAACAGGTAGTTGCCTGCCAGCAATTGTCGCCCTCGGGCAAAGGATCCGATGGTGCGCGGTTCCGGTTGGCTGACGAACCCGGTAGCCGGACGTGCAAGGCTGCTCCACCGCGCATGCAGGCGGTGCATCCAGCGCGTCATGCGCGCCGATAAACCTTCGCTATGGGACATCTGCTCTGCCTCTTGCGCTCTGACGGCGGAATTGGCGCGAGGATAGCCCGCAACATGGCGTCTGTCACCGATGAAAACCGGAATGGCGGGAATTCGACCCGGTCAGGTCGTCAGGCAGGCCATATAGAACCCGTCCATCCCACCCTGATCGGCCCAGTAATCAGGACGCAGACGCAATCCGCCTTCTTCGGTGATCCATGCCGGATCGATACCGGGCAGGTTCAGGCTGTTGCGGTCGGCTTTCAGGTCAGGATGGCGGGCCAGTGCGTCTTCGATCTGGCATTCGCCTTCGTCCGGTAGCAGCGAACAGGTACAGAAAACCAACCGTCCCCCCGGTTTCAGCAAGGTCAGGGCGTGATCAATCATCTGTTCCTGCAAATCGATCAAAGCACCGAAATCCGATCCGTCCTTGGCCAGCGGCAGATCGGGGTGGCGCCGGATTGTACCGGTGGCCGAACAAGGTGCATCAAGCAAGATCGCGTCATACCGCCCCTGATGGTCCAAAGCGTCGCCGGCAATCAGCCGCGCCTGCAACCCGGTGCGGGTCAGGTTTTCTGTCACCCGGGCGATCCGCGATTCCGACAGGTCAATCGCGGTCACATCGGCTCCGGTCGCGGCCAGTTGCATGGTCTTGCCACCCGGGGCGGCGCACATGTCGAGAACGATTTCGCCGGGCTGCGCATTCAGCACCTTGGCGGGCAGGGCAGCGGCGGCATCCTGAACCCACCAATCCCCGGCATCAAATCCCGGCAGGGCCGAAACCTGACCGGCCTGCTGCAACCGGATCGAACCGGTCGACGTCAGGGTGCCACCGGTGGCCTTCGCCACCGCTGTGGCATCGTTTTTAGCGGTCAGATCCAACGGCGCACCGGCGAAATGGGCCAATTCGAACCCTGCCACCACATCGCCGCTATAGGCCATGACCAAAGGATCGCGCAGCCATTTTGGCAATCTGGGCGCACGCAAATGGGTCCAGGCTTCGGGCCCGGTCGCCGCGATCTTGCGCAGCACCGCATTGACCATGCCTTTCATCGGCTGGGTGCGTTTGTCCTGTGCGGTCAGATTGACCGCCTCGTTGACCACGCCGTGGGCATCGCCACCCTGACAAAGTTCTACCGTTGCCAGCCGCAGGATATTGCGCACGCTCAACGGCGGGTTCTTGCGCAGATGTTTCTGCAACAACCGGTCGGCCCGTTCCAAACCCCGCATCGTTTCCAGTGCCAAACGCTGCGCCCGTGCCCTGTCGGCGGGGTCCAACCCCTGCAAAACCCCTTGTCCCAGCAATTCGGACATCAACCGGTTTTCACCCAGCACCTCGTTCAACAGGGTCAAGGCGGCGCTGCGGGCGGTTTGTTTGGGTTGGGGCGACATGGGTCTCTTTGCTCTTTTAGGATGGGGGCGTATATCAAGGGGGGACGCCAAGAGGAAGAGACCCAATGAGCGAAGACCGCAAAGACTTGCCCGCCGCTGCCATCCGCGCGCTGGCCGAAGCCGAAGACCGCCGCAAGAAAGCAGAAGCCGAGGCGAAAAACATGCCCAAGGAGTTGGGCGGGCGCGACGGGCCGGAGCCGGTGCGCTATGGCGATTGGGAAAAAAAAGGCATCGCCATCGATTTTTGAGGGTGAAGGGGAGAAGTATTTAGATCGCTCAGGAAGTGCCCCAGATCAGTCCAGAATATATTCCTCAATCTGACCTCCGCCTTTGTCGGGGATGAACAGCACCCGTTCCGCGCCGATCCGGACCTTGACGCAGGATTTCCCCTTGTCGGCGGTGCCCCAGAACATCCGCTGGCACAGCTTTTCGTCTTGCCAATACCAGTTGCCAAGAACCGGGCGGCCCCAGGCGCGGCCCTTGATCTGACCCAGATCGTCGAACCTGATCCAGACGAGGAATTGCCGCAGTTTCCGGCCTTCGACCATTTGCAAAAAACTATCGCGGGTGTTCAGCGTACTGAAGCCGGACGCGAATGTCGGCAGTGTACACAGAAATGCAGCAATAAAGACGGAAGTACGTATCATGGGCCTTAGGTGAATTGAGCGACGTCACAGACGGGCATGCAAGCCCCGTGCCGACCGCCCCCTGACCTTATAGGCCCAACACATCCATCATGTCATATTCGCCCGGGCCTTGGGCCTGTCCCCAAAGCGCCGCCTTCAACGCGCCACGGGCAAAGATGGCACGATCGGTGGCGACATGGCGCAACACGATGCGTTCGCCGGCGGCCGCGAATAGCACGTCGTGTTCGCCGACAATGTCGCCGCCCCGAATCGCGCTGAACCCGATATGGCCTTGTTCACGTGCACCGGTGATGCCGTCGCGACCCCGGTCGGCAACATTGTCCAAGGATACGCCACGGCCTTCTGCGGCGGCTTCGCCCAGCATCAGCGCGGTGCCCGATGGCGCATCGACCTTCTTGTTGTGATGGGCTTCGATCACCTCGATATCGAAATCTTCGTCCAGCGCGGCGGCCACGGTCTTGGTCAGCTGTACCAGCAGGTTCACGCCTAGTGACATGTTCCCGGCGCGGATTATCGGCGCATGGCGGGCGGCAGCGTTGATTTTCAACAGGTCTTCGTCGGACAATCCTGTGGTGCCGATCACATGTACCGCGCGTGCTTGCGCAGCGAGGGCTGCGAATCCCACCGTTGCTGCAGGTGAGGTGAAATCGATCACCGCCTGCGCATGCGCAAACAATTCAAGCGGATCATCACTGACCGCAACGCCAACTGCGGCACCGCCCATGCAGGTGCCCACGTCACGGCCGATCCAGTCATGACCGGGGCGTTCCACCACGCCCACCAGCCGGGCCTTGTCGCTGTCCTGCACGGTCTTGATCAGCATCTGGCCCATCCGGCCCGATGCTCCGGTAATGACGATCCCCGGCAAATTGGTCATGGCTCTGCTCCGATAACTGCTTTGCGCCTGCATAGCGAAGCATTGCCCGCTTGGCAAAGGGAGCCGGAAGGCTTAAGTGCGGGGCATGGCAAAAGGTAACTATTCTCATGGCGGCGGTCCCAGCACGCGGCAGCTCAGGGTCGGGGAACTGATCCGCCGGACGATGTCCGAAGTGCTTATGCGTGGTGATATCCACGACACTGACCTGAACCGCATGTCGATCACCGTGGGCGAGGTGCGCACGTCGCCCGATCTGCGGGTAGCGACTTGTTTCGTGCTACCGCTTGGCGGCAAGAACGGCGACGAAGCGATCAAGGCACTGGCACGCAACCAATGGGAATTGCGCCGGATCATCGGCCGCAAATGCGGGCTGAAACATGCACCCGAACTGCGCTTTCTGCTGGATGACACTTTTGATCGGATGGATGAAACCCGCCGTCTGCTTGACCGCGAGGACGTGCGCCGCGATCTGGACAAAGAATGAATGCGGCCCGGGTGATCCCGGTTCTGGCGGTTGCGCTGTCTTTGTTCGGTTCTGTCGCTGGCGCGGTCGATTGCCAAGACATGGAATTTGACGGCCAGTCCTATACGATCTGCGAAACCGATTCGGCGCGCGAAGACCTGCGGTTGTTCTTGCGCGATGATCAGGACCAGATTCTGGGACAGTTCAGCCGGGTCGATGCGACGCTGGAACAAAGTGGCGAAACCCTGATTTTTGCGATGAATGCGGGGATGTATCATTTCGACCGGCAGCCCGTCGGCCATTATCTGGAAAACGGTATTCGACAGAAGCCGGTGATCGAAGGCGCCAGTCCGGGCAATTTCGGCCTGCTTCCCAACGGGGTGTTCTGCATCGGTGATCGGGTGGCGCGCGTTTACGAAACGCATCGCTATTTGGCGGACCGTCCCGATTGCCGTTTTGCCACTCAATCCGGGCCGATGCTGGTGATCGACGGCGCACTGCATCCAAGATTCCTGATCGACAGCACGTCACGTTTTATCCGCAACGGGGTGGGTACGTCTGACTCTGGTGATCGCGTGGTGTTCGCGATTTCCAATGAGCGGGTCACGTTTCACGACTTCGGACGACTGTTTCGCGATGGGCTGAAATTGCCGCAGGCACTGTATTTCGATGGCAAAGTTTCGCGGCTTTATGCACCAGCATTGCAGCGGCATGATCCCGGCCTGCCGCTAGGCCCGATTGTCGGAATCGTTGTCCCAAAGCAGACAGAGTAAAATTGACAGGCTGGCGGCCATGGGTTAGGTCGCCCGCCCATTGTATCAGTCAGGACACATCATGGCGCGCAGACGTAAGGGACGGGACATTTCGGGTTGGCTGGTCGTGGACAAACCCGCCGGGGTGACCTCGTCCGCCGTGGTCAACAAGGCGCGCTGGGCGCTGAACGCGAACAAGGCGGGACATGCCGGTACGCTGGACCCGGAAGCAACGGGCGTTCTGGCCATCGCCTTGGGCGAGGCCACCAAGACTGTACCTTTCATCACCGATGCGCTGAAAGCCTATCGGTTTACCGTGCGATTGGGACAGGCCACCAACACCGACGATGCCGAAGGCGAAGTGATCGCGACCAGCGATATGCGCCCGACGGATGACGACATCAAAGAAGCGCTGAGCGGTTTTCTGGGCGATATCATGCAGGTACCGCCGAAGTTTTCAGCGGTGAAAATCGACGGTCAGCGCGCCTATAAACTGGCCCGAGCGGACGAAGAGTTCGAAATCGCTGCCCGGCCTTTGTGGGTCGAGGAACTGATCTTGAACGACCGCCCAGATGCCAATCATGTAGAATTGGAAATGGTCTGTGGCAAGGGTGGTTATGTCCGCGCCATCGCCCGCGATTTGGGTGAAAAGCTGGGCTGCTATGGTCATGTGCAGCGACTGCGCCGGATCTGGTCGGGGCCGTTCGATGCCGAAGATGGCATCACTTGGGACCAGTTGGAATCGATGGCCCGAACACCCGAATTGGACGCTTACCTGCGCCCATTGGAACAGGGTTTGGCCGATCTGCCCGAGGTCAAGGCCACCGCCGAAGGGGCGACCCGGATGCGCAATGGCAATCCCGGCATGGTGATCGCCCATAACGTGGAATTTGGCGAAGAATGCTGGGCCTCTTTCGAAGGTGAAGCCGTGGCTGTGGGCGTTTACAAGGCAGGCGAACTGCATCCGAGCAGGGTCTTCGTGAAAGCCTGAGGCGCGATTTGATCCGGCGCTGCGGCGGGCTTGGTTTTTAAGCCAATCGCACCTAAATACAGCCTTCAGATGGACAGATAGGGCAAGGCCCGATAGACAGCTTCAATGGCCCAGACAAAGTCAGACCCCAATTACAAAGTCATCGCCGAAAATCGGCGCGCACGGTATGATTATGCCATTGAGGAAGATGTCGAATGCGGCATCATCCTGCAAGGCTCCGAAGTCAAATCACTGCGCGAAAATTCTGCCAATATCGCCGAAAGCTATGCCAATGTCGAAGACGGCGAATTGTGGCTGATCAATTCCTATATCGCGCCTTATGATCCGGCCAAGACTTGGGGGCACGAGGAACGCCGCCGGCGCAAGCTGCTGGTGTCTCGGAAAGAGTTGGCCAAAATGTGGAGCGCGACACAGCGCAAGGGAATGACGTTGGTTCCGCTGGTGCTGTATTTCAACCACAAAGGATTGGTGAAGCTGAAGATCGGCGTCGCCAAGGGTAAGAAATCGCATGACAAGCGTGAAACCGAAGCCAAGCGCGATTGGGGACGTCAGAAGCAACGCCTGCTGCGCCACGGCGAATAAGCCACCTTTGTTTGATTCTGCCCGATACCCGGAAACGCGGTAGGTCCTGTCTTTGCATGGCAAAATAACGTGTAAGAGCGGGTATCCGAAGGGTGCCCGCTCTTGTCAGCTTGGCCGTTGCATTGTAGGCAAACAAGTGAGTTATCGAAGGGGGCCCTCATGGCAATTGACGATCCCAAGACACTGGTTTCAACCGACTGGCTGGCGGCGCATCTGAAAGATCCGGATTTGCGCATTCTGGATGCGAGCACGCCGTTCGTGGGCGAAACGCGCGATACCCTGGCGGAATATGAAAAGGCTCATATCCCCAACGCACGGTTCTTCCATATCGATGAAATCAGCGATCACCGCTCAGATTTGCCGCATATGGTGCCGCCGGTGGAAAAATTCATGAGCCGATTGCGCGCTATGGGCGTCGGCGACGGTCATCAGGTGGTGGTTTACGATTCCGCCGGGCTTTATTCCGCTGCCCGCGTCTGGTGGCTGTTCCGGCTGATGGGGCAGGACAATATCGCGGTGCTGGATGGCGGGTTGAAGAAGTGGATTGCCGAAGGGCGCGACCTCGAAGACCTGCCACCGATCGTGCGTGATCGCCACATGACGGTGCGGCGTCAGGCCCATCTGGTCAAGGATGTGACGCAGGTTTCATCGGCCTCCAAGCTGGGTGATTACGAAATCGTCGATGCGCGTTCGGCCGAACGGTTCCGGGGTGATGTCGACGAACCCCGTGCCGGATTGCGCCGCGGCCATGTTCCGGGATCGAAGAATGTGCCGTTCACCGAATTGCTGGAAACCGACGGTACGATGAAATCGCGCGATGCGATTCGCGCCGTATTCGATGCCGCCGGCGTCGATCTGGACAAGCCGATCATCACCACCTGCGGCACCGGTGTGACTGCTGCCATCCTTTGCCTTGCGCTGGAACGGATGGGAAAAACCGATCACGCGCTTTATGACGGGTCTTGGACCGAATGGGGCGCGTTCCCTACCTTGCCTGTCGCCACTGGAGAAGCCTGAACATGTTCAGCAATTTGAAAGAACAACCCGCGGACAAGATCCTTGCGCTGATGCAGCTGTTCAAGGACGATCCGCGACCACAGAAAATCGATCTGGGCGTTGGCGTTTACAAGAACGCCGAAGGCATCACCCCGGTGATGCGCGCCGTGAAGGCCGCCGAAAAGCAGCTGTGGGAAACTCAGGAAACCAAGTCCTATGTCGGGCTGGCCGGTGACCCGGCCTTTGCCGACGCGATGATCAGCCTTGTGCTGGGCGACATGGTGGCGCGCGAAAACGTTGCCGCAGCCGCAACACCGGGGGGCACCGGGGCGTGCCGTCAGGCCTTTGAGATGATCCGTATGGCCAATCCGGATGCGCGTGTCTTTGTTTCGAATCCGACCTGGCCGAACCATCTCAGCATCCTGAGTTTCATGAAGATGCCGGTGGTCGAATACCGCTATTTCGACAGCAATACCGGCGGTGTCGATTTCGACGGCATGCTGGCGGATCTGGCACAGGCCAAGCCGGGCGATCTGGTGTTGTTGCATGGTTGTTGCCACAATCCCACCGGGGCCAACCTGAACCTGATCCAATGGCAGATGGTCGTTGATTCGCTGTTGAAAACCGGCGCAACCCCGATGATAGACATCGCCTATCAGGGCTTTGGCGACGGGTTGGAAGACGATGCGGCCGCCACCCGGCTGGTGGCTTCCAGCGTTCCGGAATGCCTGATTGCGGCCAGTTGTTCGAAGAATTTCGGCGTCTACCGCGAACGTACCGGCATCCTTATGGCGGTGGCGCAGGACAGCAGTTTACGCGGCTTGACCCAGGGGACGCTGAATTATCTGAACCGGCAGAATTATTCTTTCCCGCCCGACCATGGTGCGCGGGTGGTGACGATGATCCTGCAAGACCCCGAATTGCGCGCCGATTGGGCGGCAGAATTGGAACAGGTCCGGTTGTCGATGCTGGGGCTGCGCGAACAGTTGGCTGGTGAATTGCAGCGGCTGTCCGGGTCGGATCGTTTCGCCTTTCTTGCACAGCATCGCGGCATGTTTTCGCGGCTTGGTACAACGTCGGAAATGGTCGACCGTTTGCGCGAAGACCACGCGATCTACATGGTCGGCGATTCGCGTCTGAACATTGCCGGTCTGAATAAGGATTCGGTACCTGTTCTGGCCCAGGCGATCATCGATTGCGGCATCTGATACCCTGCCGGGGATGGGGGCGCTGCCCCCGTCGCCCGCTGGGCGACTCCCCCGGAGTATTTTTTGCCAAGATGAAACACTGACACAGCGGACTTGGCGGTTGGGGGATTCCCTGATCGGACGGCAACGACTTAAGGCGGATCGGCATGGCGCGGCGCAAGGGTATTGGCACGGAAACGGTCCCGGCTCGTTTGTTGCCCGAAAATGACGATCTGAAAGATCTCGAGCAGACCGCACCTTTGGGGCTGTTGCCAGCCCCCGAGCGGTTGCTGTTGATCGGATTGACCCGGGTGCAACAAAATTGGGACGGTGTCGCCTGCGTGATCGGGGCTGAGCGCAGCCATTGGGTGCAGATCAGCGCCGACGAGGCGGTGAGTTTCCAAAGTTTTCTGACGCCGCGTCTGGCGGCGGTTCTTGCACCCGACGCTGCGCGTGCGGATGCCGAGGCGGCTGGCGACAGCCTGTCGCAGCCCGAACGGTTGGCGACACAGCTGAGTTCGGCCGATCTGTCCGGCGATGGTCCCGCTATCCTGGGTCATCTGATCGGGGCGGAATTGGCGGCGGCCCGGCCCTATTGGCTGGGCCAGCGAGTGGCGCTGATCGGGGTGGCGCGTTGGGTCGAGGCGTATCGCGCGGCCTTGGCGGCTCAAGGCGTAACGGTCGAAGGGTTTGAAGCGGGCGAATTGGCAGATACCGGGCGGACCGCGCTGCGGCAGCGCGATGGAAAAGACAGCGCCTGAGGGCACAGTCCGCTTGCCAAGATCGGCGCGCCGTGTAACTTTTTGACCAAATGGCCGAAAAATTATCCCCTTCAACCCTCAGGGAGGATCCGGTGCAGAGCGAAACCAAGACCGCGTTTGCGCATTTGCCGCAAGTGACCGAGCCGCGCAATCCGGGTATGGCGCTGGATCTGGATTGGGTGATGCGGGCGCAGGCAAATACTTCGGCCATCGAACGGCGCGCGGCGTCCCTGCCGGGGCGGCGATCGGTCAAGAAAGACTATCAGGCGGCATGGCTGCTGAAGGCAATTACCTGCATCGACCTGACCACATTGGCGGGCGACGATACGGTGGGCCGGGTCGCAAGGCTTTGTGCCAAGGCGCGGCACCCGGTACGGGCCGATATCCTTGACCATCTGGGTGTTTCGGGGATCACCACCGGTGCGGTCTGCGTCTATCACGACATGATCGCGCCAGCTGTGTCGGCACTGGACGGCAGCGGTGTTCCGGTGGCTGCGGTATCTACCGGTTTCCCTGCCGGTTTGTCGCCGTTCAACCTGCGCGTGGCCGAAATCTGCGAAAGCGTGACCGCCGGGGCACATGAAATCGATATCGTGATTTCGCGGCGCCACGTGCTGACCGGCAATTGGCAGGCGCTTTACGACGAAGTAAGTACTTTTCGCCAGGCCTGTGGCGATGCGCATATGAAAACGATCCTGGCGACCGGCGAATTGGGCAGCCTGCGCAACGTGGCGCGCGCCTCATTGATCTGCATGATGGCGGGGGCGGATTTCATCAAGACCTCGACCGGCAAGGAAAACATCAACGCGACCCTGCCGGTGTCCTTGGTGATGATCCGGGCGATCCGCGACTATCACGAACGCACCGGCTACCGCGTCGGCTACAAGCCCGCCGGCGGGATTTCAAAAGCCAAGGACGCGCTGACCTATCTGGCGCTGATCAAAGAGGAGCTGGGCGACCGCTGGTTGCAACCCGACCTGTTCCGCTTCGGTGCCTCGTCGCTGCTGGGCGATATCGAACGGCAGCTGGAACACCATGTCACCGGGGCCTATTCGGCCAGCTACCGCCACGCAATGGGGTAAGGCGCTCGAAGGGGTGCTGCAACAGGAGCTTACCTGCATGACCGTAAAGGACATTTTCGAAACGATGGAGTACGGCCCCGCCCCCGAAAGCGCCGCCGAGGCGCTGGCTTGGCTGGTCGATCAGGGGGATCGGTTCGGCCATTTCATTGATGGTCACTTCACCGCGCCGGGCGACGGGTTCACATCGAAGAACCCCGCCAATGGCGAGGTGCTGGCGACGCTGACGCAGGCGACGCAGGGCGACGTGAATGCCGCCGTCACCGCCGCCCGCAAGGCGCAGCCTAAGTGGGAAAAGCTGGGGGGCCATGGCCGGGCGAAGCACCTCTATGCGATCGCACGACTGTTGCAGAAGCATGCGCGCCTGTTCGCGGTGCTGGAAACGCTGGATAACGGCAAGCCGATCCGGGAATCGCGCGATATCGATGTGCCTTTGGTGCAGCGGCATTTCTATTTCCACGCCGGCATGGCGCAGCTGATGGATTCCGAACTGCCCGACCGCGAAGCCGTGGGCGTCTGCGGTCAGATCATCCCATGGAATTTCCCGCTTCTGATGCTGGCCTGGAAGGTCGCGCCGGCGCTGGCGATGGGCAACACGGTGGTTCTGAAACCGGCCGAATATACCTCGCTCACCGCCCTTTTATTCGCCGATATCTGCCGCAAGGCTGGGTTGCCGAAAGGGGTGGTCAACGTCGTCACCGGCGACGGCGCGGTGGGCGAAATGATCGTGGAACACCCGGACATCGACAAGATCGCCTTCACCGGCTCGACAGAGGTGGGTCGGAAAATCCGCCAAGCGACCGCAGGCAGCGGCAAGGCTCTGACCTTGGAGCTGGGCGGCAAGTCGCCCTATATCGTGTTCGACGACGCCGATCTGGATTCTGCCATCGAAGGTCTGGTCGATGCGATTTGGTTCAATCAAGGGCAGGTCTGTTGCGCAGGATCGCGCCTGTTGGTGCAGGAAGGTATCGCGGGGCGGTTCTATGACAAGCTGAAGGTGCGGATGGACAAGCTGCGCATCGGCAATCCGATGGACAAATGCATCGATATGGGGGCGCTGGCCGATCCAGTGCAATTGCAGACCGTGCGCGACATGGTCGAAGGCTGTCAGGATGGTGAAATCCACCGGGTGAACGCGCAATTGCCTGCTGAAGGTTGTTTTTATCCGCCGACCCTGATCACCGGATTGGAACCGTCGCACCGGCTGATGCAGGAAGAAATCTTTGGCCCGGTTCTGGTCTCCACCACCTTCCGCACCCCCGCCGAGGCGGTGGCGCTGGCCAATAATAGCCGCTACGGGTTGGCCGCCACGGTCTGGACCGAAAACGTGAATCTGGCGCTGGATATTGCGCCGAAACTGGCTGCGGGTGTGGTTTGGGTCAACGCCACCAACCTGTTTGACGCGGCCGCCGGGTTTGGCGGGGTGCGTGAAAGCGGTTATGGCCGCGAAGGTGGTTGGGAGGGCTTGCAAGCCTATACCAAGGCCAAGGGCGGCGCTAAGCCGATCAAGCCGGTGCTTCCTTATTCTGGCGACCGGATCGATGCGGAACATGTCGACCGCACCGCCAAGCTTTATATCGGCGGCAAGCAGGCGCGGCCCGATGGCGGCTATTCCCGCGATGTCTGGTCGAAATCCGGCAAGCATCTGGGCGAGGTGCCGATCGCCAGCCGCAAGGATATCCGCAACGCGGTCGAAGCCGCGCGCGGGGCCGCCGGGTGGTCGAAAACCACCGGCCATCTGCGGGCACAGATCCTGTATTACATCGCCGAAAACCTGTCGGCGCGGGCGGATGAATTCGCCCAGCGGATCGACAGCCTGTCCGGTCATCACGGCGCTAAGGAGGTCGAGGCGTCGATCCGGCGCCTGTTCACATATGCCGCCTGGGCCGACAAATATGACGGCCAGGCCAAGGGGGTGCCGATCCGAGGTGTCGCCTTGTCGATGCGCGAACCGGTTGGCGTGATCGGGGCGATCTGCCCCGATGAAGCGCCGCTTTTGGGGCTGGTTTCACTGATGGCCCCGGCGATTGCGATGGGCAACCGCGTTGTGTTGGCAGCAAGCGAGTCAATGCCTTTGGCCGCGACCGATTTCTATCAGGTGCTTGATACGTCCGATGTTCCCGGCGGCGTGGTCAATATCCTAACCGGTCCGCCTCAGGATCTGGCCAAGACGCTGGCGCAGCATCTGGATGTCGACGCGGTCTGGAGCTTCTCATCCTCTGATATATCGGGCCTGATCGAACGCGAAAGCGCGGGCAACCTGAAACGAAGCTGGGTCAATAACGGGATGGCGCGGGATTGGATGTCATCGGATGGCGAAGGCCGTGCCTTTCTGAACGCTGCGACCGAGGTCAAAACGATCTGGGTGCCTTATGGCGAATAAAAGGCCTGAAGAATTCAGGACGTTGTCCGCATCTGTTCGGGGTGTGGGCTGAACTTTCAGCTACCGCGATAGGTGCTCATCCCGAACGGGGAAATCAGCAGCGGCACATGATAATGCGCGGTGCTGTCGGAAATCCCAAAGCGGATTGGCACCAGATCCAGAAACCGCGGGCTTTCCGGTGGCACACCGGAGGCGTCCAAATAATCCCCAGCCTGAAACACCAATTCGTAAACGCCGGTTGCGAATTCTTCTTTGGGCAGGATCGGGCTGTCGGTGCGGCCATCTGCATTGGTGACCATCTGCGCCAGCAAAGACCGGGTTTCGCCTTCGATTCGATAAAGGAAAATTGCCAGATTTGCCGCCGGGCAACCTTTGGCGGTATCCAAAACATGGGTGGTCAGATAGCCTTGGGACATTGCGATGCTCCTTTTTAAGGCACGCAGGTGGGAAGATGCCGGAACCATAGGCGCATCCGGTCAGGAAACACACCTGTGAAAGTGTTTCAAAATATTTTTGAAAGAAGCAAGCGGCCTTGATGGCGTAGAACAAGACAACTCATGGAAAGTTCACAAATGAAGCGTTACCCACGTAATATGACCGGATACGGGGCAGATCGTCCCGATGCTTCTTGGCCCGGCAAGGCCAAAATCGCGGTTCAATTCGTGCTGAATTACGAAGAGGGCGGTGAAAACTGCCTGTTACACGGCGATGCCCAGTCCGAGGCGTTTCTGTCCGATATCGCCGGGGCCGCCCCTTGGTCGGGGCAGCGCCACTGGAACATGGAATCGATCTATGACTACGGTGCGCGGGCCGGGTTCTGGCGGCTGCATCGGCTGTTCACCGGCGCCGGAATCCCGCTGACGATCTACGGTGTCGCCACCGCGCTGGCGCGCAACCCGGAACAGGTCGAGGCGATGAAAGACGCCGGTTGGGAAATTGCCAGCCACGGTCTGAAATGGGTCGAACACAAGGACATGCCCGAAGAAGAGGAACGCGCCGCCATCGCCGAAGCGGTGCGCCTGCATACCGAAGTCGTGGGGGATCGTCCGCGCGGATGGTATACCGGGCGATCATCGCTCAATACCGTACGGTTGGTCGCCGAAGAAGGCGGCTTTGACTATATCAGTGACACTTATGACGATGATCTGCCGCATTGGATGGAATTCGGGGACCGGGATCAGTTGATCATCCCCTACACATTGGAAGCCAATGACATGCGGTTTGCCACCGCGCCGGGCTATATCACCGGTGAACAGTTTTTCACCTATCTCAAAGACGCTTTCGATGTGCTGTACGCCGAAGGTGCTGCGGGCAAGCCGGCGATGATGAATATCGGTTTGCATTGTCGCCTGATCGGGCGCCCCGGCAAACTGGCCGGGTTGAAACGGTTCCTCGACTATATCAAGGGGTTCGAAGCTGTCTGGACCCCGCGACGGATCGACATCGCCCGGCACTGGACCGAAACCCACCCGCACAAGCGGTCCGAACGGCCAAGCCTGATGGCCAAGGACCGTTTCGTCGATCTCTTTGGCGGGGTGTTCGAACATTCGCCCTGGATCGCCGAACGCGCTTTCGATTTGGAATTGGGTCCAGCCCATGACAGCGCGGCGGGCTTGCATAACGCCCTGTGCCGGATGTTCCGATCAGCGTCGTCCGCCGAACGGCTGGGCGTGTTGACGGCGCATCCCGATTTGGCCGGGAAATTGGCCACCGCAAAACGCCTGACCGATGAAAGCACCGCCGAACAAGCCAGCGCCGGCCTCGATGCCTTGACTGATGCCGAACGCGCCCGGTTTACAGAATTGAACGTGGCTTATGTGGCCCGGCACGGTTTTCCCTTCATCATCGCGGTACGCGATCATGATAAATCTGGCATCCTGTCCGCATTCGAACAGCGTCTGGCCGCCGCGACCGACGCCGAATTCGACGTGGCCTGTCGACAGGTCGAACGCATAGCGCGGCTGAGGTTGGAGGATATGTTGTGAGATACGCTTTCCCGCCCGGTGGCCATCCCGGACCGAATGACGATCCCGAAGGAACCGCCATCTTCACCACCGCCTACGCGGTGCTTCCGTCCAATACCATGCGTGACATCGTCACCAGTTTCTTGCCGGGCTGGACCAACGCCCGGGCCTGGATTCTGGCGCGGCCGCTGTCGGGGTTTGCCGAAACATTTGCCCAATACGCGGTAGAACTGGCCCCGGGTGGTGGCAGCGCCGAGCCCGAACCTGATCCGGATGCCCAGGCAGGTCTGTTTATCACCCATGGCACTGCCCGCCTGACACTGGGGCGCGATCAATATGAACTGCGTGCGGGACACTATGTCTATATCCCGCCAAGCGCGGTCTGGACGTTGTGGAACAGCGGGGAAGACATATGTGGGTTTCTCTGGATCCGCAAACGCTATGAAAAACTCCCCGGTCAGTCGCCCCCCGACGCCAAGGTGGTGCATGAAACCGATGTCACGGCGCATCCCATGCCCGGTTGCGACGGAACTTGGGCGACTCAGCGGTTCGCTGATCCGTTCGATCTGCGCTATGATTTCCACGTCAATATTGTGAACTTCTTACCGGGTGGCCGCATTCCTTTTGCCGAAACCCATATCATGGAACATGGGCTTTTCGTGCTACAGGGCACCGCCCGTTACCTGCTTAACACCGACTGGGTCGAAGTTGGTCCGGGCGATTTCATGTGGCTGCGCGCCTTCTGCCCGCAGGCGTGCATCGCTACTGGAACCGAACCCTTCCGCTATCTTCTCTACAAGGACGTCAACCGTCATCCGAAGCTTAGCCTCTGATCTTCTTCTGTTTTAAAATATCCTCGGGGGGTGCGGGGGGCAGACAGCCCCCCGCCGGTCCGAAAGGAAACGCCCATGCCTGATGTGATCAAACTCCAACCCCTGACCGCCGACGCCTTTGCCCCTTTCGGTGATGTGATGGAAGCCGAAGGGGCACCGGACAAAATCATCAATCAAGGGTTCTGCGGCCGGTTCCATGATCGGGCAAAGCTGGATTTTGGCCCGGACGGGCGGGCGGGCATTTCGATCTTCAAGGCAGAACCGCGCAGCCTGCCCTATTGTCTTGATCTGGTCGAACGTCATCCGGATGGCAGTCAGGCTTTTATCCCGATGTCGATGGATGACTGGCTGGTGATCGTGGCTGCGGACGACAATGGCACGCCTGCCGATTTCCACGCCTTTCTGGCGGCACCGGGGCAGGCGATCAATTTTCACCGGGGCATCTGGCATGGGGTTTTGACGCCACTGCATGCCCCCGGCCTGTTCGCCGTGATTGACCGGATCGGCGACACACCGAACTTGGAGGAGGTCCGGCTCGACCCACCTTGCGTGGTCCAAATTTAATGCAGCCCCCAACAAGAGGGGCTCTTCCCAACAGGAGAACGAGGGATGACTGACACGACACTTGGAACACCGGCCCAGATGATGGACCCGGATTTTACCCCGCCTTTGGCCAAGGCGGTGCCTTTGGGCATTCAACACGTGTTGGCGATGTTCGCCAGCAATGTGACCCCTGCGATCATCGTGGCCGGGGCTGCGGGGTTCGGCTTTGGTTCAAATAGCCCGGATTTCCCCAATCTGATCTACATGATTCAGATGTCGATGCTGTTTGCCGGCATTGCGACGCTGTTTCAAACCATCGGCATGGGGCCGGTCGGGGCGCGGTTGCCGATTGTGCAGGGCACCAGCTTTGCTTTTCTGCCGGTGATGATCCCGGCCGTGGCTGGGCAGGGTACCGCCGGAATGGCCGGTCTGATGACCGGGATCGTGATCGGCGGTATCTTCCATTTCCTGCTTGGGACTGTGATCGGCAAGATCCGTTTCGCCCTGCCGCCCCTTGTGACCGGGCTGATCGTTCTGATGATCGGGCTGTCGCTGGTCAAGGTCGGCATCCAATATGCCGCCGGTGGTGTTCCGCTGATGGGCAAGCCGGAATTCGGGTCGCTGGCAATGTGGACACCGGCGCTTGTGGTGGTTCTGGTGACCTTGGGGTTCAAGTTCTTCACCAAGGGGCTTAGTTCGGTTGCATCCGTTCTGATCGGTCTCGTCGCGGGGTACATCGTGGCCTATCTGATGGGGCAGGTGAATTTTGGCAATGTCGGCCGCGCGGCCTCCTTCGCCCTGCCGATGCCGTTCAAATGGGGGTTTGAATTCAACAGTGCGATCATCATTGGCATGTGTTTCATGGCGGTGATTTCGGCGATTGAAACCGTCGGCGATGTCAGCGGTATTTGCAAAGGTGGGGCGGGCCGCGAAGCCACTGATCGCGAAATCGCTGGTGCGACCTTTGCCGATGGTCTGGGAACGGCCGTGGCCGGGGTATTCGGCGGATTGCCGAACACGTCTTTCAGTCAGAATGTCGGTTTGATCTCGATCACCGGCGTGATGAGCCGCCATGTGGTCACCATCGGCGCGATCTTCCTGATCCTTTGCGGGCTGATCCCGAAATTTGGCGCGATCGTTTCGACGATTCCGATCAATGTGTTGGGCGGTGGTGTGATCGTGATGTTCGGCATGGTCGCAGCTGCGGGTGTCAGCATGTTGTCCGAAGTTACGTGGAACCGTCGCAACATGGTGATCTTCGCGGTGTCGCTGTCGCTGGGGCTGGGCCTGCAACTGGAACCCGGCGCATTGCAGCATCTGCCCAAGACGTTGCAGATCCTGTTGACCAGCGGTTTGTTGCCCGCAGCGGGCCTGTCGATCCTTCTCAATCTTCTGCTGCCTGAAGATCTGGACTGATTTCGACCAGAACCTGAACCTTTACCCTCGCCGAAAGGCGGGGGTTTTCCGTTTGCGGGTATTGGACCGCTGTTGCGTGTAGAACCTGAACCACTTCGCATCTGATGCCAGAGGACCGGTTCCAAATTTCCCGGATTTTCTTCATATCATGTAATTTTTTCAGACGCTTAACCCGTGTTGTTTCTTTCTGGTTGAAATTCATATTCGTATTCGTATATGTGTTAAGTATTCGAGGAGGAATCATGATCTGCAATGTCGGCAATCTGGATCGGCTGATCCGTCTTGTTATGGGCGTGGGATTGTTCCTATTGCCTTATCTGACCGGTTCTTCCGTTTTGGATGTGGTTCCGGTTCGACTGTTGGTTATGGCGTTCGGCGCGGCCCTCGCGCTTAGTTCCGTCTTCAGGTTCTGCCCGCTCTATCGATTGCTTGGTATTTCGACCTGCCGCGTATGATCCCATGAAAGGACTATGATCATGGACCCCAAGAAAATTTCCGACGAACTCTCTGTCGCCCCCCAGATTCAACCAGAAGATCTGGTCAACGTGGCCGAACTTGGGTTCCGTTCAGTTATCTGTAATCGGCCCGATGGCGAAGCTGCCGACCAGCCGACTTTTGAAGAAATCGAGGCGGCGGCTCAGGCACAAGGGTTGCAGATCCGGTATCTGCCGATCACCGCTGGCAAGGTGCGCGATGAAGATGCTGATGATTTCGGCAAGGCGCTGATGGAATTGCCCGGCCCGACTTTGGCCTATTGTCGGACCGGCACCCGTTCGACGACCTTGTGGTCCTTGTCGGTGGCCAAGGAAAAACCGACCGCAGATATCCTCGCCGCAGCCAAGGCTGCGGGCTATGATATGGCTGGTGTGGTGCGCCGCATTGTGAATGGTGGCAAAACGCCGACCGATACCGGGGACGCGAAATTCGATGTCGTGATCGTTGGCGGCGGGGCTGCCGGGATCGCCGTTGCGTCCAGCATCCATGCCCGCAAACCCGATTTGGAAATTGCCATTCTCGATCCGGCTGACATCCATTATTATCAACCCGGTTGGACCATGGTCGGTGCCGGCATTTTCGATCCTGAGACCACGGCCAAGACCATGGGCAGCCTGATCCCCAAGGGTGTGCATTGGATCAAATCCGCCGTGGCGGCATTCGAACCCAAGGATAACGCGGTGGTCCTTGATGGGTGCCGGGTGGTGAAATACGACCGTCTGGTCATCTGCCCGGGCCTGAAGCTGGACTGGCACAAGGTTGAAGGACTGGTCGATACGCTGGGTAAAAATGGCGTAACGTCGAATTACCGTTATGATCTGGCCCCATACACTTGGGAATTGGTCAAGGGTCTGAAATCGGGCCGGGCGCTGTTCACCCAGCCGCCGATGCCGATCAAATGCGCCGGCGCGCCGCAAAAGGCGCTGTATCTGTCCAGCGATCATTGGCTTCGGACAGGGGTTTTGAAGGATATCGACGTCAACTTCATGAATGCGGGCGGCGTGTTGTTTGGGGTGAAGGACTATGTCCCGGCACTGGAAAAATATATTGAACGCTATGATGCAAAACTGAACTTCTTCAACAATCTGGTCGCGGTCGATGGGCCAGCCAAGAAAGCTTGGTTCGACGTCGCCAAGCCGGACACGCCGGTGGAACGGATCGAAGTCGAGTTCGACATGATGCATGTTTGCCCGCCACAGACTGCACCCGATTTCATCCGGGTGTCGCCGCTGGCCGATGCGGCCGGTTGGATTGATGTGGATCAGGCCACGCTGCGGCACAAGGAATATGACAATATATGGTCGCTGGGCGACGTGATGAACGCCCCCAACGCCAAAACCGCAGCTGCGGCCCGGATGCAGGCGCCGGTGGTGGCCGAAAATCTGGTCGATGACGTCAACGGTAAATCCCCGACCGCGATCTATAACGGTTACGGGTCGTGCCCGCTGACAGTCGAGCGCGGCAAGATCGTTCTGGCCGAATTCGGTTATGGCGGTACATTGCTGCCGTCGTTCCCAAAATTCATTCTGGACGGAACCAAACCGACACGCGCGGCTTGGATCCTGAAGGAACAGATTCTGCCGCCGGTCTATTGGCGCGCGATGCTGCGCGGCAAGGAATGGATGATCAAACCGGAACGTGTTTCAGCCGGTTGATCTTGTGTTCCAAGCGCCGCTGTTGGCGAACCAAGCTTCTTTATGCAAGCCCGGTCAATCGGGCTTGCATGCGTGTTTTCTGGCTTCAGATCCGGTCCGTTTGCCGCATGCGCTGTGACAAGGCTCAGGCCAAGAAGATGAACTTTCCCATTTTCGCCCTTCACTTATTCGACTTTTTGAATATATAAGGGCGAACAGATTCTGTGCGACAGGAAAACCCATGTTATTGAAACGCGCGATGCTGGAGCGGCATTTACCGATCCTGCAATGGTCCAAGACCTATGACAAAGACACCTTGACCAGCGATTTGGTTGCGGCGGTGATCGTTACGATCATGCTGATCCCGCAATCCTTGGCTTATGCGCTTCTGGCGGGGTTGCCGGCGGAAATGGGGCTTTATGCGTCGATCCTGCCGCTGGTTGCCTATGCCATCTTTGGAACCTCGCGTGCGCTGGCGGTTGGCCCGGTCGCGGTGGTGTCTTTGATGACGGCTGCCGCCGTTGGCAACATGGCGCTTCAGGGGACTGCGGAATATGCCGCGGCGGCGGTCACTCTGGCCTTTATTTCCGGTGTGATCCTGCTGGTCTTGGGGATTTTCCGGCTGGGTTTTCTGGCGAATTTTCTGTCCCACCCAGTGATTGCCGGGTTCATCACCGCATCCGGGGTTCTGATCGCGACATCGCAGTTGAAACACATCTTTGGCATTGATGCCAGTGGTCACAATCTGGTCGAGCTGGTGAAATCGCTGTTCGAAAATCAACACCTGACCAACCCCATCACCCTGTTCATCGGCCTGACGACGACGGGTTTTCTGTTCTGGGTGCGCAAAGGGCTGAAGCCGCTTTTGCTGGGCTTCGGGCTGAAACCGCGTCTGGCCGATATCCTGGCCAAGGCTGGTCCGGTCGGGGCAGTGGTGCTGACGACTTTGGCAACGTGGATTTTCGGTTTGGCCGACAAGGGCGTGAAGATTGTGGGCGATGTGCCGATGGGCCTGCCGCCGCTGACCATGCCATCGTTTGACGGTGAAATCTGGTCGTCGCTGTTCGTTTCGGCGCTGTTGATTTCGATCATCGGTTTCGTTGAATCCGTGTCGGTGGCCCAGACTCTGGCGGCAAAGAAACGTCAGCGCATCACCCCGGATCAGGAACTGGTCGGTCTGGGCGCGTCGAACATCGCTGCGGCGATTTCCGGCGGCTATCCGGTGACCGGCGGTTTCGCCCGGTCTGTGGTCAATTTTGACGCCGGTGCGGAAACCCCGGCTGCGGGCGCTTTTACCGCTGTGGGTATTCTGTTTGCCGCGCTACTGCTGACGCCTTTGTTGTTCTTCCTGCCCAAGGCGACGCTGGCCGCGACCATCATCGTGGCGGTGTTGAGCTTGGTCGATTTTTCGATCCTCAGCCGCACATGGAAATATTCCAAGGTCGATTTTGCAGCCGTGGCCGCGACCATCTTCCTGACGCTGGGCTTTGGCGTGGAAATTGGCGTGTCGACCGGTGTGGGCCTGTCGGTGCTGCTGTTTCTCTACAAAACCTCGCGGCCGCATGTTGCCGAGGTCGGTCTGGTCCCGGGTACCCAGCATTTCCGCAACATCCTGCGCCACGACGTGCAGACCAATCCCAACGTGCTGACGTTGCGGGTCGATGAAAGCCTGTACTTCGCGAACGCGCGGTTCTTGGAAGACTACGTCTATGACCGCATCGCCTGTGACGAACCGATCAAGCATGTGGTGCTGCAATGTTCGGCGGTGAATGAAATCGACATGTCGGCGCTGGAAAGTCTGGAAGCAATCAACCATCGCCTGACCGATGTCGGGATCAAACTGCACCTATCCGAGGTGAAAGGCCCGGTGATGGATCGGTTGAAGCGCAGTCATTTCCTTGAGGAAATGAGCGGCGAAGTATACTTGTCGCAATATGACGCATTGGTGGCGCTGACCCGCCCTGATTTGGCGGACGATATCGAGTCTGATGATAAACGTGCCGCAGAATAATCACCAAGACCACTCATGAAACAAAAACGCCCGGTCAGCGACCGGGCGTTTTTGTTTTGAATTCGAGGGGCTTTAGATCAAGCCGGCATGAATCATCGCCGCGTCGATGCTGACCTTGGTGCTGTCCAGCAGGCCGGTCAAAGGCAGGCGGACTTCTTCGCTGCACAGGCCCAGCTTGGCCATCGCGTATTTCGCGCCGACCAGTCCGGGTTCGATGAAGATCGCTTCGTGCAGCGGCATCAGCCGGTCCTGATAGTCTAGTGCCTTGGTGTAATCGCCCGCTAGCGTCGCCGCTTGGAATTCGGCGCAAAGTTTCGGCGCGACATTGGCAGTGACCGAAATGCAGCCAACACCGCCATGCGCGTTGAAACCAAGCGCAGTGGCATCTTCACCCGACAACTGGCAGAAATCCGCGCCGCAGGTTGCGCGTTGCTGCGAAACCCGGACCAGATCGCCAGTGGCGTCCTTGACCCCTATGATCCGGGGCAACTTGGACAGTTCACCCATGGTTTCGGGGGTCATGTCGATCACCGACCGGCCCGGAATGTTGTAGATGATGATCGGCAGATCGCAGCAATCATGCAGCGCGGTGAAATGCGCGATCAACCCTCGCTGGGTCGGCTTATTGTAATAGGGCGTCACCACGAGGGCGGCATCCGCGCCGACCTTTTCGGCATGCTGAATCAACCGGATGCCTTCTAGCGTGTTGTTGCTGCCCGCGCCCGCGATCACCGGCACCCGGCCTGCGGCGGCCTTGACGGTTTCTTCGACCACGGTTTCATGTTCTCGGTGGGTCAGCGTCGGGCTTTCGCCGGTGGTGCCAACCGGCACGAACCCGTTGGTGCCTTCACCGATATGCCATTCGACCAGTTTCTTGAGCGTTTCCAGATCCAGCTCGCCGTTCTTGAACGGCGTGACCAAAGCAGGAAAAGATCCTTTGAACATGACACGCTCCTTCTGTCGTTTGGCGGGCCCAGGCCCGAAGATGTTGAATAACCGTAGGCGGGGGGAAAGGCGATATTTCGTCTTCGTGATTTGCCCCGAAGCGCACACGGAATTAAGCTTGAGTTGTCTATCCTTTGTTCCTTTGAAAAAGCAAGCCATGTTGCGCCTTATTCCCATCATCCTCCTGCTGTCTGCGACGATTCTTCCCGCTCGTGCCGAGCAGGCCACAGGCCCGCAGCCGTTGGCAAATGCCATTGACGCCGCCCAAGGGCGTGATTGGGACAAGGCGGCGAAATTGGCGGAACGGGCCGGCGGTCCGACGGCCGAAGACATCATCGAATGGATGCGGTTACGCGCCGGTCGTGGCACCCCGGATGAAGTCATGGCGTTTCTGGACCGTCGTGCCGACTGGCCGGGGTTGAAACTGCTGCGCCAACGCAGTGAGGATGCGATGATCGACGCATCGCCGGAACAGGTGATTGCGTTTTTTCGTGATCAACCGCCGCAGACGGGTGCCGGGCTGCTGGCCCATACCAATGCATTGACAGCTGCGGATCGTGCGGGTGAAGCAGAGTCCGGGTTGGTGCTGGGTTGGCGCATGTTGTCTTTGGATAATGCCGAACATGCTGCCCTGCTGGCGGCTTATCCCAAGGTTCTGGCCCCGCATCACATTGCCCGGTTCGACATGGTGTTATGGCAACACTGGAGCAGCAACGTGACCGATATGTTGCCCTTGGTGCCGGATGGGTGGCGCCAACTGGCCACCGCGCGGTTGGGATTGCGAGCGCAGCGCAACAACGTGGACGCGTTGATCGCTGCCGTGCCCAAGGATCTGGCCGATGATCCGGGTCTTGCCTATGAACGGTTCCGCTGGCGATTGAAGAAGAACCGCGACGATGATGCGATCGCGCTATTGCTGGAACGATCCAAATCCGCCGCATCGTTGGGTGAACCCGATCAATGGGGCGGTTGGCGCCGCAGCCTCGCGCGACAAAAAATGCGGGCAGGCGAAGTGCAGACTGCGTATGCTGTTGCGTCGACACACGGTCTGACCGAAGGATCGGTCTATGCTGATCTGGAATGGTTGTCGGGGTTTTTAGCGCTGCGGTTCCTGAACGATCCAGAATTGGCCCGCGATCATTTTCAACGGTTTCGCGCCGGTGTTGATACCCCGATTTCGTTGGGGCGTGCCGGCTATTGGATCGGCCGGGCGCAAGAGGCCGCAGGCGACAGCGAGGCAGCGCAGCATGCCTATGCCGAAGGCGCGCAGTATCAGACCAGCTTTTACGGGTTGCTGGCGGCGGAAAAGGCGGGTCTGCCATTCGACAGCACATTGGCCGGAACCCACCCTTTTCCCGATTGGCGTCAGGCCGGTTTCGCCAACTCATCGGTTTTCGAAGCTGCGATGCTGTTGTTGCGCGCAGGTGAATTGAATCTGACCGAACAGTTCTTACGCCATCTGACCGAAACTCTTCCCCCTGTTGAACTGGGCCAGTTGGGCGATCTGTTGACCGAAATGCAGCAACCGCATCTGGCGGTGATGGTCGGCAAGCAAGCAGCAAGGCGCGGGTTGACTGTTGCCGAACCTTATTACGCATTGCACCCGATGCAAAAAATGAAATTTCCCGTCCCGATGGAGCTGTCGCTGGCCATCGCGCGCCGCGAAAGCGAATTTGATCACCGGGTTGTCAGTGGTGCCGGGGCGCAGGGGTTGATGCAACTGATGCCGGCCACCGCCAAACTGGTGGCGCGGGATTTGGGAATTGATCACGACCCCGCCAAGGTGCTGAGCGATTGGAGCTATAACGCCACGCTGGGCAGCGCCTATCTGGCGTCTCTGGGTGGGCGGTTCAACGGCAACATCTTGATGGTGGCAGCCGGTTACAATGCCGGACCGGGTCGGCCGGAACGATGGATGGACCTTTACGGCGATCCGCGCACCGGGGCGGTGGACGTGATCGACTGGATCGAATTCATCCCGTTCCGCGAAACTCGTAACTACGTGATGCGGGTGGCAGAATCCTTGCCGGTTTACCGCGCCCGGCTGGGCCGCGATCCGTTGCCGCAGCCGTTCAGCAAGGAATTGATCGGGTCAAGCGTTTTGCCGCTCTCGCCATAGGGTGAACAGTCCCGCGATCACGATGATTCCGGCCCCGAACGCCACGTTCAGCCGGATCGTTTCACTGAAAACGGCAATGCCAAGCGCCGAAGCGAACACCAGTTGCAAATAGGCAAAGGGCTGCACCGAACTGGCCTCGGCAACTTCGTAGCATTTGATCAACAGGAAATGGCCCAAGGCACCGGTAACGCAAAGCAACGCCATCCAGCCCCAATCGGGGCCGGTCATCGGTTCCCAGAACCACGCGCCGACCGCCGTCATTGCAACCGACCCGATAGTGCCGGTCCAGAAAAAAGAGGTGGCGGCACTGTCGCGGCGGGCAACATAACGGGTCATCAATCCATAAAGCGCGAACATCAGCGCCGCGATCAGCGGCACGACGGCTTGTGGTTTGAACACTCCGAACCCCGGTTGCAGGATGATCATCACGCCGACAAAGCCGACCGCAATCGCAGCCCAGCGGCGCCAACCCACGGATTCACCCAGAACCGGACCCGACAATGCCACGATCAGCAACGGATAACAGACGAAAACCGCGTGGCTTTCCACCAGTCCAAGAAGGGTAAAGCCATAGACTGTAACACAAATTTCGATCACCAGAAGCACCGCGCGAAACCCCTGCAACAGAGGCTGCGAGGTGCGCGCCGCGGCCCGTACGCCGCCCGCTTTGCGCGCTGCGACCGCGATCACGAATGCAGCGAAGAACCAGTAGCGGATCATCGTCACCATCAGCACATTATATTCCCCGGCCAGATGGCGGGAAATGCCGTCCTGCATGGCAAAGACGAAGGTGGTAGCGACCATCAACAGGATACCTAGCCGGGTATTGTTCGGGCTCATTGCTGGGCCTTTCTTGCGGTTGTCATATGCCGCTTTCGGCCAAAACCGGGGCGGCGGTCTACGGTGAAACCGGCCTCTTGCAATCCACGGCGGACAAATCCAGCTGCCGTATAGGTGGCGGCAGTGCCACCCGGAGCGGTGTGATGGAAAACCTCTTTCATCAGATTCGGGCCCCAGAGTTCGGGATTCTTGGCGGGTGAAAATCCGTCCAGAAACCAACCGTCGGCTTGTCCCGACCACTGCGGCAGGGTCGTGCGTGCATCGCCCCGGACCAGGTCGAATTTCAGATCGGGCAGATCCAACCGGTTCAGATCATCGGTCCAATGCGGTGCCAGATCCCCGGCCACTTCGGCAATTTCGGGAAATGCGGATTGGGCGCGGATCATTTCCGCCGGGGTCATTGGGAAGGCTTCGAAGGAGGTGAAGCGCAGCGCACCTTGTTGGCCGGTTTCACGCCAAAGTTTCAGCGCTGCCAACAGGTTCAGGCCAGTGCCAAACCCCAGCTCAGCGATGTGAAAACCGGGCTGGAATCGCATCGGCAGATCGTTGCCTTGCAAAAAGACATGGGCGGTTTCGGCCAACCCGTTATCCAGCGAAAAATAGGGATCGTCGAACCGGGTCGAAACCGGGATCGCGTCATCGCGCCATTGCAGGTCGGCACGCTGGTCATGCATGGTCTGATCCCTTAAGGAAACGGTTGAGAATAACGCGACAATGCAAGGGGACGCGGGCAATGGCAATGGTGGATGTGACCGTTCACGGGGCCGGTATTTTTGGTCTTTCCATCGCCTGGACTTGCCTGACGCGCGGGGCCAAAGTGCGGGTGATCGACCCTTACGGCCCCGGTGCAGGGGCAAGCGGTGGTTTGGTCGGTGCATTGGCACCGCATGTGCCGGAAAACTGGAACGACAAGAAACAGTTTCAGTTCGAAAGCCTGATCATGGCAGACGCGTTTTGGCGGGAAGTAGAAGCGGCAGGCGAGCAACGCAGTGGCTATGCCCGGCTGGGCCGTTTGCAGCCGGTCGGGGATGACAAGGCGCTGGAATTGGCGCGGTCGCGGCACACGGGCGCAGCGGAGCTATGGCAGGGCAAGGCCAGCTGGGAAGTGATCAAGGCCGGGGAGGCCGGAGATTGGGCACCGGAGAGCCCGAGCGGTTGGCTGATCCGGGACACGCTGAGCGCTCGGCTGCATCCGCGCATGGCCTGCGCCGCTTTGGTGGCGGCAATCCAGGCGAAGGGCGGCGAGATAGTGACCGAGGGCACGGCACAGGGACGTACTGTCTGGGCCACCGGTGTTGCGGGGTTGGAGGAAATCAGCCGCGAAACCAAGCGAAGCTTCGGCAACGGGGTCAAAGGGCAGGGGGCATTGCTGAGGCTGCCACGCGATCTGCGCGATTGTCCGCAGATTTTTGCCGATGCGGTGCATGTGGTCCCGCATGTCGATGGCACCGTGGCGGTGGGTTCGACCAGCGAGCGCGATTACGACGACCCCACATCGGTGGACGGGCAGTTGGATTCGGTGCTGGCGCGCGCCTTTGCTGCCGTGCCCGTCTTGGCCGGGGCGGGTGTGATCGAACGCTGGGCCGGTATCCGCCCGCGCAGCCGCAGCCGCGCCCCGGTGCTGGGCGTGCATCCGACCAAGGCCGGGCAATATATCGCGAATGGTGGATTCAAGATCGGGTTCGGCATGGCACCATTCGTGGCGCAGGTGATGGCCGGCCTGCTGATCGACGGGATTGATCGTATTCCGGACGGGTTTCGGGCCGAGGCCAGTTTCTGAGGTCCAGGCCGAGGCGGCGCGGGTGGATTTGAGTATTTATACCAAGAAGAACCAACGACGCTTCTAGCCTGCCTTGGCCTTCATACATTGGCGGCCATCGGGCGCGCGAATCCACATGTCACCGTTTTCTTTCCAGCATAGCGTTGCCGTTTCCCCCAATATCAAGGGCGCGGTGGCGCGGAAGGTAAAATGTTTCAAGGCTCCCATCCGGCGTTCGGCCAAAAGCATCAATAACTGCGCCAGAAGCGGCCCGTGGGTGACCAAGCCGGCATAGCCTTCGATATCGCGGGCATACTCCGTATCGTAATGAATACGGTGGCCGTTGAAGGTAAGTGCCGAATAGCGAAACAATAGGGTCGACGTGAAATCGGCCTGTTCGCAATGGTCTTCGTCTGTGGCGGCAACCGGGGCTGCCGGTTTGGTTGCCTCCGGTGATGGATCCTGACGATACACGAGGTCCTGATATTCTGTCACGCACAGGTGGTCGTTCTGAAACAGTTCATGTTTCAGGGTCACGAATGCCAATGGGCCGGTGCGGCCCTCCTTGCGGCTGATTTCGGCGACGGATACCCGTTTTTGTGCTGTGATACCTGCCCGCAATGGTTCGTGAAATTCCAGCCCGCCCCCGGCCCACATGCGGCGCGGAAGACCAAGGTCGGGAATCAACCCGATGCCAGTCGCCGGGTGTCCATCGCGGCCCAAACGGGTAGTGGGTTCTGGATCCCAGAAATAAATTTGATGGAAGAAGGGCGGCAAAGGGCTGCCGGTTTCGATTGTGGCGGGCAGTCCGAGGCTGATCTGCAAAGCAGCGGCACGGGCCGGGTCCATCACATCGGTCTGGCGGGTTTCTTCTGGCAGGTCTTCATGCATAATGAGAGGGTAAATTCGAGACAGCAGAGGGGCAATTAAAAAATGGCACCGGAACTTGCTGCACTGGATCATCTGGTTTTGACGGTGGCCGATCTGTCGGCAACGGTCGCGTTTTATTCGGAAGTGCTGGGGATGCGGGCCGACCGGTTCGATGCGGTCGATGACAGCAGCCGCTGGGCGCTGTATTTTGGCACTCAGAAAATCAACCTGCATCAGGCGGGGGCGGAATTCCTGCCAAAGGCGCGCCACGCGGCCCCGGGATCGGCGGATCTGTGTTTTCTGAGCCAGACCCGGGTCGCAGATTGGGCACGGCATCTGGTCAAGGCGGGTGTTGAAATCGAACTGGGGCCAGTACGACGCAGCGGTGCAACTGGGCCGATCCTGTCAATCTATCTGCGCGATCCCGATGGCAATCTGATCGAGATTTCAAACCTTGTTTGAAATAACCGATTTCGGCCCGCAATCGGGTCATCAATTGACCCAGCGTTTCAAGATAGCGGGCGTTTTCCAGCCTGCCTGCTTCATGGGCGATCTAACCTCAAGCACAGGCGGCCTGTCGCAAGCCGCCTGTTCATGTTCTTCTATGGTCGATCAGTTCGGAAGGATCACGATTTCCACCCGTCGGTTTTGCGCCCGGCCTTCCGGGGTCAGGTTGGAGGCGATGGGCTGATCTTCTCCGCGACCGATGGTCAGAACCCGAGACGCCGAAACGCCTGCCCCGATCAGGATCGAAGAAACCGAAGCCGCACGGCGATTGCTGAGGTCGAAATTATATTGGGCCGATCCGGTATTGTCGGTATGGCCAACGACCTGAACGCTGCTGTTGGGATAGCGGTTCAGGCTTGCGGCGACGGCGCGCAAATCATCCTGCAATACCGGTTGGACATAGGTGCTGTCGGTGGCGAACAGAATGTCCTGCGGCATGGTCACGATCAACCGATCGCCGGTATTGGTGATCTGTACATTGTTGTCCAAGCTGTTGCGCAATTCGGCTTCTTGCTTGTCCAGGTCGCTGCCGATGGCGGCACCGGTCACGCCCCCCAGAACACCGCCGATGATCGCGCCTTTTCCCTTGTCCTTGCTGACGGCCATCCCGGTGATGGCACCCAGTACGCCGCCGATCACAGCACCTTCTTTGGTGCGCTGGTTGGGATCGGTGCCGCCCATCATCGCAGGATCGGTACAGGCAGTGGTGGTCAGCAGCGATGCGCCAACCACAAAAAGAACGACTTTGGATGCTCGTGTCATGGTGTTTAGCCTCATGTTTGTCTCCGCAGGTGCGGGTCGCCGCCAATATAGACTGTTGCAATGTGTATCAAAACACAACTCTGCGTCAGTATCGGCGGCAATCCGCGTATCTGTGGGATCGGGGCTTCTCTGCCTTGTCAGGCGGCATTGCTTTCTGCCTCGGCGCGAGCCGATTCATAGGCCAGAAGCGCGCGTTTCACCGGCAGACCCCAGTGATAGCCACCCAAGGCACCGGATTTGCGCAAGGCGCGATGGCATGGAATCAGCCAACTGACCGGATTGCGCCCGACCGCAGTGCCCACAGCGCGCACCGCCTTGGGTTTACCGATGCTGCCCGCGATTTCGGAATAGGTCGTCACATGGCCCGACGGAATATGCAGCAGCGCTTCCCACACCTTGATCTGGAACGGCGCGCCGATCATGTGCAGCGCGGTTTCGCCTTTCTGCGTGAAGGCTGCGTCGACCAGAGGTCTCAGCATTATCGGGTCTTCGGTGAATTTGGCCTTGGGCCAGCGCGAAAACATGTCCTGAAACGCTGCCTCGGGGCCGGTTTCCGCAGCAAAGGCAAGGCCGCACAGCCCCTTTGACGTGCCCATCACCAGCGCTTGGTCGAACGGGCTGTCGAACCAGCCCCAGAAGATGTTCAACCCATCCCCGGCGCGGGCATATTCCCCGGGGCTCATCGCTTCCCACCGGATGAAAAGATCGTGCAATCGGCCATTGCCCGACAATCCGACCTGATGGCTGACATCCAGCGTCGTCATGTTGTCGCGCAACAATGTCTTGGCATGGTCCAGCGTAAGGTATTGCTGATACCGTTTCGGCGACACCCCGGCCCATTGTGAAAACAGCCGCTGAAAATGCGCCGGGCTCATCCCCATCTGCGTCGCCAGATCGTTCAGGCTTAACCCCGGCCCGGCCGCATCGATCAACTCGATGGCGCGGCGCATGACGTTGTAATGATAGCCGGTTTCTGGTGTCTGAGACAGCATAGGGGTTCCCTTCTTTCGCTCATAGCTTATCGCAGCATGACCTCTGCAAGCGACCCGAAACTTGCGCTTTCATCCGGTTCGGACCACGCTTGTGCTATGGCAAACCAAAGATTCATTTCCGCAGCCGTGGATGCGACTGGGACACTGTGGCGCGATGATGCGCCGGATGAGGTGCTGCCATGGTGGAGCTTTACCAAGACCCTGATTGCCGCTTGTCTGTTACTACGCGCTGAAGAAGGTGTGCTGGATCTTGACGCGGCCCTGCCCGGCAAGCCCTACAGCCTGCGCCACCTGTTGGCGCATAGCTCGGGATTGCGCGATTACGGCACCGTTGGGCGCTATCACGCGGCGGTGGAGGCGGGGGAAGACCCTTGGCCGGTTGGTCAGATGCTGGAAGAGGCCCGTGCCGATGATCTGCTATGGGAACCGGGCGCGGGTTGGCGTTATTCCAATATCGGTTACATGCAGGCACGATTCGCGCTGGAAGTCAGCGAAGGTGCCGATCTGGGTACGATCGTCGCGCGTCGTCTGGCCCTGCCATTGGGGGTGCAGTCCGTCCGGTTGGCGCGGATGCCACGGGATTTCTCGGGGCTGGTGTGGGACAGTGGGGGATACCACCCTGGCTGGGTCTATCACGGCTGCATGATGGGCAATGCGGCCGATGCCACCCGGATATTGCATGGTATACTGGTTGGCGGGCTGTTGTCGTCGAACCTTGTCGATCAAATGACCGCGCTGCATATGCACGGCGGCGGCATAGAGGGGCGACCGTGGCGACGAACCGGCTATGGTCTGGGTCTAATGATTGGGCAGGTCGAAAGTGGGGCGACGATCCTTGGTCATTCTGGTTGTGGCCCGTTTTCGGCCAATCACGTGGCGCATTTTCCCGATCAAGGCGTGACCGTGGCCAGCTTTGTCCAGGGTGGAGATGAAACACCAGCGGAATGGGAAACGCTGCGCGTTGCGGCTTGTCGTTGAAATTCGGGGCCTACCCGGATAGGGGGGAACAAAGCAATCAGACCGTGCCCTATGCCCAGACAACTCAACTATCACAGCATCCGTGAAATTTTTACCCGGTTCCAGACTGCCGAGGCCTCGCCTAAAGGCGAGCTCGACCACGTCAACGCCTATACTCTGGTGGTGGCGGTGGCGCTGTCGGCGCAAGCGACCGACAAAGGTGTGAACAAGGCGACGCGCGAATTGTTCAAGATCGCCGATACGCCTCAAAAGATGCTGGACTTGGGCGAAGATGGGTTGATCGCGCATATCAAGACCATCGGGCTTTACCGCAACAAGGCCAAGAACGTGATCAAACTCAGCCGGATCCTGGTCGAAGACTATGACGGTGAGGTGCCCAATTCCCGCGCCGCGCTTCAAAGCCTGCCTGGCGTCGGTCGCAAGACCGCCAATGTGGTTCTGAACATGTGGTGGCGCTATCCGGCGCAGGCGGTCGACACCCATATTTTCCGCTTCGGCAATCGGTCGGGCGTGGCGGTGGGCAAGGATGTCGTCGCCGTCGAACGTGCCATCGAAGACAATATCCCGGTGGATTTCCAGTTGCATGCGCATCACTGGATGATCCTTCACGGGCGTTATACCTGCGTGGCGCGCAAACCCAAATGCAATGCGTGCTTGATCCGCGACCTTTGCTATTACGAGGATAAAACCCCATGAAAAAATATCAGATTGTCGGGATCGGCAATGCCATTGTCGATGTCATCAGCCAAAGCGATGATAGCTTCCTCGACCTGATGGGCATTCAGAAAGGCATCATGCAGTTGGTTGAACGAGATCGCGGTGAATTGCTGTATGGCGCGATGACCAACCGGACCCAGGCACCGGGTGGATCGGTGGCCAATACACTGGCCGGGCTGGGCAATCTGGGGCTGACCACCGGCTTTATCGGACGGGTGCATGACGATGCGCTGGGTCGGTTCTATGCCGATGGTATGGCCAAGGACGGCACCGATTTCGTCAACTCGCCGGTGGTGGGGGGGGAATTGCCGACGTCGCGCTCGATGATTTTTGTGTCGCCTGATGGCGAACGTTCGATGAATACCTATCTGGGCATATCTTCGGAACTGGGGCCTGATGATGTGGCCGATGATGTTGCAGGCGATGCCGAAATCCTGTTCCTAGAAGGCTACCTCTACGACAAGCCAAAGGGAAAAGACGCGTTCGAACGGGCCGCGAAACTGTGTCGCGCGGCGGGTGGCAAGGCCGGGATCGCGCTTAGCGATCCGTTCTGCGTCGATCGCCACCGCGACGATTTCCGCCGTTTGGTCAAGGAACTCGATTACGTGATCGGCAATCAGCACGAATGGGAATCGCTCTACCAGACCGATCTCAGCACGGCTTTGGAACAGGCCGCGAGCGATTCCGGTCTGGTGGTCTGTACCCGGTCCGGCCATGACGTGGTGCTGGTGCGCGGCGCCGAAGAAGCGGTGGTGCCGGTTACTGAAATCATCCCGGTCGATGCGACCGGGGCCGGGGATCAATTCGCTGCGGGCTTCCTGTATGGCTACGCTACCGGTGTGCCATTGGAAACGGCCGGCCGCATGGGATGCATCGCCGCCGCCGAGGTAATCAGCCATTTCGGTGCCCGCCCCGAAGCTGATCTGAACGACCTGTTCCGCCAGCAAGGGCTGATCGCCTGACCCTTTGGATTTTGCTGGATCTGCGGTGTTTTTGCCAAGATGATGCAGCATGTTGCGCCCCACGCCACAGGCTGGCCTCGCCTTGGGCGGTCACCGGCTTTCCAGCCTGTACTGTGCAGCTATGGAAGCCCGAACCCGGTTAACGAAGGGGTTTCATCTTGGCTGAAATACTCCGGGGTGAATTGGCCATGGGCCAAGAGGGGCAGCGCCCCTAAACCCGCCCGCCGCAGGCGAATCCAAGATTAAAGAGCCCGACGCTCAGTCCCCCAGTTTGGCATGAACCTCGTCCAGATCGATTTCGCCGATCGGCAGCTTGTTGCCCGGATTTTCGAAATCGTATTTGAACATGTCGAAATCACGTTTGTACATTTCGTAAACCAGATGCATCGACAGATCGTCGAAATAATCCTCGATCGGATGGGCGCGTTTGGGGCCGTGGCCTTCGGATTCGTTGAATCGTGGGATCGTGGCCAGATCGACCTCAAAAGGCGTTTCGATTTGGTCCAGAACCTGCTGCATGCCTTCGTTGAATTTTTCGGTATAGAAGATCTTGTCGTATAGCCCGCCATTGACGATGAAGGTGGAAATATGGCCCGACATCGCCGACCAATGGATGTCCGGATCCATCGGTTTGCGCCACCGGATGGTGTCGCGGGCAAACAGCAGGAAACGGCGGAAACTCTTGATCTGGTCGAAGTCGTCCTGACCATCCTCGCCGCCGACCTCGATGCCGTATTTCTGAATCAGCATTGGCACCAGATTGCCGCGATAGCGCCGGCCGTTGCGTTGGATACCGCAGATCTTGTCAAAAAAGCTCGACAGGATGCGGCTATAGGGGTTGCGCACGCAAGTGAACGCATACGAGGTGTGATGCTGCACATTCCGGGTGATCAATGACTGGCTTTCTTCGAAGGCCCATTTGTGCATTCCGGCCTTGGCGTCATGGATGTCCCCGTTGAAGAATTCACCATGATCGGAATAGAACATGATCTGTCCGATGGTCGAACAAGCGCATTTCGGAACGACGCGGTAAACCACGCTTTCGCTTTCCGTCATCCAGGTGCCGGGAAAACCCATGAAACTTTGCCTCCGATTATTGCCCCTATAAACGCAGAGCTTTTGCTTTTGTTTAAAAAAACCAAAGAATTCAGGTTTATTCAATCTCCGATCAGCCGTATCTATGTAAACAATATCAGAAAAAAGGGGCTATCGTTTCCGTAGATGGCAAGAATTGCGTTCATCCTTCTGTGCCACAAGGACCCAGAGGCCATTATTTCTCAGGCCGAACGCCTGACTGCGGCGGGCGACTATATGTCGATTCACTTCGATGCGCGGGCCAAAACGGAACATTTTCGGCAAATCAGGGCGGCGCTGAAGGATAATCCCAATGTCACTTTCGCCAAAAAGCGAATCAAATGTGGCTGGGGTGAATGGAGCCTGGTGCAGGCTTCTTTGAACGCGGTTCAATCGGCGCTGGAAGCATTTCCACGTGCGACTCATTTCTACATGTTGTCAGGCGACTGCATGGCGATCAAATCGGCGCAGTATTCACATGATTTCCTTGACGATAATGATCGGGATTTCATCGAAAGCTTCGATTTCTTCGAAAGTGACTGGATCAAGACCGGGATGAAAGAAGACCGGTTGATCTATCGGCATTATTTTAACGAGCGGACACAGCCCAAACGCTATTACTGGGCCTATAATTTGCAGAAAAAACTGGGGATGGAGCGGGATGTCCCGCATGATATCCAGGTTCAGATCGGCAGCCAATGGTGGTGCCTGCGCCGTCGCACCATCGAATGGATCGTGGACTTCACCAAGAAACGAAAAGATGTGATGCGGTTCTTCCGCACCACTTGGATTCCCGATGAAACCTTTTTTCAGACCTTGGTGCGCCATCTGGTCCCGGAAGAAGAAATCGAATCCCGCACGCTGACCTTTCTTATGTTTTCCGATTACGGCATGCCGGTGACGTTTTACAACGATCACTTCGACCTGCTGGTCAGCCAGGATTTTTTGTTCGCTCGCAAGATCAGCCCCGAAGCACGCGAATTGAAGGCGCGGCTGGGGGCGCTATACGCCGCTGAAGGGGTGTCGTTCAAAATTTCCAACGAAGGCCGCAGCCTGTTTAAATTTCTGAGCGGTCGCGGCCGGATCGGGCGCCGTTTCGGCATGCGGTTTTGGGAAAGCGAAAGCACCTTGGGCCGCGAACGCGAATTACTGATTGTGATCTGCAAGAAATGGCATGTTGCCAAGCGGTTGCTGGAACAGATCCGCCGGGCCACCAATATCCCGGCGATCGAGTATTTGTTCAACGAAGAATCAACGCCACTGCCCGACCTAGGCGGGATTCAGAAAACCATTCCCAAGCGCCACCGCCACCGCCGGGCCTTGATGCGGATGCTGTTTGACTATTTCGCGACCGACCGGTTGATCATCTGTCTCGATCCAGGTGCGTTGGACCTGTTACAGGATTTTTGCGGCGATCGGTCGACCACGCGGTTGCTCGAGGTCGATGTGGATTTCACCGACGACTATCTGGTTGGCCACGCGATGCGGATCGGCCTGGCCGGGGAACAAACCCCGCAAGAAACGCTGCAACGACTGTTACCCACGATCCGCCACGACCTGTCGTTCGAAGCCGACCGGATCAGGGACGCCAATTTCGACAACCATACCCGCATCCGCGAATCTGGAAAACTTGAAGAAAACATAGATGCGGTGGCGCGGTTTCTTGCTATTTCCGAAGACAAAGCGCAAGAAATCGTTGGAATCGATTATTTGTATTCAGACTGAGATGGCCGATGACCTATAGCTACGACGATCAAAATATCTTTGCCAAGATTTTGCGCGGCGAAATCCCGAATAAGACGGTTCTGGAAACCGAACATGCGCTGGCATTTCATGACATTCAACCGCAGGCCCCGGTGCATGTGTTGGTGATCCCCAAAGGCCCCTATGTTTGCTACGATCACTTCGCTTTGGAAGCGTCGCCCGAAGAAATCGTCGATTTCACCCGCGCGGTGGGCGAGGTCTGTAAATTGACCGGGGTTCAGGCGGGGGAAAACGGCGACGGGTTTCGGTTGATTTCAAATTCGGGCGAAAATGGCGTACAGGAAGTCCCACATCTGCATGTGCATGTGCTGGGTGGGCGCTGGATGGGCCGGATGGTGCAAAAAGCGGGTTAAGCCCGATTGGGGGCCAGCCCCCAAACCCCCAGGATACTTTCGAACAGAAGAAGATCAAGAGGAGGGCCGTGGTTTCTTCTCGGCGCGCTCCATTTCAGTGCGCTTCGGCCCAGTTGGCGCCCTGCCCGGCATCGACGGTCAGCGGCAGCGAGAGATGAACGGCTGGTGCTGCGGCGGTTTCCATCACCTCGCGGGCGCGGGCGATGACATCGTCGGCGCGGTTCGCATCCACTTCAAACAGCAATTCGTCATGCACTTGCAGCAGCATCTTGGCGGGCAGGTCCGCGATTGCAGCGGGCATACGGATCATCGCGCGGCGGATCACATCCGCCGCCGTGCCCTGAATTGGCGCGTTGATCGCGGCGCGTTGGGCAAAGCCCGCGCGCGGTCCCTTGGCAGTAATTTCCGGGGTGTTGATCTTGCGTCCGAACAGGGTCTGGACGAAGCCATGTTCTTTGGCAAAAGATTTGGTTTCATCCATATAGGTGCGGATGCCGGGGAACCGTTCGAAATAACGATTGATAAAGGCCTGCGCCTCGGCTCGCGGAATGCGCAGGTTGCGGGCAAGACCGAAGCCGGAAATGCCATAAATCACGCCGAAATTGATGGCTTTGGCGCGGCGGCGGATTTCCGGGGTCATGTCTTCCATCGGCACGTCGAACATTTCCGATGCGGTCATCGCGTGAATATCCAAGCCGTCCTTGAACGCCTGTTTCAGGGCATCAATCCCGGCGATTTCGGCTAGGATGCGCAGTTCAATCTGGCTGTAGTCGAGCGATAAAAGCACCTTGCCCTCATCGGCAATAAAGGCTTCACGGATGCGCCGCCCTTCTTCTGATCGTACCGGGATGTTTTGAAGGTTCGGGTCGGAAGACGAAAAGCGCCCGGTATTTGCTCCGGTTTGCAGGTAGGACGTATGCACCCGCCCGGTGTCGGGGTGGATGTGATCCTGTAGAGCGTCTGTGTAGGTCGACTTCAACTTTTGCAGCTGGCGGTATTCCAGCACCCGCGCGGCGAAATCATGTTCGGTGGCCAGATCTTCCAGAACGTCCGCAGGGGTCGACCATTGGCCGCTTTTGGTTTTCTTGCCGCCTTCAAGGCCCATTTCCTCGAACAGGATCGCGCCGACCTGCGCGGGGGACTGCACGTTAAATTCGTGACCGGCAAGTTGGTACAGTTCGGCCTCGAACCCGGCCATCTTCTGAGCGAAGGCGTTCGACATCCGGGACAGCGTATCACGGTCGACCTTGATGCCGGTCATTTCCATCTGCGCCAGCACCGGCACCAATGGCCGTTCCAGTGTTTCATAGACAGTGGTGACGCGGGTCTGGTGCAGTTGCGGTTTGAACAGCTGCCACAGGCGCAGGGTGATATCGGCGTCTTCGGCGGCGTATTTCACAGCGTCGTCAACTGGCACCCGGTCGAAAGTAATCTGGCTTTTGCCGCTGCCCAACAGGGTTTTGATCGGGATCGGCGTATGACCCAGATAGCGTTCCGACAGCGTGTCCATCCCGTGCCCGTGCAGCCCGGCATTCATTGCATAAGACATCAGCATCGTGTCGTCGATCGGCGCGACGTTCACGCCATAGCGGGCGAAAATCTTGGCGTCATATTTCATGTTCTGGCCGATCTTCAGGATGCTGTCATCCTCGAAGACGGGTTTGAGCAATTGCAACGCCTCGTCCAGCCCCATCTGCCCCTCGGCCAGATTGTCCGACCCAAACAGGTCATCCGATCCGTCCTTGTGGGTCAGAGGAATATAGCAGGCCTGCCCGGGTTCAATACAAAGCGAAATGCCGACCAAATCGGCGCGCATTTCGTCAAGTCCGGTGGTTTCTGTATCCACCGCCACATAGCCGCGTTCACGCGCTTGGGCGATCCATTTGAGCAATGCCGTGGCATCGCGTACACAGTCATAATCTTCTGGCTTGAAGGGCAGGTCTTGGGGCGTATCGGCCTCGCCCGGTTCGGCGCCACGCGGATCGGTATCGATGATCACGGGCGGTTCGATTCCCAGCTGATCGGCGATCCGCTTGGTCAGGGTGCGAAATTCCATCTCGGCCAGAAAATGCATCAGTTTTTCGGGATCGGGATCGCGCACTTCCAGATCGTCGAGGCTGAAATCCAGATCCATGTAGCAGTCCAGTTGCACCAACCTTTTTGACATCTCGATCTGATCGCGCTTTTCAATCAGGGTCTGGCGACGCTTGGGTTGCTTGATCTCTTCGGCCCGGTCCAGCAGGTCTTCTAGCGACCCGAATTCGTTGATCAGCAAGGCGGCGGTTTTTACCCCGATCCCCGGCGCACCGGGCACATTGTCGACACTGTCGCCCGCCAAAGCCTGCACATCGACCACCCGTTCCGGGCCAACGCCGAATTTTTCCATCACACCGTCGCGGTCGATCCGTTTGTTCTTCATCGGGTCAAGCATTTCAACCCCGTCACCGACCAACTGCATCAGGTCCTTGTCGGAACTGACGATGGTTACCCGCCCGCCCGCTTCGCGCGCCTGCACCGCCAGGGTGGCGATGATGTCATCGGCTTCGAAGCCTTCGATTTCTTCGCAGGCGATGTTGAAGGCGCGGGTGGCGTCGCGGGTCAGCGGAAATTGCGGTTTCAGGTCTTCGGGCGCGGGCGGGCGATGTGCCTTGTACTGATCATACAAATCGTTGCGGAAAGTTTTGCCGGAATGATCAAAAATCACCGCCACATGGGTCGGTGCGTCCGACCCGTGATTGCCGTCGACATAGCGTTGCAGCATGTTGCAGAACCCGGCCACCGCGCCGATCGGCAAGCCGTCGGATTTCCGCGTCAGCGGCGGCAGCGCGTGATAGGCGCGGAAGATGAAGGCCGATCCGTCGATCAGGTGCAGGTGGCACCCCTTGCCGAATGTCATGCTGTCTCTCCCATGGTTCGATCAGGCACGGTCTTTCATGCCATGCAAAGCCCCGCACGGCCAGACCGCCGGACGTCGAATGCATTTCATCTTGCAATAAATACTTAAATCGGACGGTTGCCGTCCGCAAAAATCTGCGTGGCTCAGCCCACCTGATCCGCCGCTGATCCCTTCAGGATATATTTGGCGTCGCAATAGGGGCATTCGACGAAACCCGTTTCTTCCGGGATGTGCAGCCAGACGCGCGGGTGGCCAAGGGCGCCTTCGCCGCCGTCGCAGGCAATCTTGGAGCTCTCGACAATTTTGGTTTCGGGCGCTTGCGTCGTCATCTGGGACGTTTCCTTTTGGCTGCAAAAGAACTAGGTGCTGTTATGAGCGATCACAAAGCTAGGGGCAAGTGGGCCATGAGCGGGAATGCCATTGAAATCCGGGGGCTGCGCAAGACCTATCGCGGCGCCAAGGGACAACCGGAAAAGCTGGCGCTGAAGGGAATCGATCTGGATATTCCGCAAGGGTCTGTTTTTGGGCTGCTGGGACCGAACGGAGCCGGGAAATCGACGCTGATCAATATTCTGGCCGGGCTGGTGGTCAAAACCAGCGGTCAGGTGACGATATGGGGCTTCGATCAGGATGTGAATCCACGCCAGTCGCGTGCTTCTATCGGGGTGATGCCGCAGGAATTGAATCTGGATGCATTTTTTTCGCCTCGGGGAGCGCTGGAGGTGCAGGCTGGGCTTTATGGTGTGCCCAAAGCGCAGCGCCGCACCGACGAGATTCTGAAACTGATCGGTCTGGAAGATAAAGCCGAAGCCTATGCCCGCACCCTGTCGGGCGGTATGCGGCGGCGGTTGTTGTTGGGCAAGGCGTTAGTTCATGCGCCGCATATTCTAGTGCTGGATGAACCAACGGCTGGGGTGGATATCGAACTGCGCCAAATGCTGTGGTCGAATGTCCGCAAGCTGAATGAGCAGGGCATGACCATCATCCTGACCACCCATTATCTCGAAGAAGCCGAAGAAATGTGCGACGAGATCGCCATCATCAGCCAAGGCGAGGTGGTGGCGCGCGACAGCAAGGTGAACCTGCTGAACCGGATCGACGCCAAGACTATGGTCATTCATCCCGAGGAAGCAGCCGCCTCTATGCCTCAGGCCGAAGGCATAACCGTGGAAGCCCGACCAGATGGGGCCTTGGCATTGAATTATCACGCCAATGAAACCAGCGCCGAGGCGGTTCTGGCCGCTGTGCGCAATGCCGGGATACGCATACGCGATGTCAAAACCGAAGAGGCTGATCTCGAAGATATTTTCCTGGAACTGACGCGGGGCTGAGGGGCGACATGCCGAACGATCATCATGGTCACCACCACCACGGGGCCGATCTCGATCTCGGGGATAAACGCGTGGCGCTGGCGGTCGCGGTCAATTTCCTTCTGACACTGGTGCAGATCGTGGCGGGCGTAATTTCGGGATCGCTGGCACTGATCGCGGATGCGATCCACAACCTGTCTGATGCGCTGTCTCTGGTGATCGCCTTTTTCGCCCGTCGCATCGGCAAGCGTCCCGCCGATCCGCAAATGACCTTCGGCTATGGCCGCGCAGAAGTCGTCGCGGCACTGATCAATTACACCACACTGATCGTGGTGGCGTTTTATCTGACGGCGGAAGGTGTTCAGCGGTTGTTCAACCCGGCCGAAGTGGAAGGCTGGATCGTGGTTGTGATCGCGGCTGTTGCGCTGGTCATCGACACGGTGACAGCGCTGCTGATCATGCGGTTCAGCAAGGACAGCGTCAACATGCGCGCGGCTTTCCTGCATAACGTGGCCGACGCTTTGGGATCTGTCGCGGTGATTGTCGGCGGGACCCTGATCCTGCTGTACGATTGGCGGTTGGTGGACCCGATCGTGACGCTGCTGATCGCGGGATATATCCTGTGGCATTCCTGGCAAGGTGTGGTGCCGGTGATCCGTATCCTGATGTTGGGCGCACCGGAAGATACCGATCTCGATCTGGTGCTGGCCGGGCTGCGCGGTATCGACGGGGTTAAAGGTATCCACCATCTTCATGTCTGGCGTATGCAGGAACACGAAACCGCGCTGGAAAGCCATGTCGTTCTGGATGGCAGGGTCGCGGCCGAGGTGGTCAAACGCGATGTCAAACGGCTGCTTAGGGATCAGTTCAGTATCGTGCATGCGGTTCTGGAGCTGGAAACCGCGGGCGAAACTTGTGATGACGCCAGACTGATCGGTCATTGAAAGCGGACGTTGGGATACAAACACGAAACTCCTGTTTAGGCTTGCAACTTCCCGCGCATTGTCGTCGATTGAGGGCCAATTCGGTGCTGTAACGGGAAAAAAGATGGCGGATCAGCCAAAAATCAACATGGCGAAATGGCTTCATGATGTGCTTGAGGTCGAAACGGTTGAGGAAAACTTTTTCCGCGGCATCGCAACGCCGCAGGGGCGCGGGAGATCCTTTGGCGGTCAGGTGATCGGCCAGGCATTGATGGCGGCGATCCGTACTGTCGGGGCGGACCGTCCGGTGCATTCCTTGCACGCCTATTTCATGCGCCCGGGCGACGCGACCAAGCCGGTGCTTTATCAGGTCGACCGTGACCGCGACGGGCGCAGTTTCGCCACCCGCCGGGTGGTGGCTGTCCAGTCAGGCAAACCGATTTTAAACTTGGCAGCATCGTTCCACGTTGTCGAACCCGGCTTGAGCCATCAGGTGCAAATGCCCGATGTGCCGATGCCGGAAGATTTGGAAAGCGACGAACAGATCGGCGAACGGATGAAGGATCAACTGCCCGAAGCCTTCCTGAACTGGCTGCGCGTCCCGCGTCCGATCGAAATGCGCCCCGTTGGGTTGCGCGCGCCTTTTACCCGCGACCCGCAGGAACCGGTTCAGAACATGTGGTTCAAGGTGCGTGGCCCTTTTGGCGACGATCCCAACCTGCACCGGGCGGCGCTGGCCTATACATCGGATTACGGTTTGCTGGGCACATCGGTTTTGCCCTTTGCCAAGGCGTTCGTCGATCCCGACATGCAATTTGCAAGCCTTGATCACGCGGTTTGGTTCCATGATGATTTCCGCATGGACGAATGGTTGCTTTATGCAATGGACAGTCCCTGGTCCGGTGGTGCACGCGGGTTCAACCGCGGCCAGATATTTACCCGCGACGGGCGGCTGGTGGCCTCAACCGCGCAGGAAGGGTTGATCCGGCAGATGACACCTAGAGGTTAGCTGCGACGGTTGTAAGCTTTCAGTCGATAGAAATCACGCAAAGTCTGACCGGGCTGGGGTTTGAATCTTTCTCTCTCGGTCAGGCTTTGGACCCTATCCAGCCGGAACATGCGGAAATCTTCGCGCAATTCGCACCAGCAGACCATGGTCCAGATTTTGCCCCAGAACCACAGCCCCAGCGGGCGGACGCTGCGGCTGGACGCGGTGCCGGCTTCGTCTTCGTAGTTGATTTGCAGACGGATATGGGCGTTGGCAGCGGCCTCGACACGGTCGATCAGATCGCGCAGATCGTCGGTCATGCCCTGCAAAGCAAGGGCATGCACCTGCACCTCTTTGGCTCTGTCGCGGGCCGCCTTGGGCAGAACCGCATTGATCTTGACCAGCGCCTCTTCGGCGGCGGCTGCCATCGCAGTGCCGCCCCACGCACGGATCATTCTTGCCCCGGTCACCAGCGCCACGATTTCGTCCGAGCTGAACATCAAGGGTGGCAGGTCATAGCCGTCGCTCATCAGATAGCCGACCCCGGCTTCACCCTCGATTGGAACGCCCGAGCCGATCAGATCGGCCACGTCGCGGTAGATTGTCCGCGGCGTGACCTCCAGCTTTTCGGCCAGCTGTGCCGCCGTCACCAACCGCCCACCGCGCAGATATTGCACGATCTGGAACAAGCGGTCGGCGCGGCGCATCAGGCGGCTGCCGGTTCGAACAGGCCCACCGAATTGCCGTCGAGATCTTGAGCATAGACAAAGCGACCCGGAGGGATCGCGATCGGTTCACTCAACACTCTACCGCCTGCTTGGGCGCAGCGGTTGGCTGCGTCTTCCAGCTTGTCAGGGACCGCCAGATGCAGGGTCGGACCCTGACCCGTTTGGGCCGGGTTACCCGGGTACAGATGCCCACCCACGGTTCCCATGGCGTTGCCAAGAACGGCGATGGGATTGGACCCGGTTACATCCAATGTAATGTCATATCCGAAAACGGTTTGGTAGAAGACCATGGATTTCTGCATATCCGAAACCGGGATTTCGGACCAAACGACGATGGGTTTCTGTGTCATGTGTTTTTCCTCGCATCATTGATTGACGGACAACCTATGACACAGGGCTGCTGACAGCATTCCGTCAGCAGTGTTTCAGCGGGCCGATCAATCCGGAAGTTCATCCGACGGGATGATTGGGAAAAACTGACCGCCCGACCACAGCCCGAACCAGCTTGCACCGTCGACATCGTGATGCAACGATAGATCGACCAGCCGGTAGAAGCTTTTGCGGTCGATCAGCGCCTCAAGATTGGTACGGACCAGCACATAGGGTGACGGTTCCCCGGTTTCCGGATCGCGGACCACACGGATCGGCGCCTTGGGGCCGGCGGCGACCTTGTCGCCGACATTGGTGGTAAAGGTCAGAACCTGATTCTGTCCGTCGCCCTCGGTTTCGAAATCCACTGCCACGAAAGGCGCGTCATCTACCGTGATGCCGACCATTTCGACCGGTGTGACAAGAAAATACTTGTCATCATCCTTTCGCAAAATCGTGGAAAACAGACGGACAAGTTCGGGTCGCCCGATCGGGGTGCCCTGATAGAACCATGTTCCATCGCGGGCAATGCGCATATCCAGATCACCGCAAAACGGTGGATTCCACAGATGCACAGGCGGCAGGCCCTTGCCCTTGGAGGCGGCACGGGCGGCGGCGGTCAGGCTTTCTGACGATGGCTTCACGGACTTTTGTTTGCTCATAGTTTTTGCCATTTGCGTTTGTCGCGATACACTCAATACCAAACGTATCCCTGATAACGGAGTTTGACCATGACCGATCCCAATGACCTTTTGGTCGAGATCGAAGCGCTAGAAGAAAAACTGGCCGAAGCGAAGGGGTCGATCACAAAGCGGTTTATCGGTCAGGAACAGGTCGTCGATCTGACCCTGTCGGCGCTTCTGTGTGGTGGTCATGCGTTGCTGATTGGCCTGCCGGGCTTGGGTAAAACCCGTCTGGTCGATACGCTCAGCACAGTGATGGGGTTGGACGGTAACCGGATTCAGTTCACCCCGGATCTGATGCCCGCAGATATTCTCGGGTCCGAAGTTCTGGAAACCGATAGCGAAGGCCGCCGGTCTTTCCGATTCGTGTCCGGCCCGATTTTTTGTCAGTTGCTGATGGCCGACGAAATCAACCGCGCCAGCCCGCGGACCCAATCGGCGCTGCTACAAGCGATGCAGGAACATCACATTACCGTGGCGGGCGAAGATCGGGCGCTGGGCGAACCGTTTCACGTATTGGCGACGCAGAACCCGATCGAACAGGAAGGTACCTATCCGTTGCCCGAAGCACAGCTGGACCGGTTTTTGGTCCAGATCGATGTTGCCTATCCCGACCGTCAGACCGAACGCGATATTCTGCTGGCTACCACCGGGGTCAAAGAAGACAAGGCGCATCAGGTTTTCACCGCCGCAGAATTGATCCGTGCCCAGACGCTGTTGCGGCAAATGCCGGTCGGCGACAGCGTGGTTGAAGCGATCCTCGATTTGGTCCGAGCCTTTCGCCCTGATGACGAAACCGCTGACGAACGGGTGAAACAGACCGTCGCTTGGGGACCGGGGCCGCGCGCGGCGCAGGCGCTGATGCTGACGGTGCGGGCGCGGGCGATGCTACAGGGGCGGCTGGCACCGTCTATTGAGGATGTGGTGGCAATGGCGCAGCCGGTGCTGAGCCACCGGATGGCGTTGAATTTTGCCGCTCGGGCGCGGGGTGACAGTCTGGCCGACCTGATCGCGGCCACTGTGGCGCGCACGATGCGAATCGAGGCCGCCGCTTGACCCTGGCACCGCCCCTTCGGGCGCGTGCCGAAGAACAGGCCGCGTCGCTTCCGCCGCTGCTGGCCCGGGCTGAACATCTGGCCGGGACGGTTTTGTTGGGTGAACATGGTCGGCGGCGTTCGGGCATGGGGGATGATTTTTGGCAATACCGGCCCGTACAGCCGGGGGATTCAAGGCGGATGATCGACTGGCGCCGTTCGGCGCGGGGCGATGCGCAATATGTCCGCGAACGCGAATGGCAGATCGCTCAAAGCGTGATGCTTTGGGTTGATCAGGCTGCTTCGATGCGGTTTGCATCGCATAACAACCTGCCCGAAAAGGCCGACCGCGCCCGATTGCTGGCGCTGGCGGTAGCGATCTTGCTGGTGCGTGGCGGTGAACGGGTCGGGCTAACCGGGACCTTGCTGCCACCACGGCGGGGCAATAACCAGATTCTGCGGCTGGCCGAATTCTTGTCCGTTGATGACCCTGTCGATTACGGCGTGCCCGAAGCGCGCGCGATGATCCCGCAGGCGCGCGCCGTATTCCTGTCCGATTTCATGGCCGATATCGATGCGGTCCGGCAGGCCCTGACCAAGGCTGCTGATCGCGGTGTGCGCGGCATCCTGTTGCAAGTGCTGGACCCGTCCGAAGAAGCCTTCCCGTTTCAGGGCCGCACGATTTTCGAAAGCGTCGGTGGAACGGTCAGCCACGAAACCCTGAAAGCGGGTGAATTGCGGGATCGGTATCTCCAGCGGCTGAATCGGCGCAAGGCGGAGCTGGCTGATCTTTGCACGATCACAGGCTGGCAGTTTCACACCCATCACAGCAGTGACAGCGCCCAAGTCGCTTTGTTATGGCTGTGGCAGGCGCTGAACCGGGGAACCGTGTGATGGCCGGGTTGGCACAAATCGGCTTTGCGACGCCGTGGCTGCTTTGGGCATTGGTGGTGTTGCCGGTGCTGTGGATGTTGTTACGCGCGGTACCACCGGCACCGTTGCGCCGACTGTTTCCCGGCGTCGTGTTGTTGCTCGGGCTGAAGGACGATGACGCTGTTACCGACAAAACGCCGTGGTGGCTGATCCTGTTGCGGATGCTGGCGGCGGCTGCGGTGATTGTCGGGCTGGCTGGCCCGGTGCTGAACCCAGACGCCGAAGGACAGGCACGCTCCGGTCCTGTGTTGTTGCTGTTGGATGGCGGTTGGGCCGGGGCGGGGGATTGGGAAGCGCGACTTGATCTGGCGGACCGGTTGCTGGCCGATGCCGATCGTGCCGGGCGCACCGCCGCAGTGTTGCAACTGAGCGCCCCCGAACCGTCGAATTTTCAGCCGGCGGGCGATTTGCGTGCGCATTTGCCCGGTCTGCAACCGTTGGCCTGGGAACCGACGGCTGCCGGGATCGAAGACGCATTGGCGATCCTGCAAGATATCCATGGCGGGTTTGACACCATCTGGATGTCGGACGGTTTGGAATTTGCCGGTCATGACCGACTGGTCGCGGCGTTGCAGGAACGGGGTCAAATTCGGGTTTTCGAAGACGATCTCGGCGCGGTGGCGCTGCTGCCGCCGGTTTTCGAGGATGGCGAAATTCATCTGACAGCCGTACGCAACCGGGGGCAGGGTGCCATGGCGCTGGAGCTGCGGGCTCACGGTCGTGATCCGACTGGGGTGGAACGGGTGCTGGCGACTTTGCCAGTGCAGATCGAAGCTGGGGCCAAAAGCGCCGAAGCGCGTCTGTCCCTACCGGCGGAGCTGCGGGCGCGGATCAGCCGGTTCGATATTCTGGGACAGCGCAGCGCCGGAGCGGTGGTGCTGAGCGATGACAGCTTGCAGCGCCGTGAAGTGGCGTTGATCACCGAACGGGACGACCGTGAAGGGTTGGAATTGCTGTCGCCACTGCATTACCTGCATCAGGCATTGTTGCCTTCGGCGGATCTGTTGCAAGGCAGCCTGAGCGATATCCTGCCCGCCAATCCCGATGCAATCATTCTGGCCGATATCGCCGGGTTACCCGAAGCTGAAGAAAAGGCGTTGCGGGAATGGGTGAACCAAGGCGGTATGTTGCTGCGGTTCGCCGGGCCGCATCTTGCGGCCAGTGATCTGAGCCGCAGCGAAGAGCATCCGCTGATGCCGGTGCGGCTGCGATCAGGTGGTCGAACGGTAGGCGGCGCGATGAGCTGGGGTGAACCCAAGACGTTGGCCCCCTTTGCCGATACCAGCCCTTTCTACGGGTTGGCGATCCCTGAAGATGTCACAGTATCGGCGCAAGTGATGGCGCAGCCCGATCCGTCGCTGGCCGAACGGGTGATTGCGCAATTGTCCGATGGAACCCCGTTGGTCACGCGCAAAACGCTGGGGCAGGGCAAGGTGGTTCTGTTCCATGTCTCGGCCAATGCCGAATGGTCAAGCCTGCCCTTGTCGGGTTTGTTCATGCGCATGCTGGACCGGTTGGCGGTGTCTTCGGTCACAAGTCAGCCCGATGCCGAGGATCTGGCCGGGTCGGTCTGGCAGCCGCTGCGCGTGCTGGACGGGTTTGGGCGTTTGCAGGATGCAGGAAACCTGATTGGCGTTGCAGGTGAAGACCTGATCCAGGCCCCATTGAGCCGCGACCTGCAACCGGGTCTTTATCAAGGTGAAGCCCGCCTGATAGCCCGAAATGTCATGACGGCCGATCGTGAATTGACTGCCACGACCTGGCCCGCATCGGTGTCGGTCGTGGGGCTGGACCGGCCCGAGCAAGTGCCGTTGGCGGGCTATCTTTTGGCTTTGGCGGTGCTGATCTTGCTGGCTGATGTGATCGCGACGTTGGCCCTTTCCGGACGGATATTGCTGCGTGGTGGAAAAGCCGTGGTGCCGGTCCTGTTGCTGGCGCTGGGTCCGGGGTTGATCGCGCTGGCTCCGTCCGGTGCCGGGGCGCAAGACACGCAAGAAGACCGGCACGTGCTCAGCGCCACTTCCGAAGTGGTGCTGGCTTATGTTTTGACCGGAAACGCCCGGGTCGACGATGTGTCCCGCGCCGGGTTGACGGGTCTGTCCGATACCCTGTTTTTCCGCACATCGGTGGAACCCGACCTGCCGATCGGCGTCGATCTGGAACGTGACGAATTGGCGTTTTACCCGTTGCTATACTGGCCAATCACCGAAGATCAGCCGGTCCCGACGGTGGATGCTTACGAGCGGCTTAATCGGTATCTCAGAACCGGCGGCATGATTGTGTTCGATACCCGTGACGCCGATATCGCCGGGTTTGGCACCGCCAGCCCGAACGGGCGTAAATTGCGCCAACTGGCCGAACCATTGGCAATTCCGCCGCTGGAACCCTTGCCGGGAGATCACGTGCTGACCCGCACCTTCTACCTGTTGCAGGATTTTCCGGGCAGGTTCAGCGGGCGCGATATCTGGGTTGAAGCGGCACCGCCGGGGGCAGAAAAGGTCGACGGTATGCCGTTTCGCAATCTCAATGACGGGGTGACGCCGGTGGTGATCGGCGGCAATGACTGGGCGGCGGCCTGGGCCACCGACCCGCAGGGCAATCCTCTTTATCCGGTCGGGCGCGGATATTCCGGGGAGCGTCAGCGCGAACTGGCCTATCGTTTCGGGGTCAATCTGGTCATGCATGTGCTGACTGGTAATTATAAATCCGATCAGGTGCACGTGCCTGCGCTATTGGACAGGCTGGGTCAATGAACGGGGAAATCACTTTCGATCCGCTGCTGCCCTGGGGCGTGTTTCTGGTGCTGGGTACAATGGTGCTGGCGGCTGCGTGGCTGGCCTATTGGCGTGGTCTGGCGGGTTGGGCGCTGCGCCTGTTGGCTGGGGTAGTGATAGTTGCGGCACTGTCAGGACCGTCCTACCGGCAGGAAGACCGCGCTGCGCTGAGCGATATCGTCGTGCTGCTGGAAGATCAATCCGCCAGCCAGGAACTGGCTGGTCGGGCGGGTCAGACCAAAGCGGCGGCAGATCTGTTGGCACAGCGGTTGATCGCACGACCCAATACCGAAGTGCGGCGGGTCGCGCTGGGGGATGGGCCGGACAATAGCGGCACCTTGCTGCTCAGCGCGTTGTCCGATGCGTTGGCTCAGGAACCGCAAACCCGGATCGCCGGGATCATCGCGTTGAGCGACGGTCAGGTGCATGACCTGGACCGGGTGCCGGACCTGCCAGCGCCGATGCATCTGTTGCTGAGCGGGCAACCCGATGACTGGGACCGGCGGTTGGTGGTGGAAACCGCCCCTGCCTTTGCCATTCTGGGCGAACCGGTGACGCTAACCTTCCGGATCGAAGATACTGGGGCTGCACCGCTCGGGGCTGATCAGGCACCACTGGATCTGACTCTGAACGGTGGCGAAACGTCCCGCATCATGGTGCCGCTGGGCCGAACCTTTGAATTGCCGGTGACGCTGCCCCATGGGGGGCGCAACGTGATTCAGTTTTCGGTGCCCGAAGCTGCGGGCGAATTGACCGACCGTAACAATACAGCGTTGATACAGATCAACGGTGTGCGTGATCGTTTGCGGGTGTTGTTGGTCAGTGGTGAACCGCATCCGGGCGGGCGCACCTGGCGTAATTTGCTGAAATCCGACAGTTCGGTCGATCTAGTGCATTTCACCATCCTACGGCCACCGGAAAAACAGGACGGCGTGCCGGTGGCGGAATTGTCGCTGATTGCCTTTCCGACCCGCGAATTGTTTCTGGAAAAGATCGACGATTTCGATCTGATCATCTTCGACCGCTATAAAAGGCGCGGCATTCTGCCAGCGCTCTATCTTGAAAACGTGCGCCGCTATGTCAGCGAAGGCGGTGCGGTGCTGATCGCTGCCGGTCCCGATTTCGCCAGCGCGGATTCAATCTATCATTCGCCTTTGGCAACGATTGTCCCGGCGCGTCCAACCGCGCGGGTGATCGAACAAGGCTACCGGCCAAAAGTCACGGACCTGGGCGAACGCCACCCGGTCACGGCAGGGCTACAGGCCGAATGGCCCACCGACTGGGGTCGCTGGATGCGTCAGGTCGAGTTGGAACCGGAAGACGGCGAAGTGGTGATGACAGGGGCCGAAGACGCCCCGCTGTTGATCCTGAACCGGGTTGGGGAAGGGCGGATCGCACTGTTGGCCTCGGATCAGGCGTGGCTTTGGGCGCGTGGCTTCGAAGGTGGTGGGCCTCAACTGGAATTGCTGCGGCGGCTGGCACATTGGATGATGAAGGAACCCGAACTGGAAGAGGAACTGTTGACTGCCGCCGCGACCGGGCAGGATTTGCATATCCTGCGTCGGACCTTGCAGGAAACCGTCGGCCCGGTCGAAATCACCACCCCGTCAGGCGAAACTGTGACATTGCAGATGCAACAGACCACACCGGGGCAGCACGTGGCCGAATTCCATGGCGACGAAATCGGGCTTTACCGGCTGCAACAGGCCGATGCCGAGACGGTGATCGGGATGGGTCCCGCTGCACCGCGTGAGTTCGAAGAAACCATCGCCAGTGGTGAATCGCTGCGTCCGGTGATCGATCCCCTGCGCGGCGGCGTGCTGCACCTGTCGGACGGGGTACCGCGTTTTCGGGATGTGCGCGTCGGCCGTCCGGCGTCGGGGCGCGGCTGGATCGGGATCACGCCGCGGGCGGCGTCCGAAACCTTGTCGGTCAAGCGCATTCCGCTGTTGCCGCCTTGGCTGGTCCTGCTGTTGAGTCTGGGTCTGATTCTGGCCGCATGGCTGCGGGAAGGCCGACGATAAACGGGCGGATTAGCGTTCCAACAATACCTGAACGGTGTCCTGCGACCAACCGTGAACCATGCAATGGGAGCGGACGAACACTTCGTGGGTGCCGTCCGGCACCATCACATTCATCAGCGACCTGGTGAAAGGCTGTTCATCCATATGCGGATGCATCAGTTTGCGAATGCCAAGCCGGTTTCCGTCAGCATCCAGAACTTCCCAAGCATCGGCGAAATGATCCCACCCGGTGTCCGGGTGCTGCATCGTCACATCGATACGCCAGCCCATACCGACGCGGGACGTTTCGACCGCAAGGATTTCCGGGATTTCGGCCAAGGCGGCAGAGGCGGACAGCACCGAGGCTGTCAGGAGTGCGAAAAGCTTTATCATGGTGCCAGTTTAGCACTGCGCTTTGTCAGGTGGAGTCACGACTGCGTGTGCCCTATTTGATCGTCGTTCTGTACCAGAATCGAGCGGGATTTCGATGCGAATTCCCGCCGCCACAACACCGCGAAAGTTACCACGATCGCTACGATTAAGGCCGTCGCCCCAAGCAGCCAGGCGGAGCTGGCCAAAGCGAAATAGATCGAACGCAGCCCCTGATTGTAGCTGCGCGCGGCGGTGATATTGATTTCTGCTGCCTTTATCGCACGCGGCATGGCAACCGAATCTTCGGCATCGTTGGGCACCGCGCCCATCAGTACCGCACAATAGCCGAACAACCGGTGCGACCAGACGAATTTCAGGAACGCATTGGTCAGCAGCAGCAGCGATACCAACAACTTGACCTCCCAGACCAGCTTGGGATCGGCGCTGAGCGTCAGATCCTTGGCCACATCAGCAAGCTGGTTGGCGTTGCCGATCGCCGCCAGCGCCCCGCCGATGGCGATCAGCGAAGCGGAGGCGAAAAAAGAGGTGCTCTGACGCAGGGTCGACAGGGTTTGGGCATCGAAGATGCGCGGCTGTCGGGTGACCATCTGGCGCATCCATTCGCGTCGGTATTCCGCCATAAGCACCGAAACCGACGGTCGTTTGCGAGTTGGATTCTGGATCAGCCAGCCGATGATGATCCAAGCCAGAAACAACAGCGTAACTGCGGCGAAATCCAAGGCAGTGAACAGAGTCAGGCTGTCGGTGATCGCCATGGTTCAGAACGGTTGCACGACGACGGTCCACAGCACCGCGATCACGCCAAAGACGCTGATTTCATTGAAAATGCGCAGGAACATGTCACTTTCGCGGAATACCCCCTTGCGCGCGGCCATGACCATTTTACCGGTCCAAGCGTAATGAACCGCCAGCGCCGAAACCAGTCCCAGCTTCAACCAGACCCAGCCGGGAAAGCCCAAGTTCCAGCCCAGCCAGAGCCCGGTTGCCAGCGCGATGAGTGCCAACCCGGTGGAAAACCGATACAGCCGGATCGTCAGGTCGCCCAAAGGTCCGAATTCGCCCAGCCGGTCATATTCGCGTTTCCAGAAAATCAATGCCCGCGGCACCGCGAAGATGCTGGTCATCCATCCCATGACGCTTAGAATATGTATGATTTTTATCCAGTCCATGTGCTCTTACTGCCCGTCCGGACAGGTTTTCGCAAGTCAGTGACGTGACGGGGGTTGCGAAAAGAATTGCGGCCCTATCGATTTGGTTATAATACTTTACCAATTATAGGAGGTGCGTCATGCAGATGCCCGAACCCAATGCAAAAATACTAGCGTTGAAGCCGGTATTGGTAAAACGTCTGTTACAGGTCCTGCCTGCCGTCGCAGTGATTCATGAAGAGGCGGAAACCCGTGCTTATGAATGCGACGCGCTGACGGCGTATCGCTGTCCGCCGCTGGTGGCTGTGCTTCCCGCGAATACTAATGAGGTGTCTGCGGTATTGTCCATCTGCCATGAACTGGGCGTTCCGGTGGTGCCACGCGGATCGGGTACATCGCTTGCCGGGGGGGCGCTGCCCACCGCCGACTGTGTGATCCTAGGCGTGTCACGGATGAACGAGGTGTTGGAGACCGATTACGACAACCGTTTCATCAAGGTACAGTCAGGGCGCACCAATCTGAGCGTGACCGGGGCGGTGGAAGAAGAAGATTTCTTCTATGCTCCCGATCCGTCCTCCCAGTTGGCCTGTGCAATCGCTGGCAATGTGGCGATGAATTCAGGCGGGGCGCATTGCCTGAAATACGGCGTGACCACCAATAACCTGATGGGCGTGACCATGGTTTTGATGGATGGAGCGGTGGTCGAACTGGGCGGTGCGCATCTGGATGCCGGTGGAATTGATTTGTTGGGCGTGATATGCGGATCCGAAGGCCAACTTGGCGTGGTAACTGAAGCCACCCTGCGCATCCTGCACAAACCCGAAGGCGCACGGCCTGTCCTGATGGGCTTTGACAGCAATGAAGTCGCGGGTGAATGCGTTAGTGAAATCATTCAGGCGGGGCTGTTGCCGGTGGCAATCGAATTCATGGATCGCCCCTGCATCCGCGCTACCGAAGCCTTTGCCGGGGCGGGCTATCCCGATTGTGAAGCTTTGCTGATTGTCGAGGTCGAAGGATCCGAGGGCGAAATCGAAGAACAGTTGGAAAAGATTCTGGCGATTGCTCGCAGCCACAACCCGGTCGAACTGCGCGAAAGCACCAGCGCGGAAGAAAGCGCTCGCATCTGGCTGGGTCGAAAATCGGCCTTTGGCGCGATGGGGCAAATCAACGATTACATGTGTCTCGACGGTACCATCCCGGTGAACCAGTTGCCCTATGTGCTGCGCCGGATCGGCGAGATGAGCAAGCAATACGGTCTGGGTGTCGGTAATGTGTTTCATGCCGGGGACGGCAACATGCATCCGCTGATCCTGTTTGATGCCAATAAACCCGGCGATCTGGAACTGTGCGAACGGTTCGGGGCGGATATCCTGAAACTGTGCGTTGAAGTGGGCGGGTGCCTGACCGGCGAACACGGGGTCGGCATCGAAAAGCGCGACCTAATGGTGGATCAGTTCGATCCTGACGATCTGGATATCCAGATGGCGGTGAAAGATGCGTTCGATCCCGCCTGGTTGCTGAACCCGGCGAAAGTGTTTCCTTTGGCGGCAAGCGAGAGGCGCAGGATTGCGGCCGAATAGGGGGCGTTGTCCCCTGCGCGCGACGTGTGCATTCCCCCTAGGATATTTTTGAACAGAAGAAGATGATGACACCACAGACAGAGGCCGAACTGGCAGAAATGATTGCAAGCGCTACGGGGCCGTTACGCGTTCATGGCGGCGGCACCCGGCCTATCGGAGGCCCGGTGGAAGGCGCAGTTCTGGAAACCGGAGGGATGCGCGGAATCCATCTTTATGAACCCGGGGCGCTGACGCTGGTGGCCGGGGCGGGTACACCGCTTTCCGAGGTCGAGGCGGCACTGGACGCAGAGGGCCAGAGGTTGCCGTTTGAGCCGATGGATCATCGCGCTCTGCTGGGGACTACGGGCACACCGACGGTTGGCGGCATGGCGGCGGCGAACGTATCGGGATCGCGGCGTATACAAGTCGGAGCCTGCCGCGATTTCATGCTGGGGGTGCGTTTTGTCGATGGCATGGGCCGGGTGTTGAAAAATGGGGGCCGAGTGATGAAGAACGTCACCGGCTATGATCTGGTCAAACTGATGGCTGGGTCTTTCGGGACTCTGGGCGTGTTGAGCGAGGTCAGTTTCAAGGTGCTGCCCAAGCCGGAAACCAGCGCGGTGATCCAGATTGGCGGGTTGAGTGATGCGCGTGCTGTCGAAGCGATGGCGGCGGCGTTGGGATCGCCCTTTGACGTGACCGGGGCGGCGCATATGCCGAAAGGTCAGGGCGGAGTACCGATCACCATGATCCGGATTGAGGGGTTCGAGAAATCGGTGACCTACCGGGCAGAACAGTTGAAGTCACGCCTGTCGATCTTTGGCGAGATCGCAGTGGAAACGCAGGCGGAGAAGGTCGCGGCGGATTGGCAGTGGCTGCGCGATGTTGAAGCCTTTGCCGATCAGCCCGGTGATGTCTGGCGCATTTCGGTAAAGCCTTCTGATGGTCCGCGCGTCGGCGCGGCGTTGCAGGCAGAGCAAATGCTTTATGACTGGGGCGGCGGGTTGATCTGGGCGCTGGTCGCACCGGGGCGCGATATTCGCCCCGCAATGGCAGGGATCGGCGGACATGCGACGCTGGTCCGGGCCGACGAAGCGACCCGTGCGACAATTCCGGCCTTTCAACCTGAACCGGCACCGGTAGCAGCGCTGAGCCGGGGAGTGCGGGCGAAATTCGATCCGCGTGGGATTCTCAATCCGGGACTGATGGGATAAGAGATGCAGACCAATTTCACCGAAGATCAATTGCGGGACCCCGGTATCGAACGGGCCAATGAAATCTTGCGCGCTTGTGTGCATTGCGGGTTTTGCACCGCGACCTGTCCGACCTATCAGGTGCTGGGCGACGAATTGGACAGCCCGCGTGGGCGAATCTACCAGATTAAGGATATGTTGGAAAACGAACGCGTGCCGGATGCCAAGACGGTCATGCATATCGACCGCTGCCTCAGTTGTCTGGCCTGTATGACGACATGCCCGTCGGGGGTGCATTACATGCATCTGGTCGATCACGCGCGCGACTATATCGAACAGAAATACAAACGTCCCTTCAGCGACCGTGCCCTGCGTTGGATACTGGCGCGTATCTTGCCCTATCCCAGCCGGTTTCGGTTGGCGCTTCTCGGGGCGAAGATCGGCCGGCCTTTCGCGTTTTTGATGCCGGATGCGCGGCTGAAAGCAATGTTGGAAATGGCGCCGAAACGAATCCCACCGGTCAGCCGCAATGACGATCCACAAAGCTTTGCTGCCGAAATCCCACGCCGTAAGCGGGTGGCGCTGATGACGGGTTGCGCGCAAAAGGCGCTGAATACCGATATCAACGATGCCACTATCCGGCTACTGAAACGGCTGGGCTGCGAGGTGGTGATTGCCGAAGGGGCGGGCTGTTGTGGGGCGCTGACCCATCACATGGGGAAAACCGGTGAAAGCCATGCCTCGGCGGCCAAAAATATCCGCGCCTGGGTGGCCGAAATGGACGGCGATGGGTTGGACGCCATTGTCATCAATACCTCAGGCTGCGGCACCACGGTGAAGGATTACGGTCACATGTTCCGCAACGATCCCTTGGCCGAACAGGCCGCACGGGTGGCGGCGATTGCAATGGACGTGTCCGAAGTTCTGATGCAACTGGATCTGCCGGAAGGGGCGGATAAGGGGCTGACCGTGGCCTACCACGCCGCCTGTTCGTTGCAGCATGGGCAGAAGATCAAGACCTTTCCCAAGGATCTGCTGAAAAGGTCCGGGTTCAAGGTGGTGGAACCAGCTGATAGTCATTTGTGCTGTGGGTCGGCGGGGACCTACAACCTGATGCAGCCGGAAATTTCCAAGCAGTTGAAGGATCGCAAGCTGCGCACCTTGCAGGCCAAGAATCCCGATATCATCGCCGCAGGCAATATCGGCTGCATGATGCAGATCGGATCGGGCAGCGACGTGCCGGTGGTGCATACGGTTGAATTGCTGGACTGGGCCACCGGAGGACCGCAGCCTCCGGCGCTGAAAGATATCTGATGGGACAGGATGTCGCGAAGCGGGGTCTGTGTCATCGCCTGCCGTGCCGCATTTCCGTGGGGTCCGGTAAAAATGATGCCCTATTTTCGACAAATCTGCCGTTTATCCAATCATGAGATCGTGACTGGAAGGAACGCTCATGCTGCGGCGAGTTTTGATTTTTCTGTGCCTGACCCTGAGCGCTACAAGTGCGATATCAGAAAACAGTGCTTTGCGGCGACTGGATACTGGAGAAGACGGAAAAGGCTGGGAAGGGGTTGGGCGGCTTGATCTGGCCGGTCGTGGGTTTTGCACTGGGGCGCTGATTGCGCCTGATCTGGTGCTGACTGCGGCGCATTGCCTGTTTGACCGCGAAACCGGCGAAAAGGTTGATTATAGCCGGATCGAATTTCAGGCTGGGATGCGCAATGGCCGGGCCGAAGCCTATCGTTGGGTCCGGCGCGCGGTGGTGCATCCGTCCTATCATTTTGACGGTCCGGTTTCGGCCGACCGGGTGCGCAATGATCTGGCGTTGTTGGAACTGGCGCAACCGATCCGAAACGGCAGCGTGATCCCGTTCGATGTGGCACGCGCCGTGGGTGCTGGGGACCAAGTCGGCGTTGTGTCTTATGCCCACGACCGTGCCGAAGCCCCGTCGATGCAGGACATCTGTTCGGTGACCGGGCGACAGCAAGGGATTTTGGTCATGTCTTGCGATGTCGATTTCGGCGCGTCGGGATCGCCGGTGTTCAGTTTTGACGGAGGCCGTACGCAGATCGTGTCGGTTATTTCGGCCAAGGCCCATGTCGATGGCGAACGGGTGGCGCTGGGCAGTCAATTAGACGGCTCCGTCGACCTGCTGCGCAACCAGCTTGCTGCGGGCGTTGGGGTATTGAAATCCACTTTATCCCAAGCGCGGCGCGTGCGTGTGGGCGCGGCGCGAAATGCGTCGGGTGCCAAATTCCTTAAACAATGAAACGATCCGGCATCATAGCGATTCTGATCATTCTGGTGCTTGTGCTGCCTGCCACAGCGGATGGGCTGCGGCGGTTGACGGATCGCGAAGACTTGCTGGGATGGGAAGCGGTCGGTCGTCTGGATCTGGATGGCAGGGGGTTTTGCACCGGTACCCTGATCGCGCCCGATCTGGTGCTGACTGCGGCGCATTGCGTTTATGACGGAAATATCAGGGATTTGCGCCCTGCGGACAAGATCATGTTCCGGGCCGGATTGCGCGACGGGGTGGCGATTGCTGAACGACGCGGATTACAGATCGCAGCGCATCCGGATTATGATCCGGAGCAACCGCCGAGTGTTGAAAACATTCGCTATGATGTCGCGCTGATCCGGTTGTCCGAACCGATTACCAGCCGGGATGCCGATCCATTTGTAATTCATTCCGGTCAGAATGCCGGTAATCAGATTTCGGTGGCGTCCTATGGGGTAAATCGGGCCGAAGCCCTGTCGCGGCAGCGCAAATGTACGCTGCTGGCCGAAAGAAACGAAGTCATCGCCTTTGATTGCAACGTGACCTTTGGATCGTCCGGCGCACCGGTTTTCGTCCGGGTGGGCGGGCGTGGGCGTATCCTGTCGCTGGTGTCGGCTGGCGGGAACTTCGACGGCAAAAAGGTGGGGTTCGGCATGGTGCTGCCGCAGCGGATTGCAGAACTAAAGGCGCAATTGCGGCGCAACCCGGTCACAGCCCCTGACCGGCGCATCAAGCGGTTGGCGCCCGGGGCCGGGCGCAACAGCACAGGGGCGCGTTTTGTCCGTCCCGGCGGGGGTTGAAACGCTCATTTAAACCCCCCACATGATCTTTATCGGGGCGCCACCTTGGGTCCCGCTGAATTTGCCTGTCCAGTTGGAAGGCACCAATCAGGTATCGCTCAGATGGAGGATCGCCCTATGCGTAGTTTTGATTTTGCACCGCTTTATCGCGCCAGCGTCGGTTTCGACCAGATCGCCGACATGATGGACCGCGTTTTTACCAACGAAGCCCCACAGCCAAGTTATCCCCCCTATAACATAGAAAAGATTGACGAAAACGCTTACCGTATTTCGATCGCGGTGGCAGGGTTTTCGGACGTCGACCTATCGGTCGAAGTGAAGGAAAGTGCCCTGATCGTCGCCGCCCGCAAAGCCGAGGAAGACAAGGAGCATGTCTATCTGCATCGCGGTATTGCAACCCGTGCCTTTGAGCGCCGCTTCACACTGGCTGATCATGTGCGCGTGACCGGGGCAACCCATGCCGATGGCATGCTGCATATCGATCTGGTCCGGGAAATGCCCGAAACGCTGAAACCGCGCCGGGTTGAAATCGCCAGCGGTCAAACGGTCGAAAAGGATATCGTGGACGCCAAAGCCGTCAACTGAGACTTGCGCGAAATTGGATAAAGGGCGGGCCAAGGCCCGCCCTTTTCAGCTCAGCTCCTCATGGGTTGGCAGTACCTCAAGTACGATACTGCCTTTACGGTGGCGGCTTTCCACTACCCCGTAGGCCGCCGCGATGTTGACGAGATCAAAACGCTGATCGACCACTGGGCGGAGCGCCCCAGTTTCGATCAGATTTGCTAATTCCAACAAATCCGTTTTGTGATCCCCGTTCACGCCGATCCCGATTTGCGGACCACCTGTCAACTTGGCCCTCAGTGCTTGCCACACCTCACGGAAGTTAAACGTCAGAGGGATGAAAAGGCCGGTTGGTTTCAACAAGGCTTTGACCTCAGGAAATTTGGCATTGCCCGCCGGATCAAAGACCAGATCGAAATCACGCCCCGCATCGTTGAGCTGCTGAACCGTGTAATCAAGTACCTGATCCGCCCCCAGATCGCGCAGCAGGTCCAGCTTGGCGGTGCTGGCCATGGCGGTCACTTCGGCCCCCATCGCTTTGGCGATCTGCACAGCGTAGACACCGACACCCCCCGAAGCCCCCAGGATCAGCACTTTGTGACCCGGCTTCAGCTTCGCGAAGTCGCGCAGGAAAACCAGAGACGACAGCCCACCAAAGGGCATGGCCGCCGCTTCGGCGTGGCTAAGCCGCGCAGGTTTTTTTGTCACGCAACCCTTGGCTGGAATTGTCAGATATTCAGCATGGGCCCCCAGTCCGGCAAAGCCGAAGACCGGATCGCCCGGAGCAAAGTCACAGACATCCGTCCCGGTTTCCATCACAGTGCCGGAAAATTCGCCGCCCAGCACCTTTTTGCGCGGGCGGAACAGGCCGAACATCAAACGTCCGGGCAACCACATACCACCCGGAAAGGCAGAGGCCCGCAGGCGCCAATCCGCGGTGGTGACGGTCGCGGTATGCACCTTGATCAGAAGGTCGGATTTGCCCGGAATCGGACGGGGTAATTCGGCAGGCTGGACGTTCTCTGCTGGACCGTAACGGTGATAGGTCATCGCTTTCATGATAAATTCCTTGGTGTCTGAATTCTTGATGCAGAAGATACCTGTTCGGGAAATTTGGGTGAATTGCCGAAATCAGTGTGGGTTTCATGCATATTTGTATGGATTGCGGCCGCGCATAACCGGCCCGGCTACGCTGGCGTTTACCCTATCCGCGCGAGCCCGGAATCAGACAATGACCGCGGAGAAATATCTAATTTTTTTATGGATTGAGGTGGGTGGGTCCTGACAGATTGGCATGATATCTAAGCGTCTGTCGCGGGATCACAAATCATGTCAACTATATTGACTTAGTCTATTGGCGCGAGCATTCTCGCGCGCCTAGGAGTCCCCGCCATGTCGCTGGATCAGTTTTTCGCCACCCGTATCTCCCGTATGATAGCATCAGAAATCCGCGAACTTCTGAAGCTGCTGGATCAACCAGATGTCATTTCGTTTGCTGGTGGTATTCCTGATCCGGCAATGTTCCCTGCGGCGGCATTCCGAGATGCGATGACGCGGGCGTTAAGCGACGGTCAACAGGCACAGTCGCTGCAATATTCGACCTCCGAAGGCTACCCACCGCTGCGCCGCTGGATCGCGGATCATATGCGTGGGCTGGGGATCGACTGCGATGAAGACAACATTCAGATCACTTCGGGATCGCAGCAGGCGCTGGACTATCTGGGCAAATTGTTTTTGTCCCCGTGCGATACCGCGCTGGTCGGCTGGCCGACCTATTTGGGTGCGTTGGGTGCGTTTAACGCTTATGAGCCTGAGTTCGACCGGTTGGACCCGAATGGAAACCGTTCGGCGAATGACTTCCGCGCTCAGGCCGAAGCCAAGGGCGGGCGGGTGAAATTTGCCTATCTGTCGCCTGATTTTGCCAATCCCACCGGAGTCACACTGACCCGGACAGAACGCGAAAACATATTGCAACTGGCGGAAGATCTGGATTGTGCGGTGATCGAAGATGCCGCTTACCAGTCATTACGCTATGAGGGTGAACCGGTGCCACCCATTCTGGCGCTGGAATACGCGCGCAAGGGCGATATTGAGGCTTGTCGCACGATTTATTGCGGATCTTTTTCCAAAACCCTGTCGCCCGGGCTGCGGGTCGGCTGGGTCTGCGCCGCCAGATCGGTGATCGACCGGTTGGTGTTGCTGAAACAGGCTGGTGATTTGCATACCCCGACCTTGAATCAAGTCGCGATTGCCGAAGTTGCAGCGAACGGATTCGACGATCATATCGCCGCGCTTTGCCGACATTACAGCCACCGGCGCGACCGCATGCTGGCGGCGTTGGAACGGCATATGCCGCCCGGTGTCAGCTGGACCCGGCCCGAAGGTGGCATGTTCGTCTGGTTGACCCTGCCCAAGGGGATGGATGGCGCTGATCTGTTACAGCATGCGTTAAAAACTGAACGCGTGGCTTTCGTACCCGGTGCGGCCTTTTATGCTGATGGATCGGGGCGCAACAGTATGCGGCTGAATTTTTCCAGTCCAGATCCGATGCAGATCGAAGAAGGGATCACGCGGTTGGGCCGGGTTCTGCGGGACTGTTCGACAGGTGGGCAATCCAGTTAAAATTGGACCAATCCTTAAGAGTCTATCGGGCAGTGGAACGCTTTGCATCGCTACCTCGGTCACGGCAGCAGAATAGAATTTGAAAACTTTACCAGTTCAGAAGGCGTATTGCCTGGCCTTTGGCATGGGCAAGCGAAATTCAGATGGCTCCCACTTGCCGTCTATTGGCTTTGGTATAGGCGACGTCGACCAATGATAAAGATATCTGGACTTTTGCGCAGGTCGGGGCAGTAAGGCCAGCACGCCGAAGACCGTTGTTACTAGGGAAGTATAGTAACGAGGTTTTTTGAATGGCACAGATTTCTTTTGCAGGTTTCAGCCCCGATCAGCTGGCAAATACGGATGGAAGTGGTTCCTTTACGACCGGTGACAGTCTGGTGTTGGATTCAGGCTGGAGCAGTTCCGCGAATGCAATCACCTTTGATTTCTACGATTCCGAGGATGCTCTCCTCAATGGGGATCAGACTTCCGATGAAACGGGGGATGACACCAATCAGTATCTGGCCGTCTACGATGAAAACGGAACCCTCACCGGGCGCGGACAAGGTTATGCAGAAGATCGGATCACCCTCAGCGCACCTGATGGCACCAATATCAATGTTTATTCGATAGAAATTAACGGTGTTTTTCAGGGCTATGTCGTCGATGGCCACATAACGCCCGGCGTTCACTATGAAGTCACGTCTATCGAGGATGTCGGCCCGGGCACCGAGCCGAGCTTTCGCGAGATTGATTCCCAAACATACGAATCCGGTGCGGCCAATGAAATGTATGCCAGCGAAGGCGACGAATCGTTGGTTGGCGGAGATAGGCACGACACCATCACCGCAAATGATGGGGACGATACCGTAGATGGCGGTTCCGGCAATGACTCGATTGATGCCGGGAAAGGCGACGATTCCATAGAAGGTGGTGCCGGTACCGATTCGATCGAAGGTGGTGACGGCGATGACATTCTCAGCGGCGGCGCCGAGGACGATACGATCCAAGGTGGCGGTGGCGATGACTCCATCGATGGTGGCGACGGCAACGATCTGATCATGGGCGGTGGCGGTGCCGCCACCACAGGTGGTAGCGGGGGACAGAGCACGTCTTACACCGTGATCAGCCTCGGCACGGCCCGGGACCTGGACCCCGACGAATATCAAAGCCGCGACAATTCGAACTATGGTGCCGAAAACGCTAATTCGGCACTTGGCACTTATGGTTCAGACAGCGATCCACTCACGGATCATTTCGCCGATATGGATGCCCCCAACGCGTCGGCGAACGTGCATGGTGTCCGGGCAGTTGCCACCGACAGCACCAGCGGTTCAGCGGATGCCATTTTCATTAATGGCGAGCAGACCTACATCGACTCGGTTCTGGTCTACGATGCCACGCTTACTTATGCAGACGGGTCCAGCGCCACGATCAGCGCTGTCGTTTTCCAGACCGTTGATGGCGATCTGTTTATGGCTCCGGAATACAATTACAACAGTGATCAGGCCGCGTTGGAAGCCGGACCAATCGATTCCATTACGCTGAATTCGCTGATCTCGGGCAACGATCGCAATTCGATAGATTACCTCGCCCAAAGCCGCTGGGATGCCGAATTCGCCACCGGCATGACCGATGACGATCAGATCGATGGCGGGGCCGGGGATGACACGATCTATGCCGGATCTGGCGACGATACACTGTCAGGCGGCGATGGGGATGATGTGCTGTCGGGAGACGCAGGCAACGATGTACTGTCTGGTGGTACTGGCCAAGACACGCTGTCTGGTGGCGACGGTAATGATACGCTTTCGGGTGACGACGGCAACGATGTGCTGTCAGGGGATGGCGGGAATGATGTTCTGTCTGGCGGCACCGGCCATGATACACTGTCTGGCGGCGACGGTAATGATGCGCTGTCGGGTGGCGACGGCAACGATGTGCTGTCAGGGGATGGCGGGGATGATGCTCTGTCTGGCGGCACCGGCCATGATACGCTGTCGGGTGGCGACGGCAATGATACGCTGTCGGGTGGCGACGGCAATGACACCCTATCGGGTGATGCTGGCAATGACGTGCTGTCGGGTGGCACTGGATACGACACTTTCGTGGCGACGAACGATTCCGGTGACGACACCATTTCGGATTTCAATATGGGGGACGACGATCGCGATGGGTTCACCAACGACCAGCTTGATGTTTCGTCACTGATCGATGCCGATGGCGAAGCGGTCGAAACCTGGGATGTGGTGGTCAGTGACGATGGGTCGGGCAATGCGGTTCTGACCTTCCCGAATGGCGAATCCATGCTGCTGTCTGGCGTCAGCCCGGCATCTGTTTCCAACCCCGGGCAACTTTATGCGATGGGTGTCCCTTGTTTCGTCAAGGGCAGCCTAATTGCTACCCCACGGGGTGAGGTGCCGGTCGAAACGTTGCAAGCGGGCGATTTGGTCAGCTGTGCCGACGGATCGGTGCAACCAATCCTTTGGGCCGGTGGGCGACATCTGGACCGGGATATTCTTGACGCGCACCCGCGTCTGCGCCCGGTCGTGTTCCGGCGCGGTGCGCTGGGCAATGATCGTGAATTGCGTTTGTCGCCGCAGCATGCGGTTCCAGTCCAAACCAAAAACGGGCTGAGACTGGTCCGGGCGATCCATTTGGCCGAACATCGCGACCCGCGTTTCCGCGTGGCGCATGGCACGAAATCGGTGGAGTATCACCACTTGTTGTTGCCGCGGCACGCGCTGCTTTGGACCGATGGAATGCTGGCGGAAAGCATGTGGCCCGGCCCGTTGGCACTGGCGGCGCTGGGACCGCAGGCGCAGATTGAAATCGCAATCGCAGCGCCGCAGCTGATTCCGGCACTGAATGGTGATGTCGCGGTCGAGGGCATCTATGGGTCGCGGGTTTGCCCGCTGCTCAGTGGTCGCAGGGTGCGTTCACTGAAGCAGATCGATACGCCCCGGATTTACGAGTTGGAGCCGGTTTGCTGAACCGGTACCGCTGCTGAATAAAAAACGGGCGGGGTCCATATTGGCCCCGCCCGTTTCGTTTTAAGTCATACCGTTAGACGGTTTGGCCGGATCACACCGACAGGCAAACGTATTTCATTTCCAGAAATTCTTCGATGCCGTGATGGCTGCCTTCGCGGCCAAGCCCGGATTGCTTGACGCCGCCGAAAGGGGCAACCTCGGTCGAAATGATACCGGTGTTGACCCCGACGATGCCATATTCCAGAGCTTCGGCCACCTTGTAGACGCGGCTCAGGTCCTTGGCATAGAAATAGGATGCCAGACCAAAGATGGTGTCATTGGCCATCGCGATCACGTCGTCTTCGTCCTTGAAGGCAAACAGCGGCGCCAGCGGGCCAAAGGTTTCGTCCTGTGCAAAGATCATGTCCTGGGTTGCGCCGGTTACGATGGTCGGCGGCAGGAAATTGCCCGGCCCCTGCATTGGATCGCCACCGCCCAAAATCACTTGCGCCCCTTTGGAGGTGGCGTCAGCGACATGTTCTTGTACCTTCTTGATCGCGTTCTCGTTGATCAGCGGACCAAGATCGGTGCCGGTTTCCAGCCCGTCCCCAATTTTCAGCGCTTCGACGGCCGTTTTCAGCTTTTCGGCAAAGGCATCATAGACGCCTTCCTGCACATAAATCCGGTTGGCACAGACGCAGGTCTGACCATTGTTGCGGAACTTGCACATGATGGCACCCGCGACGGCTTCATCCAGATCGGCATCGTCGAACACGATGAAGGGAGCATTGCCGCCCAGTTCCATCGAACATTTCATCACCTGATCGGCAGCCTGACGCAGCAGGATACGACCGACATTGGTCGAACCGGTGAAGGTGATTTTCCGCACGGTCGGATTTTCGCAGAATTCCTGTCCGGTGCCGGGCGCATCCGTCGTTGGTACGACCGAAAAAATGCCTTTCGGCAAACCGGCGCGTTCCGCCAATACACCAAGCGCCAAAGCAGAAAGCGGGGTCAGTTCCGATGGCCGCGCCACGAAACCACAGCCAGCGGCCAGCGCGGGGGCGGCCTTACGGGTGATCATCGCGTTGGGGAAATTCCATGGTGTGATCGACGCGGCCACCCCGATCGGCTGCTTCAGCACCATGATGCGTTTGTCGCGCTGATGGCCGGGGATGGTTTCGCCGTAAATCCGCTTGGCTTCTTCTGCGAAGAATTCCACGAAGGACGCGCCATAGGCGATCTCGCCCTTCGCTTCGGCCAGCGGCTTGCCTTGTTCGGCGGTCAGGATGGTGGCCAGATCGTCCTGATTTTCCATCATCAGGTCGAACCAGCGACGCAACACGTTGGCGCGTTCTTTGCCGGTCCAGCTGGCCCAGTCCTTTTGCGCCTCGGAGGCTTTGGCAATCGCCAGCGCCACTTGGGCGCGGGTCGGATCGGCGACATTGGCGATCACATCGCCCCGCGCGGGGTTGGTGACCGCATAGGTCGCGCCGGTTTCCGATGCGACCCATTCACCGCCTATATAGGCTTGCTCGGAAAGAAGTGATGGATCCTTCAACAAGGATTTGAGATCGGTTTTTTGATCCAGCATCGGACAGCCCTCCAGTAATTATGCTGGAACAGGCAAATCATCTGGCGCTAGGGTTGTCTAGAGCAAGTACGGGGACAAAGATGGAATTGGACGACGCTTACGCCAATGCGACACATATCGAAAACGGTGCGACCTATCCTGACCGATGGGCCGCCGCTGCCGCCGGATTCCGGGAAGGCATGTTGGAACAGGGCTTGGCCGAACTGGATATTTCTTATGGCGACCGCCCGCGCGAAGTGTTCGATCTGTTCTTGCCGGACGGCCAAGCCAAGGGATTGATGATTTTCGTACATGGCGGTTATTGGTTGCGGTTCGACAAATCCTTTTGGTCGCATCTGGCCGCGGGTGCGTTGGAACAGGGCTGGGCGGTGGCGATGCCGTCATATGATCTGTGCCCCGAAGTGCGGATTGCCGATATCACCCGCCAGATTGCCCACATGATTCCGCAGGCGGCTGCGATGGTTGCCGGTCCGATCGTGCTGGCCGGTCATTCGGCGGGCGGCCATCTGGTGGCGCGGATGGCGATGCCGGGCATGTTGCCGGCAGATGTGGCAATCCGGGTGGCGCGGATCATGCCGATTTCGCCGGTGGCCGATCTCAGGCCGATGGTGAAAACCTCGATGAACGCCGATTTCAAGATGGAAATGGCCGATGCCGCAATGGAAAGCCCGACCCTGATGTTGCCAATGCCGGGCATGGATATTGTGGTCTGGGTCGGGGCGGAGGAACGCCCGGCTTTCCTGGAACAGGCCACCGCGCTGGCCGAGGCCTGGCGCTGTGACTGCGTGGTTGATCCGGGGCGACACCATTTCGATGTAATCGAGGGGTTGGCCGATCCGGCCAGCCGGATGATGAAGCGGTTGCTGCCAGATTGAATTCCGCCCGCTTTCGGCGCGTGTGGGTAATGCAGATGCTTCCGGCGGGAGTATTTCGGGAACGATGAAATGATTAGGCCGAAGGCGGCAGCGCCAACCAGTTGAGCAGGGATTGCAGATTGCTGCCGGCATTGTCCGCCACCCCGCTGGTATAATCCTGAAAGGCGTTAAAATTGGTCGGATTGGTACCGATCAGGACCGGGATATCAGCATCAAGCGCCAAAGCAATGGTATTACGAAAACCGCGACCTTCGGCTTCGTGTTTGCCGAACTTATTGATAATCAGCAGATCGGCGCCCTTTTCAATCTGCTGATCAGTCATGGCGACGGCCTGTTCCAGCGCATGCGGATCAAGCCGGCATCCTTGCGCCGCAGCACCGAGGTTTTGCGAAATGCGGATCACCGGGCCATCGGGTAGAAGTCGCAGATCCATGTCGCATTTATTACCGTCATCGCATTCCTGATCGAACTGCACCGTCCCGGCCAGGCGCAGCCCTTGCGCTGTCAACTGATCCGCCAGCGTCGCCAACAGCCGGTTGGTTGCTCCACGCCCTTCCGTCATGACATAGCCAATCCGCATTCCAGCCCCCTGTTTTTAAGCTTCGGCCAAGCAAAGCGGAGTTCGCTTGCAAGGGCAAGCCCGGCTTTCAGCGTTGTTTCATCGCATTCAGCAGCGCCGCGCCGAGTGCGCCATTCGGGTTGCCGACAGGCGTTGACTTGCCGTGTTGCGGAGCTTTTTTGTGGATCTTGCCGGGTTTCTGGGTGTCGGCACGCGGCTTGGGATCGGGTTTGCCGGCGTCTTTTCGCATCGATAGCCCGATGCGTTTGCGCGGAATATCAATCTCAGTCACCCGGACTTTGACCACGTCGCCAGCTTTCACCACCTCATGCGGATCCTTGACGAAGCGGTCGGCCAATTGGCTGACATGAACCAAACCGTCCTGATGCACCCCGATATCGACGAAGGCCCCGAATGCCGCGACATTGGTCACGGTCCCTTCCAGCAAGAGCCCCGGCTTGAGGTCTTTGATATCCTCGATCCCGTCGGCAAAGCTGGCGGTTTTGAACCCGGGGCGCGGATCGCGGCCGGGTTTTTCCAGTTCCGACAGGATATCGCGCACCGTCGGCAAACCAAACTGATCATCGACGAAATCTTCGGCCTGCACGTTGCGCAGGCGCTGTTCGTCCCCCATCAACGTGCGCAAATCACGGCCGCAGGCCTGCACGATCCGACGTGCGACACCGTAGGCTTCGGGATGCACGGCCGAGGCATCGAGCGGTTCATCGCCATTCGCGATGCGCAGAAATCCCGCGCATTGCTCAAACGCACGAGGTCCAAGCCGGGCGACATTCAGCAACTGCCGACGGGTGCGGAATGCGCCATTGGCGTTGCGGTGGGCCACCACCGCTTCGGCCAGCGCCTCTCCCAGCCCGGAAACCCGAGCCAGCAGCGGGGCCGAGGCCATGTTCAGATCGACACCGACCGCATTTACTGCATCCTCGACCACCGCTTCCAACGCGCGACCCAGCTGATACTGGTCGACATCGTGCTGATACTGACCAACGCCGATGGATTTCGGTTCGATCTTGACCAGTTCGGCCAGCGGATCCTGCAACCGGCGGGCAATCGACACCGCCCCTCGCAAGGATACATCAAGGTCCGGGAATTCCCGCGCCGCCAGTTCTGACGCGGAATAGACCGAGGCACCGGCCTCGCTCACCACCACCTTGGTCGGTTTCGGCCCGGTAATATCCTGCAACAGATCGGCAACCATTTTTTCAGTTTCGCGGCTGGCGGTGCCATTGCCGATGGCGATCAATTCGACCGGGTATTTGCCGATCAATGCGGCCAATGCGGCCTGCGCCCCGCGCAGATCGTTTTTCGGCTGGAACGGATAAATCGTGTCGGTCTCCAGCACCTTACCGGTGGCATCAACCACCGCAACCTTGACCCCGGTACGGATGCCAGGATCGAGCCCGATGGTGCATTTTGCTCCAGCGGGTGCTGCCAGCAACAGATCCTTCAGATTGCGGGCAAAGACCCGGATTGCTTCGTCCTGTGCCCGTTTGCGCAGATCGCCCATCAGGTCGAGCATCATCGTCAGGCTAAGCTTCACCCGCCAGGTCCAGCCAGCCACCTTGCGCAGCCATTGATCGCCGGGGCCTTCGCTCGCAGTCTGCAGAACAGCGGCGACCATCGCTTCGGCCCGGGCGGTTCCGGTTTCTGGATCAGGCGCGATATCGACGCTCAGCACACCTTCGTTGCTGGCCCGCATCATCGCCAAGGCGCGATGACTGGGTACATCGGCCCAAGATTCGGAATGGGTAAAATAGTCGGAAAATTTCGCGCCTTTCTGCTCCTGACCTTCAATTACCTTGGCGCTGAGAATGGCGTCTTTTTGCATGAAATCGCGCAACCGCCCGATCAGCTCCGCGTTTTCGCTCAGGGATTCAGCGACAATGTCACGGGCACCATTCAGCGCATCTTTTACGCTCGGCACCGTCTCGGTGACAAAAGCTTGCGCCAAGGTTTCGGGATCGGCATTGCGATCGGCCAGAATTGCCTCAACCAGCGGGCCTAACCCGTTTTCCCGCGCGATCATCGCTCGGGTCCGGCGCTTGGGCTTGTAAGGCAGATAGAGATCTTCCAACTGCGCCTTGGTATCGGCCTGTGCAATTGCGCGGGCCAGATCCTCGGTTAGCTTGTCCTGATCCTTGATCGATTTCACAATCGTTTCGCGGCGCGCTTCAAGATCACGCAGATAGGTCAAGCGCTCAGACAGCAGACGTAATTGCGAATCGTCCAACCCCCCGGTTGCTTCTTTCCGATACCGCGCCACAAAGGGAACCGTCGCGCCGTCATCCAGCAATTGCACGGCTGCATTCACCTGTTCGGGGCGGGCCGCGATATCGTGGGCGATTGTTTGAAGGATACGATGCGAAGAGGCTTTGGTCATGGGGATCCGAAATCTTGAAGTCAGGGAGAGACACCATAGCCCTCCTTTGATGCCACGCAAGGCGGAAAGCTCCGGCTCCGGCAATAGAAAAGGCCCGGGCGCTTTGCACGCCCGGGCCTGATCATTCAGACTGATCAGGAAGGAATATCAGCCCTTGGTGAATTCGGGATAGGCTTCCATCCCCAGTTCCGCCATGTCGAGACCCGAAATTTCAGATTCTTCGCTCACACGGATACCCATGGTGGCTTTGAGAATAAACCAAACCACTGCCGAAACCACGAAGGTGAAGACACCGACGATGATGATCGAAATCAGCTGACCACCAAAGGTCGCGTCACCATTGGTCAGGACCACGGCGATGGTGCCCCAGATGCCGCAGATCAGGTGTACCGGGATCGCGCCGACAACGTCGTCGATCTTCAGCTTGTCTAGGAACGGCACGGCGAAGACCACCAGAATGCCGCCCACAGCACCGATCAGGGTCGCGGCGCCCAAGGACGGGGTCAGCGGTTCGGCGGTGATCGAAACCAGACCGGCCAATGCACCGTTCAGCACCATGGTGATATCCGGCTTTTTGTACAGCAACTGGGTCAGGATCAGCGCGGCAATCGCACCACCGGCCGCAGCGGTGTTGGTGTTTGCAAAGATGCGGCTGATGTCAGCAACGTTGCCCGCAGTGTCCATGTAGAGCTGCGAACCGCCGTTGAAGCCGAACCAACCCAGCCACAGGATGAACGTCCCCAAGGTGGCGAGAGTCAGGTTCGAGCCGGGCATCGGGTGGGTTTTGCCGCCCTTATACTTGCCGATACGCGGACCAAGGATCAGCGCGCCAGCCAGAGCCGCCCAGCCGCCAACCGAATGCACAACGGTCGAGCCTGCGAAATCCAGGAAACCGTAATTCGCATCCAAGAAGCCACCGCCCCATTTCCAAGACGCTTGGATCGGGTAGATGAAACCGGTCAGAACAACGGTGAAGATCAGGAACGGCCACAGCTTGATACGTTCAGCCAAGGTGCCCGAAACGATCGATGCGGTTGTGGCGCAGAACATCAGCTGGAAGAAGAAGTCCGACCCAACAGACGCATAGGTCAGATCGGTTTCGGTATCGGCAAGACCAACCGGTTCCATCGATGCGCTGCTGAAAGCACCCAGAACGTTAGTGATGGTCCAGCCATCGCCCGGATACATCAAGTTATAGCCGACCAGATAATACATGATCGCCGCGATAGAAAACAAAGCGACGTTCTTGAGCGACTGCATGGCAACGTTCTTGGAACGCACCAGACCAGCTTCTAGCATTGAGAAGCCGGCCCCCATCCACATCACCAAGAAACCAGTGACGAGGAACAGGAAGGTATTCAGGATATAGCCGATTTCTTCGTTCGGCGGGGTCACATCGGCCTCTTGGGCCAGACCCAGGCTGGGCAGCGCGATCAACGCGGCGGCCAAGCCAAATTTCGTGATACGGTTCATTTTCATTTCTTTATTCCCCTGTCCGCGGCTTACAACGCGTCGTCATTCGTTTCGCCGGTCCGCACGCGCACGGCCTGCGCCACGTCCAGCACGAAAATCTTGCCGTCACCGATCTTGCCGGTGCGTGCCGTATTGGTGATAGTTTCGACCACCTGATCGGCCATGGCTGTGTCCACTACGATTTCCAGTTTCACTTTGGGCACGAAATTCACCGCGTATTCAGCACCGCGATAAATTTCCGTATGACCCGACTGCGAACCGAACCCTTTGATTTCTGTCACCATCATGCCGCGCACACCGATGTCGGTCAGTGCTTCACGGACCTCCTCCAGCTTGAACGGTTTGATCGTTGCAATGATGAGTTTCACCTTGATCCCCTTGTCGTTATGGTGCGGGTACTCCCGCTGGATTACAGGGCTAATGAACACGAACCTGTGTGCTTGGGAGAAGCGATTGGCCCAAAATTGCGCCAATACTCATGCGTATTTGCATAAAAAATGATCGCATATGCGTATACGCTTAATTATTAATCAAAATGAAAACGGTTTAAGCGCGCATTGAGGGCCTCAACATTCGCGTTTTCGACATGTATCATGCAAAAAAAACAAGCCGAGCAGGATTTGACATGAGTGATTCAGGTCGAAAAAAGCCGCCCTTGGTGGCCGAACGACGTTATTCCAAAACATCCAAGGCCAAATCGAAAGCCTCTTCGCCGAAAAAGGCAGCCGCACCAAAAAAGGCGAAACCGAAGCGCCGTTCGCCCAATCGCAAGGCATCGGCCAAACCCGTCGGCAATCCGATCACGCGGTTCTTCAAGCGGCTGATTGGTCTGATCCTGCGCATTGTATGGGGGTTCAGTTGGCGCATCGGTGCGACCTTCGCGCTGATCCTGGCTTTGGCGGTGGGCTATGTCTTTACCACCTTGCCGGCAGCCGAAACGCTGCTGGACGGTCGCGCCAAAGGATCGGTCACGATGACAGACCGGGATGGCAAGGTCTTCGCTTGGCGCGGTGACCAATTCGGCGGGGTGGTGACGGCCGACGCAGTGTCGCCGCATCTGAAAAATGCCGTGGTCGCGACCGAAGACAAACGGTTCTATCGCCATTTCGGCATTTCCCCGCGCGGTGTTGCCAGCGCGGTGCGGATCAACCTGCGCGAAGGGCGCGGACCGCTTTCGGGACATGGCGGATCGACCATCACCCAGCAGACCGCCAAGCTGCTTTGCCTAGGTGTTGAATACAATTCCGATGATTGGGAAAGCGAAGCCGCGTATGAATCTGATTGCCGCCAAGGGTCGCTGTGGCGCAAAGTCAAGGAAGCCGTCTATGCGCTGGCGATGGAAAGCAAGTACAGCAAGGACGAAATCCTTTCGATCTATCTGAACCGTGCCTATATGGGCGGCGGGGCTTATGGTGCCGAAGCTGCCGCGCAGCGGTTTTTCGGCAAACCCGCTTCGGCGCTGGACCCGGCTGAAGGCGCGATGCTAGCAGGGCTGTTGACTGCGCCGACATCGCTGGCACCAACCAACAATCTGCAACGGTCGCAAAACCGCGCCGGAGTGGTGATCGCCCTAATGCGCGATCAGGACTATTTGTCGGATACGGCGGCACAGAATGCCTTGGATCATCCGGCACAGCTTTCGCCCGCAGCTGAGGCACGGGCAGGCGGGTATTTTGCCGATTGGGTGATGTCTTCGGGACCGGAGTTTTTTACCCGCAACAGCACCTCAGATGTGGTCATCCGCACCACTCTGGATCAGCGCATTCAGAAAGCCGCCGAAGCGGCGATGAATTACATCTACAGTGAAAAGATCAAACAAGGGTCGGAGGCACAGGCAGCTATTGTGGTGATGTCGGCTGACGGCGCAGTGCGCGCCATGGTCGGCGGGCGTGAAACAAGGGTATCGGGGGTGTTCAACCGTGCCACGACCGCAAAACGGCAATCGGGTTCGGCCTTCAAACCCTTCGTCTATGCCACTGCGTTGGAACTGGGTTGGTCCTCCAATGATACGGTGATGGACGAACCTCTTACCATCAATATTCCCGGATCTGGCCCTTGGTCGCCAAAGAATTACGACAAGAAATATCATGGCGAAGTCACCCTGACCGAAGCGCTGCGCAGTTCTCTCAACATTCCTGCGGTCAAGATGGCGCGGTCGGCCGGGCTTGATAATGTGCGACGGGTGGCGGAAGGATTCGGCATCCGGTCCGATCTGGCGCAGGGTCCGGCGCTGGCGCTTGGGGCATCGGAAACCACACTGATCGAAATGACCGGGGCTTATGCCGGGATCTTGAATGGTGGCAGTTCGGTGACGCCTTACGGGTTGGTCGAATTGCGGATGCAGGGCGATGACGATCCGCTGATGACCGCCACCGGCGGCATCCGTGAGCGCGTGATCAGCGAAAACGCTGCCCGCGAACTGACTTGGATGATGTATAATGTGGCGACCCGTGGATCGGGCCGCCGCGCCAACCTGCCTGACCGAGAAGTGGCGGGCAAAACCGGCACCTCATCAGACGCCAAGGATGCATGGTTTATCGGCTTCACTGCCGATTACGTGGCCGGGGTCTGGATGGGCTATGACAATAACACGCCGCTGTCCGGGGTGACCGGTTCTGGTCTTCCGGCCGAAATCTGGCATGAAACCATGGCGCGCGTACATGAAGGGATCGATCCCAAACCGCTACCGATGCTGCGTGATGGCAGCCCGCCAAAGAAAACCCGCAGCAACAATGACGGCAGCAACGACACCCGGGGCGGTATCGACAAGCTGTTGCGCGATCTTCTGGGCGCGGGGGATCGGTAACAAAAACGGCGCGGCTTGACCGCGCCGTTTTTTTATCAATGAATTCCAACGTTAAGATGCCTTGCGCAAATCCGCGATCATTGCGTCAATATTGCCACCGCGCTGATCCAGCATTGCGCCGATTTCAGTACGTTCGGTCAACAACATGTTGATCCCTTCAATGAACAAGTTGAAGAACTTTTCCTGGCCGCTTTTATCCGACACCAGAAACGTCACGTCGAACGGCGCTTCGCCACGCAGATGGGCAGTGGTCTTTACCTCGATGAAGCTTTTGATCTGACGCGCCGAATCCACCACGATTTTGCCGCCAATGAATTCGCGGAATCGTTTGCCGTATTTGATCGAAATATAGCGCTGGAACACTTGGGTGAATTCACGCAATTGTGCTGCACTGGCGCGGCGAGCTTCGACCCCCAGCGCATAGCGCGCAATAGTCGGGACATCTGCGTAGCGATCAAAAATTCTTTCGAATTCCTTGAGCATTGCGCTTTCGGACTTACCCGAATCGATTACCCGATTGATATCAGCAACCAATTTGTCGACCAGCGATTTGGCGCTTGAGGCGCTGAGCGCGAAAGCAGGCATTGGCACCACCGCAGCCAGCGCCGCGGCGCTGATATGCGACATGAAAGACCGGCGGGACAATTTATTCGGCATAGGGGTCCTCATACGGATCAGAATAAGGGTCGGAATAAGGATCAGAATAGGTATCCGAACCGCCCCCGCCAAGTTCAAAGCGGCGATTTTGTGTAAATATCAAACGGCTCTGTGCGTAGCTGTCAGCGCTGTCGTAAAGAACGGAATCAACTGTATTCGAATAACGACCGCGATCCCCGACCTTGGAAGCCACCCGCGCAGCAGTGCCATAATATTTTTCGGGACTGGGAATGGCATGGGACAGCGGATCGGTGAACAGATCGACAAATTTACCCACCGCATCGCGTTCATTCGACGGCCCTAACAGCGGCAATTCGACATAGGCCCCTTCCGGCGCCCCCCAGACATGCAAAGTTTCACCAAAATCCGTATCGTTCTTGTTCACGCCGAATTCAGCTGCGACATCGAACAGGCCCGCCATACCAAGCGTGGAATTGATCAGAAATCGGTAAAAATTGACGCCAAAACCTACCACGTCACCCTGCAACACGTGGTTTACCGCCATGCTGGGTTCGGACAAGTTGTCCCCGAAATTTCCAATGCTTGTCTGGATATCGCTGGGGATGACGCTGGAATAGCCCTTGCCCACCGGGCGCAGTAAAGCGCGATCAATGGACCGGTTGAATTCGTGATTGTTGCGGTTGGTGTCTTCGTATGGGTCGAAGACGCCGCCGCTGGTCATCAATGACGGGTCGACCGGGGTACAGGCCGCCAGCGTCAAAGACAGCGCAAAGCCGATCAATATGGTTCTGCCAACAAAGGTCCGCTTGTATTTGTTCATATGATCAGTCAAATCTACAGCCGAATTCTAAATTTTGAGGTTTGTCTCGTCTTCGCGTATCCCACATCTCAACCCATTCGAAAAGCATATGCAACCGATGTGGCGGACTGGAAACACCTTTGGCGCCTTATAGCGTGACAATACAAGGCGGACTATCACGCGAATGACATTATTTGTAAAATTGGCGGAATGACGCGGATGACTCCCAGACAGATGGAAACCGGTCGGCAGGAATTGCTGGCAGCACGGCGCGAAAGCCGAGGGCTTTATTGGGCGGTCGCGCTGTTCAGCTTCTTCGTTAATCTTTTGATGCTGACCAGCCCGCTTTACATGTTGCAGGTTTATGACCGCGTATTAGGCAGCCGATCAGTCGAAACCCTGTTTGGTCTGACCCTACTGGTGGCGTTCCTGTTCTTGATGATGGGATTGCTGGATGTCGCCCGGACCAGGATCATGGCGCGTGTCGGTGCGCGGTTTCAGTCACGGCTGGACCGCCGTGTCTTTGACGCGGTGATCCGCAAGTCAGCGCTGAAACCCGACCAACTGACCGCCACCGGTCTGCGCGATCTGGAAGCGGTGCAGCGGCTGATCAGCTCACCGGCGCTGACCGCATTTTTCGACATCCCCTGGACGCCATTTTTCCTGTTCGGGATCATGATCTTCCATCCTTGGCTTGGCTATTTGGCGATTAGCGGCGGTGTCGTTCTTGTTCTGATTACTTTGGCCAACCAGACCTTGACCCGACAACCGATGGCACAGGCCAATCAGTCAGTTGTGACGTCTGAGCATTTCGCATCGCAACTGCAAGCCGAGGCTGAATCTGTGCAGGCGATGGGGATGCGTGAAGCCACCTTCCATCGTTGGGAGAAAAGTCGAAATCGGGCGCTGAGCCAATATATCACCGCCACCGATTCCGGTGGTGGTTTTTCGGTTTTGTCGAAAACCTTCCGGCAATTCCTGCAATCGGCGATGTTGGGTCTGGGCGCCTATCTGGTGTTGCAGGGCGAATTATCGCCCGGCGCGATGATTGCCGGGTCGATCCTGATGGGGCGGGCTTTGGCCCCGATCGAGATGCTGATCAATCAGTGGTCGGTGGTGCAGCGCGCCAGCAAAGGCTGGAGCAACTTGGCCGAATTGCTGTCCCTGGTGCCGCCGGAAACCGAACGGACACCGTTGCCGACCCCACAGGCGAAGCTGGAAGTTCAAAGCATGACCGTGGTACCCCCGGGCGAAGCACAGGCGACGCTGCGGATGATCAACTTCTTGCTGCCACCAGGCACCGCGCTGGGGGTAATCGGTCCGTCCGGTGCGGGCAAATCTTCGCTGGCGCGGGCAATCACCGGGCTTTGGCGGCCCGCAGGCGGCAAGATACGGCTCGACGGGGCGACACTGGACCAATACGATCCCACGGTTCTAGGCCAGTTGATCGGCTATCTGCCGCAACGGGTGGAACTGTTTGACGGTACCATTTCCGAAAATATCGCCCGCCTGTCCCCCGACCCGGATCCTGAAAAAGTCGTTGCCGCCGCCAAACGCGCCGATGCCCATGCGATGATCCTTAAACTGCCCAATGGTTATGATACCCGCGTCACCGCATCAGGCGGGCGGTTGTCCGGCGGTCAGATTCAACGGATCGGGCTGGCACGCGCGATGTATTCCGCCCCGGTCATTTTGGTCCTGGATGAACCCAATTCCAACCTCGACAACGAAGGTTCCATGGCGCTGAATTCGGCCATCCGGACGCTAAAATCCGAAGGCAAATCAGTGATCATCATGGCGCATCGTCCTGCGGCGATTCAGGAATGCGATCTGCTATTGATGCTGGAAAACGGCGCGGCCAAGGCGTTTGGTCCCAAGGACGAGGTATTGCGAGAAGTGGTTAAAAATTCGCAACAGTTGCAAAAAGCAACTGGTCAGGGGGGGGTACAATGACGCCGCAAGGACCCAAACCTTACCCCGTCCGGATACCGTTTGTCATTGGGGTCTTCGCGTTGGCGCTGCTGGTCGGAGGGTTCGGCGTCTGGGCGTCACTGACCCAGATCGCGGGCGCAATCGTTGCCAGCGGTCAGATTGAGGTCGAGCAAAATCGTCAGGTGGTGCAACACCCCGATGGTGGTGTAATTTCCGAATTGTTGGTCGAAGAAGGCGATTTCGTCGAAGCCGATCAACTGCTGGTGCGCCTTGATCCGACCGACCTGCAATCCGAATTGTCCATCGTCGAGGGGCAATTATTCGAATTGATGGCCCGGCGCGGCCGTCTGGAAGCAGAACAAGACGGCAAGTCTGATATCGAGTTTGAACCGGAGCTGCTGCAGGCTGCCAAGGAAAACCCCGACGTTTATGATTTGATCGAAGGTCAAGTCCGGCTGGTGCGAGCACGTGATGCCTCTGAAGCGCAGGAAATCGATCAGCTACAGAAACGCAAAGCGCAGATCAGCAGCCAAATCGACGGCATCAAGGCGCAGCAAAGTGCGTTAGAAAAACAGCAGGCGCTGATCGATGAAGAACTCGAAAATCAACAATCTCTGCTGGAGCGCGGATTGGCGCAATCGTCACGCGTTCTTGGTTTGCAGCGCGAACAGGCCGGGCTTAGCGGACAAGTTGGCAACCTGATTGCACAGGCCGCACAGGCCGAAGGTCGGATCACCGAGATCGAGATCGAGATTCTCAAGCTTGATACCACCCGTCGGGAAGAAGCCGTATCGCGGCTGCGCGATTTGCAATATCGCGAATTGGAACTGGCCGAAAATCGTCGGTCTCTGATCAGCCGGCTTGGCCGTCTCGACATCCGCGCACCGGTTTCCGGTGTTGTTTACGGAATGCGGTTCTTTGCCCCCCGGTCTGTGATCCGCCCAGCCGATCCGGTGATGTTTCTGGTGCCACAGGACCGCCCGTTGGTGATCGCCAGCCAGGTTGAAACCATCAACATCGATCAGGTTTATCCCGGTCAGGACGTGATCCTGCGCTTGCCCGCGCTGGATCAGCGGACCACGCCGGAACTGTTCGGCAGGGTCAGCAAAGTGTCCGCTGACGCCTTTACCGATGAAAACTCGGGGCGTTCATATTACCGGGCGGAAATCCTGATCAAGGACGGTGAAATGGAACGGCTTCCTGAAGGTGTCGTATTGGTGCCCGGCATGCCGGTGGAATCCTTTATCCGTACTGCTGACCGTACACCGTTAGCCTATCTGCTCAAACCGGTGACCGACTATTTCGTAAAGGCGTTTCGCGAATAAAGGATGCCGCCACGGGGCAGGGAGGTTTGGCATTGCATTCGCCGTTCACGGCGTTAGCGTCCCGCCCAAACCACGACGAAAGGAGAAACCCCATGACTGGACAACTCGAAACCCGCCTTGCGGAATTGGGTGTCAGCTTGCCCGAAGCGCCGGCGCCCGCAGCCAATTACGTGCCCTTCGTACAGATCGGCGATTTGGTGTTCGTTTCCGGCCAGATTTCCAATGGTCCCGATGGGCTTATCACCGGCAAGCTGGGGGCAGATTTGACCACAGCGGACGGCGCTGCCGCAGCCAAAGCCTGTGCCATTGCTTTGCTGGCGCAATGCAAGTCGGCCTGTGGTGGCAATCTGGACCGGCTGGTACAGGTGGTGAAACTGACCGGTTTTGTCAATTCGACCGCTGACTTCACCGAACAGCCGCAGGTCATCAATGGCTGTTCCGATTTTCTGGTCGAAGCGTTAGGCGATATCGGCCGTCATTCACGATCTGCGGTTTCTGCCGCCTCGTTGCCGCTGGGCGTTGCTGTGGAAATTGAAGCGATTTTTCAAATCAAATGACCCGGTTGCCCGAAGATTTTCTGCGCCGCCCGATTGCGCATCGAGCCTTGCACGATGTCGTGCAAGGCCGCGCGGAAAATTCTCCGGCCGCAATTGCTGCCGCGATCAATGCCGGGTACGGCATTGAAATCGATCTGCAACTGTCGGCAGACGGGCAGGCAATCGTGTTTCACGATTACGACCTGACCCGGCTGACCGGAGAACCCGGCCCGATACAGCGGCGCACCGCCGAAGACTTGGGCCGGATCACTCTGCTGGGCGGGACCGACACTGTGCCAACCCTGCGCCAGGTTTTGGATCAAGTCGCAGGCCAGGTGCCGCTGCTGATCGAAATCAAGGATCAGGATGGCGTGATGGGGGCAAATGTCGGCAAATTGGAGGCTGCGGCCGCAGCCGCGCTGCAAGGCTATGACGGACCGGTTGCCCTGATGTCTTTCAATCCCCATTCGGTTCTAAAAATGGCAATCCTTTGCCCAGATATCCCGCGCGGACTGACCACTTCTTCTTACACTCAGGAAGATTGGAAATTGCTGCCTAAGGGCATCCGCGACCGGCTGCGCGACATTCCCGATTATGACCACACCGGCAGCTGTTTTATCAGCCATGAAGCCAACGACTTGAATCGTCCGCGTGTAACCGACTTGAAACGGCGGGGCGCGGCTGTGCTGTGTTGGACGATCCGGTCGCCCGAAGCCGAGGCAGAGGCGCGCAAAATCGCACAGAATGTGACCTTCGAAGGGTATCTGGCGGATAATCCGGCTTGATCCAAACCACCCACACCCCAGATAGTAGCTTAGGGTAAGGGATTGAGGCATGACGGGTCAAACCGTGGAAATTCAGCTGCTTGCATCGCTGGATCAAGTCGATCCGGTCGATTGGGATGCTTGCGCCTGTCCCGGAACCACCCAGACCGGACGGGCCACTGATCCGTTTACCACATACCGTTTCCTCAAGGCATTGGAAGACAGCGGTTCAGTCGGCCCCGGCACTGGCTGGCAACCGCAATACCTGATCGCGCGCTTGGGCGGACAGGTCATCGCCTGTGCGCCTCTTTATGCCAAGTCGCATAGTCAGGGCGAATATATCTTCGATCACAACTGGGCCCAAGCCTATGAACGCGCGGGTGGGCGCTATTATCCCAAACTGCAAATTGCGGTGCCGTTTACGCCCGCCACCGGACGGCGGTTCCTGACCCGCCCAGGTTTCGATGCCGTTGGAATGAGCGCCCTGATCCAAGGCGCGGTGCAAATTGGATCAGATAGCGGGCTGTCGTCGCTGCACGTCACGTTCTGTACCGAAGCCGAAGCTTTGGCCGGTGCGCAGATGGGGCTGATGCACCGCACCAGCCAGCAATTCCACTGGTTCAATCAAGACTACACCGATTTCGATGATTTTCTTGCCTCGCTCAGTTCGCGCAAGCGCAAAACGATCCGCAAGGAACGCCGCACGGCCAATGCATTCGGTGGCGACATCCGCATGCTGACCGGTGATGATATCCAGCCGCATCATTGGCAGGCGTTCTGGAATTTTTATCAGGACACCGGGTCGCGTAAATGGGGGACACCCTATCTGACCCGGCCATTTTTTGATCTGATCCATGAAACCATGCGCGACGACATCCTTCTGATGATCGCTGAACGAAACGGCCAACCCGTTGCCGGGGCCCTGAATTTCATCGGGTCCGACACGCTTTTTGGCCGATATTGGGGCTGTATCGAAGATCATCCCTGTCTGCATTTCGAAGCGTGCTACTATCGCGCCATCGAGTTCGCCATCGATACCGGTCTGCAACGGGTCGAGGCGGGCGCGCAGGGCGAACACAAACTGGCGCGCGGCTACCTGCCTGCGACCACTCATTCGCTACACTGGATCGCCGATCCCGGTTTCGCCGAAGCGGTCGGACAATATTTGCAGGCCGAACGGGCCGCAGTGGCCGAGGATATCGAAATCCTCACCGCCTATGGCCCGTTTCGAAAGACACAAGCGGAGGAACAAGAATGACCGAACTTCTCAGCGATACCGGTCGCAAGACCATGCTGGAACCGCTGTTCAAAGCTGGATGGGCGATGGCCGAAGGCCGCGACGCGATCACTAAGACCTTCGATTTCGATGATTTTACCGGCGCTTTCGCCTTCATGACGCGCTGTGCGCTTTGGGCGGAAAAATGGGGTCATCATCCGGAATGGAATAACGTTTACAACCGAGTGCAGGTCACGTTATCCACCCACGACGTCGGCGGGCTTAGCGCGCAGGACGCGAAACTGGCACGTAAAATGGATCAACTTGCAGAATGACCCTGACTGATTTGATGATGACCGAGGTCTGGAACGGCCAAACTGTCGCCGACCTGTTGTCCGTGGAATTCCTAGCGTCGGCGGTCGGATCGGTGCTTGGGGCGGTCGCGCTTCTGGTGCTGGGTTATTTCGTTTCGGGCTGGGTCCGACGGCGGCTGATCCGGTTGGGGCAGAAATACAAGGAGCTGGACGATACGTTGTTTACCTTCCTTGGTAATTTGGCGCGCTACGCGATTCTGACCTTTGCCGTTTTGTTCGTGCTGAACACATTCGGGGTGCAAACCACATCGATCGTGGCGGTCATCGGTGCGGCGGGTCTGGCCATCGGTCTGGCGCTGCAAGGGACATTGTCCAACGTCGCCGCCGGGGTGATGATCGTGGTGTTCCGCCCCTTCAAACTGGGCGATTTCGTTGAAGTTTCGGGACAAATGGGCACGGTCATGACCATATCGCTCAATTGCACGGAACTGGCGCGGCCCGACAATGTGCAAGTCATCATTCCCAACGCCAATGTCTGGGGCAATACGATCACCAATTATTCGACCAATGGCACCCGGCGCGCCGAATGGGTATTCGGGGTTGGCTATGGTGCCGATCTGAAACTGGCTGAAGACACCATTCGAACGACGCTGATGGCCGATCCGCGGACGCTGAAAGATCCGGCCGAATTCGTGCAGGTCAACAATTTGGGTGCGTCTTCGGTCGATTTCCTGGCCCGGACATGGGTGAATTCGTCAGATTATTTCACCTACCAGGCCGACATGAAACGCAAGGTGAAAGAAGCACTGGACGCCGCCGGGGTCGATATTCCCTTCCCGACCCGGACCATCGTTCAGGGCTGACAATTGGCGGCGCGACTGATGCGCCACCATGCCTTTTTAGCTGTTATCAAGCCGAAGTCGCCATTTCTACGGTTTTCGAATAAGCAAACAGCGCCGTCATATTGATCGATGAGGTCACAATCTTGGCGGTCTCATCGGCGGTCGCAACCTCCTCTGTTGCCGCTGCGGCTTCGGCGGCCTCGGCGGCAGCGACTTCATCAAGAATTTCCGCAGCACTGTCAGGCTCGTTGGTCGCGTTGATCGTCTGGGCAAGAATGACGGCATCGCTTGTTTCGGCCGATGCGGTCATCGCGCTGTTATCCGCAGTCTCTGTGACCACGGCGGTTTCAGCACCTGCGCCCGCATCAGCCATGGTGCCCGGGGTGACGTCGATCGCCTCGGCATCCACCGTCGCATCGCTCGACGTGTCGGTTCCAGCCGATGAAGACGTTCTCGAATAGGCTTGAATCGCCAGGAAGTTCGTCGTTGTCGTTTCGCCTGAACTTTTGGTCGTTGTCGATTCAAACGACACGATGGTAAACGAAGTTTCCGTTTCGCTTGAAGACCCACTTTGCAGATCGGCCAGTTGCGACACCGTGTCTGCGGTATCGCTTGGCGGGGGGGGCGGGCGATGATGATGGCCGCGGCGCGCACTGCCGGTACGACGATCCGACAGATCGTTGTCTGCCCTGAAGGAATCGATTTCGTCGGCTGTAAGCTTGCCATCGTTGTCGTCGTCGATCTTGGAAAACGTGTCGACGCTCATGCGCCGACCCAGCCGAGTGTCTTTCAATTCCTCTGCCGAAATGCCGCCATCCTGATCCTGATCCAGTCGCGCGACAAGCTTTTCACCGCGTGTGGATTCCTGGGTTTCCTGGCTGTGTGACGACCAACTCATCACGGATGCGGATATCGATGACATCACGTTCATCGGTCTACTCCAATACTAAATACCTTGTCTCCCTAACTAACGGACAGGTTTCGAAGCCTGTTTAGGGTGCGCCCGGTCTGCATCAAGCGATGCTCGTCCGAAAACGCCATAATTCCATGGCTCTTTAAGGGGATAGCCGACTATATTATTTGCAAGTATTTCTGCGAATTTCGAAGTGCAGCGCCCGGATTTGGGTCGGCGAGCGCTGCTCAGCGGCACTTGGCGGTTCTAATTTGCCAGATCGCGCGTTGTTACATTTCCGCCAACAAGGCTTCCCCCGAAGAGGTTTCGCAACCGCGGGTGAGTTCCGGTTGAAATACTGTCACCTTGCCATCCTCGACCAGCATAGCATAGCGTTTCGACCGACCATAAAGTCCTACCACCGGGGCGTCGAATGTCATACCAATCGCACGGGTATAGGCCCCATCGGGATCTGCCAGCATCGTAATCCCGGCCTCATTCGCGCCGGTCGCTTTGGCCCATTCGGTCATCACGAAAGGATCGTTCACGGCGATACAGATGATTTCCTCTACGCCTTTTTCGGCAAAGCGGTCCTTGTTGCGGATGAAGCTGGGCATATGTGCCGTCTGACACGTGGTTGAAAACGCCGCTGGCACCGCAAAAATCGCCACTTTACGACCCTTGACCTTATCTTCCAACGATACGGTTTCCGGCCCTTCAGCCCCCATACGGATGAAGCTGGCCTCGGGCAGGTGGTCCCCTATAGAAATTGTCATTGTCAATTAATGTCCTTGATTGCTTTTTCAGTAACCGGTCATATAGGGTTCGCCGCAAAGCCAGCCAGAAAAATCTCGATCAAGAGGGAAAATTATGAAAAAGGTCGTCGTAATCGGGGCAGGTCAGGCGGGATCGTCTCTGGTGGCAAAATTGCGCAACGAAGGCTTCACTGGATCAATCACCCTGATCGGTGAGGAACATGTCCCCCCCTATCAGCGCCCGCCCTTATCCAAGAAATACCTGCTTGGCGATATGGATCTGGAACGGTTGTTCCTGCGTCCCGAAAGTTTTTACAGCGAAAATGGCATCACCCTGCATCTCGACCAAGTGGTCCAGTCGATTGACCGGTCCGACAAGGTGGTGATCACGGGGGGGCAACAGATTGCCTATGATGATCTGGTTCTGACTACCGGATCGGTGCCGCGCCGTCTGCCCGGTGCGATCGGAGGCGAACTTGACGGTGTCTATGTCGTGCGAGATCTGAAAGACGTCGATGCGATGGCCCCGGAATTTCGCGACGGGGCACGGGTGTTGATCGTCGGTGGTGGCTATATCGGATTGGAGGCAGCCGCTGTAGCGGCCAAGAAGGGTCTGAAAGTGACGTTGGTCGAAATGGCCGACCGTATCCTGCAACGCGTGGCAGCCCCTGAAACGTCGGATTTCTTTCGCAACCTGCACAAATCCCATGGCGTCGACATCCGCGAAGGCGTCGGTTTGGACACTCTGATTGGGGATGGTCGCGTATCGGGGGCAAAACTCACCGATGGCAGCGATCTTCAGGTCGATTTCGTCATCGTCGGTGTCGGCATTACCCCGGCTACCGCGCTGGCCGAAGCCGCCGGGATCGAAATCGAGAACGGGATCAAGACCAACGAAATGGGCCAAACCAGCGACCCGCATATCTGGGCCGCAGGCGATTGTGCTTCGTTCCCTTATAAAGACGGTCGGCTGCGGCTGGAATCGGTGCCCAATGCGATCGATCAGGCCGAATGCATTGCTGAAAACATAATGGGTGGGCAGAAAACCTATGTGCCCAAACCGTGGTTCTGGTCCGACCAATACGACACCAAACTGCAAATCGCCGGGCTCAATACCGGCTATGACCGGGTGATCACGCGGCCGGGCGACAAGGATGGATCGGTTTCGTTCTGGTATTACAAGGGTGATGACCTGCTGGCGGTCGATGCTGCCAATGATCCGCGCGCCTATATGATCGGCAAGCGCCTGATCGAAGGTGGCAAATCGCCCGCGCCCGATCTGATCGCCGATCCGGCGACGGATATGAAAGCCCTGATGAAGGCATGAGGATCGTCGCGGGGGCATTCAAGGGCCGTGCATTGGCCTCGGTCGGCAAGGGCGATCCCGGTGCCCATCTGCGCCCCACCACAGACCGCACCCGCGAAAGCCTGTTTAACATGCTGTCGGGGGGGCGCTTTGGCGACCCGATCACTGACGCCCGGGTGCTGGACCTGTTTGCCGGGACCGGCGCGCTTGGCCTCGAAGCGCTGTCGCGCGGGGCCACCCATGCCACCTTTGTCGATGACGGCACCAAATCGACAAGCCTGATCAAGCAGAATATCGGCATTTGCGAGGCGCAGGCGCAAACCAAACTGATCCGCCGCGACGCCCGCAAACTGCCGGAAAACCCCGGTGCGCCTTATGACCTGATCTTTCTCGACCCACCCTATGGCAAGGGATTGGGCGAAACCGCCCTGACACAGGCACTGAAGCAGAACTGGATCGCCAAAGACGCTCTGATCGTCTGGGAAGAAAGCGCCACGATTGCCCCGCCCGAAGAGTTGACTTATCTTGACGCACGCAAATATGGCGATACCACCATCACCCTGCTGCAAGCCTAAGACTTCTTCTGTTTGAAAATATCCTGGGGGAGGCGCCGTTTGCGGCGACGGGGGCAGCGCCCCCAATCCCCCGTTACTTCACCAAAACCACCGGTACCTTGCAGGTGCGGATCATCTGGGTGGTGGTCGATCCGATGATCATGGTGCGGATACGGGAATGGCCATAGGCCCCCATCACCAGCAGGTCATGACCTTCGGTGTCGACCATATTGCCCAATGCGGTGTCCGGCTGTCCTTCGACCACCTTGACCTGCGCCTGATGCCCGCCAGCCGCCAGCGTTGCCTTGGCGTCGTCCAGTCCGCGCCGGACGCTTTCATTCGGGGTTCCCACCGTCACCACCGTACAATCCAGCCCGGCAAACAACGGATCGCGTGCCACGTAATCCACCGCTTTCATCGCGCTGATACCGCCGTCAAAGGCAATCAGAACTTTCTCAATTGGCTTGAACGCCCGGTTGGCGACGAAAACCGGTGTCGAAGCCGCCCGCACGATCCGTTCCAAATTCGATCCAAGATGCATCTTGGCGAAATCGGCCGCTTCGCCGCGCTTGCCGACCACGATCAAGTCGGCCCCTTGTTCCTGACTGGTGACGGTTTCGACAATATCACCGATGCGCAGATGCGGCGTGACACCCGTGACGCCATCGCCTTCGATCAGCGCCTTGGCGTCTTCCAGTATCGCACGCCCCTGTGCTTGCGCCAATTTGGCCCGCTGCGCGTCGAGTTCCGCCAGATCGCTCATGATCTTGCTCCGCGCACCCAGCCGCAGATTGCCGCTCAGATCTCCATTGCCGCCTTCGCGCCGCCCCAATACATGAAACAGGTCCACCGAAGCCCCGATCCGGCCCGCGATCCAGCCGACATGATGGCAGACGCTTTCGGAATAATCCGATCCGTCCACCAATGCGATGATCTTGCTCATTTCCACCCCCTCAATGCGCCAACAACTTGTCCATTGCGCCGGGCTTGTCGTGCTCGCCCAGCTTGTCGACGATGGTGCTCGATGCTTCATTCATTCCGACGATTTCCACCTCGGCCCCATCCCGACGGAACTTGAGCACAGCCATGTCCAATGCCGCAACCGAAGAAATATCCCAGATATGGGCGCGGCTGACATCGATCACGACCTTTTCCAGCGCTTCACGGAAATCGAAAGCTTTCATGAAATCATCTGACGAAGCGAAAAACAGCTGCCCCTCGACGATATACCGGCGTTCGCGGCCATCCTCTGACAGCTCGGACCGCACAGCGAAAAGCTGCGCGATTTTCCAGGCAAAGAAGATGCCGGACAACAGCACGCCGACCAGAACACCAATCGCCAGGTTGTGGGTAAAGACTACGAAAACCACAGTCGCGACCATCACGATGCTGGATGATGTCGGATGTTCGCGCAGCGATCTTATTGAGGACCAGCTAAAGGTGCCGACCGATACCATGATCATGATGGCCACCAGCGCGGCCATCGGAATACGCGCCACCAGATCGCCCAAGAACACGACCATGATCAACAGGACCACCCCAGCGACAAAGGTCGACAGCCGTCCGCGCCCGCCTGATTTCACGTTGATCATCGACTGGCCGATCATCGCACAACCCGCCATGCCGCCAATAAATCCAGTGCATAAATTCGCAACGCCTTGGCCGACGCATTCCTGGTTCTTGTCCGAATTGGTATCGGTCAGCTCGTCCACCAGGTTCTGGGTCATCAAGCTTTCCAGCAGGCCCACAGCGGCCACCGCTGCCGAATAGGGCAGGATGATCATCAGCGTTTCCAGGTTCAGCGGAATATCCGGCAACAGGAAAATCGGCAAGGTATCAGGCAATTCACCCATATCGCCCACCGTCCGCAGATCTAGCCCCAGCCACAGCGACACAACAGTCAGAATGACGATACAGACCAGCGGCGACGGGATCGCCTTGGTCAGAAGCGGGAACATGTAAATGATCGCCAGCCCGGCGGCGACCATCACATAGGTCAGCGGTGGCACATCAATCAGTTCCGGCAATTGCGCCATGAAGATCAGGATCGCCAGCGCGTTAACGAAGCCGGTCATCACCGAGCGCGACACGAACCGCATCACATAGCCCAGCCGGAGCAACCCCGCGCCAATCTGCAACACACCTGCCAAGATCGTTGCGGCCAGCAGATATTGCAGACCGTGATCCTTGACCAGCGTCACCATCAACACCGCCGTGGCCGCCGTGGCCGCCGAAATCATCCCCGGACGCCCGCCGACGATCGCGGTGATCACCGCGATGGAAAAGGACGCATACAGTCCGACCTTGGGGTCGACGCCTGCAATGATCGAAAAAGCGATGGCTTCGGGGATCAGCGCCAGCGCCACCACCAGCCCGGACAGCAAATCGGGCCGGATGTTTCCGAACCATTCATGTTTGTAGGAAGAAAGGGACATCATCGGCAATCGGGCCTCCGTTCCCGACCGTCCCTGTCGGGCACCGGTGGGTCAGTTTCTTTCGGATCTGCAAATCTGGCCGCAACGGACCGTTCACGCATTCGCGGCGCTTATATCCCGCATCGGCAGGATCGCAACCCATGCGCGGGCGATATCGGGGTTTCAGCCCTTTGAAACCTCCAATCGAGACAAATTGAACCGTCAATGGCTCATTTCATGCTATTGTAGGGATAAGGCCGACGGTGTTTCGACCACGCCTTCAATTCCGAAGATGAGGCCCAACACAGCCTGATCACGCCGGCCTGCCTTGGATCAAGGGAGGACAGACAATGGTCAAAACGATTGGAAACCCGCTCAGTTGGGGGGGTGCTACGCTTTCTCAAGCGGGACATGCTCTCGAAACGGCGGCCGAAAACATTGGCAGTCATGATTCTGTGTTGCCGGAAATTCGTCCGCTGACACTGGCTGATATCCGTATGGCGCTGGATAAAGGCATAAACGATTTCGCTCATTTCCGCAGTGACGTGTTTGTCATGGTGCTGATCTATCCCGCCATCGGCATCTTGCTGGCCTTCGCCGCATTTCAGCAAAACCTGTTGCACCTGATTTTTCCAATGGCAGCAGGTTTCGCGCTGATCGGGCCATTTGTCGCCATCGGTCTTTACGAACTCAGCCGTCGCCGCGAAGCAGGAGAAACAGTAAGCTGGGCGCAGGCGATTACCGTATTTCGACCTGCTGTCGCAGGACCGGTCTTTGCGCTCGGGCTCTATTTAATGGCGCTATATGCAATTTGGCTCGTGGCGGCGGCCTGGATTTACCAGATCACGCTCGGGCCGGATCTGCCCGCAACGCTGCGCGGCTTCGCCACAGAGGTTATGACCACGTCCGAGGGCTATGCAATGATGACCCTCGGGCTCGCCACCGGCCTTGTCTTTGCGCTGCTGGTGCTGATCACCGGGCTGATTTCGTTTCCGATGCTGATCGACCGCCGGGTCGGGGTGCCCGTTGCTGTGGCTGCGTCTTTTCGGCTCGCCCGGCAAAGCCCCCGCGTGGTTGGTTTTTGGGGGCTCACCGTCGCGGCGATCCTTGTAGCCGCCTCGATCCCGGTCTTTCTGGGACTGATACTGGCGCTGCCGATCCTCGGCCACACCACTTGGCACCTTTATCGTGCCGCTGTCCGGTTCCCGGACTGAGGTGCAACGATCTCATCTTGGCCGAAATACTCCGGGCTAGGGGCGCGCCGTTGGAGTCCCGTATAGCTACTCGCGGCGCAATTCAGAGCTATAATGAATCAGACACCGTTTCGACATGTGACTTAGACAGAGGTGCCGATAGCGGACGCATCGGCGATGAATGGTATCGCTGACGTCAACGGCAGGAAGATGCCCTCACTGTGGTCAAGTCCAATGGTAGCTTTGCGCAGGATGAGGGCTTTGCAAACTGAAGCAATCGGCCCAAAGCTGACACCCATTGAATAGCATTGGATGTCGGCTTTGCGGTTCCGATTGCCATCGCTTGTTTAGTGGCTTCTGGCGCTTTGCACCGTTTCATAAGATGTGCCGCATTGGGCAATGAGCCCGGCTGTGCGCCCGAGAGCGTTGACATGTGTCAAATCATTACCTTCCAATCGGGGATAGTTCTTTGCCGGGGCGTTCGAAAGTCTTCATGCTTGCTGTTTCGTCAGGCTAATTAAGGATTTCTGAGAATGAACATGCGTGTTTGGATCACCGTTCTGGTTGCCGCCATCTTGGGGGCTGGTGCGTATTATTTGAATCTGGATACGGGGCCGGAATTACCCGAAGATTTCGCCCTTGGTAATGGGCGGGTTGAGGGCGTACAGATCGACATCGTATCACGCATTGCGGGCCGGGTCGAAAGCGTTGACGTGCTTGAGGGCGAATTGGTTGAGGTGGGCCAGCAGGTCGCCAGCATCGACACAAGGCTCCTTCAAACCCAGTTGGCCAGCGCCAAGGCGCAAGTGGCAAGTGCCGAAGCACAGACCGCCTCAGCCGAGGCCAACGTCGTGCAGGCCGAGGCGACGCTTGCGCTTGCCGCACACAGCCTAGATCGCACCCGTGAATTGAACGAACGCGGCACCTCGACAGACGCCCAGCTTGATGCAAGCGAAAGCGAACATGCGGTGGCAGAGGCTAACGTGCAGGCCGCGATCGCGTCATTGCACGCACAGAAGGCGTTGGCCGAAGTGGCACGCGCAGCCGTTGAAGAGGCGCAGACGAATATCGAGGATGCCACGCTCGTGGCGTCCCGTCCTGGCCGGGTGCTCTATCGTCTGGCCGAACCGGGAGAGATGGTCGCTTCCGGCGGTCAGGTGGTGTCAATGGTCGACCTTGGCAATATCTACCTCGAATTCTATCTCTCGGAGCTTGACGCGCACCGCATCGCCATCGGCAACGAGGCACGCATCAAGTTTGATATTGCCCCGGATCTCGTTGTGCCGGCTCAGGTGTCGTTTGTCTCGCCGGTTTCACAATTTACCCCTAGCCAAGTCGAGATCGAGGATACGCGCGCCGAGTTGGTCTTTCGCGTTCGCGTCCGGGTTGCTGAGGAACTGGTGATGGAGCGAATTCAGATGATCAAGACCGGTATGCGCGCCGTGGTCTATGTCCGCTTGACCAGCCCCGAGCCTTCGGAGTGGCCGGATTATCTGACCGTCAATATTCCGCCGGTTACGGAGTAGGCTTGCCATGATCAATGCAACCGAACCCGGCGGGCAAGATGCGGTTGTTCGTATCTCTGGGCTGAGCCAGCGCTACAAATCTGTTGTTGCGCTCGACGCGGTCACGCTTGATTTACCACCCGGACAGATCGTCGGATTACTCGGTCCGGACGGCGTAGGAAAATCGACACTGCTTGACCTAATCGCCGGGGCAAGGGTTTTGCAAGATGGTAGCTTGGATGTGTTGGGCGGCCCGATGTGCGATGCCGCGCATCGGCGCCGCATTGGCCCGCGCATCGCCTATATGCCGCAGGGTCTGGGTAAGAACCTGTATCAAACCCTTTCGGTGCATGAGAACCTGACCTTTTTCGGCCAGCTTTTCGGGCAGGACAGAGACGAACGCGAGGCGCGGATCGAACGGCTGACCCGTGCGACGGGGCTGGAATCCTTTCTCGACCGTCCTGCGGGAAAACTCTCAGGCGGGATGAAGCAGAAGCTTGGCCTGTGTTGTTCGCTTTTGCACGATCCGGACCTTTTGATTCTTGACGAACCGACCACCGGCGTTGATCCACTGTCGCGACGCCAGTTCTGGATGTTGATCGACGCTATCCGCGCCGAGCGGATGGGCATGTCGGTCTTGGTCTCGACAGCCTATATGGACGAGGCCGACGGGTTCGACTGGCTGGTGGCGATGGATGCGGGCCGGGTGATCGGCACCGGCACGGCAGCGGAGCTGAAGGCCCAAACTGGCACCAAGACACTGGAAGAGGCCTTTGTCCGCCTGTTGCCCGACGGTGCGGGCGACGATACAGGGCCGTTGGAAATCCCACCGCTGAGCGACGATGGCGGCGCACCGGCGATCACCGCGCGGGGCCTGACCAAACGGTTCGGGGATTTTACCGCCGTCAGCGACGTCAGTTTTGACATCCGCCCCGGTGAGATCTTTGGCTTTCTGGGGTCCAACGGCTGTGGCAAGACGACGACCATGAAGATGCTGACCGGGCTGTTGCCGGCATCCGAGGGCGAGGCGATGTTGTTTGGTCAGCCGGTCGATGCGCATGATATGGCCACACGCAACCGGGTCGGTTTCATGAGCCAGGCCTTTTCGCTGTACGGCGAGCTAACGGTAAGTCAGAATCTCTGGCTTCACGCCCGGCTGTTCAAGTTGAAACGAGGCAACGCAAGTACCCGGATTGACCTCATGCGCGACAGGTTCGGGCTCGGGTCCTACATGGACAAGCGCGCAGACGACCTGCCGCTTGGACTGCGCCAGCGCCTGTCGCTGGCAGTGGCGGTGCTGCACGAACCAGAAGTGCTGATTCTTGACGAGCCGACCTCGGGTGTTGATCCGGTGGCGCGCGACCAGTTCTGGGAACTGCTGGTAGAATTGTCGCGGAACGACGGGGTGACGATTTTCATCTCCACCCATTTCATGAACGAAGCCATGCGCTGTGACCGGATATCGTTGATGCATGCCGGTCAAGTGTTGATCAGTGATCCCCCCGAAAGGATCATTGAACAGTCCGGCTATCACACGCTGGAGGCGGCCTTCATCCACTATATCGAGCAGGCTTCGGACACCAGCGCGGCCAGTCAACCTACCGTGCTTGCGCTTGGGGCGGCCACGTCCGAGGCGGCGTCCATCGACGGGCTCGGCCGTTTCAGCCTGAAAAGGCTGTTCGCGCTCAGCCACCGCGAGACGCTCGAGGTGCTGCGAGATCCGATCCGGCTGGCCTTTGCCGTGTTCGGCAGTGCTATCTTGTTGGTGGTGCTGTCGTTCGGCATGGGCAGTGAAGATGCAGCCGCGGAATTTGCCGTGCTCGATTCCGACCGGACACCGGCCAGCCGCGCCTATGTCGCCGCGCTCAATGCGTCGCCCGATCTCACCGAGGTTGCACCGGTGCTGACGCTTGATGCACTGCGTGACCGGCTGGTCACCGGGGAGGTGGATGCCGGTATCGAAATCCCTGCCGGTTTCGGCTTGGATATGGCGCTAGGGCGCCACACGGATATCTTTACCCTAGTTGATGGCAGCAATGTCGATCGCGGTGAAACCGTGCTGGCCAGTCTTGAAGAGGCCCACACCGCCTGGCTCGCGGATCAGCAGCGCCAAAGCTATCATGTGCGCGAACAAACCGTTGTGGGACTCGATGTTTCGACGCGGTTTTTGTACAATCCGAATGTCGAGATCATGATGGCAATGGGCCCCGCAGTCCCGGCGATTTTGTTGATGCTGTTCCCGGCGATCCTTATGGCTGTATCGGTTGCGCGCGAAAAAGAGGTGGGAACCATCACCAACTTTTATGTGACCCCGACCAACAGGGTGGAATTTCTGTTGGGTAAGCAATTACCGTATGTTGCGCTTGCTTTGTTCAACTTCCTGCTTCTGACGCTAATCGTGACGATCGGGTTGGACGTGCCATTGAAAGGAAGCTTCCTGACACTTTTGGCCGGATCGGCCTTGTTTGGCTTCGCGGCCACGGGCTTCGGGCTCATCGTCTCGTCGATGGTGAAAAATCAGGTGGCGGCGGTGACCGTTGCCTCGCTTCTCTCGGTGTTGCCAACGGTGACCTATTCGGGGCTGGTGCAACCGCTGTCGACGATGTCGGCAACGGGCCAGACCATCGGTGCGATCTGGCCGGCTTCCTATTACCTGAACCTGAGCGTTGGCAGCTATACCAAGGGGCTGGATCTGGAGTATTTGTGGACCGATCTGGTGGGGCTGGCGGTATTCGGCCCGGTGTTCCTGTTGATCGCCACGCTGTTTCTCAAAAAGCAGGAGCGCTGAGCATGGACAGGATGACGCGCATCTTCTGGCTGGGCACGAAAGAGCTGAGGGCCGTGCTGTCGGATGTCTCCCTGGTGGTGATGATCATCATGGCGTTCACGCTAATGGTCGTGGCAGGCGGTGGCGAGGACCACAGCCCGGGCGGCGGCGGCACCACCAACATGACTATCGCGATCGTCGACGAAGACAACTCGGCACTCAGCCGCGCCATTGCCGCCGGATTCCTGGCACCGGATTTCTTGCCTCCGACCTATATCAGCGCCGACGAGATCGGGGCGGGCCTTGACAACGGGGCATTCATGTTCGCGCTGTCGCTGCCTGCCGGGTTCGAGGCCGATCTGCGCCGGGGCCGACTGACCGAACTCTTGCTGACCATCGACGCCACCCGGGCCGCCATCGTCTCTGACGGGGCAACGATGATCGCTTTGGTACTGGAAACCGAAGTGGCGCGGTTCCTCACCCGCACCGATCCAAGCGAGGAGGGCGGTGCCACTCTCGTCACCCGGTTGGCTTTCAACCCGACCGGCGACGCCTCCTGGACTGGGCCGATCTCCGCGTTGCTGGACAACCTTTCGATGCTGACGATCCTGCTGACGGGCGCCGCGCTGATCCGCGAGCGCGAACGCGGCACGATCGAACACCTGATGGTCATGCCGCTCACCTCCTTCGACATCGCGCTCGCCAAGATCTGGGCCAACGGGTTGATCCTCATCGCGGCCTTCGCCATGTCGCTTGTTTTCGTCGTACAGGGGGCCATGGCAGTGCCTCTCGTCGGCTCGGTGCCGCTGTTGCTTGTCGGCACGGGGCTGTTCATCTTTGCCACCGCCGCCATCGGCATCATGCTGGCCACTCTAGCCCGTTCGATGGCGCAATTCGCCATGTTGTTCATGCTGACCTACTTGCCGATCATGCAGCTTTCCGGTGGCGTCAGCCCAGTTGAAAACCAGCCTGAACTCCTGCAACATGTCACTTGGTTGTTGCCCTCGCGGCATTACCTCGACTTTGCCAATTCTGTGCTGTTCCGGGCCGCTGGGTTCGACGTGGTCTGGCCTCAAGTCCTGACAATTGCAGGGCTTGGCACCGTTTTCCTATCAATCAGCCTTGTCCTTTTTCGCCGCTCTATTGAATCCAGCGGATGAGCCGTCGTTGTCAGTGAACTTCAGTCTTGTGTTCAGTTGCATTCGACGAAATCGGAACGGCCATGACTGCGGCGGCAGAAACCAAATACAATGGTGTCTTCAGCTCGCCGCCCCGGTGCGATTTTTGAACTCACATCGTCGATCGAAAGATACAGATGAAGGCAGACATTGATCCGAGTGTTTATATGCAATCAAAGGCCGGGCAGCGCCCCCTTGCCCCGTTTCACGCCGAATAGGTCGGGTGGAACTTACCCGCAGGTGACAGGGTGAAAATGTCATAGCCGTCCGCCGTCACACCGATCGAATGCTCGAACTGCGCACTCAGCGATTTATCGCGGGTCACCGCGGTCCAGTCATCTGCCAGAACCTTGGTTTCCGGCCGACCCAAATTCACCATCGGTTCGATGGTGAAGAACATGCCTTCTTCCAGAACCGGTCCGGTGCCGGGGCGGCCGTAATGCAGCACATTGGGCGGTGCGTGGAACACGCGACCCAACCCATGACCGCAAAAATCGCGCACTACACTCATCCGGTGCCCTTCGACATAAGCCTGAATCGCATGACCGATATCGCCGAAGGTGTTGCCGGGGCGGACCATCTCGATGCCCATGAACAGGGCATCATGGGTAATCTGGATCAAGCGCTCGGCCTTGCGGTTCAGCTTTCCAGCGACATACATCCGGCTGGTATCGCCGAACCAGCCATCGACGATCACGGTGACGTCGATATTCAGGATATCGCCATCCTTCAATTTCTTGTCGCCCGGAATGCCGTGGCAGACCACATGGTTGATGCTGATGCAACTGGCGTGCTTGTAGCCCTTATAGCCGATCGTGGCGGATTTCGCTCCGGCCGCATTCACCTTGTCCTCGATAATACGGTCGATTTCTGCGGTGGTCTGACCGGGAAACACATGCTCGATCATCTCGTCCAGAATTTGGGCCGCCAAGGCCCCCGCCTTGTGCATGCCCGCGAAATCGCCGGATTCATGGATGCGAATACCATCGCGCGTCATACGTCCCTGATGCGTTTCGTTCACCGGGTCCACCTTCTTGCCGAAATTGAAAATCATGGTCTCTATTTAAGACAGATGATCAGTAAGTGCCAGAGGACGAATGCCATCCCCTTTTCCCATGGGCAGGATATGGCGCTGATCACGCCTCAACGAAGGGAAGCGCCGTGCCCAGTTTGATCTCCTGGGGCGAAATCCGGCAATCGAAGGCCATCACCTCGACCCCAGCGTCCCGCGCCCGGGTCAGGCCGGCCGCATAGGCCTGATCGATATCGGCCGCGATGCCGACCCTGTCGCAATCGGTGCGCTGCACCAGATACAACATGACCGCGCGGTCTCCTTCTGCTGCGACCCGTGCCAATTCGTCCAGATGTTTCAACCCCCGTGCGGTGACGCTGTCGGGAAATTCGGCAAACCCTGCCCGGCGGCACAGCGTGACCGACTTCACCTCGACGAAGGCGCGGGACGTGTCATCGGAAAGCAGGAAATCAATGCGGCTATTTTCGCCGTATTTTACCTCGGGACGCACTTGCGGGTATTGCAACCCCGGCACTGTGCCCGCCTGCAACGCTGCTTTCAGCGCCCGGTTCGGCACTGACGTATCGACGCCGGTGAAATGACCGTGGTCATGTTCGACCAAACGCCAGCCATATTTCAGTTTTTTTTTAGGATCGTCATTGGGTTCCAGCCAAATCCGCATTCCCGGTTCTGCCAGCCCCATCATCGACCCGGGATTGGCGCAATGGGCAGTAATTTCCCGTCCGTCTTCAAGCCGGGCATCGGCCAGGAACCGTTTGTAGCGGCGGATCAGCACTGCGGGCACAAGAGGGGTTTGAAAGCGCATGTCCCGCGCCTATACCGGGACTGACGCTTTCGCAAGGAGAGGGGCGATGATCAATCCAACCGCCGCCATGCTGGTCATTGGCGATGAAATTTTGTCCGGCCGTACCCGCGACAGCAACATGCATCATCTTGCCGGTGAATTGACCAAACATGGCATCACCCTGGCCGAAGCCCGTTTTGTTGCCGATGATCCCGACGCCATCGTCGCGTCGGTGCGGGCGCTGTCGCAGGGTTACGACCATGTCTTCACCTCGGGCGGGATCGGGCCGACCCATGATGACATCACCGCCGATAGCATCGCGGCGGCTTTTGGCGTATCGATCGACGTGCGCGCCGATGCCCGCGCTCTGCTGGAAGCGCATTATGCCCGCACAGGGACCGAACTGAACGACGCTCGGCTGCGCATGGCACGCATTCCCGCAGGGGCCACGCTGATCGACAATCCGATTTCCATCGCCCCCGGCTTCACGATCGAAAACGTGCATGTCATGGCCGGTGTCCCCACCATTTTCGAGGCGATGGTCGCCAGTGTTCTGCCTACCTTGACCGGCGGTGCCCCGTTGCTATCTCAAAGCCTTCGGGTGGAGCGAGGGGAAGGTGAAATCGCCGCGCCGCTGGGCCAGTTGGCCAAGGATTTCCCCGATCTGTCCTTCGGGTCTTACCCGTTCAATCATAACGGCGCGTTCGGCACCAATATCGTGGTCCGGGGTCAAGACGGTGCCAAAGTGGATGTGGCGATGACCGAATTGGCGCGGATGGTACAACAATGAATCAAGACCTCGAAAAGCTATACGCGGTGATCGATGCAACCTGGCCTGCCGCCGGGGCACGTGACCTCGGTCCCTGGCTGATCCGCGAAGGTCAGGGTGGCGGCCAAAGGGTATCGGCCACCACCGCCAAACAGCCGGTAACGGTCGACGACATTCCACTGGCCGAAGCGGCGATGCAGGAATTGGGGCAGCCTCGACTGTTCCAGATCCGTCAGGGGCAGGACGATCTCGATGCGATGCTGGCCGACCGCGGATACGCGGTGGTCGATCCGGTAAATGTCTGGATCGCGCCGGTGGACGACATCGCCACCGAATTCCCGCCGCCGGTCACGGCCTTTTCGGTCTGGGACCCATTGGCGATTCAAATCGACATCTGGGCCAAAGGGGGAATCGGGCCGGGCCGAATCGCGGTGATGTACCGTGCCGCTGATCCCAAGACATCTTTGCTGGGCCGCCTGAAAGACAGCCCTGCCGGTACCGCCTTTGTCGCCATCCATGACGGCATCGCGATGCTGCATGCGCTGGAAGTCCTGCCGCATCAGCGCAAACAGGGCATGGCGCGCTGGTTCATGCGGTTGGCGGCATTCTGGGCCCGCGATAACGGCGCCAGCCATATTTCCGTCGTCTGCACACAAGAAAACGCCGCTGCGAATGCGCTATATCAAAGCTTGGGCATGTCCCGTTGTGGACAATACCATTACCGAAAACACCAGGGAGATATGTCATGAGTGACACAAACAAGATCACCGCGCTAAACCTGTCGCAGGTCGATCCGTTGCCGGAAGCAACGCAGAAATATTTCAATATCTGCGAGGAAAAGTTGGGGCTGGTGCCCAATGTTCTGGCCGCTCATGCGTTCGACATCGACAAGCTGAATGCCTTTTCGGGGCTATATAACAACGTGATGCTGGCCAAAAGCGGGCTCAGCAAGCTGGAACGCGAAATGATCGCGGTGACGGTGTCGGCAGAAAATAAATGTTTTTACTGCCTGACCGCCCATGGCGCGGCGGTGCGCGAATTGTCCGGCGATGCAAAGCTGGGTGAAATGCTGGTGATGAATTACCGGGTCGCCGACCTGCCGCCGCGGCAAAAGGCGATGCTGGATTTTGCGGTTCTGCTGACCAATGCGCCCGCCACGATAGAAGAACATCACCGCCAGGCGCTGCGCGACGTCGGGTTCAGCGATCACGACATTTTCGACATCGCCAATACGACCGGGTTCTACAACATGTCGAACCGGGTCGCCGCCGCGATCGATATGCGCCCCAATGATGAATATCACGCCAGCCACCGTTGATGCGGATCGGGTCGGTTATATTTCTGGCTTTCGGCCTGTCCCTTGCGGGACCGGCCGCGGCTTTGGAACTGCAACTGCCGGGCGCGGCCGATCTTCTGGCCGATGAAAAGGTCGATCTGGACAGTTACGCCCTGCCGCTTGGCCCATACAGCGACAACTCTCAGTGGACAGATTCGGTAGAAGGCCGTGTTACAAGGCAAAGCTGGCGCGTCGCGGCACAGGGGATGACGTCGCTGCAACTGTTGGCGCCGTTGCGCGAACAGTTGCTGGCGGCGGGGTATGATGTTCTTTTCGAATGCGATACGCTGAGATGCGGCGGCTTCGATTTTCGTTTCGAAACCGAAGTTCTGCCTGCCCCACTGATGCATGTCGATCTGGGCGATTTCCGGTTTCTGTCAGCGCGGCACGGGCCTGACGATCACCTCGGCCTGCTGGTCAGTCGCAGCGCCAATGCCGGGTTCATACAGTTGATCCGGGTGGTGGAACTGTCCCAGAATCAAGGCGCCGATACGGGGGTCAATGTCATCATCCCCGGGATCAGTCCCGACAAAAGCCTGCTGTCCTCTGACATGACCGGATTGCTCGTGGCCCAAGGCCATGTGGTTCTGGATGATTTGGCCTTTGAAACCGGGTCGTCATCGCTGGGCGAAGGCAGCTATGCCTCGCTCGAAGCGCTTTCAGTGTTCCTAAACGCAGATCAAACCCGGCGTATCGCATTGGTCGGTCATACCGATGCCGTCGGCAATCTGGATCAAAACATCGCGTTGTCTAAAAAACGTGCCGCGTCGGTTCTGGAACGGCTGGTCAGCCGATATAGCGTGGCGCGCGGACAATTGAGCGCCGAAGGCATGGGCTATCTCGCCCCGATCGCGCCGAATCAGACCGCTGCGGGCCGCGATACCAACCGTCGGGTTGAAGCGGTGTTGTTGAATACCGACTGATATTGCGGGCCTGAAGGTCAGTCCCGGTCATCGCGGATCAGGATCGCCCGGAAATCATTGACGTTCGTTCCCGTCGGACCGGGTTCGAACAATCCTCCGACCGCGTGAAAGGCTGTATAGGCATCGTTGTCGGCCAATGCCCCTGCCGGATCGACCCCCGCCACCCGCATCGCCTTTGCTGTGGTGCCATCGGCAAAGGCGCCGGCATTGTTTTCGGAGCCGTCAATCCCGTCAGTATCTGCCGCCAACGCGGTGATACCGGTGCAGCCGTCGATTTCCAGCGCCAGAGACAACAGGAATTCACTGTTGCGACCGCCTTTGCCAGTGCCGCGCAGTGTCACAGTGGTTTCGCCCCCCGACAGCAACACGACAGGTGGCGCAAATGGGCGCGCTTTGCCTTCCACTTCGCGGGCAATGGCGGCATGGACTTTGGCCACATCGCGCGCTTCACCTTCGATGGCGTCCGACAGGACCGCCGCCGACACGCCTCTGGCTTCAGCCAGCGCAGCCGCAGCATCCAGAGATTTGGCGGCCGACGCGATGACATGCACCTCGTGACCGGCAAAGCGCGGATCGTCCGGGGCGGGGGCGTCTTCGGGCGCAGTGGTCAAAAAATCGACCAGCCGTTGCGGCAATTCAATCCCGTAATCGCGGATCGCCGCCAACGCCTCGGCCCGGCCCACCTGATCCGGCACGGTCGGGCCGCTGGCCACTTGGGCCGGATCATCGCCGGGAACATCCGATACGATCAGCGACACCACTTTGGCCGGGAATGCCGCCGCTGCCAACCGACCTCCCTTGATCTGGCTGATCTGTTTGCGCACCGCGTTCATCGCCCCGATCGGTGCGCCGCTGGCCAAAAGTGCTTGGTTGAGCGCGATCTCGTCCGCCAGATCCAATCCTTCGGCCGGGGCGGCCAGCAAAGCGGATCCACCGCCGCAAATCAACGCCACCACCAGATCGTCTTTGCCCAATCCTGAGACGGCTTCGACCATTGCTTTCGCAGCGCGTTTTCCTGCGTCATCCGGGACCGGGTGGGCGGCTTCCAGCAGGGTCACATGACGGCAAGCGCAGCCATAGCCATAGCGCGTCACCACAACGCCCTCGACTGGTTCCCCCCACAGATCTTCAAAAGCGCATGCCAATTGCGCCGCGCCCTTGCCGGCACCGATGACCACGGTGCGGCCTTTGGGTTTGTCGGGCAAGCAGGCCTGCAATGCGGTTTTCGGGTCGGCCGCGCGGATCGCCGCGTTGAACAAATCTGTCAGGAAGGCGCGTTCATCCATTCCAGTCTCCTTCTGTCCCATCCACCCTAGGCAGCGGTCGCCGGAATGAAAAGTGAGCTACGCCCCAATCGTTGGATGGTATCTGGCGAAGTCAACTCTACTGTAAGCGAACGGTGTGACTGCTCTATCGATGAAAAAGTATGATCGACAGTGGCCGCTTTGGATCGCGGGCACTGTGGGGCTGGACATGTCGCGAGGGACGAAGCGACTTTGTACAGGTGAAGAAAAGCCGCAAGCCGTTCTGATCTAGAAGCCGCGGCATCAGTTGGCGGGTCATCGCTACCCGATTAATGGGGTCTGAACCCAGCTTCACGAAAATTATATGCCCGCAGTATTTAGCAAGCTTTGATGCAACCATGGAAAAAGACAGCAATTTCTGTCTTTCGTGAAACGAAAATGGTGGCCTATGAAATGAACATGCTGAACTGTGCAATGAATTTATCGGGTGATGTGATCCGCGAAAACTGGACCGCAATCGCTTAGAGTTTTCTGCAACCCATCCCCTGCTGGGAAAAGGAGATGAAACGCATGAAAGCGTCGAAGTTCACGGATGCGCAGAAGATCGACGCTGACATCAACTCCGATGCCACCCAAACCGGATTGAACCGAGTTGCGGACGGTTAAATGACGTTGAAAAAAGGAACCCAGCACCGTTCCCGTACTGGCCTGGACAGCAGGACTCCGAAGGAAAAGGAGGGGCGGCGGATACTGTTCATAAGGCGACTACGCATGTGTGTGAGCGATCAGGGAGGGGTAAATCGGAAAAAAATATCATATTTGGTAAAAAGGACTTGCGACTCATCCGAACCATCCTTAGAAGCCAACTTCACCGGCGGCGCTGAGGCGCGGTTGGGACGCGGGACGGAACGACGGGGCGGTGCTCTTGAGGGAAGCGAAGCGGCACATTATTGAGGTTTATGAAGCGGGCGGCGCTAGTTAGTATTTAGCGCAGTCGGTTGATTTTGTCTCTGGACTTTCGGGTCCGCGCTCTTTGACAATTTGGTATCTGAAGAGATATGTGGGCGGTTTGGTTCATTCGATGAACAAACAACTGCACATATCAACTACCTAGGATTTCGGTCCGATGATGGATAGTCAGCTTCACTGTTTGTACGGCTTTCGGTTTCTGATGAAACCCGAAGCACAACAAACAGAGACAATTCCCGATCTTAGCCGATCGGGAAGTGATGTGCAGAGGTTCGAACGTCAAGGATAAGCATGTAAGTGCTTTTCAACTTGAGAGTTTGATCCTGGCTCAGAACGAACGCTGGCGGCAGGCTTAACACATGCAAGTCGAGCGCACCCTTCGGGGTGAGCGGCGGACGGGTTAGTAACGCGTGGGAACATACCCTTCACTAAGGAATAGCCACTGGAAACGGTGAGTAATACCTTATACGCCCTTCGGGGGAAAGAATTTCGGTGAGGGATTGGCCCGCGTTAGATTAGATAGTTGGTGGGGTAATGGCCTACCAAGTCTACGATCTATAGCTGGTTTTAGAGGATGATCAGCAACACTGGGACTG
>NZ_CYSA01000006.1 GCF_001458355.1 Thalassovita gelatinovora | reverse complement strand
AAGCTCGCGATCCTCGGGAGATACCACATCCGTGCCACGGTGCGCGTTCACCCACTTGTTCAGCGTCGAAAGCCCAACGCCCAGATCATCCGCAACTTGTCGCCGTGTCAGCCCGCTGGTCAGCGCAATTCGCACCGCGTCTTTGCGGAATTCATCCGTTCTTCCTGTGCCCATAGTTCGTCTCCTTTGTTGCAGTAAATGCTATCAAAGGAGCGGCATCAAACCGCGACAGGTCCAGACCTCTCCCAACTCACCACTTGGCGAGATGCTCTGATGGCCGCTCGCTATCAGGGCATCCGCACCGTCGAATACGACGGCAAGCGGGTGACCTACGCCAGCGACGCGGAAATGGCAGCGGCGCTGGGCGACCTCAACCGGCAGATCATCGGCACCACGGCGCGCATTGCCGTGGTCCGCATCCAATCCTCGAAAGGGCTCTGATCATGCAGAACTACATTCAGAACGGTCACATCGTCCGCGTCACTACGCCTGCGGGAGGGATCGCCTCGGGCGACCCGTTGATCGTCGGCAGCATCTTCGGCGTCGCCGCCTATTCATCGACCGAGGGAGACCCGGTCGAGCTCTCCACCACCGGCGTGTTCCATCTGCCGAAGGCCAGCGCGGCGGTCCTCGCGGTCGGCACCCGCGTGGCATGGGACAACACGGCGAAGGAAGTGACCACCCCAGCTGCCGGACGCTTCCCCATCGGCGTCGCCGTCGAAGCGGCCGGGAACAGCGTCACCAGCGTTGCAGTGCGGCTGGATGGAATCGCGACGGCGGCGGCGTGAGGAGCAGTCATTCTGCCAACTTTGTGATACCGAACGTACGTTCGATCTGCTTTCGAAGATTCTTGAGGCCCCTGTTGTCACTCGGGGTCTTCGGAAGCGTGATGGACTCGAGGCCATCGTAATCTCTCTCCGCTTCAAGCCGAATGTGCTTGTTGTCGGATTTCTCGGAATAGCCGTGTCGGCGAAGGAGCGCCGTCAACTCGCTAGCAACTCGTTTAGGATCCTTCGTTGCACGTGCGAGATCTTGGGTCAGTTCAGCGAGTGCGGGCGAGACGGGCAGCCGATCGACGATCCGTTGGAGTATGGCCCTCGACCTTCCATCAAGCCCGATCTGATCCGAGACCAACAATGTGGTCCTGGCCGCAAATCGTAGCCTGTCGGAGATCTCTCCCGAATAAACCTCTGGGCCGATCCGCCGAACGAGGTTGTCGGTCGAAAACTCGCCTTCATCAGTGCCAACACTTTCAGCCGGGCCAACGCTAAGCTGCTGCTCAAGCGTGCGAATCTTGTCCTGCAGGTTCTCAATCTCTTCTAGGTAAAGCTGTTCGCTCTCAGCGACGGTCAGCCGACTCCGTTCGCGTTCTCGATGAGCGCGAAGAGCCTGCTCCTGCAACTCCGTCCAATCCCACCCGAAGGTCGGCATCTGGCTCCGCAGATTCGACACTGCAATCCTGACTGCAGCTGCTAGCTCGCCTCCGTCTTGAATCTGCCAGCCTAGATAATACCGCCTGACGACTCCTTGACCTGGCGCAGACAGTCCCAGAGTTCCACCGTAGGCGTTGCTCGCTTCGGTCTCCTCGCGTAGATCGAAAGAAAACGCGCGATCTGGCTCCACAACCACATGGGCGATTCCACCGAGATCATAAGCCAATTTCTCGATCTCAGGTTGGCTTAGAACCCAAGAAGATGCCCCCGTCGCCGAGATGTAGACGGTCGGGAGCCACTTCGTCGCAGCGCCGAGAGTCGCCGCCTTGGCCAATAACAGACCTTCGTCATTGTTCTCGAGCCAAACAGGTTGGTCAGAGACAGCCAGCTGCAGGTCCTTCCCGCCCCACCCATTCTTCAGGAGCGCCTTGATCAAGTAAGGTTTCCGCGGGGTATCGAGTCGTGCGCCCGGTGTCGTCGCGATACACTGGGTTTTCAAGCGCACAAGGTCCTGACCGCCCTCGGCGGCCGCACGCTTCAGCACGCATTCCGTGCGCCATATGCGTCCGACATGATCTGGGAAATCGTGCCTAACGCCAACCGCGCTCCAACCATCGCTGGATTGAAGCTCCCGCATTCGGAGTTCTTCGCCAGTATCAGAGCGCACATGGACGTTCGCTCCGTCCAGTTCTGCCTCTGATTTGCTCGAAAGCACTGTTTGATGCTGCATTCCACGGAGCCATGCGACAACCTCGGCCGCGAAGGCCGCGCGGTTGTCGCTGGGTAGGACGGGAAATTCAGTCGAGAATGGGAGCATCCGGCAAGGATCAGAAATCCGAGCATGCTGGTCAAGTGCGAAAGTCGTGGAGGGTCGTCAACGGCTGGGCCTCTGGCCATTCCAACCAAACTGGACGGCGAGCGCCATCGGCCGTGAACACCTGCGGAATATCTACCCGGTCCCGTGTCGCGTTAGTGTCGCACGGAGAAATCGGGGATGCTCGTAAGCATTTGTAATCTTTGGGGAACGTGTAGCACAGGTTTGAGACACACCAAAAACACATAAGCCGCCCGGAGGGCGGCCTAAGTGTTTGGTATCTTGTAGGTATTTTTGGTTGCGGGGGTAGGATTTGAACCTACGACCTTCAGGTTATGAGCCTGACGAGCTACCGGGCTGCTCCACCCCGCGTCACTTGTTGGAGCGGTTTATGGGAACTCACGGGGGAGCACAAGGCCAATTCAGACCAGATCGCCCCCGATGTTACATTTTTTTTATTTTTCCGGGCGGGGTCTCTTTTACGCGCGCTATGACTGGTCTTTTGGGACCCTCCAAAACCTTTCACGTGTCCGGCAATATTGCGCCTCAGGTTTCCATCCAGATCGTGACCGGGCCGTCATTGATCAACTCCACCTGCATGTCGGCCCCGAATTCCCCGGTTTCGACCGGCACACCAAGCGCGGCAAGCCTTTGGGCGAAGAATTCATAAAGCGCCCTGCCCTTGTCCGGCGCAGCAGCAGCGGAAAACCCCGGGCGGTTGCCACGTGACGTATCGGCGGCCAGGGTGAATTGCGACACCACAAGAGCCGCCCCGCCAACATCCAGCAATGATCGGTTCATTTTGCCCGCATCATCTTTGAAAATGCGCAGCTTGGAAATCTTGGTCGCCATCTGATCGGCCTGTGATTCGCCGTCGCCCTGCATGGCACAGATGAGAATCAACAGCCCCGGGCCGCTACGCCCGATCATTTCGCCAGCGACAGAGACCGAAGCCCGACCGACCCGTTGCAACACTGCGCGCATTCATCTCTCCTCAATCTACCTGCCCTAATGGTTGATCAATCCAGAGCCGACTGCAAGCGGACTTGATACGAGTCAATGCACGCCTTCATCCGATTCCGAATAGTGGATGCAGACATTTACACAGAGGAGAAAATCAATGGTGGAAAAATCCCATACCGCCGGGGCTTGGCCGAACTTGTATGAGCCGTTGCGAAACTTTGGTCAGAAAATGGCGGATTGGCTGGCGCCGGCGTCAGAGGCATCGACCACGGATGACAGTTACAAGATTTCGTTGGAACTGCCCGGGGTCGAAGAGAAAGATATCGACATATCTGTGCATGACGGCGTGGTCGTCGTGAAGGGCGAAAAATCCTCCCAGAAGGAAGAGAAAGGCGAAACCTGGTTCTTTTCCGAACGGCAATACGGGTCCTTCAGCCGATCCTTCCGCCTGCCAGAAGATGCCGATGGCAATAAAGTCGAAGCGCATCTGAAAGACGGTGTGCTGCAGGTGATTGTTCCCAAGGTTGGCCCTGAGGCCAAGCAGGGCACCAAGGTCAAGATCAACAAGGGTTAAAGCCCCTGCTTTACTTGCGCCAGTCGATCACTTCGCTCAGCGGTGCCCGTTCCGTTCGGAACCGGTTGGCGGGGTGATCGATATCTTCATAGCCGAAGGATATCGCGCACAGGATCAGGCGATTGTTGGGAATATCGAAATGATCCCGCAAACTGGAGGCGAAAGCCGCCACCGCTGCTTGTGGGATTGATGCGATGCCCAAAGCCTGAGCGGCGAGCGTGAAAGCGGCAATGAAACCGCCGCAATCCATCGCACCATAAGGCCCAAGATCACGGTCGCTGGTTATGATCGCCACATGCGGCGCACCGAAAAGCCGGTAGTTTTCCAGCATTTGCTGCCCCGACGCTGCCCGATCGCCACGTTCCACCCCGACAGCATCATAAAGCTGCAAGCCACAGGTGCGGCGGCGCGACTGGTAGACTCCGGTATAACGCTTTGGCCAATCCAGATCCGGTTCGGGCGTTTCCGTCACCGCCGCTGCATAAAGCATATCGCGAAACCGGTCGGTTTCGGTTCCGCTTGTGATGATCACCTGCCAAGGCTGCGCGTTGCACCAACTGGGAACTCTCTGCGCAGCCTCTACAATCCTCGATATATGCGCATCCGGAACCGGATCGGGCAGAAAGCCCCGGCAACTGTGCCGATCGTGCAGGAGGCTGGAAAGCGTACCGAAGTCGCCATCCGACGGATTGGTTTGGGGATCAGACATTACCTTCGCTCATCGCTATCAGATATCCAATGCCTCCCGCCACGATCAGGCCCAGAACGACAGCAATGGTAATTTTCCATACCGACCAAGGCCGCTCACCCCGGACCTGTCCCGTCCGTCCGTTCACCACGAAGCGATAGGTCTTGCCCCGGTATTTATAAGCAGCAAGCCAAACAGGCAACAAGATGTGCTTGAAGGTGACATCGCTGATCTGAGTTTGAACGTCGTGAACACGCTGCCGGTCGCCGCCGATATCGAAACGGACATCACGTTCGATCACCCGGTCCATGTGACGGCGCGCCTCGTCATAGCCTTCGTCCAGATCGACCGTGTATCCTTCCGCCCTGAACCCGGCCAGGAATTCGGGCCGGTATGGTTCCAGCGCCGCCAGGTCCCAAGGTTCCAAAGCGTCGGTATAGCTTTTCGGCAAAGACCGTGAAGCAAGAACTAGCACATCGTCGAAAAACCGCGCCACCCGCCCCGAAGCGGGATACCAACGCACCTTTTGCACCTGTTCCTGCACCCTTTTGCCATCGCGCATCACCGTGCGGGTTTCATAGTACACCACCCCCCGTTCACCGCGATAACTGCTTTTGGTGTCGGCGTCGTAGGTCCAGTATGGAACATAGATGCCTTCCATCTTTCTCCCCTTGCGGGCGTATTCCTGCAAACCGTTCGGTGCGAACCACAATCGGCCCAACCAATCTGTCATCGACTTGCGCGCCTGTCCTTCGGTCAGGGCAAAGGGCAGCACCCCGCGCGGTTTGATATGACGATGTGCGCCGGTATCCGTGACCACAGGCGTGGCGCAAAAGGGGCATTCAGCGGCATGAGTGGCATCGTCCAGTTCGATCTGGGCACCGCAATTGGGGCATTTGCTGACCCGGGTTTCTTCGAAATCTTGACTTGGCAACAGGTTGTCCAGCGCGTGTTTGAAATCCAGCTCCTGAATACCGCCGGTGCGGGGCGACCTTTGCGCCATCTCGGCCGTATACCCGCAATGATCGCAGACCAGTTGGCCCTGTTCAGGGTCGAATCGTAAGTCTGCGCCGCATTCATCACAGGGAAAACGGTGTTCAGTAGAAGCCATTTCTGCAGGCCCTTCCTATTAAAAACAGTATAAAGGTCTTGTTTTTCAGTGCTTTGCTATAGGTATAAATGCCGACTTTTTGAAAATTCACAATAAAAACCATGTCCTCCTGTTCCAACGCTGCAAATGCCCAAAAGGGAGGCCTGTCCTAGGAAATATTACCCCTTTGAAATAGCGCGACTTTTTAGGGATTCGATCCTCAAATTATTTCCCAAATCTGATGCGATCATCTCAGTTTGAGCATTATTTTTGCTTCTGGTTGGGTTTGAAGCTCGTTAGTTTATGGGGGTTTATATACTTAATAGGGGAGCAAAATTACTTTTGGATAATATCGCGCTAAAATGAATGTCTGTAGTGTCGTTTAGGTAATCAACGGCGCGTGACTGCCCCTACTTAAGACGCAAGGACATCAAAATGGCTCAGCAAACGATCACAGCAAACACCCGCGATATCCTC
>NZ_CYSA01000005.1 GCF_001458355.1 Thalassovita gelatinovora | reverse complement strand
CGCGATCCTCGGGAGATACCACATCCGTGCCACGGTGCGCGTTCACCCACTTGTTCAGCGTCGAAAGCCCAACGCCCAGATCATCCGCAACTTGTCGCCGTGTCAGCCCGCTGGTCAGCGCAATTCGCACCGCGTCTTTGCGGAATTCATCCGTTCTTCCTGTGCCCATAGTTCGTCTCCTTTGTTGCAGTAAATGCTATCAAAGGAGCGGCATCAAACCGCGACAGGTCCAGAGAGACCAAATGCCCGGATTGATCTTGCCCTTCCCGACACCAGTAAGTGGATTGCATCGACCAGAAACGCTCAGCTTTGAGGTCTTGCATCTGGACATGGCGGCACTGTGGCTTGCGGATCACGGCTGGAGAGCACGCGCCGGTGTCTACCATACCAGAAGCAATAAAGAGGTAGCTGGTCTATCAACGGACGCGACTGTTACTGAAGTCGATCTTGCCGTTCAAATCGCGCACTCACAGCTTTGCGAATCTTATCGAGAGGAATTTGGGATTGGCGCTTGTGAATTTCCTTTGCTTGAAACCTGCAAACCGCTACCTACCTCAACCGCCCGATCCGAGTTCGCGGCCGGTCGTGTTTTTGGCTACGATTGACGCCTGTTTTAAGCATCCTCGCCGACCAACAAAGTTGAGAGTTGATCGGGCTTCCTTTGCTGGGGGGCCCGATCAATCGGCGTTGCGCTAGTTTATGCTGCTACGCTTTGAATTGCGCGGGTCCTTGCCCGTGAAAACGTGCTTGCCTGGTTGTTCTTCGCCTGCATTCTTACCCAGCTACCATCGCAAGTCTTATGAAGGCTCCGTAGCTTTGCTGCATGGCCCTCACTGCACCCAAGCAGAACAGCCAGTTCTTGAGCCGAAAAATCATATCGGCTAAGGGCAATTGCTGCGGGTTTGTAGAGATTTCTGTTTCCAAATTTTCGCACGAGTGTTCTCCTGTATTAGTGATTCGCTCCCACATTCGGACTATACTTTTTTGTCAATACCCCCGGCTATCCTCACTTCATTCCCACAGTGGGTGGGTGTGCGCCGGAAACGGGATGCCAGTCCCTTCTATGTGAGAAAGCACGCACTTCTGTGAACATGGTTTGGAAGCTCGGTTTCAGCAATCAGCTATCAAACCGCTGCGGGCGCGATCTTTTACGATCGTATCAATTTCCTGACGGAGTTTCTTGATTTGGGTTTTGCTCAGCACAGTTGTGCCTTCAATGCTGTAAATTAGGTCGCCCACGATCTTTTCTTCATACAGATGGCCATAAAGTCCAACCAAGACGGAAGTTAGCCCGACCAGTCGAATTTCTTTCTCGTTTTCTTGGTCCTCACGGTTTCCAGAAAACCACCTGACCTTCGTCGTAGTCGAGTTAACGAGCATGTGGCGGGGCATTGTGAGTTTTATGGTCGTGAATCCATCGACACCTGTTTCGTACGGGTCTTCAAGATCGGCTGCACTCAACCCGTGATCGTAGTCCGCGTGTTCCTCAACTTCCCATTTGATCTTAGCAGTGTCGGGATCATTAGAGTAATACATGCCATTTTCCTTTCGACAAATCGGACGGCGGGGGTCCAACGTCCACGTCAGGGAGAATCGCAGGAAATCAAGCGCGGGAATATCAACGTTTGGGGTGTCAGGCGCAAATAATGGTGTGGCTCGCAAGACACATATTTTGGAATGTGAAAGGCCCACGCCAAATCATGACGAGGGCCGGTAGTTGTCTGAATTTATTGAATTTTAGGAGGCCAGACGTTTGTGGGCTTCGGCAACATCCATGCTGCTAATACCGCCGCGTTCCAGTTCCTGCGCATCATCGCGGGCCTGCATCAGCGCCTTGCTCATGTCGGTATCAAGCGCCCGCAGGTAGGCCTTCTCGAAGGTTTCTCCGTCCTGCTGCATAGACTTTGCCAGCTTGTCCAGTTCCGCCTCTGCGGCCTCGCGATTTTTTCCTGCGGCCTTCCGCACATCTTTGGTCATGGTCTTCTCCACATTTGCCGCCGCACGGGCGCTTTCAACTTCGTTTTCGAGCTGTTCAACCTCTTGTGCCAACTCGGCGACTTCCTGGGCTTCGGCTTCATCGCGGGCCAACCGCATCAAAGCGTCTTCCAGGTCTTTCCTGCGTGTTTCCAACCGTGCCAGTTCAGCGGCATGGCGTTGTCCTTCTTGGTTCATCGTGCGGTCTCCATCTTTTCCAGTTCTGCTTGTGCCTCACGGGACACGTTGGGTTGCGGGCTTTCTGCCTTCACGCGGAGGAGTTCCACTCGGAGGCTTTCGGCCACACGGTTTTCAGCATCGGCAAGGGAAATGGCGTGGCGCTCCCGGATCGGAGTATCGATGCCAAATGTGCGAGCCAACTTGACGCCACCTGACTGGATCAGGGCTTTCACCAACGGCTCAGCCGCCCGGTTGTTGGTCAGTGCACGTTCAACTGCGGTCAGGTCACCACCAGCACCAGAAACCTGCCCGACGTCCTTCCGCAACGCGTCGGCATAGGCATCCCAAGAGGACGCCAGGGCATTGAGTGCTTCGTCCACCGCAGCGGCCAGCTTAGACCGTTTGGAAGTGGCCTCAAGGGCACTTTCGGCTCGACGCTTCCGGTTGTTCCGCTCAGCGCTATCCGCAGCACTGCGGGTACGGTCTTGAAGCTCAGCCAGTGCATCGTCCACGATGGAGAGGCGCTCGGCCAATGCCGCAGCAGTCCCACCGGGTTTCTGTCCGGCAATCATGGCGTCACGGGCTTCGGTGCGGGCTTTGTCCAGTTCACCGGTCAGGCGTTCCCGCTCGGCCTGTAGGTCGGCAATCCGTTTGTCCAATTCGTTCTTGTCCATATCATCCTCGGTTCGTTGTCGTCGGGGGCGAACGGCCGAGGTCGAAACCGCCAAAGCGCCTCAGCCGTCCGCATTTTGCCCAGACAAGAAAAGGAGGTGATTGCCTGGTACGATCACACGATGCCGCGTTTGCCAGGCGTGGGGGACCAGCGTTTGACCGCCGAGCACGAATTGCTGGCTCAGGCTTCGCCCATCAGATCAAGTTCCATTTGCCGGATAAGATCGTAGGGTGCGCCAGGGGTGGTAATGAATTGCCCTGGGTTGTCTTTCACATCAGATCGGTAGGAGCGCCAACAGCGTGGGTTAGGACAATCAACACCTTTTTCGATGAAGGCTTGCATTGCTGGCGTCACCCATCCTCGCGGAAACTCCATGCTGCCTTGAATGAACCACATGCCAACCAGCAACCTGACAGTGTTGGCACGCATCGAAAAATTCGGCGACGGTGGATAATCCTCAAGAGCCTCTGTGACCAACGCCTTTGCAGCATCTTGCGTCTTGGCGTAGGAGATTGAAGGCAGTGGCGGGATTGGCCGGGTCGCTGGTTCACTCATCTGGGTCCTCGGGCGCGGTTAGCGTCCTAGGCATCGTGCCGCCAACAGGCAGGCAAGTAAGCCAGCAAGCTACCCCTCTGACACGGGATCAGTTGGCAGTGCTTCAATAAATATCAGGTTTTTAATGGCTTAGAGACGATGTGGGGATAGAAATACAGCGTTGAGTACAGTGACGTCTGGAGTCGTTGATCGATACGAACTATTGAACATGGACAGTCACATCATAGCCAAGAGCTTTCAACGCCTTTGACGTTCTGCCATTTCTGGGTGGGTAATGGTCAGGCAGTGCCCAACCAACCAATTCACCCAAAGCGCTGATGCCGAGGCCATCAATCTTGAACTTCGGATCATCTATCGCTTGCCATAGACGGTCTGGCAGTTCATTCAGTTTGCCGCCGTAGAAGATGTACGAAAGCACCTCTTTGACATCCAGCCCGGCGTCTGTTCTTTGTTCCCAGATTGTCTTTGAGAGCGCAGCGACCTTTTCAGGAATGTTATATGCCGCGCCGGTAGATGGTAATCCAACAGAAGAATTTCGTACTCGCCGAGCATAATCCTTGATCGAGTGTACTGAGAAGCAAACCTCCTTGAAGTCATCGTATTTCAAGGTTGGCAGGTTCTCTTGAGACAATGCGTTTCTGAGGAACGGCGCAGTGGTGTTTAGCATATCGTCTTCGCCCTGTGGCGCAGCCTTTAGGCTGGCCCACCACTTAAGTGCATCCGTTCTGGCATTGTCAGGATTGGACTTGTTTCGATCAAAGAAATCCAGATACCGTGCCTTCTGCCCCTCAAACGTTTTTTGGTAATAGAATGCATGCAGGAACTGGTCGGCTTGTGCTCCAGATGGCGCGTCGTCAGTGACCCAAGTTGGGCGGTTTTCAGGTTGAATGACTTGGCCGCTAATATCTCTGAGTACTTGAAGAGTTGAGTACCATTCTGAAAGAAAGCTATCCCGTTTTGCATCACTGGCTTTCTTGGGCGATGTGGTGACCAAACCACTCCAATTATTAATGCTGGAGTTTTCCCAGAACGGTTTGTCGTCTGGTTTCTTCATCGCGAGTTCTTTTTGACGCTTCACCATCAGGTCAAAAAGCTCCTGGGTCAGTGGCGTAGCGTGTTTGTCGAGAACGGAGAACATCAACAAAAGGTCATTTGCCAATTTATCATCAATGTCTGTTTCTTGAATAAAGAACCCGGCCTCGACATTTGTGTTCCATGCGCTGCCAGTTAAATTTGCCGAACCCACATAGACCCCGTAGCCTCGCCACCAAATGACCTTGGCATGGTGTTTCTCAACCAGCTTGCAGGTGAATTTTGCAGATTTCCTTTGCAGAAACTTGGAGAGAACGTTTGTGTTGACTGCAACTTGTGAGTCTAACCGCCCCCAGAATTTCAATGGAATATCGTGCTCAATGCACCAATCAAACAAGAGAGAATTATCGGTCGCGTAGGCGACTGCGGCCAACACCTCTTCTGTATCTTGGGCAGCATTTTCGGTGATGTTCCGTAAGTAGTTTCCGTTAATAGCTCCCAAAAACAATTCCATGAAACACCCTACGATAAGCCAGTTTTCAAGTAACACGCGATAGTTGCACGTTCATGTCAACAGCATTTGATCGTAGATCAGTGGAACTACTCTGAAAAATTACATTAACCACAATGGTTTGGCGGTTACCTTTCGAGGCAAGTACAGGATTGGAAACAGCTTGCGCGCCTAAATGTCCTCAAAATAGGGCGTTGCAGTAATCCATTCGAGCAACTGAGCGCGTGTTTCATCGTCCAGGTCCACCCGTATCTCAACCGCCCTGATTGCTTCGTCTCTCACTTCGGCCGATTGCCATGGCACAGGATCATGCCGGGCTTTCATCTCTGCCAGCACCCCGTCATCTGGGTCATGCAGGTAACCCAAGCAGATGCGCATAGTTTCGGCCCCATCAGCGAAAATCTGGGTTGCAACGCCACCAGGGCGAACGAATGTGATTTGTGATGAAAGCTCAGTCATCAGATGTTCCCCTGATCTCCTGTGGCGTCCCCTGGACAACTTCGGCGTCGATCGCGTCGTGTCGCTTATCCGAAACCGTTTCGGTCTCCAGGGGCCGCCGTACAGCCCCTGCTGGTTGAACCAGCTTTGGCTTGGCTGGCAAGGAGGTTTGAACGCTCGTGGAATTGTTGATCTGGACATTGGTCTGGGCGGGTCCATCCACAGAACTCATCCTCAGCGATAGGAGCTTGTTCAGGACACGGGGATCGACGTTGCCGGTCTCAAAGCGGAACACCTGCTCAAAGTCATCATCTAGTACGGGTTGGCCCGTCTCGGGATCGAAGCACTGGACCCATTTGCCAGTCCCCATTTCCAAGGCCGTCTGGACCACCCGCATGGTCAATTCTTCCTCGAATGCTGCCAGGGCCTCGTCCCAAGCCTCCGCAAAGTCAGGGTGCTTGGCACGCCGGTCGTAGAAGGTTCGCCGGGTCAGGCCAGTCATGTTGGCTGCATAGGTGATGTGGCCGAACTGACGGAGATAGAGCAGAAACTCGTCACCCTTCTCGCCGTAGATCGGGCGGGTGATTGCTGCGATCTTGGATGGCATCCGTGGGTCACTGGCCGGTTTGATCCGGTTCATCCTCATCAAGCTCATTTGGGTGCCTATTCTGTCTTCGTTACTGTGCTTGGCTGAGCAGGGTGCCGATTAAGCCCTTGAAGTCATTCACGCCCCAGACGCCAGAACGCCTAATTCAGTATCAATGGGGTGGCCTGCCTGTGCGGGCTGGTGACCTCAGGTTTTTCACGCACAGCATCCTCGTTGCCGTTCGAGGCCAGAATGTCGTGTTCCGTTGGAGCCGTATGCCAGCGATTTACAAGGGAGTGTGCCGGCTCACAACGTTGTGCAGTCCCGGTCTGCCAAGCTGGAAGAATTCTACGTCAACAAGGCGTTTTCGGAGATTTCCGTAACGTATTGTTTTTATTACCTTGTTGACGACGTTGATCTTCGTTGACCGTTTTCGCTATATATATCCGGATTGCACGCTGCCCCTATGCCCTGGTCCGTGCCCTTTGCCTTATCGGCTTATTCTACCAAGATATATTGCTTTAAGATCAACATGATCAACATCGTCAACAAATGTTCCGAAACAAGGCCTTAGAAGCGACGCCTCAGGTCAACAAAGATCAACGACCGTCAACGCCGTGACCGAATTGATACGCTCCGATTGCCAGAACGTCACTTATCGGCTCGGACATACCCCGCCGAAACACGGCCACCCAACCTGACGCCCCGTCTGTGCTTCCAGCCAAGGGTTTCCATAGAACGCCGCAAACGCTGCGCATGGCCCTTATTCTGCCGGTCGCTTTCCAAGCCGAGATAGCTCAGAAGGTCCTGGGTATGCACCTTGTCGGCGGGGGGAGGCTCACGCAACGGAGAGGCCACCCGCTCCCCATTGATCACTTCCTCGGCGTAGTCTCCCGTTCCAGCCTCAAAGGCCTGCCGTTGCGTTTTCCGGTTGCTGAGCATTTCAGCCAGCTTATCAACCCAAGGATCATCAACCGTTTCGTCTGCCTGGCGTTCTGCTGCCATCGACCACAAAGGCTCAGGCAATACGTGGCCAACGCCCGATTTGAACAACGCATCAGCTTCGGCCCAGAGCTGGTCTCGATGCTCAGCAATCCAACCCAGATCAACCCGGGACCCGGAGGCCATTTCCAACGGCCAGAAACGCCGGGCACCCGTTGGGTCGCTCAGGTATCCGCCTTCGTTCACAGTGCCCGCAAACACCACACGGCGTTGATGATCTTCGGTGTTGCGACCATAGGGCGTCCGATACCTGTCTGTGGCTCGGGACATAAATGCTTTGAGAACGTCCATGTCACTTGCCCGAAGACCGGCCAATTCGGCAAACTCGTGGACCCAGACACCTTCCAGGTTCATGGCTGCATCCTTGTTCCTAAGATCACCAAGCTCTGCGTCACTGAACCAATCCGGGGAAAACAGGTCCCGAATGCCCGTAGATTTCAAAGAGCCTTGCGGCCCCTTGATGACTGGCATCGTGTCCAGCTTGCAGCCGGGCTGCCTTTGACGAGCTACGGCCCCGACCATAAAGCATTGTGAGACGGCCTCGGTATATTCGTCCCGGCCACATTGAAAGGCGACAGTGAAGAGGTCTTTCACCCGGCTGGTTCCATCCCAGGTCAAGCTGTCCAGATAATCGAGGATCGGATTGAACTTGTAGAAATAGGCAACCGTTGTGATTGCGTCCTGCACGTTTTCCTTTGACGGCTGGTAGTCCCTTCGCTGGTGCTGTTCCATCAAGAACGTGCGGGCCAACAAGAGCAACTTGTCAGTCAGCACACGGCCATAGCCTTCACCCCAAGGCAATTCACCCATCAGAACAACCCGCTGCTTGAGTTCGTCAAACCTTGGATCAAGCTTGGAGCCGGTAATTGCCTTCAGGGCATTCTTGGGTGTGTCGGGAGCTACGCCGGTCTTCTTGTTGACGATCAAACCACCTTCATGCACCGGCTTCCTCTTTGGCGTGGTTATTGCACCTGCTGGCGCTCCAGTTTGGTCCAGGTCGTCGTCAAAATCATCGGCTGCCGGCGTTCTGGGAATGGCATCCTCGGCCCCAGCGTCCCTTAGCAGTTTATGCAGGGTGCGGAAGGTTATACGATTTCCGTCATTGTCGGCGTGAAGGCTGTCCCATCGGTTGCCGATCAGGGTCCCGTGGTCTGCATATGCGGGGTCTTGTGTGCACCAATCCACAAACTCCTGACGCCCATCCCCCGCCGTTGCATGGTGGCAGGCCTGCATCAAAGTGAGCCAATCGTCGTGGTCTGCAAAGTCGACTGGGTCCAGGTGCTCAAGCATCTGAGCCAACTCTTCTTGATCGTGCTCGCCCCCGCCAGTTGCCACGCTGCCTGATGGTCTTCGGATCAAATCGACAAGAGCCTCAGGTGCAGCCTCTGCACCGAAAGCATCAAGCTCAGGCGTGTCAGCCTTCCAAGTGTAGGTTTTCTGGGTATCGGGATGGATCGAACCAGGAGCAACGACCTGACGGCCAACCGTCTTGAACTCAATGCCAGGGAACTGATCGTTCAGGCTGTCTCTGGTGGAAACATCCTCAGGCTTGATCATGTAGATATGAAGGCCACCCGAGCCGGTCTCAACGGTCGAATAGAGGTCCGGGTCCATGCCAGTCCAAAGAACCAGTTCGACAAACGGGTTGATTGGGGACGCCAAGGTCTGTCCGTCAGGAAAGGCCCTCGGGTCCACATCCAAGACCAGCTCAAAGGGTCGCAGACGAACGCCCACGTTGTTCCCCGCCTCCATATGCTTGATTTGGTCCTGGGATTTATAAGTACGCTTCATCCAGTTGCTATCGATTGGAGACTTGCCCCGTTTGCGTTTCTTGCCCTTGACCTCATCTTCGGCCGAGAACTTATGCAAAGGGAGAAGCTGGTACCCACTGGCCAGCAAGGGCGTCAGTTGTGACGCATCGGTATGAGCACCCATTTCAAGCCCCCGCACGTTTGGCGTTGTAGGCTTCGATCACAGAGCGTTCATAGAAAACCGCGGTCCCAATCTTAACGTAATCAGGACCGGCATTCTTGTATTTGGTGTTGTTGCGGCGATTGCGAAAGGCCATCAGCGTGGTTGCCGGATGCCCGGTCAAGGCTGCGACTTCCTTCGTCGTCAGGAGGTCTTTCAATGGTGTGCCAGAAGGCTTGGGGGCGTTATCTTCGGTTTCAGGCATGGCAGGCCTCCTATATGCTAAAGTATCGACCGGATTGCCCTGCTAGGCGGCTGTGGCAATCCGGTCTATCGATCAGAACAATACCGTGCCAAAATGCGCCCGTAACCTAACGTTTCGCAGGCACGAACGAACGCTGGCGTAGGGAAATCTTTAACCTCGCCTTCGAAGCGGACCTTTGGTCTTAGGTCAAATGCCGGTGGAATTGCCTTGCCAGTTCCGCCTCGTGCAGACGCCAACGTCTCGGTTCACGTCTTGCAGCTTCGTCCCGCAAATATCCATTTTCCCAGAAATTCACGTTGTCCGCATTCGAGTTGATCGCATCCAAAGCGGTGCCGAATTGGACGGTGATTTTGCCCTGCTGGTCTTCCAACCAATCAATCGGGAAAAGTCCCAAGAACCCGGCAAGCAATCGAAGGCAGGCATCGTCAAAGCCGTTGAAGCCCGCGGCCCAACTGGCCTCAATCACCTGTTCAACTGGGTCGGTGCTGTCCAATTTAGCCTCTTGCAAGAGCATCTTGGCCATCTCGTACCGGTCTTCTTCGTTGGAATAGTCCGGCATCGGGTCACGGTGCTGTATGATTGTAATCGTTCGCATCATGCCGCCCCCGACATCATGAAAGCATCCAGATCGTCACGGTGATAACGGACAATCCGGCCAACGGTTCGGTAAGACGGACCAGTGCCCTTGCTACGCCAATTGTTCATGGTGCCAGGCGAGACCGAAAGGTATTTGGCAGCGACCTCGGTTGTCATCCAAGGGGTGTCAGTTTGTGGGTTGCTCATGCTGATAACTCCAATATCCAAATGCGTCCAAGTGGACAGCGATGAAATCAGGTTATCAGCTTGCAAGGTCTCGATATGCCAACGTGTTAAGGCATCGTACCATCATTCACGCAACACCAGCCTTGACCAAGGCCATATCCTCTAAGGCTTGAGCATGGGGCCGAAGGGCTTCAACCAAATGCGTCTGATGCACATACCCGCCAGAGGCCCCTGGAAGCCTTTGACCCAACAGAAGCGCCCCTTCTGCATATGGCACACCAGCAGCAATCATCATCGTTCTGGCATGGTGACGAAGTGAGTGCGGAGACGGAACACCAGCCCGCTTTGGCTCGGCAACGTGGCCTGTGGCTGACCCTGGTGACGGCCAAAGCCAAGGCGAGTTCAGAGGCGCGTCCTCTGCCATTCTGGCCTTCAAGGTTTCGGTCAACCAGCGGCCAGTTGGGAAGGACCAAGCTCCACCCGTTTTCATGTGGGTGAAAGTCAGCACGCCAGCCTCGGCATCGAAGTCGGCACATTTCACACCAAGCAGGGAAGTTCTCCGTGCACCCGTCAAAAGGAACGTCCGTTGCAGGTCACGCATCAAGGGAGACATGGCTTCGGTCGTGGACCAGAAATCGGTCATGTCCAATTCACCCACTTCCCGTTTCGGGGTGGCCGGGACACGAAGGGCGTCAACCGGGTTTGCGCCAATCGTCTCGTCATGGCGGCGGGCCGTATTCACAAGAGCTCGAACGGTGCGCATGACCGAACCACCCGTGGTCTTGCCGTGACGCTTTGTGAGCTGGTCCATAAGCCCTCGGCAGTCCTGACGCGTAATGTCAGCCACGGCACGACGCCGAAGACGCCCGAGGTAGTTGTCCATATGGTACTGGTAGTTTCTGACCGTGGCGTCGGACAGTTCCCGTTCTTTCAGGTGCTCTTTCAGGGCTTGTTCCAATGTGATGCCGGTGGACTCTGGCCCAGCCGTAGGATCGACGCCAGACTGGATCGTGGCCATGAGCTTTCGGGCCTCATTCCTGGCCACGTTGAGCCGGATATGGTCAGCCCGTCCGATCTTGACCCTCACGGTTCGGACGTGACGCTTTTCTCTGCGGACGTCGCTTTGAACGACAAAGGTCTTGCAGGTCTTATGGCAAATGCACATCAGCCCTTTCACATCGGTATCCCGATGAATGCCCGAGCCGAGTGGGAGGTCCCTGATACGGGCCTCGGTGAATTTGAATATGGTCATGGAAAGTACAGTCCCGAGTACAGTGTTTGCGATTGATCCAGGTGGGCCTGGATGGTGCTACCGGGATGATATTGCTATGTTTTCAAGGGGTCGTACGCCCCGAATGAGGCTAAATGGACCATGATTTACTCGCAATCTCAGACTGTTAATCAATTGGCCGTAGGTTCGATCCCTACCGCCGGAGCCATAAAAAGCCCTTAGGTCTTAATGACTTAAGGGCTTTTTTGTTTTCCGATATATTGGACGATTTTGCTCTGGGGTAACATCTGGGGTAACAGATGGTCTTCACTTTTCGGACAAAACTATCTCAAGCAATTCAATGCTTGCCAAACATGTCATTTCAAAATTTGGCCGTTTTACCGGGCGCGCCACGGCTAAGATATGAAAGAAGACTGCTACCGGTTGAAGGCAGTCCCCGTTGCCCGAATGGCCGTCCAGCAGTTCATGAGCAACGCATCTTCAGCGGGTTCTACTGACGTGACGTAGACGGTATTGTATCCAGCCTTTGCAGTCTCACGACGAAGGACAGACAATGCGGCTTCGTTTGTCGGAGCCGAATCCCAAATCTTATTCTTGCAGGAAACCCCCTCAACATGAACACCCGATGCAGGCGCTTTAGTTGCCAATGTCACACCAAAATCGCCACTGATAGATTCCGCACCTGCAACGTAAATTCCACTCGGCTTGTCCGTGTTCTCGACCAGCGATCCGCAAGCCGCGACCGATGACAGCACTATGAGTGCAAATGTTTTGTTCATTTTGTATCCTCCTTTTCCGTCTACAACACCCTAGCCAGACGGCGCCGATCAATCCAAGTGTTTCCTAACCCCTCTTCCCGCCGGTTTCCTCATTCCTTCCAATCCACAAGGTCCAAAGCCTGAGCCGGATCAACGCCCGCCTCTTTTGCCAAGGCCAGCGTCTGCACAATCGCGCCAAGTGCCCGTGCCCGTCCGCCCGCATCAAAGGCTTGAAGCGGTCGCATCACGTCCAGCGTGACGGGGCTTCCCAGCTTTTCGCTGGCCTCTTGGCCGATCATTGCGGCAATCGGCATAAGCCCCCATTGAGCGAGGTGGCGTTGCGCTTCCCTGACCATTGGTCCGGTTGTGCTGACATTGCTTAGACCGGGTAGAACGCCATAGACCATTTCAATACTGGCCCGCGCCGATGCCAGCGTTTCCTTGGTCATGGCCTTGGACGGATCAGGCGATCCATCGCTTGGTTTTAGATCAGTTTGAGGCGCAGGCCCGCCCACCGCCGTCACATTGACCGATTCACGTACCAGCATCTTGCCACGGAACCCACGCGCCAGATCGCTTATGTCTCGGTCCTGAGCCTTAGGGAAGGGAGTTGTGATCTCCTGCTCAGGAATGCGCTGTATGAAACCCACCGAACTCAATTGGCCAGAGCTGTATCGGAGACGTCAGAGCCGCGACAGATACACCGGGTGCAAAGGGGCCAGTGCGGCGCGCGCGGATATGGACGGGGCACCGTAGACCGTCAACCGGCGTGGCGAGACGATGCTGAACATGTGCCGCGCATAGGTCGTGTTGAACGTGTTGATATGGGCCAGAAGCGCCGCGTCGTCGGCATAGGATTCGAGGATGTGGCACCCGGTACCGTCGGCCGTGATGAACCAGTCATACAGCAGGCAGCCCGGTTCGTTGGCCAGCGTCGCTTCGGTCATTTCGTGCATGAGGGCCTCCAGCGCGGGGCGCTGGTCGTCGGGCAGGGCGACTTCCAGAACCCAAGTGATGGCCTCGGAGGGCAGGGTGGTGGGCATGGTGTTTCCTCAATGCGGCAGGTTGAACAGGTTGACCAGGAACAATGACAGGGCCGGAAAGGCAATCAGCAGACCCAAACGCACCAGATCTGCGACGATGAACGGGGCAACCCCGGCATAGATCGTCGACAGCTTGGTTTTTGGCAGCATCGCTTTCATCACGAATACATTCATCCCGATTGGCGGTGTGATCATGCCGATCTCGATCACCATGATCGTCAATACGCCCCACCAGATCGGATCATAGCCATAGCTTAGGATCAGCGGGAACACGAAGGGGATGGTGATCACCATCGATGAAATGGTTTCGAAAATCGAACCGAGGATCAGATACATCACCATCAGCAGCACGACGACCCAGATGCCGGGCAGGCCGGTGTCGCGGATCCCGTTGACCATCAGTTCGGGCAGGCCGGAAATCGTCACCGCGTAGGTAAAGATCGAGGCCCCAATGGTCATCAGGTAGATCATCGAAGTGGTTGCGGCGGTTTCCTGCAATGCCTGCCAGAAGCCGCGCCGGGTCAGACGCCCGCGCAACAGGGCAATGAGGAATGCCAGAAACGCGCCGACCGAAGCCGATTCATTGACCGAAAACACGCCGGCATAGATGCCGCCGGTGACCACGAACATCAACACGACGGCGGCCCAGCCCTGACGCAGAGCCTGCACGAACTCGGACCACGGCTGACGCGTGCCCGCCATGGCCAGGTCGGGATTGCGGCGCACCAGGATCAGGATCGCAAAGACGTGTAGCGACACCGCCAACAGGCCGGGAATCAACGCTGCAACGAACAGTGTCTTGACGAATTGTTCGGTTAGAACCCCGTACAGCACCAGGATGATCGAGGGCGGGATAAGCATCCCCAGCGTGCCACCTGCGGCGATCGAACCGGTGGCGAGGCGTTCGGAGTAATTGCGCTTCATCATCTCAGGCAGGGCGATGCGGGTCATGGTTGTCGCCGTGGCGATCGACGACCCGCAAATCGCACCGAACCCGGCGCAGCCGCCGATCGTCGCGACCGCCAGACCGCCGCGTACATGGCCGATCAGCGCATGGGCTATACGGTAGAGATCAGACGACAACCCGCCGACCGTGGCGAAACTGCCCATCAGCAGGAACAATGGAACGACCGCCAGTTCGGCGCTTCCCACTTTGCCCACCGTTTCAGTGCCAAACAGGGTCATCGCGGGGGCAAGATTGCCGCGGATCATGCCGAAGGTGGCGACGCCAGCGACCCCCATCGCCACGCCGATCGGGACGTGCATCAGGATCAATAGCAGCATCAAACCCAGGCCAAGCAAGCCGATAATATGCGGTTCCATGTCAGGCCTCGTGGTAAGGGGCTGGGCGACCGAGAATTTCGGCCACGGTAACAAAAAGCTGCGCCGGAACGCAGACCCAGAAACAGGCAGTGGCAACCCACCACCACGGTGCGATCGGAAGGTTCAGCACCATGGTGTATTCGTGGCTGGCGCTGACCCGCTGCGCGTGCAGCGTGACGTAATACGCAATCGCCAGGAACATCAGACCGGTCATCAATGCGCCGAACACTTCAAGCGCACGGTTTGCTGCACGCGGCAAGATCGCACCCAGAAAGGTGACCTTGATCTGTCGCCGTTCCAGCAACCCGGCCGGAAAGCACGCGGCGATGATCAGGATCGTCAATAGATGGGCGATGTCGCCCGCGCCGCGGATCGGTTGGCCGCTGATTTCGCGGGTTATGATATCAACGACCGACAAGCCGGAAATCATCAGCAAGAACAGCACGCCGATCATCGCCGCGCCACGGGAAATCAATAAGAACTGTCGTTCAAGACGCTGCACGGCGCCCTCCTGAATCTGGAATGCGGGATACGGGCCGGAGCGTAACCTCCGGCCCGGCAAGGGATCAACGGTTGCGGATATCTTTCAGCTTGGCCTTGTAGGCTTCGATCAGGCCGGGCGATGCGTTTGCCGCCACCATATCGATGACCGGCTGCACCCGCGTCGCGATTTCGGCGCGGTCGGCGTCTTCGGGGATCACCACGGAATGGTCCGCCGAGTCCTGCCAACCTTGAATGTTGCCGTTGATGGCCACGCCATAGTTTTCGATCTGCCGGTCCGCGATGAACTGGCCGCTTTGCGCCAGCAGTTCTTTGGCATGGTCGGACAGCGAGGCGTAGACGTCGCGGTTCATCACGATGGCAAATACCAGTACGCCGAGATTGGCGTCGTAGTGGTTCATCGCAACATCGGCCACGCGGAAGGTCCGGGCGACCGAGGCATCGCTCATCGCGCCGTCGATCAGGCCACGGTCGATGTTTTCGGCCATTTCGCCCGCGCTCATGCTTTGCGGTACGCCGCCCAGGGATTCAATGACGGCGGTCTGGATCTGACCGCCGACGCGGATGCGCATCCCGGACAGGTCGTCGATACTGTTCACCGCGTCGCGGGTGTGCAGCATGTAGGCCCCCGAGGAATACATCGCCACGACATAATAATTTTCGTAGCCATGCAGCAGCCCTTCCTGGTGCATTTCCAGCGATGCCAGCGATCCTTCGCGCACGTCGTTGGCAAAGCCCGGCAATTCGAACATGTCGAAATCGGGGAACACGCCCGGCGTATAGGCCGGGACGGTCAGTGCCAGATCGGCGACGCCATCGGCGACCATCTGTGCCTGGGCGCGCGGATTGCGGCCCAGCGTGCCGCCCGCAAAGAGGGAGATCTGCACGTCATCATTGGTGGCCTCGGCGTTGAACCAGTCCACCCATGGCTGATAGATCTTTTGCACCGTCGGCGACGCGGCCGGCACAAACACCGCGAAGGCCAGATCGCGGGCGTCGGCGACCGAGGCGGTCAGGCTCAGGACAAATCCGGCGGCAAGGCCGGTCAGGTTTTTCTTCAACATTGGTTTCCTCCCTTTTGTTGAAACGGTATTCGTCTGCGGGGTTAGGCACCCCGTCCGACGACAAAAGACGCAATCGTTGTAGTCGAACCGCCAATGTTCAAAAGGCCGACGCGGCGTGCGTCCTCGACCTGGCAGTCGCCCGCCTGGCCGGTGACCTGCCGATAGCCGTCCAACATCATCCGCACGCCGGTCGCGCCGACCGGGTGGCCCAGCCCGATCAACCCGCCCGAGGGATTGATCGGCAGCCGTCCGTCGCGGGCGATGACGCCCTCTTCGACGGCTTTCCAGCTTTCGCCGGGGGCCGTGATTTCATAGCTGTCGATCGCCGCATATTCGGTCATCGCAAAACAGTCGTGGGTTTCGATGGCGTCCAGCGCAAACGGGCTGTCGATGCCGGCGCGGGCGAAACTGTCGCGGATCGCCTTGTTCACTTGCGGCAGAACGAAGCGGTCGTTGCGGCTTTCAGCCAGTTTTTCGGCCAGCATCATCGGTGCGGTGCGGTGGCCCCAACCGTCGATCTTTGCCAGATCGGACAGGGCCAGACCGCGCGCCTTGGCATATTCGGCCGCGCGCTCTGCCGAGGCCAGAAACACCACTGCCGCGCCATCGGTCACCTGACCGCAATCGTTGCGCCTGACGCGGCCTTCGATCACCGGGTTGGCGTCGTCATCTTCGGTGAAGCTGCTGTCGGTAAATTCCCAGTCGCGGGTTTGTGCATAGGGATTGCGTTTGCCGTTGGCATAGTTGATGCGGGCGATTTCGCCCAGGTGATCATAGTTCAGATAGCCGAATTTTTCGGAATAAGCGTCGATCAGATCGGCAAAGGCGGCAGGCCAGACATAGGTCGCGTCGGTCCATTCGCGTTCTGCCCAGGCCGCAGCGCCCAGATGTTCGGCGGCGCGTTGGCCGGGCACGTTGCGCATGTATTCGACGCCCAGAACGGCCACCAGATCATAGCGCCCGGCTTCGATTTCGGCCGTCGCCGCCAGCATCGCCATCGATCCCGAGGCGCAGGCCGCTTCGTGCCGTTGGGTCGGCACCCCGGACAGGTCAGGATGCAGCGAGGCGATGATGCCGCCCAGTTGACCTTGACCGCAGAACAGTTCGGCGACGAAATTGCCGACATGCACGGATTGCAGGTCGCTGGGGTCCAGCCGGGCATTTTGCAGCCCTTCGAACAACACGTCACGCATCATCGCGTCGATGCCCAGCCCTTCGCGGGCCCAATTGCGGGCAAAGTCGGTCTGGGCGCCACCAAGGACGTAAACGGAATCAGGCATTTTGGGCTCCTTGTTGCGCCAGCCATCCGGCCAGCGCTTTGCGGTCGAGTTTCGCCAAAGGCGTACGAGGTAGGGCGTCGAACAGTTCCAGACGTTCGGGCCATTTGAATTTGGCAAGGCCGGCATCGTCGCAAAACGCGGTGACGGTCGGCAGATCCAGCCCGCGCCCCGGTTCCATCACCGCGAACAGGCAGACTTTTTCGCCCATATGTGGATCGGCATAGGCCGCCACGGCGACTTCGCGCACGCCGGGCAGGGCGGACAGCACGTTGTCCAGTTCAACCGGCGCGATCTTCATGCCGCCGCGCACGATCAATTCGCGCGAACGGGCGTGAAACCGGATCAGCGTGCCGCAATCTGAAATCTGGAACAGGTCGCCGGACGGGAAATAGCCATCTTCGGTGAACTTGCTGCGGTCGATCCCCTGGCGTGAATAATACCCCGGCATCAGCGCCGGGCCGTGCAGATGCATTTCGCCCAGGCCACCCGGTTCGGTGATCAGATCACCAGTGGTCGGATCGACAAGCCGGAAGGTGCCGCCATTGGCGGTACGCAGCGCCGGATCCCAATTTTCGTCCCCGTCGCGTGGGAAATAGCTGGCGCGGTGGCGCGGGTTGGGCACGCGCTCGCACGAGGAACACATTTGTGCGCCTTCGTTCGAGCCAAAGAAGTTCACCACCGGCGTGGCGAAGGTTTCTTCGAAGAACAAGAACACTTCGGGGTCGGGCGGCGCCGAGCCGGTTCCGATCGACATCAGCCGGTGCAGTGCCGGGTGTAAATCGGGGTCGCGGGCCTGATCGCGCAGATAGGTCAGGATGGTCGGTGCCACCATCGTATAGCCGATTTCTTCGGACTTGAGCTGCTCCAGGAACACGGCCACGTCGAACGGATGGTGCAAGATCAATGCGCCGGCGGTGCGCATCCAGCACATCAACAGTCCGCCCATCGCGGCGGCGTTGACGAACGGGAACGGGCCCAGAATGTTGGTGCCGTCCGGCAGGTTCAGCAACCGCCACGCGCCTAACGAGCTGGACATCATGTTGTTATGCGTCTTGGGCACCGCTTTGGGTACGCCCTCGGTGCCCGAGGTCCAGAATACCGCGAAGATGTCATCCGCATCGAGCGCCACCGGAGCCGGCGGTTTGCCGGGGGCTGCGGTGTCGATCCGGGTCACGCCCGCTGGCAAGCCGTCGCCGATCCCCAGCCGCTGCACGCTGTCGGGCAGGGCGTCGTTGCGTTCGGCAAAATAATCCTGCCCCTTGAACCGACCGACCGAAATATAGGCGTCGAACGCCGCGACCTGTGACAGGTCGTGCAATTCGGCGCTGCGATAGGCCAGCGATACCGGGCTGAGCACCGCGCCGATCTGCGACACGGCCAGATAGATCAGGATCATTTCAGAAATGTTGGGCAGTTGCGTTGCGACCAGCGCGCCCGGTCCGATGCCCTGTGCCTGCAAGATCGCGGCGTAGCGATCGACCTCGGCGCGCATCTGCGCATAGGTCAGGCGGCGCGGTGCACCCTCGAAAATTTCGGCGCGGTTTGGCGCATCGACCAGACCCAGCCGGTCAGGCACCCGCGCACAGGTCGCCGCGAACATTTCTGGCAGAGTCAGTTCGCCCCATTGGCCCTCGGCGCGATAGCGAGCGTGGTCATCGGTGGAAAACAGGTTCATGCACACAACTCCCGCCCGCGCGCCCGCGCGGCCTCATATTCGCGCCCCAACCGGTCGACGATCAGTGCCGCCGGTTCTACGCGTTCAACCTTGCCGACCCCCTGGCCGGCGCCCCAGATCCCCGACCATGGCTTGACCGTCTCGTCCTTGCGGCCGGTGAAGTTCATCTTGGCGACTTTGAATTCCAATTCCGCCGGGTCAAGCCCGCGGGCGATCATCGACGGTTTCAGCATCGATGCCCGCGCACCGGTAAAGGCGCGGGTGACCAGGAGATCCGTCGCGCCGCAGTCGACGCACATCTGGCGGTACTCTTCTGACGCCATGTTTTCCTCGGCGGCAAGGAAACTGGTGCCCAGATAGCCGAAATCGGCGCCCAGCACCTGTGCCGCCAGAATCGCTTCACCGGTGTTGATCGCCCCGGCCAGTGCGATATAGCCGTCAAAGAACTGGCGCACGCGTTCGACAAAGACAAGCGGGCTGAGATCGCCGGTATGTCCGCCGGCCCCAGAACAGACCAGTACCAGACCATCGACCCCGGCGGCCGCGGCTTTTTTCGCCAGATCGACCGATATCACATCCGCGAACACCAGCCCGCCATAGTCATGCACCGTGGGAAGCACCGGTTTGGGGCTGCCCAGGGCGGTAATCACCACGGGGGGGTGATATTTTGCCACCTGTTGCAGGTCGCCCTCCAGCCGCGGGCTGGTCGAATGTGTTACAAGGTTCAGCGCCCAGGGCGCGTCCTGCGGTGTCAGCCGGTTGGTGATTTCGGCCATCCAGTCGCCCAGTTCTTCGCTGGTGCGCAGGTTTGGGGCCGGAAAGCTGCCGACGATGCCCGCCTTGCAGCAGGCGACCACCAGATCGGGGGTCGACACCAGAAACATCGGTGCGGCAATCGCGGGCAGGCGCAGGGCGCGCAGCCGGTCTTTGATGGTCATTGCGCTTGGTCCTCCAGGGTCAGACAATCGTCAAGAAATGTGCGCAGGTGCCGGGCAACGAGATCGGGTGTTTCCAACACCGGCATGTGGCCGACCCCGTCCAGCGCCACGAACCGGCCATTCGGCACGGTTTCTGCCACTGCACGCCCGGCGCCGAGCGGGGTCGAGGTGTCTTCGGTTCCGGTGATCACCAGCACCGGACAGAGGATATCCGCCAGCGCGGCGGTCTGATCGGGCCGTTCGGCCAGCGCGGCCTGATGCATGGCAAAGGTATCCACGCCCTGCGATTCGGTCATTCGCCGGATCGTGGCGCGCAATGCGGGGTCGGCGCGGCGGGCCGGGGACAGCATCGAATCTGCCACTGAATCGGCCAGTGCCGCTTCGCCTTCGCGCGCGGCCCAAGCAGCGACCTTGACGCGCAGAGCGGCGGCGCGCGGGGTGTCGGCCGCGGCGGTGGTGCCAATCAGGACGAGCCCCTTAACCCGTGCCGGGAACTGTCGTGCCACGGCCAGCGCCAGATAGCTGCCCATCGACATGCCGACCAGCACCGCCGCGTCAGGCAGTTGCGCAACGATCTGAGCCACCATCGCATCGAACGACGCGACGCGCGGCACCGGCAACACCTGCGCCGGTTCGTCCATTCCTGCCAGTACCGGGTCAAACACCCCGGTGTCGCATAGCAATCCCGGCAGACACACCATTTGCAGCATTTCGGTTCCTCCTCCCAACTTGACGTTATTGCTAGACTGCTATTTGGCGGACAGTCAAGAGAAAAGCATGAATTTCAGAATGATGTTTTGTATATCGGAACGGAATGGGCTGGTTTTCACAGCTATATTGCGACAAACCCCGCATTTCTGGCCTGTTCAGGGCTGATTTCACCCGATTTAGGTCTCGATATGCAAAGAAAGCTTGACGCGCGGCGGAGCATTTCCGATAACTAGTCTAGTTAAGCAGATATAAGGAGCGCATCATGTCCCACGAACCCTCTCTCGCCGTGACCGCCGCGAACGTGCGGATGTTTGCACCCGACGGCACACCCCCGCCCGATGCGCCCGACTGGATCCGGCACTTCGATCACCCTTATCTGCATGGCGCTTTCGCACCGACCGATATTGAATACGAAGCCGAGGATCTGGAGGTTGAAGGTGAAATTCCCGCCGATCTGTGCGGTGCCTATGTGATGAACGGCCCGTCGCAGCGATTCGAGCCGGTCAATGAAAAATACCATTACTATGACGGCGACGCGCAGTTGCGGGCGATCTATTTCCGTGACGGCAAAGCGACGTTCAAACAGAAATACCTGCACAACGGTGCCTTCATCGTCGAGGATAAGGCTGGCAAGGCGATCTGGCCGGGGCTGGCTGGTCCCTATGATTTCCGGCTGCCCGGTTCGCCGATCAAGGATGTGTCGAACACCGACGTGATCTTTTACAACGGTAAGATCCTGTCGCTTTGGTACATGGCCGGCGACCCGTATCAGGTCGATCCGCTGACGCTGGAAACCGTGGGGCGCGAAACCTTGGGTGGCAATCTCAGCCATTCGGTTTCGGCGCATTCGAAAACCGACCCGTTCAGCAAGCAGATGTTCTTTTTCAACTACCAGGACGAGCCGCCATACATGTCTTATGGCATGGCCAACGCCGACGGGACGCTGAATTTCGACATCGACATCGATCTGGCTGGTCCGCGGTCGCCGCATGATATGGGGCTGACCGAAAACTACGCGATCCTGCACGATCTGCCGTTCTATCACGACGTTGACCTGCTGAAGAAATTCGGCCGCCGGGTGATGGGATTTCATCGCGATCAGCCGGCCCGGTTCGGGCTGATCGACCGCTTTGGCCGGTCGGATAAGGTGCAATGGTTCGAAGCCGAGCCGTGCTATATCCTGCATATCGCCAACAGCTGGGAAGAGGGCGACTGGGTTCATATGGTCGGTTGCCGGCAGGAAGACCCGATGCCGGTCAAGGATCCTGCCGATCATCATCTTGCGTCGATGATGTCGTATCGCCGCCGCACCCATATCCTGTATCGCTGGAGCTTCAACACAAAGACCGGCGCGGTCAGTGAAGGCCCGATGGACGACCGCAACACCGAGTTCCCGACGGTCAACACTAATTTCGTCGGTCGCAAGACGCGTTATTCCTATAATCAGGTTATCCCGATCCCGCATGAAGGGTCGTTGGAAGGGCGCTGCCAGACCTTCAATGCGATGGTGCGCTATGATCTCGAAACCGGCGAAACCCAGCGCTATGATTACGGCGACGGGGTCTATGGTTCGGAAGCGCCGGTCGCCCCGGCGCATGGCGCGACGACTGCCAGCGACGAAGGCCGGGCCTATCCGGTGACGTTCATCACCGACACCAACGACTGGTCGTCGTACTGCCTGATCTTTGACGCTGACGATATCACCAAGCCGATCGCCAAGGTGAAAATCCCCCGGCGGATTTCCATCGGGTTTCACACCACCTGGATTGATGGGGCGGATATCTGGGCCGCGTGATCGCCATGAAAGCCCGCAGATCCGGCGGGCATACGGGGACGGCTGGTTGCCTTGGGCAGCTGGCCGTGCTTGAATCGCGGAGAAAGGATACCCCCCTTGAGCAACCGCGTGACCGACCCCGATACCCAGCCCGACTCCGGCTCGAATTCTGGCCCCGACAGTGGTGCGGAAACCGGCCCGCCAGCCACCGCGCTCAGGCGGGCGCTGCGCATTCTGGGCGATCCGTGGACGATGCTGATCCTCAAGGAAGCCTACAACGGGACGCGGCGTTTCAACGACTTTCAGCGCAGCCTGAACATTCCCCGCCAGACCCTGTCCTTGCGGTTGTTGCATCTGTGCCGCGAACAGTTGCTGTATCGCCGCTTTACCAGCCCGGCGCAGGGCGCGCTGGACTATGCGCTGACAGCCAAGGCGCAGGATTTGCAGGATGCGATGTATGCCGTTTGGCTGTGGCACCAGGCCAATCCGGGGCAGGCCGATTTTCTGCCGTTCGACATCGTGCACCGCGATTGCGGCCATGTCATCGGCGCGACCTGGCGTTGCACCAGTTGCCGGGGGGCTGTCACCAGTTCAAGCGTCACCATTCACCGAAGCCAGCCCGAACAGATCGAAACCGAACCCCGGCCGCGCCTGTCGCGGCGCAACGACGCCAGTTTTACCGCTGCGTCCTCGCAGGAACGTGGAACGGTGGCCGCGTCGCTTGTCGGCGATCCGGCCTGCAACGAGATCCTGTATCTGTTGTTTCAGCAACCGCGCCACATGCTGGGCATCGCGCAGGATTTGGCGTTGGGGGCCAGTATCGTACGCGACCGGCTGGACAAACTGATGGATCTGGGGCTGGTGCAGGAAGAGGCACAGGGCCGGCGGTTGCTTTATTCTATCCTGCCGCGCGCCGAAGGGTTTTTGCCGCTGCTGCTGGCGATCGCCGATTGGGGCGACCGTTGGTGCAACGCTGGCCAGCCACCGCCCGACCTGCGGCTGCACGATTGCGGCGAGATCCTGCGCGCGGCCTATGCCTGCGACCATTGCGGCGGCTGGATCGGGCGCGATTCGCTGTTCATCCGGCCGCGCCAGCCGGTACCGGAATAAGTCGACGGTTGCCGACCGAACTACGGAACGATATTCTGACCCTCGAAACCGTGCCGCGCCACTGCGCGGAACCGGAGGCCGCGTGACCAATAACGATCATAAAGAGAACCGCACCCTGTCCGGCAATTTGCTGGATGATCCAAGCGATCCCAAGTTCGTCACCGCGCTGGCGCGCGGGCTGGCGTTGCTGCGGGCGTTTCGCGATGATGAAGTTTATCTGTCCAACCAGAGCTTTGCCACCCGCACCGGCCTGCCCAAGACCACGGTCACCCGGTTGACCTATACATTGTGCAAGCTGGGCTATCTGGTGCAGGGCGATCCGGGCGGTGAATACCGGCTGGGACCTGGCGTGCTGACCCTGGGCCACGGCGTTTTGGCGGGAATGGAAATCAAGGACCGCGCGCAGCTGGAACTGGCCGATATCTGCCGCGGTGACAATCCGCATGTGGCCGCCGCGCTGGGGGAACGCTTTGGCCAGTCGGTGGTGTATCTGGCGACGCATCGTTCGCCGAATTCGGTGTCGATGGTGTTCCATCTGGGGGCGCAGGTGCCGCTGTTCTATAGCTCGATCGGCCGCGCGATCCTGATGGGCCTGCCCGAAGATGAACAAGACGCACTGCTGGACGATGCGTTGCGCGCCGCAGAGCCGGCCGACCATCTTCGCCTGAAAGCCGGGCTGAGCCGGGCGCGTGACGATTTTACGCGCTACGGATTTTGCACCTCGTTCAGTGATTGGCGTAAGGAAATCAACGGTATAGCCGTACCGGTCCGCGCCGCACAGGGCGGATCTCTCTATGCGATCAACGTCGGTGGTTTCGCATTTCTCAACCCCGCAGAAACCCTTATCGACATCTATGCGCCGCGCCTGATTCAGGCGGCGCAAACTCTTAGTCAAAGGCCCCAGATTGATGCGTGACGATCCTTCCCTCTATACTTCCAGTACCCAAGGCTTCATGGCGCTTCTGGGGGCGCACAAGACCGGCTATTCCGACGGGTACGCCCGGTTCGAGCTGGATATCGGTCCGCAGCTTCTGAACCCGATGGGCATCCCGCATGGCGGGGTTTACGCGTCGGTGCTGGATACCACTTTGGGGTCTTCCGGCTGCTGGGAAGGCAGTCCCGACAGCTTCCGCCCCTCGGTCACGTTGAACCTGAACGTCAATTACCTGGCGAAGCCGCGCGGGTCGCATCTGATCTGCGAAGCCCGGCGCGTCGGTGGTGGTAAATCGATCTATTTTTCCGAAGGCGAAATCCGCGACGATACCGGCATCGTCCTTGCCCGTGCTTCGGGGTCGTTCAAGGTGGTGCCGCGCCGCTAGGGCATTCGGGTCTGATCGGCTGGGCGGATAGTGCCCCGCTGTTCTCAAGGACGCGTTCCTTGCCTCAATAAACCCCTATGGCGCGCACAGACAGGTCTGCGTCGTGGTCTCGTCCGAAGGCAACGACGGCAATGCTGCGCACGTCTGAAACCCTGAAGGATCGGGACAGGAGCCCACCGTAAGGAGCGAATGACTCGAACGGAATGCGCACTTCCTGCCAAGTTTGCGAAGCGTCGAATTCACCTTGATACAATTGCCATGGCAAGATGGTCCACCTTGTCCTGAGGTGCACGTAATAGGGTTGATCGTTGCCGCGCACCGTCAAAACGATGCCTTGCGACGTGTTGGACAATGGTGCATCCAGCATCATGCGGGCCTGAATGAAGCCGCCGCGATTGGCGGTGCTGACGCGACCGGTTAACCGCAGGACGGGCGCCTCATCAACTGTCTCGAAGGTCACTCTGCCCTCGGAGACGCCGCCCATGACCTGATCGCTGAAGTAATTCCAACGGGTGGGGTCAGACACCGAAAAGTGGATCATGTCATCCTCGGCAAAGCCAGACGTTGGAACCAACAGGGCGACGACCACCGCCAAGCTGCGCAAGTTCAGTGAAAGCATGTGTTCCCCCCGATGTCCTCAAGAGGTGGTAGGGCCGAGTGGGAAATGCAACGGCTGTGGACCGTTTGTCGCAATTGCGGGGATCGTCGCCATCGACAAGATCGCGAGCGAAGCTTGTGATCGCTGTATTGCAGCTCTGACGGCGTGCGTGGTCGTGGCGCTCCGGTGACGAACCTGTCCCGTAATGCGTCCTTTCAAGCCGAAGACAGGCCCGAGACAGGATCGCACCATCAAAGCCTGATATCAGACACCCAGGGCGTTTTGGCCCGATCAGCCGGGCGGGGCGAATTGCGCGACCAGCGCGGGCTTGTGTAGCTTGCCCGCCGAAGTCAGCGGCATGGACGGCACCACGATGATGTGCTGCGGCTGCTTGTAGGCTGCAAGCCGGTTGCGCAGATGCGCGGCGATGGCGGCGGCGTCGGTGCTGCCGTCGGTGGTGACAAAGGCCAACACCTCTTCGTTGCCCGCAATCGCGCGCCCGGCCACCGCCGCCTGTAGCACACCGGGGCAGGCCATCAGCGCCGCTTCGACCTCGGGCGGGTAGACGTTGAAGCCCGAGCGGATGATCAATTCCTTGCTACGCCCCACCAGATGCAGTGCGCCATCCGGGTCGATCCGCGCCAGATCGCCGGTGCGCAGGAACCCGTCGGCGGTCATTGCCTCGGCGCTGGCCTGCGGATTGTGGTAATAGCCCAGCATCACGCCCGGCCCGCGAAATTGCAACTCGCCCACGCCATCGGTACCGGCATCGTCGATGCGCGCTTCGCAATCCGGATAGACATAGCCGATCGAGCCATCCGTCCGCCGCGGTCCGAACACCGTCGAGGCGACGCCCGGCCCGGCTTCGGTCAGACCGTAGCCGTTGTTCAGGGGCAGCCCAAATTGCGCTTCGATCCGCGCCTTCAACGCCGGGTCCAGCGGTGCCCCGCCCGAACCAACCATGCGCAGGCGGGGGGCCACCAGGGCGGCTTCACCCGTTTCGGTCCGGCGCAGGATCTGGTCGAACATCGCGGGCACACCGGTCACTACCGAGCCGCCTTCGGCCAGCGCGTCCAGCATCCCGTCAACGCTGAACCGCGCCATCAGTCGCACCGTCGCACCAGCCGACAGCCCGGCCAGCAACGCGGTGGACAGGGCCATGATATGGGTGCAGGGCAGCGCCAGCAAAATCACGTCGTCGGGCGCAAAGTTTCGGGCCTGCGCCATCACTTGCGCGTTGAACATCAGGCTGGCATGCGACAGCATCACCCCTTTGGGCGCGCCGGTGCTGCCGGAGGTATAGACCAGTGCCGCCACCTGGGTTTCGGGGCTGTCTTGTACCGTTTCGGCCTGCGCGGCGGGATCGGCCTGCAGCCGCAGCGGGTGGCCCAGAACCTTGGGGCCTGTCACGGCGCCCAACCGGGTGGCATGAGTGTCCGCCGCGGTCGACGCCACGTCGGTGAACAGCGTCAGGCGCGGCCCGGCGTCAGCGCGGATCGCGTCCAGTTCAGGGGCGGTGACGCGCGCGTTCAATGGCACGCACCAAGCCCGCAACCGCATTGCGGCAAGGAAGGCTGCCGCCAGCAAGGCGCAGTTTTCCGCCACCACCAGCACCCGGTCGCCGGGCTGCACGCCGTGGGTGCGCATCGCATCTGCGGCGGCATCAATCGCCGCGTTCAGTGCCCCAAAGGTGATTGCGGTGCCATCGTGATCGATGATCGCCCGTGTATCCGCCGGTTTTCCGCTGATCAGGTCGTCTAGCCAGTGCATCATATCCTCCCTCTGTTACGGGTTGGTAACGCACAGCGGCAATGGGGGTCAAGATGAATGGAACTATGTTCCGTATGTCGGAATTGCCTGACTGTTTGATCAAGTGGCGAAGGGCGGCGGCCTGAACCGCGTTCATCGCGGGGATTTCCGCCAGCAATCCGCGATGGGCCGCAGCGGTTCGCGGCGCTGTCAGACTACGATTTCTGTCCGTAGCGGCGACGGCAGGCAGGGTCGTGCAGGTTTTGGTGATCACAAGGCTTTCCCCGTTTCGGGGTCGAACAGGCAACAACAGTCGGGTTTTATCGCAATGCGGGTGGCACCGGGTGTGGCCGCGACATCTTTGCCGACATGGATGGTGAAATCCTGATCCGCCAGCTGGCCATGAAGCAAGCGATGCGCCCCGAGTTCTTCGACGATGTCCACGTGGAAATGGATCGGGGCGTCATCGTGTATTTCCACGTCTTCGGGGCGGATACCCAAGGTGATCGCACCGGTGCCCTGAGCCGGGGCGAGGGCGGTATTGCCGTTGATCATGATCTGACCGTCCGCTAGCCGCGCGTCGATCAGGTTCATCGGCGGAGCGCCCATGAAGCTTGCCACGAAGGTCGAGGCCGGCGCGTGGTAGATTTCGGCCGGGGTACCGATCTGTTCGATCCGACCTTCGTTCAACACGATGATCCGATCCGCCATGGTCATTGCTTCAACCTGATCGTGGGTGACATAGATCGAGGTCACGCCAAGACGGCGTTGCAGCGCTTTGATTTCGATCCGCATCTGGTGGCGCAGCTTTGCATCGAGATTGGACAGCGGTTCATCGAACAGGAACAGGGCCGGATCGCGTACCACCGCGCGGCCCATTGCGACGCGTTGGCGTTGGCCCCCCGACAATTGGCTGGGTTTGCGATCGAGATAGTCCGTCAGGTTCAGCATTTTCGCCGCTTCCTGCACTTTGGATTCAATCATGTCCGCCGGTATCTTGCGGTTCTTCAACCCGTACCCGATGTTTTTGCGCACGGTCATATGCGGATACAAAGCGTAGTTTTGAAACACCATCGCGATGTCGCGATCGGCCGGGTCGACGTGATTGACCTGCCGATCGTTGATCGACAACACGCCTTCGGTGATGTCTTCAAGCCCGGCGACCATGCGCAGAAGGGTGGATTTTCCACAGCCCGACGGGCCGACCAGAACCACGAATTCGCCATCGGCGATGTCGAAACTGGTGGGGGTAACGGCTTCGTACCCGTTGGCGTAAATTTTGCGGATATTGTTCAGGGAGACCTGAGCCATGGGACGTCCTTATTTATCAGATTCCGTCAGGCCCTTGACGAACCAGCTTTGGAAGAAAATGACGACCGCTACCGGGGGCAGGATCGCAATGAGGGCCAGCATATTGGCGCGGCCATATTCGGGGATGTTGGTCCCTTCCAGATCCTGAGTGATCTGCTTGATACCACGCACCAGCGTATACATGTCTTCGTCGGTGGTGATCATGGTGGGCCACAAGTATTGGTTCCAGCCATAGACGAACATGATGATGAACATCGCGGCGATCATGGTTTGCGACAGTGGTGCCAGGATATCGATGAAAAACTTGACGGGGCCTGCGCCATCGATGCGGGCGGCTTCGACCAGTTCTTCGGGCACGGAGCGGAAAAACTGGCGGAAGAAAAACGTCGCGGTGGCCGATGCGATCAGCGGCACGATCAGCCCGGTATAGGTGTTCAGCAAGCCCAGTTTCTGCGCGATTTCGTAGGAGGGCAGAATGCGCACCTCGAGCGGCAAAAGCAGCGTGGTAAAGATCAGCCAAAAGGCCAGCGTCGCAAAGCGCAGTCGGAAATAGACCAGCGCGTAAGCCGCCATCATGCCGATGATGATTTTGCCCAGGGCAAAGCCCAGCCCGAGGATCATCGAATTGATCAGCATCGACATGCCGGTGTTTTCGCCGGAAAATCCCGACGCCTTGACCATCGCGTCTTTCAGGTTGTCGTCGAACTGACTGCCGATCACCAGTTGGGGACCGTTTTTCATGGTTTCAACGTCGGTCGTTGTGGTGGTTTGCAGCACGATCAGCAAAGGGATCAGCAGGAACAGAGAGCCGGCAATCAGCACCGCATGATCCAGCAGGCGGGACCATCTGATCCGGCGGGTGGGTGCCGCGATTGTGGTGTTCGATAGATTGGTCATTTCCGGTCCCTCAGGTATAGTGGATACGGCGTTCGACCAGCCGGAACTGAAACACCGTCAGTGCCAGAACCAGCACCATCAAAACCACGGATTGTGCCGAGCTACCGCCCAGATCATTGCCGCGGAACCCGTCGACATAGACTTTGTAGACAAGAGTCATCGGGTTGTTGCCCGGTTCGCCTTTTACCAGCGTGTCGATGATGCCGAACGTGTCGAAAAGCGCGTATGTGATGTTGATGATCAACAGGAAAAATCCGGTGGGTGCGAGCAGTGGGAAAGTCACGTCCCAAAAGCGACCCGAGGCGGACCGATTGTCGATCAGCGCCGCTTCGCGCACTGATTTCGGAATCGATTGCAGCCCGGACAGGAAGAAGATGAAATTCACCGGCACCTGTTTCCAGACCGACACGATGACCATGGCGGTGGCGGTATCGTTGAAGTTCACCCCCAGTTTGAAATCCCAGCCGATGGCGCGCGCAATGTCCGTCAGCGGCCCCCAGCTTTGGTTGAACATGAGCAACCCGATGAACCCCGCGACCGGCGGCGCAACGGCATAGACCCACATCAAAAGCGTGCGATAGGTTCGGGCCCCGCGGATCACTGTATCGGCCTTGACCGCAAGCAGCAGGGCAAGCGCCAGAGAAAAGAAGGTGACCAACAGGGTGAATACCACGGTGAATCGGGTGATTTTCAGGTATTCCGAGCTTTGGGCGAGGTCGGTGTAGTTTTCCAAACCCACATAGGTGGAGCCAAAGCCAAACGGATCCTGAAGGTAGAATGACGACTGCAGAGCATGGACTGCAGGCCAGTAGAAAAACACCGCGATGATCAACAGCTGTGGAACCAGCAGCAGTATCGGCAGCCAAGTGGTGGTAAAGCCTGCGCGCTTCATGATGGAATCTCCGGGACCGAAAAGACGGCCGCAGAAGCTGCGACCGTCGGTGTTATAAGTGTCCGTGTTCAGCTTTGAGTCTTGGCGAACCGCGCCAGCAGCTGGTTGGCTTCTTTTTCGATGTTGTTGAACGCGTCTTCGACCGACGTTTCACCGGTCAGGATGCGGCCGTATTCACGGTTCATCACGTCACGGATTTGAACGTAGAACCCCATGCGATAGCCTTTGGTGTTTTCACCGGCAGGCAAGGACAGTTGCAGGATGCCGACTTCGGCGGCAGGTGCGCGGTCATAGTGACCGTCTGCTTTGGCCATTTGGTAAGCGGCTTTGGTGATCGGCACATAGCCGGTTTCCTGGTGCCAGAAATATTGGGTTTCGGGCTTGGTCAGGAATTCAAAGAACGCAGCGGTCGCTTTGTTTTCAGCCGCGTCTTTGCCCGCCATTGCGAACAGCGATGCACCGCCGATGAAGGTTTGTTTAGGTTCGGATGTCACGGATTCCCAGTAAGGCAGGTAGGTGGCCGAAAATTCAAATGGCAGGTCTTTTTTCGACAGGCCGCCGAACGACCCCGAAGACCCGAGCCAGATCGCGACTTTGCCGTCTTCGAAAGGCGTTTGGTTGTCGCCCCAGCCGGTACCGAACCATTCGAAATAACCATTCTTCTGCCATTCGGTCACGGCAGTGAAATGGGCTTTGATCGCGTCGTTATTGACCAGGATTTCGGTGCCTTCGGCGCCGTCATACCCATTGTCGTTGGTGGCAAATGGCAGGTTGTGACGCGACATGAAGTTTTCGGTGAAGATCCACGGCAGGTGCGACTGCGACAGCGCGGTGTAACCCGCTTCTTTCAGGGCAGGAGCGGTTATCGACTGGAATTCTTCCCAGGTCTTGGGCGCGGTCACGCCTGCTTTTTCCAGCGCGTCCACGTTGTAATACATAACCGGCGAGGACGAATTGAACGGCATGCCGATCATTTTTCCTTCGCTGTCGGCGTAGAAGTAGCGCACGCCGGAAATGTATTCATTGATGTCAAAGGCAGCGCCATTGTCGGTCAGCAGATCCTGAACCGGAATAGTTGCCCCTTTGGCACCGATGACAGTGGCGGCGCCAGCGTCAAAAACCTGAAGGATGTTGGGCTGTTCGCCAGCGCGGAACGCGGCGATGCCAGCAGTCAGGGCTTCTTCGTAGGTGCCTTTGAAAACTGGGGTGATCTGGTAATCGTTTTGCGAGGCGTTGAAATCCTCGGCAATTTTGTTGACGGTTTCGCCCAAGGCACCGCCCATAGCGTGCCACCAAGTAATGTTGGTTTCGGCAAATGCCACGTTCGCCGTCATGGCGAAGGCAGCAGCGGCCACGCTGATCTTGAAATTCTTCATCTCGATACTCCGGTTCGATTGGTGCCCGTAGGGGGCAGAGGGCGTCGTTGCGCCCTAGAAGTTTCGGGACCACGGCCCCTGCGGATAGCGAAACACAAAGGATGGCAGCCATCCTTTGCGTGTGATGTGCAGCGGTTGCGCACCGGTGTTCAGGTAGTCGGGAGGTGTGACAGTTCGATGAAGCTTTTTCTTCAGTTATGTCAAAATTGTCCGTAAAAACCGTGGCTTGACCCTAAGTAACGCCCATGGATCGAGATGTCGGCGCGGGGCAGTTTAGGCCGGTGCAGACGTAGTCCGTCACGAAATCAAGGGGGCCAGCCGGATCGAACAAGGATCAACCATGCCGCAAATGCGGTATGGCTTGACGAGACGCACCAGAGTGAACTTCAAATGATTGGACCACGCCACCCTGTCCGAAACCGATGAAATCGGTCGCGGAAAACGGATGGGATCGGGAGCCCGAATAGAGTTGGGAGATTTCGTATTCTTGTACTTGAATTTGAATTATCAAGGTCGGCACATGGACAGTTTACTGTGTGTATTCTTCTGGTCATGTGAAGGGGCGTCATTCATGAGGAAATAGACGCGAAGTTAAGAATCCATTTTTATATATTTATATATGTGAATGCGTTTGTTCGACTGTGTCGTGGAAATGTCGGAATTGCTTCTAATGAGATTGAACTGCCAAATATTGTAAATTTTTTAACTATCTGAATATATTGATTATATTCTATTTCATAGTGCGACCATCACATGTTGTGAGGTGGCGTTTTTTCTCAGCCTGAAAAATCGTGCAGGTTTAATTCAATTAGTTGAAATAAAGTTATTTTTTTCGATTTATTGCCAAAAGACACACCCAAATATCGCCAGTCTTGTGGCGAACACATTCCGCAAATTAAATGTGCGCGTTGCGAGTATTTTGGGCAACATGAAAACATTTGCGCTAGATCAATGAATGAGTGCTTCTCTATTGCTAGAGGAGTCTTTATGAAACGCGCCGCCTCCATCCTTTTCAGCTGCTTGGTTGCTTTTGCCCTTACTTTGTATGGTCCTTTGGGCATGGCTGAGGCCAGCAGTAACGGCACGTTCCTGGAGATGGAAATCTGCGCCGACGGTGTGGCGGAAACCGTGCTTGTCGGCTTTGATGGAACGCCTATCGAACCCAGTCACGACTGCCACCAGTGCTGCGTTTGTTGTGACACTTTCGCCGGTCACCCGAACCTTGCAAACGGGGTGGGCCTGCCTTTCTGCTTATCTGTAGCAGCGGCAGAACCATCCTCTTTCCAAACCCCATTCCTTCACACTTCAAATATCCGTCCGATGCCGCGCGGCCCTCCGGTGATGCACAAGACAGTGCAAAACACGCCGGTTCCGATCCATGTTGATCAGGTTCTTTACGGCCATAAAACACGCTGCGACGGGCGACCTCTTTTCAAGGACGCCAACGCATGACATCCCTCCGTTACCTTCTGAAAGCTATCGCCCTGGCCGTTACGATGCTCCTTTGGGGGTTTCCGGCTTCGGCCCAGTCCGTTCTTGCCAAATTGTTGCCCGATGTGCAGGTCGGGGAGCTTGTCGAAGGGGCCGATGCGTTTGGCGCGGTCAATTCGGACATTCCTGCCGTTCAAGTCCTTAAAAACGGGGAGCGCATTGGCTGGGCCTTTGTGACGTCGGATTATGTTTCGACCACCGGATATTCAGGCAAGCCAATTCACACCATGGTCGCGGTGGATGATGCGGCGCAGGTTATCGGGGTGCAGTTGGTCAAGCATTCTGAACCGATTGTCCTGATCGGTATACCAGATTCCAAAATCAAGGCGATGGTGGCGGGCTATACCGGGCTTGATTTGGTTGCCGAAGCTGAATCAGGCGGCACCGCGCATGAGCTTGATATCATATCGGGCGCGACCGTGACGATCATGGTGATCGACGATTCCATTATTCGCGCAGGTCTGAAAGTCGCCCGGCAGCTTGGGCTGGGCGGGCTTGTCGTGGAAGAAAAAGGGACCGGGCCGCAGTTTGAAATCGACCCGGACGCGGCAGCCGCCAGCGATTGGATGACGTTGGAAGGCGACGGCACATTGCGGCGCTTGTCGTTGGATGTGGGGCAGGTCAATGCCGCCTTCGCCGCAATGGAAGACGAACGCGCCGCCAAGCGCGCCCTGACCGATCCCCCCGAAACCACTTTCATCGAGATGCAGACCGCGTTGGTGTCGCACCCCGCGATCGCGCGGGCGTTGTTGGGAGACGCGGTAGCCGAAAATCTGGAAGACTGGCTGGAGGAGGGCGATCACGCCATCGCCATCGTTGGCCGCGGGCTTTATTCCTTCAAAGGTTCTGGATATGTGCGCGGCGGCATTTTTGACCGGATCGTGCTGATTCAGGATGATGTTTCGGTCCGGTTCCGCGACCGTATGCACAAGCGGATCAATACGATCATTGCCGAAGGGGCACCGGCCTTCAATGAGGCGGATTTGTTCAAGATCCCTGCGGATAGCGAATTTGACCCGACGAAACCGTTTCGCATTCAGCTGTTGGTACAGCGCGAGGTTGGCGCGATCGAAAAGGTCTTTACCACCTTTGATCTGGGCTATCAGTTGCCGGATCAATACATCCGGGCGATTGCCCCGGCACCGACCGCCGAAGTTCCAGCAGCCGTTGAAAGGGTCGCCAGCCAGTCTGAACTGGATGCCCAACAGGCCCTTTGGAAACGGATTTGGGAAGGAAAATTAACCGAAATCGTTGTTCTGGTCACGATGCTGTCGGTGCTGACGGTCGTGTTCTTCTTTCAGGGGATCGCGACGCGCAACGAACGTGGGTTCTTTTGGTTCCGGATGACATTCCTGACGGTCACGCTGGTCTATCTGGGCTGGTATGCGAATGCGCAACTGTCTGTGGTCAATCTCATGGCCTTGTTCGGATCGCTGATGACGGGGTTCAGTTGGCAGGCCTTCTTGCTTGATCCGCTGACCTTCATCTTGTGGTTCGCGGTTGCAGCGGCTTTGCTGTTCTGGGGGCGCGGGGCCTATTGCGGTTGGCTGTGCCCGTTTGGCGCGCTTCAAGAACTGCTGAACAAGGTCGCCCGTGCCTTGCATATTCCGCAATGGACCCTGCCTTGGGGCCTGAACGAACGCCTGTGGCCGCTGAAATACATGATTTTCCTGGGGCTGTTCGGCGTGTCGCTGTCCAGCATCGAGCAGGCCGAGCATTTGGCCGAAGTCGAGCCGTTCAAGACGGCGATCATCCTCAATTTCGTCCGCGCCTGGCCGTTCGTGGCTTATGTCGCCGCATTGTTGATTGCCGGGCTGTTCGTCGAACGGTTCTTCTGCCGCTATCTTTGCCCGTTGGGCGCGGCGCTGGCCATTCCGGCGCGGCTGCGGATGTTTGATTGGCTCAAGCGGTATCGGGAATGTGGCAACCCGTGCCAGACCTGCGCCCATCAATGCCCGGTTCAGGCGATCCATCCAACCGGCGAAATCAACCCGAACGAATGCATCAACTGCCTGCATTGTCAGGTGCTTTATCAGTCCGAAACGACGTGCCCTGTGGTTATCAAAAAGATCAAGCGCCGGGCCAAAGATGCCGGGGGGCCAGATCTTTCGCGCTTTGTCGGGCACCCAAATCAACAACCCAAACCACCTGTAACATGAAAGGAAATACCATGTCAGAGGGAACGAAACTGCCAATTACGCGCAGAAGCTTGCTTGGCGCTTCCGCTGGAGGAGCGGCTTTGGCCGGCGCTTTCGGGTCGCGCGCCATGCTGACGGGAACGGCCGCGGTCGGTGCTGCCACGCTGGCCAGTACGACAAGCGCCCGCGCTGCCGCCGGTGCGGAAGTCGGTCCGGGGCAGCTGGATGAATATTATGGGTTCTGGTCGTCCGGGCAGTGCGGCGAGATGCGTATTCTGGGCGTGCCGTCCATGCGCGAGCTGATGCGTATTCCCGTGTTCAACACCTGTTCGGCGACCGGGTGGGGCATCACCAACGAATCCAAGAAAATCCTGACCGAGGGTTTGACCGAAAAGACCAAAGCGCAACTGGCGGCCAACGGCCACGAATTCCCGCCAAACGGCGATTTGCACCACCCTCACATGTCCTTCACCGAAGGCACCTATGACGGGCGCTTCTTGTTCATGAACGACAAGGCCAACACCCGTGTCGCCCGTGTTCGTTGCGACGTGATGAAATGCGACAAGATCATCGAGATCCCCAACGCCAAGGCGATCCATGGGTTGCGGCCGCAAAAATGGCCACGCACCAACTATGTCTTCTGCAATGGGGAAGACGAAGTGCCAATGGTGAATGACGGCAAGATTCTGGATGAGCCAGAGCAGTATGTAAACTTCTATACCGCTGTAAACGCTGACGAAATGACCGTGGCATGGCAGGTCATGGTTTCGGGCAATCTTGACAATACCGATTGTGACTATGACGGAAAATACGCCTTCTCGACATGTTACAATTCGGAAATGGGCATGACGCTTCCCGACATGACAGAAGCCGATATGGACCATGTCGTTGTCTTCAACATCAAGGAAATCGAAAAAGGCATCGAAGCCGGTGACTTTGTCGAACTCAACGGCGTCAAGGTTCTGGACGGACGTAAAGGGCAAAACAAGAAATACACCCGCTATATCCCGATCCCGAACAACCCGCATGGCTGCAACATGGCGCCGGACAAGATTCACCTGTGCATTGCGGGCAAACTGTCGCCCACCGTGTCGGTGATCGACGTGCGCAAGCTTGACGCGGTGTTCAACGAGGATGCAGATCCGCGCAGCGCTGTTGTCGCGGAGCCCGAGCTGGGTCTTGGACCGCTTCACACCGCATTTGATGGTGAAGGCAACGCGTTCACCACGCTGTTCCTCGATAGTCAGGTGGTCAAGTGGAACATCGAAAAAGCGGTTCAGCTTTACAATGGCGAAGACGTGGACCCGATCATCACCAAGCAGGACGTGCATTACCAGCCCGGCCACAATTCGACCGTGATGGGGGAAACGCTGGAAGCCAGCGGCAAATATTATTTGACGATGAACAAGTTCTCCAAGGATCGGTTCCTCAACGTTGGACCACTGAAGCCAGAAAACGAACAGTTGTTCGCGATTGACGGCGACAAGATGACCCTGATCCATGACGGCCCGACCTTTGCCGAGCCCCATGACAGCATCATCGTCGATCCAAGCAAGGTGAACCCGAAATCCGTTTGGGATCGTAACGATCCGATGTGGGCAGATGCCCGGGCGCAAGCCGAGGCGGATGGCGTTGATCTGGACGATTGGCAAGACACGGTCATCCGCGACGGCAACAAGGTGCGGGTGTATATGTCGAGCCAAGCGCCAAACTTTGCGTTGGAATCCTTCACCGTGAAGCAGGGTGACGAAGTGACCGTCTATGTGACCAACCTTGATGACATCGACGACCTGACGCACGGTTTCACCATGGGCAACCATGGCGTGGCAATGGAGATCGGGCCGCAAGCGACATCTTCGGTCACGTTTGTGGCGGCGACACCGGGCGTGTTCTGGTATTATTGCCAGTGGTTCTGCCATGCGCTGCACATGGAAATGCGCGGTCGTATGTTCGTTGAACCGAAAGACGCGTAAACATGCTGCGCCCCCTGACATATGTGATGGCTGCACTGGTCGCTTTGCCGCTTTGGGCGGCAGAGCTGCGCGTGCCAGCTGCGTCAGGGGGGCTTGACCTTGCCATCGCCGGGGCCACCCCCGGCGATGTGCTTGTTCTGGAGGCGGGCCGCCATGCCGGCCCCGTTTACATCGATCGGCCTTTGACACTGACCGGCCCGCAAGAGGCCATCATCGATGGTTTGGGGCAGGGCACTGTCGTCACCATCGCCGCGCCGGATGTGACCGTAAAAGGGATCACCGTCACCGGGTCGGGTTTGAACAGTCAGGATTTGGATGCCGGTATCAAGATATTGAAAAAGGCCGACCGTGCGCTGGTGGAAGGCAATCATGTGCTAGGCAACCTGCACGGTATCGACGTGCATGGCGGGCTGAATGCCGTTGTGCGTGCAAACACGATCGAAGGCACCCAGAACCCGCGCATGAACGACCGCGGGAACGGGATTTATGTCTGGAATTCGCCGGGCACCGTTGTTGAAAACAATTCTGTCCGCTGGGGCCGTGACGGCATTTTTTCAAACACTTCGCGCGATGGAACCTATCGCAACAACCTGTTCCGCGATCTGCGTTTTGCGGTGCATTACATGTATACCAACAATTCCGAAGTGTCGGGGAATGTGTCGATCGGCAACCATCTTGGTTTCGCGATCATGTTTTCCAACCGCGTAGTGTTGAAGAACAATCTCAGCCTGTCGGATGGCAGTCACGGTGTGATGCTCAACTTTGCCAACAATGCCGATGTGTCGGGCAATCTGGTGCGCGGCGGGGCGGATCGCTGCACGTTTATCTATAATGCCCACAAGAACATCATCTATGACAACCGCTTTGAAGGCTGCACGATCGGCATTCACTTCACCGCCGGATCAGAACGCAACGTGCTGACCGGAAACGCGTTTATCGGCAACCGCACGCAAGTGAAATATGTCGGTACGCGGGACATCGAATGGAGCTTTGAAGGGCGAGGCAATTATTGGTCAGACCATCCCGGTTTTGACCTTGGCGGGGATGGCATCGCTGACAGCCCGTTTCGGCCCAACGACCTGATGGATCATATCCTTTGGTCGCAACCTGCCGCGTCTTTGCTGATCGGTGCGCCCGCCGTGCAACTGATCCGTTGGGCGCAATCGAGCTTCCCTGCAACGCTGCCGGGGGGCGTGGTTGACAGCGCCCCGTTGATGGCCGGGCCCATCATAACGGTTCCCCCTGAATATATCGCAATGGAGGCCGAAGCTGCCGCCAAACGCAACGAAAGACAACTTGATGACTTCGACATTAACGATCTCTCATCTCACTAAGGCGTTTGGCGGGGTCAAGGCGCTGAGCGATGTGTCTCTCAGCGTGGCTCCGGGCGAACGCGTGGCGCTGCTGGGCCATAATGGTGCGGGCAAATCGACCTTGATGAAGGTCATTTTAGGTCTGATCGCGGCGGATGGTGGCGAAATTTCGGTGTGCGGTGCGGCCCCGGGAAATGCACAGGCGCGCGCGCATGTTGCTTACCTGCCCGAGAATGCGGCTTTCCATTCTGCTTTGACCGGTTTGGAACAGATCACTTATTATATGCGCCTGCGCAACGAAGACATATCGGGGGCGCTGCCCCTGTTGGACCGTGTCGGTCTGGCCCATGCCGCCAACCGCCGGATCGGCACTTATTCCAAAGGGATGCGTCAGCGCGTGGGGCTTGCCCAAGCCCTGATCGGACATCCCAGCCTGTTGGTTCTGGATGAACCAACGAGCGGTCTTGATCCTGTGTCGCGCCGTGATTTTTACGAACTGCTGGATGGTCTGGCGGCGGACGGGGCCGCGATCTTGTTGTCGAGCCATGCTTTGACAGAGGTCGAAGCGCGCACAGACCGGTTGTTGATCCTGTCTGGTGGCCGTTTGGTGGCCAAGGGGACATTGCCAGAGCTGCGCAGGGAAGCCGCGTTGCCCGTATCGATGCAGATCCATGCGCATGAAACGCATGAAGCAGAGATCATGGCGGCGCTGCCAGCTGCCGTTCGCATGAACAACGCGATTCACCTGACATGCGGCCAGGATGAGAAACTGACGACGCTTGCCCAGATATCGGCATTGCAGGGCAAAGTTGCCGATCTGGATGTCATCCCGCCAAGTCTGGAAGACATATACAGCCATTTCAGCCGGAGGGACGGACAATGATTGCCCGTATCCTTGCCACCGCCAAGACGGAAATTCATATTGCACGGCGCAACCGCTGGGTGCTGATTGCGGTGCTGTTGATGGTGGTCTTTTCGCTTGTTCTGTCGGCTGCTGGGTCGGCCCCAACGGGGGCGTTGGGGGCTGACCGTTTGTCCGTTCTCGTGGCTTCCCTGACATCGCTTTCGGTCTATCTGGTGCCATTGGTGGCTCTTTTGATGTCGTTTGATGCCGTGGCGGGGGAAGTCGAGCGGGGCACGCTGCCATTGCTGTTGACCTATCCGGTGGCACGCTGGGAAATTCTGGCTGGCAAGCTTGTGGCGCATACGACCATTTTGATCGTTGCGATTTGCGCCGGATATGGTGCGGCAGCGGCTGTTGCCATCGTCGCTGATCCGACGGCGGTATCGGGATTGATCGCGTTGTGGCGGCTGACATGGACATCGGTCTTGTTGGGCGCGACGTTCCTGGGGATCGGTTATGCGCTGTCATCGCTGGCGGGCCGCGTTTCGGGGGCTGCCGGGTTGGCTATCGGGCTTTGGCTGGGTTTGGTTGTGCTTTATGATCTGGGGCTGCTGGCGGCGGTTGTTGCCGACAATGGCGGCCGCTTCACCACAACCGTTTTTCCGGCGGCTTTGCTGGCCAATCCTGCTGATGCGTTCCGTTTGTTCAACCTGACAGCGTCGCAAGCCACTGTGGCTGCTTCGGGTGTTGGCGGTGCGGCAAACGCAATCGCGCCGTGGCAATCCCTTTTGTCGATCATGGTCTGGCCATTGATCGCGATCGGGGTGGCTGCGGTGGCCTTCCGAAGGGTAGAGCCATGAAATATTGGATTTTGACACTTGCGTTATTGGGTCTGACCGCCTGCAAGGACGACGTCGTACAAGACACCACCCCGTTGCCGCTTAGCGAAGAAGCGGCGGGTCATTACTGCCAGATGATCCTGCTGGAACATGATGGCCCCAAAGCGCAGGCGCATTTGGCGGGTTTGCCTGGCGCGCCACTGTTTTTCAGTCAGGTCCGTGACGTTGTTGCCTATATGCGGATGCCGGAACAGAGCCACGCCATCCTGACCGTCTGGGTCAGCGATATGGGGGCCGCAGGTGCGAATTGGGCCGCGCCCGGGCCGAATAACTGGATCGCAGCCAAGGGTGCTTTTTATGTCGTCGGCGGCCGCAGCATCGGCGGGATGGGCGCACCGGAAGTGGTGCCGTTTTCCGATCCGGGCAAGGCGGCAGAGTTCGCCCAGACCAATGGCGGGCAGGTCATGCGGTTGGCCGACATACCCGATAGCGCGGTTCTGGCGCCTGTCGCGCTGGACGGTGACGCAAGTGATACAGATTTTGAAAATCGTCTGCGCGCCTTGTCGCGCAAATCCGGAGAGTAAAACCATGACCAATCGACGCCGTTTTCTGGCCATTAGCGCCGCCGCGATTGCCCTTCCCGGGGCATTGACCGCCAAGCCAATTTATACTTGGAAAGGCACGGCCTTGGGCGCGCGCGCGACGCTGCGGCTGGACCATCCCGATGCGAAGCAGATCAGCGCGCGGGTCGCGGCGGAAATTTCCCGCCTTGAAGACATTTTCAGCTTGTACCGCCAAGACAGCGCTTTGGCGCGGTTGAACCGATCGGGGGCGTTGCAAATGGCCCCGTTTGAATTGCTGGAATGTCTGTCGCTGGCCGGCGCGGTCCATGCTGCAAGCGGTGGTCGTTTTGACCCGACCATACAAACGCTATGGGCCAGTTATGCCGAGGCTTTCGCGACTGGAGGGCGGCCCACGGCAAGCGATTTGCACGAAGCGCGTGGTTTAACAGGTTGGGACAACGTCGTTTTCAACGCTTCGGCCATCACTATGCGGACCGGCATGGCGTTGACGTTGAACGGGATCGCGCAGGGCTATATCGCGGACCGCGTGGCCGAAATGTTGCAAGCCGAGGGCCTGACGAATATTTTGATCGATACCGGCGAGTTTCGTGCGCTTGGATCGCAACCCGATGGCAAGGCGTGGCCTGTCAGGCTTGCCGCCGGGGGTGAGGTGCCGCTTGCCGCGCGCGCGCTTGCCACGTCTGCACCGCTTGGGACCACTTTTGACGACGCGTCCGAGGTTGGCCATATTCTTGATCCGCGTACGGGGGAGCCGAGCCGCGCGAACTGGCGGGAAATAACCGTTTCTGCAAAGTCGGCCGCGCTTGCCGATGCTTTGTCGACCGCTGCCTGTTTGTTCCAGACGCGTGCGGAAATCGATGCGTGCCTGGCGCATTTTCAAGATACAATGCTGGAAGCGGTCCACGCTATGTAAGGAATAAAATGACATTAGCATAAGGTGTTTAGGTGGCGAAGCTTACCTTTGGGTAGACGTTAGAAGCTGTTTTAAGACTGGAGGAACGAATGCAGAATTCGGTTTGGATGACCGTCGCTGATCAGCGGCGGACGCAACGCCACCAGCGCAGCGGATGGGCCAGATCACCAACCCGCGCGGCGATGGAACAGACCGGAGGCCGTGCATGACCGACGACACTGAAACCACGCGAAACCATGATGTTCCTGTCAGTGCGGTGGCGGCGTGGCGACGCGGTGAGCGGACCCGGCTACGCGAGGCCCGTCAGGCCCTTGGCGTGGACGCGCGTCGGACCATCGGTCAGGCGATCACAGGTCATTTGCGCGCCCTGTTGGAGCGCCGTTTCAACGGTGCCAAAGGCCGGATATTTTCTGCCTATTGGCCGATCAAGGGGGAACCCGACCTGCGCCCGCTGATGACCGATCTGCACGGGCTTGGCGTGATGATCGCCTTGCCGATTGTGGAAACCAAGGCTGCGCCGCTGGTGTTTCGCCGCTGGACGCCGGACACAAAGATGGTGCGGGGCGATTGGAACATCCCGGTGCCCCCGCCCGAGGCCGATCAGGTGATCCCCGACATCACGCTTGCACCGCTGCTGGGGTGGGACGTTCGGGGCTTTCGGTTGGGATATGGCGGTGGTTATTTCGATCGAACCCTCGCCGATCTGGACCCGCGCCCGACAACCATCGGGATCGGTTTTCAGGCGGCGCATCTGACGACAATTCATCCTCAGCCGCATGATATCCCGCTTGATATCATTCTGACCGAGGCGGGCGTGCAAACAAAAAGGATTTCGCCATGAGCACTGCCGCACAAATGCGCGCCTGGACCGGGCCGGCATTGTTGACGTATGGGTTTCGGCCGTTCTTTTTCGGGGCAGGGATTTGGGCGGCATTGGCCATGGTGCTTTGGGTGCCGATGCTTTCGGGCCATTTGGAATTGCCCAGCCGGTTTGACCCGGTGTCGTGGCACGCGCATGAATTTCTCTATGGCTATCTCGGGGCGGTTGTCGCCGGGTTTTTGCTGACATCGGTGCCAAACTGGACCGGGCGGTTGCCGATTGTCGGCTGGCCGTTGGGCGGGCTGTTCGTGCTTTGGCTGGCCGGGCGGCTGGCCGTTGCTGTTTCATCGGGATTGCCGGTCTGGCTGGTGGTTTGCGCGGATCTATCCATGCTTGTCACGCTTGCGGTCGTGCTGACCCGCGAAATCGTTGCAGGCAAGAATTGGCGCAACCTTATGGTGCTGGTCATGCTGGCGGTGTTGATCCTTGGCAATGGGGTGTTCCATTGGGAAGCGGCGCAGGGGGACTATGCCGCCCAAGGCTATGGTTTGCGGATCGGTCTTGCGGCGGGGTTGATGTTGATCGCGGTGATCGGGGGGCGGATTGTGCCGTCCTTCACTCGCAATTGGCTGGTGCGGCGGGGCAGTGGCAAACTGCCCGTGGCGCCGATGAAGACCTTTGACAAAGCCGCTTTGATCGTCCTGCTGATCGCGCTGCTGTTCTGGATCGCAGCGCCGGAAAACAGGGCAACGGCGTTTGTTATGCTGTTGGCGGGCCTTTTGCACCTGATCCGGCTTTCCCGCTGGGCGGGGGAACGGTGCCTGAGCGAACCGCTGCTTTGGGTGCTTCACCTTGGCTATGGGCTTCTGCCGCTGGGGGCGATCATGGTGGCGCTTGAGGCGTTGCGTCCGGGGGGGGTCGGGTTTGCGGCGGCACAACATGTCTGGATGGCTGGCACCATTGGGGTGATGACGCTGGCTGTGATGACACGCGCAACATTGGGCCATACCGGCCAGACGCTGCATGCCGGTCCGGGAACCACCATGATTTACCTTTGCATTATTGCCGCCATGCTGTTGCGGCTTGCCGCAGGGGGCTGGCCGATGCAGGCCGATATTTTGTTGGTCCTGTCCGGGACTGTCTGGATTGCGGCGTTCGGCGGGTTTGCCGTTCTCTATGGCCGGCTTTTGTTGCGCCCGCTGCCGAGGGGGGCATGACAGGGCCTTGGGCGGGCGAAGGACAGGGGAGGAAAGCCATCCGATGGGCGCAGACACGCGCTGCGCCAAGCTGGTTTGAATGCCGATGGTCCTTACACGCATGGTGGCTTGACCATGGTCGTTGCGCCCTCTAAATAGCCACGGCAGTGCGGGCGTGGCGAAATTGGTAGACGCACTTGGTTTAGGTCCAAGCGCCGCAAGGCGTGGGGGTTCAAGTCCCTCCGCCCGCACCAAGACATCAGGAACGATCAAACATCGGTGGCAAACCTGCGGCGGCGCGCCGCAGGCGGGGGAATGCGGGTTGGTTTTTCACTGCTGTGGGCCCGCGCAGCCGGTTTCGGCTGAAATTACGGCATTTCAGGCTTGAACCCACGCCGCGCCACCTCTAGTAAGACGCAAATTTCACCAGGCTGCCAGCGGGCGGCCTGTTATTTTCGTGAGGAATCCAATGCAAGTCACCGAGACCCTGAACGAAGGCCTGAAGCGCGGTTACGAAATCACCGTTGCGGCCGCCGAGCTGGAACAGAAGGTCAACGAAAAGCTGGCCGAGGCGCAGCCCGAAGTCGAAATGAAGGGCTTCCGCAAGGGCAAGGTGCCGATGGCGCTGCTGAAAAAGCAATTTGGTCAGCGTTTGCTGGGCGAAGCGATGCAGGAAACCATCGACGGCGCGATGAACAAGCATTTCGAAGAAAGCGGCGACCGCCCGGCGTTGCAGCCTGATGTGCAGATGGTCGATTCCGAAGAGTGGAAAGAAGGCGACGACATGAAGGTCACCATGACCTATGAAGCGTTGCCGGAAATTCCCGATGTCGATTTTTCGGGTGTTGAACTGGAACGTCTGGTGGTCAAGGCCGATGACGCAGCGGTCGACGAAGCGCTGGCATCGCTGGCCGAAACCGCACAGGATTTCGCCGACCGTGAAGACGGGGCCGAAGCCCAGGACGGCGACCAGATCGTGTTCGATTTCCTTGGCAAGGTCGATGGCGAAGCCTTTGACGGTGGTGCCGCCGAAGATTACCCGCTGGTGCTGGGATCGGGATCGTTCATTCCGGGATTCGAAGAACAGCTGGTCGGTGTGAAAGCCGGTGACGAAAAAGCGGTCAATGTGACGTTCCCCGCAGAATACGGCGCGGAAAATCTGGCCGGTAAAGAGGCCGTGTTCGAATGCACCATCAAATCGGTGAAAGCCCCCAAGACGGCTGAAGTCGATGATGAGCTGGCCAAGAAATTTGGCGCCGAGGATCTGACCGCGCTGAAGGGGCAGATTTCGGAACGTCTGGAAGCCGAATATGCCGGTGCCGCGCGTCAGGTGCTGAAGCGCAAGCTGCTGGACACTCTGGACGAGCTGGTTTCGTTCGATCTGCCGCCGAGCCTGGTGATCGCCGAAGCCGATCAGATCGCGCATCAACTGTGGCATGAAGAAAACCCCGAGGTCCACGATCACGACCACGGTAAGGTCGAAACCACCGAAGAACACACCAAACTGGCCGAGCGCCGGGTGCGTCTGGGCCTGTTGCTGGCCGAGCTGGGCCGCAAGGCCGAGGTCGAAGTGACCGATGCCGAAATGACCCAGGCGATCATGAACCAAGCCCGCCAATATCCGGGTCAGGAACGTCAGTTCTTTGAATTCGTTCAACAGAACCAGCAGATGCAGCAGCAACTGCGCGCGCCGATCTTTGAAGACAAGGTTGTCGATCACGTGGTCGATCAGGCCAAGGTGACGGACAAGGAGATCAACAAGGACGATCTGCAAAAAGCCGTTGAAGAACTGGAAGACGAATAAGTTCAGACGTTTTCGAATGTCACAAAGGCCGCCCAGTGGGCGGCCTTTTCTGTTTCTACGCGACGTTTCGCGGAATGTGCGATTGACCCGGTGCCGTTTGTTGGCTTTGCTGATCCCGATTTCAGGGGGGACAGCATGGATTACACCAGTTTTTCAAAAGACGATTTCGACGCGTTCCGGGCCAATGACCGACCCGGCCCTATTCAAATGCTCAATCTGGTAAAACTGCGCGACCGGGCGGATTATCCCGACGGGCGCGATGCGACCGGGGCCGAAGCCTATGCGGCTTATGGCCAGCAAAGCCATCCGGTTTTCCTGCGTGTGGGCGGGCGTATCATTTGGCGCGGCCAGATGGAGCAGATGGTGATCGGACCGAAGGACAAGGCGTGGGATCTGTGTTTCATCGCCGAATATCCCGAACCGCAGGCGTTTATCGATATGCTGAAAGATCCCGAATACCGTACCGCAATGGCGCATCGGCAGGCGGCGGTGGTGGATTCGCGGCTGATCCGACTGGCACCGTTATCCGCTGGGGATGATTTCAGTTCATGAAACGACCAGCCCCGGTGCCAAAGGCGGGGGCTGGTTCGCGTTCCGGTTCCGTGAGTGCGGTTTCGGGTGTGTTTCCGGGGCTCAGGCGTCGCAGCGCCGGGCGGCCGGGGTCGTCGTCAGCAGGCCAGACAGTTCGAGCTTGAGCGCGTGCGCTGCGGCCTTGTCTGCTGCGGTGTGGGCGCTGGCGATCTGATCTTCGCAATAGAGGCGCAGGTCGTCCAATGTCGGTTTGCGCATTTCCGTCGGCTGTGGATCGAAATCGTAAGCCGATTCAAGTGCGATACCGGCGGTCTGATGCGTATGCGCATGGACGCCGGAATTGAACAGGGCCAAAGCGTCTTCGTTGCTGGCGAACACGTTCTGGGTGATGCCTGCGAAATCACGGATGCCGTCGATCCGTTCGTCCGAACAATCCATCAAAGCCGCCATCGCCTTGACCTTGCCCATCTGCTTGGCGCTGCCAAGGTAGTCGTAGGGCGCGTTGCGCGACCGTTTCATCACCCGGTCCATTACCGGATCGATCACCGCGATGGCATCCAGGACGCCGGCCTGCTGGGCGTATTCGAAGGCCCCGATCATCACTTCGCTGGTGACGTAGGAAATCGAATTGTTCTTGGTGGTGCCTTTCAGCTTTTCGGTATCCACGCAAAAACGGGTGGCTTCCCAAATCCGGGCGCTGCGCAGCGGCGGTTCGCCGTCGAGGATGTTGTAAAACACATCCGCCAGCATGTGCGGGCCGGTGGTTTGAAGCAGCCGCATGCAGCCGACGACATCCCCATCGTCATCCAGGCAAACTACATGTGCAGGGTTCAGGGCATCGAATTGATCGATTTCCATCCCATTCTTCACATCGACTTCCCAGCCAAGCCGCCCGGCGAACACGCGGGCGCGCAATGCGTGCATTTCTGCCAAGACGTCAGAAAACAAGTGTCGGTTCAGCGCGTCAATTACAATGATCATTTGTGGTTCCCCTACCGTTTGTCATTTGTACTAAATTTGAACCAAATGACATGGGTTCGACCATTAGGGGTTTCCCGTATGGTCCGGAAGGGTGGGGAATCGCAGAGAAATGCGGGTCAACCGGGGTGGATCATGCCGAATGTAATGGCGCGACCGACCGCCTGAGCGGTGGTCAAAGCACCAAGTTTTTCACGGCCCGAGCGGATATGAACTTCGACCGTCCGGTGGGATATAGACAGAATGTCCCCGATATCCTGCTGCGATTTGCCCGCAGCGACCCATTGCAGGATTTCCTTTTCCCGCGTTGACAGAGACGGCAATGACAACGCTTTGGGCAGCAGGCCCGATTTCATCACGTTGTCATGCATGTGAACGGCGGCATATTGCAGATCACCGATGACCTTGGGTTTAAATTTTTCCCATTCTCCGTCGGAACATTTTCGGGTTACGCTGAGCAATCCGCAATCGCCGTAAGGGCCGCGGACCGGGACGCTGATGCCGCGATCGGTGATGCCGAAATCGAAGGCGTCGAAAAACACCTTGTTGAATTTGTCGTCATGGGAAAAGCGGCCCCAATCCACCGGCGCAATGGACAGCATCGAAACATAGAGCGTCGGGTCCAGCCGATGATAGCCCTTTTTGCCGTAATGGTTTTTCCATTCGTCAGGGTAATTGGCGAACCCCTGCACATCTCCGGTGACCAAGTTGGTGGTCGCATAGGACGCGAAGTCAAAGCCAAGAGACTGGCAGAGACTTTCGAGAAATTCCAGAAAACGGTCGTCGTCATTAACCGAACTAAGGTCGATCAGGTCCATGGTCGTTCACTTACGGTGCCGGTCGGTGTCCAGGACAGCGGTAACTCAATGCGTTGGGTGAAATTTTCACCCTCTGTTTCACTCAAAAATACACTCGGCATTGGGCTGAAGCCTGGCATCGCCTGTGTTTGATACGGTTGGCGCTACGATAAGAAGACAACAACGAAAAGCTACGCCAGTTAAGCATGACGCAATTTCGGTCCTGAGGCAATCATCCCCGAACAAAAAAAGAACTGCGCGGAAATCCGCGCAGTTCCTGCTTTCAGACCGTCGGTCTGACTTAGCTTTCGGTGCTGTCTTCGTCAGCTTCTTCGGAGGCCGGGGCCAGATCGTCGTCTTCCGCAGCAGACCCGATATCGTCGAACAGTTCGGCGATTTCGAATTCCGCTTCGGCTTCGGCTTCGGCGGCCAGTTCCTGAATCGACTTGCCCGAGGCTTGCAGTTCGGCTTCTTCTTGCGAACGAGCAACGTTCAGTTCGATCTGAACCAGAACTTCGGGGTGCAGGGTGATGTCGATGCCGTGCAGACCCAGTTCTTTGATCGGGGTCGGGATGACGACCTGTTTGCGGTCGACCGAGAAACCACCAGCGGTGGCAACATCGGCAACGTCACGCGTGGTGACAGACCCGTACAGGTTGCCGCCATCGGAGGCCTGACGAATCACGATGAACTGCTGACCATCCAGCTTTTCACCAAGCGCTTCGGCTTCTTTGCGGGTTTCCAGGTTGCGGGCTTCGAGCTGTGCTTTTTGTGCTTCGAAATTGGCCTTGTTGGCCTCCGAAGCGGTCAGCGCTTTGCCCTGGGGCAGCAGGAAGTTGCGGGCGTAACCGGATTTGACGTCGACGACGTCGCCCATCTGGCCCAGCTTTGCCACGCGTTCGAGAAGGATAACTTGCATCTGTTTGCTCCTTACTTCACGGCGTAGGGCAGCAGGGCGAGGAAGCGGGCGCGTTTGATCGCACGGGCCAGTTCACGCTGCTTTTTTGCCGACACTGCGGTGATGCGCGAGGGCACGATCTTGCCGCGCTCGGAAATATAGCGCTGCAGCAGTTTGGTATCTTTGTAGTCGATCTTCGGCGCATTGTCCCCGGAGAAGGGGCAAACTTTGCGGCGGCGGAAAAACGGTTTAGCTGCCATTGGTTAGCTTCCTTTCTAGGGGTTACGAACGGCGTTCGCGGCGGTCGCCACGATCGTCACGTTTCTGCATCTGGACCGAAGGGCCATCTTCGTGGCCGTCGACCTTGATGGTGAGAACGCGCATGACATCGTCATGCAGGCGCATCAGGCGTTCCATTTCCTGAATGGCCGGCGCGGGAGCGTCGGTTTTCAGGAAGGCATAGTGGCCTTTGCGGTTCTTGTTGATCTTGTAGGCCATCGTTTTGACGCCCCAGTATTCGCTGTCAACGACGCTGCCGCCATTGTCCGCAAGTACGGTGCCGAAATGTTCGATAAGGCCTTCAGCTTGCGTGTTGGACAAGTCCTGACGCGAGATGAATACATGCTCGTAAAGCGGCATGTGCACTCCTGTTCATTTTCAGGCGCATTTCAAAGAACGGGTCATAACCTTCCGCGACCCATCCACGAGAGGCTGCGCGGTTCAACATTCATGCGGAAGGTTGCGGGCGTATACGACGGTTCCGGGTCTGTTGCAACCGAAACAACACACAGGTGCCATCGGTGCCGGAAGTTCCCAATCCCCGCCGTATTTTCGCCCGAAAGCTGCGGGCAATATGTAAAACAACGCTGGATGGAGAATGCGACATGGTTATCACCAATCACAACATGAATTTGGGGCAGGTGGCCGAACGTGCCGGACGAGCAGGCAATCTGCTGCGCGGTTTGTTCGTCTTCGCCGGTGTGGTGCTGTGCCTGGCCGCCTTTGGTCTGTGGCTGGTGCCGGCAAACCTGTCCGGGCCGGACGCGATCCCGATCCGCGCGGCGCTGACATTCCTGTTCATCGGAGTCGGGTTCTTGCTGTTTCGCATGGGGCGGCAAGACGGTCGCGAGGAGCTTGCCATCGATTTCAATGCGGGCAGGCTGCTGTATATGGAGCGGGGCGCAGACGGGATTGCGCGGCTGCGCGGCAGTTTCGATCTGGCTGAGTTGGACAGTCTGGACGCGAAGGGCAACCGTTTGATTGCGCACGCACATGGCGGCGAAGTCCTGCGGGTGGCGCTTGCCGGGAATATCCCGGATGCAGCGTGCAACCGTATCGCCGAATGCTTCGGTGCGGCGCGGGCCTGAGGTTGTTCATTTTCCAACAGACTATGTGGAGTGGTCCAGAATTGCCAAGCCGGTCGGGGAGGTCACATTGGCATCATCTTGTCTGGTGATGAACAAAGGAGACCTCACCCATGAAATCGACCCTATTTGCAGGCGCAGCATCGCTTGTCCTGAGCGCGGGCTTTGCCGCAGCAGAGCCGGTAAAATATGTTCTGGACTCAAGCCATAGCCAGATTCTGTTCAGCTATAACCACTTAGGCTTTTCAACCGGCTACGGCATGTTTTCGGGGTTCGAGGGTGAAATCCAGTTCGACGCGGCCGATCCGGCGGCGTCTTCGGTTTCGGTGTCGATGCCGGTGACATCGATGATCACCGGCTGGGCCGAACGGTTCGATCATTTCATGTCGCCCGATTTCTTTGATGCGACGGATGACGAAATGGTCAGTTTTGCCTCGACCGCAATCGAGGTGACCGGCGATACTACCGCCAAGATCTCCGGTGATCTGACCTTGAACGGGATCACCAAACCGGTGGTTCTGGATGCCAAGCTGAACCAGTCGGGTGATCACCCGATGGCGGGCAAGCCTTGGGCCGGGTTCGACGCTACCACCAGCTTGATGCGCAGCGATTACGATCTGGGCAAATTCGCGCCCTATATCAGCGACGAAGTTGAGCTGAAAATCTCGATCGAGGCGATGAAAGCCGACTAAGTCGAGGCCAAGTCCGAGACCAGAAAAACGCCGCCGGAAAATCCGGCGGCGTTTTTTTAGTGGCTGGTCGCCACCACGCCGGGGTGCGCGATGGGGCGCGTTATCGGATGGCCGTCAGGTCGAAGGACAGATCGACATCGAAGCCCAGCGTCGAGGCGTCTGCGATGCCGCCGCCAATGCCGAAAGCGCGGCGGTCGAGGCGGAAAGCGGCTTGTGCATGTGCGGTGTCGCCATCGAGGTCGAGGGTGACAGGAAAGGACAGCGCGACGGTATGCCCCTTGATGCTGAGCTGTCCCTGCGCGGTCAGGGTGCCGTTTTCTGCGATCAGGGCGGCCTGATACCGGGCGGTGGGAAATTGGTCGGCGTCGAAATAATCCGGTCCCTGTGCCTGATCCGAAACCGTGCCAAGCCGCAGCCCGGCAATCGGGATGGTGACGTCGATCTGGCCTTTGCGCGCGGTTGTGGCGGTTTCATCATAGTCAATTTGCGCGCTCCAGCCGGTGAAGGTTCCGGCCACCTTTGCCCCCATCTGCACGACCGACAGGTCGAGCGTTCCGGTGGAGACCTGCCAGGCCCCGGCGGTGTGTTGTGGCGCAGGGCTGTTTTGAACCCGGTCGGGCAGGGCGACCAGACCCGACGCGGTGCCCGCGGCCAGAACCCCGACCCAGATCAGCACCGCAGCGGCGGCAGCGGCGATGTGAGAGGGTTGGGTTTTGCTGGGCTGGGTGTCTGTCTGACCTGAAATCATGCGGCGCAGGGTGGCATCCTTGTCAACCACGTGATGTTTTAGCGCCCCCGCGACATGCAGGGCAATCGCAGCGGCCAGAACCAGCATCAGCAGGAAATGCAGGTCAGAGGCCAGCCCGGACAGCGTTTCCGATTGCGGTACCAGCGGCAGGCCCTGACCGAAGGGCCACCAGATCGGCGCGAATCCTGTCGTGGCGGCATGATGGATCCAGCCACTGAGGGGCACGATAATCAACGATCCATAGAGCAGCCAATGCACGGTTTCGGCCAGCAGGGCTTCGGGTTTGTGATCGCCATTCAAGAGTTTGGGTTTGGGTTGGATCAAGGCCCAGATCACCCGCGCCGAAGCCGTGAAGAAAATTGCTATGCCAATGGTTTTATGCAGTGAAAACAGTGCCACAACGGTGTCGAGGTTGGCAGTCACGCCGCCGCTGGTCAGGGAGTGGGACATTTTTTCAGCGACAAAACCTAGCGGGAAGGCGGCGAAGATCAGCAGGGCGGTCAACCAGTGGAAGCTGCGCGCGACGGCACCATATCGCGTTTGTGTGTTCTGCATCGGGCGGTCCTTTGGGGAATTCCATGTCGTGTCAGATGTAACGCGGGAACTCTGCGGGCAATATCGGAACCTGCGCACAGGGACCCTGCGCAGATTGGCACCATGGTTTTGGGCTTGGCTTTCTCTTGTGATCGTCGCTGTGGGCGTTTACATCGGCTAAAACAAACGGGATGAGGGCCGTCATGACAAAAGCATTCGTTTTCCCCGGTCAGGGGGCGCAGACCATTGGCATGGGCAAAGCGTTGGCTGACGCCTATCCGGCCGCGAAGGCCGTGTTTGACGAAGTCGACGAGGCTTTGGGTGAAAACCTGAGCGCATTGATCTGGGAGGGGGAGCAAGATGCGCTGACCCTGACGCAGAATGCGCAACCGGCCTTGATGGCGACATCGCTGGCGGCAATGCGGGCGTTGGAAGCCGAGGGCGTGGTGTTGGCGGAACAGGCGGCTTATGTCGCGGGTCATTCGCTGGGCGAATATTCTGCACTGGCCGCAGCGGGGGCGTTGAGCGTGACCGATGCGGCGCGGTTGCTGCGTACCCGTGGTTTGGCGATGCAGCAGGCGGTTCCGGTTGGCGAAGGCGCGATGGCGGCTTTACTGGGGCTGGATTTCGCGACGGCCAAGGCAGTGGCGGCAGAGGCGGCGATGGGTGAAGTTTGCCAAGCTGCGAATGACAATGATCCGGGACAGGTGGTGGTGTCCGGCCATACCGATGCGGTGCAACGCGCCGTCGATCTGGCCAAGGAAAAAGGCGCCAAGCGGGCGGTAATGCTGCCGGTCAGCGCGCCGTTCCATTGTTCCTTGATGGAACCGGCGGCCGGAGTGATGGCAGAAGCGCTGCAACAGGTGGATATCAACCGCCCGGTGGTGCCGATTGTCGCCAATGTGGTGGCCGAAGCGATCACCGATCCGGCGACAATCCGGTCGCTGCTGGTGAATCAGGTGACCGGGTCGGTTCGTTGGCGCGAAAGCGTGTTGTGGATGGCCGGTAAAGGCGTGACCGAGGTTTGGGAAATCGGCGCGGGCAAGGCCCTGTCGGGGATGATCCGCCGGATCGAGCGGTCCATCGTTTGTACCGCCGTGGGCACGCCCGAAGATGTGACCAAGGCCATGGCCAGCCTGAGCTGAGCCATGCAAGACTTTAACCGGTTCGATCTGCGGTCGGGCCGGTGGGACAAAGAGGAAAAACTGGTATGTTTGATCTGAGTGGAAAATGCGCCCTGGTGACCGGGGCGTCTGGTGGGATCGGCGGGGCCATCGCTAAGGCGCTGCACGGGGCCGGGGCCACGGTGGGCTTGAGCGGTACACGGGTGGACCCGCTGGAAGCACTGGCGGCAGAGCTGGGCGATCGCGCTTTCGTTCTGCCCTGTGACCTGAGCGATCCCGAAGCGGTCAATGCTTTGCCCAAACAGGCAATCGACGCGATGGGGAGCCTGGACATTCTGGTCAACAATGCCGGCATCACCCGCGACCAGATTTTCATGCGGATGTCGGATGACGAATGGCAATCGGTTCTGGATGTGAACCTGACATCGGCAATGCGGCTGTGCCGCGGCGTGATGCGCCCGATGATGAAATCCCGCTGGGGCCGGATCATCAATATCAGTTCGATCGTCGGGGCCACCGGCAACCCGGGGCAGGCGAATTATGCCGCCGCTAAGGCGGGGTTGATCGGGATGACCAAATCCATCGCCTATGAGGTTGCCAGCCGTGGCATCACCGCCAATGCGGTTGCGCCGGGTTTCATTGCTACCGCGATGACCGACAAGCTGACCGATGATCAGAAGGCCAAAATCAACGCGCAGATTCCCGCCGCCCGGATGGGAACGCCGGAAGAAATCGCTGCGGCGGTTCTGTATCTGGCCAGCCCCGAAGCGGGCTATGTTACCGGTGCCACATTGCATGTGAATGGCGGCATGGCGATGCTATAAGCCAACAGGCCCACCGGGACGGGAATTGCGGATTGCCGTAAAAACCTGAACGAAACCCGATGGGCCCTTGCTAAAGCGTTTGCGTTGGCGTCACCATGTGCTATAGGCCACGCAGATTTTCCCGGGGGCGGTATCTTCGCCCTTCGGAACTGCCCGCGTCGCGGGAGAGGAGCCGCCCGCATTTTGGGCATCAATCAAGCCAACCTGCGGGTACGGGCGACAATACGGGCCGATGGCCCAAAAGATGAGGACATAAAATGAGCGATATCGCAGACCGCGTCAAAAAAATCGTTGTTGAGCACCTGGGTGTGGAAGAAGACAAAGTCACCGAGAACGCTTCGTTCATCGACGACCTGGGCGCGGACAGCCTGGACACCGTAGAATTGGTGATGGCGTTCGAAGAAGAATTCGGCATCGAGATTCCCGATGACGCCGCCGAAACGATTCAGACTTTTGGCGACGCAGTGAAGTTCATCAGCCAAGCGTCGTAATCGACTGCACATCGCTGAGTTTTTAAGCCCCTGCCATTTTTGGCGGGGGCTTTTTCATGCGGTGGTCGTGATTGACGACGCCGGGGCAGGACCAGGGCGGTGATCCGCCTGTTGCTTTGAGACGACTGGGAAATTTTTGAAAAAAAGGTGCTGCGTTGCAGCAAGTTTAGCCATCGGCCAACCGCTGAGGACTTGGGGCAAGGATAAGCATCGTTTCCTCTGGCAAGGACCGGCCCGTGCCGCCTATAAAGGGCCGCATATGCTTGCGCTTTCGGCTTGATCCAAGCTATTGAGGGCGCGAACTGCCGAGGCAAAGGAGAGCAGAAAATGCGTCGAGTTGTTGTTACCGGGCTGGGGTTGGTGACACCGCTGGCATGTGGTGTCGAAGAAAGCTGGTCGCGGCTTCTGGATGGGAAATCGGGCGCAGGCACGATCACCCGTTTCGATGCAAGCCATCTGGCCACGGATTACGCTTGTGAAGTGCCTTATGGCGATGGCAGCGACGGGAGTTTCAATCCCGATGACTGGATGTTGCCGAAAGAGCGCCGCAAGGTCGATGATTTCATCCTTTACGGCATCGCGGCGGCAACGCAGGCGGTGGAAGATTCCGGCTGGGCTCCACAGGACGAAGACAGTCGTGAACGCACCGGCGTGATGATCGGGTCGGGAATCGGCGGATTGCAATCGATTGCCGAAACCGCGCTGGTGATCAAGGAAAAGGGTCCGCGCCGGGTATCGCCGTTCTTTATTCCCGGGGCGTTGATCAACCTGATTTCCGGTCAGGTCAGCATCAAATATGGCTTCAAGGGGCCGAACCACGCGGTCGTGACCGCCTGTTCGACCGGCGCCCACGCCATTGGCGATGCGACCCGGCTGATCAAATACGGTGATGCCGATGTGATGATCGCGGGCGGGGCCGAAGCCGCGATCTGCGAAATCGGGATTGCCGGGTTCAATGCCTGCAAGGCGCTGTCGACCAAGCGCAAGGATGATCCGCAGGCGGCCAGCCGCCCCTATGACAACGACCGCGACGGGTTCGTCATGGGCGAAGGGTCGGGCGTCATTGTGTTGGAAGAATACGAACACGCCAAGGCGCGCGGCGCCAAGATCTATGCCGAGGTTCTGGGCTATGGATTGTCGGGCGATGCCTATCACATCACCGCACCGTCGGAGGATGGCAATGGTGGCGAACGCGCGATGCGGGCGGCGCTGAAGGATGCCAAGATCGACGCTTCTGCGATTGATTACATCAATGCGCATGGCACTTCGACCATGGCGGATACGATCGAGTTGGGCGCGGTGGAACGCATTCTGGGCGACGCCGTATCGACTGCCACAATGTCATCGACCAAATCGGCGACCGGGCATTTGCTGGGCGCGGCCGGGGCGATCGAGGCGATATTTTCGATCCTGGCGATCCGCGATCAGGTGGCTCCGCCGACGATCAACCTAGACAATCCGGCGGTGGAAAGCGCATTGGATCTGGCCCCGAACCAGAAACGTGAACGCAACATTAACGTGGCGCTGTCTAACAGCTTTGGCTTTGGTGGCACCAATGCCAGCGTGTTGTTCGGGAAGGTCGGCTGATGTGGCGATCAATTGCGTCTAACGCATTGACCTTGCTGATTGTCATGATGTTCCTCGGCGGCGGTTTGATCCTTTGGGGGCAGCGCAGCTATCGCACTGTGGGGCCGTTGCAGCAGGCGATTTGCGTGCGGGTCGAACCCGGGTCGAACATGACCAAGATCAGCCAGCGGCTGGAACAGGACGGCGCGGTTTCGAACGGCACCCTGTTTCGGCTGGGGGCGGATTATACCGACAAGGCCGATCAGTTGAAGGCAGGCAGTTTCCTGGTGCCCGAAGGGGCGTCGATGGAACAGATCGTCGACATCCTGACCCGTGGCGGTGCCAGCACCTGCGGCACCGAAGTGGTTTACCGCGTCGGCATCACCCGCAGCGAAATCGTGCTGCGCGAACTGGACCCTGCGACCAATCGCTATGTCGAAAAGGCCGCCTTCGTGCCGGGGACAGAAGACCAACCAGAGGCCTTCGTGCAACCGCTGACGCAATCGGATACCCGCCACCGGATCGCATTGGCCGAAGGGGTGACCAGTTGGCAGGTGATCGAGGAACTGAAACAGGTTTCGGTTCTGACCGGCGATATCGCCGAATTGCCCGCCGAAGGGACGTTGGCCCCCGACAGTTACGAGATAAAGCCGGGCGACACCCGGGCCGAGATCGTTGCCCGCATGGTCGATGCGCAAGCGGCGCTTCTGGACGAGGCGTGGAAAAACCGGGTCGACGGGTTGCCGTTGAATTCGAAAGAAGAGGCGCTGATCCTCGCGTCGATCATCGAAAAGGAAACCGGGGTGCCTGACGAACGCCGCCAGGTGGCGAGCGTGTTCATCAACCGGCTGAAACAGGGGATGCGGTTGCAGACCGACCCGACGGTGATCTATGGCATCACCAAGGGGCAGGGCGTGTTGGGCCGTGGTTTGCGGCAAAGCGAGCTGCGCGGGGAAACGCCGTGGAACACCTATGTGATCGACGGGCTGCCGCCGACACCGATCGCCAATCCCGGCAAGGCCAGCATCGAAGCGGCGCTGGACCCGGCAGAGACCAAGTTCGTGTTCTTCGTGGCGGACGGGTCGGGCGGCCATGCTTTCGCCGAAACCCTGGCCGAGCATAACGCCAACGTCGCCAAGTGGCGGCGGATCGAGGCGGAACAGGCCGATCAGTGATTTGAGACACCCGCTTCGGCGGGTGTTTTTTTTTGATATCTAAAGACTGCTACTTGGGCATATCGGCCTTGGGCATGATCGAGGGGCGACAAGCTGCGCCAAAAGAGCTTCGGTTAGTCGGGAAGGGCGCAGATTTTGTCCACGGTTTCCAACCCATCTGCCCATTCCGCGCGGTCGGTATAGCAAATATGCGCATTGGGTCGAATGCTGATCTGACTGTCGAGAGATCCTGCAGGCACGACCAGCAAAGCGCCGTTCATCTGAACCGTTGGCAGGGCAGACCCGCATATCATGCAGAAGCTTTTTGCATGCTGGGTTCCCGGCAGCTGAAATGTCTTGATGCTTTCCTGTCCCGCCAGCCATTGTACTTTCGCCTTGGAAGAAAACAGATTGGCCGCGTGAACCGAACCGGTATCTTTTCGGCAGCGCGAACAATGACAAAGGAAAAAGCTTTCGAACTCGCCGTTGATGTGAAAACTGACGGTACCGCACAGGCAGCTTCCTGTTGCCAGGTGTTTCATTGAGAACAGTCTTTCATCTTTGAATTCAATTTCTGATTTGAACGTCTTTGCGAAGAAACATTGGTCTGCCATTTGTCTAAATTCCGACTGGAAGATAGTCAATTTGGGATGCAGGCGGCCAAAATAGAAAAGCCCGCCGAATGGCGGGCTTTGCAAATTTACGGGTATGGCGCAATCTGCCGGTTTATGCGTTCCAAGCCTTGTCTTCGCCGCCCAGGCCGCCGATCTGCACGCGGGTGGGCAGGCCGATCCGGTCGAGGAGGGTGAAGAAGGGTTTGGGGTCGAGTTCTTCGACATTCTTCATCGTATGGGCGTCCCATTCACCAGAGGCCACCAGCATCGCGGCGGCGACGGGGGGCACGCCGGCGGTGTAGGAAATGCCCTGTGACCCGACTTCCTCATAGGCTTCCTTGTGGTCGGCGACGTTGTAGACGAAGACTTCGAAGTCCTGGCCGTCCTTCACGCCCTTGACCAGATCGCCGATGCAGGTCTTGCCGGTGTAGTTCGGCGCCAGCGAGGCCGGATCGGGCAGCACGGCCTTGACCACTTTCAGCGGCACGACCTCCAACCCTTCGGCGGTGGTGACGGGGTGTTCGGACAAGAGGCCGAGGTTTTTCAGCACGGTGAAGACGTTGATATAGTGATCGCCGAACCCCATCCAGAACCGCACATCGGCCTGCGGGTAATTGGTGGCGAGGCTGTGCACCTCGTCATGACCCGACTGATAGGCCTGCGACGGGCCAACCACCGGCAGGTCCCACGATTTGCCGCTTTCAAACATCGACAGTTCCTTCCATTGCTGGTCTTCCCAGTAATAGACGGTGCCGGTGAATTCGCGGAAGTTGATTTCGGGGTCGAAATTGGTGGCAAAATATTTGCCGTGATTGCCCGCATTGATGTCGACGATGTCGATCGATTTCACCTCGTCCATCATGTCGATGGCGAAACGGGCAAAGGCGTTGACCACGCCCGGATCGAACCCCGCGCCGAGGATGGCGGTGACGCCTTTTTGCGCGCAAAGATCGCGTTTCTTCCATTCGTAATTGCCGTACCAGGGCGGGGTTTCGCAAATCTTGTCGGGGTCTTCGTGAATGGCCGTGTCGATATAGGCGGCACCGGTTTCGATACAGGCGTCCAGCACCGTCATGTTGACGAAGGCGGTGCCCACGTTGATGACGATCTGCGCGCCGGTGTCGCGGATCAGGGCGGCCACCGCGGCGCTGTCCATCGCATCGACCGCATGCGCCTGCAGAACGCCCTCCTGTTTCATTGCGTCCTTTGCGCGGACGGACTCAAGGATCGCTTCGCATTTGGCAAGCGTCCGGCTGGCGATATGGATATCGCCAAGCACATCGTTGTTTTGTGCGCATTTATGCGCAACGACCTGAGCGACGCCACCGGCGCCGATGATGAGAACATTCTTTTTCAACGGTCAGAACCCCCTTTGGGTGTCATTGGTTGCTGAGAAGCGCTAGGACAGCGCGGCGGTAAAATCGTCGTAACCAAAGTCACGTTGCAGACGGATCGTGCCGTTCAGTTCCCGAATGGCAATGGCGGGCATTTTCACGCCGTTGAACCAGTTTTTCTTAACCATGGTATAGCCTGCGGCGTCCTGAATAGACAGCCGATCACCGGCTTGCAGTGGTTTGGGGAATTTGAATTCACCGAAAATGTCACCGGCGAGGCAGGATTTGCCGCAGATCATCCAATCCTCGGGGCCATCATTGGGGGCCATCTTGGCGCTTTCGCGGTAGATCAGCAGATCGAGCATATGCGCCTCGATCGAACTGTCGACAATGGCGAGGTTCTTGCCGTTGAACATGGTATCGAGAACGGTGACTTCCAGCGTGGTGGATTTGGTGATCGCCGCTTCGCCGGGTTCCAGATAGACCTGAATTTCGTTTTCCCCGGCGAACCGTTTCAACCGTTCGGCCAAACGGTCGAGCGGGTAATCCGCGCCGGTGAAATGGATGCCGCCGCCAAGGCTGACCCAGTTCATCCGTTTGATCAGCGGGCCGAAACGGGTTTCGATCAGGGTCAACATGTCGTCGAAACGGTCGAAATCTGCGTTTTCGCAATTGTTGTGGAACATGAAGCCGGTGATCAGGTCGGCCACCGGTTCGATGTCTTTGGGATCATGTTCGCCGAGGCGTGAAAACGGGCGGGCAGGATCGGCCAGGTCAAAATCGCTGGTCGACACGCCGGGATTGACCCGCAGGCCGCGGATGTGGTTGCGGCTGGCGGCTTCGAACCGGGTTAACTGGCCGACCGTGTTGAAGATGACCTTGTCGGAGTTGGCCAGAACTTCGTCTATTTCGTGATCGGCCCAGGCCACCGAATAGGCATGGGTTTCGCCGGGGAATTTTTCCCGGCCCAGCTTGACCTCAAAGAGCGACGAAGAGGTGGTGCCGTCCATGTAGTGCGACATGAAATCGAACACCCCCCAGCTGGCGAAGCATTTCAGCGCCAACAGCGCCTTGGCCCCGGAATTTTCCCGCAGCCAGGCGATTTTTTCCATGTTCGGCAACAGTTGGGATTTGTCGATCAGATAATAAGGGGTTTGCAGCATCGGGCGGCGGTCCTTTTACAGAAGCGACGCAGGGGAATCACGCGCGGCCCTCCCTTAGCTGTGGAAGGGCGGTGTGGCAAAGAAAAACTGTTGCCGGGTTTGGGCCTGGCGGCAAAAAGGGGGCTGTCTGCCCGCTCTACGATGAAAACCTGATGGGTTTTTATCGTATTCACCCCCGAGGATGTTTTCGAACAAAAGAAGATACGTGCGCGGTGTTAAGGCTTTGGCGAATGGAGATGGGGTAGGGCTGTGACTGCTGGAAGACATCGGGCGGTGCATCGGCCCGGTGCCGGTCGTGCGGGGGCAACGCATGAGGCAAAGCGAACAGATATGACATTGATCAGACCCGATGAGGACGGCTTTCCGTTGGCCCAGACCCTGGCCGAAATCGAAGAGGTGTTTTTTGACCTGAAGGCGGATGTGAAGCGGCTGCAAGCGCGGTTGCGCGATGGCGAATTGGCGGCGGTGAAAGAGGCCGGCAAGGTGATTGCGGATCTTCGCGGATGGTTGCGGATCGCCTATGAACTGGAGGCTACATTCCATGAACGACAACGAAAGCAAGCCGGGATCGAGCGGGAATATGCCGTCGATTTCGACCAGGCAAGGGATCAGATCCGGTGCCGGTTGGATCGCCTCCGCCGATGCTGCTACGAGAGAAGCATTTCTGGACGGTCTGAGTGAAGGCGAGCTGTTGGCGCTGCCTTACCTGTTCGAGTTCTGGGCGCTGGATCATCAATTGCCGCCCGAAGGCGGGTGGCGCAATTGGGTGATCATGGGCGGGCGCGGTGCGGGCAAGACCCGGGCCGGGGCGGAATGGGTGCGTTCGATGGTCGAAGGGGCCAGGCCAATGGACCCGGGGCCAGCGCGGCGGTTGGCGATTATCGGCGAAACCATCGATCAGGCGCGCGAAGTGATGGTGTTCGGTGAAAGCGGCATTCTGGCGGTTTCGCCGCCCGACCGGCGGCCAGACTGGCAGGCCGGGCGCAAGATGCTGAGTTGGCCCAACGGGGCCACGGCGCAGATTTTTTCCGCGCATGATCCTGAAAGCCTGCGCGGGCCGCAATTCGATGCGGCCTGGGTGGATGAGTTGGCGAAATGGCCCAAGGCGCAGGACACTTGGGACATGTTGCAGTTCGGGTTGCGATTGGGCGATGCGCCACGGGTGTGCGTCACAACCACGCCGCGCAACGTGCCGGTTTTGAAGACTATTTTGAAACAGCCGTCGACGGTCGTCACCCATGCGTCGACCGAAGCGAACCGAGCGCATCTGGCCGAGAGTTTCTTGCAAGAGGTGCAGGCGCGCTATGCCGGGACCCGGTTGGGGCGGCAGGAACTTGACGGCGTGTTGCTGGAAGACAACGAGGGCGCGATGTGGTCTTCGGCGATGATCGAAGCGCAGCGGGTCGATCTGATCCCGGATCTGGATCGGATCGTGGTGGCGGTCGATCCGCCGGTGACCGGGCATGCGGGATCGGATGACTGCGGCATCGTGGTGGTCGGCGCGGTGACGCGCGGGCCGGTACAGGATTGGTGCGGGTATGTTTTGGAAGATGCCAGTCAAAGTGCATCGAGCCCGGCGCAATGGGCGCGGGCGGCGATTGCGATGATGGAAAAATGGGGCGCCGACCGATTGGTGGCCGAGGTCAATCAAGGCGGTGATTTGGTCGAGGCGGTGATCCGGCAGATTGATCCGATGGTGCCGTTTCAAAAGGTTCACGCGGCGCGCGGGAAAGCGGCGCGGGCGGAACCGGTGGCCGCGTTATACGACCAGGGACGGGTGTTTCATGCCCGCGATCTGGGGGCACTGGAAGACCAGATGTGCGCGATGACCGCGCAGGGATTTCAGGGCAAGGGCAGCCCGGACCGGGTCGATGCCTTGGTCTGGGCGCTGCATGAATTGATCGTTGGTCCAAGCGCGCATTGGCGACGCCCGAATGTGCGGTCGCTATGATGCGAGATTGTTAAACCTTTGGCGACATTGTCTGCACAAGGCCGGGGCAACCTGGCGGGATCAACCAATGGCAAAGGCGGATCAGCCTTGCCCGCAATGAGGAGCGAGAGGGGAATGGTTTTTCAATTCTTCCGCGGTGGAAACAAAGGTCCGGCCCCCGAGGCCAAGGCCAGCGCGACCGGACCGTTATTCGCGGTGCAAGGCGCGGGCCGGGTGGCCTGGAGCCCGCGTGATACCGCGACGCTGACGCGCACCGGGTTCACCGGCAACCCGGTCGGGTTTCGCTGTGTCAAGATGATCGCCGAGGCGGCGGCATCGCTACCCTTGGTATTGCAGGACCGGATGCAGCGCTATGACCTGCATCCGATGTTGCAGTTGATCGACCATCCCAACCCGGCGCAGGGCAAGGCGGAACTGTTCGAGGCGCTGTATGCGCAGCTGCTGTTGACCGGCAATGGGTATGTCGAGGCGGTGGGCGGCGAAACCGCGGTGCCGCTGGAATTGCATGTGCTGCGATCGGACCGGATGAACCTGGTGCCGGGCAGCGATGGCTGGCCGGTGGCCTATGATTACGTGGTCAATGGGCGCAAGCACCGGTTCGACATGGCGCTTGGGGTCGCACCGATCTGTCATATCCGGGCGTTTCATCCACAGGACGATCATTACGGGTTTTCACCCTTGCAGGCGGCGGCGCAGGCGGTCGACGTGCATAACAGCGCGTCGCGCTGGTCCAAGGCTTTGCTGGACAATGCGGCAAGGCCATCCGGGGCGATCGTTTACAAGGGGGCCGAGGGGCAAGGCAGTCTGAGTACGGATCAATATGATCGGCTGGTGTCGGAAATGGAAAGCCATCATCAGGGCGCGCGCAATGCTGGGCGGCCGATGCTGCTGGAAGGGGGGTTGGATTGGAAACCGATGGGGTTTTCGCCCTCGGACATGGAATTCCAGAAAACCAAGGAAAGCGCTGCGCGTGAAATTGCGCTGGCCTTTGGTGTGCCGCCGATGCTGTTGGGGATTCCGGGGGATGCCACTTATGCCAATTATCAGGAAGCCAACCGGGCGTTTTACCGCCTGACGGTGTTGCCGTTGGTCGGCAAGGTGACGGCGCGGATAGCCGAATGGTTGTCGCGCCATGCGGGTGAAGCGTTGGATCTGCGCCCCGATCTGGACCAGGTGCCGGCGCTGTCGGCGGAACGCGATGCGCAGTGGAAACGGATCAGCGACGCGGCGTTTCTGAGCGAGGCCGAAAAGCGCGTGTTGCTGGGATTGCCGCCGGTGAGCGAAGACCAAGATGCGGGATGATCGGTCCGGGTTCGAGCCGTTCGATTGTGCGCCGGCATTGCGGTTGGAGGCGCATGAAAGGGTGAGCAAGCTGCATGTGGATGGGTTCAACCGGCGCATCGAGCGGTTGGAAGCGGAAATCGAGCGGTTGGAACGCCGTTTATGGCTGACCGTTTATGGCGTGGTCGGTGTGATCTTGGCGCAGGGGCTACAATCCCTGATGCAGGTGCAATGAAGGGGTCGAGATGAATTTGGAATGTAAATTTGTAAGCTTTGACAGTGCATTGAGTGTCGCAGGTGATGCGATGATTGAAGGCTATGCCAGTTATTTTGGACGCCCGGATCAGGGCGGAGACATCGTTCAACAAGGGGCCTATGCCGCGTCATTGGCAGCGTTAAAACGCGAAGGCCGCGCGGTCAAGATGTTGTGGCAGCATGATCCGGCGCAGCCGATCGGCGTTTGGGACGTGGTGCGCGAAGACAGCAAGGGATTATGGGTCAAGGGCCGGTTACTGGAAACAATCGGCAAGGGGCGCGAGGCGGCGGCGTTGATTGCTGCGGGAGCGATTGACGGGCTTTCCATTGGGTATCGCACAAAGCGGGCGGTGAAGAATGACAAGGGGCAGCGGGTGCTGACCGAACTGGAACTTTGGGAAGTGTCTTTGGTGACCTTTCCAATGCTGACCAGTGCCCGCGTCGGCGCGAAGACCGACAGCATCATGGCGCGGGATATGCGCGACATGGCCGCCGCATTGCGGGCCGCGCGGCAAGACATGGCGCGTCCCTGACGCGTCCGGGCTGAACATTAACAGAAAGGGTTGCTGATGACCGAGATGCAGTCTCGGGCCGGGGAAGATGTGTCTCCGGCCACGGAAATGAAATCTGCCGTGACGGATTTCTTGAAAGAGTTCAAAGGCTTTCGGGCCGATGTTCAGAAACGGTTTGAAACACAGGAAGAGCGACTTACCATGCTTGATCGTAAAACATTTACCCCGGCGCGTCCGGTTTTGTCTGCCTCGATCGAAGTCGGGGCGCCGCATCAAAAGGCGTTTGCGGCCTATCTGCGCAGCGGCGACGATGACGCGCTGCGCGGGCTGGAACTGGACAGCAAGGCAATGTCGAGCGCCGTCAACAGCGATGGCGGCTACCTTGTCGATCCCGAAACCGCGGCAACGATCAAGAGCGTGCTGCAGTCCGGCGCGTCGATCCGCAAGATCGCCAATGTGGTGTCGGTTGAAGCAACGTCTTTCGATGTGCTGATCGATCATTCAGATATCGGCCATGGCTGGGCCACCGAAACCGGGTCGGTGTCGGAAACCGGGACGCCGTCGATTGACCGGATCACCATCGCGCTGCACGAATTGTCGGCGCTGCCCAAAGCCAGCCAGCGGCTGCTGGATGACAGCGCCTTTGATATCGAAGGATGGCTGTCGGAGCGGATCGCCGACAAGTTCGCACGCGCCGAAGCGGCGGCTTTCGTCAATGGTGACGGGGTGGACAAACCGACCGGGTTCCTGACCCACGGCACGGTGGCCAATGACAGTTGGAGTTGGGGCAATCTGGGATATGTCGCCACCGGGGTGGATGGCGATTTCAACGATGCCACGGAAATCATCGACCTGGTTTATGCGTTGGGGGCGCAATATCGCGGCAATGCCAGTTTCGTGATGAATTCCAAAACCGCAGGCGCGGTGCGCAAGCTGAAAGATGCTGATGGCCGGTTCTTGTGGTCGGATGGATTGGCGGCGGGCGAACCGGCGCGGTTGTTGGGCTATCCGGTCTTGGTCGCCGAAGACATGCCCGATATCGCCACCGGGGCGGATGCCATCGCCTTTGGTGATTTCGGGTCCGGCTATACCGTTGCCGAACGCCCCGACCTGCGCATTCTGCGCGATCCGTTCAGCGCCAAGCCGCATGTTCTGTTTTACGCCACCAAGCGCGTCGGCGGCGATGTCAGTGACTTTGCCGCGATCAAGCTGCTGCGGTTCGCCGTCTCCTGAGGGGCGGTGAAGCTGGGGCCGGTTGAATGACCGGTCCCGGGGCGCGCGCTGCCCCTTTCGGGGAAGGCGTTGTCTAGCTGCTCCCTCCGTCCGAGCAACGCTGGTGGCGCGCGCCTGATGGATGATGGGTAATTTATTGGAGTGAATCCATGATGTTAGTCGAAGAAACTTCGGTACCGATTGCGGTTTTACCGGTGCCGGAGCTGAAAGCGCATCTGCGGCTGGGCAGCGGGTTTGCCGAGGATGATTTGCAAAACGCGGTGTTGGAAAGTTTCCTGCGCGCGGCGATGGCGGCGGCGGAAGCGCGAACCGGCAAGATCCTGATCGAACGGGAGTTCAGCTGGATTCTTGGGGATTGGCGCGACGCCGAGGCGCAGGCCTTGCCGGTGGCCCCGATCAGCGCGGTCAGCGCGGTGGTTCTGATCGACCGGATGGGCGTTGAAACGATGATGTCAGCGAGCAGTTACCGGTTAGTGCAAGATAGCCAGCACCCGCTTCTGTGCCCGGTCTCGACGTTGTTGCCGATGGTGCCGACGGATGGAACGGTGCGGATCGAAATGACCGCTGGCTATGGCGCCGGTTGGGGCGATATTCCGGCCGATCTGGCCCAGGCGGTGCTGATGTTGGCGGCGCATTATTATGAATACCGCTTTGACACCGCGCTGAGTGGGGGCTGCATGCCCTTTGGTGTGACCAGCCTGCTGGAACGCTATCGTCCGGTGCGGATATCTGCCGGGAGCCTGTCATGACCCCACCGCGGCTGACCCGGCTGTTGGCGCTGGAAACCGCTGACAGAGTGGCCGACGGGGCGGGAGGGTTTGCCGAAAGCTGGACCGTTCTGGGCCAGCTATGGGCCGAGGTGACGCTTCGCAGCGGGCGCGAAAGTGGCGGGTTGTCGAAAAGCCGTTTTCGCATTGTCGTGCGCGCCACACCGCAAGGGTCGACAATGCGGCCGCGTCCGGATCAGCGGTTCCGCGACGGCGACCGGGTGTTTCGTATCGAAGCGGTATCCGAACGCGATCCCGAAGGTCGCTATCTGACCTGCTTTGCCACTGAGGAGGTCGTGTCATGAGTTATGGCGTCACAACAGCGTTGCAACAGGCGGTTTTTCAACGCCTTTCCGGGGATGCGGGCGTGACCGCTTTGGTCGGCGGCGTGTTCGATGCGCTGCCGGTTGGGGAGCCACCTTCGATCTATGTCAGTCTGGGGCCGGAAACGGTCAAGGACAGGTCGGACAAGACGGGCAGCGGGGCCGAACATGATTTTGTGGTCTCCGTCATCAGCGCTGCGGCGGGGTTTTTATCGGCGAAACAGGCTGCAGTGGCGATCAGTGATGCGTTGAGCGGGGCCGATTTGGTGCTGAGTCGCGGGCAATTGATCGGGCTGTGGTTCGTGAAGGCGGTGGCGAAACGCGAAACCGGCACCGATGCCCGCCGGATCGACATGAGGTTCCGCGCCCGCGTGGAAGATAACTGAGAAATCCCAAATAACGGAGAAAGACTATGGCGGCTCAGAACGGTAAGGATTTGTTGATCAAGGTAGATCTGACCGGTGACGGCCAGTTCGAAACCATGGCGGGGCTGCGGGCCACGCGGGTCAGTTTCAACGCCGAAAGCGTCGATGTGACCAGTTTGGAATCGGCGGGTGGATGGCGTGAGTTGTTGGGCGGGGCCGGGGTTAAATCAGCGGCGATTTCGGGATCGGGCGTGTTCAAGGATGCGTCGACCGACGAACGGGCGCGGCAGATCTTTTTCGACGGCGAAGTGCCCGATTTTCAGATCATCATCCCCGATTTTGGCACCATTGAGGGGCCTTTTCAGATGAGCGCGATCGAATATGCCGGCAGCCATAATGGCGAGGCCAGTTACGAAGTTTCGATGGCGTCCGCCGGGGCGCTGAGCTTCACGCCGGAGCTGTGAGATGGTGAACCCTTGGGCCGGTGAGGTTGGAATGGTCATCGACGGGCAACGCCATGTGATGAAACTGACGCTGGGCGCATTGGCCGAGTTGGAGGCCGGGTTGCAGGAAGGATCGCTGATCGAACTGGTCGAGCGGTTCGAGACGGGGCGGTATTCCAGCCGCGATGTGTTGATGTTGATCGTGGCCGGTCTGCGCGGCGGCGGTTGGCAAGGCGCGGCGGGCGATTTGGTCCGGGCCGATATCGCGGGCGGCCCGGTGGCGGCGGCGCGGGCAGCGGCGGAATTGCTGGCGCGGGCCTTTGCCCAGCCGGGCGACGGGGCGGCGTGAACCGGTTCGATTGGCCCGGTTTGATGCGGGCGGGGCTGCAAGGGTTGCGGCTGCGACCGTGGGAATTCTGGGCGCTGACCCCGGCGGAATTGGCGCTAATGCTGGGGCATGGATCCGGCGCGGCCCCGCTGGGTCGGGCCCGGTTGGACGAATTGCTGCGAATCTATCCGGATCACAAAGGAGGTCAGGACAATGAGTGAAATTGATGGGCTGGGCACGCTTCAGGATCAGGTCGATGCGCTGGAGACGAGCCTGGGAACGGCGACGGCCATGGCAGACAGTTTCGAGGCCGAGCTGCGCCGGGTCGGGTCCGCGTTCAACGAAACCGCGCTGGATGCGGCGGCGTTGGAACGCGGTATGAGCCGCGGGTTGCGGCGGGCGCTTGATGGTGTGGTTCTGGACGGGAAGAACCTGTCGGAGGCGCTGCGCACGGTGGCGCGGTCGATGGTCGACGCCACCTATTCGGCGGCGGTGCGACCGGTCACGGATCAGGTTGGATCGTTGTTGGCGCAGGGGGTGGGGAATTTGGTGTCGGGGCTGTTTTCCTTCGAGAAGGGCGGCAGTTTTGCCCAAGGTCGGGTGATGCCCTTTGCCAGTGGCGGCGTGGTGTCGGGACCGATGTATTTTCCGATGCGCGGCGGTACGGGATTGATGGGCGAAGCCGGGCCTGAAGCGATCATGCCATTGGCGCGCGGGGCCGATGGCCGGTTGGGGGTCAAGGCTGACCGCGGTGGTGCCACTACGGTGGTGATGAACATCACCACCCCGGATGTGCAGGGGTTTCAGCGGTCGCAAAGCCAGATCGCGGCACAGATGAGCCGCGCATTGTCGCGCGGCCAGCGGATCAGGTGAGGAGGACAGGATGCATTTTCACGACGTCAGATTTCCCGCCTCGTTGAGCTTTGGCGCGGTGGGAGGGCCGGAACGGCGCACCGATATCGTCACCTTGGCCAACGGGTTCGAGGAGCGTAACACGCCCTGGGCGCATTCGCGGCGGCGCTACGATGCCGGGCTGGGATTGCGGTCACTGGACGATATCGAAACGCTGATCGCGTTTTTCGAGGCCCGGGGCGGTCAGATGAACGGGTTTCGTTGGAAAGACTGGGCCGATTACAAATCTGCCGCACCGTCGGCCAAGGTCGCCCATGGTGATCAGGTCATCGCCACCGGCGATGGCGACCGTGTCACGTTCCCGTTGATGAAAACCTACCGTTCGGGTGCACAAAGCTATGCCAGGCCGATCAAGAAGCCGGTTTTGGGCACGGTGGTGATCGGGGTCGCGGGTACCGAACTGCACGAGGGGGTGCATTTCAGCGTCGACACCACGACCGGCATGGTGACCTTGGCCGAGCCGCCCAATGTCGGGGCAGATGTGACCGCCGGGTTCGAATTCGACGTGCCGGTGCGGTTCGACACCGACCATATCCATGCCAATGTTGCCAGCTTTCAGGCCGGTGAAGTGCCCGATGTGCCGGTGTTGGAGGTGCGGGTCTGATGCGGTTGAACGCGGAATTTCAGGCCCATCTGGCCAGCGGCGCAACGACGCTGTGCCGCTGTTGGTTGCTGTTGCGGGCCGATGGGGTGTCCTTTGGGTTTACCGATCACGATTGCGATCTTGGCTTTGACGGGATCATCTTCAAGGCTGATAGCGGGCTGTCGGCGGCGGCATTGCAACAGGCGACCGGCCTGTCGGTGGACAATACCGAAGCGGTTGGCGCACTCAGCGACGCAGGGGTGCGCGAAGCGGATATCGAAGCCGGGCGGTTTGACGATGCAACGGTGCGGTGCTGGCTGGTCAATTGGGCCGATACTGGCCAGCGGGCGTTACAATTCAACGGGTACTTGGGGGAATTGACGCGGTCGGGCGGATCGTTCCGGGCCGAACTGCGCGGGCTGACCGACCGGCTGAATCAACCTTTGGGGCGGGTGTATCAAAAACCATGCGCGGCAGTTCTGGGCGATACCGCCTGTGGGGTCGATCTGACAACCGCGGGATACGGGGTCGAGATCGCGGCAGAGCAGGTCGAAGACAGCCGGATGTTTCGCTTTGCCGCAATTGCGGGGTTCGAAACCGGTTGGTTCCGGCGCGGGCGTCTGGACGTGACCCACGGTGCCGCGACCGGGCTAAGTGGCGTGATCAAGAATGATTTTGCCGCTGACGGCAGGCGGGTGATCGAACTGTGGGCACCGCTGCGGGCAGATGTGTCGGCAGGCGACGGGCTGCAGCTGATCGCGGGATGTGACAAGCGGTTGGAAACCTGCCGGTTGAAATTCGACAATATAGCGAATTTTCAGGGCTTCCCCGATATTCCCGGTGATGACTGGACGGTGTCCTATCCGGCCAGTGCCAGCGTCACGTCCGGGGGTAGCCGGCGATGACGGCGATCGACGGACAAAGGGTGGTTGCCGCGGCAAGAGCATGGATCGGGACGCCTTATCGGCATCAGGCATCGGTCCGCGGGGTGGGGACCGATTGTCTGGGGTTGCTCAGGGGGATCTGGCGCGATCTGAAAGGGGCGGAACCGGACCTGCCGCCCGCCTATAGCCGCGACTGGTCCGAACCACAGGGCGACGAAATGCTGTGGCGCGCGGCAGGCCAGCATTTGTTGGCCAAGCCAATAAGCGGGCAAGCACCGGGCGATATCCTGCTGTTTCGTATGCGCGCGGGCAGCGTGGCGAAACATCTGGGCGTGGCGGCAGAGCTTGGGGCGGGGGCCAGTTTTATCCATGCCTATTGCGATCATGCGGTGGTGGAAAGCCCGCTGAGCCTGCCATGGCGCAGGCGCATCGTAGCACGATTTGCTTTGCCCGAGGGGGATTACTGATGGCGACCATTCTTTTATCTGCGGCGGGGGCAGCGATTGGCGGTTCTGTCGGTGGCACCGTTCTGGGCCTGTCTTCGGCGGTGATCGGGCGGTTTGTCGGGGCGACTTTGGGCCGGGCCATCGACCAGCGGCTGCTGGGGCAGGGATCGGACCCGGTGGCAACCGGCCGGGTTGACCGGTTCCGCCTGACCGGGGCCAGCGAAGGCGATCCGATCAGCCGGGTCTATGGCCGTATGCGGATCGGGGGGCAGGTGATCTGGGCCACCCATTTCAGCGAACACAGCCAGACTTCTGGCGCTGGCAAGGGCGGCGGAGCGCGGCGCAGCACCGAGTATAGCTACAGTCTGAGCCTGGCGATTGCGCTGTGTGAAGGTGAAATCGGCGGGGTTTGCCGGGTCTGGGCCGATGGCGAAGAAGTGGCGCCAGACGATCTGAACATGCGGATTTATCGCGGCACGGCCGATCAGTTGCCCGATCCCAAGATGGAAGCGGTCGAAGGTGCCGGAGCGGTGCCGGGCTATCGCGGCACTGCTTATGTGGTGATGGAAGATCTGAATCTGGCGCAATTCGGCAACCGGGTGCCGCAGTTTACCTTTGAAGTATTGCGGCCGGATTTCGAATTTGACGGCGGGATGGATATGGAACCCGGCCATGCGATCCGGGGCGTCGCCCTGATGCCGGGGACCGGGGAGTATGCGCTGGCCACCGATCCGGCGGTGCTGGATTATGGGTTGGGTGAAACCCGCACGGCGAATATCAATTCGACGTCGGGTCGAAGCGATCTGTCGACCTCGCTGGCCCAGTTGGAACAGGAATTGCCCAATTGCGCGGCGGTGTCGTTGGTCGTCAGCTGGTTCGGGGACGATTTGCGCTGTGGGAACTGCACGCTGCGCCCCAAGGTCGAACAGGGTGAACAGGATGCCGAAGGGATGCCGTGGTCGGTGTCGGGCCTGACCCGGGCGGGGGCGCAATTGGTGCCAATGCAAGACGCGCGGCCGGTATATGGCGGGACGCCCAGCGATGCTTCGGTGATGCAGGCGATTGCAAAATTGCAAGACGCCGGGCAAGCGGTGATGTTTTATCCGTTCATCTTGATGGAACAGATGGCGGGCAATGCGCTGCTTGATCCCTGGACCGGGGATGTGGGTCAGCCGGTGCTGCCGTGGCGCGGGCGGATCACCGGGGCGCGAGCCCCCGGGGGGGACGGATCACCTGACCAAAGCGCGGCGGCAGAGGCACAGGTGGCGGCGTTCTTCGGCACCGTTACGGCGTCGGATTTCACCGTAACCGACGGGGCTGTCGCCTATACCGGTCCGCAGGAATGGAGCTATCGCCGGTTCATTTTGCACAATGCCGCGCTTTGTGCGGCAGCGGGCGGGGTCGCGGCGTTTTGCATCGGGTCGGAAATGCGGGGGCTGACCCAGTTGCGGGGGGTGAACAACAGCTTCCCCGCAGTGGCGCAGATGCGGGTGCTGGCAGCAGAGGTGCGGGCGCTGCTGGGGTCAGAGGTCAAGTTGGGCTATGCCGCCGATTGGTCGGAATATTTCGGCTATCACCCACAAGACGGATCGGGCGACGTTTTTTTCCACCTTGATCCGCTTTGGGCCGATGACGAGATCGATTTCATCGGTATCGACAATTACATGCCGCTGTCGGATTGGCGCGAAGGCGAAGACCATCTCGATGCCGGTTGGGGGGCGATTTACAACCTCGACTATCTGCGTTCGAATATCGAGGGCGGCGAAGGCTTTGACTGGTATTACCATTCCAGCGAAGCCGACGCCGCGCAGATCAGAACCACGATCAGCGATGGTGCCTATGGCGAGTCCTGGATTTACCGCTACAAGGATATTCGGGCCTGGTGGTCGCAGCACCATTTCAACCGCATTGCAGGAGAGCGGGCGGCGCAGGCGACCGATTGGGGGCCGCAATCGAAACCGATCTGGTTCACCGAACTGGGCTGTGGCGCCATCGACAAGGGCACCAATCAGCCGAACAAGTTCCTGGACCCGAAATCATCGGAATCACTGTTGCCGAAATATTCCGACGGGCGACGCGATGAATTGATCCAGATGCAATATCTGCGGGCGATGCTGGGGTATTGGGGCGACGCGGCGCATAACCCGGTATCCGAAGAATATGGCGGTCCGATGCTGGACATGTCACGCGCCTTTGTCTGGGCTTGGGATGCGCGGCCCTATCCCAGTTTTCCGCGCAATTCCGAGGTGTGGAGCGATGGTGATAACTATGCCCGGGGGCATTGGATCAACGGTCGCGGATCGGCGCGGTCGCTGGCTTCGGTGGTGACGGAAATTTGCCGTCAGGCCGGGGTGAATGACATCGATACCGATGCGCTGCATGGCCATGTGCGCGGGTATTGTCTGACTGAAACAGGCGATGCGCGTAGCGCCTTGCAGCCGTTGATGCTGCGCTATGGGTTTGATGCGATAGAACGCGATGGCGTTTTGGTGTTTCGTAGCCGCACCGGGCAGCGTGATTGGGATTTGCCGGGTGAAAGCCTGGCGGTGAATGACGATTTGCCCTATTCGACCGAGGCGCTTCGCGCGGCGGAAAGCGACATGGTGGGCCGGGTGCGGCTGCGTTTTGTCGAAGCCGATGCCGATTTCGAAACCGCAGCGGAAGAAAGCGTTTTGCCGGATGAGGCCAGCCATGCGGTATCGGTGGCGGAAGTGCCATTGGTGATGACCCGGGCCGAAGGGCGACAGGTTGTCGAACGCTGGTTGGCAGAGGCGCGGTTGTCGCGCGACAGTATCAGGCTGGCGCTGCCGCCATCGGCGTTGCAAGTGGGGGCGGGCGATGTGATCGCGCTGTCCGAACCGGGGATGTCCGGCACGTTCCGGGTCGACCGGATCGAATACGGCGCATCGCAGATCGTTGAGGCGGTGCGGATCGACAAGTCCAGTTATAGCCCGGCGGATTTCGTCGATGAAACCAGCCCGGTTGCCCCGTTCGCAGCCCCGGCCCCGGTGTTTTCGCTGTTTCTTGATCTGCCATTGCTGACCGGAGATGAAATACCCCATGCGCCGCATATGGCGGTCAATGCCAATCCGTGGCCCGGCAGTGTGGCGATTTACAGTTCGGCCAGTGACAGCGATTACGTTCTGTTGGCGACGGTGACAGCCAAGGCCACTATCGGCGTGACCGAAACGGAACTGTCGCGGGCGCAGCCGGGGCTGTGGGATCGCGGTGCCCTGTTGCAGGTGAAATTGAGCAATGGCAGTCTGGAAAGCCGGTCTGAAGCGTCGGTGTTTGCCGGTGGCAATCTGGCAGCGATCGGCGATGGAACAGCGGAAAACTGGGAAGTGATCCAGTTCCGTGATGCGGTGCTGGTGGATGAAAATACCTATCAGCTTAGTCACTTGCTGCGCGGGCAGCAGGGATCGGAAACGGTGATGCCCGATGCCTGGCCGGTTGGATCCTATTTCGTGCTGTTGGACAGTGCGGTGGGCCAGTTGGATCTGGCCTCGACCAGTCGCAACCAGGCGCGCCATTATCGGATCGGGTCGGCCTGGCGCGGGTATGACGACCCGTCCTACCGGCACTCTCAACAGGCCTTTGCCGGGATCGGTTTGCGCCCGTTTGCGCCGGTGCATCTGCGTCAGGACATAGATATATCGGGTGATCTGCATCTTTCTTGGATCCGGCGGACGCGGGTAGACGGCGACAGTTGGGACGGGTTGGACGTGCCATTGGGCGAAGAACAGGAACTATATCTGGTGCGACTCCGGCGCGGGGTCCAGATCGTGCGGCAAGAAATGGTGAACCTGCCTGAATGGCACTATTCCACGGCGGCGATTGCCGCCGATGGTGGCTTGGCGGGGCTGGTGGCCGATGTGGCGCAGGTTTCAGCGGTTTACGGGGCAGGCGCTGTGGCACGTCTGGTGCTGAGTGAATAGGCGGTTCGGGGGCCATGCGAGCAGGCCCGGGCGGTCCTGAAACCATAAAATATTGAAATGGGAGCCTTCACAGCTTTGCGTTTTGCCAAACCGGCTTATCTGCTATAGTGAGCGCGACCGGAGGACCTTATCCATGGCCAAGACGAAGACACAATTTGCCGAACTCGATCCTGTCTGGAACCAGATCAGGACCGAGGCTGAGGATGCCGTTGAAAAGGAACCTCTGCTGGGCGGGCTGATCCATTCCAGCATCCTGCACCACGAAACCATTGAAAACGCGCTGGCTTATCGGACGTCGTTGAAATTGGCTTCGGGCGAAATGTCGGAACAGTTGATCCGCGAAATTTGCGACGCCGCTTATTCCGATGATCCGGCTTTGGCTTTGGCCGCACGGGCCGATATCGCGGCCGTATATGATCGTGATCCGGCCTGCCATCGGTTCTTGCAACCCTTGATGTTCTTCAAGGGGTTTCAGGCACTGCAATCTTACCGCGTCGCGCATTGGCTGTGGCAGCAGGGCCGCCGCGACATGGCCTATTTTTTCCAGATGCGGATTTCGGAACAGTTCGGGGTCGATATCCACCCCGCGGCCCGGATCGGCAAGGGCATCATGATCGACCACGCCCATTCTATCGTGATCGGGGAAACCGCCGTGGTCGGTGACAACGTGTCGATGCTGCATTCTGTAACGTTGGGCGGCACCGGCAAGGAAGAAGAAGACCGCCATCCCAAGATCGGCGATGGCGTGCTGATCGGGGCCGGGGCCAAGGTTTTGGGCAATATTCATGTCGGACATTGTTCGCGCATCGCCGCCGGGTCGGTGGTGCTGCACGAAGTGCCGCCGAAATCCACCGTTGCCGGGGTGCCGGCCAAGGTGGTGGGCGAAGCCGGATGTTCGACCCCGTCGATCACGATGGATCAGTTGCTGGGCACCAAGTGATCAGCGGCTGAGTAATCCCGCGATCATCGACCCAAGGGCGACTAAGTGGATCAACATGATCGCGCGGTCATTCCACATCACACCCACGGAAAACCATCCGACAAGGCCGATCAGGAACAGGTAGATGTTCCACGGCGCCATGTCAAAGGCGGTGAAGGCATAGCCGAAAATCTGTGCGACCGAGGCGGTCCATTTTACGGCATGGGTGAAATTGACATTCCGAGGCAGGCTTGTTTGCATCTCATCTCTCCTGACTTATGGCGGATTAATGCCGTGTCAGCGGGCGTTTGACTATTCATGCTTTCAGGTCATACTATGTAGAAAAACTACAGGATGACGATGCCCCGCTTGCGCCTTTCCCCGATCCGTACCTTCGATGCCGTTGCCCGTCACGGAAATTTCAGGCTGGCGGCGGAGGAATTGAATCTGACCCATGGTGCAGTGGCGCAGCAGATTCGCGCGTTAGAGGATCAGTTGGGCCTGCCATTGTTCGAACGGCTGCCGCGCGGGGTGACCCTGACCGGTTCGGGGGCGCATCTGGCCAAGGCGTCCCGAACGGCATTGGACCTGATTGATCAGGCGGTAGATGCCTTGGGAACCGACCAGAAAACATTGCAAATAAGTGTTCCACCCAGTTTTGCTGCCCGTTGGCTGGTCGCCGCAGTTCCTGAATTCGAAGCCGCGCATCCCGATTTGCGTCTGGCCATTTGTGCCGATGAAAAAGTGCAACCGCTGCGCCGAGGGATCGTCGATGCAGCGATCCGCATGGGGCCATGCCCTAAGGTCCAGGGGGGCGAGGTTACGCGTCTGAAAACGGTTGAATTGGTGGCGGTGGCAACGCCTGACTATGCCGAACGGGTTGGGTCAGCCCCAGAATTCAAGGGTGCAGTATTATTGCAGGATGCGCATGGGTATTGGGACCGGTTTCTGCCGGGGCGTGACCGGGATATCCGACGTTACAACTACACCGTCCTTGCGATTGATGCGGCGATCGAAGGGCAGGGCGTGGCGATTGCCCCGCGGCTATTGGTGGAAAAACCGCTGCGCCGGGGCGACCTGCGGGAAATATGGCAGCCGCAAACCGGTGGGGATATCGGGTATTACCTGATTCACGCTGCGGGGCTGCAGAGTGCCGACCCGGTGCTGCGCTTTGCCGGTTGGATTGCGAACGCGCTAGCCTGACGGAAACGTTTGGTTCAACCGGGGGCAGGATGCGATCCGCGCCGGGTGATCAGATGAGGCCCCGGGCGTCAGATGCATTTTCCAAAACGATAATCGTCCGGCGGGTGGAAAAGGTACTGAATATTTTTCAGTGCGTTAGGAGGTAAACCTAAATCATTCACGGACTGTTTTTGTGGTCTGTGCGGTCAGGCCCGAATATGCCGTTGGTGGTACGGTTCGGTCCCTGCCTTTTCGGTGACCGCAACAAATCCGCGTATTTGTCAGATAATTCATTGCTTGACATTGTGTAAAGTTGCGAGCTATCCGGTGTTGGCTTGACATAATGTCAAGTGACTATTTGAGCGCAATATTTTCGTGGCGATTATCAAAAGGAGAACCGAATATGTCAGAGGATTGGATCGTCTGGGGCATCGTCGCCCTATCTTTGGCTGCTGGACTTGTTGCCGGGATTTTCCTGGCTTTTTCCGATTTCATCATGACCTCGCTTGCCAATTCGAAACCCGCTGCAGGAACCGAAGCGATGCAGATCATCAACCGCAAAGTCTATGGATCGATCTTCATGGTGCTGTTGGTGGGGCTGGTTCCGGTTTCGGTCGCGATGGCGTTGTTGGGCCATTTCTATCTGCCGGGATCGGTGGCGGTTTGGCTGATCGCGGGGGCGGTGCTGTATATTGTTGGTGTCATGCTGGTTACGGGGGTTTGCAATGTGCCGATGAACATGCGGCTTGAAGCGATGCCGCAGGCCGGGGCGGCGGCGCAGGCTTATTGGCCGGAATACGTTAAAACCTGGGTGCTTTGGAACCATTTGCGCACGTTGGCATCCTTCGGAACGATGGCGTGCTATGTCATTGCTGCGGTGCAACTGGCCAAGGCGGTGTGATCCGGCACGAAAAAAGCGCCCGCTGATTGGCTGCGGGCGCTTTTGTTTTCGTTCAGAAAAATTCCGTCAGGCCAGCATCACCATCGGGTTTTCCAGATTATCAACGATCGCTTTCAGCAGGTTGGCACCAAGTGCGCCGTCGATGACCCGGTGATCGACCGACATGGTGACCGACATCACGGTTGCCACGGTCAGTTCGCCATCTTCGCCGACAACCGGTTTTTTGACTCCCGATCCCACGGCCAGAATGCCCGCATGCGGCGGGTTCACGATGGCGTCGAAATTATCGATGCCGAACATGCCGAGGTTGGAAATTGCAAAACTGCCGCCCTGATATTCATGCGGGGCCAATTTGCGGTCGCGGGCGCGTTTGGCCAGATCCTTCATTTCAGACGACAGCGCCGACAGGGATTTCATGTCGGCATCCTGCAACACCGGGGTGAACAACCCGCCTTCGATGGCCACGGCCACGGCCACATCCGACGGTTTCAGTTGCAGCACCCGATCACCGGCCCAGACGGCGTTGGCCTGCGGCACGGCTTGCAGCGCGTTGGCGACGGCCTTGATGATGAAATCGTTGACCGAAAGTTTGACGCCGCGCGGTTCCAGTTGCTTGTTCAACTGGCTGCGGAATTTCAATAGCGCATCAAGCTTGATGTCACGGCGCAGATAGAAATGCGGCACGGTCTGCTTTGCTTCGGTCAGGCGCGCGGCGATGGTTTTGCGCATGCCGTCGAGCTTGATTTCCTGGTAATCGCGGCCTTCATACATGCGGGCCACCATATCGGCGGATGGTCCTGTCGGGGCCGCCGTTGCCGGGGTCGGGGCAGAGGCCGCAGGCGCGGCTGCCGGGGCGGCCGCAGGTTTGGCGGCGGCGGTTTCGACATCGGCCTTGACGATGCGCCCCCGCGGGCCGGAGCCGGTGATCTGAGTCAGGTCAAGACCTTTGTCGGCCGCAATGCGACGGGCCAGAGGCGAGGCAAAGAGGCGTCCGCCATCCGCTGCCGCAGGCGCAGCCGGGGCAGGGGCCGCAACCGGGCTTGCCACAGGCGCCGCGTCAGCCGGGGCCGCAGCAGCCGGGGCTGCGGCGGGTTCGGTCGCGATGTCATCGGCGCTTTCGCCGTCTTCGATCATCACCGCGATCGGGGTGTTGACCTTGACCCCTTCGGTGCCTTCGGCGATCAGGATTTTGCCGACGATGCCTTCATCGACGGCTTCGAATTCCATCGTCGCCTTGTCGGTTTCGATTTCAGCCAGCAGGTCGCCCGAGCTGACGGTGTCGCCTTCCTTGACCAGCCATTTGGCTAGGGTGCCTTCTTCCATCGTGGGGGACAGGGCGGGCATGAGGATTTCAGTGGGCATTGTCGTGTCTCCTCAGCGATAGGTCACTTGTTTCACCGCCGCGATCACCTCGTCGGTGGTGACCAGCGCCAGCTTTTCCAGGTTGGCGGCATAGGGCATCGGCACGTCCTTGCCGGTGCAGTTGATCACCGGCGCGTCGAGGTAATCAAAGGCGCGGGTCATGATCGTGGCCGACAGGTGGTTGCCGATGGATGCGACCGGGAAGCCTTCTTCGACGGTGACGCAGCGGTTGGTTTTCATCACCGAATTGAGCACCGTGTCGTAATCGATCGGGCGCAGGGTGCGCAGGTCGATGACTTCGGCGGAAATACCATCTGCGGCCAGCTTGTCGGCGGCTTCCAATGCGTATTGCATGCCGATACCGAAGCTGACGATGGTCACGTCGCTGCCTTCGCGCCAGATACGGGCCTTGCCAAAGGGTACGGTGAAATCATCCATCACCGGCACGTCGAAGGATTTGCCGTAAAGGATTTCGTTTTCGAGAAAAATAACCGGGTTGGGATCGCGGATCGCGGTTTTCATCAGGCCTTTGTAGTCCGAGGCCGAATAGGGCATCACGACCTTCAGGCCGGGGATCTGCGCGAACCACGCGGCGTAATCCTGACTGTGCTGGGCACCGACGCGGGCGGCGGCACCGTTGGGACCACGGAACACCATCGGCGCCCCCATCTGACCACCCGACATGTAAAGCGTTTTCGCCGCCGAGTTGATGATCTGGTCCATCGCTTGCATGGCGAAGTTGAAGGTCATGAATTCGACAATCGGGCGCAGACTGCCAAAGGAGGCACCGACGGCGATGCCGGCAAAGCCATGTTCTGTGATCGGGGTGTCGATCACCCGCTTCGATCCGAATTCGTCCAGCAGACCCTGGCTGATCTTGTAGGCGCCCTGATATTCGGCGACTTCTTCGCCCATCAGGAAAACGGTGTCGTCGCGGCGCATTTCTTCGGCCATCGCGTCGCGCAGCGCTTCGCGGACGGTTTGTTGTTTCACCGCGGTGCCTTCGGGCCAATCCGGTGACAGATCGGAAGGTTTGGCGATCGGGGCCGCAGCAGCGGGCGCCGCCGGGGCGGCTGGGGCAGGGGTTGCGGCCGCAGGGGCCGAAACGGCCACGTCATCGGCGCTTTCGCCGTCTTCGATCAGCACCGCGATCGGGGTGTTGACCTTGACCCCTTCGGTGCCTTCCGTGATCAGGATCTTGCCGACGATGCCTTCATCGACGGCTTCGAATTCCATCGTCGCCTTGTCGGTTTCGATTTCAGCGAGGATATCGCCCGACGAAACGGTATCGCCTTCCTTGACCAGCCATTTGGCCAGCGTGCCTTCTTCCATGGTCGGTGACAGGGCGGGCATGAGAATTTCGGTTGCCATTGGTCTAAATCTCCCCCTTATGCCTGCGCGTCGGCATAGATATCGGTCCACAGTTCTTCGACACCGGGTTCCGGGCTTTCCTTGGCGAATTCGGCGGATTTGTTCACGATATCCTTGATGTCCTTGTCGATCGCCTTGAGATCTTCTTCGGTGGCGTGTTTGCCGGTCAGCAGCAATTCGCGCACATGTTCGATCGGATCACGTTCTTCGCGCATTTTCTGCACTTCTTCGCGGGTCCGGTATTTCGCCGGGTCCGACATCGAATGACCGCGATAGCGGTAGGTTTTGATTTCGAGGATATAAGGCCCTTTGCCGTCGCGGCAGTGTTTGGTGGCCTTTTCGCTGGCCGCTTTCACCGCCAGCACGTCCATGCCATCGACGATTTCGCCGGGAATGCCGAACGGTTCGCCGCGGGTATGGATGTCTGCGGTCGAGGTCGACCGCGCCTGCGCGGTGCCCATGGCGTATTGGTTGTTTTCGATTACGAAAATCACCGGCAGTTTCCACAAGGCAGCCATGTTGAAGGTTTCATAAACCTGGCCCTGGTTCGCGGCCCCGTCGCCGAAATAGGTGAAAGTGACGTTGTCGTTTTCGAGATATTTATCGGCAAAAGCCAACCCCGCGCCCAGCGGCACCTGTGCGCCAACGATGCCATGGCCGCCGTAAAAATGCTTCTCTTTCGAGAACATGTGCATCGAGCCGCCCTTGCCCTTGGAATACCCGCCGGTCCGGCCGGTCAATTCCGCCATCACGCCCTTGGGGTCCATGCCGCAGGCCAGCATGTGGCCGTGGTCGCGGTAAGATGTGATGCGCTTGTCGCCGTCCTTGGTCGCGGCTTCCAGCCCGACCACGACCGCTTCTTGCCCGATATAGAGGTGGCAGAACCCACCGATCAGGCCCATGCCATACAGCTGCCCGGCCTTTTCTTCGAATCGCCGGATCAGCAACATGTCGCGGTAATATGTTTTCAGCTCTTCAGCGGAAACATTTGTTTTGGCTTGGGTTTTTCTGGCTGCCATTGGGCTTCCTCCTCCCGTTTCCAATAATAGTTTAGCGTTAAACTATCTTATAAAGGATTTTTTCACACAGGGCGAGACTAAATTGACGCAAGGTCGAAAACGACCGCGCCTGCGCCAAGTATTGGTCAACGAAGGGGCGTTATGCAAGGATTCGGCGGGATTGCCCGGCCTGCCTGCGGCTGGGGCGATTTCAGCGGATGACGATTTCGTCACTGCGGATCATGCCCAGAACCGAACGCGCCTGTTCATCCAGCAGATCAAGGTCAAGATAGCCATCAGACAACCGACGGGTCAGGTTTTCCATCCGCGCGACCTGCGCGTCGAGCAGGGCAAGGTCACTTTGCAAGATGTCGGATTCGGCCTGAATTTCAACGCGGCGGAATAACCCGTATCCGCCCTGAACGGCGGCAAAGGTAAAATAAGAGCCAAGCATGAAGGCCACTGCGAAATAAGCCCAAGCGCCGATGGCGGGTCGTTTCCTGCGTTGCATTTTTCTGCCTCGTGTTCCGCCTCTTGCAGGACGGTAGGACCATTGTGCCACAAGTGACTCGTTTTGGGAATCCCCCCCAAAAGTATGTATCTGCCTTTTTTACACTTATTCGGGCAGAGGCAAGCCAAGTCTGATCGGTAACAGGACCGGCGCTAAATTGGTCCGTCGTGGCGTCATGCTGGATCGAAACGGAAATTCGGACCATCGTGGTCCCGTCAACCGAAGGAGGAGCCGGGATGACCGAGGGCCATAGCGTATTTTCAACCCATGAAGTGACCAATCAACCCGTCCCGCGCGGGGCGCGCGATCTGTGGGCCGAAGACCGGCCATTGATGGATCTGGCGGGGACAATGCGTGCGGATGTCGGGGCTTTGGCCAAGGCCGGGCGCGCCTTTGGGACCGAAGACATGTTGCAAGCCGCCGAAGACGCCCGCCGTGATGCGCCGCGGCTGAAGCTGTTCGACCGGTCGGGGCGGCGGTTGGACGAGGTGGAATTTCACCCCGGCTATCATCAGGTGATGGATCTGGGCGTGACCCACGGCTATGCCGCTGCTGCTTGGGAAGGCAAGCCGGGCGGTCATGTTACCCATGCGGCGCTGTGTTATTTCATGGCGCAACTGGAGCCGGGAATTTCCTGCCCGTTGACGATGACCTATGCCGCCGTACCCGCGTTGCAGAATGATCCTGCTTTGGCTGCGGCATGGGGGCCGAAGTTGACCGCACGGCATTACGATCCCTCGGTCAGGCCGTTATCGGCCAAGCGGGGCGTGACCATGGGCATGGCGATGACCGAAAAACAGGGTGGATCGGATGTGCGCGCCAATGCCACCATGGCGGTGCGCGATGGCGATGCCTATCGGTTGACCGGGCATAAATGGTTCTGTTCCGCGCCGATGTGCGACGGGTTTCTGACCTTGGCACAGGCCCCCGAAGGGTTGAGCTGTTTTCTGGTGCCGCGCTGGTTGGAAGATGGCAGCCGCAACACGATGCATTTGCAGCGGTTGAAGGACAAGTTGGGCAATCGCGCCAACGCGTCGTCGGAAATCGAATATCACAATACGCTGGCGTATCGTTTGGGCGAAGAAGGTCAGGGGGTGAAAACCATTATCGAAATGGTGCATCACACCCGGCTTGATACCGCGATGGCCCCGGCGGGGTTGATGCGGGCTGCCCTGTCCGAGGCGAAATGGTGGATCAGCCACCGCAGTGCCTTTCAGCGCCGATTGATCGACCAGCCGCTGATGCAAGCGGTGATCGCCGATCTGGCGCTGGATTGGGAAGCGGCGTTGGCGCTGGCGATGGGGTGTGCCCAAGCGTTTGACAGCGACCGGCCAGAAGACCGCGCCTTTGCCCGGATCGCTGTGGCGTTGGCGAAATACTTGTCCAACAAGCGGGCACCGGGGGTGATTTACGAAGCGATGGAGGCGCTTGGCGGCATGGGCTATATCGAGGAAACCCCGATGCCGATGCTGTACCGCGAAGCGCCGCTGAATTCGATCTGGGAAGGGTCGGGCAACGTGATCTGTCTGGATATCCTGCGCACGCTGGCCAAAGCGCCTTTGGCGGCCGAGGCGTTGATGGATCGGTTGCAACGGGTTGCGGGCGCGGATGCGCGCTTTGATGCCGCTTTGAAAACCCATCTGGACCGTTGGCCCGCTTTGCCGACCGAAGCCGAGGCGCGTTGGTTCACCGAAAGCCTTGCCACGTTGTTGGCGGCGGCCATGCTGATCGAAACCGCGCCCCATGCGGTTGCGGATGGTTTCGTGACGTCCCGGATTGCTGGGGGCCGCGGGGTCACAGCAGGAGCTGTATCGGGGTTGGATGTGGCCGCGATCATCGCGCGGATTTAACGCTGCGGGTTTGGAATTACGGCGTGGCGCGGTCGTTCAGCCGTAATTGCAGCATCGCCAGATCCAGCCAGCGGCCGAATTTTTGCCCGACCTGCGGCATCAGCCCGGTCTGTTGGAAGCCAAGCTGTTGATGCAGCCGGATCGATGCCGCATTGCCGGCCTCGATCGCGGCCACCATCACATGCAGCCCGTCTGTTTGTGCCTGTTTGATCAGTGCCTGCATCAAGTGACGCCCGGTACCGCTGCCGCGCCGTGTGGCATCGACATAGACGGAATGTTCCACCGTCATCCGATAGCCGTCAAAGGCACGGAACGGGCCATAGCTGGCATAGCCGAAAACGGCTGCGGCATCACAGGCGACCAGCACCGGGAAACCCTGCGCCTGACGCTGGACGATCCAGTCGGCGCGGTTGGCGGCATCGACCGTCACATCGTTCCAGATCGCCGTCGTATGAAGCACCGCGTCGTTATAGATCGCGGCGATGGCGGCGGCGTCTCCGGCGGTTGCATTTCTGATCTGCATGGTCATCCAAATTTGAAGTAAAGCGACTGGCCATATCATAGGGCCATAGGCCGATTGCCTGCCAGTTGAGTTTGGACGGTCGAACGCAAAAATGTCGGGTTCCGTTTGGAAAAAAGAACCGCGCAAACAGGTGCCTAAAAACAAAGCCGTCACTCATTCTGATCGGCGCGGCGCCAAGCAGGACAAGGGTGTTAGCCTGCGCAGAGCCAGCTCACCGCGTCCAACCCCGCAAGCCGGGAAAATCGGGAAAGTTCCGCATCCAGTTTTTCAGCGCGTTTTGCCGTGTGCGCAACCTCTGGTTCGGGCCAATAGTTGAGCACGTTCAGCGTCCCGCTGGAACGATCCGCCTTTGCTTCGAGCCGCCCGACAAAGCGGCTGCCTTCCAGCACCGGGAACACGTAATAGCCCCATTGACGTTTTTGTGCCGGGACGAACATTTCAACCGTGTAATCGAAACCGAACAGGCGTTTCAGACGGGTCCGGTCGCGGATCGCCGGGTCGAACGGGTTGAGAATGCGCAATCTGGAAGTCGGCGCGGGGCAGTTTTGCAATCGCGTTTCGATGTCGGGACAGGCTTTGGCCTTGGTCCAACGACCATCGGCGGACTGGACTTCGACGGAAATCAGCGCCTTGGTTTCGCGAGCGGCCCAGTCGGTGACTTCTTTCCCGTCCACCGCATCCCAGAATTTGCGCACCTCTCCAAGCGTGCCGAAACCAATCCGGTCAAGGGCGGCCCGGCACAGCCAGTCGATTTGATCACGATCTGCCATGTCCCGGTCGCGCAGATCGGCAGGAAAGACCCGGTCCGAAAGGTCGTAATATTTGGTGAAACCGTCCCGATGCGAAGTGGTAAGTTCGCCAGAATACCACATGTAATCAAGCGCCAGTTTGTGCGGCGGACGCCGCCACATTTCCCGGGGGCCTTCGATCTTGGTGTCAAAGGCATGGGTGGACAAAGGACCTTCGTCGGCGATGCGGCGTTTGATGGCGTCGCGCAGGGTGGCGCTTGGCTTGCCGCCATACCACGAGGACCGTTCTATTTTTTCTTTCATCCGTCGAAACTGACGTTGCCACATTGGCAGAAATTCCATCGGCAAGACCGAGGCGTCATGAGTGAAATGTTCGAACACCGACCGATTTTTGGCCAATAATGTTTCCAACATCGGTTCGCGGTAATTCTGGTTCCGGCTCCACAAGATGTGATGATGGGCACGGGCCACAACCTGTATGGTATCGAGCTGAACAAATCCGAGGTTGCGAACCAGCGTGATTGGGTCGAATTGCCCGGTCGGCGTGGTGGCCAGACCGTGCGCAGCAAGCCAAAGATGCCTGGCGTCGCGGTTTGAAATCCTCAGGGCCGACACGGTTGTTCCATAGTCAATGCGTTCCGGTGGAAAGGATGGGACAGGGCCGAAAGTATTCAATCGGCACTATTGCGCAAGGCAAAGCACGCGCGGCAGCATAAAAAAGGGGCGGTTTGTACCGCCCCTGATCCAATGATGATGGTTTTACGCGGTCAAGCGGACCGACCGGTTCAGCCCGCGACCGACGCGTCAAAGATGCTTTGGATGCTGGTATCGAGCGTTTTGTCAAAATCCGCGTCGCTTTGCTGGGCCGACAGACCTTCGGTCAGGGCGCGCGAAAAACTGGCGATCATGCCGGTGTTTTGCGACAGGCGGGTATTGGCTTCTTCTCGGCTATACCCACCCGACAGCGCCACAACCCGCAGCACATTGGGATGATCAACCAGCGGTTTGTAGGTGTTGGCCACTTCCGGCAGGGTCAGTTTCAGCATGACCTGCTGGCCTTCGGGCAGCGCGTCGAGGTGTTTCTTGATCTCGGCCAGAAGGATCTGTTCGGCTTCGGCCTTGTCGGCGATGGTGATGGTGACTTCTGGTTCGATGATCGGCATCAAGCCGTGCGACAGGATTTGTTTGCCAATCTCAAACTGCTGGGCAACCACGGCGGCGATTCCCGACGCCGAGGCGGCATCGATGACCGAACGCATTTTGGTGCCGAAAATGCCTTTGGACACGGCTTTTTTCAGCAGCGCGTCCAGATTGGGCATCGGTTTGAGCCGGCGCACGCCGTCTGCTTCGTCGGCCAAACCGCTGTCGACCTTGAGGAAGGGAACAACCTTGCAGTCTTCCCAAAGATAGGTGGCGGTGGGTTTGCCGTCGATGTCACCGTCCATGGTGCGTTCGAACAGGATAGCACCCAGAACCCGGTTGCCGTCAAAGGCGCGTGATTTGATGATGCGTGCCCGCATGTCGTGGATCAGGCCGAACATTTCCGCGTCAGAGCTGTAAGCGCTTTCCTCAACGCCATAGAGTTTCAGCGCCTTCGGAGTCGAGCCACCGCTTTGGTCGAGCGCCGCGATAAAGCCTTTGCCCGATCTGATTTGTTCGGTTTGTGTCTGGTCGGTCATGATCAATATCCACCTGCTGCAATCGTTTTGGACGCTTGGCGCCCGGTCTGGCCAAGGCAATAGGCGACCGGGCGTAAGGATACAATTCGGTTGGCGCTAACGCACACAGATTTTTTCGCATTTGCTCGTTCTTAGCGCTGAATCGGCCCGACCTGTGCGATCAGACCGGGCTGAGTTCGGAAGCTTCGAGCGCGGCAACGCCGGGCAGGGTTTTGCCTTCCATCCATTCCAGGAACGCGCCGCCTGCGGTCGAAATATAGGTGAAGCTGTCGGCGGCCCCGGCTTGATTGAGCGCGGCCACGGTATCGCCGCCACCGGCGACGGAAATCAGCGATCCGGCACGGCTCAGTTCGGCCGCCTTTTGCGCGGCGGCATTGGTGCCGGTATCGAAGGGGGCGATTTCGAACGCGCCCAATGGTCCGTTCCAGATCAGCGTTTTGGCCTGTTCCAGAATGGTCACAATCCGCGCGACAGCCTGCGGCCCGGCATCGAGGATCATTTTATCGGCGGGGCAGGCATCCGCAGCGACGACCGTGTTTTCGGCCCCGGCCTTGAATTCGGCGGCGACCACAACGTCGACGGGCAGAACGATTTCACAGCCTGCGGCCTTGGCTTTGCCAAAGATTTCGGCTGCGGTGTCGGTCATGTCGTGTTCGCACAGCGATTTGCCCACATCGATGCCTTGCGCGGCCAGAAACGTGTTGGCCATGCCGCCGCCGATCACCAGATAATCGACCTTTTCGACCAGATTGCCCAGCAGTTCCAGCTTGGTCGACACCTTGGCACCGCCCACCACGGCGACGACCGGCCGTTGCGGATGGCCCAGCGCATTTTCCAGCGCTTCGAGTTCGGCCTGCATCAGACGTCCGGCGCAGGACGGCAGGTGATGTGCCACCCCTTCGGTCGACGCATGCGCCCGGTGCGCGGCGGAAAACGCGTCATTGCAATAAACATCGGCTATCCGCGCCAAACGCGCGGCAAATTCGGGATCGTTCTTTTCTTCGCCGGCATGAAACCGGATGTTTTCCAGCAATACGACATCGGCGGATCTGATTTCACTGGTGCGGGATTCGATCGCTTCCAGTGTTTCGACAAAGGCGACTGTCCGGCCCAGCGCCTTTTCCAAGGCTTTCAGGGTGACCCGCAGGCTGAGTTCCAGCACGACCTTGCCTTTGGGACGTCCGAAATGTGCCACCAGGATCGGTTTGCCGCCTTTGGCAAGGATGTCGTTGATGGTGGGCACGATCCGTTCGATCCGGGTGGCATCCGTAACCTGACCATCCTTGACCGGCACGTTGATGTCGACGCGCAGCATCACGCATTTGCCGTTCAGATCCATGTCGTCCAGAGTTTTCCAAGCCATATCGCGACCTCCTCAAAATTTTGCGCAACACATGACCCGAAGCGCGGTTTGGGTCAAGCACCGGCTTGGCAAAGGGGGCCATGCAGCTTAGGTATCTGCCAAAGCTATTAAGAAGGAGCCCGACATGGCTGATATCAAAGACCCGGAAAACACCATCCTAATCGAATTGAAAGACGGCACCGTCGCCATTGAACTGTTGCCGGATGTGGCACCGAAACATTGTGACCGTATCAAGGAACTGGCGCGGGCAGGGCAGTATGACAACGTCGCATTCCACCGTGTGATCGACGGTTTCATGGCGCAAACCGGTGATGTGCAGAACGCCAATATGGAAAAGGATTACAACCCGGGCCGTGCGGGCACCGGCGGGTCCGATCTGCCTGATTTGCCAGCGGAATTTTCCAAACTGCCGCATGATCGCGGCACCTTGGGTGCGGCGCGGTCGCAGAACCCGAATTCGGCCAATTCGCAGTTCTTCATCAACTTCAAGGACAACCATTTCCTGAATGGCCAATACACGGTTTATGGCCGGGTGATTTCGGGGATGGATCTGGTCGACAATATCACCAAGGGCGAACCGCCCGCGAACCCCGACCGGATGATCAGCATGAAGGTGGCAGTCGATGTCGATGGATAAGAAATCCCTGCTGGCTGCGGGCGCTGTAATGGCGGTTCTGGCCGGTCCGGCTGCGGCGACAGGTCTCAGCATCGAAGTGGCCGGTGAAGGTGCCAATGGCACCGTCACCATCGATCTGTTCGAAGACGTGGCCCCCGGTCATGTCGCGCAAATCACCGCTTTGGCCGAAGCTGGTGCCTATGACAACGTGGCGTTTCACCGGGTGATCGACGGGTTCATGGCGCAAACCGGCGATGTGCAATATGGCAAGCTGGGCGGTGATATGCGCATGGCTGGGCGTGGCGGGTCGGACCGTCCCAATCTGAAGGCGGAATTTTCCGATGTTCCGTTTGAGCGCGGCGTGCTGGGTATGGCCCGGTCGCAGGACCCGGATTCGGCCAATTCGCAATTTTTCATCATGTTCGCGCCGGGCTATTTCCTGAACGGCGATTACACCGTCATCGGCAAGGTGACGGCGGGCATGGACATTGTGGACCAGATCAAGCGCGGCGAGGGTCGCAATGGCGAAGTGATGGGCCAGCCCGATATGATGAAAACGGTCACTGTCACCGAATGATCGGTCGGTTGACCGATCACTGTGACGCGAAAGCCCGGCATTGCGCCGGGCTTTTTCATTGGGTGTCGTCTCAGGCCGCAGCTTGTCGCGCCAAATCCCTGGCAAATGCGACCAGCGTTTCCAGCGCATCGCAGAATATGTCATCGGCCACGGTCATTGCCACCCGGACATGGCCCGCCGCCGCCTGACCGAAGCTTTCGCCGGGCATCACCGCGATGTGGTGCGCGTCGAGCAGACGGTTGGCGAAGCCGTCACCGCTTAGGCCGGTCGCGCGGATATCCAGCAGCAGATACATCGCGCCATCGGGATGCACCGGCTTGACGGCGGTTTGACCGGACAGGATTTTCAGCGCCTTGTCGCGGCGGCGTCGGAACGGAGCGGCAACGGCCGTTTCTGCAGCATCGCCCTGATTCAGGGCATAAAGCGCGGCATCCTGAATGAAACCGGCGACGCCGTAATTGGTGTTGGTGGCCAAATCTGCCAATACGGTGATCGCGTCGCGCGGTCCGATGATCCAGCCCAGCCGGCTGCCGGTCATGGCGTGGGATTTCGACATTGATCCAATCGCCAGCGTGCGGTCTGCCATGCCGGGCAAGGCGCGCGGGCTGAGATGTGTGCCTTGCCAGATCTGGCTGTCATAGACTTCGTCCGAGATCAGCCACATGTCATGGGTTTTCACCACCGCTGCGATATTGTCCAGCGTTTCGCGCGCATAGATCACGCCAGCAGGGTTGTTCGGGGTGTTGATCAGCAGTGATTTCGCACCACCGGCCACCGCGTCGATATCAGCGGCGAGCGGCTGAAACCCGTTTTCGGGCCGTGCCTTTACCGGGACAGGGAGCGCACCTCCCGACCGAATGGTGCCGGGATAGGTGACATAATAGGGATCGATGAACAGCGCCCGGTCGCCGGGATCGCAACAAGCCAGATGCGCCGCAAACAGCGCCGCTTGTCCGCCGGCGGTGATCAACACGTTGTCGCGCGTGGTTTCGACCCCGCTGCGGATGCGGATGCGTTCGGCCACCTTGTCGCGCAACCCCTTGATGCCGGGCACTTCGGCATAGCCGGTATGGCCACCGCGCGCCGAACGATGCATTGCGTCAAGGATGTCGGCGGCGGTGCGGGTATCGTGTTCACCGATGGTCAGCTCGATCACCGGCACGCCTGCCGCTTTCAGTTGCCGGGCGCGGTAAAACACATCCCAGCCATCCGAACCGCCAGCGTTGATATTCCGCACCCGGGAAGACAGCCGCATGTTAGACCTCATCACTTTGTTTTCGCACCACATTGCATTCGCAATGCGGTTTGGTTTGGCCGCAGCAGGCCCGCGATTGCCGGAATTGTCAATTCAGCGATTGTGACCCTGCCGATCACCAGCTATGATCGCAGTCATGAACGCAATGACCTGCATTATTTGCTGCATTATTCCCCGCTGAGCATTTCACGCGGGCCGTTCTTTGCTTCCAAAAACAAGACGAAGTTGATAAGCCCGCCGCGAGCCCGGCTGCGCGTGTGAGGACGTATGACGACGATCAAGCTGCACAATACCAAGACCCGCAAGAAAGAGGTCTTTACCCCCATCGATCCCGACAATGTACGGATGTATGTCTGTGGGCCCACGGTGTACGACCGCGCCCATATCGGCAATGCGCGCCCAGTGGTGGTGTTCGACACCCTGTTCCGGCTGTTGCGCCATGTCTACGGGGCCGATCACGTGACTTACGTGCGCAATTTTACCGACGTGGATGACAAGATCAACGCGCGGGCCGCCGAAAGCGGCAGGTCGATTGCCGAGATCACCGCCGAGACAACGCAATGGTATCTGGATGACATGGCGGCGCTCGGGGCATTGGAACCCACCCATATGCCGCGCGCCACTGCCTATATCGGCGCGATGATCGCGATGATCGCGGACCTGATCGACAAGGGGCACGCCTATGCCGCCGAGGGCCATGTGCTGTTTTCGGTGGAATCGTATAAAGATTATGGCGCTTTGTCGGGCCGGTCGATCGACGACATGATCGCCGGGGCAAGGGTCGAGGTCGCGCCGTACAAGCGCAACCCGATGGATTTCGTGCTGTGGAAACCGTCGAACGACGATCTGCCGGGCTGGGATAGCCCGTGGGGGCGTGGACGACCGGGCTGGCATATCGAATGTTCGGCGATGAGTTACGAATTGTTGGGGGCGACCTTCGACATTCATGGCGGCGGCAATGACCTGATGTTTCCGCATCACGAGAATGAAATTGCGCAAAGCTGCTGCGCCCATCCCGAAGGTCATTTTGCAAATTATTGGCTGCATAACGAGATGTTGCAGGTCGAGGGCAAGAAAATGTCCAAGAGCTTGGGCAATTTCTTCACCGTGCGGGATTTGCTGGACGGGCATGACGGGATGCCACCGGTTCCGGGCGAGGTGATCCGGTTTGTTTTCCTGTCGACGCATTATGGCAAACCGATGGACTGGACTGCCAAGAAGGCCGCTGCAGCAAAAGAAACGCTTCGAAAATGGGCTAGTGTAGCTGTACCTAGCACTCAGAAAGACATTGATAGCGATGTATTGGACGCAGTCGCTGACGATTTGAACGTCTGGGAAGCTTTTGTTCGATTGAATGAACTGTTCGAAAATGACGATAGAACTGCCTTGTCCGCTTCCGCAAAGTTCTTGGGTTTTGATCTTGAAGCGATAGTTAACGCCGACTGGGCGAAGCCATATGAATTTGAAGTAGATGACGGCACATGGTTTAAAGAAGGTATAGACTATCAACCTTCCGTTGGCGTTGTCGGTTGGGGAGAAATCTCTGATGAGTTGCGTGATTCAGCTCTCTCGATTGTTCGAAGGTGGCTCGGATTTCGAAGAGATAAAAACTGGGAGGCTGCTGATGATTTACGGACTAGAGCGGCTGCACTTGGTCTTGAATTAAGAGCCTATCGTTCGAAAAATGGTGTGAATGGAGGTCAGGCAAGTCTTGCAATCAGCGAGATTGATCCGGCCAAGCTGGAGGGGCTGTGATGGAACGGTTTCGCCTGCGGCGGGCGGGTCAAGGGGGGCTGTCTGCCCCCCTCTCCGTTCAAAATGCGCGCATTTTGAACGTCTACACCCCCCGAGGATATTTTCGAACAGAAGAAGATGAGGGCCGGGGATGAGCCGCGAACGTCTTTATATCTATGACACCACGTTGCGCGATGGGCAGCAGACCCAGGGCGTACAGTTTTCCACCCCGGAAAAGATGCAGATCGCGGCGGTTCTCGATGCGTTGGGGGTGGATTACATCGAAGGTGGCTGGCCCGGGGCGAACCCCACGGATAGCGAATTTTTCGACGCCAAGCCGCAGTTGAAGGCGCGCTTCACCGCCTTTGGCATGACCAAACGGGCCGGGCGGTCGGCGGAAAACGACGATGTGCTGGCGGCGGTGATGAATGCCGGAACGCCCGCGGTTTGCCTTGTAGGTAAAACCCATGATTTCCATGTCGAAACCGCGCTTGGCATCAGCTTGGCGGAAAACACCGAAAACATCGCGCGGTCGATCGAATATCTGGTGGCGCAGGGGCGCGAGGCGCTGTTCGATGCCGAGCATTTCTTTGACGGCTACAAGGCGAATCCGGGTTATGCGCTGGAAACGGTGAAGGCGGCCTATGCGGCCGGGGCGCGGTGGATCGTGCTGTGCGACACCAATGGTGGTACCTTGCCCGGCGAGATTGGCGCGATCACCCGCGCGGTGATCGATGCGGGCATTCCGGGCACCCATCTGGGGATACACACCCATAACGATACCGAAAACGCGGTGGCCGGGTCCTTGGCGGCGGTCGATGCCGGGGCGCGGCAAATTCAAGGTACGCTGAACGGGTTGGGCGAACGCTGTGGCAACGCCAACCTGACCACGCTGATCCCGACGCTGTTGTTGAAGGACCCTTATGCCAGCCGGTTTGATACGGGTGTCAGCCTTGAGGCGTTGAAAGGCCTGGTGCGGGTGAGCCGTCAGTTGGATGATATCCTCAACCGGGTGCCGTTCCGGCAAGCGCCCTATGTCGGCGCGTCGGCCTTTGCCCACAAGGCCGGGCTGCATGCCAGCGCGATCCTGAAAGATCCCAGCACCTATGAACATATCGATCCGGGTGTTGTCGGCAATGACCGCATCATTCCAATGTCGAACCAGGCCGGTCAGTCGAACCTGCGCCGCAGATTGGCCGAGGCCGGGTTGCAGGTCGACAAGGGCGATCCAGCGCTGGCGCGGATCCTCGACATCATCAAGCAGCGCGAGGCCGAGGGCTATACCTATGACAGCGCCCAAGCCAGTTTCGAACTGCTGGCGCGGGCCGAATTGGGTCGGGCCCCGGCGTTTTTCGAAGTCAAGCGCTACAAGGTGACGGTGGAGCGGCGCAAGAACAAGTATGACCGGATGATCAGCCTGTCCGAAGCGGTCGTGGTGGTGAAGGTCGACGGTGAAAAGAAACTGTCAGTGTCGGAATCTTTGGATGAAACCGGCAGTGATCGGGGGCCGGTGAACGCGCTGGCCAAGGCGCTGTCGAAGGATCTGGGGCACTATTCGGACCAGTTGGCAGATATGCGGCTGGTCGATTTCAAGGTGCGCATCACCCAAGGGGGCACCGAAGCCGTGACCCGCGTCATCATCGACAGCGAAGACGGGCAGGGGCGGCGTTGGTCCACCGTCGGGGTATCGCCGAACATAGTGGATGCCTCCTTCGAGGCGCTGCTGGATGCGATAAACTGGAAATTGCTGCGCGAAGGACAACACGCATGATATGGGGATTTGTCCGGGTGGCGGCTATTTCGGCGGCGGTTCCTTTGGCGATTGCGCTTGGGTTGATCGGATCGCAACGGCCCGGGGAAATGACCGGCAGCGAAGGGTTGGATTTCAGCCGCCAGATCACGCGCCAAACTGCGCCGCTGCCGATCGAAAAAGTGACAATGCGCGATGGGTTTGGCCTGTCGGTGCGGTCGGTGCCCGGGCCGCAAAATCGGCCGCTTGTGGTGCTGGTCCACGGATCGGGCTGGCATGGCGGGCAATTCGACGGGTTGGCGCGGCAACTGGCCGACAAGGCGGATGTTCTGGTGCCCGATCTGCGCGGTCATGGCGTTGATCCGGGACGGCGCGGCGATGTCGATTATATCGGCCAGTTCGAAGACGATCTGGCCGACCTGATCCGTGCCAAAGCCAAGCCGGGGCAGAAAGTGGTTCTGGCCGGTCACAGTTCGGGCGGCGGTTTGGTGGTGCGGTTTGCCGGTGGGGCGCATGGCGATCTGATCGAGGGGGCCGCGCTGATGGCGCCGTTCCTGAAATACAATGCCCCCACCACGCGGCCCAATTCCGGCGGCTGGGCCGATGTGCTGACCCGGCGGATCATCGGGTTAAGCATGTTGAACACGGTCGGGATCAAGGCGCTGAACGCTCTGACGGTGATCCAGTTCAATATGCCGGAATCGGTGCTGAACGGGCCGCTTGGGGCGACCGCGACCACGGCCTATTCTTATCGGCTCAACAGCTCATTTGCGCCGCGTCGGGGCTATGAAAAAGATATCGCCGCCCTGCCGCGATTTCTGCTGATTGCGGGCCGCGAGGACGAAGCTTTCTTTGCAGAACGGTATGAACCGCTGATGTCAGAGCATAATCCAGAGGGGCGCTATGTGCTGATCGACGGGGTGTCGCATCTCGATGTGGTTGACGCGCCGCAAACGTTGTCAGCGATCGGGGACTTCATCGATGGGATTTGACGATCCCGATCTGCGGTCCTGCGCGCAATTGGTCGAACAGGCCGACCCGGATCGGTTTCGCGCCGTTATGGCCGCCCCGGTGGCCGCGCGGGCGGTGCTGTTCCCGATCTTTGCCGCCAATGTCGAAATTGCCCGCGCGCCTTGGGTGACGCAGGAACCGATGATCGCGGAAATGCGGCTGCAATGGTGGCGCGACGCTGTGGAAGAGATAGGGGCGGGCAAGGCGGCGCGGCGGCATCAGGCGGTGACGTTACTGGCACAGAAGCTGGATCTTCAGGCGGCGACATGGTTCGACGATCTGATCGTGGCGCGTCGTTGGGACATTTACCGCGATCCTTTTGAAGATGAATCCGCGTTCGAAACCTATCTGCAAAACACCTCGTCCAACCTGTTACTGGTCGCCGTGCAGGCGCTTGGCGGTGGCGACGAAGCGATCATCCGCGATATCGGCTATGCCAGCGGGCTGGCCAATTTTCTGCGCGCGATTCCGGCATTGGAAAAGGCCGGGCGGGTGCCATTTCTGGACGGCCGCGATAGCGCTGTCGCGGCACTGGCCCACGACGGGCTGGCGCGGCTGGCGCGGGCGCGGGCGCAACGTGATCGGGTCGCGCCTTCGGCCGCTCCGGCATTGCTTTCGGCTTGGCAGGCCGGGGCGATCCTGACGCAGGCTGCCAAGACCCCGCAAAGGGTCAAGGTCGGTGCTTTGGGGGCTTCGGAGTTTCGCAAGAATCTGGGTCTGCTTTGGCGTGCGCAAACGCAGCGCTGGTAGGCTTTTACGCTTCTTCTGTTCAAAAATATGCCAAGGGTGAATGCGCGCTGCGCCCCCTTTGGGCCTCCGTCATCGGAATTCAGGTCCGCAATGGATCGTAAGCGTCAGTCTTCCTTGGGCTGGAAAATCAGCCAGATCAGCGCACCGCCTGCCAGCATCAAGAACGGTGCCATTGCCAGGTTGACGCTGGTCCAGCCAGCCTGAGCGGTGCCGCCCGAACAGTTCATCAACCCACCCGAGGCCAGCGAGGCCAGGGTGACGCCACCAAAGACCATCAGGTCGTTCAACCCCTGCATCTTGCCGCGTTCATTCGGTTCATGCGCTCCGGCCAGCATGGTGGTGGCACCGATGAAGCCGAAATTCCATCCCAGACCCAGCAGGATCAGTGCGATGAAGAAGTTTTCCAACTCGACCCCCTGCAACGCGACCGCCCCGGCCCCGGCCAAGATCACCAACCCGGTGGCGACGATCTTTTCCACCCCGAAGCGGGCGATCAGGTGGCCGGTGAAGAAGGATGGGATATACATCGCCAGAACGTGGGCACTGACCACGTCGGCGGCGGTGTTCTTTTCAAAGCCGCAGCCGACCACGGCCAGCGGGGTCGAGGTCATCACCAGGTTCATCAAGGCATAAGACACCATGGCGCAGATCACCGCGACCGCGATACGCGGCGTTTTCAAAAGCTCCATCCGGGACCGCCCCTTTGGGGCATCTGCGCTTGGCACGGCGGGTTTTGGAATGTCGAGGAACCAGAACAGCAGCGATCCCAGAATGTTTACCGCGATCACGGCCAGATAGGTGCCCATGAACGGCACCACGAAAGCATCGGCCGTCAGTTTGACCATCTGCGGCCCGATGATTGCCGAAGCCAACCCGCCCGCCATTACGTAGGAAATCGCTTTCGGGCGGAACGTGTCGCTGGCGGTGTCGGCAGCGGCGAAGCGGTAAAACCCCTGTGCCGACATGTAGATGCCGGTGATCAGGCTGCCCAGCAGGAAGATCGGAAAAGACGCAAGGTAGAGCCCGTAAGCCCCCACCGCACCACCAATCGCCCCAGCCCCCGCGCCAAGGAAAAACCCGGTGCGGCGGCCATATTTCTGCATGATATGCGATACCGGCGTCGCGGCCAGCATGCTGCCCAGAACGATCAGCGAAATCGGCAGAGTGGCGAAACACAGGTTGGAAGCCAGTGCTTGCCCGGCCAGCCCGCCGATGGTGAAAATCATCGGCATCTGCGCACCCAGAATGGCTTGCGCCAGGACCAGGATATACACGTTGCGTCGGGCGCGGTTATCGTCGGGGACATATGCGGTTTGGGTCATATGTGAAGTGCTAAGGGCAGATGTGCAGCGGTGCAAGGTGTGAATTGTGACGGACACAATTGGGGGCCAGCCCCCAAACCCCCGGAGTATTTTGGCCAAGAAGAAATCGGGTTAGCCGGCCGGGTCGATAATATGCGCAAATGATCCGCTGACCCGGCCCAGGCTCAGCCCCATATCCGGCAATGCCATCCCTTCGGCGTCTTTGGCGCTGAACAGCGCCGGACCATCGGCGCGCAGGGTGGTGGCATAGTGGAATTCATGCGCCTTGAATGGCGCGGTGAAGGGGCCGCGCAACGGAGTCAGGTCGCGGTAGCCAAGATGCAGCTTGCGGGTCGCAAAGGAGGTTTCGAGCGGCAGCAGGCCAAGCATTTCGTGGCGTACTCCATCGGCATCGATCAGGCCTTCGCCCAAGGTCATGTAGCCGCCGCATTCACCGTAAATCTGGGTCTGTTGTGCGGCTTTTCTCAGGCTGGCTTTGAAGCATGAGTTCTGCGCCAGCCGCGCGGCATGCAGTTCGGGATAGCCGCCGGGCAGATAGATGAAATCGGCCCGTGGTACCGGGTCATCCGCCAGCGGCGAGAAGACTTTCACTTCGGCCCCCTGAGCGCGCCAATCGTCCAGAATATGCGGGTAACAAAAGGCAAAGGCGCGGTCGCGGGCCAGAGCGATCACCTGCGCCGGTGGGGCGAGGCGCGTTTGGCGCGTCGCCACAGGCAAGGGGCGGGCAAGTGTCAGCAGGGCCGCGCGGTCGAGCGTTGTCGCCAGCGCATCGGCGGCGCGGTCCAAAAAAACGTCCAGATCGGCGCGTTCCGCCGCCTGTACCAACCCCAGATGCCGTGAAGGAAGCGACAGGTCGGGCGCACGGTGCAATGCGGCCAGCACGGGCAGGTTTAGTGGGGCCAAGGCCCGGCGCAGCATGGATTCATGCCGGTCGCTGCCGACATTGTTGAGGATGATCCCGGTGATTGGCACCGCCGGGTCGTGATGGGTAAAGCCCGCAACCAACGCTGCCACCGATCCGGCCATCCGTCCGGCATCGACGACGAGAACCACCGGCAAATGCAGCAACCGGGCCAGATCGGCCACCGCGCCCTTGCCATCGGGGGGGGCGCCATCGAACAGGCCCATGGCACCTTCGACGATCAACAGCCCATCCCCTGCGGCCAAGGACCGCAACCGGTTGGGCGGCATCGCCCAAGCGTCGAGATTGAGGCAAGGCGCGCCGCAGGCGGCTTCGTGAAACCGCGGGTCGATATAGTCGGGGCCGGATTTCGCACCCCGCACGGCGATCCCTTCGCGCGACAGCAACCGCAAAAGCGCCAGCGTCACCGTGGTTTTGCCAGCCCCGGAGGCGGGGGCGGCGACAATCAGCCCGGTCATGACCCGCCGGTGGGGTTGCCCCGGCCGAGTGGATCAAGGTTGCGCGGTTCTGCCCCCTGCATCAGCGCCTGCCAATCCAGCACCTGCCGCATCAACACCGACCGACCAACGCAAAGGATCGCGGGCGGTTCCAGCCCGCTGGCGGCGATATCGGCGGCCATTTGACCCAACGTGGTTTCCAGCACCTGTTGCTTGTCGGTCGTTGCAGAACAGACCACCGCGCAGGGTTCATCGGCGGGGCGCCCCGCGTCGAGTAGCGCCTTGGCGATCCGGTCCGCATGTTTCATGCCCATGTAGATCACCAGAACCTGCGCACCGTCAGCGATTGCTTTCCAGTTCAGCGAAGACGGCGTTTCGCCGGTTTGATCATGGCCGGTGACGAAGGTGACGGATTGGTTTACGTCGCGGTGCGTGACCGGAATGCCGGCATAGGCCAGCCCACCGATCCCGGCGCTGATCCCGGGAATGATCCGCACCGGCACTCCGTGTTGGATCAAGGTCTGGGCTTCTTCGCCGCCGCGCCCGAATACGAAAGGATCACCACCTTTCAGCCGGAGCACCCGATGGCCCGCTTGGGCCAGATCGACCAGTCGCAGCGAAATGTCGCGCTGGTTCGCCGAGGGTTTGCCGCCGCGTTTGCCGGCATAGATATGTTCAGCCTGCGGCGCCCAGTCTAGGATCGATTCTTGGACCAGCGCGTCATAGATCACCACGTCTGCCTGTTGCAGCCCGTTGATCGCATGCAGCGTCAACAGCCCCGGATCGCCCGGACCCGCACCACAAAGCCAGACCCAACCGGGGTCCAATTGCGGCCATTTGCCCTTGGGCATCGTGAGTGAATCAGTCATGCAGTCCTTATGCCGCTCTCTTTGTCGGCATTGAAGTCTCTAAACGACATATTGGCGCGGCTGAGTGCGAAGCCTATAGTCGCGCCGATGGATCGCAAGCCTAACACCCCATTGCGCCGTGGCTGGACCACGGGGGCCTGTGCCACCGCGGCGACGCGGGCGGCACTGATGATGCTTTGGGGCGAAGCCCGGCCCGACAAGGTGCGGATTACCCTGCCGCGCGGCGAACGGCCTGTATTCGCCGTGACCGAGGCGGAACAAGGGATCGGCTGGGCCGAAGCAGCGGTGATCAAGGATGCCGGGGATGATCCCGATGTGACCCATGGTGCGCTGATCCGGGCGCGGGTCGAAGCATCTGCCGGGGGTGTGGAATTCGCCGCCGGCGAAGGCGTGGGAACGGTGACCAAGCCGGGGCTGCCGATCGCGGTTGGTGAACCAGCGATCAACCCGGTGCCACGGCAGATGATGCGGGGCACGGTCGAGGAAATGGCCGCAAGATTGGGACGGCGCCCCGATATTCGCATTACCGTTTCGGTTCCGGGCGGCGCTGCGTTGGCGGAGAAGACATGGAATCCGCGTCTGGGCATCAAGGGCGGGTTATCGATCCTAGGTACCACCGGCATCGTGCGGCCGTTTTCCTGTTCTGCATGGATTGCATCGATCCATCGCGGCGTCGATGTGGCCCGGGCCGAAGGGCAGCACCATGTGGCGGGCTGTACCGGCGCGACGTCGGAACAGGTGGTGCAGCGGCTTTACGATCTGCCCGCTGGTGCGATGCTGGATATGGGTGATTTTGTCGGTGGCATGTTGAAATACATCGCCAAGCATCCGGTAAAGCGGGTGACAGTGGGCGGTGGCATCGGCAAGATCACCAAGCTGGCACAGGGCGCGCGCGATTTGCATTCGGGCCGCAGCCAAGTGGATTTCGATCTGTTGGCGCGATGGCTGGATGACGACCGAATGCGACACTGCAATACCGCGCTGCAAGCTTATGAAATTGCGGGAATAAAAATGTCTGAAATAGTTGCGACCAAAGCGTTGGAACAGGTTCAAACCATGCTGCCCGCAAGCAGTATGGCCGATATCGTTGTCATTGACCGGGCCGGGAACATTTTGGCCCGGGCTGAGGGCGCGGCATGACGCTGCTGTTATTGGCAGGCACTGGCGAGGCGCGTCAGGTTGCCTGGGGGCTTTCGCTGCGGGGAGTCGATGCAATAGCTTCACTGGCAGGGGCAACGAAATCCCCTGAAACCTATGCCGTTCCGACCCGGGTTGGCGGTTTCGGCGGGCGCGGCGGGTTCGAACATTACCTAGAATATAAAAATATATCGGCAGTATTGGATGTAACACATCCCTTTGCGATGCAGATCAGTCTGCGCAGCGCCGAGGTGGCGCGTCAGCTGGGCATTCCGTATTGCCAATTGCTGCGTCCGGCCTGGCAGGCAGAACCGGGGGATGACTGGACCCATGTCATCGGTGAAACCGGGGTGGTGGGAGTCATTCCCGCCGGGGGACGGGTGTTTTTGGCAACCGGGCGCCAGACGCTGCGGTGTTTTGCGCCGCTTTCGGATTGCGATCTGACCCTGCGTGTGGTCGATCCGCAGCCAGATCCGTTTCCATTGCCGAACGGGCGATACCTGGTGGCACGTCCTCCCTTTACCGTGGAAAGTGAAATTGCATTGTTTCAGGATTTGAATATCGATTGGCTGGTGGTGAAAAATGCAGGTGGTGAAGCGTCTTACGCCAAGCTTCTCGCGGCGCGGGAATTGGGGATCAAGGTGGTGATGATCGAGCGACCGCCGCAGCCCAAAACGCCCCATGTAGGAACGGTTGAGGCGGCGCTGGCCTGGGTGGATGGGCTATGATCGGGCGGATCATTGAAACCGAGGATTGCATCACCGAAGGGGTGGATTGGCTTTGCGCCAACGATCCGAAAATGGCCGCAGCCTTTGCCGCCACCGGGCCGCTGCCGCTGCGCCGTAATCCAGATGGGTTCGCGCAATTGCTCAGCGCCATCGTGTCACAACAGGTCAGTGTCGCCTCGGCCAATGCGATCTGGGCGCGGTTGGAAACCGCCGGGTTGCTGACAGCCGAAGCGATTTCGGGAAAAACCCATGACGCGCTGCGCGAGATCGGGCTGAGCCGGCAGAAGGCGCGCTATGCGCTGGCGCTGGCCGAGGCAAATATCGATTACCACGCGCTGCGAGAAGCCCCGACCGAACAGGTGATCAAGACTTTGACGGCCGTCACCGGCATTGGCGTCTGGACGGCGGAAATCTATGCGATGTTTTCGCTGGGCCGGGCCGATGTGTTCGCCCCCGGCGATCTGGCGTTGCAGGAAGCGGCGCGGATTCTCTATGACTTGGACGAGCGTCCGAAGGAAAAGGCGCTGCGGCAGATGGCCGAAAATTGGAGCCCGTGGCGGGCCGTTGCGGCGCGCCAGCTTTGGGCCTATTACCATGTGGCAAAAGACAGGGAAGGGATCAGATGACACGGGTTTTGCAGGCGGGCCGGAAAGAGCCCAAATCGGGTGTGACCCGGTCGGTCGTGGTGTTTTTGCATGGCTATGGCGCCAATGGGGCCGATTTGCTGGGCTTGGCGGATCCGTTATCGGATCATTTGCCCGATACCTTGTTCATCGCGCCCGATGCGCCGGAAATGTGCGCCGGGGCACCGATGGGGTTCCAGTGGTTCCCGATCCCCTGGATTGACAATTCGTCCGAGGAAGAGGCCGAACGCGGGATGCAGCAGGCGGCCGAGGATCTGAACGCGTTCCTAGACGCGATCCTGGTCGACGAGGACCTGTTGCCGGAACAGATGGTGCTGTTCGGATTTTCCCAGGGCACCATGATGTCGTTGCATGTCGCGCCACGGCGCGAAGACGAAATTGCCGGGATCGTGGCGTTTTCCGGCCGTTTGATGGCGCCCGAATTGTTGGCCGACGAAGCGGTGTCGAAACCGCCGATCCTGTTGGTACATGGCGATCAGGACGATGTTGTACCGGTGCAATCGCTGCCTGAAGCCGCAGAGGCCCTGCAGGCTGCCGGGTTCAAAGAGGTGTATGCCCATATCATGAAGGGCACCGCCCACGGCATCGCCCCCGACGGTTTGTCGGTGGCTTTGGCGTTCATGCGCGACAAGCTGGGGCTTTGAGCCGGGGCAGGTCGGAGGGGCTTTGCCCCTCTTGGCGTGCCGCCAATTCACCCGAGGATATTTTTGAACAGAAGAAGACGCGCCGGGGTTAAATCCCCGTCAGCGCTTTTGCGCCTGTAAGGCACCGATGGTTTTAGACCTGTACGGGGCTTGGAGGGCGGCAGATTCCTAGTGATAAGGCTGCGGGCGGAGCGCGATGAGGATTACACCCTTCAAGATTTGATTTTGGGGGGCGTGCCACGGGCTGGCCGTAAGGCCGCGAAATTTCATGCCTTTGCCGGGGCATTCGACGCGGCATTGCCCAGACTGTGGCGGCTCGGAATGCACGGCTATCTGCCGTTTCGAACAAACTGCATGAATTTCAGGCAGAGTTCCGTCACCTCAGTGTCATCATGTTCCGGCAAGCTTTGGATGAAGATGTTGCATATCGTGGGGGTTGCCGGATTGGCTACACGATATATAGTTATATTTGAGTTGGGGCGGGGTGTCCCGCCTTGGTGTCACAATGGGGCAGACAGGGTCGGGAGATTTTGAACCTAATGGACGGAGATTTCAGGCACGATTTTGTGAGGGAAAAGGGGGTGCTGAAGCATCACCCTGCGCTTGTTTTGAATGCGGATTACCGGCCCTTGTCCTATTATCCGCTGTCGCTTTGGCCCTGGCAGGAGGCGATCAAGGCGGTTTGGCTGGACCGGGTCAATATTGTCGCCGAATATGATTTCGAGGTGCGAAGCCCCAGTACAAGGATCAAGATACCGTCGGTCGTGGTTCTGAAAGATTATGTCAAACCCCAAAAGCGCGTGGCCTTCACGCGCTTTAATTTATTCTTGAGGGACGAATTTTGTTGCCAGTATTGCGGTGGCAGGGGCGATCTGACCTTTGATCACGTGGTGCCACGCGCCAGCGGCGGGATTACCAGTTGGGAAAACGTGGTGGCGGCCTGTTCGCCCTGCAATCTGAAAAAAGGGTCGAAAAGCCTGCACCGGACCGGCATGCATCTTCGCAAACCACCGCGCCGCCCGACGTCGGAGGAACTGCGCAATATGGGGCGGAAGTTTCCGCCGAACCATTTGCATGATAGCTGGCTGGATTTTCTGTATTGGGATGCGGAACTGGACGCTTGAGGGAATTGATCAGAACGTTTTGATCTGATGCCTGTAAAAAAGCGCCCCGCAGGGCGCTTTTCCAATTCCGGTCCTAGGCGATTGTTCAGCCTTCGGCTTTGGGTGCTGCGGCCGGTGCCGCAGCGGCAGGTTTCGCGGCGCCGCCTTTGCCGCCGGTCAGCGGATCGTCCTGGCGCTGCACCGAGCCTTCGAAATGGGCACCGGATTCGATCGCGATGGTTTTATGGATGATGTCGCCTTCGACCCGGGCGGTCGAGGTCAGGCGCACTTTCAAACCACGCACACGACCGACGATACGGCCATTGATCACCACGTCATCGGCGACGATTTCACCCTTGATGGTGGCGGTTTCGCCGATGGTCAGCAGATGGGCGCGAATGTCACCTTCGACGGTGCCTTCGACCTGAATATCGCCGGTGGTTTTCATGTTGCCGGTGACATGCAAATCCGAGGACAAAACCGACGCGGGCGGTTTGGCCTTGGGCGCGGGCGCTTTGAAGTCGCTTTTCGGTGCGGCAGGGGTTTCAGGGGCTGCGGGTTTTGCAGCGTCTGCGGCCTTGGGGCCGGGTTCGTTGATTTTGCTTTTAGAAAACATCGTTTGCAGCCTTGATATAGATCATCGGATTGACGGCCTTGCCGCCGACGCGCACCTCATAATGCAAATGGGTGCCAGTGGAACGTCCGGAGTTTCCCATATCACCGATACGGTCCCCGCGCGAGACCCTTTGACCGACCTTCACGCGAATTTTTGACAGATGAGCGTATCGGGTTTCGATTCCGAACTCATGCTGTATCTTGATAAGCCGACCATAGCCGCTGAGCCAGCCTGCATGTGTCACCACGCCATCGGCGGTCGAAAAGATCGCTGTGCCGACCGGCCCGGCGAAATCCGACCCCTTGTGCAGGCGGCGGCCGCCGGTCTTGGGATCGCGGCGATACCCAAAGCCGCTGGTATAACGCACGGCGGCATGCACCGGTTTGGCGAAGGGCGCTTTGGTTGCGGCGATCCGGTAGAGATTAAGCGCATCCAACTGATTCAGAATGCGATTGGCGCGCGACGTGTCCATGCTGGGTTCTTCGCCGCTGGTCGAGAAAGACAGTGGTGTCAGCGGGCCGCCTTGGCCGGAATAGCTGCGACGGACCTGATCGATCAGGCTGTCGGTGTTCAACCCGGCAGAGCGGAACATTTTATCCAGCGGCTTGACCGAAACGGTCATGGCGTCTTCGAGTTGGCGGAAAATCACATCGTTTTGGTCGCGCATCAGCTTGATCTGGAAAGCGAGATCGTCCGCTTCGGTCAGGGCCTGTTGCGCATCGGCGAGGATCTTGTCACGCTCGGAGGCGGTATCAGACAGGGCCGAGACTAGGAAATCAACGGTTTCACTGACGTTTTCACCGGCATCGGCGAGAGTATCAGACGGGGTGGTTTGGGTGGCTGCTTGTTGCAGCGTGTCCAGTTCCTTGCGCACCGCATCGCGTTGCTTCATCGTTTTGCGCAGATTGGTCTGGATCACCTCGATCCCGGTTTCTAATTCGCGCCGCGCGGTTTCCGAGGCCAGCAGTTCGGTCTGCATGTCTGAAATCTGGTTCAGGGCCAGATTGAACCGAGCCTGCGATGCCAAGGCTTCTTCGGACCGGGTGTCACGTTCGCTGGCCAACAGGTTCAGGCGGTTTTCATATGTGTGTTGATCGCGGCGGGCCTGTTCGCGGAAATTGCCCGATCCGATACTGTCCATCAGCAACACAGCGGTCGCGACAATTGCCCACGCCACAATGGCCGCACTGCCAGCGAAGGCGAGAACCTGAGTTGACGGACGCAGGCGTATGAACCGCGTTTCGCTATCCGATCTCAGGAAAAGTCGCCGTTCAGGAAACCATGGTTCCAAAATAGCGTCGATACGTGCCGTAAGACGTGTTCTCACGCGTCCGTCCTTTATGTTTTCCGTCCCCAATCGCAGCGATACGCTCTGGTGGCGTATTTACTGCAGCGTTTGTTTACCAGAGCGTGACCACAGAGCAACAATTTTAACGGTCAGGGGTGGAGCGGGCGGTGAAAAACCGCCGAACTGGCGAAATCTTGCCGATTCAGGAAGGGGTTAGCGGCCATTCGGCGGCGTTTGGTCAGCCAGAGGCCAATAGAAATCGGGCGGCAGACCTGCCTCTGCACGTTTTTCTTCGTTGAAGGGCGGTTTCAGGAAGCCATGGAAATAGGTGCGGACCAGATCGTGAAACACATCCTTGGGGTCCAGATCGTGACGCCCGCACAGGAAATGGAACCATTTCGATCCATAGGCGACGTGGCCGACTTCTTCGGCATAGATCAGTTTCAGAGCCTCGACCGTATCGGTTTCCTTGGCTTTTTCGAAAATCGTGATCATGCCCGGTGTGACGTCCAAGCCGCGCGCTTCCAACACCATCGGCACCACCGCCAGCCGACCCATCAGATCCTCGGCGGTGTCTTCGGCGGCGCGCCACATGCCGGCATGGGCGGGCAGGGCCCCGTAATGGCTGCCCATCTTTTCAAGGCAATCACAGATCAGATTGTAATGCTTGGATTCCTCGTCCGCCGATTTCACCCAATCGTCATAAAACCCGATCGGCATCGGAACATGGCCGAAACGGGCGATGATGTCCCAATGCAGATCAACGGCGTTCAATTCGATATGCGCCACCGCGTGCAGGATTGCGATCCGGCCTGCCGGGCTGCCGGGGCGGCGGCGTGGTACGTCGCGCGGGTCCAGCAATTCCGGTTTGTCCGGTCGCGCCGGTTGCAGCGGCGGGGTGGCGGTGCCGACCGGCAAGGTTTCACCAGCCTTGCGCGCAGCGAACCATGTGGCGGCATGTTTATGAGACAGAGCGGTTTTTTCGCGGCCATCGGCGGTGGTCAGAACCTCCACCGCCATTTCGGTCAGGGTCTGAGTCACAGGGCTTTGACCGCGTCTAAGACGTCTTCGGCATGGCCGTCGACTTTGACCTTGCGCCATTCGCGGGCGATATTGCCGTTGGCATCGATCAGGAAGGTGGACCGGACGATGCCCCAGAACTTTTTGCCGTACATGGATTTTTCTTTCCACACGTCATAGTCTTCGCAGGTCGTGTCTTCGGCATCGGAGAGTAACGGAATGCCCAGTTCCTGTTTCAATCGGAATTTTTCATGTGCCGCGATATCATCCTTGGAAATCCCGAAGACATGGGCCCCGGCGGCTTCGAATTGCGGATAAAGCGCGGTGAAAGCCTTGGCTTCTTTGGTGCAGCCCGAGGTATTGTCGCGCGGGTAGAAAAACAGCACCACCGGGGCCGGGCGCAGCGCCGACAATGTGACGGCTGTACCGCCATCTTGCGGCAAGGTGAAATCGGGGGCGGCTTGGATATCTGTCACGGCACTTCCTCATCGAGTGGATTCTGGTCCCGGTTAGGTATAGCGTTGCGGACGCAAGAATAAAGAGTCACAGACCGTCAGGCAGAGCAGCAGGAGACCGGGGCATGTCCCCCAAGCCAGAAGGACAGCAAAGCAAGCGGCTGAGCCGCAAAGCCCGGGCAGCGCTTTGGGTTGGCGGCGGGATTTTGGCCGTTTTGGCGCTTGCTGTGTGGCTGGTCTATTCTGCGATCGGACGACCGATCCGGGCCCCCGAATGGCTGCAACAGCGAATCGAAACCCGGCTGGGCCAGATGTTGCCGGATATGGATGTGACATTCGGAGCGTTGAGCGTTCTGCTGACCGACACCGGCCGCCCGCGGGTTCAGTTGCGCGATGTAGAGATTTCGCAGTCCGACGGGCCGGTGATCCTGACGATGTCGGATCTGGAAACCGGCCTGGCGCTGGCGCCGCTGTTGAAAGGCAAGGCGCAACTGGGACGGATCAGCCTGTCGGGGGCAGAGATCAATGTTACCCGGCGCAAGGATGGATCGTTCGACCTGTCCTTCGGGACGTCTTTGCCGCAGGTCGAACAATCCGCCAGCATTCAGGAACTGGTTGCCGGGCTTGATCGGTTGTTGCTATCGGAACAATTCGCCAATCTGTCCCGCGTCGATGCCGATGCGATGATCGTGCGCTATGAAGATTTGCGGTCGGGCCGGGCCTGGACCATCGACGGCGGCAGGTTGCGGCTGACCCGGGACGATGACGATCTGCGCATTGGTGGCGATCTGGCGTTGTTGGCGGGCTATGATTACGCCACCACGGTGGAGCTGAATTTCGAAAGCCTGATCGGGTCTGCGGCGGCGCAGTTCGGCATGATCTTCGAAGACATGGCGGCGCAGGACATCGCGGTGCAAAGTGCGGCTGTTGCCTGGCTCGACGTGGTGCGGGCCCCGATTTCCGGCGCTTTGCGTGGATCGGTGGACGAAACCGGGTTCGGTGACATCAGCGGCACGTTGCAAATCGCGGACGGGGTAATCCAACCGACCGATCAAACCAAACCAATCCCGTTCACTTCGGCCCGGACTTATTTCACCTATTCCCCGACCGATCAGACGCTGGTTTTTGACGAAGTGTCGGTCAGCAGTGAATGGATCACGGCGCGGGCCGAAGGCAAGGCGATCCTGGGCGGGATGGAAACCGGTCTGCCGCAGGAATTGCTGGGCCAATTCACCCTGACCGGCCTGACCGCCAATCCCGAGGATCTGTTGCAGGTGCCGCTGACGCTGGATGCGGCCCGGATGAGTTTCCGCATGGCGCTGGACCCTTTCGTGATGACGATGGGGGAGTTAACGCTGGAAGAACAAGGACAGATCGTTGTGGTCAGCGGCGAAGCCGCGGCAGAGCCGGAAGGATGGCGATTGTCGGTGGCAGCGCAAGCGGAACATCTGGATTCAGACGTGGTGTTGGCGCTTTGGCCGGAAAAGTTGAAGACCAAGACCCGGACATGGATCGAGGAAAATATCCATCAAGTGACCCTGACGCGCGGCCAGCTGGCCTATCGCAAACAGCCCGGCCAGCCTCATGATATCTATGCCGGTTTCGAATATGACGAAGCAGAGGTCCAATTTTCCCGCCATATGCCACCGATCAAGAACGCGTCGGGCCATGCCGAAATCAACGGCAAGACCTTCACCGCCGCCGCAGATCACGGTGTGATTCAGGCCGATCTGGGAGGGCGGATCGATATATCGGGCAGTTCCATCGTGATCCCCGACACCACGGAAAAACCGACGCCGGCCCATGTCAATTTGTCCACGGACAGCACGGTCACTGCGGCGTTGTCGCTGCTGGACCGCGAACCGCTCAATCTGATGACCAAGGCCGGTCGTACCGCCGATCTGGCTGACGGACGGGCCAAGGCGCGCGGTACGCTTGATCTTATGTTGAAGAAAAAGCTGCTGCCGGAGGAGGTCAGTTTCGATATCGCCGCAGACCTGAGCAATGTCAGTAGCGACACGCTGGTGCCGCAGCGGGTCTTGCGGGCGGGGCATCTCGATCTGAAAGCGACCAATGAAATGCTGACGATTTCCGGCCGCGGCCAGATCGGCCAGATCGGCTTCGACGCGGTTTTCGAAGACGATCTGCGCCCAGAGGACAAAGGTAAATCCCGCGTCTATGGCGTGGCCGATCTCTCGAACGCGTTCTTGGACGAATTTTCCATCGCTTTGCCACCTGGCAGCCTTTCGGGGCGTGGTGACGGTGTGTTTGAGATCGCTTTGCAAAAGGATCAGCCGCCACGGTTCAGCCTGTCCAGTGATCTGCGGGGGATCGGGTTGCGCCTGCCTGAAATCGGTTGGGCATTGGCACAGAATACGACGGGTTTGTTCGAAGCAAGCGGGCGGTTGTCTTCGCCACCGGTCGTGGATCGTCTGGCACTGACCGGCCCAGGGCTGCGCACCGCAGGGGCATTGTCGCTGAAACAGGATGGCAGCCTGAACCAGATGCGGTTCAGTTCGGTCGTAGCGGGCAATTGGCTGAACGCGCCGGTCACGCTGATCGGTCGCGGCAAGGGGCAGGCACCGGCTGTTCAGATCGCAGGCGGTTGGGTCGATCTGGCCAAGCGGCCGGATACTGTGGCCAATGGCGGTGGATCAACAGGCAGCAGCCCGATCAGCGCGGCTCTGGACCGGGTGCAGATCACCAAATCCATCGCGCTGACGCAATTTCGGGGCGATTTCACCACCGGAAATGGGTTTTCCGGGGTGTTTACCGGGCTGGTGAATGGCAAAGCGCCGGTATCGGGCAAGGTGATCCCGGTCTCGGGGCGCAGTGGGATAGAAATTAATTCCGACGATGCAGGAGCCGTTGTTGCGGCGGCGGGGCTGATGAAGACAGGTCACAATGGTAAATTCCATTTGACGCTGAACCCTGCGGCCCAACCCGGCCAATATGACGGCGCTTTGGATATCAGCAATATCCGCATCCGCGAAGCCCCAGCTCTGGCTGAGCTTCTGAATACGATCAGCGTGGTCGGCCTGTTGGAACAGATGAGCGGCACCGGTATCCTGTTCGGCGAGGTCGAGGCCCGGTTCCGGCTGACCCCGGACCAGTTGATCCTGCGCCGCAGCAGCGCTGTGGGGGCATCGATGGGGTTGTCGATGGACGGGATTTATGATTTCGCCAGCAATCAGATGGATTTTCAGGGCGTTTTGTCACCGATCTATGCGATCAACGCCATCGGGTCGATCCTGACCCGCAAGGGCGAGGGGTTGATCGGGTTCAATTACGGGCTGAGCGGCAATCCCGCCAACCCCAAGGTTCAGGTCAATCCGCTGTCGATCTTTACACCCGGGATGTTCCGCGAGATATTCCGCCGCCCAGCCCCCGAGGTCAGCCAATGAAACTGAGTGATTTTGATTTCGAACTGCCGGATCATCTGATCGCGACGCGGCCCGCCAAACCGCGCCCGTCGGCGCGGCTTCTGGTGTCGGAGGGGGATCGCATCAGCGATGCCCATGTCTATGATCTGCCCGATTGGCTGCGCCCCGGGGATCGTTTGGTGTTGAACGATACCAAGGTGATCCCGGCACGGTTGTCGGGGGAACGGCGCCGGCAGGGGGCAGAGGGGGAAACCCGCGCCCGGATCGAGGTGACGTTACTGGAACCGCGCGCCGATGGCACATGGGCGGCGCTGCTCAAGCCGTTGAAGAAGGTGCGCGAGGGCGAAGATATCCACTTCTCTGCTGCGCTGTCGGCCCGACTGGAGGCCAAAGAGGACGGTCAGGGCCTGTTGCGGTTCAACCTTGCGGGCGATGATTTCGATGCCGCGCTGACCGCCGCCGGAATGATGCCGCTGCCGCCCTATATCGCGGCGAAACGCGCTTCTGATGAACAGGACAAACAAGATTATCAGACCGTTTTCGCCCGACATCCCGGTGCGGTGGCCGCGCCCACGGCATCGTTGCATTTCGATGAAAATCTGCTGGCGGCGATCCGCGCCAAAGGGGTCGAGACCACCCATGTGACGCTGCATGTGGGGGCGGGGACGTTTCTGCCGGTCAAGGTCGAAGACGTGACCAGTCACAAGATGCATGCCGAATGGGGTGAAGTATCCGAAGCCGCCGCCGCCGAGATCGCCGCGACCAAAGCGGCAGGCGGGCGGGTGATCCCGGTCGGCACTACCGCGCTGCGGCTGATCGAAAGCGCGGCGCGCGGCGGGCATATCGAGGCTTGGTGCGGCGAAACCGATATCTTCATCTATCCCGGTTTCGAATTTCATGTGGCCGACGCGTTGATGACCAATTTCCACCTGCCGAAATCGACATTGATGATGCTGGTTTCCGCCTTGATCGGGCATGACCGGATCAAGCAGATTTACGACCATGCGGTGCGCGAAAGATATCGGTTCTTTTCTTATGGGGATGCGTCATTGCTTGTCCCGCCGAACAGAGATTGAAGTTTGGCGTAAACTGACACGCGGATGTCGTTTTCAGCGACCAGTCTGGCGCGGTAAACAACGTATGCAGCGGTTCTGCTTTGAAGCGAGGTTCAAATGTTACAAATTCTGTCCAGTGCGTGGCCCCTGTTTTTGGGATTGATGCTGTTGATGGTCGGCAACGGCCTTCAGGGGACTCTTTTAGGGGTGCGCGGACAGATTGAAGGGTTCTCGACCTTCCAGATGTCGGTCGTGATGTCGGCCTATTTCGTCGGCTTCCTCGGGGGATCACGGATGGCACCGGAAATGATCCGGCGGGTGGGGCATGTGCGGGTTTTCGCGGCGCTTGGTTCGCTGATTTCCGCCGTTCTGATTCTTTACCCGACCTTTGCCGATCCATGGGTTTGGACCGCCGGGCGGATTCTGATCGGTTTTTGCTTTTCCGGCGTTTATGTCACCGCAGAAAGCTGGCTGAACAATGCCGCAACCAATGAAAACCGTGGCAAGGCGCTGTCGCTTTACATGATCGTACAGATGATCGGCATCGTTGCGGCGCAGGGATTGTTGCTGACCGCCGATCCGTCGGGATTTGTTCTGTTCGTGATCCCGTCGGTTTTGGTTTCGATTTCGTTTGCGCCGATCCTTCTGTCGGTCAATCCGACCCCCGCTTTTGACTCCACCAAACCGATGAGCCTGCGCGAATTGCTGAATGTTTCCCCTTTGGGCTGTGTCGGCATGTTCCTGCTGGGCGGGGTGTTTGCGGCGCAATTCGGGATGGCTGCGGTTTACGGGGCCGAAGTCGGGCTGAGCCTTGTGCAAATTTCCACCTTCGTGGCGACGTTTTATATCGGTGCGGTTTTGCTGCAATATCCGTTGGGATGGATGTCCGACCGGATGGACCGCCGTATGCTGATCATGGTGGTGGCGGCGATCGGTGGGGCCGGGGGGATACTGGGCCTGCTGCTGGGTGGGAACTTTACCCTGCTGCTGATTTCCGCTTTCGTGATCGGCGGGGCGTCGAACCCGCTCTATTCGCTGCTCATTGCCTATACCAACGATTTTCTGAATGTCGAAGACATGGCTGCGGCATCGGGGGGGATGATCTTTATCAATGGCGTGGGGGCGATTGCCGGACCGCTGATCACCGGTTGGATGATGTCCGCGGTCGGACCGCAAGGGTATTTCGCTTTGATCGCGGTGCTATTGTTCGCGACGTCGGTCTATACCGGTTATAGGATGACGCAACGGCCTTCGATTCCCAGCGAAGATACCACTGCTTATACCCCGGTGATGCCGTCCTCGACGCCGGTCGCGGTGGAGTTTGCGCGGGAATATGCCTTTGACAGCGCTAACGAAGATGAGGAAACGGGCAATGAGAGCTAATACTACGGTCTTGTTGCAATTTTTTACTGTTCATTCCTAAGAATCTGAATGTAACATTTTCATGTAAGATAGATACCAAAGGCCATTCAGGAGGCAGCCAATGGTAAGAGCAGAAGAAATTTTGTCATATTGGTTGGACGAAGTCGGTCCGGCAGGGTGGTATGCTGTCGATCAGAATATTGACGACACCATACGGGAACGTTTTGGACAGGCATGGCGTGCCGCCTGTGATGGCACTTATGCGCTGTGGTTGACATACCCGTCCGGGGCGTTGGCCTATACCATCCTGATGGATCAGTTTCCGCGCAATATGTTCCGTGGCAGCGCCGAGGCTTTTGCCAGCGACAGCGCCGCCTTGGCGGCCGCGAAAAACGCCATCGATCACGGTTGGGATCTGAAGATCGATGAACCGGCGCGGCAGTTTTTCTATATGCCGCTGATGCATTCGGAAAACCTGTGCGATCAGGAACGCTGTGTCCGGCTGATGTGCGCACGGATGCCCGACTCCGGGGCTGGAAATCTGGTCCATGCCAAGGCCCACCGCGAAGTGATCCGGGAATTCGGTCGTTTTCCCTACAGGAATCAGGCTTTGCACCGGCACGATACGGTGACTGAAAGCGAATTTCTGGCCTCTGGTGGATACGGAAATAAGGTGCGGGAATTGCAAAATAGCTGATTCCAGTTCTGTTTCCTGAGATTAAGTTTTAGGCATTTCAATGCCTTGATCCCGCCGCGCGATATGATGTGGCGGGATGTTTTTGTCTGCATTGATGTGGATTTCAAATTAGTTTAATATCAAACTAATTTCTGAAACGGAGGGGCTGATGTCATCCAAAGCATTTGATGTTGTCGTTATCGGGGCTGGTCCCGGTGGATATGTGGCCGCGATCCGGGCGGCACAGCTGGGATTGAACGTCGCGGTGGTGGAACGCGAACATCTGGGCGGGATCTGCCTGAATTGGGGCTGCATCCCGACCAAGGCGCTGCTGCGGTCGTCGGAAGTGTTCCACCTGATGCATCGAGCCAAGGAATTCGGGTTGAAGGCCGACAATATCGGTTATGACCTCGACGCGGTGGTGAAACGGTCGCGCGGGGTGGCGAAACAGCTGTCGGCGGGCGTCAAAGGTTTACTGAAGAAAAACAAGATCACCGTTTTCATGGGCAGCGCCACCATTCCAGCCAAGGGCAAGGTCAGCGTCAAGACCGATGCAGGGGGCGAGGACCTGAGCGCCAAGACCATCATCCTTGCCACCGGCGCGCGGGCGCGTGAATTGCCGGGGCTGGAAGCCGATGGTGATCTGGTCTGGACTTATAGGCATGCGTTGCAGCCGGTAAGGATGCCGAAAAAACTGCTGGTCATCGGATCGGGGGCGATCGGGATCGAATTTGCCAGCTTCTACAATACTTTGGGGTCTGACACGACGGTGGTCGAGGTGATGGACCGGGTGCTGCCGGTGGAAGATGCGGAAATCAGCGCTTTCGCTAAAAAACAATTCGTCAAGCAAGGCATGAAGATCATGGAAAAAGCCATGGTCAAGAAGCTTGACCGGGGGCAGGGCAAGGTGACCGCTCATATCGAGGTCGGTGGCAAGACGATTACCGAAGATTTCGACACGGTGATTTCGGCCGTTGGCATCGTTGGCAATGTCGAAGGATTGGGTTTGGAAACCCTAGGGGTCAAAATCGACCGTACCCATGTTGTAACGGATGAATTCTGCCGCACCGGTGTCGAGGGGATTTATGCCATCGGCGATATCGCCGGGGCCCCGTGGTTGGCGCACAAGGCCAGCCATGAAGGCGTGATGGTGGCCGAACTGATCGCGGGCAAACACGCCCATCCGGTCAAACCCGAAAGCATCGCGGGCTGCACCTATTGCCATCCGCAGGTGGCTTCGGTCGGCTATACCGAAGCGAAGGCCAAGGAATTGGGATACGACATCAAGGTCGGGCGTTTTCCGTTCATCGGCAATGGCAAGGCGATTGCCCTTGGCGAAGCCGAAGGGATGATCAAGACGGTGTTTGACGCCAAGACCGGCGAATTGCTGGGCGCACATATGGTGGGGGCTGAAGTGACCGAACTGATCCAAGGCTATGTGGTGGGCCGTCAGTTGGAAACCACCGAAGAAGATCTGATGAACACGGTGTTCCCGCATCCCACGCTCAGCGAAATGATGCATGAAAGCGTGCTGGATGCCTTTGACCGGGTCATTCACATGTAAGGGGTCGGCAGAGCCTGCTCAAAGAGAAACGGCGCGGAAAATTCCGCGCCGTTTTTGATTTCGTGCCGGACTATCAGACGCGTTCAACCGCGCCACCGGCCTGCACCCAATGGGCCAACCCGCCGATGTTATGTACATCGTCATACCCCATCTGACGCAGCAGCATTTCCGCGTTATGTGACCGGGCACCCGAGGCGCAGTAAACGGCGATTGTGCCACATTCTTTCAGGTCGATCACGAAATCGGGATGGCGCGGATCGGCCATGTCGCGCAATCGCATCAAGGGAATATGGATCGCACCCTGTGCTTTGCCTGATCCGGCCAGTTCGCCATGTTCACGCACATCAATAACGGTGATGGACCCGTTGGCCGCTTGGGCTACCGCTTCAGATGCGGACATGCCCCGAGGCGTCTGTTTTCTTTGAAAGAACATCTGTTCCCTTTCTTGCGAGTTTGTCCAGCCGTTGGCGCGGCGTTGGCCTGAATATAACATTCAAACAATGGAATGCAATGATGCTGCACCTGCAAACATGTCCGAAGATCGAAACTGTTCTGTTTTTGGGCATACAGGCCGTATTGGCACGGTTTTTAGCGCATTGCCCCAGAGCGCATGGAGATTGATTTCGGTATGTTCATGTTATGTTCGCACTTTTGTGTTGGAGACTCAGTCACGCTCAACTATCTCTTGACCGGGCACACCGGGGGCTGAAATGGCTGAGCTGAAGAAAATCGAAGTACGCGGCGCACGCGAACACAATCTGAAAAATATCGATGTGGATATTCCGCGCGATCAACTGGTGGTGATTACCGGGCTTTCTGGGTCCGGTAAATCTTCGCTGGCGTTCGACACGATCTATGCCGAAGGGCAGCGGCGCTATGTCGAAAGCCTGTCAGCCTATGCGCGACAATTCCTCGACATGATGGAAAAACCAGATGTGGATCATATCAGCGGCTTGAGCCCGGCGATTTCCATCGAACAGAAGACCACGTCGAAAAACCCCCGCTCCACCGTCGGCACTGTGACGGAAATTTACGATTACATGCGGTTGTTGTTCGCCCGGGTCGGCACGCCCTACAGCCCGGCCACCGGATTGCCGATCGAGGCGCAGCAGGTGCAGGACATGGTCGACCGTGTCATGGCGATGGAGGAGGGCACCCGCGCCTATCTGCTGGCCCCGATCGTGCGCGACCGCAAGGGCGAATATAAAAAGGAATTTTTGGAGCTTCGGAAGCAAGGATTTCAACGGGTCAAGGTGGACGGGGAATTCCACGAACTCGACACTCCGCCGACGCTGGATAAGAAATATCGCCACGACATCGACGTGGTGGTGGACCGGATCGTGGTGCGCGAAGGTCTGGAAACCCGGCTGGCAGATAGTGTTAGGACCGCTTTGGATCTGGCCGACGGTATCGCCGTTTTGGAAACCGCGCCAAAAGAAGGCGATCCCGAACGGATCACCTTCAGCGAAAAATTTGCCTGTCCGACCAGCGGCTTCACCATTCCCGAAATTGAACCGCGGCTGTTTTCGTTCAACGCGCCGTTCGGAGCTTGCCCGGACTGTGACGGGTTGGGTATGGAGCTGTTTTTCGACGAACGCCTCGTGGTGCCGGATCAGAACCTGAAGGTTTATGACGGCGCCTTGGCCCCGTGGCGCAAGGGGAAATCACCCTATTTCCTGCAAACCATCGAAGCCATAGCCAAGCATTACGATTTCGACACCAACACCCGCTGGAAGGACCTGCCAAAGAAGGTTCAACAAGTATTCTTGCGCGGCTCGGGAGACGAGGAAATCCAGTTCCGCTATGACGAAGGTGGGCGGGTGTATCAGGTCAAACGCGTTTTCGAAGGCGTAATTCCGAACATGGAGCGACGTTACCGCGAAACCGATTCCAACTGGGTGCGGGAAGAATTTGAACGCTACCAGAACAACCGCCCTTGTGGCGCCTGCGGCGGTTACCGGCTGCGGCAAGAGGCGCTGGCGGTCAAGATCGGTCCCGCCAATGGCGGGCCCGACAAGCTTCTGCATGTCGGTCAGGTGGTGCAGATGTCGATCCGCGAAGCCTATGATTGGTGTACGATCATTCCCGATCATCTGACCGCTCAGAAAAACGAAATCGCCCGCGCCATTCTGAAGGAAATCCGCGAACGGTTGGGGTTCCTGAACAATGTCGGTCTGCAATACCTGACGCTGAGCCGCAACAGCGGCACCTTGTCGGGGGGCGAAAGTCAACGAATCCGATTGGCCAGCCAGATCGGCAGCGGCTTGACCGGGGTTCTCTATGTGCTCGACGAACCTTCCATCGGGTTGCACCAGCGCGACAATGACCGGCTGCTTGGCACGCTGAAGAACCTGCGCGACCAGGGAAATACGGTGATCGTGGTCGAACATGACGAAGAAGCGATCAGAGAAGCCGATTACGTTTTCGATATCGGACCCGGCGCCGGGGTGCATGGGGGGCACATCGTGGCGCAAGGCACGCCCGAAGAAATCGCCAACGACCCGGTCAGTCTGACCGGACAGTATCTGAGCGGGACACGCGAAATCAGCGTCCCGGTCGAACGGCGTGACGGCAATGGCAAGACCCTGACCGTGGTCAAGGCCAGCGGCAACAATCTGCGCGATGTGACTGCTGACTTTCCGCTGGGCAAATTCGTCTGCGTCACCGGCGTGTCGGGGGGGGGCAAGTCCACCCTGACCATCGAAACCCTGTTCAAGACCGCCTCGATGCGGTTGAACGGGGCGCGGCAGACACCGGCGCCTTGCGAAACGATCAAGGGGTTGGAGCATCTCGACAAGGTGATCGATATCGACCAGCGCGCGATTGGAAGAACACCACGGTCGAACCCGGCCACTTATACCGGGGCGTTCACCCCGATCCGCGACTGGTTCGCCGGTCTGCCCGAGGCCAAGGCACGCGGCTATAAACCGGGGCGGTTCAGCTTCAACGTGAAAGGTGGGCGCTGTGAAGCCTGTCAGGGCGACGGTCTGATCAAGATCGAAATGCATTTCCTGCCTGACGTCTATGTGACCTGTGAAACCTGTCAGGGCGCGCGCTACAACCGCGAAACGCTGGAGATCAAGTTCAAGGGCAAGAGCATCGCCGATGTACTTGATATGACAGTGGAAGATGCGCAGTCCTTTTTCCAGGCTGTGCCGTCGATCCGGGAAAAGATGGATGCATTGATGCGGGTCGGGCTTGGTTACATCAAGGTCGGTCAGCAGGCGACGACCCTGTCGGGGGGCGAAGCACAACGGGTCAAGTTGTCGAAGGAACTGGCGCGGCGATCAACCGGCCGGACCTTGTATATTCTTGACGAACCGACCACCGGGTTGCATTTCGAAGACGTGCGCAAGTTGTTGGAAGTCCTGCATGAATTGGTCGATCAGGGCAATACGGTGGTGGTGATTGAACACAATCTTGATGTGATCAAGACCGCCGACTGGATCATCGATATCGGTCCTGAAGGCGGGGATGGCGGTGGTGAAATCGTCGCCGTGGGCACACCGGAACAGGTGGCCGGAGAAGCGCGAAGCCATACCGGCCATTATCTGAAAGACATGCTGCCGGGCGGCAAGGTCGCGGCAGAGTAGGGGCGATGCAAAAGACTGGATTGGCATTGGGATCGGGCGGCGCACGTGGCTGGTGCCATATAGGTGTGATCCGCGAATTGCACGACATCGGTGTGCATCCCGAACTGATCGCTGGCTGTTCCATGGGGGCGCTCGTCGGCGCGGCCTATGCCGGTGGCAGGCTTGACGCGCTGGAGACATGGGTCCGCAATCTGACGCCCGCGCGGATCGTCGGACTGGTCGATTTCCGCCTCGGAAGCGGCGGCATCGTCGCGGGCAGCGAAATCATGACCCTGATGGACGAACTGGACTTGCCCGAACGGATCGAGGATTTGAACATCCCTTTCACTGCCGTGGCTACCGACATGGAAACCGGGCGCGAGATCTGGCTGCGCGAAGGCAGGTTGAAGGACGCGGTGCGCGCCTCGGTCTCTATTCCGGGGGTGTTCAGCCCGCACCGAGTCGACGGGCACTGGATGCTGGATGGCGGGCTGACCAACCCGGTGCCGGTGTCGACCGCCCGCGCAATGGGGGCCGAGGTCATCGTTGCAGTCAACCCCAACGCCAAACTGCATGGCAAGTTGTGGAACCGACCGTCGAGGGCGCTGAAACACCAGCTGCGCGATCTGCCGGACTGGCTGAGCAATGCACTGCTGCCCGACACCGACAGCGACCGCCCGCCCGGCTATACCGAGGTGGTATCGACGGCCATCGATGTGATGACCGAACAGATCCGTCGCGCCCGCCTGGCAGGAGAGCCGCCGCATGCGTTGCTGAATGCTGACCTTTCCAGGATTACGGTTCTGGAATTCCACCGCGGCGATGAAGCGATCACCGAAGGGCGTAGGATCGTTAAGGCCCAGAAATATTGGATTCTGGATTGCGCTGGTAGCGGGTGACAGAGACACCTTCACGACAATAAAGCCCCAAAGGGGCGCAAGAAGCCGTATTGGGGTCCAGTCGGCGCGGTGACTAACCGGGGGTCACGATCTGCCAATGGCCGTCGCCGCGATTGATGGCGCAGGATTTATCCGACAGTGCAGGCAGAACCCGGGTTGCCTGTTTCGGGGCGGCCGAGGCGACAGAGGACGAACAGGCGGGCAATTCAACCCATTGATAGCCTTTGCCGGCCATGCACTGGGCTTCGACTTTTTTGCGCAGGTCCTTGTTCACATCGACCGAATAGGGATCGCCGCCAACGATTTCATAATCACGGATGCAGTTTTTACCTTTGGCGTCGCATTGCTGAATCGGGACCACCCGAACCGGTGTGTGGCGGAGTTCCTGCACCACCGGCACTTTGTTCAGGGCGCTGACCTGACAATCGGTCACGTCGCTGTTCATCCGCGACACTGCGGCACCTTCCTGGTAATAAAGCCCGAGAGGCGCACAGCCGGCCATCATCACGGCGACGAGTGAGAAAAAGACGATTCGTGTCATGTGTGACCTCCGTTAGCCGCATGAGTGTGCGTCCGCCGGGACAAATTGACAAATCAATTGACCATTCTTCGGGGGCGTGCCATCCAATGCCTCTGAAAACAGAGGACCGGGGACAATGAAAGTCATTATCTGCGGGGCGGGACAGGTCGGTTGGCAAATCGCGCGACACCTGTCGGGCGAAAAAAACGATGTCACCGTTGTCGACAACAATCCCGAACTGGTTCGTCGTGCCACCGATACGCTGGATGTTCAGGGGATCGCGGGATTTGCCAGCTATCCGGATGTTCTGGAACAGGCCGGGGCGCGCGACGCTGACATGATCATCGCCGCCACCTATTCGGACGAAGTCAATATGGTGACCTGCCAGGTGGCGCATTCGGTATTTTCGATTCCGCGCAAAATTGCCCGGCTGCGGTCGCAAAGTTACCTGACCGCGATCTATTCCGACCTTTACCGCCGCGAACATTTGCCGATCGATGTGGTGATCAGTCCGGAACGCGAAGTGGCCGAAGCGGCGCTGCAACGGATCGCGTCACCTGCTGCCTTCGATACGGAAAAATTTCTGGGTGGTCGGGCGCATCTTTTGGGCATTTCGATCAAGGAAGAATGCCCGGTCGTGAACACGCCGCTGCGACAACTGAGCGATCTGTTTTCTACCCTGCGCACCATTGTGGTGGGGATACGCCGTGAAGGCCGGTTGTTTGCCCCCGAACCCGAAGATCAGATTTTCGTCGGCGATGAATGTTATGTCTTCGTCGTCAATGAAGACATTCCGCGTACGATGGAAATTTTCGGAAAAGTGTCAAAGAAGCGGGAACGCGTCGTGATCATCGGCGGCGGCAATGTTGGTTTGTCGGTTGCGCTGGCGCTGGAGGAACAGACCGACCGGATTCGCGCCAAAGTGATCGAACGCAGTCGAAAGATCGCCGAAAAAGCCGCCGATACGCTGGAAAGAACCATCGTTCTGCATGGTGATGGGTTGGATGCAACGCTGCTGGCCGAAGCGAATATAGATAAGGCCGATGCGGTTCTTTGCGTGACCGATGACGACAAGACAAACATGTTGGCCGCAGTTCGCGCCAAGGCCGAAGGCTGTCCGATGGCGATTGCGCTGGTGAACGATCCGACCTTGGTGCCGATGATGGCGCCGCTTGGGATCGACGCGTTCGTCAATCCGCGCGCCACCACGGTCAGTTCGATCCTGCGCCATATCCGGCACGGTAAGGTGCTGGAAGTCTATTCGATAGGCGATGCCGAAGCCGAAATGATCGAGGCCGAGGTGTTATCGACGTCGCCTTTGGCGGGGCAGAAAATCCGTGATATCGCTTTCCCTGAAGGCGTGTTGGTGGGCGGAATTTTGAAAAATGGCAAGGTGGTCAAACCCGGTGCAGACACTCGGATCGAAGAAGGCGATGTCGTGGCATTGTTTTCCTTGGCCAGTGACGTGCCCGAGGTCGAGCGCCTGCTTCAGGTTTCGATCGATTTCTTCTGACCGATGACCGAGCGCATTCTCAGCCAGCCCCTGTTTTTACTGCTGATGGGAATCGGATCATTTTCGATGTTCCTTCCCGCGATTCATGCGGGATTGCTGGGAAGCCATTTCGAAGCGCGCAGCTTCTTTTACGCCGGTACATTGGGATTGCTGTTGGTGGTGATGGTGGGGCTGGCGATGTCATCGCGGACCCGGCGGCGGGGCGAGATGGGTAATCTGCTGGCGCTGTTTGCCGGGTTCAGCCTGCTGCCCTTGATGCTTGCATTGCCATTTCATGAAGCGTTGCGCACCACCAGCTATCTCAATGCCTATGTCGAAATGGTATCGAGTCTGACCACGACAGGGGCGACACTGTTCGACCCTGAACGGCTTAGCCCGACGCTGCACCTGTGGCGGGCGCTGGTCGGCTGGATGGGGGGGCTGCTGATGTGGGTTTCGGCAGCGGCGATTCTGGCACCACTTAACCTGGGCGGTTTCGAAGTGACCGCGACGGCGGCGCCGGGGCAAAGTGATCTGCTGCATGGCCGTTTTGAACGCGCCGACCCGCAGCGTCGTATTTTGCGGGTGACGGCGCAGCTTTTCCCGGTTTATGCCGGTTTGACGCTGGCGCTTTGGATCATGTTGGTGGTTAGCGGCGATCATGCGCTGGTGGCGCTGTGTCATGCCATGTCGGTGATGGCGACCAGCGGGATTTCCCCCATCGGCGGGGTGCAGAACGGCACATCCGCCATCACGGGGGAAGCGGTGATGGGTTTGTTCATGCTGTTTGCGCTGTCGCGGCTGACATTTTCCACCGACACGTTGAACACCAATCGGCGCAGCATTCGACAAGACCCGGAATTCCGGCTGGGCCTGATGTTGGTTGTCGCGGTTCCGCTGCTGCTGTTCCTGCGCCACTGGCTGGCGACCTATTCTTCAGAGGAGGAATCCAATCTGGTTCTGGCGTTGCGGGCGCTGTGGGGCGGGGTTTTCACCACCTTGTCCTTTTTGACGACGACCGGGTTTGAAAGCGTTCATTGGGAAACCGCGCGGGATTGGTCGGGGCTCAACACGCCGGGTTTGATTTTCCTGGGGTTGGCGATGATCGGCGGCGGCGTCGCCACCACTGCTGGCGGTGTCAAATTGCTGCGGGTCTGGGCGCTTTACCTCAATGGATTGCGGGAAATGGAACGGCTGGTGCATCCGTCATCGGTCGGCCGGTCGGTCGGCCATTCGCGGCGGGTGCGTAAACAGGGGGCCTATATCGCCTGGATCTTCTTCATGTTGTTCGCGCTGTCGCTGACCGCCTTGGCAATGGTTTTTGCAGGCTTCGGATCGAGCTTTGAAAACGCGATCGTGCTGGCGGTGGCGGCGCTTTCCACCACCGGACCGCTGATTTCAATCGCGCCAGAGACCGAAATCGTGCTGGCCGATCTGGCCCCGGCGGCCAAGCTTGTTTTTTGTGGTGGCATGATTCTGGGACGGCTGGAAATGCTTGCAATCATCGCTTTGCTCAGCAGCGATGTGTGGCGACGATAGGCATTTGTCGGGTTAAAGATAGATAACAGACTGTTTTTGGGCTGGAAACTCGTCAAAGGCCACGACATAGTGATCATTGACGGCTGACAAGGGACGCCGACGGCGGCACCAAAAACAAAAAACAAAGGTAACTTTGAATGGCTTCCGATAAGCAAAATTTGCAAGACGCATTCTTGAATCACACGCGGAAGACCAAGATTCCCGTGACGATATTCCTGATCAACGGTGTCAAATTGCAGGGTGTTATCACCTGGTTTGACAATTTCTGTGTCTTGCTGCGGCGTGACGGGCAATCTCAATTGGTCTATAAACACGCGATTTCGACTATTATGCCGTCGCAACCCATCAACCTTTACGATGGTGAAGAGAGCTAATTGGAAACGCATGAACGGGAAGCGACCCGCGCTTGGGTTCTGCATCCCGACCTGAAATCCGATGCGAAACGCCGACCTGCGCCTGACGCGCTGGCGGAAGCTGTTGCGCTGGCCGCGGCATTGCCCGATCTGGAAGTGGTCGGGGCAGAAAGCGTGCGACTGCAACGACCGCATCCGGGGCTTTTGTTCGGAACCGGCAAGATCGAAGAACTGAAGGCGCGGATTCAAGCGGCCGAAGTCGATCTGGTACTGATTGATGGCCCGGTGTCGCCGGTGCAGCAGCGCAATCTGGAAAAGAAATGGGACGTCAAGCTGCTGGACCGGACCGGGTTGATCCTGGAAATTTTTTCGGACCGGGCGCGGACGCGTGAAGGTGTGTTACAAGTCGAAATGGCGGCGCTGAAATATCAGCGCACCCGGCTGGTACGGGCCTGGACCCACCTGGAACGTCAACGCGGCGGTTTGGGATTTGTCGGTGGTCCCGGCGAAACCCAGATCGAAGCCGACCGGCGCGCCATTGATGAACAATTGGTGCGGCTGCGTCGGCAGCTTGACAAGGTGGTCAAAACGCGAGAACTGCACCGGTCTGCCCGGGCCAAGGTGCCGTTCCCTGTGGTTGCTCTGGTGGGCTATACCAACGCGGGAAAATCAACGCTGTTCAACCGGCTGACCGGGGCCGAGGTGATGGCCAAGGATATGCTGTTCGCAACGCTGGATCCAACGATGCGGCGGGTCGACTTGCCCGAAGGTGGCCCCGAGGTGATCCTGTCCGACACGGTGGGTTTCATCAGCGATCTTCCGACCGAACTGGTCGCGTCGTTTCGCGCCACGCTGGAGGAAGTGCTGAGCGCCAACCTGATACTGCATGTGCGCGACATTTCACATCCTGAAACGGAAAACCAATGCCGCAACGTGCTTGAGATCATGGAATCTCTTGGCACCGATCCCGATGTGCCGGTGCTGGAACTGTGGAACAAGATTGATCTGTTGCCCGAGGATCAGCGCAGCGCGTTGCAACAGCGGGCGGCGCGTGAAGACAGGGTCTTCACTCTGTCCGCGATCACCGGCGAAGGCATCCCGGAACTGATGCAGGCGATCACCGATCAACTGGCCAACGAAACCCACCTGAGCGAGGTTACGTTGAAGTTTTCCGATGGGCGCAAGCGGGCCTGGCTGTTTGATCAGGACATCGTCGAGACGGAAAATCAGACCGAAACAGGGTTCGACCTGACGGTTCGTTGGACCGCGCGACAGGAAAAGCGGTTCCGCGACCTGTGACAAGGCCTGTCATGGGGCGGGAGTATCAGCATAGGCAGAATTCCAATCTGGGCAAACTGCGGCGCTGTGGGCACTTTCAGGGTTTCACCTACAGATCGGTAGGACTGTTCAATGGCGTCTGCGGGGACTATCTGGGGCTGAGCCTTGTAATCCCCACAGCGGCGGCGCGGGCAAGGTTTTCATCAAGCGACATCGGAATGTATTCGCCGCGCCGCCAAAGTTCGCCCAGATCGTCGTAATGGCTGGACAGGAAATGGCCCGATTGGCCGGTTGCGGTGATGAAGACCGAACTGTCGGGATCGGCAAAATCATACACCCCGCGGAAGCCTGCGCCATGCACATTCTGAAACGGTGTGTCGCCGGTGCCGGAACTTACGCCGCGCATCAACGTCTGGTCGCCACCGCTGGTGGATTGGCGAATATTGACGAAACTTTTCAGAACCGGCACCTCGCCCAGGATCGGGTGATCATGGGCGGCCTGATGCGCATCGCCCCAGCGCAGGCTTTCAAGGGCGCTGCCATAGCGTTCACCGATCCACAAAAGCGCATCGTCCAGCGCAAACCGTGCCATGTCGGTACAGGTTTCGGTCGGCGCACTTTGGATCACGTCACACCATTTGGCAGCCCCATTCACATCGCGGAACACCCGTTCGATGAACAATGGTTCGACATGGTTGAAACTGTCGGCCAGTGGTCCCAGATCATCGCGGATCAAGCGGTCCTGCAATGCCCGGACCCATGCCGCATAGATCAACGGTTCGGGCAGATGTTCGTTCATTTCGCCATTCCAATTGGCCAACAGCGCAAGCGCCCGTTGTCGTTGCCGTTCCGCCGTGCCTTCGGGGGCGGCCTGACCGGTGAACCACAGATCGGCCCCGATCAGCGGTAGCAGGGTGCGCGCAGCGGGGCTGACCGTGTCGAGCTGGGTTTCGATGAAGCTGTCGCGGGTATGGACCTGACGCGATTGCATCAGCCGTTGCCAGCGCTGAATGCGTTGGGTGTCGCCCCAGTCATAGGAGATATGCAAGGGAAACGGTCGGTCGACGATCTTGTTGTTGGTATTGCCGACAATACCGCCGATTGGATTGACGAATTCAGGATTGGCAGCATAGGAATGCCGCCCCTGCCAGCGATTTTCCGCGATCCAGCCGGGCGAGGGCAGACGGCCCTTGCTTTGGTGGCGGGCCGTGCGGCGCGGCATTGCGCCCAGCGTTTTCAAAGCGATCTGATCGTGATCCGCCAAGGTCAGGTTCAGCGAAGGCGCGATCATCAATGCGCCGGTTTCGATCGCCTGTTGCGTGGAATGAGCATACATCAGGCCGATTGCGGCACTGATCGAGCTGTCTTGCGGGCTGAGCGCGGTCCAGCTCAGCGTGGCCACGTGATCCTTGGGGGTGATCGTGCCCAGATCGAACATCGTGCCGGGCAGAACGGGGCCGTTTTCGGTCCAGCGCAGGGTCAGGGTCAGCGGTTTGGCATCGGCCACTTCGATGATCGATTTGCGGGTGACGAAGGGTTTGTAACCGTCGGGTGTCAGGTATTCTTCGGGATTGTCCGGGTTCAGTTTTTCGATGAAAACATCCTGATCGTCGAGGTAAGACGCGGTGATCCCCCAGCCCAGATCACCGGACCGGCCCGTCAGTATGGCGGGAATGCCGGGAATGGTGGCGCCGATCACACCGCCCTGCGACAGTTGCAGCCGGGCCAGATACCAGGTGCCCGGGGCAGAGAAATTCAAATGCGGGTCATTTGCGATCAGTGTCCCGCCAGCGGCTGACCGGCTGGCGGCGGCTGCCCAACCATTCGATGCGCCTGCGAAATCGCGCCGGTGGAAGGGCGACAAAGGGCTTTCTGGTAACGGGGTGGTTGCGGCGAATTTCGGCAGCGCCGTATCGAACAGGCTGGCATAGCGGGGCAAGGCGGCAACGCCGCTGCCGGGCGCATCGGGCAGCAGATCAGACAGCCGGTCGGCATTGTCGAGCAGCAGCGACACCCGTGCGCGCAACACTTCGGTATCCATATGGCCGCTCAATTGCAGTGCCATCAGCTTGATCATCGCCACGGAATCGGCGGGTTGCCAAGGGGCGACGGGCATATTGAACAAGAACATTTCAGGCGCACCGCGCCCCAACGCATCGCGGTTGATTTCGTCGAGCCGGGCATTGACGCCGTTGGCATAAGCATCAAGCGCCATTCGGCTGCGCGCGTCCTGTGCCGACACTGATTTCTGTGCCAGCGTGTAAAGATCGAGACGTCGCATCGTTTTGTCGATGGTCAAGGTGCGGGGGCCGAACACTTCTGACAGGCGGCCCTGCACGGTGCGGCGCAGCGTCACCATTTGCCACAGCCGATCCTGTGCATGGGCATAGCCGAGGGCGAAAAACACATCCGCATCGCTTTGCCCGAAAATATGCGGCACATTGGCGTGATCGCGGACAATTTCGACCGGGGCGGACAGGCCCGTAACCGACAGGTCCTTGCTGTATTCGGGCAAGGATCGCGACGCCAGATAGTAAACCGCCAGCAGGACCAGCAATGCGATCACGATCAGCCCGCTTGTCAGCCGCATCAGCCATTTGAATAGCATCGTCATAATTTGATCCAGTTCGCCCTTGCCTTCGCGCCGATAGCTAGCCACAAACTTGGGGAAAGACAAACAATTGGGGGTAAATATGGCGAAAGTTGCTTTTCTGGGTCTGGGCGTAATGGGTTATCCCATGGCTGGGCATTTGCAAAACTCCGGCCATACGGTCACGGTGTACAATCGTACGGCTGCAAAAGCGGAAAAATGGGTGGCAGAATTTGGCGGCCAGATGGCGCAGACGCCGAAAGACGCCGCAGAAGGCTGCGATTTCGTCATGGCCTGCGTTGGCAATGACAACGACTTGCGCGCCATCTGTTTGGGCGATGACGGGGCTTTCGCGGGCATGGCCGCGGGGACGGTTTTCGTCGATCACACCACTGTGTCGGCCAAGGTGACCACTGAATTGAGCGCAGTGGCCAAGGATCAGGGGGTGTCTTTTGTCGACGGGCCGGTTTCAGGCGGTCAGGCTGGTGCCGAAAACGGTCAACTGGTGGTGATGTGTGGCGGCGAAGAAGGTGCCTATGCCAAGGCTGAACCGGTAATCGGCGCTTATGCCAAGCTGTGCAAACGGTTGGGCGAAAGCGGTGCTGGCCAGATGTGCAAGATGGTCAATCAAATCTGTATTGCCGGTTTGGTGCAGGCCCTGTCCGAAGGGCTGAACTTTGCCGAACAAGCGGGGCTGGACGGGCGCGCGGTGGTCGAGGTGATCGGCGGCGGCGCTGCCGGGAGTTGGCAAATGGTGAACCGCTATGAAACCATGATCGAAAACCAGTTTGAACATGGTTTCGCGGTCGACTGGATGCGCAAGGATCTGGGCATTTGCCTGTCGACGGCAGATGAAATTGGGGCCACACTGCCGGTGACCGCGCTGATCGATCAGTTCTACAAGGATGTGCAGGCGCTTGGCGGTGGGCGTTGGGACACGTCCAGCCTGATCAAACGGCTTCGTACGCCATCCTGATCAGGAATGGCCTGTATGTGAAAACAGGTTAATGACAAGGATCCCGGCCAGGATCAGGCCCATGCCCAGCACTGCGGCAAGGTCCAGTTTCTGGCCGAAGACCACAAAACCGATCAGGGCAATCAGGATGATGCCCAAGCCGGACCAGAGCGCGTAGACGACACCGACAGGAAGTATCTTAAGGGTCAGGGATAACAGCCAGAAACTGCACCCATAGCCCGCGATCGCCAACAGCGACGGCAAAAGCCGGCTGAATTGCTGGCTCGCTTGCAACGCGGTTGTGCCGATGGTTTCGGTGGCCACTGCCGCCAATAGAATGAGATATGTTTTGGGCATTGGTGTCCTAAAATTCTAACGCACAAAGTACCAATCCCGACAGCCAGGATCGCGCACCCAGTAGCGACCAGAAAACCGGTGCGAGTGCAAGCAAAACAATCTCGGATATCTATCCGACCGTGCCAGCGGGATCAGCCCGCCAGCGCTTTGCTGAGATTTTCGTCAATCTTTTCCAGAAATCCCATCGTGGTCAGCCAACCTTGATCGGGTCCGACCAGCAGCGCCAGATCCTTGGTCATGAAGCCGCTTTCGACCGTATCGACGATCACCTTTTCCAACGTGTCGGCAAAGCCCATCAGCGCGGCATTGTCATCCAGCTTGGCGCGGTGTTTCAGCCCGCCGGTCCAGGCATAGATCGAAGCGATCGAATTGGTCGACGTCGCTTCGCCCGCCTGATGCTGGCGGTAATGGCGGGTCACGGTGCCATGGGCCGCTTCGGCTTCGACGATTTTACCATCGGGCGTCATCAGCTGCGACGTCATCAGACCCAGCGACCCATAGCCCTGCGCCACGGTGTCGGATTGCACATCGCCGTCGTAATTCTTGCACGCCCAGACATAGCCGCCGGACCATTTCAGGCAGCACGCAACCATATCATCGATCAGCCGGTGTTCGTACCAGATGCCGGCCTCTTTGAACCGGTCTTCGAATTCTTCTTCATAGACCTGCTGGAACAGGTCTTTGAAGCGGCCGTCATAGGCCTTGATGATGGTGTTCTTGGTCGACAAATAGACCGGCCATTTCACCGACAAACCGTAATTGAGCGATGCACGGGCGAAATCGATGATTGAACTATCGAGGTTATACATCCCCATGAACACGCCCGCCGACGGGGCGTCATAGACGTCGCGTTCGATTTCGGTGCCGTCTTCGCCGACGAATTTCATCGTCAGCTTGCCCGCGCCGGGGAAATGGAAATCGGTGGCCTTGTACTGATCACCAAAGGCATGACGGCCCACCACGACCGGTTTGGTCCAGCCCGGTACAAGTCGCGGTACATTGCTGCAGATGATTGGTTTGCGAAACACAACCCCGCCAAGGATATTGCGGATGGTGCCGTTGGGCGATTTCCACATCTGTTTCAGGCCGAATTCTTCGACCCGGGCTTCGTCCGGGGTGATGGTGGCGCATTTGACCGCGACGCCGACTTCCTTGGTTTTCAGGGCGGCGTCGATGGTGATCTGATCATCGGTCCGGTCGCGTTCTTCGATACCCAGATCATAATAAAGCAGGTCAATGTCGAGATAGGGCAGGATCAACTTGTCCTTGATGAATTGCCAGATGATGCGGGTCATTTCATCGCCGTCCATTTCGACGATGGGATTGTCTACCTTGATCTTGGACATTTGGGGCCTCTGTCTCAGAAAGGGATACAAATTTTAGGCGGCCAATGGCATTGGCCTGGGGTTGTATACAAATGTATACATTTTGGCGCAACCGCTATATCGGGTTTACCCAAGCGATCAGGCAAAGCCGCGGATTTCGAGTCTGCGCATATATTGCAACGTGATGAAGGCCAGGCCGGCCGCCAAGGCAATGCCGATCGAAAGCGGCAAAGGTGTGCCATTGAAGGCCAGACCAACAGGGGCAGCGATCGCGGCACCGAAGACGGTGGCAAGACCGCCGCTGACGCTGGCTGCGGTGCCAGCGATATGCCCCATCGGTTCCATCGTGATGGCGTTGAGATTGCCCAGTGTCAGGCCGACTTGGAAGAAGATCGAGGTCATCCAGATCAGGAAGATATAGAACATGGGGTCACCGCGTAGGCCGAAAAGCCAGATCGCGGTCATCAGCACGGACAACACCGTTTGAACGCCAAGTGCCAGCGTCGCCAGTGCCCGCATCCCATAGCGCATCACCAAAGCCGCGTTGAGAAGGCTGGCCGAACCGGAAAACAACGCGATGCCGGCAAACCAGTAGACGAAATGTTCCGACTGATCGAAAACATCGGAAAAAATCGGCTGAATAAGGCTGATCGCCATGAAGAGCAACGAAAAGCTCAGCGTTTGCGCCAGAATGGAATACCGCACCGTCGGATGGGCGAACATTTCCAGCACCGCCTGCCAAAGGGTTTGCAGATGCAGCGGCCGGCGGGCGTCCCGGGGCAGGGATTCTGGTTGCCGCAGGCCCAACCAGCCAGCGGAAAACAGCGCGAACAGGATGAAGGCGAGGAAAATGCTGCGCCAACCGGACAGCGCTATGATCCACGACCCCATCAGCGGCGCGATGGCGGGAACCAAGGTGAACACCATCATTGCAAAGGACATGATCCGTGCCATGCCACGCCCGGCATAAAGATCGCGGACAATCGCCAGCCCGACAACCCGGGGTGCGGCCGCACCGAGCCCCTGAATGATCCGTGCGGCCAGAACAAGTTCCAGCCCCTGTGCTGCGAAGCACAGCAAAGCCCCAAAAATATACAGCCCGGCCCCGGCCAAGATCACTGGTTTACGTCCAAATCTGTCCGAAAGCGGACCGGTAAAGAACGTCCCCACCCCCATGCCGAATACAAAGCTGGTCAGCACCAATTGCGCCTGGTTGGCGTTGTCGGGGCTGAGTTCCAGCGCGATCTGGGGCAGGGCGGGCAGCATCGAATCGATCGAAAAGGCGACAGTTGCAAAAAGCATCGCCAGCAGGGCAATGAATTCTACGCGGGACAGGGGGGCACGGGGTGTCATGCAAAACCTTCGGTTTTTAAGTCACTCTGGCGCTATCACAGCCGGTAGACAGGGGCCAGATGGGACAATTACGGTATTTTGCAGATGATTCCGCCTGACGATAAGGCGCATGTTTGCGTCTTTTTCTATGACGGGATCAGTCGCTTTTGACGATCAATCCTTTCCGATTGATCGCTGGTGTCTTGTCGAATTGAATTGGTGGTATGTCGCTCAGTCAGTCGTTGGCGCTGGACATGATTTCGTCGATCACCTTCAGCCACAGATCGGTTGACTGCGCGCCGGGGACTGCGTGTTGGCTGGCCACGATGAAGGTGGGGACTGAATTAATCCCCATTTCACGCATGGCAGTGTCACGGTCACGGATTTCCTGTTCATCGGCATCAGTGGCCAGCAGGCGCCGAACGACGGCAGCATCCATGCTGCAACTGTCGGCGATATCGGCCAGCGTGTCGTGATCGCCTATATCGCGGCCATCCTGAAAATAGGCTTTGAACAATGCAGAAACCACCGCCGTCTGCATGCCTTCGATCCCTGCCCAACGGATCAGGCGATGCGCATCGAGCGTATTCGGTGTTTTTTCGATGGCGTCGAAATTGATCTGCAACCCGGCTTGTTTGGCGTGGTCGACCACCGGCATATAAGCCTTGATCGCACCATCCTTACCACCGAACTTGCTTTCCAGATAGCCGCGCCGGTCCATGCCGTCGCGCGGCATTTCCGGATTGAGCTGAAACGGATGCCATTCCACAACAAAGGGGTGGTTGGGGCGCTGTTCCAATGCCCGATCGAGATAGGTTTTGCCGATATAGCACCACGGGCAGATCGGGTCGGAAAGAATATCGAGCTTGACCGCTTTGTCCATCATTCACGTCCTTTGTTATGCGCCCTCAACTAGGGCGAATTGCAGCCTTTGGAAAGGGGCAGGCGGTTCAATCAGGTTGCTTGGTGGGTAAAAACAGCGGTTTCAGGGCTTTGCGCGACAGCTTGCCGTTGGGATTGGTCGGCAGGCTGTCCAGCCGGACCCAGGCGCGCGGTTGTTTATACCGGGCCAGGTTTTGTTGTGCGAAGGCGTTCAGTGCGTCCTCGGGCAAGGTGGCATCGGCGGTATAGAAGGCCACGACGATACTGGTATCTTGCTTGATTTCGACATCGGTAACACCGATGTCGCGGATGCCGGGGCAGTGATGCAGCACGGTTTCGACCTCCAAGGGGGAAACACGGTAACCGCCGGCATTCATCATATCATCCCCCCGCCCGGCATAATCGATCTGCCCGTCAGTGCGCATCGTGCCGTGATCGCCGGTCATGAACCAATCACCTTGAAAACGGGCTTCGGTTTCTTCTTGGGCGCCGTAATATCCCAGCATCAAACCGGGATCGTTGCGATCGATGGCGATGGTGCCTTCCTCGCCGCGTTCGACGGGACCATCGGGGCCCAGAATGGCGATGCGGCGGCCCTTTTGCGGGCGGCCCAGCGATCCGTCCGTGGCGGGCCGGTCGGGGCTGGCGGAAATGAACGTGGAACATTCCGACATGCCGTAGGCTTCGAAAATCTCTGTGCCGGTGGCTCTGCGCCAATGGTCGCAAAGGGCAGTGGACAGCTTTTCCCCCGCGGCTAATCCATGCCGCAATTTGGGCAGATCGAGATTTTCGTGATGGTTTAGGAGTTTTCTGTAAACACCCGGTGCTGCAGCAAAAATAGTCGCATCATGACGTTTTAACAGCAGCGGTAATGCCTCGATCGGGACGTCCTTGGCGGGGATCAGAGCGGTTGCGCCGACGCTCCACGGGTCCATCAACCCGGTGCCCAAAGTAAAGGTCCAGTTGAACGCGCCTGCATGCAGCAGCCGGTCGGATTGGTGCAACCCGTACCAGCCGTCATGCATCATTTGCCTGGCCCAGATCGCGCGATGTGCGTGACAGACCGCGCGCGGATTGCCCGAGGTGCCCGAAGTGTAGATGATATAGGCCAGCCGGTTCGGATCACCCATCGCGTAATCGGCGGGCGGCAGATCGCGCATTGCCAGCAATTCAGCGGTATCGATCACCGGCAACCCGGTATCGTTCGGACAGGCGACACCGGCGTCATGTAAAATGCCTGCCGGTGATAGTTGCGCCACCATTTTTGCAACTTCCGGCGCGGTCAACATCGACGAGGTCGGCACCGGCACCAGACCGACCGCGATTGCAGCCAGATAGGTAATCGGGAATTCAACCGTATTTCCAAGCCGCATCAACAGGATATCGCCCGGATTGAAACCCTTTTGCAGCAACCCGGTACCGGTGCCAAGCACCGCAGCTTGTAGTTTGGCATAGCTCCACCGGTCCGACCCGGTTGGTGACAGCACGGCAAGCGCGATCTTGTCAGGCAGATCATCGGCATGGGCCAGAACATGGGCGGTCAGGTTGAACGTGTCGGGGCAGGGCGCGGGGGCGCCTTCGTCAAAAATCGAGATCATGAGGTGATTTAAACACAGCTGCCGCCCGTTGCAAGAAATCGCGGTGCTGCTATGAAAGCCGTATGACGGAAGATCGAGATCCAAAATCCCTGATCCGTATTGCCCGCGAATGCGGGCCCGAGACGGCACCGGAACCGCTGGACCTGCCCACGCGGGTGCGTGAGCTGCGCAAATCGCGCGGGCTGACTTTGGAACAGGCGGCAGGTCAGGCGGGATTGGCGCGCTCCACCCTGTCGAAGATTGAAAACGGCCAGATGTCGCCAACCTATGAGGCGCTGAAAAAGCTGGCGACCGGGCTGGAAATTACTGTGCCGCAGCTGTTCACCCCGCCAAGTCGTGAAAAGGTGAACGGTCGCATGGCGGTGACCCGGGCAGAGGAAGGCGTTGCGCAGGCCACCGTCACCTATGAGCATGAATTGCTGGCCTCGGCCTTGACCAAGAAACAGATGCTGCCCTATCGCGCCCGGGTGCGGGCGCGATCGATGGAAGAATTCGACGGCTGGGTCCGTCATGATGGCGAAGAGTTTCTGTACGTGCTGACCGGGGTGATACGGCTTTATACCGAATTTTATGAACCGGTCGAAATGCGCCGTGGCGACAGCGCCTATTACGACGCGACCATGGGCCACAACGTGGTGTCGGTCAGTCAGGACGATGCGTTGATCCTGTGGGTCACGTCACTGAGTTGATTTTCGGCCCCGGATTTTGTCTCAGGATTGACATCGGTTTGAATATTTTGGGAACGATGAATTCCTAGTTGTCCGACCACCACAGTTCCGGCATCCAAGTATAGCGTGCACCATAGATCGGAACGGTATCGGGATAGGCGAGCGATGCGTCATGGGCGATGCGGTCGGGGCCGAAGCCCCAGATCGGGATCACGTAGCGTCCGGCAGTCAGCAGCCGATCCAGCGCACGCGTCGCGGCGATGAAATCCTGCCGATCAGTTGCTTGTAGCATGGTGTCGATCATCGCGTCGATGGCGGGGTGTTTGATGCCGGGCAGATTGCGCGACCCTTCGGCATCGGCCGCCGCGCTGCCCCAGTAGAGACGTTGTTCGTTGCCCGGGCTCAGCGACAGATCGCGGCGGATCGGGATCATGTCGAAATCCTGATTTCTTTCGCGGGCGGCGTATTGGGCGTTGTCGACGGTGGTGATCGTCATATCGATGCCGAGTCGTTGCAGTGCTTGACGATAGATCGACATCACCGCCTGACCGCCATGATCACCCTGGCGCAGCAGGATTTCGAACCGCAGCGGGGCACCGCCAGCATCGACCAATTGTCCGTCCCGCACCGTCCAGCCCGCCTGTTCCAGCAGTTTTACCGCCTTGCGCAGATCACCACGATTGCGCGGCGAGGCATCGCCCTTGGGCAGATCGAGGCCTTCCAGTGTGCCGGGCAGCAGGATGTTTGCGAATGGCAGCAGCAGGTCGCGGACCTTGCCGTCTGCCGGGCCCGGTCGCAATCCCAGTTCGGAATTGGAAAAATACGAGGTGATGCGGCTTTGACGGTCGCCGGTCACGGTGGCGTTGATATAGGGAAAATTGAACGCCAGCAGCATCGCCTGCCGCACCCGCCAATCGGAAAACGGCCCGCGCCGGGCATTCATCGCGTAACCTGTGATACCGGTGGGGCGCTGATGGCGGATTTCCGACGTCACCACCTTGCCGGAGGTAATGGCAGGGAAATCATACTGCGCGGCCCATTTTTCGGCGTTGAATTCGCGATGGGCTGTCAGGATACCGGCCTTGAACGCTTCGAACATGACGCTGTCATCGCCAAAAAATTCCAACCGTATTTCATCAAGGTTGGCAGTGCCCCGGCGCAATGGCAGATCCTTGCCCCAGTAATCAGGGTTTCGGCGGAAGCTGACGAAGCGGCCCTGTTCGTAATCACCGACCACGTAAGGGGCTGACCCGACCGGGATGTCATGCAGGGAAGAGGCGGCGAAATCCCGATCCTGCCATTGTGCTTTTTTCAGGATCGGGCGCAGTCCCGCGATCAACGCCAATTCACGGTCTTCGGTGTTGAAGCTGATCTTCAGCGACTGTGGCCCGGTCTGTTCGATCTTGTCGATTTTGTTGTGAAAGCCAAGATAGCGGGGGTGACCTTCGGTGCCGAGGGTTTCAAACGACCAGATCACGTCTTCGATGGTGACCGGGCTGCCATCGGAAAACCGGGCCTCGGGGCGCAGGGTGAATGCGACCCAAGAACGGTCCTCGGGCACTTCGATCGATTCGGCGAGCAGCCCGTAAAGTGAAAACGGTTCGTCCCAGTTTCGCCCCATAAGTGATTCGAAACAAAGGAATCGCTGCATCCAGGGGGCGGTGCCTTTGCGGATGAACGGGTTCAACGAATCGAATCCTCCCGTGGTTCCTTCGATCAGGCGGCCGCCTTTGGGGGCATTGGGATTGGCGTAGGGTAAATTTTGAAAATTCGCTGCCAGCGCCGGTTCGCCATACATGGCGATTCCATGCACCGGGTCAGCGGTAAGCGCGGAACCCAGCAAAACAAGCGCGAAAGCGCAACCCAGTCGTCTCAGCGGTTGGAAAATCAGTGGTCGCATTTTGGCAACAATCCTGCTCAGCCCTTTGTTTCTTATCACTTAGCCTATCGGTGGATTCAGCCCAATTCAATTTTTTAGCTTGGAAGCGAGGCCGGGAAGGCTTATAAAGGGATCACTGCTCGATAGGTTTCTTGCCTGTATGAAACCTGCCTCAATAACTTAACGCCGGCTTCGTGCCGGCGTTTTTTTTCGTAGTTTCACCTAATCGCCAGCGCCGTTTTGGTCATGTATGCTGCGGATGCATAATGACAGGAGGATCTGAAGGTCATGGCATTGAAAGGCAAGACTGCGGTTGTCACCGGGTCGAATTCCGGCATCGGTCTGGGCGTGGCGCGGGAACTGGCGCGGGCAGGGGCGGATATCATGTTGAATTCCTTCACCGACCGGGAGGAAGATCATGCGCTGGCACAGCAGGTCGCAGAAGAATTCGGTGTGATGGCCCGCTACATTCAGGCGGATATGTCGAAATCCGCCGACTGCCGGGCGCTGATCGAACAGGCCGGGACCTGCGATATCTTGGTCAATAACGCCGGTATTCAGCATGTAGCCCCGATCGAAGATTTCCCGGTGGAAAAATGGGATGCGATCGTTGCGATCAATATGTCGTCGGTGTTTCATACCACCGCCGTAGCCTTGCCGATGATGCGCAAAGCGGGCTGGGGCAGGGTGGTCAACATCGCCTCGGCGCACGGGCTGACTGCGTCGCCGTTCAAATCGGCCTATGTTGCGGCCAAGCACGGGGTGGTCGGGCTGAGCAAAGTGACCGCGCTGGAAACCGCAGAAGATCCGATCACCTGCAATGCGATCTGTCCGGGCTATGTTTTAACACCGTTGGTCGAAGCGCAAATTCCCGACACGATGGAAAAATACGGCATGGGTCGGGATGAGGTGATCAAGAAGGTCATGCTGGAACGCCAGCCGAGCCGCGAATTTGCCACGGTGGAACAGTTGGGCGGCACCACGGTGTTCCTGTGTTCCGACGCGGCTGCGCAGATCACCGGCACCACGATCAGCGTCGATGGTGGCTGGACCGCGCTTTGAATGGATGCACCCGGCGGCGGAATGGTCCGGCCGGGTGCAATCGCATAAAATAAAACTGGCAGAGCCAGGGGCAGGAAGATCAAATGGCAAAGAAACGGATCAATCTGGCCTTGCAAGGGGGCGGGGCCCATGGTGCCTTTACCTGGGGCGTGCTGGAACGGTTGTTGGAGCAGCCTGATCTGGAAATCGCCGCGATCTCGGGCACGTCGGCCGGGGCGATGAACGGGGCGGCGTTGAAGGCGGGGTGGGTTGAAGACGGGGCAAAAGGGGCTGCAGCGCGGCTGAACTGGCTCTGGACCCGGCTGGGGGCCATTCAGGACATGCGGATGACCGGTTGGATGGCCGATCTGTTTCCCGATGCCGGTTTTCTGAATGCGGCGATGGAATTGTCCTTTCCGTACACATTTGCAGAATCCCTGTCCCGGATGACATCGCCCTATGGGTTTGGACCGTTTTACAGCAATCCGTTGGAACCGGTGGCGCGGGAATTCGATTATGACAAGGTCTGTGGTGACAGCGGGCCGCGTTTGTTTGTCGGGGCCACCAATGTGCGCAGCGGTGCGGTGCGGGTGTTTTCGGGGCAGGAGATTTCGACCGATGTTCTGCTCGCGTCGTCCTGTTTGCCGACGATCTTTCAGGCGGTCGAGATCGAAGACCGCAAAACCGGAAAGGTCGAGGCCTATTGGGATGGCGGCTATACTGGTAATCCGGCGCTGTTTCCGCTGTTTTCAAATGATCTGCCCGACGACATTCTGATCGTGAATATAAATCCGCTGCAACGCGACGAAATACCGGTCACGCCGCAACAGATCAACAACCGGATCAATGAAATCAGTTTCAACACGTCGCTGTTGCGAGAATTGCGGGTGATTTCCTATGCGCAGAAACTGGAAAGCCAGACCGGAAATCCGAAACACGGGATGGCACGGTTGAATATCCACATGATCGCGGATGATGCGTTGATGAATGAACTTTCGGTGAGCACGAAAATGCTGCCCAGCCCGTTCGTCCTGCTCAAGCTGAAATCGGCGGGGCGCGAGGCGGCCGATCAGTTCCTGAAAGCGCATTTCGACGATCTGAACACCCGCAGCAGCGTCGATCTGAACGCGATGTTCGGCTAGGCTTTGCCGACCTCGGTTTTCGGCGGTTTCTTGTCGCCGGATTTTTTCTTGTCGCTGGGATAGACCAGACCGGCCGATATCACCAATTTGGCGGCGTCTTCGACGCTCATGTCGAGTTCGATCACATCCGCACGCGGGAAATACAGTAAAAAACCCGAGGTTGGGTTTGGTGTGGTCGGAACAAAAACGCTGAGCAGATCATCGTCATCGGGATGACCAGCGCGAGCCGCAACTTCGCCTTTTGCTTCGGTCGAAACAAAACCGATGGCCCAGATGCCTTTGCGCGGATATTCGATCATGCAGGCCTTTTCGAAACTGCGTTCAGACTGGGCGAACACGGTTTCGGCAATCTGTTTGACACCGGAATAGATCGAACGGACCACCGGCATGCGCTGAACCAAGGATTCCGCGAACCGGATCAGCGATCGACCCATCAACCCCTTGGCAACCCAACCGACCAGAATGGTGAAGAACAGGAAAAAGAAAATGCCGACGCCACGCAGGTTGATGCCGACATATTTTTCCGGCTGAAACCTTTGGGGCACCAGCGGCAGAACGAAACTGTCTACCCAGCCGGCAAACGACCAAATAAACCAGATCGTCAATCCGACCGGCGCAATGACGACGATCCCGGTCAGGAAACTGGACCGCAGACGGGCAAACATCCCCGGACGGTGGGGCGGTGGAATTTCGTCGTCGAAAGGGGTCGTCATTTGGAAAGCACCGCATGGTCAAGGGCGTTGCGCCTATCTAGGCGCTTTGGGCGGTTACCACAATGACCCGATGGCGTTTGGATTGGTCTTGATGTGGTATCAGATCAATTCGCGGGCGATTGCGGCGGCCAGGCGCGCATTGTTCAGCACCAATGCGATATTGGCGTCCAGCGACCGGCCTTCGGTCAGGTCGAAAATCCGTTGCAGCAGGAAGGGCGTGACCGCCTTGCCGCTGATGCCCTTGGCCGTTGCTTCGGCCGTGGCTTGGGCAATCACCGGGGCCATCACCGATTGCGGGATTTCGGCTTCGATCGGGATCGGGTTGGCGACCAACTGGCCACCGGGCAGGCCCAGACGCGCCCGCATCTTGTGCGCGGCGGCAATATTGGCGGCATCGTCCATCTGCAACGGCGCGATCAGATCGGATGTGGCCGACCAGAAGGCGGGGAAGGATTGCTGACCATAGGCGATCACCGGCACGCCATAGGTTTCCAGCACTTCCAGCGTCTTGGGCACATCGAGGATCGCTTTAGCCCCGGCGGCGACCACGGTGACCGGAGTTTGCGACAGTTCGCGTAAATCGGCAGATATATCGAAACTGTGCTCGGCCCCCTTATGCACCCCGCCAATGCCGCCGGTGGCAAATACGGCGATGCCTGCCAGATGGGCCGCAATCATGGTCGCGGCGACGGTTGTTGCCCCGGTATGCCCCAAGGCCATGCAGGCCGCCAGATCGGCGCGGCTGAGCTTGGCAACGCCTTGAGCCTGGGCCAGTGTTTCCAGCTGAGTATCGGTCAGGCCCGCGCAAAGCTGCCCGTCGATCACGGCGATTGTGGCCGGGGTTGCCCCGGCCGCGCGCAGTTCGGCTTCGACCCGGCGGGCGGTTTTCAGGTTTTGTGGAAAGGGCATTCCATGGGTGATGATGGTGCTTTCCAGCGCGACGATGGCACTACCGGCTTGTTTGGCTGCGGCCACTTCGGGGGACAGGACGGGGACAAGGGTCATGCGGGTTGTTCTCCGGAAACGTAGGTCGCGGCGATTACAAGCGCGCGTTGCAAGGCCTGTTCACGCGGCAAGCCAACGCGTTCTGCGGCCATATGAGCGGCCATGAAGGTATCCCCGGCGCCCGTGATGCGTGTGACCAGTACCTCGGGTGGAGGTGCACTGATCACGCCTTGGGAACAGCCGTCACTGGCCGGATTGGCGCCATTGGTGACCAAGGCACGCGCCGCACCATGCCGTACCAGCGCCGCAGCTGCTTTCGCCGAACAGTCGAAGCTTTGCTGGCACAGTGCCCGGCGGTGGTATGATAGGGCAGGTTGTAGCCAAAATAGGTCCAGCCGG
>NZ_CYSA01000004.1 GCF_001458355.1 Thalassovita gelatinovora | reverse complement strand
TGCGCCACCTATCCCGATGTCGGCTTGACCGGGATCGATCCGCTGCGCCATTTCGTGACCTATGGCCGGGCTTTGGGCCGCGCCCCGGGGCCGGGATTCGACCCGGTTTTCTATGCCGCGCACGCTCCCGATCTGGCCGCGGACCAGGACCCGCTTTGCCATTATCTGCGCCATGGCCGCGCCGAAGGACGGCTGCCGACGCCGCAGGCGGCGCAGGCGCGGGACGGCATGACGCGGCTGCGGCGGTTGCAGGCGGAATTATGGGGCGGGTTGGACCGCAGCGCCGGTGCCGCGCTGGCGGCATTGCTCGACGACCTCGATCAGCCCGAACAGGTCCGGTTCGAAGCCGGTTGCCAGCTTGCGATCTGGCGCGATTTTTCCGGCGACGCGGCGGCGGCAGAGGCGCTGCTGGAACGGCTGGGGGGGATGTCTGCTCGGGTCGCCGAATCGTCGGCGCGGTTGATCCCGCTCAGCCTGCTCTATGCCCGGCGCGGCGCGACACGGGCCGCGCATGGCGCGCTGAA
>NZ_CYSA01000003.1 GCF_001458355.1 Thalassovita gelatinovora | reverse complement strand
CCTGTTCACGCGGCAAGCCAACGCGTTCTGCGGCCATATGAGCGGCCATGAAGGTATCCCCGGCGCCCGTGATGCGTGTGACCAGTACCTCGGGTGGAGGTGCACTGATCACGCCTTGGGAACAGCCGTCACTGGCCGGATTGGCGCCATTGGTGACCAAGGCACGCGCCGCACCATGCCGTACCAGCGCCGCAGCTGCTTTCGCCGAACAGTCGAAGCTTTGCTGGCACAGTAGCCCGGCTTCTTCGAGATTGACATACAGCACGGCGCGCGAATGGCGCAGGAAGGGCTGCAGGCGCTCTGCCTTGCCGGGCGAGGCCGGGGCGACACGCAGATCGGCTAGGGCAAAGGCGGTATGGGTGGCGATGTTTTCCAGCAAGGAATGGGTCAGGTTGCCATCAAGCGCGATCAGCCCTTCATAAGGCGCAGTACCGGACCCAAGTGGCCCATTGAGCAGAGGCTGCAGGATCTTGTCGCCTGCGGTTTCCAACGACAGCGCATCGGCAATCGCCGCGATCAACCCGTTGGCACCTTCGACTGCCATATACTGATCGGTCGGCAGATCGTGGGACCGATAGACATGGGTGGTGTCGATGCCAAGCCGCTGGCAGGTCGCCAGCAGGTCGTCGCCTTCCATATCGCGGCCGATGGCGGTTAGAACCGACGGTTTCAACCCCATCCGGCCAAGCGCCATGGCGATGTTCATTGCCACCCCACCCGGAAGCCGTTCAATCCGGCCCGGCACGTCGGAGCCTTGTCGCATCACGATGGTGGCGCGTCCGATCACGTCCCACATCACGGAACCGATACAAAGGATATACGGGGTCTTTTTCATCGCATCGTTTTTGCCGCCAATACCCGGCCACTGCAAGGGCCGTGCTGTACGCGCCATTTCATCTTGGCATAAAGATCCATATCCAGCGATCAAGGTGTCCGACAAGCGATGGCCGCAAGCGGCACCGGTTCCGATTGAGGGTTGCCAAGCCCCGAAATATGGCTTAGATGCGCGCTCACTTCACAGGTGGGGTTGGGCCTGGCAGGGAGAAATCCTGCACAGGTCCGCCGGTTGGGCGAATGCCCTGAATACCCCGCTTAGGCCAAACCGGAAAGGAATATGGACATGGCTCTTCCTGAATTCACTATGCGTCAGCTGCTGGAAGCTGGCGTACACTTCGGTCACCAGACCCAACGCTGGAACCCCCGTATGGGCGAGTTTATTTACGGCTCGCGTAACGGCATCCACATCATGGACCTCACTCAGACGGTTCCGATGCTGGACCAGGCTTTGAAAGTGATCCGCGACACCGTTGCCAAGGGCGGACGGGTTCTGTTCGTCGGCACAAAGCGTCAGGCGTCGGTCCCGGTTGCCGAAGCTGCTGAAAAATGCGCTCAATATTACATGAACCACCGCTGGCTGGGCGGCACTCTGACCAACTGGCAGACTGTTTCGCAGTCGATCAACCGCCTGAAGTCGATCGACGAGCAGCTGGAAACAGGCGCCGAAGGTATGACCAAGAAAGAGCGTTTGAACATGGACCGCGATCAGCAGAAGCTGCAGGCTTCGCTGGGCGGTATCCGCGACATGGGCGGCGTTCCGGACCTGTTGTTCGTCATCGACGTCAAGAAAGAAGCTTTGGCGATTGCCGAAGCCAACAAGCTGGGCATCCCGGTTGTGGCCGTGGTCGACACCAACTGTTCGCCCGATGGCATTGATTACATCATCCCCGGCAACGACGACGCGTCGCGTGCGATCACGCTCTATTGCGATCTGGCCAGCCGTGCCGCGCTGGACGGCATGACCGCCCAGATGGAAGGCGCGGGTGTCGATCTTGGCGCGCTGGAAGAAGCCCCGGTTGAAGAAGCCGCTGCCGAATCTGCCGAAGCGTAAGGCTTCGTCACAAAACTGATACCGGGTGCGGGCTATGCCGCACTCGGACTTTCAATATCTATTCCGAGGAGAGCCAAACGATGGCGATCACAGCTGCACAGGTTAAAGAGCTGCGCGACACGACGGGCGCGGGCATGATGGATGCGAAAAAAGCGTTGACCGAAACCGATGGTGACATGGAAGCCGCCATTGACTGGTTGCGCACCAAAGGTTTGGCCAAAGCCGCCAAGAAATCGGGCCGTACCGCCGCCGAAGGGCTGGTCGCCGTGGCCGTGGCCGATGGCAAGGGTGTCGCGCTCGAAGTGAACTCGGAAACCGATTTCGTTGCCAAGAATGCTGAATTCCAGTCGATGGTCAGCGCGATTGCTGGCGCGGCTCTGAATGCGGCCGATATCGACGCGCTGAACGCGGCCGATCTGGGCGGCAAAACGGTTGCCGACACCATCACCGACAAGATCGCCACCATCGGCGAAAACATGGGCCTGCGCCGCATGGCGTCGGTCGAAGGCGCCTGCGTGGTGTCTTATGTCCACAATGCTGTTGCGGATGGCATGGGCAAGATCGGCGTTCTGGTTGCCCTGTCGACCGATAACGAAGCGTTCGGCAAGCAGGTTGCGATGCATATTGCCGCTGCAAGCCCCGCCGCTTTGGGCGAAGCCGATCTGGACCCGGCCATCGTTGAAAAAGAGCGTGGCATCCAGATCGAAATCGCACGTGAATCGGGCAAGCCCGAGCAGGTGATCGAAAAGATGATCGTGGGCCGGATGAAGAAATTCATCGCAGAAAGCACTCTGCTGGGTCAGGCCTTCGTGGTGAATCCGGATCTGACCGTGGCTGATGCGGCCAAAGAAGCCGGTGTCGAAATTGTTGCTTTCGTGCGCCTGGAAGTGGGCGAGGGCATCGAAAAGAAAGAAGAAGATTTCGCTGCTGAAGTGGCGAAGGCTGCTCAGGGCTGATTTCGCTCTGATTGAAAATCGAAAAGAACGCCCTGCTTTTGCGGGGCGTTTTTCGTTGCGGATCAGGTACCATTCTTGTTTTTCTGAATTCGGTCGGGTCGTGCTTTATCGAAACGATCAAAAAAGAAAGGAGCGGTGCCGTTAGCAACGCCACCGCCCCGATTTCGAACGCCCCCCATTACGATTGGGGATGAGCAAGGAGGCGTCCGGTGCTGACTTGCCGGCCAGTAAATATTGGTGACAAGCCAGCGTCCGGAAACACCGGTCGAAAAGAAGGGCCTGAAATCGCAAGGTTTCTCCTCGAAAGTTCCAAGGCTAAAGCCACCACTCACGGAACGGGGTAAGACTGCCCGGGCGAGGCCATTCACGAAAGTATGGGATTCCCTACTTTTTGCTGTAAATTGACCGAATCTTATTGAAAAGACAGGATAAAGCGACCGCGCGTGCAGGGTTTCCCTGAGATTTGGTGCCGGATCAGGCTTCGATGACGAACATTTGGTTCTGTAGCGCGGCTTTCAAAACCGCCTGCGCAGTGGTTTCCACATTCAACGCGTCGCGTGCCAGCCGGAGATGTTTTTCCACCGTTGCGGGCGTCAGTCCCATCAAAAGGGCGATGTCCTGAGTGGTTTTACCATCCCCGACCCATTCCAACGCTTCTTTCTGCCGCTTGGTCAGGCCACGACCAGGAACCGATTGGGGCAGGGTCATGATTTTAAGATGTACAACATTGTTCATCACGATGATGTCGTCACCATGTTCAGCCCAAACCTCATCGATTTCATTCTGGCTGATATCGGCCTTCGCGGTCAGGGCAATCGCCCCCTTGGAGCGCGGCGAAATCGATTTGAAGCTGATCGAATACCCCGCCAGAACGTTCATCGAGGTGTTAAATTCGATTACCTTTCTTTCGCTGTGGGTTAGTGTACCGCTGTCTATCATCTTGCGCAGGATGTTCCAGCTGCTGGCGCCTTCATTTTCCAAGACCCATTTCACCATAGGGGCGTGGAAATAAAGCCCCTGACCCATGAAGACATCGGTATAGGCTGGATCGTGATTGGTCAGGATAACGAAATCTTCGGGATCACCCAACGAATTCGTCGTGCGATAACGGGTAAAACCATATAGCAAACGGTCGAAACCGTAAGTTGCCATTTTCTTGATATGCATATCCCAGAGCTCTTCGATGCTTTGCGCATTCGTTATCGCCTTAAGATGTTTGCTTTTGCTCATACTGTCCTCGTCCTTCCCGAACTGCACGCAAAAATGGCGTGAATCCGGCCTCTCCACCAGTATAATCAACCTTATTCTTACCTGCATCCTTGGGGGTATGTCGAGAGCCTGCTTCGCTTTGTTGAAAAATGTGTAGATCGGATACACCTATGAATGTGACGATTTAAGATCGCTTTATAAACTACTCTAAATAATGGAAATTATAGGTCGTAGGATATGCTTCGTAGCTATAAATAGTGCCCAGGCACGTCTATTGCCCATTGTGCGCCGTCTTGGCGTTTTAACTATATGGGCTGAAAATTTGAATGATCTTTCTGTTGCGGTGTCGGGGTCGAAACGGTCCGTGGAGTTGGTTCGGCCATACCGAGCAGTGTGCGATCCCGAGATCCATAGATTTGTTCACATTGCGAACGCTGTAAATCGCCATGAGAACAAATGTCGGTATTTGAGCATTAAGTCTGGGAGCGATTGATCGCATATTCTATCTATTGCGCCAGAGGGATAGAGGCATCAAGCAAACCGCAGAGGGCTGATTATATCTGACGGGCAAGGCACCAAGATTGGTATATTGAGGGCTTGCATCCCTAAACACGCGCACCTGCAAAACTGGTGGGTGCGATAACGGATTGAATGTATCGGAGTAAACCTGATGAAAGACGCCTATATTTGCGATTATGTCCGAACCCCTATTGGCCGTTTCGGAGGTGCCTTGGCGTCGGTTCGACCTGACGATCTGGGGGCGGTTCCGCTCAAGGCACTGGCCGAGCGCAACCCAAATATGGATTTGGCGGCGATTGATGACGTTATTTTCGGTTGTGCCAACCAAGCCGGGGAAGATAACCGAAATGTGGCGCGTATGTGCCTGTTATTGGCTGGTTTTCCAGAAACAGTGCCCGGAACGACGATGAACCGCCTGTGCGGATCGGGCATGGATGCGGTGATCGCGGCAGCCCGTGCCATCAAGGCGGGCGAGGCCGAATTGATCATCGCAGGTGGGGTCGAGAGCATGTCTCGCGCGCCATTTGTGATGCCCAAGGCTGAAACCGCCTTTTCCCGCACGACCGCTGTCTTCGACACCACCATCGGGTGGCGGTTCATCAATCCGTTGATGAAGGCGCAATATGGTGTTGAATCGATGCCTGAAACGGCTGAAAACGTTGTTGAAGAATTCGGCATAAGTCGCGAAGATCAGGACCTTTTTGCGGTTCGGTCGCAGCAGAAAGCGGGCAGGGCGCAAGACAATGGGCGACTTGCCCGCGAAATCACCCCGGTCTTCATTCCGCAGCGCAAGGGAGAGCCGATCATCGTTGACACGGATGAGCATCCGCGCCCGTCGACCACAGTCGAGTCTCTGGCCAAATTGCGCGCACCGTTCCGTGAAGGTGGGTCCGTCACCGCCGGCAATGCCAGCGGTGTCAATGACGGTGCGGCCGCTTTGATCATTGCCAGCAAGGAAGCTGCTGAAAAATATGGGCTTACGCCGATTGCCAAGGTGTCGGGCGGTGCCACTGCGGGCGTTGCGCCGCGGATCATGGGGTTCGGACCGGCACCGGCATCGAAGAAGCTGATGGCGCGTCTGGAGTTGCAGCAAAGCGATTTCGATGTGATCGAGCTGAACGAAGCCTTTGCCAGCCAGGGGCTGGCAACGCTGCGCGATCTGGGCATCGCTGATGACGATCCGCGGGTCAATCCGAATGGCGGCGCAATCTCTCTGGGGCATCCGTTGGGCATGTCGGGGGCACGTCTGACCGGTACTGCGGCTTTGGAACTGAAGCTCAATGGCGGAAAACGGGCTTTGGCGACGATGTGCATCGGCGTGGGTCAAGGTATCGCGATCGCGCTGGAAGCCGTATGAGATGAACGTGTTTGCTGGACCGAGCCTTGTTCGGTCCAGCAAGACGTCTTTCATGTATGGCAGCTAATAATCTGTTAAGTATAGAGAAACTACGTTACTAGCTGAACCTGTCGTTTCGCAATATTTACCATAATACCGATTATGCGAATTAAGTAGGCAAAGAAATGCGGCCTTACCTGCCGGTCTGTCTTGGCGCGACCAGCCCCATTCTGGCGGCATGCCACGCGGCTTCGGCGCGCGATGATATTCCCAGTTTGCGGTAGATCGTCTTTATGTGGCTCGCCACTGTGCCTTCGGCAATATCCAGATCCTCGGCCACTTCGACATTGCGCAGTCCCCGCCCGATCAGCGCTAGCACTTCTTTTTCGCGGGAACTGAGTTCGTCCTCGGGATCTGCGGCTGGCCCGGTATAACGAAAATGTTCCATGATGCGGCGCGCGATCGATGGCGTCAGCGCCGGGATGCCTTGGGCCAGTTGGCGCAATTGCTGTATCAGCAGATCTTCGGGTTGCTCTTTCAACAGATACCCGTCGGCCCCGGCAGAAAGCGCGGCAACGATATGGGAATCTTCCCCCATCACTGTGGTGATGATACAGGCCGCTTTGGGTTGGACCAGACGCAGATTGCGCAACACGTCCAGCCCCGACCCGTCCGGCAGACCAAGATCGATCATTGCCAGATCGAAATCCTTACTTGCCACCGCCGAAATCCCGGCCCGCATATTGCGGGCCTCACTGATGGTGCAGCCGGGAAATGCGGTGCTGGCAATATCACCCAGCCAGCGCCGAGTTTCGGCGATATCTTCGACGATCAGGATTTCTTTCATGCCTGGTTCTCCGTATCGGCAAGTGGCAGCCTTGCGGCGATCCGGGTGCCGCGAGATGACGAGGTCATTTCGAAAATACCGCCAAGATTTTCAATCCGCGCCCGCATATTGGTAATGCCGTTGCCTGCATGTTGGTGGGCCGGATCAAATCCTACCCCGTCATCTTCGATTGTCAGGGCAACGGCGTCCCCATCGCGGGTCACGCTGATACTCACCTGCCCGGCTTGGGAATGGCGGATTACATTGCTGATCGCTTCACGCAGGATCGACCGGAATGCGTGGACAGATCCCGGTGACAGGGTTGCGTTTTCATCCCCGGAAAATTGCCATTGCAGTGCGATGTCGGCATTATGTACCCGGTCGACGGTTTCCGCCCTGAGATCGGCCAGAACTTCTTGTAGCGATAATCCGGTATGCGACAGGTTGTTGATGATGTCGCGCAGGTCGGACAGGCTTGCGCGGATCATGCCATCCTTGCGTTCAGCATTGCGGCTGTGCAAGGCACCCAGTAATTGCGCGCCGATATTGTCATGCATATCACGGGCAATGCGGCTTCGTTCTTCGGCGACGCCTTGTTCAAAGGCCTGACGGCTTTCATAGGTGTGGGTCAACATCGAAATCAGTTCCCCGGCCAGATCCTGATCGCGCTGGCTGAACAGTTTTCGGCCCTGATTGGCATATTCCAGCCGCAGCGCCGGAATGTTGCCGATGGCCGGAATAACCATGCCCAGCCCTTCTTTTTCTATGCCCGACCGGTCGGATGTTTCGGCGGGATGGATGTCGAGCGGATTATAAATTTGAGCCAGAAGGTTCTGCCAACGTGAAGTTTGGCTTTTGCCGGTGGGGGTCAGCGCGATATCGACGACATGGGTGAATAATGCTTCGCGGTTGCGGTCCGTGTTTGACATGAACAGCCGCCACAGACTGTCGCGAAAAGGAAGATAGAACAGCGCCACCAGAACAAAGGACAGGCTGAAGGCCGGTACTTCTTCGATCGAAACGATCAGCACCAAGGCGACGTCCAGCAACACGATTAAAAGAATGCCCCCCATGTAAAACAGGATGCGGAATGCCCATTCTTCCAGATCAAACAGCCGGTAACGTGACACGCCAAGCGCCACACCGACATAGATGATCAGGAAATACAGGAAAGAATAGCCCTGCGATTGCAACCGCCCTGCCCCGAACAGTTCCGGCACGATCGAGGTCAGCACGAACAGGCCCGCCCCGATCAGCACCGACAGGCCAAGCCAGCGCAACACCGCGCGGGCACGCGGATCGCCGCGCGTTTTCCAAAATTGCAGCACCACGCAGATTGCGATTGTCGCCATTGCCAAAATGATCGGCAATTGCCGGGCCAGTGGTGGCCCTTCCAGCAGACGGAACCAGTCCGCAGCAACCCAAAACGCCAGGAGAAGCGACGGCAGAAACGCCAATCCCGTACCGACCAGCCGATACGGATAACTGAGGAACAGGCCAATCATACCGGCCCCGAAGGTCAAGGCGCCTATATGGTTCAGGCTGGACAGGAGGGAAAACAACGTTTCCGGCAAGGCGAGTTCGCGGGTACTGTAAATCGCCGCCGAAGTTGCGGAAATCATCAACCCAAATCCAGCCAATGCAAAGAAGAAGGTAGGTAATTCTGTACGTTTCAGGCTCCAGACCCAGGCGGCGATGAAAAAGCCGGTAATGCCGACGAACAGTTGAACCCAAAACACCAGCGGCAGACTGGCCAGCGGTCGCTGTGCGGAAACGCTGATTTCAGCATCGCTCAGGGGTGTTCCGGCGATATCCAGATCGGCGTAAATAGTGGGACGGGACAGGATGTCATGCAACTGCCCCTGCCGGTGGAAAAAACCATCCATATCCAGAAAGGTATCGAAGAAATCGGGTTCCTCGATCACGTCGGTCGTAACCAGTGGGATTTTGCCTTCGCCCCGATCCTGACCGATGGCGCGGAGCACGCTGTCGGCGGGCAAGGTGCTGTTCGGACCATATCGGGATGGCGTATTGATGCTGAGCCCGCCTGAGGGCGAAATCGTCAGGGTCGTTCCCATCCACGGCTGATGCAAGGCGATATACAGTGCCGTCACCACGGTGAACGCCACTATCAGCAGGGCGGCAACCAAGGTCAGGGCCGGAGTCATGCGCATTTTGAACCCGATCCCCTTCCGGTCTGTCGTCGATGGTGAAGATAGCGGTTGCTCTGCCTTCTAGCTCTACCCTGAACGGGGGATATGACAATGTTTTTTGTCACCCGTGTTTACGGGGACCGGGAGGCGCTGACACCGGTTGGTTGAAAATACAACATGTTTGGCGGTACTGATTTCGGCTTGCGAAGCAGGCAGGTGCAGGCCAGCAGTGGTTTCACCGATCACGTACCGGCCGGAACAAAACCGGGAAGGCGCGCGGATCGAACCCGCGCGCCCTGCCCTTGTCAGAAAAACGCCTGCAACCCGGTCTGCGCCCGGCCCAGGATCAGAGCGTGAACGTCATGCGCCCCTTCATACGTGTTCACGGTTTCCAGATTGACCAAGTGGCGAATGACACCGAATTCAAGACTGATGCCGTTGCCGCCATGCATGTCGCGGGACATCCGCGCAATATCCAGGCATTTGCCGCAATTGTTCCGCTTGACGATGCTGATCATTTCGGGCGCCGCTTCAGCCTTGTCCATCAACCGGCCCACTTGCAATGACGCTTGCAGGCCCAGAGCGATTTCGGTCTGCATATCGGCCAGCTTTTTCTGATACAGTTGGGTCTGTGCCAGCGGACGTTTAAATTGGTGCCGGTCCAGCCCGTATTGCCGCGCCGCGTGCCAGCAGAATTCGGCCGCCCCCAAGACGCCCCAGCTGATACCATAACGCGCCCGGTTCAGACAGCCGAACGGTCCCTTCAGGCCTTCGACATGCGGCAGCAGGGCGTCTTCGCCGACTTCCACATTGTCCAGAACGATTTCCCCGGTGATCGAGGCGCGCAGGCTCATCTTGTTTTGAATTTTCGGTGCTGACAGCCCCTTCATGCCTTTTTCCAGCACGAAGCCGCGGATTTTGCCGCCATGGGCGTCGGATTTGGCCCAGACGACGAAAACATCTGCAATCGGGCTGTTTGAAATCCACATTTTCGACCCGTTCAGCACATAGCCGCCATCGGTCTTGGTGGCACGGGTTTTCATCCCCCCCGGATCGGACCCGGCATCCGGTTCGGTCAGTCCGAAACAGCCAATCCATTCGCCGCTGGACAGTTTCGGCAGGTATTTCTGCCGCTGTTCTTCGCTGCCATAGGCATAGATCGGGTACATCACCAGGCTCGATTGCACCGACATCATCGACCGATAGCCGGAATCGACCCGTTCGACTTCGCGCGCGACCAGACCATAGCTGACATAGCCCGCACCGATGCCCCCGTATTGTTCCGGCACGGTGACGCCCAACAGGCCCATTTCGCCCATTTCGCGGAAAATATCGGGATCGGTCTGTTCTTCTGCAAAGGCTTTCAGAATCCGTGGCTGCAATTTTTCCTGACAATAGGCATGGGCGCTGTCGCGGATCATGCGTTCATCTTCGCTGAGCTGATCGTTCAATTTGAACGGATCGGCCCAGTCAAAGGCATTCAGATCCGGGGCGTCTTTGGCGCGTAGGGACGGACGGTCGGTCATTTCGGGGCCTCATTTATGAGTATTGCTTGCTTCATTTTTTATGTTACGCCAATAAAGATAAGGAAAATAGCGACTAATTCGCATCAACATATGAGTAAACAGAATGAATGGAGCGCAACGGCGATTTCTTCCATCGATCGCGTCGCTGCGTGCGTTGGAAGCGCTGGACCGATTGGGTAGCGCTACGGCGGCGGCGGAAGAACTGAACCAGACCCAAAGCGCGGTCAGTCGGCAGTTGCAGGCGCTTGAGGCGCAACTGGGCACGTCGCTGATCATCCGCGAACGCAAGACCATGCGATTGACACCGGCAGCCAAAGAATATGCCGCAACGATCCGGGGGGCGCTGCAAACGATCGCGCAGGCGTCATTGAAAGTGCAGGTCAATCCGAGGGGCGGCAGTCTGAATCTGGCGATCCTGCCGACCTTTGGGATGCGTTGGCTGGTGCCCCGCCTGCCCGATTTCGCGGCCCGTCATCCAGAAATCACCATCAACATGGCGACCCGGTTGAAACCGTTTGATTTTGCCTTTGAACCTTTTGATGCGGCGATCCATTTCGGCAATGCAGAATGGCCGGGGACGTCGCATCTGAAACTGCGGCCGGAAAACATGTTGCCGGTCTGCGCACCGCAGGTTCTGAACAATGTTACCGTTGCCCATCCGCGCGATTTGTTGGATCTGCCGCTGCTGCATATCGAAACCCGGCCCACAGCGTGGTCTCAGTGGTTCGACAGCTATGGCGTGTCGCCGGGCACTGTTTCCGGTACGATCTTCGACCAGTTCTCAACGATCTTGCAGGCGGCGATACATGGGCTGGGGGTTGCCTTGATGCCCGATTACCTTGTGCAGCAGGATCTGAAGAACGGCAATCTGGTGGTCGCTTATGGTGGTGCAACGCGGCCGCTGGGGGCCTATTATCTGGTCTGGCCGACCGAACGGTCCGAAGACCGGTCCCTGAAGATTTTTCGGACCTGGCTGGCAACGCAGGCAGAGGATGAAGACCCCCTGCCCCGTTAGCGCTTCGATAATAATGCCTGTTCCGGCTGGAAAATCCCGTGTCGGAATTCGCCTTTAGCCCAAGGCGTACCCGGCCCCGCGTACCGTGCGCAGCGGATCGACGCCGCCATGAAGGGTCAGTGCCTTGCGCAACCGACCGATATGCACGTCCACCGTGCGGGTATCGACATAGATGTCACGGCCCCAGACCCGATCAAGCAACTGTTCGCGGCTCCAGACCCGGCCGGGTTTTTCCATGAACGTCGAAAGCAGCCGGAATTCCGTCGGTCCCAACTTCAAGGCTTCGCCGTCGCGAGTCACCCGGTGGGTTTCAGCATCCAGAACGATATCTTCGTATTCCAGCCGTTCGCCCACAGTCGCCGGACGGGTGCGGCGCAACTGTGCGCGCACCCGCGCCATCAATTCGACCAGCGAATAGGGTTTGACCACGTAATCGTCCGCCCCGGTTTCCAGCCCGCGCACCTTGTCCACTTCTTCGGATCGGGCCGACAGCATGATGATCGGCACACCACGGGTTTCCGTCCGGGTTTTCAAGCGGCGGCAAACCTCGATCCCTGACACGTTGGGCAGCATCCAATCCAGCACGATGATATCGGGATTTTCTTCGTCCACCATGATCAGTGCTTCTTCGCCGTTTTCGGCTTTGGTGACACGAAACCCTTCGGCTTCAAGATTATAAGCCAACACTTCTCGTTGCGCAGGTTCGTCTTCAACCACCAGCACCGTCGGCTGCGATGTCGACATGGATCAGACCTTTCCGAGTTGCGGATCAACCGAGGTGAGATCGCCTTTTGGGCGGCCAATGTCGGGAATTTCGCCTTCGACGAGATAGATCACCTGTTCGGCGATCGAAGTGACGTGATCGCCCATCCGTTCGGTATTCTTGGCGATGAAATGCAGATGCATGCAGGCGGTGATATTGCGCGGGTCTTCCATCATGAAGGTCAGGAATTCGCGAAACAGGGCGTTATACATCTGGTCGACGTCTTCGTCGCGGTGGATCACATCCATCGCAAGTTCCGCGTCACGCTGAATATAGGCGTCCAGCGCGTCTTTCAGCATCAGTTGAACTTCGCGCGCCATCCGACGCAGGGCAGCATGCGACCCGTTGATCGGGGACATCTGAACCAGAACTCCGGTTCGTTTGGCCATGTTATTGGCGTAATCGCCGATCCGTTCCAGATTACCGGCGATTTTCATCACGCTGAGGATCACCCGCAGGTCAGACGCGGCCGGGGCGCGCAGTGCGATCAACCGGGCACAGTTTTCGTTGATCAGAAATTCCAGGCCATCGATTGCCTTATCGCTGTTGCGCACCTGTTCGGCCAGTTCCTCGTCGCGGTCATCCAAAGATTGGGATGCTTTCAAGATCGATTCTTCGACCAAACCGCCCATCTTCATGATCTGGGCCTGAATGGCTTCCAGGTCGCGATCGAAGGATTTTACGATATGTTCTTCGCTCATTACTGAATCCTCAGTCAAAATCCGTTTGCTCAGCCGATACGGCCGGTGATGTAGCTTTCTGTGCGCGGGTCTATCGGGTTGGTAAAGATCTGGCTGGTTTCACCGTATTCCACCAGGTTTCCAAGATGGAAAAAGGCGGTTTTCTGGCTGACCCGTGCGGCCTGTTGCATCGAGTGGGTCACGATCACCACTGAATAGTCCTGCCGCAATTCGTCGATCAGTTCTTCGACCTGTGCGGTGGCGATCGGGTCAAGCGCCGAACAAGGTTCGTCCATCAGCAGGACTTCGGGTTCGGTGGCAATGGCGCGGGCAATGCACAGGCGCTGTTGCTGACCGCCTGACAAGCCGGTGCCGGGTTGATCCAGTCGATCTTTGACTTCGTCCCAGATCGCGCCGCGACGCAGCGACTTTTCCACGATGATGTCCAGATCGGCCTTGTTCCGGGTCAGTCCGTGAATCCGCGGGCCATAGGCGATGTTATCGTAGATCGATTTCGGGAACGGGTTTGGTTTCTGGAACACCATGCCCACCTTGGCGCGCAATTGCACCGGGTCGACCTTTTTGTCATAGATGTTTTCACCATCCAGCAGAATGTTGCCTTCGACCCGGCAGATATCGATGGTGTCGTTCATCCGGTTCAGGCACCGCAGGAACGTCGACTTGCCACAGCCCGAGGGACCGATGAAAGCGGTGACGGTGTTGTCTTCGATCTGGACTGATACGTCCTTGATCGCATGGGTGTCGCCATAGAAAACCTGAACGTTGTCTGCGGTTATCTTGAATTCTTTCTGGTCCACGGTCTTCTCCAGATTCGGTGCATCATACATTGGGTTTATCCGTTTTTTTAGCTTACCAGCGGCGTTCGAACCGGCGGCGAAGAACAATCGCTATGGCATTCATGATCAGCAGGAACACCATCAGGACGATGATTGCGCCGGAGGCCCGTTCGACGAAGGCCGGGTCAGACCGCTGAGTCCAATTGTAAACCTGAACTGGAAGCGCGGCGGCGGGATCAAAAAAACCTTCCGGCGGTGCTGAGGGAAAGTCACGCACAAAGGCCACCATGCCGATCAGCAGCAGCGGCGCGGTTTCGCCCAAAGCTTGGGCCAGACCGATGATGGTCCCGGTCAGAATGCCCGGCGCGGCCAAGGGTAACACATGATGAAACACTGCCTGCATTTTCGAAGCGCCGATCCCCAGTGCGGCATCGCGGATCGACGGCGGCACCGCCTTCAACGAAGCGCGGGTCGCGATGATGATGGTCGGCAGTGTCATCAGCGTCAGCACCAGCCCGCCGACGATCGGGGCAGATTGCGGCAGACCGGCGAAATTGATGAAAATCGCAAGCCCAAGGATCCCGAACACGATCGACGGGACCGCCGCAAGGTTGGAAATATTCACCTCGATGATGTCGGTGATCCAGTTCTTGGGGGCGAATTCTTCCAGATAGATCGACGCGGCCACACCGATTGGCAAGGCCAGGCACAGCACCACGATCATCATGTAGAACGATCCCAGGATCGCCACGCCAAGGCCCGCAGCTTCGGGTCGGTTTTCCGATGCGTCCGCCCGGGTCAGGAAACCGGTATTGAACTTGATGGCCAAGACGCCGGCTTCTTTCAACTGATCCGCCAGTTGCAGTTGTTCAGGTGAAACGTTCTTGTCCAGCTTTGCGGTTTCCATCGTTACCCGGCCCTTGTAATAGCCGTCGATCCGGCCAGAGGCGAGGAATTCGAATTGAACCGTTTCGCCAATCATGTCGGGATTGGCCAGAACATAGCGGCGCAGCTCGGCAGGGCCTTCCTTGGAAATCAGCTTGGCGGCATTTTTCGCAGACAACCCTTCGACGCCAATTTCTGGATCTTCGAATTTCGTTTCGAAAGCCGCCGCGATCAGCGGTGCATATCCGAATGTCGAAACTTTGGCGATTTTTTCCAGATCGCGGGTGCCGTCTTTGTCCAGCTTGGCTGGATCAAGATACACATCGAGCACGACAAAGGCTTGTCGAAAGGACGAACTGCCATTGTAGAGGATCGACCCCAACAAAGCGAACAAGGCCAGGATGGCGATGGCGATGGCGATCACGCCATACAGGCGAAACCTGCTTTCAGCGGCGTTACGCTTGCGGGTATTGGCATCCTGAACCAGCAGAGAACTTGAATGCGGACCGCGCGGTGCGGCGGCCCCGGACGTCGAAAGGTCAGTCATTCGTACTGCTCCCGGTATTTGCGCACGATATAGAGTGCGAGAATATTCAGCCCCAATGTGACAACGAACAGCGACAGGCCAAGCGCAAAGGCGACCAGTGTTTCGGGGCTTGCGAATTCAGTGTCACCAGTCAACTGGCTTACGATTTTTACGGTGATCGTCGTCATCGCCTCGAATGGATTGAGGCTTAGCTTGGCGGCGGCACCGGCGCCCATCACCACAATCATCGTCTCGCCGATGGCGCGGCTTGCGGCCAGCAGGACGGCCCCGACAACCCCCGGCAAAGCGGCGGGCAGGATCACTTGCTTAATGGTTTCGGATTTGGTCGCACCAAGCCCATAAGACCCGTCGCGCATTGCCTGTGGCACCGCGTTGATCACATCATCGGAAAGCGACGACACAAAGGGGATAAGCATCACCCCCAACACGATACCAGCAGTCAGCACCGAGGAAGATGAATTTCCCATACCTAGCGGCTGTGCGAAATAATCGCGCAAAAGCGGACCGACGGTGATGAGAGCGAACAGACCGTAAACGATGGTCGGAATACCGGCCAGCACCTCGATAGCGGGCTTGGCGAACGACCGAACATTTTTACTGGCGTATTCGGAAAGATAGATCGCCGCCAACAGCCCGATTGGAACCGCGAAGATTAGCGCGACGAAGGAAACATAGAGCGTCCCCCAAAGAAGCGGCAGAATACCGAGGTCGGAACCGCCGCGGAATTGCGGGTTCCAAGTCAGGTTGAAGAAGAAATCACTTGCCCGATAGAGCTGGAAAAAATGCACAGTCTCAAACAGCAGCGACGAAATGATGCCGAGCGTGGTCAGGATCGCCACGAAGGAAGACAAAATCAATAGCGCCTTGATCGCATGTTCCGAAGTGTTGCGTGCGCGATAGTCGGGTTGAATGCGCATCATGGAAATGAAGGCACCGGCAAGGCTTAGACCAATCACGATAACGCTCATTGCGATTTGCAGCTTGGTAGATAGCTTGCGGTATTCCCGGGCGGCGTCCAGTACGTTTTGCTGGACGTCCGAAGCAACCGCAATCCCCACTTCCCCCAAGCGAGCGCGCAGGTCGGACAGATCCGCGCGCATGGTGGCGATCTGGTCTTCGGTCATCGTCCCGGCATTGACCGCGACATCTAAACCGTCCGAAATTCGGCGCACATCCGTCATCACCAGATCGAGAGACCCGCCATCGGGGATATCGACCGCGTCGATCATTTTCGACACTTGGCTTTCGATATAGAGGGGCTGCAAAAGCAGCCAGAGAATGGTGAATAAAAGCGCAGGCACAGCAGCATAAATTGCGACTGTTAGACCGTAATAGTTAGGCCGTGAATGCAGCTTTCGGATATCGCCGCCAGCCGATTTGTACGCACGAGTACGACCGAGGAAGAAGCCGACGAATGCAATCAGCAGGACGATAAGAATGACGAGACCGGCGCTCATGGCTGCTCCATCGCGGATATCAAATTGGATAATGGAAACAGGTGGCGCCAGGCCGGCGCCACCTGCAAGATCGATAGGATTAGTTCAGCGGACCCATTGCAGTGCCAGCAGCAACCATTTCCTGTGTCTTGGCCAGTTCCGGATCCGAAACCAGACCGTATGCAGCCAGCGGGCCATCGGGGCCGGCGATTTCATCCGACACGAAGAAATCGATGTATTCCTGCAGGCCAGGGATCACGCCCAGATGTGCTTTCTTCACGTAGAAGAACAGCGGACGCGATACCGGGTATTCGCCGGTTGCGATCGATTCAGTCGAAGGAACGATGCCGCCCATGGTGGCAACACGAAGCTTGTCGGTGTTGTTTTCATAGAACGACAGGCCGAACACGCCGATTGCCTGCGGGTTTGCAGTCAGACGAGCCAAGGTTTCGGTATAGTCGCCATCGATGTCGATCGAAACGCCGTCGGTGCGCAATGCGGTGCAACCTTTCGCTTTTTCGTCGCCCATCGCCTTATAGGCTTCTTCGGCGCCAGTGGATTCACAGCCGGCTTCCAAAACCTTCACGTCGAACACTTCGCGGGTGCCGTGCTTGGTGCCGGGGATGAAGGCCAGGATATCCTGAGCCGGCAGAGCGGCATTCACGTCTGCCCAGGTTTTGTTGGTGTTGTCGACCAATTTGCCGTCAACCATCACCTTGGCGGCCAGTGCGTTATACCAGTCGGCCGGGGTGAAGACGAATTCTGCGCCGTTGATGTCCGAAGCAAAGACGATGCCGTCATAGCCGATACGGACTTCCATGATTTCGTTCACGCCATTCGAGGCGCAAAGGTCGATATCCGACTGCTTGATACGCGACGAGGAGTCGGCGATGTCGATGGTGTTTTCACCCACGCCTTCACACATTTTCTTGCGACCGGCGCCGGAACCGCCACCTTCGACCACGGGGGTCGGGAAGTCGAAGTTTTCGCCGAAGGCTTCGGCAACGATGGTTGCATAGGGCAGCACGGTCGACGATCCGGCGACCTGGATCTGATCACGGGCCGAAGCGGTGGTTGCGGAAACGGCAGCGATCGCCAGAGCCGAGGCGGTCAGTTTCACGAAGGACATAAGGAAACTCCTGATTTCGTTTTTTAGATGGACCATCCCATGATGGCCTTACCGGGGGACGTACCGATCTTGCGCAATGCTTTTGTGACAGAAGTGTAACAGCTATATGACAACCGTCATATTTTCGGGGCAACATTGTCACATGTCATTATGCGTTATTTGTAAGGGTCTGAATATGAACCATAAAAAATTAAATTGATGGGTTCAAATATCTGCGGCGCCAGCGCGGCATCTAGACAAGTTACAACGTTAGTCTAGCGCTGGAAGAATCACGGTGAAACGACTGCCCTCTTCGGGCGAGCTGTCGATCTTCAGTCTGCCGCGATGACGGTTGACGATATGCTTGACGATGGCCAGCCCCAAACCGGTACCACCCATTTCGCGCGAACGATGGCTATCAACGCGGTAAAATCTTTCGGTGAGCCGGGGCAGATGCACCTGATCTATGCCAGGCCCGGTATCACAGACTTCGACCCGCACGCCCGGACCGCGCAGCGCCGGGTCGCGTTCCATTTGGGTTAGTTTGACCGTAACGGTTTGATCGTTGCCGCCATATTTGATGGCATTTTCGATCAGGTTGGTGAAGACCTGCCGCAACTGGTCTTCGTCACCCGGCACCAGGATCGGATCGGAAGGGGCTTCCTTTACCAAGGCTACCCGCGCCTTTTCCGCGACCGGGCCGATACTGCGCAGTATCGATCCGATCAGCAGGGTCAGGTCGATACTGAGGGACGGACGAATGCGTTCTTCGGACTCCACTTGACTCAGTGACAGCAGATCACTGACCAAACGGTTCATCCGGCTTGCTTCTGTCATCATGATGCCCAGGAATCTTTCCTGTGCGACGGGATCGTTCTTGGCCGGGCCTTGCAGGGTTTCGATGAAGCCCATCAGCGCGGTCAGCGGGGTGCGCAATTCATGGCTGACATTGGCGACGAAATCGCGCCGCATCTGGCTTATGGCTTCGACATGGGTGATGTCTTCGAAACTGACCAGAACACCTTTGGCATCTGCGATTTCGACATAGCCGCAATGGACCTGATAGGTCATTTCATTGCGGTCTGTGCTGGTCAGATAGCGGGTGGTTTGTGTCTGGCGCGAAGCTTCGCAAGCTTCAATCGCATCCAGAACCGAGGGTTGGCGCAAAACCGTGATCAGATGACGCCCGGATAACCCCTGTCCCAGCAAGGTTTCGACCCGTGCATTCGCCCCGATGACGCGTTCGCCCTTGGAAACCAACAAGGTTGGCACAGGCAAAGCGTCAAGCAAGCCCTGAATGACGTCAAATGTCATGATAAAATCATCCGATTACGGTTAAACCGGCGCGGAAACGCCGCATGTTGTCCTGATAATGACGGGCGCTCCATTTCAGTCCCTCGATGGCGTTGACATCGAGTTGCCGCACGACTTTGCCCGGGGCCCCCATCACCAGCGACCCGTCGGGGATTTCCTTACCTTCGGTGATCAGGGCATTGGCACCGATCAGACAGTTTTTGCCGATCTTGGCCCCATTTAGGACCGTGGCCCCCATGCCGATCAGGCTGTTTTCACCGATGGTGCAGCCATGCAGCATCGCCTTGTGCCCAATGGTGCAGCCCGCGCCGATGGTCAGCGGATAGCCCATATCGCTATGCATCACGGTGTTTTCCTGCACGTTGCTGCCTGCACAGATGCGAATTTCTTCGTTATCGCCGCGCAAAGTGCAGCCAAACCAGACCGAAGCCCCGTCTTCCAGCACGACCTTGCCGATTACATTGGCATCCGGAGCGACCCAGAAATCGCCGCTGTCTGGGGTGATCGGCGCGACGCCGTCCAATGCATAGAGGGTCATGATATTTCCTCGAATTCAGTTTGAAGATTGCGCACATGTTCGACCAGCGCCGGTTGTTGCAGCCGTCGTAGCCGGGTTGCCTGCACAATGGTTTTCAGATCCTCGGAGGTCTGGTCCAGATTGTCATTGACCAGTACGAAATCATAGCTGCCCCAATGGCTGATCTCGTCCCAGCTTTTCTGCATCCGCCGGGCGATCACATCGTCGCTGTCCTGACCGCGACTGACCAGACGGCGGTGCAATTCCTTGATCGAAGGCGGCAGGATGAAAATGGACAGCGTATGCGCGGCAAGCGACGAATTTCGGATCTGCTCCGCGCCTTGCCAATCGATATCGAACAGCACGTCCTGGCCGTCTTCAATCGCGGCTTGAACCGGTCCTTTGGGTGAGCCGTAGAAATTGCCGAACACATGGGCGTGTTCCAGCATGTCGCCTTCGGTCACGTCTCGCTTGAACTGGTCTTCGCTCAGAAAATGGTAATCTTGACCGTCGACTTCGCCCGGCCGTGGTGCGCGGGTCGTGGCGGACACCGAAAAACGGATCGTCGGGTCCCAGTCGCGCAGCCGCCGGGTCAGGGTCGATTTGCCCGCGCCCGATGGCGAAGACAGGATGATCAAAAGACCGCGTCGTTGGCTCATGGTTCTACTGTCACTCCACATTCTGCACTTGTTCACGCATTTGATCGATCACGGTTTTCAGGTCCAGCCCGATCCGGGTTAGGGCGCTATTTTGCGACTTGGAACACAGGGTATTGGCTTCGCGGTTGAATTCCTGCATCAGGAAGTCGAATTTTCGCCCTACAGGTTTGCGATCTTGCAAAAGCGCACGCGCGGCGTCGATATGCGCGTTCAACCGGTCCATTTCTTCGGTCACATCCGATTTTACCGCGATCAACGCCAATTCCTGAGCGATGCGATGATCATCCACCGCATCGCTGTTCTGGGTCACTCGCAGCAGCGAATTGCGCAGCGATTCTGCCATGTCCGACTGCCGGTCTTTGATCGCTGTTTCGGCCTGCGATACCAGTGTTTCGATTTCACCGATTTGCCGGTCCAGAACGGTTTGCAAGGCTTTGCCTTCGCTGGCGCGCATCGTTAAAAAATGCCCCAGCAATATGTCGAAATCAGCGATCAAAGCGCCTGCCAACGCATTGGTTTCGTCTTCTACAGAGGCATGTTCAAGCACCCCGCGCGTTGACAGAATATCAGCAGCCGATGTCGGGGCAAGCGACAGACCGCGTTCCTTGGCCTTGTGTTCAACCACCGCCAAAGCCGACAGGACCGAGGCCAGAACATATTCATTAACCGCCAGATCGCCCGTGGTTTCCTGCCGCTGCACCCGCAGCGTCAGCGTCACGTTTCCGCGGCCAAGTGCCTTGCTCAATTTGGCCCGCAACGCGGTTTCCAGACCTTCAATCCAGTCCGGAACGCGCAGGCGCAGATCCAGCCCCTTGGCATTGACTGACCGCAAATCCCAAGTCCAGCTGAACGGCACCAGCGCGCCCGTCCCGGACGCAAATCCTGTCATCGATTGTAACAAAGGCCCCTCCGCGCTTAACTTTTCTTAGCCATTAGCCCAGATCGCAACAAGAGGCCAGCGCCGCGCACCGTTCGGTGGAGTTAACCATTTAGCGAGAATTCCTAACAAATTTGCGAAAATTTGTGCCATGTATACCTTTGAGTAACCAACTATCCTTAAGGGTGATCGACACCGGCATGCGCGAGTGGGCGGAAATTTCGATATCTGCGGCATGATCTGGTGTCAGATGGCGGCGAACGGGTGAAACGTGATTGAGATGTCTTCTTTCCTGACCGATAAACGCTTTCCGGAACTTGCCGAGCTTGACGCCTATTGGACGGCGTTGAAAGGCACGCGGAAGATGCCGGCGCGGTCCGAAATCAATCCGCGCGGGATCGACGGGGCGCTGTCACATACCTTCATTTTGGAACGGATCGCGCCGGGTACAGCGCGGATACGGTTGGCTGGGCAGCGGTTGAAGGACCTGATTGGGATGGAATTGCGCGCCATGCCGCTGACCGCTCTGATTTCATTGTCAGACCGCGCCCGGATGGAAGACTTGATCGATCAGGTCTGCACCAGCCCCGGTATCGGCAATATTACCCTGCACGCAGAACATGGGGCCGGACGCCCAAGCATCGAGGCGCGGATGAAACTATGGCCCCTGAGCGATGCGCAGGGGCGACCCAAGCGGATTTTGGGCGGGCTGTCGTTTCGCGGTGTCATCGGACAGGCCCCGCGCCGGTTCATGGTCGTAACGTCAAGCCTGAGACCAATAGGCGGGTTGGGGGCACCAGAAAGCAGCGAATTCGCGGAACCGGCCACGCCGTTCATCGCGGCACCACGATCGGATCAAGGTTCAGGTCGCGTGCCGTATCTGCGGCTGGTCAAGGCGCAATGAATGGCGCGGCCCTTCTGCGTTGATTTCGCCACGCATTTACCCCGGAATATTGAGGCCAAGATGAAATCGCCGCTGTTTCAAAGCATGCAGAGTTTATGAAAAGGTGCGCCGGTTTCGGGCGCACCTTTCGCCCATCAGACCACAGCGGCCTGACGGTTTTCGCGCAGCGCCGACAGTTCTTCGGCCACTAGGAAAGCCAGTTCCAGCGATTGGCTGGCATTCAGGCGCGGGTCGCAGGCGGTATGGTAGCGGGCCGACAGGTCTTCGTCGGTAACGGCGCGTACCCCGCCGGTGCATTCGGTCACGTCCTGACCAGTCATTTCGAAATGCACGCCGCCCGGAATGGTGCCTTCGGCGCGGTGGATGGCAAAGAAATCCTGCACTTCGCGCAACACAGATTCAAAGGGCCTGGTTTTATAACCAGTGGCCGATTTGATCGTGTTGCCGTGCATCGGATCGCAGGTCCACAGCACCTTGGCGCCTTCGTTCTGAACCGTCTTGATCAGCCGCGGCAGGTGGTCGCCGACATTGCCAGCACCGAACCGGGCGATCAGCGTCAGACGGCCCTCTTCGTTTTCCGGGTTCAGCTTGGCCATTAACACCTTGAGGTCTTCGGCTGTCGTGGTGGGGCCGCATTTAAGCCCGACCGGGTTCAATACGCCGCGGGCGAATTCCACATGCGCCCCGTCGGGTTGTCGGGTGCGGTCGCCAATCCAGATCATGTGTCCCGACCCGGCCAGCCATTTGCCGGACGTGGAATCGAGCCGACACAGCGCCTCTTCGTATTCCAGCAACAGAGCTTCGTGGCTGGTGTAGAAATCCACCGTTTGCAGCGATGGTTCCTGATCACTGTTCAGCCCCGCGGCTTTCATGAAATCCAGCGTGTCGCTGATCCGGTTGGCCAGATCGCGGTATTTTGCGGCCTTTTCACCTTCGGTAAAGCCGAGCGTCCACTGGTGTACCTGATTTACATCGGCATAGCCGCCGGTGGAAAAGGCTCGCAGCAGGTTCAGCGTTGCCGCCGCCTGGGTATAGGCCTGCAACATTTTCGACGGATCGGGGATCCGGGATTCGGGCGTGAAGGCCAATTCATTGATGATATCACCGCGATAGCTGGGCAGTTCGATGCCGCCCACCGTTTCGGTCGGGGCCGAACGCGGTTTGGCGAATTGACCAGCCATGCGGCCGACCTTCACCACCGGCACCTTAGCACCATAGGTCAGCACCATCGCCATTTGCAGCATCACCTTGAAGGTGTCGCGGATCGCATTGGCGCTGAATTGATCGAAGCTTTCTGCGCAATCGCCGCCCTGCAACAAAAACGCTTCACCGCGCGAGGCGGCCCCGAGAGCGGATTTCAGTCTACGCGCCTCACCGGCAAAGACCAAAGGCGGATACTTGGCCAGTTGCGCTTCGACTGTGTGCAGCGCGGCCTGATCCGTATAATCGGGCATCTGAACCCTGGGCTTGGCGCGCCAATTGGTTTTTTGCCACTCGCTCATGGTCGGTACTCCGGTTGGTCAATTAAAGTCGCTTTTCTATACAGAAAGCGTCGGTCGCTGACCATATGGGATTCGAAAACTTCGGCTAAGACTTCTGTCCATGCCTGCGGCCCCTTGCGCGGCGTAGAAAAAACTGTTGTGGTTTTCGACATTCTATCAAAGGACACTTGTCATGGAAACATCGCGCAAACCTGTTGAAGTGTCCGGTGTCACGGGTAAACCCAAGCGGTTTGTCTTTGTTTTGATGGAAAATTTTACGCTGATGAGCTTTTCGGCAGCACTTGAATGCATCCGTCTGGCGAACCGGATGTCGGGGCAGCAACTGTATGATTGGACCCTAGTCGGCGAACACGGTGAAACCGTGCGTTGTTCGGCGGGGACCGAATTCAAGCTTGATAGCGGTTTTTGTGAACTGACCCGCGACGACACTTTGATCCTGTGCGGCGGGATCGATGTGCAAAAGGCGACCACCAAGAAATTGATATCCTGGCTGCGCCGCGAGGCGCGCAAAGGCATCGCTATTGGTGGGCTTTGCACCGCGTCTTATGCGATGGCCAAAGCCGGGCTTTTGGATGGCAAACGCGCCACGATCCATTGGGAAAACCATGACAGTTTCATCGAGGAGTTCGATGAGGTCGAATTGACAAAATCGGTTTTCGTCATCGATGGCAACCGGATGAGCACGGCCGGCGGTACCGCAGCGATCGACCTTATATTGAATCGGATCGCATCCGATTACGGGTCGGATTTGGCAAATGCGGTAGCCGATCAGATGATCTATTCCACCATCCGCACCGATCAAGACACCCAGCGTCTGTCCGTGCCGTCGCGGATCGGTGTGCGCCACCCCAAGCTGAGCCAAGTGATCCGCGAAATGGAAGCCAATATCGAAGAACCGATCAGCCCCTCGACCCTGGCGAAAGAAGTCGGCATGTCGACACGTCAGTTGGAACGGTTGTTTCGCCGCTACCTCAACCGCAGCCCGAAGCGTTATTATATGGAATTGCGGCTGCAAAAAGCGCGTAATCTTCTGATGCAGACCGATATGAGCGTGATCAATGTCGCGCTGGCCTGCGGTTTCGCGTCGCCGTCGCATTTTTCGAAATGCTACCGGGCACACTATAAAACTACGCCCTACCGCGAACGTGGCAGCCAAGCGAGCCCGGCGCAGGAGTGATTAGGCGTGCGACAAGATAGTGTCGAGACTGCTGTTCAGACTGAACTTTCTCCCTACGAAATCCGTTTCCGGCTGATGCGTCGGCGCATATAACGGCCTAACCCCTTCTTTCCATAAAGCGCGGGGCTTTGACCGAAATCGTTGTTCAGATCGGCCTGTCAACCGGTGTTTCTTGGTGAAAGTGCGCACGATGACGATATTTAGTCCCCTACCCTGCCCCGGAGGCAGGGATTCGCCTGTGCCTGTCCTGTCTTTCTGTCACCCAACTGCTTCCGTAAGGTCAGCAAGCCCAAGACCATGGGCCGGCGACCGTTTCGGCAATGAGGGTGGGATTACAGAGTGCGCCGACATTGGCGAAAGCGTACCGATAAAGGCGGCACAAAGCGCCGCAAAACGGACGAGCATAGTCGCAATCCGGTGCAAAATCGTTGGTGAAACGGGATAACTGAGTGCGCGCATTCGCACGAAACACCAGCTTGCTTGAAAAGTGTAACAGCTATGAATCATGACGCTTTTCATTTTCAAAATCCGGTTATAGGGTTCGACCCGGACCTTTGTTCCAACATGGGAGTAAAATAATGAAGAAGTTTTTGATGGCGACCGCTGCAACCGCTTTGATGACGGGTGGCGCAATGGCCGATGAAGTCAAGCTGGGGATTATCCTCGGTTTCACCGGCCCGATTGAATCGCTGACACCGTCGATGGCGGCCGGTGCTGAAATGGCAATGAAAGAAGTGTCGGACAGCGGCAAGTTGCTGGGCGGTTCGACCGTTGCCCCGGTTCGTGCAGATTCGACCTGCGTCGATGCAGGTGCCGCGACTGCTGCGGCCGAACGCCTGATCACCTCGGACGGGATCAAGGGCATCATGGGGGCGGATTGTTCCGGCGTGACCGGCGCGGTTCTGGCCAACGTCGCGGTGCCGAACGGCATGGTGATGATTTCACCTTCGGCCACTTCGCCTGCCCTGTCGTCTGTTGACGACGGCGGATTGTTCTTCCGCACTGCGCCGTCCGACGCGCGCCAAGGTCAGGTTCTGGCCGATGTGCTGATGGAAAAAGGGATCAAATCTGTCGCTCTGACCTATACCAATAACGACTATGGCAAGGGTCTGGCTGACAGCTTCAAATCCGCTTACGAAGGCATGGGCGGCGCTGTGACCATCAACACGGCACATGAAGACGGCAAAGCCGACTACACCGCTGAAGTTGGTGCGCTTGCCTCTGCTGGTGGTGATGCACTGGTTGTGGCGGGCTATGTCGATCAGGGTGGCCCCGGTGTGATCCGCGCGGCGCTGGACGCTGGTGCGTTTGACACTTTCGTTCTGCCTGATGGCATGATCGGGTCGGCGCTGGAAGAAAACTTCGGCTCCGAAATCGATGGGTCCATCGGTACGGTGCCCGGCACTGAAAGCGAAGGCGCAAGCATTATGGCCAAGCTGACCGAAGCCGCAGGCATCGACGGTTCGGGCCCCTATGTTGGCGAAAGCTATGACGCAGCGGCGCTGATCCTGTTGTCGATGCAGGCTGCCGGTTCGGTCGAACCGGGCGACTACAAAGCCAAGATCATGGATGTGGCGAACGCGCCGGGCGAACAGATTTTCCCCGGTGAATTGTCCAAAGCTTTGGAGATCCTCGCAGGCGGCGGTGAAATCGACTATGTCGGTGCAACCGCAGTGGAAATGATCGGCGGCGGCGAAGCTGCGGGTGGGTACCGCGAGATCGAATTCAAAGACGGCAAGATCACCACGGTTAAATTCCGCTAAGATCCGGCCTTGAAAATGCGAACAGCCCGGCCCAGTTGCCGGGCTGTTCTGATATAACCGCTGTTAAAGAATAATGAAAAGGCGCGGAAACCGTGCCAAGACGGGGGAAAGCTTGATGATCGTCGTAGAAGACGTCCATAAGCATTTCGGTGGTTTTCACGCCGTAGATGGCGCGTCCCTGACCATCGAACAGGGCTCCATTACCGGGCTAATCGGTCCGAATGGTGCCGGAAAAACGACTCTTTTCAATGTGATCGCGGGCGTTCTTCCGCCGACTTCGGGTCGGGTCACGATGGATGGCGAAGACATCACCGGATTGCCGCCGCATGAGCTGTTTCACAAGGGATTGCTGCGCACGTTCCAGATCGCGCATGAATTTTCGTCCATGACTTGCCGCGAAAACCTGATGATGGTGCCGGGCGGCCAATCGGGCGAAACCCTGTGGAACACTTGGTTCGGGCGCAAGCGGATCGCTGACGAGGAACGCGCGCTGCGTGCCAAGGCCGACGAGGTTTTGGAATTCCTCACCATCGGTCATATCGCAGACCTGAAGGCAGGAGAGGTGTCCGGAGGCCAGAAAAAACTGCTGGAACTTGGGCGCACCATGATGGTCGATACCAAGATCGTCTTTCTGGACGAGGTTGGCGCCGGGGTGAACCGCACCCTTCTTTATACCATTGCCGACGCGATCAAGCAGTTGAATCAGGAACGCGGTTACACCTTCGTGGTGATCGAACACGACATGGATTTTATCGAAAAACTTTGCGATCCGGTGATCTGCATGGCCGAAGGCAAGGTTCTGGCCCAAGGCACCCTTGCTGAAATCAAGGCCAATGATCAGGTGATCGAAGCCTATCTTGGCACCGGGTTGAAGAATAAAGACAAGGTGGGCGTATGAGCAGCAACCCCTATCAGGACGGTCGCGGCAACAAGGACCGCACGATCACAAAATCGGGTGGCGGAACATTGAACGTCGATACCGGAACCGAACAGGACAAACATACTGGCGAAGCTTTCCTGATCGGCGATAGCATGACGGGCGGCTATGGCAAGACCGGGCCAGACATCCTGCATGATTGCACCATCGCCGTGAATAAGGGCGAAATCGCGGTCATCGTCGGCCCCAACGGTGCTGGAAAATCGACCGCGATGAAGGCGACCTTCGGCATGTTGCATCTGCGCGCTGGATCGGTGCGATTGGATGGTCAGGACATCACTCGTCTGTCCCCGCAGGCGCGTGTCAGACAAGGCATGGGGTTCGTGCCGCAGACAAGCAATATCTTCACATCGATGACGGTTCAGGAAAATCTGGAAATGGGTGCGTTCATCCGAACCGATGATTTCAGCGATACCTTGGCGCAGGTCTATAACCTGTTCCCGATTCTGAAAGACAAGCGCCATCAGGCGGCGGGTGAATTGTCGGGGGGGCAGCGCCAGCAGGTGGCGGTCGGCCGGGCGCTGATGACCCAGCCCAAGGTTTTGCTGCTCGATGAACCCACCGCAGGCGTCAGTCCGATCGTGATGGACGAATTGTTCGACCGCATCATCGAAGTGGCGCGCAGCGGAATTTCCGTCCTGATGGTGGAACAGAACGCCCGTCAAGCGCTTGAAATCGCGGATAAAGGCTATGTTCTCGTTCAAGGCGCCAATGCACATACCGGAACCGGCAAGGAATTGCTGGCCGATCCGGAAGTGCGCCAATCTTTCCTTGGGGGCTGATCATGGATTTTCTCAACGCCATCGTGGCGCTTTCCAACTTCGTTCTGATCCCCGCCATCGCCTATGGCAGCCAACTGGCTCTGGGTGCGCTTGGGGTCACTCTGATCTACGGGATCTTGCGGTTTTCCAACTTCGCCCATGGCGACACCATGGCCTTTGGGACCATGGTGGTTGTTTTGGTAACATGGTGGTTTCAGTCGATGGGCCTTAATCTGGGCCCCTTACCGACGGCCCTGCTTGCCCTGCCCTTCGGCATTATCGCCTGTTCAGCGCTGGTGATCGGCACCGACAAGCTCGTTTACAAGTTCTACCGCGAACAAAAGGCCAAGCCGGTCATTCTGGTGATCGTGTCAATGGGCGTGATGTTCATTATGAACGGATTGGTGCGCTTCATCATCGGGCCGAACGATCAGCGTTTTGCCGATGGCGAACGGTTCATCATTTCGGCCCGGGATTTCAAGCAGATGACCGGTCTGCAAGAAGGGTTGGCGATCAAGACCACGCAAGGATTGACCGTGATCACCGCGCTGATCGTCGTGGCGTTGCTGTTCTGGTTCCTCAACCGCACCCGCACCGGTAAATCGATGCGTGCCTATTCCGACAACGAGGATCTGGCGTTGCTGTCGGGGATCAACCCTGAACGGGTAGTGTTGTATACTTGGCTGATCGTGGCGGCGCTGGCTACCGTGGCAGGTACGCTTTACGGGCTTGATAAGACTTTCAAGCCGTTTACTTACTTTCAGCTGCTGCTGCCGATCTTTGCCTCGGCGATCGTCGGCGGGCTGGGCAGCCCGCTTGGCGCCATCACCGGCGGTTTCGTGATCGCCTTTTCCGAGGTCACTATCACCTATGCTTGGAAAAAAGTGCTGACTTACCTGCTGCCGGAAAACCTTGCGCCCGACGGTCTGGTGCAGCTTTTGTCCACCGATTATAAATTCGCCGTCAGTTTCGCAATCCTTGTGATCGTGCTTCTGTTCAAGCCGACGGGCCTCTTCAAGGGGAAATCAGTATGACCGATACGACCAAGAAAATCGGGCTTTTCGCCATTGTCGGCCTGTTGATTGTGCTGACTGGCGTGATTCAAAGTTGGAACACGGCGTTGCAAATCCTGAACATGGGGCTGATCAGCGCAATCATGGCTTTGGGCGTGAATCTGCAATGGGGCTTTGCCGGGCTTTTTAACGTCGGAATCATGGGCTTTGTCGCGCTTGGCGGGCTGGCCACCGTGCTGGTTTCGACCGATCCATTGCCCGAGGCATGGAGTGCGGGTGGCTTCCGCATTCTTCTGGCGCTGGTTCTGGGGGCGGCGACCGTGGTGGCGGCGGTCCTGAGCTATGCAAGGCTTGCCAAGGGAAAGGCACGGACGCTGGCGATGTTGGCGATCTTGGTGGTGGGCTTTTTCCTTTATCGCTGGGTGTTCGACCCGGCGGTGGAAGCTGTTGAAGCGATCAATCCGGCGATGGCGGGCAATATTGGCGGGCTGGGCCTGCCGGTAGTGCTGGCTTGGCCCGTGGGCGGGCTGCTTGCGGCCGGTGTAGCTTGGATCATCGGCAAGACCGCGCTTGGTCTGCGTTCGGATTATCTGGCCATTGCAACGCTGGGGATCGCCGAAATTATCATCGCGGTGATGAAAAACGAAGATTGGCTGGCGCGTGGCGTGAAAAATGTGATCGGCCTGCCCCGTCCGGTTCCTTATGAAATTGATCTGCAACAAAGCACCGCCTTCGTCGATCGCGCGACCAGCTTCGGACTGACCGCGACCACCGCTTCGACGCTTTGGGTCAAACTGCTCTATGCCGGGCTTTTCACCGTTGTTTTGCTGATCCTGCTGTGGATGGCGCAAAAGGCACTGCATTCGCCTTGGGGCCGGATGATGCGGGCGATCCGCGATAACGAAGTCGCGTCCGAAGCGATGGGCAAGGATGTGACCCGGCGCCACCTGCAGGTTTTCATTCTTGGGTCGGCCGTCTGCGGCATCGCCGGGGCGATGATGACCACGCTTGACGGTCAGTTGACGCCGGGCACCTACCAGCCGTTGCGCTTTACCTTCCTGATCTGGGTGATGGTGATCGTCGGCGGATCGGGCAACAATCTGGGCGCGGTTCTGGGCGGGTTCCTGATCTGGTTCCTCTGGGTACAGGTTGAACCTCTGGGGCAGGCTCTGATGCAGGTGATCACCTACGGCATGGCCGATGACAGCGCGCTGAAGGCGCATCTCTTGGACAGCACCGCGCATATGCGGCTGCTTACGATGGGGCTGGTTCTGCTGTTGGTGCTCAGGTTCAGCCCGCGCGGGCTGATCCCGGAAAAGTAATCGAAAGGGCCCTTCGGGGCCCTTTTCTTGTTTTAGCCTGATCTAGGGGGATGCGTGTCAAGCGCGACGAGGCAACGTCGCCCTGCCCCGCGCTTTACTTCCCTTCGAACAAACCACCCAATATGCCGCGCACGATCCGCTTGCCTGTGGTGCCGCGCAGTTCTTTGACCAACGCCTTGCCAAGCGCATCGCCAATCGTGTCGCCACGCGCATTGCTGCGGCTGCTGCGGGAACTTGACCGTTTCACCCGGCTGCCGGAATACCGGCGTGCGGATTTGTATTCGCGTTCGATCGCTTCGGCTTGTTCTTCGCGCTGTTCGGCCTGTTCCGCCGCCTTGGCCGCATCCTGTGTCCGTTTGGTCAGAATTTCATAGGCCGATTGGCGGTCGTTCAGCACTTCGTATTTTCCGGCGATGGGCGAAGCATCGATCAGCGCTTTGCGTTCGGCTTCATCAATCGGTCCCAGTTGTGACGATGGCGGCCGGATCAGAGTGCGTTCGACAATACCCGGCACGCCTTTCTTTTGCAGAAACGACGTCACCGCTTCGCCGACGCCGACCTCGCGGATCGCTTCTTCGGTGTCAAAACGGGGATTGTCGCGATAGGTTTCCGCCGCCAGCCGCAATTCCTTACGATCCCTCGCGGTAAAGGCGCGCAAGGCATGTTGAACCCGGTTGCCCAGTTGGCCCAGAACATCTTCGGGCACATCGGCCGGGTTCTGGGTGACGAAATAGACCCCCACCCCCTTGGACCGGATCAGCCGTGCAACCTGTTCGACCTTGTCGACCAGTGCTTTGGGCGCGTCGTCGAACAGCAGATGCGCCTCGTCGAAGAAAAACACCAGCCGGGGTTTATCCGGGTCGCCCACTTCGGGCAGTTCTTCGAACAGTTCCGACAACAGCCACAGCAGGAAAGTCGCGTAAAGCCGAGGCGAGCCCATTAATTTGTCGGCGGCCAAAATGTTGATCCGGCCGCGCCCATCCAGATCGGTGCGCATCAGGTCGGACAGGTTCAGCGCGGGTTCACCGAACAGCTGCGTTGCCCCCTGGTTTTCCAACACCAAGAGCCGCCGCTGGATCGCGCCCACCGACTGAACCGAGATATTGCCATAGCGCAGGCTCAGATCGGCACGATTTTCCCCGACCCAGACCAAAAGCGCCTGCAAATCCTTCAGGTCCAGCAATGGCAATCCCTGTTCGTCGGCCAGCCGGAAAGCGATGTTGAGGATGCCTTCTTGGGCTTCGGACAGTTCCAGCAGCCGAGACAGTAGCAGCGGACCCATTTCCGCCACGGTGGTGCGCACCGGGTGGCCCTGTTGACCAAAAAGATCCCAGAAAGTGACCGGGAAGGCCTGATAGCTGTAATCGTCAAAGCCGATCTTAGCGGCGCGATCCATGAAAGCGTCATGCAGTTTGAAACCCGGTGATCCGGCTGCGGCCAATCCAGACAGGTCGCCTTTGACATCCGATAGGAACACCGGCACGCCTTGGGCGGAAAAGCCTTCGGCCATGATTTGCAGGGTGACGGTTTTCCCGGTGCCGGTTGCCCCGGCGATCAATCCGTGGCGGTTGGCGTATTTCAGCGTCAGCCCCTGCTTTTCTCTGTAATCGTCGCCGCCACCGCCAATGAAAATACTGTCTCGCACCCGACCGCCCTCTTTTTCAGCAATTCCTTCTGTCCTCAAAGTACATTGTTAACTTCTTCATGTCACAGTGAAAAAACCGGAATGTCACAGGAACTGACGCCGGTTGACTTCCTCCTTGTTGACCGCGCCGCCCCAGATCTCGGGGCGGCGTTCATTTTTTAAGCGTCCCGGCGCAAACCCTGTTGACGGAACGCGGTAAACGCCCTAGCGTTCCATTAATGACTAAGTCGGCCAGTCCGACGGGGAGAAAAAAATAATGAAAAGGGGTCCGTTTGTGGCCCCTTTTTATTATTTCACCCCATGTTTGCTGAGCTTGGCAGGAATTCGCCACCACAACCCATTTGCGGGTGTTTTCCGGCCTGACAGCCCGCCGTTGGCATGGTAGAGCCATGGCAATGAAAACCGAGCAATTGATGGGGGTAACATGCCCAAATTTCTGAATATTGTTTCCGTTCTGGCCGCGCTGAGCCTTGCCGGGGCGGCATATGCGCAAGACAGCACTGAAACACCCGCCGCAGATGCTGCGACCGACACCCCTGCCGAAAGCGCCGATCCGGGTTTGAGCCTGGGCGAAGAGGTGGCGGTTGAACCCTATATTCGAGAAGCCTCTGGCGATTGGAACCTGGAATGCCTTCGGACCGGCACCGATGAAGAACCCTGCCAATTGATGCAGGAACTGAACGGTGAAGACGGCACCCCGATCGCGACCGTGCGGATGTTCCGGTTGAAGAATGGTGGCGAAGCCGAAGCTGGCGCGATGATCGCGGTGCCGCTGGAAACCTTGCTGACGGCTCAACTGACCATCGCAGTGGATAGTAATCCGGGAAAAAGATATCCGTTTTCCGTCTGTGATCGGCTGGGTTGCTACGCCCGGATCGGATTTCGCGCCGAAGATATTGCAGAATTCAAACGAGGTGCCAAAGCGACGCTTTCGATCGTGCCCTTCGTCGCCCCCGATCAACGTGTTTTGGTCGATATGTCTTTGAAGGGCTTTACCGCCGGGTATGATATGGTGACCGAGGTCGAAGCGCAGTAATCGGCGCGACCCAATACAACAAAGGCCGCCCCTTGGGGCGGCCTTTTGCGTTTCTGACCGGATTTCAATGCGATTGGGATACGGGGGGCGCTATCAGACCTTTTTCAAGGCCAAGACCGCGTTCAAGCCGCCAAAAGCAAACGCGTTAGACAGTGCGAAATCGATTTTCGCTTCGCGTGCGTCGTTCGGCACCACGTCCAAGGCGCATTCGGGGTCGAATTCTTGGTACCCGATGGTCGGTGCGACCACCCCTTCACGCAGTGCCATGATACAGGCCAACAATTCGACAGCCCCCGTGGCGCCGATCAAATGGCCATGCATCGCCTTGGTCGACGATATCATCAGCTTGTCGGCATGGGGGCCGAACACATCGGCAACCGCCGCACATTCGGTTTTGTCATTTGCCGCCGTGCCGGTTCCGTGGGCGTTGATATATCCGACCTGACCGGCATTGATCCCGGCATCCTGCAACGCGCCAGACATGGCCCGCGCGGCCCCCTGTTTCGACGGCATCACAATATCTGAAGCGTCTGAAGTCATGGCAAAGCCCACCACTTCGCACAAGATATCGGCCCCGCGCGCCTTGGCATGTTCATATTCTTCGAAGACAAATATGGCTGCACCTTCGCCCTGAACCATGCCGTTGCGGTTGGCGCTGAATGGACGGCAGGCGTCTTTTGACATCACCCGCAGACCTTCCCATGCTTTCACGCCGCCAAAACACAGCATCGATTCCGATCCACCGGTGACCATCGCCTTGGACATGCCGGATCGCACGATCTGGAACGCCTGCGACATCGCGTGGTTCGAAGACGCACAAGCCGTCGACACGGTAAAGGTCGGGCCTTTCAGGTTATATTTCATGCTCAGGTGGCTGGCTGCGGCGTTGTTCATCAGCTTGGGCACGACGAAAGGATGAACCCGGTTCTTCCCTTCTTCGTATACGGCGCGGTAATTGTCATCCCAGGTCGACACGCCACCACCTGCGGTACCCAGCACGACACCAGCCTTGGCGGCCAGTTCGCCAACGAATTCCAACCCGGCCTGCGCCATGGCTTCTTCTGCTGCGACCAAGGTGAATTGGGTGAAGCGGTCATAAAGCGTCATTTGCTGGCGGTTGAAACGACCTTCCGCTTCGAACCCCTTGACCTGGCCGCCGATCTTGATCGCCAATCGGTCCACATCGCGGAATTCCAAGTCGCTGATGCCGCAGTGGCCTTCTTTCATGGCGTCCAGCGTGGCCGGAACCGTATGGCCAAGCGCGTTGATCGTCCCCGCGCCAGTTATCACTACTCGGTTCATGCGTCTTGCTCGGTCACCAATTTTTCGATCCCGGCGATGATTGCTGACACCGAGGAGATATCGAAATCGCTCTGCTCGGGTTCGTTGGCATTGAACGGCACCGTAATATCGAAGGCTTCTTCGATGGCGAAGATGCTTTCCACTAGCCCCAGGCTGTCGATGCCCAGATCTTCTAATGTGCTGTCCATCGTTACGTCCGATGGTTCTAGCACCGCCTGTTCGGCGATGATGCCGATCACCTTGTCCTTGATGCTCATGATCCCGGTCTTCTCCTCGTGATTGAGGCTGATTTAGTCGGTCTTGGTCGACTTGGAAACAGCTTTCTGCAATGCCGCGACATCGCGGAATAGGCGCGGCAGGCGGCGCAATCCTTTATAGACCTCGATATGGGTCTGCATCTTCATTGCCGGATAACCCAGCATGACCCGTCCGGCAGGCACATTTGCCAGCACTTTGGTCGCCCCACCGGTGATCACGTGATCGCCGATGAACAGGTTGTCGCTAACCCCCGTCTGTCCGCCCAAGACGACATTACGACCAATACGTGACGATCCCGCGACGCCGACCTGCGCACAGATCAGACAATCGTCACCAATGACCACGTTATGACCGATCTGGGCCAGATTATCGAATTTGACCCCGTTGCCAATCTGCGTATCGCGGACTGTACCGCGGTCGATGCAGCTGTTGGCACCAAGTTCGACATCGTTGCCGATGCTGACACTGCCAAGGGAATGAATGCGGGCATAGCTTTGTGCGGCCAGATCGCCTTGATCACCAAGGCTGTCACGGACCCGTTCAATGGTCGATTCTTCGGGCGTCACAAAGGAAAATCCATCGCCACCAACTGTTGCGCCGGGTTGTGCGATGAACCGGTCGCCGATTTTGACCCGGGCACCGATTTTTACGCCCTCACGCAGAAAACACTCTTGGCCCAGAACCGCATCCGTTCCAATGAAACACTGCGGTCCGATCACCGATCCGGCACCAATCCGGGTTCCGGCGGAAATCACCGCGAGCGGCCCGACAGATACATCTTTGCCCAACTGTGCAGAGGGGTCGATCACGGCTGATGGATGAATGCCGGAGGCATAACCCTGCCCCGGGTCCATCATCGCAGAGAGCCCTGCCATGGCAAAGCGCGGACGCGTCGCGACGATCGCAGCCTTCAATCCCAAGGATTGCCAATCCGCTCCGGGCCAAAGCATCGCCGCACGGGCCTGACCATCGGGCAAACCGGCGGCAAAATCGGGTTTCATCGCCAGCGCCAGATCGCAGTCTTGCGCCAGTGCAGGTTCGGCAACGCCGGACACCCGTAAATCAATATCGCCGAACGCCTCGGCCCCCAAGGCGGCCGCGATTTCCTTGATGCTGTGGCTCATGCAATTGTCCCCGGCGTTTCATCCGGGGACAGACTTAGCCGCGAACCGCGCCCAAGACCACCCCTGCCTGTTCCAGTTCCGACCAGATCAGCGCGTCGCGGCCATAAACGTCACGGCGGTAAATTGCCTTGCCTTTGGCCGGGATCGTCGCGGTGCGATAGATGATATGGACCGGGATCTGCAGTTCCAGATCCACCTTGGTTTCGCGACCGGTTTTTAGAATGCTTTGAAACTGCCCTTTCGGGTCGTCGGTCTGTCGCGCCAGCAGCGCATAGGCGAAATCGAACGGTTGCTGAAGACGGATGCACCCATGGCTATAGGCGCGGCTTTCACGTCCGAACAGGCTTTTGGCCGGAGTGTCGTGCAAATAGACGTTCTGCGGATTGGGGAACATGAACTTAACCAATCCCAGCGCGTTGCGACTGGACGGGGGTTGTTTCATGTCGAAGGGAAAGTTTCGGGTATTGAATTGGGTGAAATCCACGGCTCCGCGATCAACCAGACGACCGCGTACATCGGTCAGCCGCAGATGACTGGCGGCATTTGGGTTCTTCTGTAGCTGCGGAAGATATTCTTTGACCGCGATCGACCGGGGCACGTTCCAGGTCGGATTGATGATCATATGTTCCATCACATCGGAAAATTCCGGGCTGCGACGGTCGAGCTGTTTCATCCCGATAACGGATCTGGTTTCGAAGGTCACCTTGCCATCATCAATGATTTTGGCGGTAAAATCGGTGAGATTGACAAGAACGTGGCGTTCGCCCAGTTCCATGTTCATCCAGCGTTCGCGCTCCATCGCAACGAGAACCGATTTCAAGCGGTCTTCTGCCGGCACATTGATTTCCGTCAAGGTGCCGGTGCCTGCCACGCCATCGGGGGTCAGGCCGTGATCGGATTGGAACTGCTGAACCGCAGCTTCGATGGTTTTGTCATAGCTCATCGTGGCGCTGCGGTTGAGATAGCCCATTGCGATCAGGCGATCGCGCAGTTTGATCACCGATGCGCCCTGATCACCGGGTTCCAGCTTCTTGCCCGGAACCGTGGCGCCCCAGCCCCCAAGCGCGATCAGATCGTGCAGCCGCATCATTTCTTTGCGAAGACGGGCGTATTCAGGGGAATGCGGTGCTAGCGCGCGCATGACCTCGGCCGCATCGCCATTGATCAGGTCTGACATCAGTTCGGCACGGTCGTGATAATTCACTTCGCGCACGATGCCCTTGTCGACGCTGGACGGGATCACGATGCCCGACTGAACGTCGTGGGCGTAGCTCAGATAAGCCTTGGACAGCGCCACATCCAGCATGCCCAGATCGCGCGGCGTCTTGGCCGTCCGCATCTGTTCGATCAATCCGGCAGCATCATAGCGATTTTGCGGCAATCCATGAGTTGCCACGCGGCTGAGTTCTGTAATCAGAGCTTTGCGCCGTTGCAGGAAGTCCGCGCCCTCGCCGGTCCAGACCGCACCGAAATTCGATTCGCGGTAAAACTTGGCCAGTTGACGGTCGTCCGACGCGTATTCGGCGACCGCTTGGCGGAAACCGGTCATCTGGGCTTGGGCTGAGGCCGGTGCAGGAGAAATAGTCGAGATCGCGCAGGCCGTCACGACGACCGCTGCGATGCGGGCAAGCCCAGAACGTGTCATTTGTAGCATTGGCGCGTTCCTTTTGAAATTACACTGTGTTTCATAAACTGTTCTTCTGTCTCGCCAATTTTGAAGTTTCTGTCCATTCACAAATAGTAATATCGCTGTCTAAGCTATGGGGTTGGTGCAGCCATGCACCGGATTTTCGACTTTCCCGTCACGATTTTCGGCTTTCCCGTCACAATGGCGCACTATTAAGCAGAAAACCGCCGAATCCCCTTGAACTTGGAAAAAAGTGGCAAATGGGCGGTTGGTGGAACGTTTCTTGTATGTCATAAAACGCCTGCATCTGGGGATGAGATGGCAGGCCTCGCGTAACATCGCGGGCAACAGGTAAGCGACAGGACGGGCGCTATTATGACGAAACACAGCTCTTTGGGCTTCACGCGGCGTGGGCTGCTTGGTGCTTTTGCAGCAACCACACTCACGGCCGCACCGACCTTTTCCAAGGCTGCGGGCTTCCTTCGAGGCTCCGGCGACATTCGCCGGATCAAGATGTATTCGGGCCGCACCGGTGAAAAGCTTGATATGATCTACTGGATCGAAGGCGACTATATCGCCGACGCGCTGAAGGAAGTTTCGCATTTCATGCGTGACTGGCGCACCAATGGCGTCAAGAAGATTGACTCGCGTACCATCGATATCATGGCCGCTTCGCACAATCTGTTGGATGTCTCCGAACCATTTATGTTGTTGTCAGGCTATCGTAGCCCACAAACCAACGCCATGCTGCGATCGCGGTCGCGCGGTGTTGCCAAGAATTCGTTGCATATGCAGGGTCAGGCCGCCGATCTGCGGTTGGGATCGCGGTCCGTCAGTCAGATGGCGCGCGCCGCATTGGCCTGCGAAGCTGGCGGCGTCGGGCGCTATTCGCGGTCGAACTTTGTCCATATGGATTGCGGGCCGGTTCGGCACTGGGGTGCGTAAGCTAACAGAATAAAATCATCCCCGATCATTAAAAAAACCGTCCGGTCCGGACGGTTTTTTTCGTTTCACACAAGCGCCATTCTGGGGCCGATCAACATTCCGGCTTAAGCCGCCCCGGTTCGTTCTTTTCAAGATAGGCTTCTTGTTCTGGGGTCAGATCGATATCGTCATATCCCGTGATCATCGGCTTCACATGCTGGCGGAACCCATGACCAACGGTCAGCAGATAGACATGCACGATGATGAAAGCGGCGATCACATAGGCCGTCAGCAGGTGCAGGTTTGAAATCACCCACAAAGCCCGGGCACCATCCGACCCGTTGCCCCAGAAATTGTAGCTGAGATAGGCCAGACCAGTCACCCAAATCGCCGGAAAGATGAACCATTTCAGCGCGAAATAGGTAGCCGCCTGTAACGGGTTGTGTTTGCGCCAGAATATCTTCTGATAGGGATGTTCTTCGCCCTTGAAGACTCCGTAAGCATAGAAGCGTGCCACCGGGATCATTCCTTTGGTGGTGGGAATGAATTGCCGCCATGTGCCCGTGGTGAATGACCAGAACGCCCCAAAAACCCACAAAGCCAGCAACGCCAGCGCGGTCATCGTGTGCAGCATCACCGCCGGCCCGAACGGGATCACGGAATGAAGCCCGTTCAACCCAAGCCCAGTGAACAGTAACACCATGATCAACACCATCTGGGCCCAATGCCAGAACCGTTCGAACCTCGGGTAAACCTTGACGCAGCGATTAGTCATGATCCTGCCCTCCTTTTCGTTTGCCCGAAATCACCCGGAGCGCAGCATGGAACAATACCCCGGCCAAGGCTGCCAGAACCATCAGGCGCCCCAACAAACCAACAATGCCATTGGCCCCTGTGCCGGGCAGGAACACCCCGGCCAGCCCGACCATGCGACCATCCTTGGCGTGGCATTCTTCACATTCCACCGCATCGGCAGCAGGTGCGACCATGTGGGTTGTGGGCCAATACATATAGGTATCGACAAAATCGAACTTGCCGGAATACTCCGCGCCGACGGCTTTCATCCCTGCATCAATCGATTTGGCCCAGTCGAAATTGGTCCAGAAAGCAGTGTCAGTGGTCGGTCCCCAGACATGAGTATAGACCAGCCGGTTCAATTCGGAATCATAGGCCTGTCGACCATCCATCCGTTTGAACGGCCAAATCCGTGACACACCATCATCGGGATCGCCCTTGATCGGGTTCACCGCGACTGTCTTGCTAGGATCGATTTCGCGGTCCTGGGTGGTGTATTCCACCTGACCATCGAACCAAGCATAGTAGGGTTCCACGTCTTCTTCCCATTTGAAATCGCCTTTGATCGACAAGTAGGTGTGCAATTCCTGTCCGTCGGATTGGGTGAAGTTATGTTCTGCGATCGGCTTGCCTTCAGGGCTTAACCGACCGGCTGTCGACCAGTCCCAAAACGTTTTGGTTGCCACCCCACCACGGGCGAATTCGGGAATGTGGCAGGTCTGACAGGCCAGCTTGTCAGTATGATCATTGAGCTTGATCCCTTTGATATTGGCCGGATGCGGTTCGGTGCCGTGGCAGCTTTGACAGGTTGAAACGGTCCGTTCCGATCCCGGTTTTCCGGTGCCCACCGGGTCCGAAGCATGTGCGGAATAGCGCGATCCGTCCCATTGGTGCTGATCGCTGACATGGCAGGTAGAACAGGTGAAATTTTCGCCGTCGGGCGACATGTGTACATCAACCGATTTCGGCGGATTGTAGAGAACCGAGGACAGATCGCCGTGCTTCACGTTATCGCCGCCACCGCCATAAAAATGGCAGTTACCGCAATTGTCCCGCCCCGGCATACCCACCGATTGCGCCGATTTGGCCAAGTCTACCGGCCAAGCCGTTGCACCGGTGATGGTCTTGGTACCTTCCGGTACCGGGTCAAGCGGTGGATGCCCTGCCCCGGTGGAAGATTTTGCATACTGCCCGGACCGGTCATGACAGACCAGACAATCAACCGCCGTCGATTGTTGCGGCGGCGGTTGCGACATGTCTTCCCAGCCATAGCCCGCGTGGCAGGAGGTGCAGCGCGCTTCATTGCCTGCAACAGACCCACAGAAGGAATTGATCACGTGTGATTTGCCAAGCACCTGGCCGGTTTCAGGTTGGGTGAAATCCCATTTGAAATGGATCGAATGCATCACCTGATCGTCGGCTTCGGTATGACAGGACAGGCAGGCCGCTGTCACTTCAGGTCCCGATTTGAAATCCTTTTTCAGAATTTCGAATTTGGAATGATCCGCCGTGCTTCCTTTTGCGGGTATGTCCGGTGCAACCGCGTCTTGCGCCCAAGCCGACGAAACCCCGAAAAGCAGAACTAAGACCGATCTTGCGATGAGGTCAAAATGCATAGCTGATCCTCTCCTCGCTATATAAAGTTAGAATACGTTCACATGAACGTAAACCGGTGTGAAATTTGTTGATTCAGATCAAAGATGCGCAAGACATTCATCTTCGTTCGGATTTGTTGCGCTTGTTCGCTGTTTGATTGATCCCCTTTCCGCAACGCGATATTCGGCCAATGACAGCCATAGGAACCGATATCATATGCCCAAACCTTTTTTGCTGCTACAATTACGTCCAGAAACCGAAGCTGCCGATGATGAATACGCTGCATTCTTGCGCAAGGGGGGCTTGGACGAAGACCAAACCCATCGCATTCGGCTGGATCAGGAAAATCTGCCTGATCTGGATCTTACCGATTATGCCGGGGTGATCGTTGGAGGTGGGCCTGGTTGCGTTTCCGATCCGGCTGAATCGAAAGACCCGACCGAAGCGCGGATCGAAGATCAGATATTGTCACTGATGCCAAGAATCACCGAAGACGACATTCCGTTTCTGGGTTGCTGTTACGGGATCGGTATCCTGGGGCATCATCTGAAGGCCGAGGTCAGCAAGAAACAGTATGGCGAACCGGTCGGCGCGGTGGAATGCACTGTAACCGACGCGGGTAAAACAGATCCGTTGATGCAGGGGGTAGCCCCGCTTTTTGGCGCATTTGTCGGTCACAAGGAAGCATTGCAGGAATTACCCGTCGGCGGTGTGCATCTGCTCCGCTCAACCCCTTGCCCGTTTCAAATGGTGCGCTTCAAATCGAATGTCTATGCCACTCAATTTCACCCCGAAGCCGATAGCGAAGTGTTCGAGTTGCGAATCCGGCTTTACAAAGACAAGGGCTATTTCCATCCGGACGAAGCCGAAACGCTGGTCGCCATGTGCCGCGCCGCGAATGTGACACAACCGGAAATCATCCTGCGGAACTTCGTGACGCGCTACGGCCAGTGATCGCATTTGCTGCGGCCCCGTTATCGCAGCGGATTCATCTTCAAAAAGGGATCTCTGTAGTCATAAATTCGATGTGATCGTCGGGAAAGTTTGGTGCACCCAATAGGATTCGAACCTATGGCCTCTGCCTTCGGAGGGCAGCGCTCTATCCAGCTGAGCTATGGGTGCCTGTGGAATGGCGATATAGGCGAAAGCCGCTGGTACCGCAATCGTAAAATGCAGATGAATCCATGCGCCAAGGGTTTGCCCTCGCAGTGAATGCACCAAATTGAAACAAGGATGCGATCATGGCGGGTTTTACCGTGGCCGACCGACCCGAACCGGGCCGGTCGCAAAGCCGATCAGGCAGGTTTCACCGCGCTTGCCAGCATGGTCATCTCGGGGATCATCACATCGACAGAAATATCTTCGAAACCGGCCTTGTCCAAGGATGTGCGCAACCATCCTTCGTCCAGTGAACGGGCGCGCGGAGTGAAGGCGGTGTGTTGCAACTGCCAAAGCGCTGCCAATTTTGGCCCTGTGCGGTCTTCGCGGACCACGAAATCATGCAGCAGGAACCGCCCACCCGGTTTCAACTGATCCCGTGCCCGTCCAAGTAGCCCATCATGGGCTTCGCCGGGGACGCCAGAAAACAGATAGGACATCAAGACCACATCCTGTCCGCCGGGCCATTCTGTTTCCAGCGCGTTGCCTTCAACATAGGAAATGCGATCTGAAAGCCCCGCCCTGGCCACGTATTCGCGTCCCAGAATCGCGACATTGGGGAAATCGACAATGGTGGCTGTCAGGTTGGGAAAAGCCTTGCAAAGCGTAATGGCAAAGGCCCCGGTGCCACCGCCGACATCGAGCAGGTGGCGCGCATCGCTCAGGTCGATCTTGCGCGCCAGTTGTCGCGCGGGTCCAAGCGATCCGGAATGTTGGCTGGCGGAATAAATCTTGGCCTCTTCGGGATCGGAAAACCATTCGGCGTAAGACGCGGTCGCTTCGTCTGGCAGTTTATCCTGCAACGCGTCGTCGATCTGATCCAAAAGTCCGTACATTTGCTGCCCGACCTGAAGCCGCAAATAATCGCCGAAATCGTATTTCGCCCCTTTGACCAAGAAGGATTCGGCGGCCGGGGAGTTCTTGAACTTGCCGTTTTCACCTTCGACCAGACCAAGCCCAGCCAGCGCGGTCAGCAGGATTTCGGTACGGATTTCATCCAGCGGACAGAGCGTGGCCAATTCGGCGCAGCTGAGCGGGCCATCGTCAAGATGGGTGAACACCCCTGCCCCAAGCGCGGCGAACAACGCCTTCGACCCCATGAACCCAAATGCGATATCGGAAATCTGATCGGCTTCGGTCAATACGGTCATATGGCTTCCCCAGTCTGTTGCGTTAGGGGGACCCTAACGACTAAGACTGGAAAAGACCATTCGCGACATCAGGATGTCGCAATTAGAATATTTACGTGCCCAAGGATTGATCAGGCAAAGAGGTCATGCGCCAATTCCAGCGCCTCGATCAATGTGTCGACCTCGGCCTTGGTATTATAGAGTCCGAACGACGCCCGGCAGGTGGCGGACACGCCCAAGTGATCCATCAGCGGCCCGGCGCAATGATGCCCGGCGCGTACCGCCACGCCCTTTTTGTCAAGAATGGTCGAAATGTCATGCGCGTGGGCCGCGCCCTGCATGGTGAAAGAAAAGATCGCTGCTTTGTGCGCGGCCATACCCTGTACCGTCAGCCAGTTGATCCCGGTCAGCCTTTCACGGGCATAGGCGGCCAGTTCGGCTTCGTGCGCGGCGATGTTTTCCATCCCCAGCGTCATCATGTAGTCCAACGCCACGCCCAAACCGATGATCTGCACGATCCCCGGCGTGCCGGCTTCGAATTTCATCGGTGGATCGTTATAGACGACCGCATCTTTCGAAACTTCCTTGATCATGTCGCCGCCGCCCATGAAGGGGCGCATTTCTGCCATCCGGTCCTTGGCGACATAGATCGCACCGGACCCGGATGGCCCGTATAGTTTGTGTCCGGTGATGGCGTAGAAATCACATCCTATGTCGGTCACGTTCACCGGCATATGAACAGCGCCTTGCGATCCGTCGACCAACACGGGCACGCCCTTGTCATGCGCTGCGGCGCAAATGGTTTTCACGTCGACCACGGTGCCAAGAACGTTGGAACACTGGGTGATCGCGATCAGCTTGGTCCTAGGCGTGATCGCGTCGATCACCTGTTGCGGATCCAAAGCGCCGGCGGCGTCCACATCGACCCATTTCAGCACCACGCCTTGCCGTTCGCGCAAAAAATGCCAAGGCACGATATTGGCGTGATGTTCCATCACCGACAGGATGATTTCATCGCCCGGCTGCATCCGGGGCATCGCCCAGCCATAGGCGACCATGTTGATGCCTTCGGTGGTGCCGGAATTCAGAATGATATCATCTTCATCCGGCGCGCCCAGAAAACGCGCGATGATGCCGCGCACAGCTTCGTATTTTTCAGTCGCAAGGTTAGACAGGAAATGCAGACCGCGATGCACGTTGGCATATTCGTGTGAATAGGCTTGTGTGATCGCGTCGATCACCACTTGCGGTTTCTGCGCCGAAGCCCCGTTGTCAAGATAAGTCAACGGCTTGCCGTTCACTTGACGTGACAGGATCGGGAAATCGGAACGAATTTTTTCGACGTCATACATGGTCAGGTCAATCCTGCGGATGAGGCCCCGATCAGGAGCAGAAAGAAAGACAAGCCAAAGGCCAGACCCAGCATCGTGAGCACCAGAACCAGAATTGCCTTGAAAATGGACCCAAAGCCTTGCGCTTCGTCCAGAAAGGCGATGGTGATCCACAGGCCATACAGCCCGGCAGCCAGCGCCACCAGGTCGCTGAGCAGCGTTGAGAAGAAAAAGAGCGCGAAAACAAACGCCTGCATGACCAGACGCAGGGCCTGTAACCACACGATCAGCGCCAGGATATCGACCAGATCTGCCCGTCCTCCCAGCATCCGCCCGACCCAGGTCAGCAGAAAGGTGCTGATCACGATCCCGCCGCCCAGAATAACCGCGAACAGCCATGGCGAGGCAAAGATCGTTGGCATTGTTTCCGGTAATGGCAATAACGGTACGGTCATCCCGTTCAAGATCGCGTTCAACACCACGATCAACGCCATGGCCGTCCACAGGATCGTGCTGTCCAGCCGCATGTCGAGGATCTGCCGCGCCGCATTCCGCGGGTTGCGCAGCGTTTCCAGCGCCAGTTGTTTCAGATCAGGCAGGGTCACTCTGCTCTCCCCATTCAATACGCACCAGTCCGGCGATCCAGAACCAGGCAAACAGCATGAGCCATAGAAGGCCGACACCTTCCATAACCGGTCCATCGCCGATGAAACCGGCCACCAGCCCATGCAAAAGCAACACCGGGGAAGACGCCAAAAGCGCCCAAAACAAGGACAGCCGGGCCCCATAGCTGCTGCCCTTGCCGCCAAGCGTTCGCGCCCCCAGATGGACGACAAAGGCCATCAGGTAAAGTAGCAGCGGCATGATGAACAGCCACGCCATGAGCGTTCCGCCCAACAGCATGTCCAGTTCCTGCCCCGTCACATAGGCCTGCCGCGCCAATCGCGGCCATTGCGCAATGAACACCAGAAAGCACCCGACCATCAGGATGATCAGCGCCCGGTCCTCGCGTTGGCCACGCGCAACCATCCGGGCCATGACGCGGCCCGGGCCTTGATAGGTTGCGACGATATCGCGGGTCACCGACATCAGCCGCGCCGTCGTTCCAGCCAGCCATGCAGCCGACTGGCAATTTCTTCACGCAGACCTTCGTTTTCGATTTCCTCGACCGCTTCGACCAGAAAGGCCAGCACCAGAAGATCGGTGGCCTCGTTTTCGGGCACACCGCGGGACCGCAGGTAAAACAGCGCGGTTTCGTCGATCGCACCACTGGTCGATCCGTGCGAACAAGCGACATCATCGGCATAGATTTCCAGCTCCGGCTTGGCCAGAAACTGACTGTCTTCGTCCAACAGCAGCGATTGGCTGATCTGGTAACCGTCGGTTTTCTGCGCACCTTCCTTGACAAGAATCTTGCCTTGGAACACGCCGGTCGCACCATTGCGCAGCACCTTCTTGAACACCTGACGGCTTTCGCAATTCACCGCGTCATGGGTGATGAACACGGTGTCATCATGGTGAAAATCACCGTCGCCCATACAGACCCCGGCCACATGCGCCACTGCGTCATCGCCGGTCAATTCGATCACGCATTCGTTGCGTGTCATCACGCCATTGGCGGTCATGGTGAAGGATTTGAACAGGCTTTCGCGGCCCAGACGGGCAAAGATATGGGTCGCGGCACGACGTTCGTGGTCGCGGCCTTGGGTGCGGATATGGTGAAAACGTGCCCTGTCGGCGACATCGACTTCCAACACCTTGTTCAAACGCGCCGCAGCGGGGCCATTTTCCAACAAGGTCATTTCGGCGCCCTCTTCCAGCTTCACCACGTGATGCAGGATTTCGTCCGAGGTTTCCGACCGGTGGAAATAGGTCAGGTTGACCGGTTTCGTTACCTTCCCGGTTACCCGGATCAGCACGCCATCGGTCGCAAAGGCGGAGTTCAGCGCCGCCAGCGGGCGTTCCACCGGTTTCTGGCCGTTGATTTCCAGCGCGCCGTAAAGGCCCTGCGCCCAGTGGATATCGGCGTTCACATCGGCAAGGCGCGTGATCTCGATGCCTTCGCCGGTCAGCTCATCGCTGGCCACGGCATCGAAGACGCCATCGACGAAAACGATCTGCAACCGGTCGACTTCGCCGAAGACGCAGGTTTCTTCGGTTTCGAACAGCGCCGCCGGGGTCGCCTCGGGGGCCACCAGCGTGTCGGGACGGGTGTATTTCCAGTATTCGTCACGCCGTCCGGGCAGGCCCATCGCGCGCAGACGCACCAGCGCAGCCTCGCGCGCCTCGGTCAACCAGCCGGGCCCCTTGGGCAGGCTGAGCCCTGAAATCCGCGCCTCGGTCGCGTCCAGCTTGGTTTGCGTTAGCGCCATTACGCCACCTCCGCCAGGATGTCGGCATAGCCGTTCTGTTCGACTTCCAATGCCAACTCGGGGCCACCGGTTTTGACGATCTTGCCATCGGCCATGATATGCACCACATCGGGTTTGATGTGATCCAGCAGACGCTGGTAATGGGTGATGACCAGGAACGAGCGGCCTTCGCTGCGCAACGCGTTGACGCCTTCGGCAACCAGTTTCATCGCATCGACGTCAAGCCCGGAATCGGTTTCGTCCAAGATGCACATTTTCGGTTCCAGCATCGCCATTTGCAGGATTTCGTTGCGCTTCTTCTCGCCACCGGAAAAACCGACATTGACCGGGCGCTTCAACATGTCGGCATCGATTTTCAGCGTCTTGGCCTTGGCCCGGATCACTTTCAGGAACTCGGTAGACGACATTTCTTCTTCACCACGCGCCTTGCGCTGTGCGTTCACGGCGGTGCGCAAGAAGGTCATGTTGCCGACGCCGGGGATTTCCACCGGGTACTGAAACGCCAAGAACAAGCCTTCGGCGGCGCGTTCTTCGGGTTCCATCTCCAAAATGTCTTTACCGTCCAGCAATGCTTCACCGCCGGTGACTTCATAGCCGCCCTTGCCTGACAAAACATAAGACAGGGTGGATTTTCCCGATCCGTTCGGCCCCATGATCGCATGGACCTTGCCGGTCTCCACGGTCAGATCCAGACCTTTGAGGATCTGCTTGTCCTCATCTTCCAATTTGACCTGCAGGTTCTTGATTTCCAGCATGGTGTCGTTCCTTTTCCTGTTCGTCCGCCCTATCAGGGCCGCAGCATGAGTTGAACCACCTTGAGCAGCTTCTTGCGCGGCACGGGGGTGGGTGTGATTTCGAAACGGGCCATCCGACCGATCATGTCTTCGGGTTGGCCCAAGAATTCTTCGACGACGTGGAACCTTTCGCGGCGTTTGTAATCATCGAAATAAAGCGTCACCGGGCGGGTGATGCGAAACGCTGTTGCCAAAGCGCAACCAACCCTGAAACGGCCATCGACCAACACGACGTCGGGATGTTCAAACCCCGGATTGTCCCAGATCTGCAATGGGTAGCGGGGGAATTTCTTCCATTCGCTGTCATCGACCGGATGACCCCATTCCTTGGTCGGACCGATATCTGAATGTACGATATGCACGTCCCCCATCGGCGGGTGGGCGGCGAAATAATCGCGCATCATCTGCGCCCAATCGGCATCGCTTTCCACCGACCAGACGGTTTTGCCCAGCTCCGCTGCGATAACCGTCGATCCGCCGCTGCCATATTCCAGAATGGTATCCGCCTGCGCATAAGCCTTGCTCAACGCAATCGCCTCTGCTTCGGGCAGGGTCAGCTCGGGGCGGCTTGGGATATCGGGCGTTTTATCCACGTTTACGCCACCACCACCGCGGTGCCAGAGGCGGAAACCATCAGCATCGATTGGCCGACCACTTCGTAATCCAGATCTACCCCCACGATGGCATTGGCGCCAAGTGCTGCAGCTCGCTGTTCCATTTCCCGCAAGGCGGTGTCGCGGCCATCCTGCAATTTGCTTTCATAGGCACCCGATCGGCCGCCAATGATGTCGGTGATCCCGGCGAACATATCGCGCACGACATTGGCCCCCATGATGGCTTCGCCGACGACGATGCCTTTGTAGTCGGTGATTTTACGGCCATCGATGGAATTGGTGGTGGTGACGATCATGATATTAAAGCCCCAAATAGGTGATCAGCATGAAAACGGCCATCGCGGCAAGTCCAGCCGCAGCAGAGGTCGCGACAACCGACCCGGCCAACAACCCTTCCTTGTTGCCACGGGATTTACGTACGCTCAGCCCGAGCAGCGCACCAATAAAGATGCCCAGGCCAACACCCGCAGATTTCACGACAAGGAATTTGAATAAGGCCAGGCTCATGCGCGCAGCTCCTTTGGCAAATGATTGACATAGCCCGCCGCCAGCGGCGCGACTGCGTTACGGTCGCTCAATTCGTCGAGACATAGCAAAGCAAGGTCATGACTCTCGAAAACACCCGCTGCCAGAAACGCAAGATGCGCGATCTGTTCGTCGCTCCATTGCATGCGATCCTCCAACGAACGAATATAAACCGCATCGCCGTCGATCAATTGACTGCCGATGGCGCGACGGTTGAGCCGTTCGCTTTGTGAATTATGCAGCATCCGCGATTTCTGATGGATGAATTTATGCAAAACAAAACCCTGTTGGCGCAGTTCTGCATCGAGTTCGTGCAAATCCGGTTCGCCGTCATAGAGGCGATAAAACCGCATTTCGGCGATCACCGCGACGGCTTTTGACAGCTTGCCCCGTCCAGATTGCAGCACCTGCACTTCGGCCCCCTGCGCATCGACTTTCAGCAGATCCAATGGCGGCATATCGTCCAGCTGGTCCAGCCCCACAAGATCGACCGGCACTTCGGTTTCAGTGCCCAGATGACGGCGAAAATGACCCAGATAGCCGATGCTTTGCCGCGACAGTTTGAATATCGACGACATTTCCGAAGCAGGATAGGCGTTGAAAACCGCCCTGCCCGGCCGCCCGACCGCCTGACCCAGCACATGTAGCCAATCGGGCTTTGACGCTTCCAGCTTTGCGCGGGCGGCGTCATTGGGTTCAAATCCCCATACTTCGGCCAGTCCGGCCGCGGCCAGAGCCCCGTAGGGCGGCGCCTCGATGGGGTTGGCGCCGACATCGGCAATGCGGACCGGCCGGACAGGGGCAAGCCCCTCCGCCAGATAGGTCAGCAATTTCGCCGCCAGATGTGCCATGCGTTCCCCGAAAGATGGGCCTCAGCCCACCGATCCCTCCAGCGAAATCGCGACCAGTTGCTGCGCTTCCATGGCGAATTCCATCGGCAGCGCCTGCAACACGTCCCTACAGAACCCATTGACCACAAGCGCGACCGCTTCTTCTTCGTCCATGCCGCGCTGGCGACAATAAAACAGCTGGTCGTCATCCACCTTGGAGGTGGTCGCTTCGTGTTCGACTCGGGCCGAATTGTTGCGCACCTCGATGTAAGGAACCGTGTGGGCACCGCATTTGTCACCGATCAGCAAGCTGTCGCATTGGGTATAATTACGCGCATTTTTCGCCTTGGGATGCATCGATACCAGTCCGCGATAAGTGTTTTGGGCATGGCCCGCGCTGATGCCCTTGGACACGATGCGCGACTTGGTATTCTTGCCCAGATGCACCATCTTGGTGCCGGTATCGGCCTGCTGGTAATTATTGGCGATGGCGATCGAATAGAATTCACCCTGACTGTCGTCACCGCGCAGAATGCAGGACGGGTATTTCCACGTCACCGCCGACCCGGTTTCAACCTGTGTCCACATCACCTTGGCCCGGTCGCCACGGCAATCGGCGCGTTTGGTGACGAAGTTGTAAATGCCGCCCTTGCCGTTTTCATCGCCCGGATACCAATTTTGCACCGTCGAATATTTTACCTCGGCATCTTCTTCGATGATGATTTCCACCACGGCTGCATGCAGCTGTGCCACATCGCGCTGTGGCGCGGTACAGCCTTCCAGATAGCTGACATAAGACCCTTTGTCGGCGATGATCAGCGTGCGTTCGAATTGACCGGTATTTTCCGCGTTGATGCGGAAATAGGTCGACAATTCCATCGGGCAGCGAACCCCGGGCGGCACATAGACGAACGACCCGTCCGAAAACACCGCGCTATTCAGCGTCGCATAGAAATTGTCCGATTGCGGCACCACCGACCCGAGGTATTTCTTCACCAGTTCGGGATGTTCGCGGATTGCTTCGGAAATCGAACAGAAAATAACCCCGGCTTTTTTCAACTCGGCTTGGAACGTCGTGCCCACGGACACGGAGTCGAATACCGCGTCGACTGCAACCTTACGGCCCTCTGCGGGCGCATCTTCGGCCCCTTCGATCCCGGCCAGGATCATCTGTTCCTTTAGCGGGATTCCCAGCTTTTCATAGGTCGCCAACAGTTTCGGATCGACCTCGTCCAGCGATTTCGGTTTTTCCTCCATCGATTTCGGACGGGCATAATAATACTGATCCTGAAAATCGATTTCCGGGTACTTGACCATCGCCCATTTGGGTTCTTCCATTTTTTGCCAGCGTTCCAACGCCTGCAGCCGCCAATCTGTCATCCAGGACGGTTCGTCGTTCTTGTTCGAAATCAACCGCACGATATCGGCATTCACGCCCTTGGGCGCGTATTCCATTTCGATCTCGGTTTCCCAACCGTATTTGTATTTGCCACCGACTTCACGCACCGCATCGACCGTTTCCTGATCGACGCCTTCTTTCACCTGATCTCCGCCCGGCGGGTTTTCCAAAACTGTCATCGTTTCAACTCCTGTTCGCGTCTCGCCTCACGCAGCGCGGGCGGTGAATTTCTTTTGTTTCGCCAGCCAGTTTTCGGCAAAGCGCATCACGTCATCTTCTGTTGTTTCCAGACCCAGCGACACCCGGATCGCACCGGTCGCCACATCATCGCCATACCCCATCGCGGTCAGCACCTTGCTGGCGCGGACCTTGCCGCTGGAACAGGCCGATCCGGCGCTGATGGCAAAGCCCGACAAATCCATCTGCATTACCTGCGTTTCGCCTTTCCAACCGGGCGTGGCAAAACAACTGGTATTGGGTAACCGCTGTACCGACTGACCGGTAAAAACGGTCTCCGGGGCTTGAGCCGCGATTGCCGCTTCCATCTTGTCTCGCAAAGCTTCGATCCGCGCCCAGGCACCGGCGGCCAGATCACGCGCCGCCGCTTCGGCCGCAGCACCAAACCCGGCAATGCCGATCACGTTCTCGGTGCCCGCACGGCGGCCCATTTCCTGCCCGCCACCCCGCAACTGCGCCCCGATATCGGTGCCGCGCCGGATCACCAGCGCGCCTATCCCCTTGGGGCCACCCAATTTATGCGCCGATACCAATGCCGCGGTGACCCCGGTCCAGTTGAAGCTTAGCGGCAGCTTGCCAAAGGCTTGTGTCATGTCGCTCAGCGCCAACCCTTCGGGTATATCCTGCACGATGCCGGTTTCGGAATTGGCCAATTGCAGCACCGACGATCCGGGATCGTCAACGTGTACCCGCCCGGTTTTATCAACCGGTAAATCCGCATTGATCCAGGCCCCAACGGCGTCATGTTCGACCAAGGCCCCGCTCAAATGCCGCCCCGAACAGAACAACGCCGCCCCTTCGGTCGCACTGGACACAAAGATCACATCGGCCCCATCCGCGCCAAGCGCCGCCGCAACCTTTGAACGCGCCGTCTCGATCAACGCTTTTGACGCCCGTCCTTCGGCATGCACTGAAGACGGATTGCCGTAGACATCCATCGCCGCAATCATCGCATCGCGTGCCTCTGGGTGCAGTGGCGTGGTGGCGTTATGATCCAGATAGACCCGGCCCATCACAATCCCCGTTTCATCTTGGCAGAAATACTCCGCCCATTGGACGATGGGGGCAGCGCCCCCTGATCCTGCCCGCAGCAGGCGTACCGATATGCCAAAGGCGCTGTCATTCCTCATCCACCACGTCGAACAGATGCGGTACTGCCGGGCAAGGGGCCAAGCTGTTTTCCACCACATCGGACAGCCGGGCTTGATGCAGGAAGACATAGACATGGGCCGACAGGCTTTGCCACAGCCGGTTGGTCACCGATTGCGCCTTCGATCCTGACGCCGCGCCGCTGGCGCCAGCCCCTTTGTGCATCGCGTCTACCGATTCATCGACCGCCGCCAACACTTCGACCACACGGATATCGCTGGGCGCACGGGCCAACCGGTATCCGCCCCCGGGACCACGCACCGATTCGACCAGTCCAGCCCGCCTCAACTTGACGAACAACTGTTCCAGATAGGGCAGCGAAATGTCCTGTCGTTTGGAAATGTCGCCCAGCGTTACCAGCGCACCGCCCTCTTGCAATGCGATATCTGCCAGCGCAACCATGGCATAACGGCCCTTGGTACTGAGTTTCACCGTGCGCTTCCTTTGCGAACTGATTGACGATACCGCCCGCAAGGCTTATCCCGCTTGCAGCCATCCGGCGTAATAGCCGACAATTTAGAACAATTCTAGAGTGCTTGAGCGAATTCGTCAAGAATAACCGCCGCACTGTTTGAAGGAGACAGGCATCCCATGCCCGAGGTTATTTTTCCCGGTCCCGAAGGCCGTCTTGAAGGTCGCTATCACCCGCAAAAAGACCGCGATGCGCCGATCGCCATCGTTCTGCACCCGCATCCGCAATTTGGCGGAACGATGAATAACAAGGTGGTCTATAATCTGCATTATGCCTTTTATAATATGGGCTTCACCGTATTGCGGTTCAATTTCCGCGGCGTCGGGCGCAGCCAGGGCGAATATGATCAGGGCATCGGCGAACTCAGCGATGCGGCTTCGGCGCTGGATTATCTGCAATCGATGAATTCCAATTCGAAACATTGCTGGGTCGCCGGATTCAGCTTTGGCGCCTGGATCGGCATGCAGCTTTTGATGCGGCGTCCAGAAATCACCGGTTTCATCTCGGTGGCACCGCCTGCGAATATGTACGACTTTTCCTTCCTCGCCCCCTGCCCCAGTTCGGGTCTGATCATCAATGGCAGCGCCGACCGCGTCGCGCCGCCTGCCGATACGGTGTCTCTGGTGAACAAACTGCACGAACAAAAGGGCATCACCATCACCCATGAACAGGTGGATGGTGCGGGTCATTTCTTTGAAAAGCCCGAACATATGGATCAGATGATCGGCACCGTTTCCGATTATGTGAAACGCCGTTTGACCGAAAACACCCGTTGAGGTCACGATGAGCGTAGCCGAGGATCTTGCCGATGCACTGGCCAAGGATGTGATTGACGCGGTCGAGGCGCTGGACGATGTCGATCTGATCGATCAGGTCGCCAAGCAGTTGGGGGCCTCATCGCAAACCACACAAGAGGCATTCATGACAGCCGTGCGCGTGCGTCTGGCGGAAAAGAGGGCGCGAAAATTCCTCGAAACCCGCCTAGCGCGTGCTTTGGCACAAGCCAAGAACACGTCGGAATGAATCCGCGGCTCGATGCGCAGCTTGGCTTTCTGACCGAAGCATGTCGGCTGAAACAGATCGACCGGCAAAATCGCCTGCAAGATCTGTCGCGGCCGGAAAATTCCGCCGAACACAGTTGGCACGCGGCGCTGTATGCGCTGGTGATGCTGCCGCCGGGCTTTGATCCTGTGCTGCGGGATCGGGCAATCGCGATGATCCTTCTGCACGATCTGGTCGAAATCGATGCTGGTGATCATCCCATCCATGAAGACCACGACCCCGATGCCATTGCCCGGGCTGAACGTCGCGCCGCAGAGCGTCTTTTCGGCCTTTTGCCTTGCGATCAGGCGCAGCAACTGCGCGCGCTGTGGGACGAATTTGAAACCTGTGACACCGATGCGGCCCGCCTGGCCAAGCATATGGATCATGTTCAACCGATCATTCAGGCGGTATCGCCTGAAACGCCACCCATTGATCAGATTGCGGTGGTACGGGGCAATCTGGCGACCGGCCGGGCGCGGCATTTGCACCGGGATTGGTCCGATATGCACCTGCAGGTTCAGGTGTTGATGGATAATGCCGCACTGACCGGTTCGGATCTATCCCGGCGTATTGCCTTTCTCAACGAAGCGGATGCGTTGAAATCGATTTACCGCGCTACCCGGATTGCCGGCGGCAGCCGGTTTGAAAACAGCGCCGAACATAGCTGGCATCTGGCGCTTTATGCGCTTGTCCTGGCCGAACACGCCGATACCGGGGTCGATATCGCGCGGGTGATCCGGATGTTGCTGATCCATGATCTGGTCGAAATCGATGCTGGCGACGCACCTATTTTCGGCGATTACGACGCGGCGGTGAAGGAAGCCGAAGAAGTGGCGGCGGCGCGACGGATTTTCGGACTTCTGCCTGAAGGCCAAGCCGAAGAATTGCTGGCGCTTTGGCTGGAATTCGAAGCAAACGAAACGGCGGATGCGCGTTTCGCCAAGGCGCTGGACCGGTTCCAGCCGCCGAACCAGAACTTGGCGTCTGGCGGTGGCTCGTGGATCGATTATGACGTTGATTTTGAAACGATTTCGGCCCGTGTCGGGGCAAAAATCGCCCATGGCGCACCAGTTCTATGGGACTGGATCGCGCCCAAGATCCAAGATTTTCTGGCGACAAAAGTTTAAAGCGCACGCTGCACTCAACGTTGGAACTTTCAGGTCTAAAAAGGCTTTATCTGGACTGCTCAAACAGTAAAACGCGAAGGCTTTAGGGCTGAAATCCTGCCTTGCCGCGTCATTTGGCTTTGCGTTTCTTTGCCTCGATGACTTTCGCGGCCAGATCGCGAGCGATGCCAAACGCCCCTTTGATCTTGTCGCTATCGGCCTTCCAGTCGCGGCGAATGACGATCTTGTTGTCCTTGACCTTGGCAAGCCCGTCTTGCGCCTGAATGTATTCAACCAACCCCTGCGGCGAGGCGAATTTATCATTGTGGAACTGGATCGTGGCCCCCTTTGGCCCACCGTCCAGTTTGGCAATTCCGGCTTTTTTGCACATCTCCTTGATGCGCACGATCAGCATCAGTGTATTGACCTCTTTCGGCAGTTTACCAAAGCGGTCGATTAGTTCCGCGGCGAAGCCTTCCAGTTCAACCTTGCCGGACAAGCCACTGAGACGTCGATACAATCCTAGACGCACATCGAGATCGGGCACATAGGTTTCCGGGATCAGAACCGGCACGCCCAGATTGATCTGCGGCGCCCATTGATCGTCCGATGCGCTCAGACCTTCAAGCTCTCCTGCCTTGATCTTGGCGATCGCCTCTTCCAGCATCGATTGGTAAAGTTCATAGCCGACATCCCGCATCTGGCCGGATTGTTCTTCACCCAACAGGTTGCCCGCCCCACGGATATCAAGATCCTGACTGGCCAGGGTGAATCCAGCGCCAAGCGAATCGAGACTGCCCAGCACCCGCAGCCGCTTTTCCGCCGTCGGCGTCAATCGGGTGCGGGGTTTCGTCGTCAAATAGGCATAGGCGCGGGTTTTGCTGCGCCCGACCCGGCCACGGATCTGATAGAGCTGCGCCAACCCGAACATGTCGGCGCGATGGACCACCATCGTATTGGCGGTCGGGATATCCAGCCCGCTTTCAACAATCGTGGTCGCCAGCAATACATCGTATCTGCCATCATAAAAGGCATTCATTCTCTCATCGAGATCACCTGCGGCCAACTGACCATGCGCGGTGATGAAGCTGACTTCGGGCACCTGATCGCGCAGAAACTCCTCGATTTCACCCAGATCGCGAATCCGCGGCACCACGTAAAAGCTTTGCCCGCCACGATAATGTTCGCGCAGCAGCGCTTCGCGGATGGTAACGGCGTCGAATTCGCTGACATAGGTGCGGATTGCCAGACGATCCACTGGCGGTGTGCCGATGATCGACAGGTCGCGCACCCCCGACAACGACAGTTGCAGAGTGCGCGGAATCGGCGTGGCGGTCAGGGTCAGCACATGGATGTCCGTGCGCATCTGCTTGAGCCGTTCTTTATGCGTGACGCCGAAATGTTGTTCTTCGTCGATGATCAGCAGTCCAAGATTTTTAAACCGGATATTCTTGGCCAGCAAAGCATGGGTTCCGACCACGATATCGGCGGTGCCACGGGTCATGGCATCACGGGTCAGGTTGGCATCCTTGGTTGTAACAAAGCGTGACAAGGGTCTGACTTCGATTGGAAATCCGCGAAACCGTTCGGAAAAACTTTTGTAATGCTGGCGCGCCAGCAGCGTCGTCGGTGCGATCACGGCCACTTGCACCCCCGACATCGCCGCGACGAAAGCGGCGCGCATCGCCACTTCGGTTTTGCCAAAACCGACATCGCCGCAGATCAGCCGGTCCATCGGGCGCCCCGAGGTCATGTCATCGAGAACGTCTTCGATTGCCCGAAGCTGATCGTCGGTTTCCTGATACGGGAAACGGGCGCTGAAGGCTTCCCAGGCGTGATGCTGCGCCTCCAGCATCGGGGCGGTGCGCAATTCGCGTTCGGCGGCGACCCGGATCAGCCGGTCTGCCATTTCACGGATGCGTTCCTTGAGCTTGGCTTTCTTGGCTTGCCAAGCGCCGCCGCCCAAACGGTCGAGAAGCGCTTCGTCATGACCGTATTTGGTAAGCAGCTCGATATTTTCGACCGGCAGGTACAGCTTGGCCTGTTCCGCGTATTCCAGCACGATGCACTCATGCGCGGCCCCCGCGGCAGTGATGACTTCCAAGCCCTTGTAGCGGCCAATACCATGATCGAGATGCACCACCAGATCGCCGGGCGACAGCGATTGCGTTTCGGTCAGGAAGTTTTCCGCCCGGCGTTTGCGCTGCGGTTTGCCGATTAAACGGTCACCCAGCACATCCTGTTCCGAAATCACCGTCAGACCGGGGGCGTGAAACCCATGTTCCAGCGGCCATACGGTCAGATGCAGCCCGTGCTTGCCGATCCCCTTGACGTCACGCACCGAAACCGCGCCGATCAGGTCTTCGTCTTCCAGTAGTCCTTCGAGACGTTCACGCGCGCCTTCGGAATAGGAGGCGACTAGGACCGGTCCACTTTCCATTTTTGCACGAATATGATCTGCTAGTGAGCTGAATAGGTTTATGTTTTCCTGTTGCCGTTCGGGGGCGAAATTGCGCCCGATACGGCCGCCCGCATCGATCACCCCGGGGCCAGAGGCCTGTGCCAGCGGATGGAATTGCACCACCCGCCGATCCGCGATGGCGGCTTCCCAATCTGCATCGTTCAGGTACAACCGGGCGGGCGGCACCGGTTTGTAAACCGTGTCCATCCGTCCCTTTTGTCCCATCGCGATGCGCCGGGTTTCATATTGATCTTCGATCATTTCAAATCGGCTGAGCCGCGTTGGCGTCACCTGATCGTCAAGCGTCACACTGGCGTTGGGCAGGTAATCGAACAGGACTTCCAGCTTGTCATGGAAAAACGGCAGCCAATGTTCGATACCTTGGTGTTTACGCCCGGCACTGACCGCTTCGTAAAGTGGATCGTCTGTGCCTGCCGCGCCAAATTCCAGCCGGTAATTCTGACGAAATCGCAAGATTGCGGGGTCGTCCAGAATGACTTCGGAAACCGGGGCCAATTCAATCACGTCCAGCTTTTCAGTGGTGCGCTGACTGACCGGATCGAACCGGCGCGCACCGTCCAGTACGTCGCCGAAAAGGTCCAACCTCACCGGCCCACCGTCGCCGGGGGGGAAAATGTCGATGATGCCGCCGCGAATGGCGTAATCGCCCGGTTCCATCACCGTCGGGGCTTGGGAAAACCCCATCCGTACCAAGAAATTGCGCAGCGCCTTTTCGTCGATCTGGTATCCGACGCGGGCGGTAAAGGCCGCTTCGCGCAACACCTCGCGCGCCGGTATCCGCTGCATCGCCGCCGAGACGGTTGTCAGCAATACAAATTGCTTGGGGGCACCATGAACCAGCCCGGCCAGCGTCGCCATCCGTGCCGCCGAGATGTCGGCATGCGGGCTGACCCGATCATAGGCTAGGCAATCCCAGCCCGGAAAGCTGAGGATCGGCATGTCAGGGGCGAAGAATCTGAGCGCAGATTCCATCGCCGCCATGCGTTTGTCATCACGGGCAATATGGATCACCGGGCCGCCGCTTTTGCCGATCTCGTCTAGGATCAGCTTGGCGTCAAAGCCTTCAGGTGCGCCCCCCGCCGTGATGATCTGGCTGCTCTGCGTCATGGAAGATGTTGTATCCCAGAGGTTTGAAATGGTCTTCGTTGAACCGGTCCGACAAAGAGGAATAGATCCCCCACATCGAGGTGATGAAAATGGATATCATTCCAATCACCTGGGTCCAGAGTCGTTGTCGGCTCAATCGTTTGCGCAACAGTGCACCGGTGGCTTCTTCGGCGTGGATACACCGGGCGGTTCTTAGTGCGAGTATCCGGACAATCGCCATCGGAAAGGCCAGACAAAACAGCGCCTGGGCGATCTGCAAATCATAGGAAAAGCCCAGAATCATCATTGATGTCAGCAGGAAACAGGCGAAACCCAAAATCCAAAGCCCCGACACATCCGCGATATAGAGCTGTCTGTTGATATTGATCCGCGCCATATCTTCCAGATCGATTTGCGCCTGTTCGCCATTGCGCGCCGCGCGGATCACCATGTCAAAAGGCACGCCCAGAACCCAATGACTGGCGCTGGACCACATTACGGCCAATGCGATCCAGAACCACAGGTTCGAAAAGGATCGCAAATCCAAAACTTCATTCAGCGTCTGATACCAGCTCAAGCTTGTGCTTCCCGTCAATTCGTTATCGTCTGCATACTTTGCCCGCGCGGCAATTCCTACCCTTGAGATGCGGGAAATTACATGGCACCCATGTCGCAATCAGAAAGGACGCGTTCATGTCACATCTCGGCCAAGCCCCCTTCCCCAAAACCCGGTTCCGCCGCACTCGTCAATCGCCACAGATCAGGGCGTTGGTGCAGGAAAACACTTTGGGGGTCGGTGATCTGATTTGGCCGGTCTTCGTACGCGATGGCGAAGGGGTGGAAGAACCGGTTGCGTCGATGCCCGGCGTGATGCGCCGTTCTGTCGACAAGATCGTCGAGGCGGCACGCGAAGCCGCCGATCTGGGAATCCCGGTGATTTGCCTGTTTCCCTATACCGACCCGGCGCTGAAGACCTCGACCTGTGAAGAGGCATGGAACCCCGACAACCTGTCCAACCGTGCCAGCCGCGCGATCAAGGACGCCGGGATTGATATCGCGGTCATGTCAGATGTCGCGCTGGATCCCTACAGTGCCGATGGTCATGATGGATTTGTTGTCGATGGCAAGATCATCAATGACGAAACGGTTGATGCCTTGGTGAAACAGGCGTTATCGCAGGCCCGCGCCGGGATCGATATCATCGGACCGTCGGACATGATGGATGGCCGCATCGGCGCGATGCGCGACATGCTGGAATCCGAAGGGTTTCAGGACACCATGCTGCTGTCTTATTCGGCCAAATATGCCAGCGCCTTTTATGGTCCGTTCCGCGATGCAGTGGGCGCCAGTGGCGCACTGAAGGGCGACAAGACAACCTATCAGATGAACCCCGGCAATACCGACGAAGCCTTGCGCCTGATCGAGCGCGATCTGAGCGAAGGCGCCGACATGGTGATGGTCAAGCCCGGCATGCCCTATCTGGATATCTGCCGCCGGGTGAAGGACCGTTTCGCGGTGCCGACCTATGCCTATCAGGTGTCGGGCGAATACGCGATGATACAGGCCGCCGCCCTGAACGGCTGGATCGACGGCGAAAAGGCGATGATGGAAAGCCTGCTGTGCTTCAAACGGGCCGGTTGCGATGGCATCCTGACTTATTTTGCTCCCGCGGTTGCGAAGAAATTGCACGGCCTGCGGTAACCTGCCGACGTTTGAGGGTTGGACGTGACAGGGCGCGTTCCTGCGTTTATACTAAACGCAGGAACCGGCAGCATAGTCGGCAGCAGTCAGGCAATGAACAGGCGATATCATGACACAGTTTTCACGACGCGGCTTTACGCTTGCGGCTTTGGCAGGTGCAGGAGTGACCGCAGCTTGCGGGAATGGCGTGGGCAGCAGCGCCGGCCCCAAGATCGACGCACGGGTCGATAAGACGCTAGACTATCTCTATTCCACTTACCCCAACACACGGGATCTGGCCGACAAATCCAATGGACAACTGGTGATGCCGCTGGTTACCGAGGCTGGTTTCGGCATCGGCGGCGGCTATGGCCGTGGTGCGCTGCGCGTCGATGGGGTGACGGTGGATTATTATTCGTCGACCAAGGGCAGCATCGGGTTGCAGATCGGGGCGCAGCAATTTGCGCATGTTCTGTTCTTCATGACCGAAGATGCGCTGACGCGGTTTCGCCATTCCCCCGGCTGGGCGGCGGGTGCCGATGTGGAGTATGCGCTGAACGACAAAGGCGGCAACATGCGGGCCGAAACCACGACATCGTCCAGCCCGGTCGTGGCGGTGATCTTTGGCCAAGCCGGGCTGATGGCCGGGGCGACCTTGGAAGGCGTGAAATACACGCGGATCATTCCCTGATATCTGATGGGTGAAATCTGACACGGATTTCGCCCTGTTTTCTGATCGGGATAACACGGTTGTCGGTGCCGCCCTTTTAGGGTTCAGCTTTCCGCTTTTTTCTCCCACCGGCCCGTTTCCTCGGACCAGTATTGCGCCGAACAGCCCGCGCTGGTGAGCGCTTTCCACTGGCCGCGCGCGACCTGCACCGCCTCTTCGTCGGTGCCGTCGAACAGGATGCAAACACGTTCCAACGTCTGCACCTCTTTTGTTGCGACCTCTGCGCCGTCGATCGCCATCAGGCAGGCCGGGTTATTTCCAGCCGCTTCCCCCGCCACCGTCAACAACACGGGTTGGTGCGCGTCATGCGGCCCACCCGATAAACCGTGCGGCAAAAACGCATCCTCTGGCCCTAGCCAAAGTTTCTGATCCAGCCATTCCATCCGGGCGCGGTTGGGGCCGCGCACCACTACCTTCCAACCCGCCCCAAGCGATTTGCCCAATAACATGGGCAGGGTCGCTTCTAGCGGTGCGCGGGTCAGATGATAGAAAAACGCAGCTCCCATAAGGGATTATCCCTCGAACTTATCGGCCACCAGCCGGTTCAGCGCCATCACGCCCCAGCCCGTCGCACCCTTGGGGGCATATTTCGTTTCCGCCTTCACGCTGGCCACGCCGGCGATATCCAGATGGATCCAAGGCATGTCAGCCTTGATGAAGCGTTGCAGAAACTGTGCCGCCGTGATCGACCCGGCGGGACGTCCGCCGGTATTCTTGATATCCGCAATTTGCGATTTGATCATGTCGTCATAAGCTTGGCCCAGCGGCATCCGCCAAGCGCCTTCACCTTCGGCTTCGGCAGCTTTCAGAAAATCCCTGCACAAGGCGTCATCATTGGAAAACACGCCGGCATTTTCATGCCCCAATCCGACGATGATCGCGCCGGTCAGGGTTGCCAAATCGATCACACCGGCCGGATTGAACCGGTCTTGTGCATACCACAACACATCGGCCAGAACCAAACGGCCCTCGGCATCGGTGTTGATCACTTCGATGGTGTCGCCCTTCATCGATTTGACCACGTCGCCGGGACGAGTGGCATTGCCCGAAGGCATATTTTCCACCAGCCCGACCAGCCCGACGACATTGGCCTTGGCCTTGCGCAAGGCCAGCGCGCGCATCACGCCCGCGACCACGCCCGCGCCGCCCATGTCCATGGTCATGTCTTCCATGCCGGCGGCGGGTTTCAGGCTGATCCCGCCGGTATCGAACACCACCCCTTTGCCGACCAAGGCCAAGGGGGCCGCGTCCTTTTCACCACCTTGCCACTGCATCACCACCACCTTGGAGGGGCTGACGCTGCCTTGACCCACCGATAACAGGCTGCCCATGCCCAGTTTTTCCAACGCGTCCTCTTCCAGAATCTCCACCTTCAGGCCTAGATCGGCCATTGCCTGCAGCCGGTCGGCGAATTCGGTAGTCGTCAACACATTGGCCGGTTCGCTGACCAGATCGCGGGTGAAAAACACGCCTTCGGCAACGCTGAGCAAGGGGGCGGCAGCCGCGCTTGCCTCGTCCGGTTTGGAACAAGCGATTACAGTGGCTTCCATTGGGTCTTGATTATCTGTCTTGTGGTCGGTGAAGGCATATCCGCGCAGCGCCAGACCGAGGGCGAGATCATCGACACGGCGCAGATTGCCAGCAAGGATCAGCTGTGCCTTGCTTGCTTTCGCTTTGGCCAAAGCCGCACCGCCCTTGCGGGCGAGATCGGGCTGGGGATTGCGCGGCAGGCGCAAAATATCCAAAGCCTCGGCTTCCATTCCGACCGGAAAAGCGATCGTTGCGATCTGCCCGTCCTTCATTTTTGCGAACCGGTCCGATCCAGCGAAGCGGGCCAGCGCCCCTTTGGTCAGGCGGTTCACCCGGCGCGCGCCGGGATCCAGTTTGCCTTCGCCATCGACGATTACCGCCACCCGGCCTTTCTGGGTCGCGATGGTATCGAGATCGGTTTCAACAAAACGGATGGAAATCGGCGCGGTCATCTGGTGCTCTCCTCGTTGATACGCCTTGATACCTAGCGCCGCTTCGCCGACATTGCCAGATAGCAGTTTACCCCCCCGGCCCACATCTTGTAACGTCCGGCTGAAATTGCGCTTTGCCTTGGGGGGCTCGTGTCCAGATTCGACAGATATGTGATGTCGCAGCTAATGGTGCTGTTCGGCTTCTTCGCGCTGGTGCTAGTGTCGATCTATTGGATCAACCAGGCCGTGCGTCTGTTCGACCGATTGATCGGTGACGGTCAATCGGCCTTTGTCTTTATCGAATTCACCGCGCTGACCCTGCCCAATGTGATCCGCCTGGTGCTGCCGGTGGCGGTCTTTGCTGGATCTGTCTATGTTACCAACCGGTTATCAAGCGATTCCGAACTCGTGGTGATGCAGGCCACCGGTTTCAGCCCATGGCGATTGGCGCGCCCGGTCCTGTATTACGGGCTGATCGTGGGGCTGATGATGACGATTCTGACCCACATTCTGGTGCCGATTAGCCTGGGCCAGATGAAGCTGCGTGAAAATGAAATATCCCGCAATATCACAGCCAAACTGCTGACCGAAGGGACCTTTTTACATCCTGCCGACGGCATCACTTTCTATATTCGCGACATCACTTTGGATGGTGCACTGGAGGATGTGTTCCTGTCGGATCGGCGCAGCGACAACCGGGCGATGACCTATACCGCGAACCGCGCGTATCTGATCAATGATGACGGGGCGACAAAGCTGGTGATGGTGGATGGAATGGCACAAAGCTATTTGCGCGATGGTAATCGTCTTTTTACCACCCATTTTGTAGATTTTACATATGATATCAGTGATTTGATCGGTGTTTCAGACGTGAATGTCCGGCAAATCCGGAACAGTCCCACTTGGGAATTGATACGGGAACCGGCGGCGATCGCGGCGGAAACCGGCGAAAGCATCGGCCGCGCCATCGAAGAATTGCATTACCGGGTGAACCAAGCGTTTCTGTGTGTGGTCGCGGCATTGATTGGGTTTTCCACCCTGTTGGTGGGTAGCTTTTCCCGTTTTGGCGTTTGGCGCCAGATCGTGGCGGCTCTGGTGCTGTTGGTGATTATCAAGCTGGTCGAGGGGCTGGTGACGGATGCTGTGCGCGCCAATGCCGACCTTTGGCCGTTGGTGTATGGACCCTCAGTGGCCGGCGCAATGATGTCTGTCACGTTGCTTTACTGGGCCGCCAAACCGCGCAGACGGCGGCAGCCCCACGGCAAGGCGACAGCGGCATGAAGCTTGACCTCTATTTCGCACGCAAATTCTTCACCATTTTCGCCGGAATTTCCGGTGTGTTTTTTCTGCTGTTGCTTTTGATTGATTTTGTCGAACAAATCAGCCGGTTTTCCGCCAGCGGTATCTCTTTGACCGATATTTTCAAACTGACATTGCTGAACACGCCTGAAGGGTTGTACAGCATTCTGCCTCTGGTCATGATCCTGGCGACGATCACGTTGTTTTTGGGGTTGGCCCGGTCGTCGGAATTGGTGGTGGTGCGGGCTACCGGGCGGTCTGCCCTGCGCAGCCTGCTTTCGCCGTTGATCGTGGCGGCGATGATCGGGACGTTCACCGTGGCAATGTTCAATCCGATCGTCGCGGCAACTTCGAAACGGTATCACGAATTGTTCGAAGCCTATCAAAGCGGATCGGCCAACGCGTTTTCGATCAGTAAGGAAGGGTTGTGGCTGCGTCAGGGCGGGAAAGACGGCCAGACGGTGATCCGCGCCGCCCGGGCCAATCCCGAAGGCACTTCGTTTTTCGACGTGACTTTTCTCAGTTATTCCGCCGAAGGCGGTCCAATGCGTCGGATTGAAGCCGATATGGCTGTGTTAGGAGAAGGTCAATGGTCCCTGACCCGTGCCAAGGTCTGGCCGCTTGACCCTCAACTAAACCCCGAAGGTGCTGCAGAAACTTTCGCTGACATGACCCTACCATCTTCCCTGACCCGGGAACGGATCCGCGACAGTTTCGGTTTGCCCAGTTCGATATCGATCTGGAATTTATCCAGCTATATTGCCCAATTGGAAGAAGCAGGATTTTCCGCCCGTCGCCATGCTGTTTGGCTGCAAATGGAACTGGCCCGGCCGATGTTTCTGATGGCGATGGTATTGATCGCTTCGGCTTTCACGATGCGCCACAGCCGGTCTGGCCGCACCGGGATTGCTGTTCTGGCTTCGATCATGCTGGGTTTCAGTCTGTATTACATTAGGAATTTCGCGCAAATTCTTGGTGAAAATGGGCAAATACCGATCATGCTGGCCGCTTGGGCGCCACCTGCGGCGTCGGTTCTGCTTGCGCTTGGATTGCTTTTGCATATGGAGGACGGGTGATGAAACGACGTCTTCCTTCGCTGTTGTTGGTTGTGTTGCTTTGTGCCGGCCATACCCTGCCTGCCGCGGCGCAGCAGCAGGGTAATCCTGTGCCCACACAAGCGGTTAAAAGCGCAGTTCTGGTCGCTGACGATCTTCGGGTCGAAGGTCGTAACCGGCTGATAGCAGACGGCAATGTCGAAGCGTTTTATGATGATATGCGCCTGAAGGCCGCGCGGGTGATCTATGACCGGGCCGAGGATAAACTGACCATCGAGGGGCCGATTATCCTCAGCGACGGGGAAGATACCATCGTTTTGGCCGATTCCGGTGAATTGGATGCCAAAATGGAAAACGGGTTGTTGCGCGGGGCCCGGATGATCATGAACCAGCAGGTTCAATTGGCAGCCGCACAGATCAGCCGCGTCGGCGGGCGCTATTCACAACTTTACAAGGTCGCGGCGACTTCGTGCCGGGTGTGTAACAGCGATACGCCGCCGCTTTGGCAGATCAGGGCCACGAAAACCACGCATGATCAAGAAGAGCGTCAGCTCTATTTCGAAAACGCCCAATTGCGGATCATGAATGTGCCGGTGTTCTGGCTGCCGCGGCTGCGGCTGCCCGACCCGACACTGGACCGGGCCACAGGGTTCATGATCCCTTCGCTGAAGCAAAATTCTCTGCTGGGGCTGGGATTGAAACTGCCTTATTTCATCAAGATGGGCGATCATCGCGATCTGACTCTGACCCCCTATTTATCGTCCGAAACGCGTACATTGGAATTGCGCTATCGACAGGCGTTTCGCCATGGAAAGATCGAATTCAACGGCGCGGTGTCCGAAGATTCGATTCAATCCGACCGCCGCGGGTACCTGTTCGGTGAAGGTCTGTTCGATCTGAAACGCAATTTCCAGTTGAGTTTCAACGTCGAAGCGGTCACCGACCGCGCTTATCTGGTGGAATACGACTATTCCGACAAAGACCGGTTGGAGAGCGAGGTCGCGCTGACCCGGGTCCGGCGCGACGAATATGTCCGCGCCGCGTTGACTTCGTACCAGACGCTGCGTGATGGTGAAGACAATTCCACCCTGCCGACAATCATCGGCGATATTGAATACGAAAAGCGATTTTTCCCCAAATCAATCGGCGGTGAAGTGAGGTTGTCGTTGGGGGCGCATTCACACTACCGCTATTCCGATCTGGATATCGACGGGCGCGACATCAGTCGGGCGGATACTGAACTGAGCTGGCGCAACACCTGGACCGGACCGGCAGGTATGCGGATGGAATATTACGCCGGTGTTGCGGTTGATGCCTTTAACGTTGAACAAGACAGCAGTTCGATCGATCAAGACACGGTGGTGACGCCACAAACCCGGCTGACGCTGCGCTGGCCGTGGATGAAAGCCGCCCGAAACGGTTCCATCCACGTGATCGAACCGGTCGCGATGGTGGGCTGGACCGGCGGTTCCAACGCCAATGTCCCCAACGAGGAAAGCACCCGGGTCGAATTTGATGAAAGCAACCTGTTGGCGCTGTCGCGGTATCCGTCCTACGACCGGCGCGAACGCGGTGCGCAGGCCGCTGTAGGGCTGATCTGGACCCGGCTGGGTCCGCATGGCGGCAGTTCCACGCTGACCCTTGGGCAGGTTTATCGCGAAACCGCAGAAAGCGATTTCACGATTTCATCGGGGTTGTCGGGAACCACGTCGGATTTATTGTTGGCCGGTCAGTTGAAAACCGCCAATGGCTTGTCACTCAGCGCGCGTACCTTGCTAAGCGATCAGGGGTTTGATGTGTCCAAGGCCGAAGCCCGAGCCGCCTGGCAATTGGCGCGCGGTGGCTTTGGTGCGTCTTATGTCTGGCTTGGGGTAGACGTCGCGGAAGATCGCAGCAGCACAGTGTCGGAATGGCTTCTGGATGGATACTATCGGATTTCAAACCATTGGTCCGGCACCGCCGATTGGCGCTATGATATCGTCAGCGACAAGACCGCCGAAGCCAGCCTGGGGCTGGTTTACCGAAATGAATGCGTTCAGGTGAACCTTTCCCTCTCGCGCCGCTTCACCTCTTCCACTATCGTCGAACCGTCGACCTCTTTGGGCTTTACCGTCAAACTGACCGGGTTTAGCGCAGGCAAGGTTGACAAAAGTTATACCCGCAGTTGCAGGAACCAAGGACTATGAAACAGACCATGCGCCAGATTCTTTTTGCCGCCGCAGCCGTCGGAACCTTTCTGACCACCCCTGCGCTGGCGCTGGCCCAGGGACTTTTTGATCCGGTGATCAAGGTCAACGATCGGGTTGTCACGCAGTACGAAATCGAACAGCGTGAATTGTTGCTGGGGGTGTTGAACGCGGCTGGCAACCGGGCCAAACTGGCCCGTGAACAATTGATCGAAGATCGCCTGAAACTGGAGGCGAGCGACGCCGTCGGATTACAGATTTCTCCGGAAGGGATCGATGGGGGCGTGGCCGAATTTGCTGGCCGTGCCAATCTGAAGCCTGAACAGCTCTATCAACTGCTGGCCAAGGAAGGCATCGACAAACAAAGCTTTCTGGATTTCATGGTGCCGGGGCTGAGTTGGCGTGAATTGATCCGGGCTAAATACAACGGTCGGGTTTCGGTGTCCGAGGCGGATATCGACAAAGCGTTGAACGCTGTCACCGGCGGCAGTTCGGTGCGGGTTCTGGTTTCTGAAATCATCATCCCCATCCCGCAGGGGCGCGAAGAAGAAGTGCAGGCGCTGGCAGAGGAAATCAGCCAAATCGAAAGCCTCAGCGGCTTTTCTGAAGCGGCGCGGAAATATTCCGCCGCCCGCAGTCGGGATGTCGGAGGAAGACTGGGATGGATGCCGATCACCAACTTGCCACCGGCGCTTCGCCCGGTTCTATTGGGGTTGACACCGGGTAAAGCCACCGCGCCACTGCCGTTCCAAGGGGCGCTGGCGGTGTTCCAGCTGCGCGCGATCGCAGAATCCGACTACAAGACCCCGGAATATTCCGCGATTGAATATGCGGCCTATTATATGCCGGGCGGGCGCAGTCCCGAAACTCTGGCCAAGGCTGAATCGCTGCGCGGACATGTTGATACTTGTGATGACCTATACGGGATCAATCAGGACCAGCCGGAAGAATTGCTGGACCGAGTGATCACAACGCCTGCCGAATTGCCGCAAGATATCGCGATCGAGCTGGCCAAGCTCGACAAGGGCGAAGTGTCGACCAATCTGACCCGGGCAGATGGGCAGCAATTGATTTTCCTGATGATGTGCGGTCGAACTCCTGCAATTGCCGAGGATGCATCACGCGAAGAAATTGCCGCGCAGTTGCGCAACCGGCAACTTGAATCCTTTGCCAACGGCTATTTGGAAGAATTGCGGTCCGAAGCCCGGATCACGTATCGATGAGGTCACCAATCGCTCTGAGCTGTGGCGAACCGGCCGGCGTCGGGCCTGAAATCGCGTTTCGTGCTTGGGAACTGTTGGGGGACAGCCTGCCGTTCTTCTATATCGGCGATCCACGACATTTGCCGCAAACCGCGCCAGTGGTGTCAATCGACGCCGCCGAAGACGCGAATGAAGCCTGCCGTCGCGGTATTCCCGTGCTGCGGCATGATTTTCCCGCAGCGGCCCGGCCCGGTCAGCCCGATCCGGCAAATGCGCAAGGCGTGATCGATGTTATCGCGCGCGGTGTTGAATTGACGCAAAGCGGCGCGGCTTCGGCATTGTGTACGCTGCCGATTCACAAAAAAGCGCTGAAAGACGGGGCGGATTTCGCCTATCCCGGTCATACAGAATACCTTGCTGCGCTGGCCGATGTGGACCGCGTTGTGATGATGTTGGCCAGTGATGAATTGCGGGTGGTACCAACCACGATCCATATCGCGATTAACGCGGTCCCGAAACAGCTGACCGCCGATCTGCTGACCGAAACAATCCGGATCACCCACGCGGCATTGCGCCGGGATTTCGGGCTGGACAATCCGCGTTTGGCCGTGGCCGGTTTGAACCCGCATGCGGGCGAAGGCGGTACGATGGGGCACGAAGAGATCGACCTGATCATTCCGGTGCTGGACAGGCTCAGGGCCGAAGGCCTGCATCTAGACGGACCCAAATCGGCCGACACGATGTTCCATTCCGCGGCGCGATCACATTACGACGCTGCAATCTGCATGTATCACGATCAGGCCCTGATTCCGATCAAGACCATTGATTTTGCCGGTGGTGTCAACGTCACGCTGGGGTTGCCCTTTATCCGCACCTCGCCCGATCACGGAACCGCGTTTGATATCGCAGGCAAAGGGTTGGCTGATCCGACATCGACTATCGCTGCGCTGAAACTGGCTGCCAAAATGGCCGCAAACCGGACCCGGATATGAGCCAGATTGATTCCCTTCCGCCGCTGCGCGATGTGATCGACAGCCACGGTATTGCAGCCAAGAAATCACTTGGACAAAATTTCCTGCTTGATCTGAACCTGACGTCGAAAATCGCCCGGCTTGCAGGTGATCTGAGCGCCTGTGACATTCTGGAAATCGGCCCCGGCCCCGGCGGGTTGACTCGCGGATTGCTGGCCGAAGGCGCCCGCAAGGTTCTGGCGATTGAAAAAGACAGCCGCTGCATGGCGGCGCTGGACGAAATCGCGCAGATTTACCCGGGTCGGTTGCAGGTGATCAATGGCGATGCCTTGGAAATCAACCCGCTGCAATACCTGACCCCACCGATCCGGATCGCCGCCAACTTGCCGTATAATGTCGGAACAGAATTGTTGGTGCGTTGGCTGACGCCAAAGGAATGGCCACCGTTCTGGTCTTCGTTGACATTGATGTTTCAGAAAGAAGTCGCTGAACGGATCGTGGCACAACCCGGGTCCAAGGCTTACGGACGGTTGGCAATCCTGGCGCAGTGGCGCTGCGATGCGCGGATCGCTTTACAGCTTCCACCCGAAGCCTTCAGCCCACCGCCCAAGGTGCATTCGGCGGTGGTGCATCTGACAGCCCTGCCCGAACCGCGCTTTCCTGCAGATGCGAAAAAATTGGAACAGCTGGTGGCTCGAGCGTTCAACCAGCGGCGCAAGATGCTGCGCGCCGCCCTGAAGGGGGTTGCGCCGGACATCGAGGATCGTTTGATCGCGTCTGGGATCAAACCGACCGACCGGGCCGAAACGGTGAGCTTGGAACAATTCTGTACCTTGACGCGAAACTTGTCTGCGGGCTGAGACGATCAGATAGACAACGACTTTGCTCAAGCAAAAGGCCCCTTTCGGGGCCTTTTTTATAAATCAAGATCGAAAAAAATCACTCTGCGGCTTCGGGCGCTTCCGGCGCGGGTGGATCTTTGGGCTTGTCCGTCGCTTCGCCTTCTACGGGTTTCTTGACCCGGGGTTTGCGCGGCTTTCGGGCGGGCTTCGGCTTGGCCGGTTTTTCCGAACCAGCCTCGGGCGTTTCCACCAATCCACTGTCCGGTTCATTGCCCAGATCGACGATATCGGGTTGATCGGCGCTTCCGGGATCGCTGGCGACTTCGGCCGGTTTGTTGGCTGCATCAGCGGTATCGCGGTCCTGTCGTACGGCGCGATCACGGTCGCGTTCGGCTTGACGTTCGCGGTTTTCGCGTTCCTGCTGTTCGCGGCGGGCATCCATGTCGCGTTGTGCGGCGCTCAGCATACGCAGGTAATGTTCCGCGTGCTGCTGGAAATTTTCCGCCGCCACACGATCATTGCTCAGTTGCGCATCGCGCGCCAACTGATTGTACTTTTCGATAATCTGCTGCGGCGTGCCGCGCACTTTACCTTCGGGCCCGGAACTATCGAACACACGATTTACGATATTTCCGACATTGCGGTTATTATTGTTTCGGTTCGACTTTGACCGAGAACGGGATTTGGAAGATCTCATCTTACTGCTGTCCAGCCTTCACATTTCAGCGTTGTCAGACCCGTTTCACGCCTCTTGCGCTCAATTACCAACCGGGTCCACATCGTTTTTTGGCTTGGCGTCGGGCGGGAGCGGATCAGAGCATCCAGCACCTCGACACCCCCTGATTAATCCGTTGAGTGCAGCGTGGCAAGGGGCAACCAGTCAAAAAAAGTAATTTCTGGACTTTGCACCGGGTTTATGCCCCGAAAATCAGCGAACTGTTGCCATCACAACGCGGTTGCGCCCTTCCAGATCGGGGAGGGTTTTCACGTTCACCAATCCCGCCTGATGGAATATTGCGGACACATCCGGCCCCTGTTGCCAACCGATTTCAACCATCAGCCGACCAGTTTCGGTTAAAAATTCCCCGGCCCTGGTAGCGATGATCCGATAAGGGGCCAGCCCGTCCCCCCCGGGGGTCAGCGCCAGATGCGGGTCGTGGTTTAGAACTTCGCGCGACAATCCGGTCATTTCTGCCGCCGCAATATAGGGGGGATTGGACACAATCAGGTCGAACCGGCCCTCGATTGCGGTAAACCAATCCGACGTGACGAAGTCGGCCCGGTCGGTTAATCCAAGCGCCTGCGCATTGCGCCGCGCGATATCCAACGCCTTGTCGCTCAGATCGCAGCCGACGCCGGTCGCGCGCGGCCATTCGTCCAGCAGGCTAAGCAAGATGCAACCGCTACCGGTGCCCAGATCCAGAATTCGGTCCGGTGCTGGCCCTTGCAGCGCCGCCGCAACCAATGTTTCGGTATCCGGGCGCGGGTCCAACACATCGGCGCTGATTTCAAAACGATGGTTCCAGAAATCACGATAGCCAATAATTTTCGAAACCGGCTCCCCTGCCCTGCGCCGGTGCAGAATGTCTGCGTACCGCGTCATCACTTCGGCGTTGTAATCACCAATATCCAACTGGATCAGCCCGGCTTGATCCACGCCCGCTGCATGGGCCAGTAGTAACCGGGCCTCACGAGCGGGATTGTCCATCTTGGCCAGTTGTTCCTGCCCCAGTTTGAGCGCAATCGACAATGCCTGACCTGCCGACTGCGCTTCTATCGCTTTCACTCGTTCATCTCCGCCAGCATTTCGGCCTGATGATGGGCGATCAGGGCATCGATCACGTCGTCCAGATCGCCCTGCATGATCTGATCAAGTTTATAGAGCGTCAGGTTGATCCGGTGGTCGGTCATCCGGCCTTGTGGGAAATTATAGGTGCGGATGCGTTCTGACCGATCGCCACCACCGACCTGTGCCTTGCGGTCTGCGGCGCGTTCGGTATCGATCCGCTGACGTTCCAGATCGAACAGCCGGGTCTTCAGAACCTGCATCGCTATGGCGCGGTTTTGATGCTGTGACTTTTCCGATGATGTTACCACGATCCCGGTAGGGATATGGGTGATGCGCACCGCAGAATCCGTTGTGTTCACATGCTGACCACCTGCGCCTGAACTACGCATGGTGTCGATGCGCAGATCGTTCTGGTCAATCTGGATATCGACATCTTCGGCTTCGGGCAGCACCGCCACCGTTGCCGCCGACGTATGAATGCGCCCCCCCGATTCCGTTTCAGGCACCCGTTGCACCCGGTGTACACCGCTTTCGTATTTCAGCCGGGCAAAGACGCCGTCACCTTTGACATGGGCGGTAACCTCTTTGATCCCGCCCAGTTCGGTTTCGGTCAGATCGATGATTTGAAACGACCATCCCCTTGCTTCGGCATAGCGTTGGTACATCCGTAATAGATCGCCAGCGAACAACGCCGCCTCGTCGCCACCCGTTCCGGGGCGAATTTCGATCATTGCCGGGCGTGCATCTGCGGCGTCTTTGGGCAGAAGCGTCAGTTGAAGCGCTTTTTCCGCAACTGGCAGTCGGGCTTTTAAATCTGGCAATTCTTCTTCGGCCAGCGCCTTCATTTCAGGATCGGACAGCATGTCTTCGGCGTCGTACAGATCACCGAGAAGTTGCTTATAGGCCCTGATCTGTTCGACTACCGGGCGCAGATCGGCATATTCCTTGCCGATCACGGCAATATCGCCGCGGCCTTCGGCCATTTGCGCTTCAAGGAATTCGAAACGGCTGGTGATCTGATCTAGTCGGTCCAGTGATATCATATCCCTGCTTTTTCCCATTCACGCGATTTGGTCAAGAGCGTCGGATATGCTAGACTTCTTTTCATGTGGAAATTCCTGCCCTTTCTACTGCTGGCCACGCCAGCCCTGTCCGATCAGAACATCGGCGGCAAGGTGGTGGATTGTTATTGCACCGACACGTCTGGTGCCCGGGTCGAACTGGGACAGACCATTTGTCTGCAGGTCGATGGCCGCATGTTCATGGCGCAATGTCAGATGTCGTTGAATGTCCCGATGTGGCGCGAAGTGGCGCAAGGGTGCCTTAGCTCATTCCTGCGCCAAAGCGTCAAGCCATTGGTCGATGCGCACGGCGTTGACACCGAAATCACGGCGGCCAAATCGTAACCTGCCATAGAGCGCGATTTGACCGTCGCGCAGTTCCACCGTAGTGAAATCCGGAAATCCCCAAAATGCGGTCCGGCTGATATAGGTGATCCGGCCTTCACTCTGTGATCCGGACAGAACTTTGGTGCGCGGCCAACTCAGTGCGATCTCATGCAGTCGGGTGAAATCTTCGGCGCGTGCCGCAACGACGCGGATGGCACCAGCATTGAATTGCTTGTCCCGATCCCCCTGGATCGGTTGGTGCCAACGGGTCGGGTCGTTCGGTGAAAGGCGAACATAGGCCATCAGCCCCAGCAGCGCCAAAACCGCAAATCCTACCCATTTCATTGCCTGCCCCTTTCACTGTTCAACAAATACTTAGAAAAACACAGGGGACTAGAACCGCACATTGGACAAGGGTGACGCCGCGTTTGTTTATCGCCGATTCCAGCCCCAAAGGCAGATCAATTCCATCGCCACATGCGCCCCGGCGACCGCAGTGGCACCGGTCGGATCATAGGGCGGCGACACTTCCACGATATCGCCGCCTTTCAGATCGATCCCAGCAAGTTCGCGCAGGATGATTGCCGCTTGGGCGCTGGTCAGACCGCCCCAGACCGGCGTTCCGGTGCCCGGCGCATAGGCCGGATCAAGTGCATCAATATCAAAGGTCAGATAGGTCGGCGCATCGCCGACAATCGCTTTGATCTTCTTCGCGATATCGGCGGGCGCACTTTCATGCACTTCGCGCGCATCGATCACATTCATACCCAGGTAATCGTCGCATTCGGTGCGAATGCCGATCTGAACCGACCGTTTGGGATCGACCAGTCCCAGCTTTACAGCCTTGTACATGAATGTGCCGTGATCGATCCGGTCATAATCGTCATCCGCCCAAAGGTCGGAATGGGCATCGAACTGGATCACGCTCATCGGCCCGAATTTTTCGGCATAGGCTTTCAGGATTGGCAAAGCGATATAATGGTCGCCGCCCAATGTCACAGTGCCGACATCGGCGGCCAGAATCGTGCGAAAATGGTTTTCCAACGTGGCGGGGAATTCAGACGTCTTGGCATAATCAAAGGCTAGGTCGCCATAATCGACGATGGAAAAGCGGGTCAGCGGGTCATAGCCCCAGCCATAGGGCGGATCATAGGGTTGCAAGCTGCTGGCTTCGCGAATCGCACGCGGCCCGAACCGGGTACCGGGCCGATGCGTCACAGCTTGATCGAAGGGCACGCCGGTGATCGCCAGATCAACGCCGGTCAGATCCTTGGAATAGCGGCGACGCAGGAAAGACGTCGCCCCGGCAAAGGCGTTTTCAAAGCTCAATCCACGCATATTTTCGCGGGTAAAGGCATGATCGATTTGCTTATTTGCATCTTCCAGGGCCATGCGGTGTCTCCAGCTTGAAGAATTTGATCAAAATATTGCAGAGCCATGCACCCCGGTCAACATTACTCGTTGTTGGTCGGTAGTGCGGTTTCGATCAAGCGGGCGAAAAAGGACGCACCAATCGGTGCAATCGCATCGTTGAAATCGAATTTCGGCTGGTGCAGTGCTGCCCCGTCGCCGCCACCAAGGAACAGATACGCCCCGGGTCGCGCTTGCAGCATATACGAAAAATCCTCGGCCCCCATTTCGCGGCTGGCATCGTCGATCACATTGTTGTCGCCCGCGATCTGCCGCGCGATATCGGCGGCAAACGCGGTCTTGGCAGGATCGTTGATGGTGGGCGGATACCAGACTTCGTAATTCAGCGACGCTTCAACCCCATAGGCTGGCCCCATCCCATCGACGATTTCCTGCATCCGTCGCATCACCATCGCTTGCACGTCCTTGTCAAAGCTGCGCACGGTGCCATTGATATAGGCGGTTTCTGGAATGATGTTTTCCGCCGATCCGGTGTGGATCTGGGTGACCGAGATCACCAGATCGTCAAGAGCATAGTGATTGCGGCTGGAAATCGATTGGATTGCCTGAACGATCCCCACGGCAGCGATTACCGGATCGCGCGCCTCATGCGGCATCGCACCATGACCGCCGATGCCTTTGATATTGATATGGAACGTATCTACCGCCGCCATCAGTGGCCCCGGCGTGGTGTAAAACCCGCCCTCGGCAAACCCCGGCGCATTGTGCAGCGCATAGACTTCCTCGATACCGAAACGGTCCATGATACCTTCTTCCACCATTACACCACCACCACCACCATCTTCCTCGGCAGGTTGGAAAATCAACGCGACGGTGCCTTCGAAATTGCGAGTCTCGGACAGGTATTTTGCCGCGCCCAGCAACATTGTCGTATGTCCATCATGGCCGCAGGCATGCATGACGCCCGACGTGACAGAGGCGTAATCGGCCCCGGTTTCTTCTTCGATCGGCAAAGCATCCATATCGGCACGCAGGCCGATTGTACGGTCACCACCCTGCCCCCTGATCAGCGCTACGATGCCGGTTTTGGCGATGCCGGAATGGATTTCGTCAACGCCAAATTCCTTTAGTTTGGATTCGACGAAAGCAGCTGTTTCATAACAGTCGAACTTAAGCTCGGGATGCTGATGCAGATGCCGCCGCCAAGCGGTCATTTCGTCGGCGAACCCGGCGATGCGATTGATCACGGCCATGTACTGGACTCCGGCAGGTGTAACGGTCAGGGTCACACTCAATCGTAATATGGGAGCCGCCGCAATGCCCGATGAGAAGCTGATAAACGATCCCAACGGGGGTATGCCACGATTGTTGGAAATCATGCGCCGATTACGGGATCCGAAAACCGGCTGCCCGTGGGATATCGAACAGGATTTCAGCACCATCGCGCCCTATACGATCGAAGAAGCCTATGAAGTCGCCGACGCGATCGAACGGCAGGCATGGGATGAATTGAAAGGCGAATTAGGCGATCTTCTGTTCCAATCGGTATTCCATGCCCAGATGGCGGAAGAAGCCGGAATGTTCAGCTTCGATGACGTGGCCGACACCATGTCGGACAAGATGGTGGCCCGGCATCCGCATGTGTTCGGTGATGAAAGCCGTGATAAATCCGCCGCTCAACAGACCGTCGACTGGGAACAGATCAAGGCCGCGGAACGGGCGCAGAAGGCTCAAAAAGGCACGCTTGACGGTGTCGCGGTCGGGCTTCCGGCCCTGCTCCGGGCGGTGAAACTGCAAAAGCGCGCCGCCCGGGTCGGGTTCGACTGGCCGCATGTCGATCACGTTCTCGACAAGATCAAGGAAGAGGCCGAGGAATTGACCGAGGCCCGTAACGATCTGACTCAAAAGGAAGTCGAGGAAGAATTCGGCGATCTTTTATTTGTCATGGCGAATCTGGCCCGGCATTTGAAAATCGAACCCGAAGCCGCCTTGCGCGCCGCCAATGCCAAATTCATTCGCCGGTTTGAAGGGGTTGAAGCCAAGCTGGCCGAGATCGGTAAAACGCCATCTGAATCGGATTTGGATGAAATGGATGCGATGTGGAACCGGGTCAAACTGGAAGAACGCGGACAATATTCGGAAAGTTGATTGTTTTGATTGGGTATTGACCTGACTGAAAGAGTCGGGTTTATGTTCGCGCAAATGACGGTTGAGTATCGGAGGTGTTGTATGCTCACAAAATTCAAACCCATTGCGTTGGCAGTGCTGAGCTTTGCACTGGCAGCCCCGGCGATGGCCGAAGAGGTCAATCTTTATTCTTACCGTCAGCCTGACCTGCTGAAGCCGCTGACGGACGCGTTTGAGGCGGAAACCGGGATCGAGGTCAATGTCGCCTATCTGAGCAAAGGCATGGTTGAACGACTGACCGCCGAGGGCAAGCGTTCGCCTGCTGATCTGGTGCTGACGGTCGATATCTCGCGTCTCGCTGCAGTGGTCGACGCCGGGCTGACCCAGCCGGTTCACAGCGATATTCTGGTTGCCAACGTCCCTGCCGCCTATCACGATCCGGAGGGACAATGGTGGGGTCTGACGACCCGTGCCCGTGTGGTTTATACCAGCAAGGACCGCGTTAAACCGGGTGAAGTCACCACCTATGAGGATCTGGCCAATCCAAAATGGAAAGGTCGCATCTGCACCCGTTCGGGCACCCACGCTTATAATGTCGCGCTGACTGCGGCGGTGATCCATCATCTGGGCGAAGACGGTGCCAAGGCATGGTTGGAAGGTCTCAAGGCCAATTTGGCCCGCAAACCGCAAGGCAACGACCGGGCGCAGGTCAAGGCGATCTGGGCCGGTGAATGCGATATCGCCATCGGCAACACCTATTATATGGGTGAGATGCTGGAAGATCCGGAACAGAAGGAATGGGCCGAAAGCGTCAATATCGTTTTTCCGGTGTTCGAAGGCAGTGGAGCGCATGTGAACATATCCGGCGTTGCGATGACCAAATCTGCACCGAACAAGGAAAACGCGCTGAAGCTGATGGAATTTCTAACCACGCCCGAAGCGCAGAAGATTTATGCCGAGGCCAATCACGAATATCCGATCGCACCGGGGGTCGAGCCGGGTGATCTGGTTAAAAGCTGGGGCGATTTCACCGCTGATAATGTCAATCTGATGGATGTGGCAAAGCTGCGCCCCGCTGCGGTACGGATCACCGAAGAAGTCGATTTCGACGGCTGAAAAGACAAAATCACACGGTTGGGGCGGTTCCGAAGAGGGCCGCCCCCCTTGCCAAAGGGGTGCGGGTGGTACGGCACCGCATGCATGATCAATCCCTCGGCATTATCCGCCCTGAACCCACGTCAACAAATGCTGCACAGTCCCCCAATCTCCGAAAAAGCGCGTGAGGCGCGAAACGACGCCGCGCGCTTTTCACTCACCAGCTCCAACGAAAACCCGTTTCCGTCTCGGACCTATCCCACAGCTTTTCCATGACAGGTTTGTCATAGGCGTAAGGTTCCAGCGTGCCCTTGCCGACTGGACCGACCCACTCCATTCGACCTGTGGGACCGTAGAGCGCCCGTTGCTCCAATCCATCTTCGGTGACGCACATGACTTCTGGATAGGCCCCTTTTTTGGCCGATTGGACCATTGGCGACAGCGACATGAGCCCGAACACGATCCTTGAGGTAAGGCTGCCGCTGGTGCTGATCAACGAGGTAGCGGATGACCCGGGATGGCAGACATAGACCTCGACGGTCTTGCTTGCGGTTTTAACCTTGTCTTGCAATTCATAGGCAAACATCATCTGCGCCAGTTTACTTTGGCTGTAGGCGGGATTGGCGCTGTAATTCTTGTCCCAGTTCATGTCGTCGAACTGGATCGTCCGCAGCCCCATCTTGTAGCCAAGGCTTGCGACGACAACGATACGCCCTTTCGACCGTTCGATCTTGTCGAAAAGAATCCCGCACAGCACGAAATGGCCGTAATGGTTGGTGCCAAGCTGGCTTTCAAACCCGTCCTTGGTGAACGTCTGCGTTGGCACCTGCGCAATGGCGGCGTTGCAGATCAGCGCGTCGATCTGGGCAACGGTTTTCAATACCTCTGTCGCCGCCGCGCGCACGGTGGCAAGTTCAGCGAGATCCATGCGGACAAAGCTTACGTCGGCACCCGCGCCGAATTCCTGTTTCAGAGTCTCGATAGCGGCGGTCGATTTCTCGGCACTGCGGTTCAGCATCACCACCTTCGCGCCCTTGGACAGAAGAATGCGCGCCGCCTGAAAACCCGCACCGGCATTGGCTCCGGTGATAACGTAGGTTTTACCAGCGAGTGAGCCGATCCGTTCTGGTGTCCAGCCCTTGGGTCCGAATTGGGTGTCTTTCATTTTCATGCTCCGTTCAGCGACGGCCACAGACCGTGCGGTATGGGGTTCCGATCTTGATCTGATAAATAACTCTCGCTTACGCCACCAAATAGGCGAGATAATCGCGAATACTTGCCTGATTGTATCAGGGTGGTTGCCGTGGCTGTTGGGGTGAACATAGATTGGCCGTATGAGCAAACAACAGATCAAGCACCTCATAGAGTGCAGGGTCCGCGAGGACGGGCTGATGGAAACAGGTGTGAAGGGCGTCAAGCTTTACCGAGCAACCACGTCGATTCCCTGTGTCCCAGCGGTCTACGAACCCAGTGTGATTGCCATCGTGAGCGGGGCCAAGGAAGCCGTGCTGGACGGCGAGCGATATGTCTATGACGACAGCCGGTATATGTGTTGCCCCATGTCGATGCCGGTGACGGCGGGGACACCTGCTGCGTCGCCGCAAAGCCCTCTCTTTGGTGTCTATATTTCATTGGACCCGCGCGTGATGACCGAACTGGTCATGGAGATGGATACTGCCGGGGGTGCCCGCCGATCAGGCAAAGGTGGTCCGCGTGCGCAAGGGATTAGACTCGCGCAATGGGATCTGGCGTTCACGGATGCGCTGTTGCGGCTGCTGCAATTGGGCGACAACGAAACGGATATGGCCGTCCTTGGGGACGCGCGGTTGCGCGAACTGTATTACGCGATCCTGAAAGGTGAAGCAGGCTTTTTCGCGAGACAGACCTTCGGCACAGGCAATGCCATTGCGCGGTCCATCGCGCATGTATCGTCCAACTTGAACGAGCCGATCTCGATAGACGATATGGCCACCCGCGCGGGAATGAGCCGCGCTGTATTTCATCGCAAGTTCAAGCAGGCAACAACAATGTCGCCCATTCAGTTTGTGAAATCGATGCGCCTCAACACCGCTGCGATGAAGATTGCCGGGGGTATAACCGTGAATGAAGCGGCCATGGATGTGGGTTACGTGAGCCCGTCACAGTTCAGCCGAGAGTTCAAACGCATGTACGGGCAGTCACCAAGACAATGGAGCGACGCCCAACAACTCCCTATGGAAATGGTATGACGGACGGCGCAACTGAATGACGCTGAGACCAATTTCACCTTAGACCAAATGGGTTCACCGTACCGAGACCGGGCATTCGAAACACAACACCGCCCGAGGGGCCGTGCAACACATCCGGTCATTGGCTTGCGGGAAGGGGCCGCCTTTTTCTGTTGCGGTACGCGGACATGGTGGTTGCGACGGTGCGTATTTGACCAAGAAGAAACTGGCAAGTCTGTGCCAATGGCCGACATGTGCGGGAGGTCGCTGGACTTCGTCGATTGAACCTGAAAGGGTTTCGTTATCTAAGGAGACGCGCATGGATAGACACAGGATCATCATCGATACCGATCCCGGTCAGGACGATGCGGTTGCCATATTGCTGGCGCTGTCCAGCCCCGAAGAGATCGAGGTCCTGGGGATCACGGCTGTGGCGGGCAATGTGCCTTTGTCGCTGACCGAACTGAACGCGCGCAAGATCTGTGAATTGGCCGGACGGCCGGATATAAAGGTGTTTGCCGGTTGCGACCGTCCGCTGGGGCGCAAATTGGTGACGGCCGAACATGTGCATGGCAAGACCGGGCTGGACGGGCCGGTCCTGCCCGATCCGAAAATGCAGGTTCAGGACGGTCATGCAGTCGATTTCATCATCGACATGCTGCGCGCGGAACCTGCGGGATCGGTGACGTTGTGCCTATTGGGGCCGCTGACCAATATCGCGATGGCGTTTGAAAAAGCCCCCGACATCATGCAGCGGGTCCGTGAAATCGTGCTGATGGGCGGGGCTTATTTCGAGGTGGGCAACATCACCCCCGCCGCCGAGTTCAATATCTATGTCGATCCGCAGGCGGCAAGGATTGTTTTCGGGTCGGGTGTGCAGATCACCATGATGCCGCTGGATGTGACACATAAGGCGTTGGTGACGCCGGCCCGTAATGACGCCTTGCGCGCCATTGGCACCCGGGTCGGGGTGGCGGTGGCCGAAATGACCGATTTCTTTGAACGCTATGACAAAGAAAAATATGGCTCGCTGGGGGCGCCTTTGCATGACCCTTGCGTCACGGCCTATCTGATCCGGCCAGAGCTGTTTACCGGGCGCCATATCAATGTAGAGATCGAAACCAGTTCGGAGCTGACAATGGGAATGACCGTGGCGGATTGGTGGCGGGTATCGGGGCGGGCGCCGAATGTGATGTTCATGGGGGAGATCGATGCGGATGGATTTTTTACCCTGCTTACCGAACGATTGGCACGGTTATGACCGCGCTGCATCTGGCCGGACCCGACGATCTGGAACGGTTGTTGCCGCAGGTGCAGGCGTTTCAAGAAGACCAAGGGATTGCGCGTCGCGACGAGGATCGCATCGCGGCGCTGATGCCTTTGTTGCAAGGATCGCCACATGGGGTCGTTTATCTGTTCGGTCCGCAACGAGCCCCGATCGGTCATGTGGTGATCAGCTTCGGATGGTCGTTGGAATATGGTGGTCTGACCGGGATCATTGATGAAATCTTTGTCCGCCCCAGCGTGCGCGGGCGTGGCATAGGGTCCGAAGTTCTGACCGCGCTGCCAAAGGCGCTGGCCGGTGCCGGGTTGAAGGCGCTGCATCTGGAATTGCACCGGGACGATGAGAAAACCCGCCGTTTCTTTGCAAAGTTGCGCTTTGGGGAACATTCGGACCATATGCTGATGACGTTGGAGTGTTGAACCTTGTCATTTCGTACCAACGGCTTAGGTGACGGTCATGAGCATGAAAATCCCCTTCGATAACAGCTATGCCGCGCTGCCGGCGCGTTTTTTTACCCAAGTGATGCCCGATCCGGTCACGGCGCCGGAATTGGTGGCGTTCAACGCGGATTTGGCTGCCGAATTGGGGATAGCCCCCGCAGGCAAGTCCGAGATGGCCGAAGTCTTTGCTGGCAATGCGGTGCCGGAGGGCGCGGCACCGCTGGCGCAGGTCTATGCCGGGCATCAGTTTGGCGGATTTTCACCACAGTTGGGCGATGGCCGCGCGGTTCTGTTGGGCGAAGTGGTGGATCGGGGCGGTATGCGCCGCGATATTCAACTGAAGGGATCTGGCCGCACGCCCTATTCCCGCCGTGGCGATGGCCGCGCTTGGTTGGGGCCGGTACTGCGGGAATATGTGCTGAGCGAGGCAATGCAGTGCCTTGGCATTCCAACCACGCGGGCATTGGCCGCAGTTGTCACCGGCGAAACCGTTCATCGAGAAGAGCCATTGCCGGGCGCGGTTCTGACCCGGGTGGCAGGCAGCCATATCCGGGTGGGCACGTTTCAATATTTCGCCGCCCGGCAGGATATCGAGGCGCTGCAGGCGCTTTTCATTTATGCTCGCGATCGGCATTATCCGCAGGCCGAAACGCCATTGGATTTCCTTCGGGCGGTGATCGAACGACAGGTGAAACTGGTGGTGCAATGGTTGTCGATCGGTTTCATTCACGGGGTGATGAATACCGATAATACCTCGATTTCGGGTGAAACCATCGATTACGGGCCTGCGGCCTTCATGGATGTCTATCATCCGGTGACGGTTTATTCTTCGATCGATCATGGTGGGCGCTATGCCTATGACAATCAGGCCAATGTGATCGCCTGGAACATGGCGCAGCTTGCCACCAGCCTTGTGCCTCTGATGCCCGATAGCGATGTTGCGATCAAGGCGTTTACCGAAGCGGTTCATGCAATGTCCGGCATGATCCGGACCGAATGGATTTTGGTCTTCGGGCGAAAGATCGGATTGGCTGCGGCGACGGAGGAGGATGAGGCGCTGATCGGCGATTTGCTGACAGTGATGGCCGACAATCAGGCCGATTTCACCAATACGTTCCGGGCGCTGATCACTGGTGATGCGCGCGATCAATTCACCGATCCGACGGCATTCGATGCTTGGGCGACGCAATGGCGGCAGCGTTTGCAGGTGGAGCCCGAACCCGAGGCGTTGATGCGCCGCGTGAATCCCGCCTTCATCCCGCGCAACCATCGGGTGGAACAGATGATTCAATCGGCACGGGCAGGCGATTACGTACCGTTCGAAAGGCTGATGAAAGTGTTGTCGCGCCCTTATGAAGATCAGCCGGAAGCCGAAGACTTGACCCGCCCGCCGCTGGCCACAGAAGTGGTGCAGCAGACGTTTTGCGGGACTTAATGTCAGGCGCTGCGCCGGTTGATAAGAACGATCCCCGCGGCGACAAGAACCAGCGCCAAGATGACCCGAACCCCGATCTGTTCATCCAGCAGCAGCCAGCCCAGAACGACGCTGATCACCGGTGACAGGAAACTGAAACTGGCTACACCGGAGGCCGGGTATATTTTGAGCAGTAAAAACCAGAACAGAAATCCGAAACTGGCCACCACGACGATCTGAAAGGCAAGCCCCGCCATATGCCAGATCGAGGGGTCCCGCAGCAAAGGGCCGAAGAACGGTGCGACCAGCATCAGGATCACCGCCGAAACCGCCAATTGCCACCACAGTTGCAATTCCGGCACTTGTTCCGAAATCCGGGTCAGCCGTGCAGTCAATGCGATCCCGGCCCAGCCGCAGGCCGCTGCCAGTGCAGCCAGATCGCCCAGCAGGCTGGCTTCGCCACCATCGCGCACCGAAAGGACCAGGGCAATCCCGCCCAAGGCAAGCGCGAGGCCAAGCACCCTGATGGGAGTCAATCGTTCACCGGGCAGCAGGAAATGCGCTGACAGCGACAGGATCATAGGCATCGTATAGAACAGGATTGACGCGCGTCCTACTGTGGTATGATCAAGCGCCCAGAACAGGCAGATGAATTCCGCAGCGAACAACGCGCCTAACAGAAAACCCGAGGCCCAGAATTCCCGTGACAACCGGATCGGGATACCGCGCGCAACCATCCAGAGGGTCAGAACGATCAATGCCCCGACCGATCGAATGCCAGCCATGAAGACCGGTTGAAATCCGGTATTCCCCAATTTTACGACGACTTGGTTGAAGGCAAGCACAACGGCAAAGCCTGTCAACATTATCGCGCCAAGCCCGTCTATGCTGTTTTTTCTTTCCATTGGGCCAAATGAAGCCGAACCACCGACGGCGTCAAGATGCGGAATTTATTTTCGCCGCCGCTGAAATAGTCTGGGATTGTGCCGCACGAATTCGTCGATGACGCCAGTCAGCCCGCCCTGTTCCTGGGATTTAAGGTAGAACCATCCCGCCCAGGCCCCGACGATGGCCCCTGCGCCATCGACGATCAGGTCGCCCATCGTGTCTGGCAGCCCCGATTTCTGCGTATTGAAGCCGAAAAGGGAATCCATCGTGAATTCGAAAATTTCCCACATCGTCCCCACCGCCATCGCGAAGCAAAAGGCAAACAACGCGACGGCATACGGAGGGGCCGCGTATTTGTCGCCCTGAAACATCATGAAAATAAGAACGAACCCGATCAGGCCCACCCCCACCGCACCGGTTCCGTGCATGGCAATATCCCACCACCAAACCCGATCGTAGAAGTCAAAGGCTTCACCCAGCAACAGTGTCGCGCCGGCGAAAACCGTCGCAGCGGCGATGAAACTGGGCGGGATCACCACTTTGGCCCAACGGGACAGAAACAGCGGTGCCAGCGAAAGCGCCAATGTCGCCAGCGCCACAAAAGCCGGATACCACTGGCCGACGATCAGTGAGACCGCTGAAAATATGAACAGCAGCGCCCAGAGAGTGCGGGCAACCCATGTTTGTCGGGCAAACATTCCGTGACTTCCTGTCTTAAACCTGTATCCAGTCTTTATGACCTTACCCACCTGTCGCATTGCAAGCTACAATCTTCAAAAATGCGTCGGTTTGGATCTGCGGCGCCGACCCGACCGATCGCTTAGCGTGATCGCGGGATTGGACGCTCAGGTGGTGGTGCTGCAGGAAGCAGACAAGCGGTTACCACCGCGTCCGGCCGCCCTGCCCCATGAGATGATCGAAGACGATGGCTGGACGATTCTGCCATTCGGTCAGCCTGGCGGCTCTATCGGTTGGCACGGCAATGCGATGCTGGTTCGCCCCGGGGTGAAATTGAGAAAAACCGCGCATATAGAATTGCCGGGTTTGGAACCACGCGGTGCGATCCGGGCCGAACTGGACACATCCATCGGCCCATTGCGGGTGGTCGGCGCGCATCTGGGACTGATCCGCCGCTATCGACTGATGCAGATCAGCGCGATCATCCGGCATTTGCGCGACCTGCCCGACATGCCGACAGTGTTGGCCGGGGATTTCAATGAATGGGGGTCGGTGCGGCCTCTCGATACGGTCGCGCATGGTTTGCGGTTCATCCCGACCGCCCCCAGCTTTCCCGCGCCGCGTCCGGTCGCGGCATTAGACCGTTTCGCGTTGTCCGATCACCTGCAAGCCGTTCGAACCAAGGCGCATCGGGGACAACCGGCGCGGATCGCGTCGGATCATTTGCCAATCTGGGCCGATATCGCCATGGCTTGAGGCTCGGCGCGAAACACTTTTGTAATCTCGGCGAGTGTGCTAGCCGGAAATCACGGTTTGCATCAAATGAGTTTCCCATGACGTTTCTTCAGATCACTTCGACCCTGATCGTTTTGGCCGGGATGTTCGGCGCGATCAATTACCTGTTCCTGCGGCTGCCCGCCGCCATCGGGATATTGATCGTGTCGCTTCTGGCTTCGATGTCGGTGCTGTTGATCGATCAGGTCCTGCCTGGTTTGAATATGGCATCCACGGCCCGAAAAGTTATTCTGGGTATCGATTTTTCCGATGCGTTGCTGGAAGGGATGTTGGGCCTTTTACTGTTTGCCGGGGCGCTGCATGTGAAGCTTGCCGATCTGCGCAAACAATGGTCCGTTGTTGTGTTGATGGCGACGCTTGGTGTGGGGCTGTCCACCGTTGTCGTCGGGTTCGGGTTCAGCTGGATCACCGGGATGCCGCTGATGGTGGCGCTGGTGTTCGGTGCGTTGATATCGCCAACCGATCCGGTCGCGGTGATGGGCGTTCTGCGCGAAGCCAGCCTGCGCAAATCGCTGGAAACCAAGATCGCGGGGGAATCTCTGTTCAATGACGGAGTTGGCTATGTAGTGTTTCTGGTACTGGTCGCGCTGGCCTTTCCCGCGATCAGCGGACATGGCGACGATCACGAAACCACCGCGATGTCCGCGATCACGCTTTTCGTGCAAGAAGCTTTTGGCGGTGCCATCCTTGGTATCGTTCTGGGCTGGCTGACCTTTCGGGTGATGCGGCTGATCGACGATTATTCGCTTGAGGTGCTGATTACGCTTGGTTTGGCTTTCGGGGGCTACGAACTGGCCGTGTGGATGCACGTGTCCGCCCCGATCATGGCAGTCTGTGCCGGGCTTCTGATTGGCGATATCGGCGCCAAGCACGGGATGTCCGAAGAAACCCGACGCTATGTCGAAGCATTCTGGAAACTGATCGACGAAATTTTGAACGCGGTCTTGTTTCTGCTTATCGGATTCGAAGTTTTCGCCGTCACGCTGGATATGCAATACCTGACTGCCGGGGCTGCGGCCATTGTTCTGGCGCTGTTTGCGCGGCTTATGGCGGTTGCGATACCGATTTTTGTGTTGCGCCCGTTCCGCGATTTTGGCCGCGGGGTGATCCCGATCATGACATGGGGCGGGTTGAAGGGGGGTATTTCGGTTGCGCTGGCGCTGTCGATCCCCGATGGCGAATGGAAAACCATGATCTTGACCGCGACTTATATGGTGGTGATCTTTTCGATCATCGTTCAGGGGTTGAGCGTGGCACAGGTCGCCAACAGGTTTGGCCGTGAACCTGATCTGATGTAATCGATAACACGCTGAGCGATTTTCCTGCACAGGGCAAATCTGGGGTAGTGGCATGCTGCCGATGGCCGATCTGCGCAGGGTAAAGGCAATACGAGGGAGGGACGCCGAATGACCAAATTTCTAGTTCTGGATGTCTTTTCCCAAACACCCTATGGCGGCAATCAATTGGCGGTAATTCCGGATGCCTCCAAGCTGGCCGAAGCGCAGTTTCAGAAAATCGCGCGGGAATTCAATTACTCTGAAACCACCTTTGTTTTTCCACCCCAAGATCCGTCTCATACCGCCAAGCTTCGCATCTTCACCCCGACGATGGAGGTGCCCTTTGCCGGCCATCCCACCATCGGCACAGCCATCGCTTTGGCCAGTTTGGGCCACGGTCCCGAGATGGTGTTGGAACTGGGTGTGGGGCCGCTGAGTTGCCACGCCGAAAACGGTGCGGCGCGTTTCACGACACCGGTAGATCTGGACTTGTTGGGATACCCCGCCCCTGCTTTGATCGCGCGGGCGCTTGGATTGGATGAGGACCGGATTGACACCACCACCCATGCCCCGGTGATGGTAAGCCTTGGCCTGCCCTTTACCCTGACGGAACTGACCGACCGTGCGGCACTGGCTGCCATTGTCACCGACCTAACTGCCATTCGCGACGGGGCGGAACGGTATCCTGCAACGCTTGATTTCGCGCAATTCGCTTATGTCCGCGATAAAAACACCATCCATGCCCGCATGTTCGCGCCCCTCGATAACATCCCCGAAGATCCCGCCACCGGCAGTGCCGCAGCCGCCCTTGGGGCCTATCTGGCACAACTGGAAGGGCGCGATCTGACCCTGCACCTGAATCAAGGCGACGATATGGGGCGGCCCAGCGTGATCAGCATTCAGACCCAAAACGGTACGGTTACGGTGTCGGGATATGCGGTCAAGGTGATGGAAGGTCGGCTTAATGCGGAACCCTGACCCCGAACGGGCCGATTGCCGCGGGGCGAAAAGGCTGATACCTGACCGGCCCACCCCAAAGCGGGTGGATCAATAATGGTTCTAGCGTTAAACAAGTTGCGGAACATCGGGGAAGGCCATGAAAGACACGATCATTTCGCGCTGTGAAGCGATGGGACTGCGGATGACCGGTCAGCGCCGGACCATCGCCGCTGTTTTGCAGGACTCACATGATCACCCTGATGTAGACGAACTTTATGGCCGCGCCAGCGCCCGCGATCCGCGCATTTCCATCGCTACTGTTTATCGCACGGTGAAACTGTTCGAAGAAGCCGGGATACTCGACAAGCTGGAATTCGGCGATGGCCGCGCCCGCTATGAAGATGCTGAACGCGAACATCACGATCACCTGATTGATATGCATTCTGGCGAAGTGATCGAATTCGTCGATCCCGAGATTGAACAGCTTCAGGAAAAGATAGCCCAGAAGCTGGGCTATCGTTTGAAGGGGCATCGGCTTGAACTCTATGGCGTACCGATCAAGAAAGACTGATGCCTGTCCCTATATCACCATTGGTGATCCTTGCGCCATTGGGTTTTGATTCCACGGTCGGCACGTCACTCTTGCATCCGGTGGCGATTTGGGATTCTGCTGTGCGGCCTCATTCATTCTGGACCGCGCTGCATGCTCAATGTCAAAGCCAACCTGCTTTTCACCCTCTCAATGGCGCTGTTCGCGGTGCAGGATCTGTTTGTCAAACAGGTGACAGCAACGATTCCGACCAGTGAATTGATCTTCTTCCTTGGCATCGGTGGCACGACGATGTTCGGTCTGGTCGCGATCAGATCGGGCGAAACCTTGTTTCCGCCACTGCGCGGGCACGGTATTCTTTATCTGCGGTCGGTCAGCGAAGGGTTCTGCGCGGTTTTCGTGATCGTATCACTGTCTGCAGTGCCGCTGGCGACCTTTGCAACCATGTTCCAGGCGGTGCCGCTGGTCGTGACCATGGGGGCTGCGCTGTTCCTGCGCGAACAGGTCGGGTGGCGGCGTTGGTTGGCGATCTTGATCGGGTTTGGCGGTGTGTTGTTGATCATCCGCCCCGGATCGGCCGAATTCGAGGTCGCCACTTTGCTGGTCGTGGGGGCCGTGGTGTCGATTTCGCTGCGCGATGTCATTTCACGCCGGTTGCCCGCAACCGTATCGACCAGCGTGGTGTCGTTTCAAGGTTTCTCGGCATTGCTTCTGGCCGGGCCAATCCTGGGGCTGCTGCAGCAGCATCAGCCGGTCCTGCCATCGGTCTATGGCGGCATCGGCATTGGCGCGGCCATCGGGTTGGGCATTGCGGGCTATGCCGCGATGGTGGTGGCGATGCGGATCGGCGAAGTATCTTCGCTGGCTCCATTCCGCTATTCCCGGATGGTCTTTTCCATGGCGCTTGGAATTGTTTTCCTGCACGAACGTCCCGATCTTCTGACCTATGCCGGGGCGGCTCTGATCATCGCGACCGGGCTTTATACCTTTTTGCGCGAACGCCGGTTGGCCCGCAAAACCACGCAGTCGCAAATGTCGGGCATCGCATAAGGCGTTATTTCTGTCCCCGTTATCGCAAACGTGCTCCCTGCCCCTTTTAACCCTGCCCAAGGGGTTCTAAAAGCGCGTTCAAACGGTCTTTTCACAAGGGAAACAACCCAATGAGCACCATTATCGACATTCACGCCCGCGAAATCCTCGATAGCCGCGGCAATCCAACGGTTGAGGTCGACGTGATCTTGGAAGACGGCACCATGGGCCGCGCCGCAGTTCCTTCGGGCGCATCGACCGGTGCGCATGAAGCTGTTGAGAAACGCGACGGTGACAACGCGCGCTATTTGGGCAAGGGCGTGCTGGAAGCTGTCGCCGCCGTGAATGGTGAAATTGCCGAAGAACTGGTCGGCATGGACGTGACCGAACAGGTGGCCATCGACCAAGCGATGATCGAACTGGACGGCACCCCCAACAAGGGCCGGTTGGGCGCCAACGCCATTCTGGGCGTATCGCTAGCCTGCGCCAAAGCGGCTGCCGATTTCACCGCACAGCCTTTGTACCGCTATGTCGGTGGCACCTCGGCGCGGGTTCTGCCGGTGCCGATGATGAACATCATCAATGGCGGTGAACACGCCGACAACCCGATCGACATTCAGGAATTCATGATCATGCCGGTATCGGCGGCGAACGTGAAAGAAGCGATCCGCATGGGCGCAGAAGTGTTCCACACGCTGAAAAAGGAACTGTCGGCGGCCGGGTACAATACCGGTATCGGTGATGAGGGCGGTTTTGCCCCTGCTTTGGAATCGACCCGGGTGGCTTTGGACTTTGTCCTCAAAGCCATTGAAAAGGCCGGATATAAGGCGGGCGAAGACATCTATCTTGCACTCGATTGTGCCTCGACCGAATATTACGAGGGCGGCAAATACGAAATGAAGGGTGAAGGCAAATCGCTGACATCTGCCGAAAACGCCGAATACCTGGCAGAGCTTTGCAACGATTACCCGATCATTTCGATCGAAGACGGCATGGCCGAAGACGACTGGGAAGGCTGGAAGCTGCTGACCGAGAAATTGGGCAATAAGGTGCAGTTGGTCGGTGATGATCTGTTCGTGACCAACCCGACGCGGTTGGCTGACGGCATCAAACAGGGCGTGGCCAATTCCATGCTGGTCAAGGTGAATCAGATCGGGTCTCTGACGGAAACCCTGCAAGCGGTCGATATGGCCCACCGCGCGGGATACACCAACGTGATGAGCCACCGTTCGGGCGAAACCGAAGACGCCACCATCGCCGATCTGGCCGTGGCAACCAATTGCGGTCAGATCAAGACCGGGTCGTTGTCGCGCTCGGACCGTCTGGCCAAATACAATCAGCTGATCCGGATCGAGGAGCTGCTGGGCGAAACCGCTGAATATGCCGGTCGGTCGATCCTGAAATAAACGGATCTGTTTGCATGAATAAGAAGGGCGGCCCTTGGGGCCGCCTTTTTCTTGTGTCGGAAAATCGTGTTGATCGTTTTGAAACCGTCGAGGACCTTTCCCGCGCGCCGTCAATGCGCGGATCTGCACCACCGCTTTTTCAGGCCGTGGAATGAACAAGCGTTTTGCTATCGTAAACCGCCCCGACCGATAGGGGCGCAGCATCGCGGCATCTATTGCCACCCCGCCCCCCAAGAGGGCGGGCTATGATCACCAGCGATTATAGGGCAGGAATACCTGACCTGAAATCGCACTGGCAGGAACCCCATTGACCCCTTGCAACACGGCCAAGGTCTGACCTTCAAACACCACATGCGTGTCGCTGCCGACATCAACCAGATCAGGATGGATACCCGCCTCCCAGTCCTCATCATCTTCCCAATGGCTGGGCGTGGTTTGGATGTCGTCAAAATGGATGGTGATTTCCAACTGATCTTCGGCCGGGTCGAAGTCGGTCACAATTGTTGCGCTATCGCTGTCATTGGGGCGCCAATAAGTCGAGAACTGATCCGCGCCCTCGCTGCCGCTCATGACATCATAAGCATCGCCGATGATCGTGTCGTCCCCGGCGCCGCCAGCCATCGTATCGGCCGCACCATCGGCGTAGTCGGTGACATCTATGGAATATTCATGGAGGTCTCGGACGCCGCCAATTAGGTCATCACCAGCGCCACCCTCAATCACGTCCGCGCCGGCGCTGCCATAAAGAACATCATCGCCACCATGACCAGAAACGCTGTCACTGCTGCCATCGCCAATTGAGTTGTCTGCGCCAAAATAAGTATCCTCCCCGGCGCTGCCCTCAAATTGGTCATTGCCTGCACCACCAATGGCAAAATGATCATTGCCGCCAACAGTGTCCGCTCTCAGATCGACTAGATCATCTCCGGTTCCGGCATCGATATAGGCCACGGCGTCTCCGGTTGCAGAAATGCTGTCGTCGCCCTCACCGGTAAATACGACCGCAGTATGATTTCCCAGCAAGACACTGTCGTTGCCTTCCCCAGTGCCGATCTGAGTATAGTCATAGATATATTGCCCCCCGCTTTCGCCATCGGGGTCCCAGAATCCGTATTCATTGTCAGTATATTCACGAATCTCATTATTTTCAGCATCCAGTGGTGCTGCGTCAGCACTTAGATCCACCAGATCATTCCCGGTGCCCAGCTCGGCACGCAGGGTGGTCGTACCCGTCACACTAAGAACGTCGTCCCCACCGCCGCCATTCACCACTGCCAGATCAAGTGTCGGATCTTCCACGGTAAATACTTCTGCGCTTTCAGCACCAAAATCGACCGAAACGCTTTCAAAGCTTTGCTGAATTTCATCCGGCTGCAAAACCCCATCATCGTCGAAGCCAGATCGTACAATATGGATTTCCAGCAACCCGTCTGGCAAGTCCGTCATGCCTTGCAGCGCCACCGTGTCAGAGCCGCTTTGAACCAGAATGTCCCCTGCATCGTTCCGCTCGATGTGAAGGTTTGATTGTTCTTCAATTGTGAAATCTTCGTCAAACAGAATCGCAATACGATCTGCGTCGGTCTCCACCTCGCTCAGATCATAGGTGGACAGGTGCAAATCGCTCTCCTGCGCTTGCACAGCAGCGTCATTCAGCAGCAATATTGGATGAAGAGACTCTCCTGGGGCATATTCTATGGCCGTGACGTCGATATCTCTTTCATCGTCCCCACCCGTATCCTGCGCTGAACCTTCATCCTCCAAGATACCCGACAAAGCCGCAATACCACCCAGGCTCAAAAGAAAAAACAACAATTCCATAGGCCAACCTCAAAGTGATTTAATGAAGTAGTACCGCCCCCTAAAGTAGCAGGGCAAGCCTTAAGGTGGAAACAGCAATACCGATTGTTAACGGTCACTCAACGATCACACCGATCTTGACTCATCCCGGCCGCAATGATTGCGCGCTGTGCCACCTTGTTCTACTGCTGTCTTACCCCTTGGTCTCAGGTAAAAGCCGGTCATGAACGCGCAAGACATCATCGAGCAGTTGCAATTGCAGCCCCATCCCGAAGGCGGGCATTACTGCCAGACTTGGATCGAAGCGCGCGACGACGGCGAACGCCCTGCAGGCACTTGCATCTATTTCCTACTGCAAGCTGGAGAGCGCAGCCATTGGCACCGGGTCGATGCCGTCGAGATTTGGCACTACTATACAGGTGCGCCGCTGATCCTGTCGGTGGCGGAAACCGAGATCGGTCCGGCCCGTGATCATGTTCTGGGACCTGATTTGAGAGCGGGCCAATCGCCACAGCTAATCGTTCCCGAACACCATTGGCAGGCCGCCGAAACGACTGGCGAATACACTTTGGTCGGATGCACCGTTTCACCGGGATTTCGGTTCGACGGTTTCGAATTGGCCGAAGAAAGCTTCGACATAGCGACCGCCAATCCCGAAGGCTGAATGCGCCCGCACTGTTCAACGGTCAGGCGGATTGAATCACATCGATCAATGCCCGGGTCGAGCCATCCTTGCCCTCGGCAGAGGCTTTCCCGTCCAGAACGGGTTGCAGCGCAATCGCCAATTCCTTGCCCAATTCTACCCCCCACTGGTCGAATGAATTAAGGCCCAGAATGACACCCTCGACAAACACCCGGTGTTCGTAAAGCGCGATGATCTGGCCCAGCCGGTAAGGTGTCAAAAGATCATAGACCAGCGTGGTCGACGGCCTATTCCCGGGGAATACCCTATGCCGGGCCTGCCGTTCCAGTTCACCGTCCTTAAACCCCTTGGCTGCCATCAGTTCGCGCGCCTTCTCGAGCGACCGACCTTTCAACAACGCTTCAGATTGGGCTAGGCAATTGGCGACCAGCAATCGGTGGTGATGGTCCAGTTCGGGTTCATGCCCCTTGGCTCCGATCATGAATTCACACGGCACGATTGCCGTACCCTGATGAATCAGCTGATAAAACGCATGCTGCCCATTGGTGCCCGGTTCACCCCAGACGACCGGTCCCGAAGCGGTCTGCAAATCGCTGCCATCCATCGCCACGCGCTTGCCGTTGCTTTCCATTTCAAGCTGCTGAAGATAGGCAGGCAGCCGTTCCAGCCGTTGTTCATAGGGCAGTACCGCGCGGGTCGCATAGCCCATGCCCTGATGGTGCCAGATACCGACCAGTGCCAATAGCACCGGCAGATTATCCGCCAAAGGTGCCTGCCGGAAATGCGCATCCATCGCTGCGCCGCCGTGCAGAAATTCCATGAAACGGTCCGGTCCGATGGCGATCATCAGGCTTAGCCCGATCGGGCCCCACATCGAATAGCGTCCCCCGACCCAGTCTTCGAATCCAAAGACACGTTCGGGGGCAATGCCGAATTCTGCGGTCTTGTCGTCTGCTGTCGACAGGGCCGCGAATTGGTCTCCCGGGGTGGACACGGCCTTGGCCATCCAATCCCGCGCCGTCGTCGCATTGGTCATTGTTTCGATGGTGTTAAAGGTCTTCGAAGCCACGATCACCAGAGTTGTTTCCGGGTTCAGATCGGCCAAAGTATCAGCAATATGCGCGCCATCGACATTTGATACGAAATGGATTTTTGGCCCGTCATGATATGACGACAGCGCCTTGACGCCCATGACCGGGCCCAGATCAGACCCCCCGATACCGATATTGACCACATCAGTGATGCGACCACCCTGCCCGGTAAATGTACCCGAACGGACATCTTTGGTAAAATCCGCCATGCGGTTACGGGTGGCCACGACACCGGGCATGACATCTTCACCATCCACCCTGATTTCGACGCTGTCGGGCGCGCGTAGCGCGGAATGCAACACGGCGCGCCCTTCGGTTTCGTTGATCAGTGCGCCGGAAAACATCGCGTCGCGCTTGGCCGCCACATCGGTGTTTTGGGCTAAGCTTAGCAGCGCGGACATTGTCTTGTCATCGATATTGGTCTTGGAAAAATCAAAATACAGCCCGTCAAAGCGGCGCGAAAATTGCGTCGCCCTGCCAGGTGTTTCGAACAGGGACAGTATCGGTCTGTCCTTCGCATCAGCGGCCAATTCCGCCAAATCTTTGAAATTCATTATTTTGCCCAATGAATGGTGGCGGTATCCAGAACCGCTTTCACCGGGGCTTCTTCCGGGGAAAGATGTTCGGCCCGCATCACTGCTTCTTTCTTGTCTTCGCCAGTGATGACAATATGCAGGTTGAGCGCGTTTCTCAACACCCGCGCACTGAGTGTAATGCGCTGTTCGTCCAATCCTTCTGCCCGCATCGGGACCAGCAACGGCGCGTGCGGATCCAGCGCCAGACGCAGATTGTCGCCACGCGGAAACAGCGACGCGGTGTGCATGTCCCCCCCCATACCCAGCAAAGCAACCGAAATGGGCAAACAGGAACTGAGTTCGGCCTCTAGGACAGGGATCGCGTCTTCGGGATGCTGCATGGGCGCATATAGCGGGATCAACCGCGCCGCTGCGGCCTGCCCGGTCAGCAGTCGCTTTTTGATCAGTCTGGTATTTGATCGCGGATGGTTCTGCGGCAGCCAACGTTCGTCGCTGAGGACCACATCGATTCTGTCCCAGTCGAGGTCCACATCACATAAATTGTCGAAAATGGCTCCCGGTGTGGTGCCGCCGGGCACCACCAGTGTGGCCCGGTCCTGATGCTGCAACACCGCAGTCAATTCACCTGCCAACCGGTTGGCCAGATCGATCGCCATCATATCGCGGTCGGCATATTCGATCAGATTCATGACCTGACCTCGCGCCAGCGGCGGCCATCATGATGCATCAGCATCAAGGATTCTTCCGGGCCGGAACTGCCTGATTCATAGGGGACGGGCTTGGAACCACGCGTTTCCCAATCCGCAATGATCGGATCGGTCCAAGCCCAGGCAGCTTCGACTTCGTCGCCGCGCATGAACAAGGTCTGGTTGCCGCGGATCACGTCCATGATCAGTCGTTCATAGGCATCCGATACATTTTCGGCTTCCGGCCCAAGCGCTTCGGTAAAGGTCATGTCCAGTGGCACATCGACCAACCGCATACCACCCGGCCCCGGTTCCTTGATGGTCACATCCAGATCGATACCTTCGTTTGGCTGAAGCCGGATGTTAAGGATATTGCGATGGCGCCCGGCTTCGTCATCAAAGATCGAATGCGGCGTTTCCTTGAAAACCACCGCGATTTCGCTGGACCGCGCCCGCATCCGTTTGCCCGTGCGCAGATAGAAAGGTGTGGCGGCCCAACGCCAATTGCTAAGATGGAGTTTCATCGCAATGAAGCTTTCGGTGGTGGAATGCGGATCACCGACATCTTCCAGATATCCGGCACGGTCATCCTTGGCCAGATATTGACCACGCACGATATCTTCCGGTTCGACCGGATCCAGCGCACGGATCACCTTGAGCTTTTCATCCCGCACCGAATCGGGTTCGAATTTCGACGGAGGCTCCATCGCGATCAGGCACAGCAATTGCATCAGGTGGTTCTGCACCATATCGCGCATCGCGCCCGATCTGTCGTAATATTCACCCCGTCCCTGAACGCCTACGGTTTCGGCAACGGTGATCTGGATGTGATCGACATATTGGCTGTTCCACAAGGGTTCAAACAGCATGTTGCCGAACCGGATCGCCATCAGGTTTTGTACCGTTTCCTTACCCAGATAGTGATCGATCCGGTAAATCTGATCTTCGCTGAAATGATCCGCCAGCGACCGGTTCAGCGCCCGAGCGGTTTCCAGATCGCGGCCAAAGGGTTTTTCAACCACGATCCGGGTGTCCTGATCGGCCATGCCGTGACTGTGCAACCGTTCGGCCAAAGGACCGAACAGGCTGGGGCCGACCGAAAAATAGAACGCGCGCACCCGTCCGGGATGCATTTTGGTGGCCAGTTCTGACCAACCTTCGTCACCAAGCGCATCGATCTTGACGTAGGACAGTGACGATAGAAAGTCCTGCAAATCGTCTTCTTCATGGTGAAAATGGTCGTTGAATTCGGCGATCGCTTCGGCCACGAAGTGGCGATACTGATCATCATCCATATCAGATCGTGCAGCCCCGATCACCCTTGCCTCTTGGGGGGTTTGACCTGCGCAAAAACGACGGAACAGGGCCGGCAATATTTTCCGCCGCGCCAGATCGCCGGTGCCGCCAAAGACAACCAGATCGAAAGGGTCTACAGGAATGACTCGCGATGCCATAGGTTCAACCTCAATTTTGCCCGAAAGCTGGGATATTCAGGCTGCTGTTAGCGCTATCATGCCCGTACTAACCGAATGTTCCACCGCAGTCTAGCATCCAATATGTCATTCACAATGGTGTCAGCTGCAAAACTCGAGGTATCAACGGCTGACCGGTGGCGTTAGTTTACCGGCTAGGTACAAGACGTAAGGTTCAAATGAAAGATTCCAGCAAGATCACCGCCAATATCGGTAAATTCTCCGACCCCGCCGTGACAGCAGATGGACAGGTGCGCGCGACTGTCGCGCTCAGCCGGCCGGAAACCCTTTGGTTCAATACCGGAACGCTGTGCAACATCGCCTGCGTGAATTGCTATATTGAAAGTTCTCCCAGCAATGATTCGCTTGTCTATATCAGCACGGCTGAGGTGGAAGATTACCTTGATCAGTTGGAAGATCGCGGTTGGAATGTGCGGGAAATCGGTTTTACTGGCGGGGAACCGTTTCTGAACCCTGATATGATCGAGATGCTGCGCGCGGCATTGCAACGCGGCTATGACGTTTTGGTTCTGACCAATGCGATGTTGCCGATGATGCGACCAGCCATGCGGCGTGGATTACAGGAATTGAATGTAGCCTTTCCTGGTCGGATGACTTTGCGGGTGTCTCTGGATCATTGGGATCGAGATCGCCACGACCAAGAACGTGGTGCAGGAAGTTTCGACAAGTCTCTGAAAGGGATGGATTTCTTGCGCGATGCAGGCATTCCGATGGCGGTGGCCGGTCGGGCCTTATGGCATGAAAGCGATGCAGCCGCACGGGACGGCTACCGGCGGCTGTTTGCCGAACGGTCCTATCCGATTGATGCCACGCATCCCGGGCAATGTGTCTTATTTCCGGAAATGGATGCGAGCGCCGAGGTTCCCGAAATCACAACCGCATGCTGGGGTATTTTGGATACATCACCAGAGGCGGTGATGTGTTCGTCTTCGCGCATGGTGGTGAAGCGCAAAGGCGCCGAAAAGCCCGCGGTTCTGGCCTGTACCTTGCTGGCGTATGATCCTCAGTTCGAACTGGGGACAACATTAGCCGAAGCCGAGCGCGACGTCGCGCTGAACCATCCGCATTGCGCCAAATTCTGCGTGTTGGGCGGGGCGAGCTGTTCGGCCTGATTTCCCCTGCGGGGAGCGGGTGAAGGGGGCGCTGCCCCCTCTTCGATAAAAATCCTGCGGATTTTACCGAATTCACCCCCGGGATTTTTTTAAACAGAAGAAGATCAGGGACCGCTGAGCGTACCACCGCCGACAAGCGCACGCACCCCGGTAGTGCCGGGACCGGAGGTGGGCAGACCACGGGCCACCCGTACGGCGAGATAGGCAAAGGCTTGCGCTTCCAGCATGTCACCATCAAGACCGACGGATTCGACCGGTTCCACAACGCAATCGAGCCCGGCGCGCAGCATGCCCATCATCACAGGATTGTGGCGGCCACCGCCGGTGACCAGGATTTTGGCAGGGGGGGCGGGACAATGTACCATGGCCTGCATCACCGCTGCCGCAGCCATGCCGGTCATCGTGGCGGCTGCATCGGCATCGTCCAGTTCCCGCACCAGATCAAGCATGTCGGAAAACGCATCGCGATCCAGTGATTTGGGTGGGATTTTCAGGAAATAGGCATCGTCCAGGAACAGTTCTAATGCGCCTGCGACCACTTCGCCTTTTGCTGCCAGTGCACCGTCTTGATCATAGGCCAGCGCGCGGCGCGCCATCATCAGATCGTTCAGCGGCGCATTAGCCGGACCGGTGTCGAAGGCCAACAAGGCACCTTCGTCCTCTGCCTTTGCCTTGCGCGGATCCACCCAGGTCAGATTGCCGACTCCGCCCAGATTGAGAAAACAAAGCGGTTCTGTCGCCCCGATCCATTTTGCACAGGCGAAATGGAAGAACGGTGCCAAGGGCGCCCCTTCTCCACCCAGCCGCACATCTGCGCTGCGGAAATCCCAGGCCACCGGCAGGTTGAGTGCCTCGGCCAGTCGTGCACCGTCTCCGGCCTGATGGGTGCCCCTGCCCTTCGGGTCATGCGCCAGGGTCTGACCGTGAAAGCCGATGATCTGTGCCCCGGTGAAAGGTCGCAGCAGATCAATATGGGCGTCTTCGACCAGACAGGCGACCGCCGCAACGTCATCTTCTGGCCATTTCCCCAAGCCTGTCCGCAGTAATGCCTGTTCGGCGTTGGAATATGCGCGATAGGCGGTTTGGCCGAATTCCACGATCTGGTGCCCATCGGTCAGCACCATCGCCGCATCGACACCATCCAGCGACGTGCCAGACATCGTGCCCAAGGCCCATAGCGGTTGATCGTCTTTGATACCCATCATCCTCATCACTTGGCGATTTCCACCGCGAAAAGCGGTTTCCCCTTTTTGCAATGCACTCTATACAGTGCCGCGCAACGCTGTAAGGGACAAAAGAGATGACCTACCACCCAAAATCGGACTTCATGCATGTCATGATGGAGCGCGGCTTTGTCGCCGATTGCACCGATTATCAAGGCCTTGACGAGGCGTTGAGCAACGGGGTGGTCCCGGCCTATATCGGTTTTGATGCCACGGCCAAATCGCTGCATGTCGGATCGTTGATCCAGATCATGATGCTGCGCTGGTTGCAGAAAACCGGGCACAAACCGATCACCCTGATGGGCGGCGGCACCACCAAAGTGGGCGATCCGTCTTTTCGTGCCGATGAGCGCCCCTTGCTGACCCCTGATCAGATCGACGACAATATCGCCGGGATCAAGCAGGTCTTTGCCAAGTACCTCGATTACTCGGACGTGCCGACCGGTGCGATGATGATCAACAATGCCGAATGGCTGGACGAATTGAATTACCTCGATTTCCTGCGTGATATCGGGCGGCATTTCAGCGTCAACCGGATGCTGGCCTTCGAAAGCGTCAAATCGCGTCTGGACCGGGAACAGTCGCTGAGCTTCTTAGAATTCAACTACATGATCCTGCAGGCCTATGATTTCCTGGAACTGAACCGCCGCTATGGTTGTTTGCTGCAGATGGGGGGATCGGACCAGTGGGGCAATATCGTCAACGGCATCGACCTGACCCGCCGGGTGCTGGATCACGAAATCTATGGTCTGACGTCGCCGTTGTTGACCACCTCGGACGGCAAGAAGATGGGCAAATCGGCCGATGGCGCGGTGTGGCTAAATGCCGACATGCGGTCGCCCTATGAATTCTGGCAGTTCTGGCGCAATACCACCGACGCAGATGTCGGCCGATTCCTTAAACTTTACACCGAATTGCCAGTCGAGGAATGCGACCGTCTGGGGGCACTGCAAGGCTCCGACATCAACGACGCCAAGATCGTTCTGGCCAACGAGGTCACCACGCTTTGCCACGGCGCTGAGGCTGCGAAAGCGGCCGAGGCCACTGCGCGCGAAGTATTTGAAAAGGGCGGTGTCGGGGACGATTTGCCGACGCTTGAAATCAGCGTTGCCGATTTGGGTGATGGGGTTTCCATTGTGCAATTGATCGTGAAATCAGGGCTGGCGAAATCGGGCAAAGATGCCAAGCGGCTGATCTCTGAAAACGGTGCGCGGATCAATGATGAAGCGCTGACCGATGCGGGGCTGATGATCGATGCGGCGGCGCTAACCGCGCCGATCAAGTTGAGCGCGGGCAAGAAGCGCCACGCGCTGATCAAGTTGGCAGAGTGAATGGCGGGCTGAAACCTACTCTACGAAAGTAGGAATCGTCCGGTCATCTGGCCGGGCGTTTTTCTTTTATATAGATTTAGGCTGAGGTTACTCCCTGCCGCGCCCTACTCCGCGGGCAATTTCAGCGCCTTCGCTTCTTCCCGGCTCAACTGTTCACCCTGTTTGCGTTTGAGCAATTCTTCGCGGGCTTTGTCATAGATCGGATCTTGCCAGAACATCATGCAGCCATTGCAGCCCCGGCCGCAGCAGCCTTCGCTGCCGACGCGGTTGGTTTTGTGCCGCCGGTCCTGAGCGCCGGTCCCGATAGCGTCGACCAATGCATCGCGCTGACGGGCATAGGCCGTCGGCCGATCCTTGCCACTGGCTTCAATTCCCTGCACCGTTTTGTCGAGCTTGATCCGTGCCCATTGGTCCGGCGTCAGCGCACGTTCCTTGCGCAGCACGGTGAAGGCGGGGAAATGCGCCCCGAGCCATTCCGGGTCTTCATGATCAAACAGCGCGAAAGGCACCCGGATCACCGTTTTGGTCGACCCATGAACAACCTCTTTACATGCGCCGGTTTCAGCCACCTCAAACTCATACAGCCGCAGCAGCACCGTTTCCTTTGCAACGGGTGAAATGAAATCCAGAACCTCTCCCGCTTCGAGCTTGTTTTTCACCTCGACCAGAAAGGCGTCCGAGGTCACGTCGACCACCACACCGGCGAATTCCCATTGCGAAATCGAGGCGGTGTGTTCATAGCCATGCGCGTGATGGGTCAGCCGCCCTTCGTGAAAAGCCAATGTATATCCACGATTAGATACCGTTTCTAATTCATCCATAAAGGGGCGCGGGCTCCAGTCATCAGGGTTCTCGTACCAAGCGTCGATCGCCATCCGGTAGGCGCGCGCGACGATGGCGCAGTAATATTCCGACTTGCCGCGCCCTTCGACCTTCAAACTGTCGACGCCGATCTTCAGGTAATCGTCCAGCTTGGGCAGCAGGCACAGGTCGCGCGAATTCATGATATAGGACCCGCGCCCGTCTTCCTCGATCGGCATCAAGTCGCCCGGACGGCATCCCTCTTCCAGTAAAAATTCAAACATATCAGCGTTTTCCGGCGTGATGTTTAGGTCCTCGACCGTGCCGTCCTTCAGCCGCATTCGCACATTGTAATTCCACCGGCAGGAATTGGCACAATTGCCCTGGTTCGCTCCCCTTTCCGCCATGAAATTCGAAAGCAGGCAGCGGCCCGAATAGGTCATGCACATGGCACCATGGATAAAGGCTTCGAGCTTCACATCGGGGCATTGTTCGCGGATTTCGGCCAGTTCGGGGTAAGATACTTCGCGCGCCAGCACCACCAGAGACGCGCCCTGATCCTGCCAGAACTTGACCGACAACCAGGAACAAACATTGGCCTGAGTCGAAATATGCAGAGGAATTTCAGGCGCTCGTTCACGCACATACTGGAACACACCCGGATCGGCGATGATCAACCCGTCGGGGCGAACTTTCCTAATGGTTTCAATGTATTCTTCAAGCTTCGGAATGTCTTTATTATGCGAAAACAGGTTCAGAGTCAGATAGGCACGTTTGCCCTGCGCATGGCAAAATTGAACCCCTTCGATCACCTCGTCCAGCGAAAATTCCGATTTGGTGCGCAGGCTCATATCGGGCGTGCCAAGGTAAACTGCATCGGCACCATACAGCACCGCCATCTTGAGCTTGCGCAAATTGCCCGCTGGCATCAGCAATTCGGAACGTTTCATCACACCCATCCTTTTCAGATTGGGTCTTCTGCCTGTTTTCCGCTTTCAGGAAAATAGGACGTTACCGCGCATCCAGAGCGTCGCTCAACACCCTGCGCACCAATTCGCCATCCACATCCGAAGTGACAAATGATTGCCCGATACCGCGCGCCAAGATGAAGCGCAGTTTGCCATCCACCACCTTCTTGTCTTGTGCCATCAAGTCCAGCAACCCATCGGCGTTTGGTAAATCACCTGGAATATCGGCCAAATCAACCTTGGTGCCCATCTGCCGCAGATGGGCGCGGATGCGGCTGGGATCTTCCTGACTGCACAAGCCCATACGGGCGCTGAGTTCGAAAGCAAGGGCGCAACCAATGGCGACCCCTTCACCATGCAGCAACCGATCCGAAAAGCCGGTTGCAGCTTCCAGCGCATGGCAGAAAGTGTGACCAAGGTTCAAAAGCGCGCGGTCGCCTTGTTCGGTTTCGTCGCGCACAACAATCGCGGCCTTCATTTCAACCGAACGTTTGACCGCGTAAATCCGCGCGTCCATATCACCCGAAGCTGCGCGTGAAGCATTCGCCTCAAGCCATTCAAAAAATTGGAAATCCCCCAGCAATCCGTATTTGACGACTTCGCCATATCCGGCCAGGAAATCACGTTCTGTGAGGGTGCCCAGCACCTCGGTATCGGCCAATACCAGAGAAGGCTGATGAAACGCCCCGATCAGGTTCTTACCCTGCGGTGCGTTGATACCGGTCTTGCCGCCAACAGAACTGTCCACCTGCGCCAACAGGCTGGTTGGGATCTGTATGAATCGCACGCCTCGGCGCAGGACAGCCGCAGCAAATCCGACCAGATCGCCAATCACGCCGCCACCGAAGGCCACAACCACATCGTTGCGTTCAACCTTCTGATCCAGAAGCCATTCGACGGTGTTTGTGAAATGTGGCCAACTTTTGGTCGCTTCCCCGGCAGGAAGCGCCATTGAAACCACCTCAATTCCAGCAGCTTGCAATCCACTTGTCAGGCTTTCAAGATGCAAAGCCGCGACATTTTCATCGCTGACAACCGCCACCCTTTTGCGTTTCAGCAGCGGCGCAATCAAGTCCCCGGATCGGGCCAACAGCCCCGGACCGATATGGATGTCATAGGCGCGTTCGCCCAAACCGACATGGACAGTTTCCTGCATCAGTGTTTCTCCACTACATCGGGACGTGTTTCGAGCGCGGCAATCACGCGGTCGCACGTTTCATCTATGGAATATTCGGGATTAACTTCGATCCTCAAGTCGGCCTGCGCATAAATCGGGGTGCGCTTTTCATAAAGCTCCGACAGAGTCGCAAAGGGATCGGGGGTTCGCAGTAAGGGACGCGTGTTTTTGTGCCTGACCCGCTGCCATAGCAGGTTCAAACCGGCATCAAGCCAAACCGACACCCCCCTTTGGGAAATCAGGTCGCGGTTATTGGAAGCCAGAAAGGCACCGCCGCCGGTCGAAAGGATGCAGCGTTCATTTGTCAGCAACCTTTCGATGACCTGACTTTCCTTTGCCCGAAAAAAGGCTTCGCCGTCGCGCGCAAAGATTTCAGCAATGGTCATATTGGCAGCCGTTTCGATTTCAGCATCCGAATCAATAAACGGCACGCCAATCTTGGCCGCCAAAGCTTTGCCGACAGCTGTTTTTCCGGCTCCCATCATGCCCACCAGCACAACGGTTTTTTTTAGGTCCCAGCCCATGTTTCTTCGATCTCGGCCATAGATTGCCAATTTTTCAATTTCACGACTGAATGACGTGATCTTGTTGAAAAGGCCAGTTATAAGTTAGGGAAAATCACTAACGAACGGGCAGCAGGACAATGGGGCGCATCTTAAAATGGCTTTTTACTTTGACAGTTCTTGGATTTATCGCACTCGTAGCCTACGCCTATATCGGTCCTTGGCTTGGTGTTGATTTTTCCGCCCCGCAGCAGGAAATTCATCTGAAGGTGGTGCTGGATGCGGGCTAGGCTGGCGGTTTTTCTGCTTTGCCCATCTATGGCGCTAGCTCAGGCGCCGCTTTCTGCGATTGACTGGCTGAATGATCCGGCCCGTGAACCGTTGATTCGACCTGACGAACCCCCTGTCACCGATACGGCTTCGACGCCGATGATCGACACGTCTCTTTTGGGCGAAGTGCAGGCTGACGCGGTCGGTCTATTGCCACCGCAGATGACCGGGTTGCCGCCTGATCTCTGGCGCTATAGCCAGTCTGCGGACCTCGCCGATTTGATTTCGGCACAAAACCTGTCTTCGCTGCCGGCGATGCAGGCATTGTTCTATACCCTACTTCTGGCTGAGGCCGAAGCGCCTGAAGGTTCAGGGCGCGAAAACCTTTTTCTTCAGGCCCGACTGGATGGCCTGATGCAACTGGGCGCGGTGGAACCGGTGCAAGCGCTGCTGGACCGGACCGGCACCGGCAATGCCGCGCTGTTTGCGCGTTGGTTCGATGCCACGCTTCTAACCGGAGACGAAGATCTGGCCTGTGCCAAGCTGGTGGCTCAACCGCATCTGGCACCGTCCTATGCTGCGCAGGTGTTCTGTACCGCCCGCAGCGGGGATTGGTCGACGGCGGCGCTGACGATGGACACCGCCCGGGTGCTTGGTTTCCTAAGCAGTCAGGAAGAAGTGCTACTGCATCGCTTCCTTGATCCGGAATTGTTCGAAGGTGAGCCCTTACCGCATCCGCCGGTCCGGCCGTCGCCGTTGGTGTTCCGACTGCGCGAAGCGATTGGCGAGCCAATGCCAACCACGCCGTTGCCGCGCGCTTTTTCTGTTTCCGACCTGCGCGGCACGATGGGCTGGAAGGCCCAGATCGCCGCTGCCGAGCGCTTAGCTCAGACCGGGGCCTTGGCGGAAAACCGGCTTTTGGGGATCTATACCGAACGGTTGCCTGCGGCATCGGGTGGTATCTGGGACCGGGTCGATGCGGTTCAGCGTTTCGACATCGCGCTGCGGGCCCGCGATGCGCAAGCGGTGGCCGTAACCCTGCCCAAGGCCTTCACCGCGATGAAAGTGGCGCGGCTGGAAGTGCCGTTCGCAAAACTGTTTGCGGCCAAACTGCTTGAACTGCCTTTGCGCGGTGAAACGGCCGAAGCGGCCTATCGGGTGGCGCTGTTGTCACCGCAATATGAAACCGCAGCACAGAAATTTGGTGCCGACTTCAAATCGATGGCGTTTCTCTCCGCCCTGGCCCAAGGGTACCCGCAACAGGCGGGCGCCAAAACCGAACTTGAACACGCCGTTCTGCGAGGCTTTGAAACCACCGCCATGCCTGATCTTTTCCGCGCCGATATGGAAGCGGGGCGGTTGGGCGAAGTGATCCTGCGCGCCATGCTGCTTTATGAACGTGCCACACGTGGCGAAGTGAATGAATTGGCAACTGCCTTGGCGACGTTCCGTGCCGTGGGACTGGAAGACGCCGCGCGACAGGCGGCGTTGCAGATATTGCTGTTGGAACGAAGGTTATAGGCGATGTCGGATTTGCATTGGATATCCGCGTTTCTCGATGCACAGGCTGCCGAATTGGGTGCGGCTGAGAATACCCGATTGGCTTATGGCCGTGACCTGAAGGATTTCACTGACTGGTTGACTGCGCAGCAATCGGATTTCAATCAGGTCAGCCGGGATCAGATCGAAACCTATCTGATCGATTGCGAAGCACAAGGGTTGGCACGGTCGACTCGCGCCCGGCGATTATCGACCATAAAACAGCTATTCCGCTTTGCCTTCGAAGAAGGGCTGCGGTCGGACAATCCGGCGATACAGATCCGCGGACCCGGACGGGCAAAGACATTGCCCAAGACATTGAGCGAAACCGAAGTTGACCGACTTCTTGCCGCTGCCCGTTCGACCGGGCGTGAAACGGAGCAACTGCGCAACACCTGCCTAATGGAGATTCTCTATGCGACCGGCATGCGGGTCAGCGAACTGGTGTCGCTTCCGGTGGCCGCGGCACGGGGCGATCCAAGACTGCTTTTGATTTTGGGCAAAGGCGGCAAGGAACGTATGGTGCCGCTGTCGCCCCCGGCCCGCACTGCGCTTTCAGAATGGTTGATATCGCGCGACAAAACGGAAGAGTGCGCACGTGAAGAGGGATCGCCAGCGTCGCGGTTTCTGTTTCCCGGCCGGGGGAAATCGGGGCATCTGACCCGACACCGGTTTTTCCAGATCATCAAGGATCTGGCGGTTGCGGCGGGGGTTTCCCCGGCGACGGTGACGCCACACACGCTACGTCATGCTTTTGCCACCCATCTTTTGGCCAATGGCGCCGATCTGCGCGCGATCCAGACGCTGCTGGGGCATTCGGACGTGGCCACGACCGAAATCTACACCCATGTGCTGGATGAACGGCTCAGAGAGCTGGTGCTGGACCATCATCCTTTGGCACGCAAGGAATAAGCCCTGCTCTTTGGGCAGGTGTGAACCACAACCATCTTGAATCGAACCGATTTGATGCCCATAACCCTTTTCATACAAGGGAATACGCTCAATATGGAAACCACCGCCATCACTTTGGACAGTGCCTTTTGGATTACCGCTTTGGCGATCCTGTTTCTGCTTGTCTTGTCGGGCTTTTTTTCTGGCTCTGAAACCGCGCTGACCGCTGCGTCGCGCGGGAAATTGCGCAACAATGCCGACAAGGGATCGCGCGGTGCGGCGCAGGCGTTGAAGATCACCGAAGACAACGAGCGGCTGATCGGGTCGGTTTTGCTGGGCAATAACTTGGTCAATATTTTGGCAACATCGCTTGCGACGGCACTGTTCACCCGGGTCTTTGGCGATGGCGGTGTCGCGCTGGCTACGCTGGTGATGACGCTTCTGGTGCTGATCTTTGCCGAAGTCCTGCCCAAGACTTATGCGATCACAAATGCTGAAACCGCAGCTGCAAGAGTGGCTTCGACGATTCAGGTGGTGATCACGGTCTTTGCTCCGTTGGTATCGGCTGTGCGTTGGTTGGTCCGGGCCATCTTGCGTGTTTTTGGGGTTCGTACCGATCCCGACAGTCAGATTTTGGCGGTGAGGGAAGAAATTGCCGGTGCGCTACAACTGGGCCATTCCGAAGGCGTGGTGGAAAAAGAAGACCGCGATCGTATTCTCGGGGCGCTTGATCTGGGCGACCGCGCAGTCGAAGAAATCATGTTGCATCGTAGTCAGATCGAAATGATCAATGCCGATAGCGACGCCGAAACGATCTTGTCCCAATGTCTGGAAAGCAACCACACGCGGCTGCCGGTTTATCGCAACGACCCGGACAATATCGTCGGCGTGGTACATGCCAAGGATTTGCTGCGCGGCATGCACAAATTGATGTTCGGCCCTGATGCATCGCCCAAAGGTTTGCGGGAATTCAATATTCTCGACGTTGCCATGCCACCCTATTTTGTCCCTGACACCACAACCTTGGACGACCAGATGCGGCAATTCCTGCGTCGACGAACTCATTTCGCGCTGGTGGTGGATGAATATGGTTCGCTTGAAGGGTTGATCACGCTCGAAGATATTCTGGAAGAAATCGTTGGGGAAATCACGGATGAATTCGATCCTGAAGCCGAGCTTTTGATCCAGAAAACCAAGGACGGGCAATTCCTGATCGACGGCGCGATGACGATTCGTGACATCAACCGCGCCAAGGATTGGCATCTGCCGGATGAAGAAGCCAACACCGTTGCCGGATTGGTGATCCACGAAGCGCAAATGATCCCGACTGTTGGTCAGGTGTTTTCCTTCCACGGGTTTCGGTTCGAAGTGGTTAACCGCAAGGAAAACCGGATCACCAAACTGAAAATCAGGCCGCTTTAAGTCTTCGGCTGGTCCCGACCCGATCTATCCATCACAGGCGCATCCGCCACCTTTGTGGCAGGATTTGGATTTAGAAATGCAGCTATTGCCACAGGCTTTGCCCTTGCGACAGGTTTTGCAGCAACTGGCGCTATAGATCGGCGCGTGATCTTGGGCGCGCTGTAATTTGTCGATCAAATCTCCCGCAGGCGCGGCGGTGTCCGCCCATGTTCCAGATGCAAACGCGGTGCAAATGAACAGCGCAAAGGCGGTCGCCAAGTGTCGCATCGAAACTCCATGCAGAATTATATGAACTATTTTCTACATTAAGCTGAAATTTACCTTTTGTTAACTATTTCTGGATTGATAGAACTGAGGCACATTTGCCAAGACCATACCGAAGCTTGGCTATATTCCAGCGGCGGGGCATAAATACGCATGACAATCGCAATCCTTGTTCTCGCCGCCGGGGGCTCCACACGCATGGGGCCGCAACGTGATAAACTTCTGGAACCCGTCGCCGGTATGCCGTTGCTGACGCTGGTGTTGGAGCGGGCCTTTGCCACCGAAAGCCCGGTCTATGTCTGCCTACCTTCGCGCGACCATCCACGGGCCCGGCTGCTGGATCACATCGCTAAGCCGGTCTGGGTTCCCGACGCGGCCGAAGGGATGGGCGCGTCGATCCGCACCGGCATCAGCGCCCTGCCCGATGGAGTCAATGCGGCGATGATCCTGCCCGCCGATATGCCAGAACTGACGGCAGAGGATTTGCGCAAAGTGCTGAATGCCCATGCCCCCGGCGCAATTACCCGCGGCTGTGGAAGCGATGGAAAACCGGGGCATCCGGTCGTTTTTCCGCGCGACTGTTTCGAAGAATTGCAAAGCCTGCGCGGCGATCAGGGTGCGCGCGCTGTGCTGGCGGGGCATGGCGACCGGCTAAAGTTGGTTCCGCTTCCCGATGCCCATGCCCTTATCGATCTCGATACGCCCGAAGCTTGGGACAGTTGGCGCGCCAGCCATTTAGCCGAATAGAACGGTGGTTTCCTTTGCCGACAGGGTCGGACGCGCCGCAGGATAAATCTTGTCTGCGCTGAAGTCGTTCAATGCTGGAAACAGTGCCACGATTTCATTGCGCTGTGCGTGATCCATGCTCAAAAGGCTCAGATCCCCGGGTTGGAAGCTTTCGCTCCAGGCACCGTCGCCCTGTACCACCTGATGTTGTTCGAACATGAAATGCACGTAAGTCACCGCGTCGGTGCCAAGCTGTTCGACGCCATCAAGGCAAGTCAAGTGAATCGCTGGAACAAAAACTTCTTCATTTCCAAACCAGAGTTCGGTCTTGGCGTCCGAAATCAGCATCCGGTGTTGCGGCGACACGATCAGATCACGATCGGGAATATGATCCCCTAGTGCGCCTTTGCGGATCAACACCGGGCGTAAAGTCGGATTGCTAAGCAATTCCGTACGCCCCAGTTGACGCGATCCGGCCCAATTGACGGGTTGGAATCCGTCATCGCGGGTCAGCACCAAATCCCCGGCGCGGATTTCGCAGGCGGGGACTTCACCCCGTAAAGTCTTGATTAAACTATTTTTCGTAAAGCACGGTACATGAATGACATTTTCGATCTCGGCAAAATGCAGGACGCTGCCGTCCATCCATTCCACCGTCCCGGTTTCATGATCGCTGGGATCATAATTGATCGTTGCCGGGCCATTCACATAAAGCGTATCGCCATTAGTTTCATACTCGACCCCGCCATCGATATGGAAATGATCCCCATCGCGCAGGCTATCATCGACGGTAAAGGAATCGTCCCCCTTGCCGCCCATCGCGGAATCGCCGCTGGAGATATTGAACACATCGTTGCCGATGCCGCCCAGCATGGTATCGGCCCCCAACCCGCCGGTCAGCGTGTCATTTCCGCTGCCGCCATCAAGGCTGTCATCGCCGAATTCACCATCGATACTGTCGTCGCCAAGTCCGGCCCGCACGGTATCGTTGCCATATCCGGCGCGGATAATGTCATCATTTGATCCCGCCGCCGGATCGATTGCATCGTCACCGTCAACCCGGTCACCTTCGGGATCACCGGTAAAGGAATCGTCGATCAATTCACTGCTGGAATCGCCTTCGACGATCCCGTTCAAAGATGCAGTTGGAATGCCCAAAGCTGCCAGTTGCGCCGTAGTCGCAACATCCGACGGCGACACCCCGACCAAGGTCAGAGCTTCACCGTTGGGGAACCCCAGCACCGCATTGCCTGACCCGTCATCCGACACTGTCACATCATCGGTCGTGACCGGATTGGAATCGAAGTTGGTCAGACCAGAAACATCCAACTGATCATGTCCGGTATAGCTGCCATCGCCATTATCCGTTGGCGCATCGAACCCTTCGACCGCGTCGGCCCCGGAAAAATCAGCCAGCACCAGCGTGTCGGTGCCGCTGCCAAGGATCAGGTGTTCAACCCCTTCGAAACTGGCGGTCGATATGCCATCGGAAACGGTTCCTGCACCTTGATTGACGTCGCGCAGATCGACGGTCAGATCGTCGCTAACGGCGCTCATGTCCAGGATGTCTCCATAGACCTCTTCCTGATCTTCCATCAGGATGGTGTCATTGCCGAAATCGTTTTCCAGCGTGATGGTATCGTCACCATAGCCAGACCAGACATAGTCGTCGCCAGTTCCGCCCGCGAGGGAATCGTTACCGAAGCTGGACCGCATCCAGTCATTGCCAGCACCGCCGATAAGGGTGTCGTTCCCTTTATCGCCGTTCATCCAGTCGTCGCCATCTCCGGCTTCGAAATAGTCGTCGCCATCATAGGCTTCGAAACTATCGTTGCCGCTGCCACCTATTGCGCTGTCATTGCCGACACCGCCATAAATCCGGTCGCTGCCAGCACCGCCCAAAATGGTATCGTTGCCATCGCCACCTTCCAGAGTATCGTGCCCGGCACCGCCATCGATGTAATCGTTTCCGGCATCGCCCAGGACCGTATCGTTGCCATCCCCGGCGGCAATGACATCATCGTCAGATCCGTCAGCCGCATCACTGTTGTCGACGCGATCCCCTTCAGGGTCGCCCAGATACATGGAATCGATATAATTGTCGCCGCCGTCGCCTTCGACGACATATTTACCGCTGAGATCTGGGGTGTAAGCGGTTCTGGCGGACGCAATGTTGAACACGCCATTTCCGGTTTCAGGAGTCCCCGCAGCGACCGTCCCGTCGGCGTCCAGATCGACATCGACGTGGTGATCGATGATCAACGACCCGTAATTGTCATTCGCATCCGTTCCCGGTGCTAGGAACAGCGTCGTCAGCGCCGGGGCACCGGCATCGTTTGATACCAGCATGCTGGCATCGAATTGAACATAGGTGTCACCCTGCCCGTTCAGAGTATCAGCAATCTGACCGCAATCCGCGCTATGTTCTGGCTCATATGTGTAAAGAACTGTGCCAGCGTCGTAATCGGCTTGAGTGTCAAAGACGTTGACCCCGACGATGCGCGTATCCCCGGTCAGTTCGCCGTTGCTTTCGATTTGTTCGACGACGACCTCGATGATCTGGGTGTCGCCGAAAATCTGGGTGCCACTTTGCAACGTAACCTGACCCGCTCCATCTTGCCCGGTGCCGGCTAGCGATGAAACGATGGGATCAGAAACAACGTCGATACCGTGAATTATGAATGAGCTGTTCAACTCTTTTCCCCCAGGTTGAGGTTGGTCTGAGGGATCAAGAGTTTCAGTCCGCAATGCAACACGGACAATACAGGTGTCATGCCTGCCGAAACGAATGCTTGATCTACGCTGGTCATTTTTACCTCAGACTCGATAACGACCGAAACTCTCTGTGTTAAAGCGTCGTTCGTAAGGAAATTCGATATTGCTAATTCACCGAAAGTTTTCGTCAAAATTGCGGCTGAACTTGGGTTGTTCTGTCTCGCGGCAAAATCGGCTTCACGGTCGAAGGAATTGTTCATTTTTGCAATTATATCAATGGACTAAACAGGGTGCGCCCCTGCTTTTGGTCTATTGATCTGGCAAAGGAGGCTAAAACGGGGCGACCAGAACCGGCAGGTCGACCAAAAAAGGTGGAAAAGGGACAGCCCCCGGCCCCTTTTCCATCTGATCCCCGCGACGCGGGGATCAGTGCTGCAACTGGCAGATTACTTGAGGGTTAGAAGCGTGGCTTCATGCTTCTTCAGCGACCGGCGTGCGGCGTGGTAGTTGCCAACACCTTCTTGTTCGCGCAGTTCAGGGAACAAGGAGAAGATTTCTTCGCGCTGCTCTTTGCCGATGCCGTTCAGCGACATGTCGCCGGGCTGGAAGCTTTCGGTCCATGCCCCATCCGACAGCACTACTTCGTGCTGATCGAACATGAAGTGAATATAGGTGGTGCCCACCACGTTCACTTTGTGGATGCCTTCCAGACCGACCAAGTGCTTGGCAGAGGCCAGAACTTCGGTTTCGTTGAAGTACAGGTTGACCTTTTCGTTGGTCACCAGCATCCGGTGGTTCGGGCTGACCATCATGTCACGTTCCGGCAATCCGTTGCCCAAAGCGCCTTTGCGCACCAGGATCGGTTGCAGTTTCGGTTCACGGGCCAATTCGATCCCGTTCATCCGGCGGGCACCGACCCAACGGATTTCCTGAATGCCGTTGTCACGGGTGATAACCTTGTCGCCTTCCTTCAGCGTTTCGACCATCCGTGCGCCCTGAGGGGTCGCGATCAGAGTGCCCGGCGTGAAACAGGGAACGATGTTTTCGATATTGGTGAAGGCCGCGGTCCCGGTGACGGCACCAGTGCCATCAAGGAATTCGATCGTGCCGTCAAAGCCATTGCCATCGCTGTCGGTAACCACATCAGTGAGGTTATAATCGCCGATACCATAGATCATCAGGGTGTCGTCGTCGTCCCCCCCCGAACCGCCATGGACCGTTTCACCCATGGTGATACCCATGATCGTGTCGGCACCGTCGCCACCGTCGATATCATCAACGCCGCCACCACCTTGCAGCAGGTCATCTCCTGCGCCACCGATCAGAGTGTCATCGCCCGAACCGCCATAGATTTCGTCGTCGTCGATCTGACCGTCGAGGTAATCGTCACCGGCGCTGCCATACAGGGTATCGTCGTCGTCGGCACCGTAAATAGTGTCGTCACCGGCGCCGCCATGGAGATAATCCTGACCATTGTCGGGACGCAGGTCGGTATCGTCGGGGATATTGACCGCATCAGGATAGACCGGATCAAGCCCACCATAGACCAAGTCATCGCCCGAGCTGGCCATGATGGTGTCGGACCCTTCGCCACCGATGATGGTATCGTTGCCGCTGCCACCGTCGATTTCATCAGCGTCAAGTCCGCCATCGATGCTGTCAGAACCGCGACCACTCAAGATCGTATCGGCGTCATCACCGGTTGAAATGGTATCCGCACCATCGCCGCCATCGACAAAATCGCGATCATTGTCGGGATCTTCATCCGCAGCATAGAGACCCGGATACCCCATATCGGGCAATGCGCCGTCCAAAGCGCCAGGACCCGAGGTGATCACGTCAGACCCATCGCCGCCTTCGATCGAATCGCTGCCGTCGCCGCCATCAATGGTGTCGTCGCTGGCGCCGCCCAGAACGGTATCATCACCGTCATAAGATTCGATGATATCGTCGTTTTCCGACTGATCGGGCCAGATATTGTCTTCGTTGTCGACCATGTCGCCTTCGGGGTCGCCAGTGTAATCAATGTCGATCAGATCGTCACCAGCGGTGCCTTCGACAATGCCGTCCAGCCCGTCTTCGGTATGTTCTTCACAGCCTTCGAGGGTCGAAAAATGCACGTCACTGACATAGACGCGCTGCGCATCGTCACCGCCGTTGGTATAGGAAATTTCGATCCGGATCACCGGACCTTCGATTTCCACCAGAGCGCTGGATTCTTCATCGGTGGCTTCATAGGTGGATGCCATGCCGTTAACGGTGTTGCCGCTCAGACCGACATCCGAACCGGGCGTGATCGTCACCGGAACGAGATTGCCTTCGGCGTCATAGCCGTTGATTGTTACCCCATCCAGATGCGTGCTACCGCCGTTATCCGGGTCGGTGCCGAAATCGACATCGTTCAGCCGAAAGCTGACATTCTGAACGTTGCTGTCAAAAGCATTGTCAGTGGAAGTAAACGACAGCGTCACGCTTGACGTCGCGTCGGTGCCGCCTTCGCCACCCAGACCCAGCAGTTTCAATGCCGAGTAGGGATCGAAGTCTTCGCCCGATGCAACGAAATTTTCCGTGTTGACGGTCAGCGCTTCGGCGCCTGCGTCTTCCGCGTTGAAGTCTACATTAACAGCAACACCGCCAGTATCCACGGTGGTCGAGGCACCCAAGTTGGTGCCGTATGTGCCGAACAGAGACCAGTCCAGAACCAAATCAGCCATTTGAACCCTCTTTCACCTTTTTGCGATGGGGCCTTCCCCATACTGCGAGTCGCAGTGGCAGAACCGTTTCGGTCCGGCCCGAAGCCAAATCAAACAGGTCGCACAAAGGTTGGAATGAAGGAGGCATAACTTTCCTGCCCGGCCGCCAAAAGGGCGCGCCGGTCAGTCCGCAAATCAGAAGGCAGCAAATCCCTCTTATGTTGCGGCACCTCGCATCCATCCGAATGCTTGACCTATACTTAGTTGGCCGCCCCCGCAGCCAGCAGACGTTGCCCCCCCAGTAGGGCTACACCTAATACATACTTAAGAGTCCCCTTCAGACAAAGGGATGATTTTCATCGAATTGCCGGTATTCCGTCTAACTTCGTCAAAAAATCATACAGATTGGAATTTGATTGGTTCCAAAACGGCGTCTATTAACTAAAATATCCACGAATATTTGCAGAATAATATTCCGCCATATGGAATATGGGCGAGTAAATCACGGTATTTCAACTTTATGGGGAATTACTGTTTCCAAAGCCAAGACAGCGTACAGGACTTTGGTTCCGTCAAATTTCTGCCGCGAAACCGGGCCAATACGGCTTCAAATGTTATCGATTTAGCGACAATACCCCCCAAATCGCGTGCATTTTCCCGAGCATGGCGAGTTTAGGGCGAATCAATTGTAATTTTTCGAAGAATCAATCGAGCCAAATTGGGGCAGCGAATACACTCTGCCGCTCTTATTTTAATATATCGAACAAATAGGGGTCACATTTCCTGTCGTCGCCCGACCGAGGACAGAAAACTGCCTAACGGGACGATCTGGAATGGAAATTGGTACCCAAGGCCGGATTCGAACCGGCACGGCCGTTAAGCCGGCGGATTTTGAATCCGCTGCGTCTACCATTCCGCCACTTGGGCACGCGGCGATACGATTACCCTTCTCTTTTCGCGCCGTCCAGAGGCAAAGTGCCCGGATATTCGACAAATTTCACAACTTTCTGTATTTGCTGGATTTGCGTTGTTCCATCACATAACCGCGATTGCTGTTGACGCATTGGCTGCAACATGGCGTAACAGGCTCAAAAGGGCATTCACGGGCATGATCAGCAGACTTTACCGATGGACCATGGGAATGGCCGATCATCCAAGGGCGCTTTGGGTTCTTGCACTGATCTCCTTTGTCGAATCGTCGATCTTTCCGATTCCGCCGGATGTCTTGATGATCCCGATGATTCTGGCCAGACCATCACGCGCCTGGATCATCGCGAGTGTGGCCTTGATCGCCTCGGTTGCGGGCGGTTTGCTGGGCTATATGATTGGCGCGTTGTTTTACGAAGAAATTGGCCAGCCCATTCTGGAAACAATGGGAAAAGCCGATGAAATGGCGGCCTTCAATGTCAAATTCAATTCGTTTGGGTTCTGGTCGGTTCTGATTGCCGGGCTGACCCCCTTCCCGTTCAAGGTCATCACCATCATGTCCGGCTGGACCGGCCTGCCCTTGGGAACTTTTGTCGTCACTGCAATTGTTGCCCGTGGGATCCGTTTTTTCGCGGTCGCCCTGTTGCTGTGGAAATATGGTGAACCCATTCGGGATTTCATCGAACGTCGCTTGGGTTTGATGTCGATCCTTTTCGTTCTCTTGCTTCTGGGCGGCTTCTATTTGGTGAAATACCTATGATTACCCAACTTGACCGGAAATCTCTGATTTCTCTGGCCACAACCGGATCTTGCGCCCTGTTGGGCGGGGCGTTCCTGTTTCAGTTTTTTGGATATGCGCCATGCGAATTGTGTCTATGGCAAAGATGGCCGCACGGCGCGGCCATTCTCGTCGGGGCGGTGGCACTGTCATTGGGGTATGCCGGTCTGGCTTGGCTCGGCGCGTTGGCGGCGGTGATCGCGGGCGGTCTTGGGGTTTATCACACCGGGGTCGAACGCCATTGGTGGCAGGGACCGGACAGCTGTACGGGATCGGGAGGCCTAGATATGACCAGCCTGCTCTCCACAGATGGTTCAAATGTCGTGCTATGCGATCAGGTCAGTTGGCAAATGCTGGGCCTGTCGATGGCCAGCTGGAACGCGCTGGCCTCTTTTGGACTGGTCATTTTGTGGCTGATGGCAGCGCGTCGGCGCGATTGAAACACGACCGGGTAATCCGTAACCCGGTGCCGATGTCGTTCAGACCTTATAAGCGAGGCGCACTCCACCCCAATGGACCCCGTTCACAAAGATCGGTGCCGAAAGGTCTTTCATCATCGCGAACTGCCCATTGCCCATGTCGCGGCGGTAGGCCTGTAGCAGGAACGGACGGGTGCTTTGACCGGCAGCCAGACCGACCCGGTCATTAAAGATCCGGCGGTTTCGGCAATAGGCGCTGTTCCAATCCAGTTGATCCTTCATCTGAGGCATCGAGAATTTCTTGTTATGGGTCGGTAGATAGCCGTCCTTGTTCACAGCGGCACAGAAAACGACATTTTCAGAAAATTCCAACATAGGTTCCTGAAATTCTGGCAGAACCTTGTCGGTGAAATTGGTGAACCGTGCCATGACCTGTTCCGGGTTACTGCCCGGAATCGCCGAGTAATTCCGATCCATCAGATCCGACATCTGGATACGGCCCGATTTCACCGCTTGTTCGAAACTGTCGGATATCTTTTTCGCCACCTCCTTCACCGCAACAATATAGGGCGTATCGATCGTATCGACGCCCAAGCGCGACGCCATACCGGTCAAGGCTTCGGAATTTTCGGTGATATCGGACATCGTGGTGATGGCGTTTTTCAAGCTTTCCGAAGATTCCGTCACCTCACCCGACAATTCCGTTATGGCGTTTCGGACATCGCCCACCGCTTGACTGATGTCGCCGGTCGCGGCCAGAATGTCCCGCTGAGCGCTGCTGACTTCGCCCAACGTCGCCGGCAGAGCGTCGATTTCGTCACCGATGCCATCGGTTTGCTGGCGGATATCTCCGGCCGATTTGACCGCTTGATCGGCGATCTTCATCACCTCGCGCAATTCGCTCGACAAGGTGGCAATCGTTTCCTGAATTTCACCGGTGGCTTCGCCGGTCAGGGTCGAGAGGTCCTTGACCTCTTGCGCTACCACCATGAAACCACGACCATGCCGACCGGCACGGGCCGCTTCAATCGATGCGTTGAGCGACAAAAGGTTTGTTTTGCGCGAAATATTGTCGACCTCTCCGGAAACCTGCGCGACTCGTTGCAACGCAGTTTCCAGCGAAGAGAGCTGACCGAAGATGCGCGACACATTGTCGATCAGCCCGGTGACTTCGCTTACCATCGCGCTCAGCTTGTCGCTGGTGGCGATGACGCGGTCTTCGGCATTGCCGGAAATTTCCACCGCCGTGTTGGCCGAAGCCAGAACGGATCGGCTTTGTGATGACATCTGTTCGGTTTGTGCCGCGATTTCCTGAAACACCTCGGCCTGTCTGTCGACACGGGTCGAAGTGTCGGTGACTTCGCCCGACACTTCGGCAATCGAAATGCTGAGGTTGCCGATCCGCGTGGCGATTTCGGTGATGGCCTGCAACCGATCATCGTTTTCATTCGCGTCGTTCGCAACCGCAGTTGCACCTTGTGCGTTGATCTGGCTCGCATCCATTGAGGCGCCTCCCTGCGTCACGAAACTGTCTTCTAAGAACAGGAACGGTTCCAAGGGCCCACTGTTTAGAAAATTTGCGTTGATGCGCTAAATTCTAAGGGATCAAACAGACATGGTTTGACAAGAAAAGGCCCCCATGCGGGGGCCCAGTTTCATGGATCAGGTTGAATTGAGTACTGCCCGGTTTTTTTGCCTGTGTCCCAATCCATGTTCAGGGGCGAGCGCACCCGCCCCGAAACTTGCTTAACTACATCCAGACGTCGCGCCGCAGGTGTTACACTTCATGCAGGTGCCGTTGCGGACCAATGTGTAATTGCCACAATCGCCGCAGGGGTCACCTTCATAACCTTGCATCTTGGCCTTGGTGCGTGCGGTCATGCTGACCGACCCTGACGCCATGGCGGTGGTCGTGGCCAAGGTCTCGCCACTGCCGATGGTTTCCGGCACCAGCGTTTGCAATGTCAATTCCGGGTCTGCACCTCTGAGTGCGGTCGCGCCTGCGGTCTGTCCGCCCTGCAGCACAATCAATTCCCGCGGCAGACGCTTGCGCAGATAACCGGTCGAACTGATTTGTTTGAGGACTTCCAGGCTGCGCGATGCGGCGGATTCTGACAGCTCCTCGACATTCGACACGCCCTCTTCAACGCCGCGGCCGACATCGTCGAAGCTGGCGCCTTGCGGTTTGACATGGGCCAAATCAGTCCGGTCAAGATAGCTGACCGCCAGTTCGCGGAAGATATAATCAAGGATCGACGTTGCATTCTTGATTGAATCGTTGCCCTGAACCATGCCTGCCGGTTCGAATTTGGTGAAGGTGAAGGCATCGACGAATTCTTCCAGCGGCACGCCGTATTGCAGACCAACCGACACGGCGATGGCGAAATTGTTCATCATCGCGCGGAAACCGGCCCCTTCCTTATGCATGTCGATGAAAATTTCACCAAGCTGGCCATCTTCATATTCGCCGGTCCGCAGATACACCTTGTGGCCACCGACAACCGCTTTTTGGGTATAGCCCTTGCGCCGTTCCGGCATCTTTTCGCGGTGGCTGCGCACGATTTCCTTGACCATCACTTTTTCGACGATCTTCTCGGCCAGAACCTGCGCCTTTTGTTGCGGTGTGCCGGTTTCCAACACTTCGGCGGCATCTTCATCGTCTTCGATCAGGGCTGCGGCCAAAGGCTGGCTCAACTTCGATCCGTCACGATAAAGCGCGTTGGCCTTGATCCCCAGCGACCAGCTTAGTTCGTAAGCCGCCTTGCAGTCTTCGATGGCGGCATCATTTGGCATGTTGATCGTCTTGGAAATCGCACCCGAAATGAAGCTTTGCGCCGCAGCCATCATGGTGATGTGGCTGTTGACCGACAGGTAGCGCTTGCCTTTCTTGCCGCAGGCATTGGCGCAATCGAAGATGTGATAGTGTTCTTCTTTCAGATGCGGCGCCCCTTCCAGGGTCATTGTGCCGCAAACATGATCATTGGCCAGTTCGATATCTTTCTTGCTGAACCCAAGATGGGTCAGAATGTCAAAGCTGGGATCGTTCAGTTTTTCCGCTGGGATGCCCAAGGCATTGCGGCAGAATTCTTCACCCAAGGTCCACTGGTTAAAGACAAAGCGGATATCAAAGGCCGTGGCCAGCGCGGCCTCGATCTTTTCGATCTCGTTGCTGGTGAAACCGTGACCGATCAACGACGTATGGTTGATCCCCGGGGCGTTGCCCATGGTTCCATGACCGACCGCATAGCCGATGATTTCTTCGATATTGGCGCTGGAATAGCCCAGCTTTTCCAATGCAGCGGGAACCGAACGGTTGATGATCTTGAAATAACCGCCGCCGGCCAGTTTCTTGAATTTGACCAATGCGAAATCCGGCTCGATCCCGGTTGTGTCACAATCCATCACCAGACCGATCGTGCCGGTTGGCGCGATCACCGAAACCTGCGCGTTTCGGTAGCCATGCTTTTCACCCAGTTCCAGCGCTTCGTCCCATGCCCGCATCGCCAGTTGCGTCAGGCGCTGATCGGGTACGTTCGACAGATCCAGAGGCACTGGTTTTACGTCCAGTGCGTCATAGCCTTCCGATGCACCATAGGCCGCCGTACGGTGGTTGCGGATCACACGCAGCATATGTTTCTTATTGCGCTTGTAGCCCGCGAAAGTGCCCAGTTCAGATGCCATTTCGGCACTGGTGGCATAGGCGACGCCGGTCAAGATCGCTGTCAGCGCGGCCCCCATAGCGCGGCCTTCATCGCTATCATATCCCAGCCCCATATTCATCAGCAGACCGCCGATATTGGCATAGCCCAAACCCAAGGTGCGGAAGTCATAAGACCGCTGCGCGATTTCCTTGGATGGGAACTGCGCCATCATCACGCTGATTTCCAAAGTGATGGTCCACAACCGGGTGGCGTGAACGTAATCCTCGGCCTGAAATTCGCCATCCTTGAAGAAAGTCAGCAGGTTCATCGAGGCCAGATTGCAGGCAGTATCGTCGAGGAACATATATTCCGAACACGGGTTCGATCCGCGAATGGCCCCGTCTTCGGGGCAAGTATGCCAAGCGTTCACCGTGTCGTGGAACTGAATCCCCGGATCGGCACAGGCCCAGGCCGCATGACCGATATCTTCCCACAGATCGCGCGCTTTGATGGTCTTGGCGACTTCGCCATCGGTCCGGCGCAGCAATTCCCAATCGGCGTCATTTTCGACCGCCTTCAGGAACGCGTCGGTAACGCGGACCGAATTGTTCGAATTCTGCCCTGACACGCTGGCATAGGCTTCGCTGTCCCAATCGGTGTCATAGGTCGGGAATTCGATGCTGTCATAGCCTTGACGCGCATAATCCAACACCCGTTTGACATAAGTTTCCGGGATCGACACTTTCTTCGCACCGCGAATAGCGTCTTTCAGTGCGGGATTTTTTTTCGGATCAACAGCATCTTCGCTGCTCCCATCCCATGCGCGGATTGCGCCGAAGATCGCGTTCAGCTTTTCTTCGTGCATCTTCGACCCGGCGACGATGCTGGCGACTTTTTGTTCTTCTTTTACCTTCCAGTTGATGAATTCCTCGATATCGGGGTGGTCGACATCGCAAATCACCATTTTCGCTGCTCGACGGGTTGTCCCGCCTGATTTGATCGCGCCGGCGGCGCGGTCGCCGATTTTAAGGAACCCCATCAGGCCCGACGATTTGCCGCCCCCCGAAAGCGGTTCATTGGCCGCGCGCAGTGACGAAAAATTGGTCCCGGTGCCCGATCCGTATTTGAACAGGCGCGCTTCGCGGACCCACAGGTCCATGATGCCGCCTTCTTTCACCAGATCGTCCGACACCGACTGGATGAAACAGGCATGCGGTTGCGGATGTTCATAGGCGGATTTCGATTTTACCAGCTTGCCAGACTTGTAATCGACATAGTGGTGCCCCTGCCCCGGTCCATCGATGCCATAGGCCCAATGCAGACCGGTGTTGAACCATTGCGGGCTGTTCGGGGCTGCCCGTTGGGTCGCCAGCATGAAGCGCATTTCATCGTAATAGGCGCGCGCATCTTCTTCGGAGGAAAAATAGCCACCTTTCCAACCCCAATAGGCCCACGCCCCGGCGAGACGGTCAAAGACCTGCTTGGAACTGGTTTCACCGTCAAAGTCGACATCCTTGGAAGCCGGTACGGACCGCCAGAGAAATTTCGGAACGCCTGCTTCCTTGACCTTTTTCAATTGCGATGGAACGCCGGCCTTGCGGAAATATTTCTGCGCAATGACGTCGGACGCCACTTGACTCCAGCTCGACGGAATTTCGACATTATCCAACTTGAACACGATCGTCCCGTTGGGATTGCGAATCTCTGATGACGTCGTGATGAAGTCGAGATCGTCATAGGCATCCTGCCCGGCCTTGGTGAATTTTCTTTCGATTTTCATGTCGCTGCCCCGTATTCAGCTTCCCGCATTGGGATGTCATTGCACCCTTCGTTGCCTGTATTGGGGCAGCAAGACACATCTTCTCCAGCCGCGAAAACACGATGTTCCACGCTGAATCCAGAGCGATAGCTCAATGATTAGATACTGTCCCCACTGCCCGACCCCACTATATGTTGTGGAGCGTTGTTAGGCTCCCACAATCTGGCGTATCATGCCCCGTCAGGTCAACGGCTTTATTTTCCTATTTTTCAAATTTTGCCGGTTGACCGGAGTGCAGGTCAAACCGTCGATTTCAGACGATTCCGATTCCCCGAACGGTTCTGCAATGCGGCATTACTCAGCCGCTGCGCAAAGGGCGCTCTCGAACCACTTATGATATAATAAGAATTTCGACAGTAACCGCTGAGATTGTGAGAGATCACCAAATCTGGTGCCGATCAAATTTTTTGCACAACATATATCCAAACTTCATCGGACTGTTACTTCGATCATTTTTTGATGACCGATGATTCTGGGGATAACTTTGTACACCGACGTGCAACGATCAGCGATGTGATGTATTTTTCAGCACGTCATGGAACAGGTCAGTTCAGTTATTCCGCCCGTCGCTGATTCAGGCTCGATCATACCAACAGGGATCGGGTTTACTCCGTTGATCCTGACCGGCCAGACTATCCACATGCCCACTATATATAGTAGCGGGCAAGCTGAATTGCGGATGACAATCACCCGTAGAGCAGAAATGAGTATGAAATTGGTCGGGGCGAGAAGATTCGAACTTCCGACCCCCTGTACCCAAAACAGGTGCGCTACCAGACTGCGCCACGCCCCGAACCGAGGCTGTCTCTAACCCGGCCCGACGGGATTGAAAAGTCCTAATCGGAAAATTTGTCTTCGCAGGGCCAAACGGCCTGTTTCGGATCAAAGGCAGGATGGTGCAGTACTGTCCCAGGCGAAATGCCCATTGCTTGGGACAAGCCGCCATTGATTTCCAACACCGCCAGAACCTGACTGTCGCTGCTGATTCCGGTGATATCTCCGGGAACCGCGCTGTGATGCACCTTGCGTACCATGCCAGTGTCGTCGATGAATATCATATCGAGCGGGATCAGCGTATTTTGCATCCAGAACGATACGATCCTCGGACTGGGATAGACAAACAGCATCCCACCTGACTGCGGTAGGGATTCGCGAAACATCAATCCGCGCGCCCGTTCGTCGCCGTTATCGGCCAATTCGACGGAAAACCGGGCCTGACCCCAGCCACCTTTGAGATACACCGAATCCGCGCGACAGCTTTGTGCCGCAGCGGTCATTGGCCAAAACAACGCCAGCGCAATAAGCACCAACTGCTTCATGTTTATGATTGTTCCAGCTTCAGCGCGGCTTCCCATGCCGACACTTCGGTCGCCATACGGCCGCGTTTGCCATCGATCACCCGTAGCCCGACAGCTTCGCCGGGTTGCAGGTCGGCCAAGCCGGAGCGGCGCAGTACCTCGACATGAACGAACACGTCTTCACTGCGCCCGAAAATATTGGCAAAGCCAAAGCCCTTGCCCTTGTCGAACCATTTCACCCGGGCTGGTTCCAATGGTGCCGTGCGGATGAGTTCGGGATCTATATCCTCGAAATCAGCCAGCGCAGCCGCACTGGATCCCGAAGGCGGTTCGATATTGAAGACTTCGGTCGCTTGTATTCCGCGGTCCGTTTCCTGAACCACGATTTCAATTATCGCACCATCTGCCACCGAACTTTGACCGAAATTACGCAAAACATTGGCGTGCAGCAAGATATCTGGCCCACCTTCATCCGCCACGACAAATCCGAATCCTTTTACCGGATCGAACCACTTAACCTGACCACATATTCTGCGGTTGCCGTTAACATCAGTATTCACAACTTTGATACCCACATGATCGTCATCCCCACCTGTTTCATGTGATAAGCACTTGGCGCTTGCAAGGTAAAAGTTGAATTTTTTTCAACCGCTTGCATTTCGCGTCACGTGAAAATCAGGGGTTCAAGCGCGTTATCGCCCAGTTTTCTTCACCACTTTTGCGCCGCCAGACAAACCTGTCATGAAGCCGAAACGCACCGTCTGCCCAGAACTCAATCTCAACCGGATCGATTCTGAAACCTCCCCAAAAGGATGGTCGGGCAGGATTTGGCCCATGCAAAGCCGTCACTTTAGCCACTTCCGCCATCAAAGCGCTACGAGAACTCAACGGACGAGACTGTTTAGATGCCCATGCGCCCAACCTGCTTTTGAGCGAACGTGATTTGTAATACGCATCGGCCTTTGGCCCCTCCTCCGTAGTTACTATACCACGAACGCGGATTTGACGCCGCAAAGATTTCCAATGCATCACGAACGCGGCTTTTCCCGCCTGATTAAGCTCTTGCCCCTTTTGGCTTTCGTAATTGGTATAGAACACAAAGGCGTCGTCTTCGATTTCCTTCAGCAGAACCATGCGGGCGTTCGGCAATCCGTCTTTATCGACGGTGGATAATGCAATCGCGTTGGGATCGTTGATTTCGCTCTGTTCCGCTTCTTCAAGCCAGCGTCGTGCGATGATGAATGGATCGTCGCCCGCAAAAATACCTGTTCTGTCGCTCATGTTCTGCCTTTCTTCCTGCTAAGGTGCTCGTGAACTTGTCTAAGGTCTTCTTCAAGGACAAGCGACACTTGATGCATGACGGACGATCCCCTAAAGGAAATCCACGCAAACATTTGGGCGGAGAATACGTAATGTCAAACCAATTGATGGCGGGGAAACGCGGGTTGATCATGGGGCTTGCTAATGACAAGTCGATCGCCTGGGGGATCGCCAAAGCCTGTGCCGATGCCGGCGCTGAAATGGCCTTTACCTATATGGGCGACGCTTTTCGCAAGCGGGTGGCGCCTTTGGCCGATCAGCTGGGTGTCGACACGCTGATCGATTGCGACGTGTCCGACCCGGCTTCGATTGATGCGGCTTTCGCCGAAATCGAAGCAAAATGGGGCAAGATCGACTTTCTGGTTCATGCCATCGGGTTTTCCGATAAAAACGAACTGCGCGGTCGCTATGTCGAAACCAGCCGCGACAATTTCCTGATGACGATGGATATCTCGGTCTATTCTTTCACTGCGGTGATGCAGCGGGCGGAAAAGATCATGAACGAAGGTGCCAGCGCGCTGACGCTGACCTATTACGGTGCCGAACAGGTAATGCCACATTACAATGTGATGGGGGTGGCCAAGGCGGCGCTGGAAGCCAGCGTGATGTATCTGGCCGAAGATCTGGGCAAAGATGGGATCCGCGTGAATGCCATTTCCGCCGGTCCGATCAAGACGCTTGCCGCCAGCGGCATCGGTGATTTCCGCTATATCCTGAAATGGAACGAACTGAATTCGCCGCTGCGCCGCAATGTGACCATCGACGATGTCGGCAAATCGGCGCTCTATCTGCTCAGTGATCTGGGGTCGGGTGTCACTGGTGAAAACCTGCATGTCGATGCGGGATACCATGTCGTCGGGATGAAGGCGGTGGATGCGCCGGATATCGATGTCGTTACTGGCCGGAAGGGATAGCAGATGAGCGATCACCGCCTGCCCCATGAAAAGGGCTTTCATATCAGCTGGGACCAGATCCACCGCGACAGCCGGGCGCTGGCCTGGCGGCTGGACGGTAAAGGCCCGGACGATGGTGGCTGGCGCGCCATCGTGGCAATCACCCGTGGCGGCATGGCCCCGGCAATGATCATCGCGCGCGAATTGGATATCCGAACCGTCGATACGATCAGCGTGAAATCGTACAGCCATCAAGATCAGGGCGAAGTGCAGGTGCTGAACCGACCCGACCCCGAAATGATGGGTGACGGCACCGGCATCCTGATCATCGACGATCTGGTCGACAGTGGAAAAACGCTTGAACTGGTGCGCGAAATGTACCCGCAGGCACATTTCGCAACCGTCTATGCCAAGCCCAAGGGCCGGGCGCAGGTTGACAGCTATATCACCGAGGTCAGTCAGGACACATGGATTTTCTTCCCTTGGGATATGGCGCTGCAATATGTTGAACCCTATCGCGGCACAGATTGAAGACCGTCCGGGCAGTCGTTGGCCGTGACAGGTTTCAATCCTTGTTGCAAAATGAAAAGAAAACGCCGCCGGTCTCATGATCGGCGGCGTTTTAATTCAGAACAAGGGTAGCCAACGATTGAGGCGCAACAACAACGGTGCAAGAGCGAAGCTCAGGACCAGCGCGAGCAGTGCGAGTTCACCGAAGGACAAATCGAAACCGGCCCGCAATGGAATCAGCGGTAAAAGATGTGAAAAATAGATCGCCGAGGACAGATCCCGCAGTTTACGCCCTCCGACCCGAAGCGGCAGCGCATTGGCGAACCGGAACAGCAAGGGTGCCATCACCACCGCCGAAAATACCAATTCGAAAATCCCTTTGGTCGGCAGGTAACGATAATTAAAGCCGATTTCTGCAAACAGAACGATGGAACCCAGCCCCAACAAGACCCAATCCCGTGCCCGCAATTCACCTTCGGCAAATCTGGTGCGGCGGATGACGACGCCAAGCGCGACAAAGGGAAAGCCCATGAACAGGAAATTGCGGACCTCCGCCTCATGGGCGTGTCGGTAGCGTAGATGTTCCATGTCCTGGGTGATGTCTTCGAAGTATTGCAGCGCGACACCGACTGCCACCAGCGAAACCGCCAGTATCACCAATTGCCGGTTGCCGATATTGCGCAGCAGATGGAACATCACGCCTCCGCCCAGCAAGGCCGGTAGAAACCACAAATGCGCGTAGCCAAATACCGCATAGAATCCGAGCCGCAGCAGAGAAAAGTCTTCATAGATAAGGATTATCGGCAGGTAGATCGCCGTCCAAATCAGGTAATAGCTGGCCACCTTGCGCACCCAGGACCAAAGACCCGCCCGGGTTTGTTGTTCAAAAAAATATCCGCTCATCACGAAGAAAAACGGAACGATCAGCCGCGCCACCCCATTGTTGACGGTATAGTGGGCTTCAGGACTGATCGTCAGAAAGAAGGACGCATGGGCCAACACGACAATGCAGGCCAGAAGCAATCGGACGACATCAAGCCCGCCATGGCGTTGCCTGCTGTAAGGCGCGGATGTCGTCGCTGTCGCAAACATATGGATTTAAAGCGCTATTTCAGAATGAACGAATACACATCGGTAAATGCAGGTTGCGACATCGGCGGGCATTGATCAATAATAATTCGCCCAAAAAGGGCGAAATGATTACCTGCCGGCCTATCTTGCCACTGCGTTCCCAGTGGTTGGTCATCAAACCTAGCGCAGTCGTGCATATCCCGCTTGTGCCGGTGACATCTGAGGTTATCCTCGCTGCGTCGCATACAGGCAAGGACCCGAATATGATCCGTACGACACAGACTTTCCCGTCCCCGGTTATGGAATCCCGACGCTGGATCGAAGGCGTTACGTTTCCGCCAGACCGTCCCTTGATCAACGTCAGTCAGGCCGCGCCGGTCGATTTACCTCCCGAACCGTTGCGACAGGCGATTGCCGATGCGGCGATGAATCTGCCGCAAGCGCATCTTTACGGCCCGGTTCTGGGGCTGCCCGAACTGCGTCAGGAAGTGGCCGACCAGTTCGCAACTGGCTATGGCGGCGATATTGGCGCGCAAAATGTCTGTATTACGTCCGGCTGCAATCAGGCTTTTTGTGCCGCGATAATGACGCTGACCGGCGAAGGGGATGAAGTCATCCTGCCAACCCCATGGTATTTCAATCACAAAATGTGGCTCGATATGACCGGGGTTCGGGCGACACCATTGCCGACAGGGGCGGGATTGCTGCCTGACCCCGATCTGGCCGAGGCCATGATCACTGACCGAACCCGCGCCATTGTACTGGTGACGCCGAACAATCCCGGTGGGGTGGAATACCCCGCTGAGCTGATCGCCGCCTTCCGTGATGTCGCCCGCAAGGCCGGTATCGCGTTGATCGTGGATGAAACCTATCGCGATTTTCACAGCCAAAGCGGACCGGCGCACGATCTTTTTACCGATCCCGATTGGGATGATACGCTGATCCAGCTTTATTCTTTTTCCAAGGCGTACCGGCTGACCGGTCATCGGGTCGGTGCGATGGTCGCCGCACCCGCGCGGCTGGCCGAGGTGGAAAAATTCCTCGACACCGTCACCATCTGCCCCAATCAGCTGGGCCAGCAGGCAGCACTTTGGGGGATGCGCAATCTGGGCCAGTGGCTGGCCGGCGAACGGGCTGAAATACTCGACCGCCGGGCCGCGATAGAAGACGGATTTCCGGCACTTGCCGACCAAGGTTGGAAACTGTTGGGCGCCGGGGCTTATTTCGCCTATGTCGAACATCCCTTCAAGCGCGGATCGGATCAACTGGCGCAAGAAATGGTCGAAGCCATCGGCGTGCTGGCCCTGCCCGGCACCATGTTCATGCCGACGGACGATCCTGCCGGATTACGCCAGTTGCGCATCGCCTTTGCCAATATCGACCGGGCCGGGATTGGCCACTTGTTCGAGAGGCTTGGCGGGCTGCGCTCGGCCCTTGTGCCCAACCGGGTCTCGGCCTAAACACGATTGAACGAAATTTAAGACCCAAGGCAGGACGAATATGGCGAGCGGCGTGACCTCGAAAACATTCATGTGGGGCTTGATGGGGCTTCTGATACTGGGTCTTGGCGGCTTCGGCGTCAGCAACCTGTCGGGCAATATCCGCAATGTCGGATCGGTTGGCGATATTGACATCACGGTCGATGACTATGCCCGTGCCTTGCAAGAAGATATCCGCGCTGTCGAAGCGCAGACCGGCACGTCGTTGACGTTCGATCAGATCGAAGCATTCGGCATTGACGGCAATGTGCTGGGCCGACTGATTGGCCAAGCTGCGCTGGACAATGAGGCGCAAAATATCGGGCTGTCGATCGGCGATGAAAATCTTAGCCGCCAGATCGTCGAACTGGACGTTTTTCAAGGCCCGAACGGGTTTGACCGCGAAGCTTATAAATTCCAGTTGGACCGGATCGGGATGACCGAAGCCAAGTTCGAAGAACAACTCCGCGCCGACAGCGTGCGCGGAATGCTTCAAAGCGCGGTGGTATCAAGTGTATCGATGCCTGATACCTATGCCAAGACATTGGTCGATTATGCCGCCGAGCGACGCAATTTCACATGGGCCCGGTTGAGCGCGACAGATCTTGTTGTCGATCTGCCGGAGCCAAGCGAAGAAGACCTGATCGCTTATCACAAAGAAAACGCTGCGGATTTCACCACGCCTGAAGTGAAACGGATCACTTATGCCTGGCTGTCGCCCGACGATCTGGTTGCTGATATTCCGGTCGAGGAAGACCGGATCAGGGCGCTGTATGAAAGTCGGGGCGAAGAGTTCAACACGCCGGAACGGCGTCTGGTCGAACGTTTGATCTTCTCCGATCTGGCTGCTGGTGAAGCCGCCAAGGTGGCGCTGGAACGCAACGAGACCGATTTTGAAACCCTTGTAGCAGCGCGCGGGTTGGAATTGCAGGACGTCGATATGGGGGACGTTGCCCAAGACGAATTGGGGACTGCAGGCGGCGCAGTTTTCAATGCGGATGTGAACGATGTCGTGGGGCCGTTCGAAACCTCGCTTGGTCCGGCACTGTTCCGGATCAACGGTGTGTTACAGGGGCAAAGCGTGAGCTTGGAAGACGTACGCGCGGAATTGCAGGGTGAACTGGCCTCGGACGCGGCGCGGCGCAAAATCGAAACCGTCGCCGAAACCGTTGACGACCTGTTGGCCGGTGGCGCAACCTTGGAAGAATTGCTAAGCGAAGCGGACATGAAGCTGAGCAGCATTGACTGGCATGCCGACGCACCCGATCCTATTGCAGCCTATTCCGCGTTCCGGGACGCCGCTGAAACGGTTCAGCCAGACGATTACCCTGCGGTGATCCATCTTGACGATGGCGGCATCGTTGCGTTGCGGCTGGAACAGGAAATCCCAGCCAAGCTTCAGGATCTGAATTCGGTGCGCAGCGCGGTTATTGATGGGTGGCTGGGCCAGGCCCGCACCAAGGCGCTTGCGGATCAAGCGCAGGATTTGGTGACCAAACTGGTGGCCGGTGAAGACATGGCGGCGCTGGGATTGACCGCGCAGATGGAAACAGACATCACCCGCGATCAGTTCATCCCGGACACTGACGAAACGTTTCTCGATACCGTTTTTGAAATGAAACCCGGCGATGTCACGGTGATCAGCGCCACTGACAGTGTTGCCATTGTCCGATTGGATGACGTTCTGGAACCCGATCAGGCCGACGCCGAGGTCGAAAGCTTCCGCGCGTCGCTGTTGCAGCAGGCCGGTTCCGGCATGGCACAGGATATCTATGCAGCCTATGCCCGTTCGATCCAGTCCGAAGCCGGGATACAACTGGATCAGACTGCGTTGAACGCGGTTCATGCCAATTTCCGTTAAGTTAGGACAGGACCTGTGGAACTGATCCCCTCTTTCGACGATTTTGCCCGCGCCTATGAAGCGGGTGAAAATCAGGTGGTTTATGCCAGAATGGCCGCCGATCTGGACACGCCGGTATCTTTGATGCTGAAACTAACTGGTGCGCAAAAAGATGCCTTTGTATTGGAATCCGTGACCGGCGGTGAAGTGCGCGGCCGCTATTCGATCATCGGTTTGAAACCCGATGTGATCTGGAAATGTCATGGCGACACCAGCCGGATCAACCGCGCCGCGCGGTTCGATTCGGATGCTTTCGAAGATCAGTCAGGTGATCCGCTGGACAATCTGCGTGCCCTGATCGCCGAAAGCCGGATCGATCTGCCGCCGGATCTGCCCGCCGCATCGGCGGGACTGTTCGGGTATCTTGGCTATGATACGATCCGCTTGGTGGAACACCTTCCGGATGTGAATCCCGATCCTCTGGGCCTGCCCGATGCGGTGATGCTGCGACCGTCCGTGGTGGCGGTTCTGGATGGGGTCAAAGGTGAGGTCACGGTGGTGTCCCCCGCCTGGATCGACGTATCTCAGTCGGCTCGTGCCGCTTATGCTCAGGCTGCCGAGCGGGTGATGGACGCGGTCCGCGACATGGAACGCGCCCTGCCCCAGCAGGCCCGGGATCTGGGCGAGGCCGAGGAAATCGCGCCGCCGGAGTCGAATTTCAGCAAGGGTGCCTATATGGCGGCGGTCGAAAAGGCCAAGGAGTATATCCGCGCCGGTGATATTTTCCAGGTCGTGCCAAGCCAGCGTTGGACCCAGGATTTCCCGCTGCCGCCTTTCGCTTTGTATCGGTCGCTTCGGCGCACCAACCCGTCGCCTTTCATGTTCTATTTCAATTTCGGCGGTTTTCAGGTGGTCGGGGCCAGCCCCGAAATCCTGGTGCGGGTCTTTGATCGTCAGATCACCATCCGCCCGATTGCCGGCACCCGTCCGCGCGGGGCAACGCCGGAAGAAGACAAGGCGCTGGAAGCCGACCTTCTGGCCGACAAGAAGGAATTGGCGGAACATCTGATGCTGCTGGATCTGGGTCGCAACGATGTCGGCCGAGTGGCCAAGATTGGATCGGTGCATCCGACCGAAAAATTCATCATCGAACGCTATTCACATGTGATGCATATCGTGTCGAACGTGGAGGGCGAACTGGCCGAGGATCAAGACGCGCTGAGCGCCTTCTTTGCGGGCATGCCTGCGGGTACCGTTTCCGGCGCCCCCAAGGTGCGCGCGATGGAAATCATCGACGAGCTGGAGCCAGAAAAACGTGGCGTCTATGGCGGTGGCTTGGGCTATTTCAGCGCCGGTGGCGATATGGATATGTGCATCGCGCTGCGGACCGCCATCGTAAAGGACCGTAAGCTCTATATTCAAGCCGGGGGCGGTGTCGTCTATGACAGCGATCCCGAAGCAGAATATATGGAGACCGTTCACAAGTCGAACGCGATCCGGCGGGCGGCGGCGGATGCGGCGCGGTTTACCCGCGACGGCAATGATTGATCTGATCGGGCCCGGCCTTTGGCCGGGCGCAGTTCTGTCTCGGTGCCGGCTTGCAGCCGCCGCCTCGGCAATTTGGGGGCGCTGCCCCCGTCGCGCCTTGCGCGCCTCCCCCGGAGTATTTGGACCAAGATGAAATACGAAAAGGATCTGCGGCGATGCGGGTGATCCTGTTCAACAAACCATTCGATGTATTGTCACAGTTTACCGACAAGGGACTTGCGGGCAGCAAACGGGCGACATTGTCTGATTTCATCGACGTGCCGGAGGTGTATCCGGCCGGACGTCTGGACCGGGACAGCGAAGGATTGATGGTTCTAACCGATAACGGCGCCTTGCAGGCGCGCATTTCCAATCCCCGCAACAAGATGGAAAAAACCTATTGGGTTCAGGTCGAAGGCACCGTAACGGAACAGGCGCTTGAGCAGTTGCGGCGTGGGGTGGCGTTGAAGGATGGAATGACGCGTCCTGCCAAGGCCGAGGCGATGGACGCGCCGGATATCTGGCCGCGCAATCCGCCGATACGGTACCGCAAATCGGTGCCAGACAGTTGGCTGGCCCTGACGATCAGCGAAGGCCGAAACCGGCAGGTGCGGCGGATGACGGCGGCGGTGGGATTTCCGACGTTGCGGCTGATCCGGGGAGGGATTGGCGACTGGAGCGTTGCGGGGTTAGCCCCCGGCCAGTGGCGCGACGCCTAGCGCAGCGCCGCGTTCAAAACCGCAGAAACAGGTGCAAGCGCCACTTGGCTGGCACGATCCTGCAACCCCCAAAGCAACAGCGCCGATATGGTTTCGGCGCGCAGACGCCCGACCATGATCACGCCAGTTTCGGATTGGCGGGCCTTGAAGGCCGCCTGATCAAGAAAGCGACGGATCACCGAGGCGTTTTGGTCCTGACCATCGAAATCTCGGAACACCGTCACCGCAGGTACCCCTGCCTTGACGGCAAGCTTCTGTGCGGTGTTGAGGCCTTTAGGAAACAGCACCAAGCCATGGCCGGTTTCCGCCAACAGCGCCGCAGCCTGATCGGACACGACTTTGTCCGCCTGCAAGCCGCTCTGATCGCCTTCCATTACGGCGACGGTTTCGGGCAATTCGCGCAAGGTGGCCCGCAACAGCATTTCGGTATCAGCCGCCGTTGCCCCCAGAGGGATGTCCGACAGTGCCAAAACTTCGAATCCGGCATCGCGGTACCGTTGCATGGCGGATTTGGCGTTGGGGCTGGTCGCGTCCACGGCGAAACTGAGCGGATAGGGAAAGCTTGCCAGCGCCTCCAGTCCGATCTTGCTGTCGCCGTGATCGAGCAGCAAGATCGCCATCAGCGGTTTGTCTTCGGGGTTGTTGAAACGGGCTGAGAAAGCATCGAGAGGGGGTTTTAGAACGGCACTAGCGGGGATATCCGCAGCGGGTTCTGAGACATCTTCTTCGATCGGCTGATCGGTCAGACGGCCGACCGGGGTCCCGATGCGCGGGGTCTTTTCCTGGGACTCTCCGATACGTGACAATGACATAGGCCGCTCTGCCGATGTGTCGGGGTCAAGTGCTACGATCTGGGCCGGTTCGCGGTCTTCTTGTCGTGATGGCCGAGGAACTTCGACCGAAGGGGCAGGTTCGGAAATCGGCTCATCCGACCGGAAGGCCGAGCTTTCGCTGGCTTCGGGCAAGACCGGCTGGGCCGGGGTGGTCGAAATCGACAGGTTCTCATCGGCTGGTACTTCGGGGGGGGCAGGCGTTTCGATCATTGCTGGCGTCTGGCTACCGGTATCGGGCGCTGCAATCGCCAACGGTGCCGTTTCCGTTTCCGGCGCGGTCATGCCGGTTTCGGCTTCGACCGGTTTTGGCTGATCGCCTGGGGTCAGCTGGTCTTCCGACACATTGTTCAGGTCGTCGGGTCGCGGTTCGGTGGCGCGGGATGTTTCCGGTGTGCGGTCAACCGGATCTGCCATAGGTAGGCTGGCTTGGGTATCGTCGCGCGCACCGTCAAATTCTGAACCTGCTGGAACTTCGACGGCGGCCGCGTCAGGACGGGGCGTTTCCAGTGCCGTCATCACCGATACCGTCGCGGCCGCGACCAACACAACCGCCGCGCCGGTAAGAAATCCGCCCAATGCTCCTTTGGCCAAGATTTGTCCCCTTAAGCTACTGCCCCATCATTCTGCTGCGCGGTTTGCCCCCCTTGACGCTCCGGCGCAAGCCTGAACAAGTATAACGTGATGACGATGGGCCTCCAGCCCCCAATTGCAAAGATAGTCCAGATGCTTCTGCTGATCGATAATTATGACAGTTTCACCTACAACCTTGTTCACTATTTAGGTGAATTGGGGGCCGAAATCGAAGTCCGCCGCAACGATGCGCTGACCGTGCAGGATGCGATGGCGATGCGGCCGGAAGGGATTTTATTGTCACCGGGGCCCTGTGATCCCGATCAAGCGGGGATTTGTCTGGCGCTGACAACGGCTGCTGCGGAAACGAAAACGCCGCTTCTGGGGGTTTGCCTGGGTCATCAGACCATCGGCCAGGCCTTTGGCGGCAAGGTGGTGCGTTGCCATGAAATCGTGCATGGCAAGATGGGGCTGATACATCATACCGGCAAGGGGCTGTTCGCCGGGCTGCCCAGCCCGTTCGAGGCGACCCGCTATCATTCGCTGGTGGTTGATCGCGACACCCTCCCCGATTGCCTGGAAATCACGGCCGAACTGGAAGACGGTACGATCATGGGGGTGCAGCACAAGGACCTTCCGATCCACGGGGTGCAGTTCCACCCTGAATCCATCGCGTCGCAGCATGGTCACAAACTGCTGCAGAATTTCCTTGATGTCATGAAGGTACCGGCATGAGCGATGCACTGAAACCGCTGATCGGAGCCGCCGCCGACCGGGTGTTGAGCCGGGAAGAAGCCGAAACCGCCTTTGCCATCCTGTTCAACGGCGAAGCCACCCCGGCGCAGATCGGCGGGTTGTTGATGGCGCTGCGCACGCGCGGGGAAACGGTCGACGAATATACCGCCGCCGCAACCGTCATGCGGGAGAAATGCCACAAGGTCAAAGCGCCCGATGGCGCGATGGATATCGTCGGTACCGGCGGCGATGGCAAACATACGCTGAACATTTCCACTGCCACCGCCTTTGTGGTGGCGGGCGCGGGTGTGCCGGTGGCCAAGCATGGCAACCGTAATCTGAGTTCGAAATCCGGCACGGCGGACGTCCAGTCCCAGATGGGTATCAACGTGATGGTTGGCCCGAAAGTGGTTGAAAAGGCTTTGAAAGAAGCCGGGATCGCGTTCATGATGGCACCGATGCATCATCCGGCCATGGCCCATGTCGGCCCGGCGCGGGCCGAACTGGGGACGCGGACGATTTTCAACATTCTGGGGCCGCTGACCAATCCGGCAGGGGTAAAACGGCAGCTGACCGGTGCGTTCAGCCGCGCGATGATCCGACCGATGGCAGAAACGCTTGGGGCTCTGGGCAGCGAAAAGGCCTGGTTGGTGCATGGATCGGACGGCACCGATGAAATGACCATTACCGGCGAAACCTATGTCGCGTCGTTGAATGAAGACGGCACCGTCACAGATCTGGACCTGCATCCGGAAGATTTCGGTCTGCCGGTGCATCCGTTCGAAGCCATCATCGGGGGCGAACCCGACGAAAACGCTGCGGCTTTTCGGGCGCTTTTGGCGGGGGAAAAGTCTGCCTATCGCGATGCGGTGTTGCTGAACGCCGCCGCAGCGCTGCATATCGCGGGCAAAGTGGACGATCTGAAGGATGGCGTGGCGCTCGCGCGCGAAAGCATCGATAGCGGGGCGGCCACGGCCAAGCTGGAAATGCTGGCGCGCATCACGTCCGAGTCCACCTGATGGCACTACCGGATATCGGCGCATGGCGGGATCTGGATTTTTTCGCCTCCGACTGGCCCGGTATCGAAGCGGCAATCGCGCAGGACGACCGCGATATTCTGCCGCCCCAAGTGCAGCGTTTCGCTGCCTTGCAACTGACCCAACCCGAAAACACCCGGGTGGTAATATTGGGTCAGGATCCCTATCCGACACCGGGACATGCCCATGGGCTGGCTTTTTCGGTAGAACCGGATGTGACTCCCCTGCCCCGGTCTTTGCTAAATATTTTCAAAGAGATGCAGGACGATATTGGCGCAGTGCCGACAACCGGCGATCTGCGTGGTTGGGCGCGTCAGGGGGTTCTGCTGCTCAATACTGTGCTGAGCGTCCCGGCTGGCGAAGCACACGGGCACAAGGCATTGGGCTGGCAGGCTCTTGCGCATCAGGTGCTGGAAAAGACCGCGGACAAACCCACCGCTTACATCCTCTGGGGTAAGCCAGCGCAGGCGCTGGCGGATCACATCCGACCCGGCGATCACCTTGTCATCAAATCGGCTCATCCCTCGCCGCTTTCGGCGTCGCGTGGATTTTTCGGGTCAAAACCATTTTCAGCAGTGAACACATGGCTTAAGAACCGAGGGGAGCCCGTAATCGACTGGGCCCGGAATTCGGAGGCAGAATGACCGCAACGGTTCTCGACAAGATAAAAGCCTATAAGCTGGAAGAAGTGGCCGCCGACAAGGCTGCCAAGCCGCTGGAATCGGTGGAGGCGGAGGCCCGCACCGCATCGCCGGTTCGCCCTTTTGCCGATGCGCTCCAGAAAGCCAGCCGGTCGGGATACGGTTTGATCGCCGAAATCAAAAAGGCCAGCCCATCCAAGGGATTGATCCGGGAGGATTTCAATCCGGCTGAATTGGCCAAGGCCTATGAGGATGGTGGTGCCACCTGCCTGTCGGTGCTGACCGATACACCCTCGTTCCAAGGGGGCAAGGATTTCCTCGTCGCGGCGCGCGCAGCAGTGTCGCTGCCAGTGCTGCGCAAGGATTTCATGTATGACACCTATCAGGTGGCCGAAGCCCGTGCATTGGGTGCGGACTGTATCCTTATCATCATGGCAAGCGTCAGCGACGCGCAGGCGCAGGAATTGGAATCGGCTGCATTGGACTGGGGAATGGATGCGCTGATCGAAGTGCATGATGGCGACGAATTGGAACGCGCGACCCTGTTGAAATCGCCGCTGATTGGCATCAACAACCGCAACCTGAAAACCTTTGAAACCTCGCTCGACACCACCCGTACCCTGTCGAAATACGTTCCTGCCGACCGGATGTTGGTGTCCGAAAGCGGTCTGAATTCGCCCGAAGATCTGACCGAAATGGCCCGCTACGGCGCCCGTTGTTTCCTGATCGGCGAAAGCCTGATGCGCAATGACAACGTCGAAATGGCCACAAGGACGCTACTTGCGCATCCTTTGACTGCGGCGGGTATGTGAGCATGGCCGGGCTGACCCATTTCGACGCCAAGGGCGACGCGCATATGGTGGATGTGTCCGACAAGGCGGTGACATCGCGGATCGCCACTGCTGCAGGTTGGGTCCGGATGGCGCACGATACCTTTGAGATGATTTCCGAAGGCAGGGCCAAGAAAGGCGACGTTCTGGGCGTGGCGCGGCTGGCGGGGATCATGGGGGCCAAGAAGACGCCCGACCTGATTCCGCTTTGCCATCCCCTGCCCGTCACCAAGGTCGCCGTCGATCTGACGCTGGACTCGGATCTGCCGGGCGTGCGGATCGAAGCGACGGTGAAGACAACCGGCCAGACCGGCGTCGAGATGGAGGCGCTGACGGCCGTCAGTACCGCCGCCCTGACCGTCTATGACATGATCAAGGCGGTCGATAAGGCGATGGAAATCGGCGGCATCCACGTGACTTTGAAAGACGGCGGCAAATCGGGACGGTATGAAACAAAATGATTACGGTTAAAGACGCTCGCGCCCTGCTGTTCGATCTGGCCCCGCAGATGGCCGAAGAAACCGTGCCGCTGGTCAAGGCTTTGGGCCGCGTTCTGGCCCACGATGTCAGCGCGAAACGCACCCAGCCTCCCTTTGCCGCGTCGGCGATGGATGGTTATGGGCTGCGCGCCGACGAGGTTTCTAAAGGCGCATCTTTTCGGGTCATCGGTGAAGCCGCCGCCGGTTCGCGGTTCATCGGTCCGGTTGCGCTGGGACAAGCCGTACGCATTTTCACCGGTGCGCCGGTGCCTGACGATGTCGGATTTGTCGTGATACAGGAAGATGTCGACCGGGTCGGCGACACCATCACGATCACCGGGGACACCGGCGACAATTCCAATATCCGCCCCGCCGGCGGCGATTTTGCCGAAGGTCAGGTATTTGCAGCGCCGAAACGTCTGGGCCCTGCCGATATTGCATTGCTGGCGTCGATGAATATTGCCGAAGTACCGGTCACGCGCCAGCCAGACGTGACGCTGATTTCCACCGGAGATGAATTGGTGATGCCCGGCGAAACCCCCGGTCCGGATCAGATCATCGCCTCGAACACGTTCGGGTTGAAGGCGCTGTTCGATCAGGCCGGGGCACAAACCCGGATTCTGCCGATCGCGCGGGACAATGTGGCCTCTTTGAAAACAGCGCTGGATCTGGCCAAGGGAGCCGATCTTGTCATCACGATTGGCGGGGCTTCTGTTGGCGATCACGATCTGGTGGCGCAGGTGGCGGCCGATCTGGGATTGCAGCGCGCGTTTTACAAGGTCGCCATGCGTCCGGGCAAACCGTTGATGGCGGGAACCATCGACGGCGCGATGATGATCGGTTTGCCGGGTAACCCGGTGTCGGCCATGGTGTGCGGCATACTGTTCGCGGTGCCAGTGATCCAGGCCATGCTGGGCCTACCGGCACAGGCCCCCGGGGTGCGGCAAGTGGAACTTGCCACCGATATTTCGGCCAACGGATCGCGCGAACATTATATGCGCGCCGTGGTATCAGACGGGTTGCTGACGCCGCTGGACAATCAGGACAGTTCGCTTTTGTCGGTACTGAGCCGCGCAAATGGCTTGCTGATCCGCCCGATCGGCGACCCGGCGCGACCTGCGGGCCATATGGTCGACTATATTCCATTTTGATCATCGCCTCGCCATTGACACAAAACGGGAACATGTGTAGAACAAACCCAAACCGCTTAACCCGGAGGGGGCGTTCATGCTGACGAAAAAACAGCTCGATCTGCTGACATTCATTCACAAGCGCATGCAGCGCGATGGCGTTCCACCATCCTTCGATGAAATGAAAGAAGCACTGAACCTGCGGTCCAAATCGGGTATTCACCGCCTGATCACCGCGTTGGAAGAACGCGGCTTCATTCGCCGTTTGGCGCACCGGGCCCGCGCGATTGAAATCGTGAAACTGCCCGAAAGCCTGAGCGGCAACGCCGGCTTCACCCCCAAGGTGATCAACGGCGGCAGGCCCGAAACCACACCGCGCGATGCAATGCCGATTGAGCCGGTTCACGCGATGGAATTGCCCGTAATGGGCCAGATCGCCGCCGGTGTCCCGATCGAAGCAATTAGCCATACGTCGCGTCACATTGCGGTGCCCGGGTCAATGCTCAGCAGTCAGGGCAATCATTACGCGCTCGAGGTGAAGGGCGATTCGATGATCAATGCCGGCATCAATGACGGCGACGTGGTGATCATCCGCGAAACCAACACCGCGCAGAACGGCGATATCGTGGTGGCGTTGGTGGAAGATCAAGAAGCGACGCTGAAAACTTTTCGCCGCAAAGGCAACAGTATTGCGTTGGAAGCGGCCAATCCGGTTTATGAAACCCGTGTTTTGCCTGACCACATGGTCAAAGTTCAGGGCCGTCTGGTCGGTTTGATCCGCAGTTACTGAGACTGGAACGACGTCCAAGGTCTGTCGCCCGCCAATTGGCGGGCGGTAACGATTCTGGGGCCGGTATCGGAGAAATAGACCGCCACCGACCCGGTTGCGCGCAACCGGGTCGGGTCAAAGACCCGACAGGGCAAATTCTGTGCAATATCGTTATTGCCGATTAGCCATTCTCCCTTGTTGCAGGTCGCACCTGCTGCCGCCTTTTTACCGGAAACGACCTGAACCACACTTTTCTGTTCTGGCCAACGGTGTGCCGCCTTAATTTGGGGGGCTGGATCGCCATCGTTTTCCAACCAGATCGCGGCAACGAAACCGGATCCGTTTTCCTTGCTCATCGCCCTGCCCTTGGTCGTCATCATCCCGACCAATGCGCCGTCTTCGGCGATCAACAGATCGGGCCGTTCGCTTTGACGCCACAGGATCAATGCAATGATCATTGTCATAGTGCCGACCCATCTGCCCCGCCCGCGCCATAACATCACGACCAAGGCCGCCAAGGCGAAAACCGGCAATACGCGCCAATCCGGGCTTTGAACCATCCGCACCGCGCCATCCTGTTCCGACACGAAACGCGCCACCGTCAAAATCCAACGCAATCCCAGCCCCATCAACCACATCACCGGAACCTCTGCCCCAAACGGCATCAGCAATGTGGCCAGAACAGCCGCCGGTATCACCAGAATCCCCATCAACGGTACCGAAAGCAGATTTGCCGGCAGGCCCAGAACCGCGATCTGGTTGAAATGGGCTGCAGCAAAAGGCGCGGTCGCGGCCCCTGCTACGGCGGAGGACAGGAACATCGCAAACACGCGCTGAAACAAGGTGCGTCCGGCCAACCATCCGCTATCCCGCAGAAAACTGAAAACGGACACCAAAGCGGTCGTAGCAGCAAACGACATCTGAAACCCCGGGCTTAACAGGCTTTCGGGCCTAAGCAACAGAACGACAACTGCCGCCACCGCGACCGCGCGCAACGATAACGCGCGATGGTCGAATACAATGGCCAAAAGGAACACCGCAACCATGACAAAGGCCCGTTCGGTTGCGACATTACCACCCGACAGGATCAGATACCCCGCTGCCACGGTCAGGGCTGCCAATGCGGCAATTTTCTTGACCGCGATACGCAGACCGGCACCGGGGATCAACGCCAGTATCATCCGGATCAAGGCAAAGACGAATCCGGCAACCAGTCCCATATGTAACCCTGATATCGCCAACAGATGCGCCAGATTGGACCGGCGCAACGCCTGTAGGGTGCTTTGTCCCATAGCAGACCGATCGCCGGTCATCACCGCCGCAGCGAATGCCCCGGATTCGTCCGGCAGAACCGCCTGCACCCGGACCGAAAAGGCTATTCGTGCGGCGACAATTGGAAGTCCTGCACGGCGTGGTTGCAACAACAACACGGCTGTACGGGTATACCCGACCGCGCCAATCCGTTGAAACCAGGCATGCCGTTGAAAATCGAAACCACCCGGTTCCGCAGGTCCGGACGGAGGCAACAGATGCGCGGTCAGGATCACAGTGTCGCCCGGGGCTGGCCGGTATCCGTTCTGTTCCCCGTGCAATGCCACCCGTATCCGCGCCGGGGTTTTGCCCGGGCTATGGCGGGATAAAACGACCCGGTCCAATGTCAGCCGCAGCGCATCGCTGCTGGATCGGTCGATCGCAGTTACCCGACCTTCGACCGGGCCGTAATATCGGTATTGCAGCACCGGTGCCGCGACCCAATGGCTGCGCACGCCAGCCCACAAACTACCGAATGCGATCAGCGCCATCGCCCAGAATAGCGGTGAAATTGCCGGGCTGGTCCGCATCGCTGCAAATGTCGCGCAAATCGCGGTGGCAAGCAGCAGAATCTGAACGGTCGATGTTGGTTCTGTCGGTAATTGAAAATAGATTCCGATCCCTATGCCCAGGCAAACCGGCCCCCAGGGAAGCAACGCCCCCCGCTGCGCCAGAAGCGCTGTTCCTATTCCGTTAAAGGGCACCAAGTCTTGTCCTTGCATCGGCAGGTAGATAGACAGGCGAAAACGCTACTCCCCTCCTGGTTACCGAAAGGTTAAACCCGCATGTCTTCTCAGATCGTGACCCGTTTCGCACCATCGCCCACGGGCTATCTTCATATCGGCGGTGCCCGCACGGCGCTGTTCAACTGGCTTTATGCCCGCGGTCGTGGCGGCAAGTTCCTGCTGCGGATCGAAGACACCGACCGAGAACGGTCGACCCCCGAAGCGACCGACGCGATCCTGAAAGGTCTTGATTGGTTGGGGCTGGATCACGATGATGACGTTGTCAGCCAATTCGAAAGCGCCGCGCGTCATGTCGCCGTAGCCGAACAGCTGCTCTCCGAGGGCAAGGCCTATAAATGCTTCGCCACGCAGGAGGAAATTCAACAATTTCGTGATGAAGCCCGGGCCGAAGGAAAATCGACTTTGTTCCGCAGCCCTTGGCGCGATGCTGATCCGGCGAACCATCCCGATGCCCCTTACGTGGTTCGGATAAAGGCACCGCAGGGGGGCGAAACGGTGGTGCATGATCAGGTGCAGGGCGATGTGACGATCCGCAACGATCAGCTCGATGATATGATCTTGTTACGGTCCGATGGTACCCCGGTCTATATGTTGGCCGTTGTCGTCGATGACCATGATATGGGCGTGACCCATGTGATCCGGGGTGATGATCACCTGAACAATGCGGCGCGCCAGATGATGATCTATGACGCGATGGAATGGGATGTTCCCGTCTGGGCGCATATTCCCTTGATCCATGGGCCGGACGGCAAAAAACTGTCCAAACGTCACGGCGCGCTTGGCGTCGATGAATATCAGAAAATGGGCTATCCGGCGGCGGGCATGCGTAATTACCTGGCGCGGCTGGGTTGGAGCCACGGGGATGACGAATTTTTTACCGACGAGCAGGCGAAAGAGTGGTTCGATCTGGGCGGGATTGGCAAAGCTCCGGCCCGGTTCGATTTCAAAAAACTGGAAAACCTTTGCGGTCAGCATATCGCCGCTGCTGATGATGCTGCACTGCTGCATGAATTGCAGGCATTCCTGTCCGCAATCGGTCAACCACAACTGGACGACGCAAAGTCAGTACTTCTACGTAAGGCGATGTACTGCCTCAAAGACCGTGCCAAAACATTTCCACAACTTATTGAAAAGGCGGAGTTCGCCTTGGCAGACCGTCCTATTCAACCAGATGAAAAAGCGGCTAAAAACCTTGATGATGTATCCCGTGGTATACTGAAAGAATTGACGCCGCATTTGCAAAATGCTAGCTGGTCGCGAGAGGATTTGGAAGCAGTTGCCAACCAATTCGCCGAAGCGCGGGAAATGAAGTTTGGCAAACTTGCGGGCCCTCTCAGGGCAGCTTTGGCGGGCCGTGCGGCAACCCCGAGCGTGTTCGACATGATGCTGGTCCTTGGGCAGGCCGAAACACTTGCCCGGTTGACCGACGCTGCTGCCTGACAGGATAGTCACCGGTCAGAGCAAAAAAAAAGAATAATGCCCGTGTCGTCCGACACAGTGGCTTCGTGATGAAGGGAAAACCATGACTGAATCCACCAAAACCGCAACGCTGAGTTTTGACGGCAAGACGCTTGAATTGCCCATGTTCACCCCGTCCGAGGGCCCAAATGTAATCGACATCCGCAAGCTTTATGCTCAAGGCCATGTGTTTACCTATGACCCCGGTTTTACCTCGACTGCGTCCTGCGATAGCACCATCACCTATATCGACGGTGACGAAGGCGTGTTGCTGCACCGTGGCTACCCAATCGGTCAACTTGCTTCGAAATCACACTATCTGGAAGTCTGCTATCTGCTGCTTTATGGTGAATTGCCGACCGCGGCCGAACTGGAAAAGTTCGAACTTACCATTACCCGCCACACCATGATCCACGAACAGATGCACAATTTCTTCCGCGGGTTCCGCCGCGATGCGCATCCGATGGCAACCATGGTGGGTGTTGTCGGCGCAATGTCGGCCTTCTATCATGATTCGACTGATATTTCAGATTCGCAGCAGCGTGAAATCGCGTCGCACCGGTTGATTGCGAAGATGCCGACCATCGCCGCGATGGCATACAAGTATTCGATCGGTCAGCCCTTCGTCTATCCGCGCAACGATTTGGATTATGCGGCGAATTTTCTGCATATGTGTTTCAGCGTGCCGGCAGAAGAATACCACGTGAACCCGATCCTGAGCCGCGCGATGGACCGGATTTTCACCCTTCATGCGGATCACGAACAGAACGCGTCGACTTCGACCGTGCGTTTGGCTTCGTCTTCGGGCGCCAACCCGTTCGCCTGCATCGCCGCTGGCATCGCCTGTCTTTGGGGGCCTGCTCATGGTGGCGCCAATCAGGCATGTCTGGAAATGCTGCGCGAAATCGGTACGCCCGACCGCATCCCCGAATACATCGCCCGCGCCAAGGACAAGAACGATCCGTTCCGCCTGATGGGGTTCGGTCACCGTGTTTACAAAAACATGGACCCGCGCGCGACCGTGATGAAGCAGTCTGCAGACGAGGTTCTGGAACTGCTGGGTGTCGAAGACAACCCGTTACTGCAAGTCGCCAAGGAACTGGAACAGATTGCGCTGCACGATGAATATTTCGTGTCCAAGAAACTGTTCCCGAACGTGGACTTCTATTCGGGCATCATCCTCGAAGCGATGGGGTTCCCGACCTCGATGTTCACCCCGATCTTTGCGCTGTCGCGCACCGTCGGCTGGGTCAGCCAGTGGAAAGAAATGATCGCCGATCCACAAAACAAGATTGGTCGTCCGCGTCAGCTTTACCTGGGTGAAACCGCCCGTGATTACGTGGACGTGGAAAACCGATAAGCGGGACTTTCTAAGTCAAAAAATACCCCGGCAAAATTTTGCCGGGGTATTTTCGTTTGTACCACAGTGACAAGCCTAGCTTGTAGATTTGAAACAGGCTGTGCAATCTGGGCAACCCGTTCTTTCGGTGGCTTTCGAATGGGCCGGTCCCTGGTGAAAGACCCTCAGCGGCCTTCAAAATGTGGCGGACGCTTTTCGGTGAAGGCCAGCACGCCTTCTTTAAAATCTCTGCTTTTCCCACAAGCGCCCTGCTTTCGGCCTTCGACCTCTAACTGGCGTTCCAACGAATTATCCCAACTGCCCCTGATCGCTTCTTTTACATGAGCATAGGCAAGGCCCGGCCCCTTGGCCAAATGCGCGGCGCGGGCTTTCCAGATCGCGGTAAATTCGGCGTCTGGTACCGCTTCCCAGATCAGGCCCCAATCGTCGGCTTGACGGGCGCTGATCTTGTCCGCGAACAGCGCCGCCCCCATCGCCTTGGCCGTCCCCATATTGCGGGTCATCCAATAGGTCCCACCGGCATCCGGGATCAATCCAATCCGGGTGAAGGCTTGTAAGAAATAGGCACATTCAGAGGCGATAACCACATCGGCGGCCAGCGCCAGATTAGCCCCTGCCCCAGCTGCGGCACCGTTAACCGCGCAAATCGTCGGGATTGGGCAATCATAGATCGCTTTCAGCATCGGTGCGTATTCGTCCCGCAACGTACGTTCCAGATCCAGATTGGCCGCGTTGGCTCGATCGCTCAGATCCTGACCGGAACAGAAGGCTTTGCCCGATCCGGTGATGACCAGAACCCGCGCGTTCTTGGCCGCTTCGCGCGCAGCATCGGCGATTTCGGCCCGCATTTGCGTGTTCAGCGCGTTCATCTTATCGGCACGGTTCAGGGTCAGAACTGCGATATCGTCTTGGGTGGCTAGGGTAATCGTTTCGTACACGGGACGTGCCTCCTCTGTTGGTCAGAACATAACCGACCGCATGGTAGGCTAAAACCCCAACCCGATGTTAGTCGTCCATAATTTCCGCCAATCGCGCCTTTTCCACATCGCTCAGTTCTTCGATTTTCTGTTCTGGCGTCGCCTGTCGCCGACGCAGATAGATAAATCCAAGCCCCAGCCCGGTGATCAGCATGATCGGCCCCGCAGCCCACAGCACCCAGTTGGCCCCGCGTGCGGTCGGGTTGAGCAACACATATTCGCCATAGCGGTCGACGATATAATTGACGACTTCAACGTCGCTATCACCGGCGGTCAACCGTTCGCGCACCAACAACCGAAGGTCGCGTGCAAGTTCGGCATTCGAATCGTCGATATTTTCATTGCGGCATACAAGGCATCGCAATTCTTTGGATATCTCGCGCGCCCGGGATTCAAGAACCGGATCATCTAGGATTTCATCCGGCTGCACCGCCAATACGGGCGCAGCAATCAGGCACAAGGCAAGGATCAGTCGTTTCATTCGGCGGGCACTCCGGCAGCGCGGGTTTTGCGCGCCCCGGCGGCCACGCGGTAACGCCGATCAGACAGGCTTAACGATCCCCCCAATGCCATCAAAATCGCCCCGCCCCAAATCCAGTTCGCCAGTGGTTTGAAGTAGCTGCGTACCGCCCAACCACCATCGTCTTGTGGATCACCGATCACCACATAGATGTCACGCAGGAACCCACCATCGATGGCGGCTTCGGTGGTCGGCATCTTGGCGACCGGATAATTCCGCTTTTCAGGGTGGAGCGTTGAAATCGGTTTGCCGTCTTTGGACAACCGAACGGTCGCCATGGTTGAAAAATAGTTCGGCCCCTGCACATTTTCGACCTTGTCCAAGATCAGCGTATAGCCTGCAATCTCGAAAGGTTCGCCGATCTGAACGACCCGAATATCTTCGGCTTCCCAAGCCATCAGCCCGGAAATGCCCAACATGGTGATGCCCAGCCCCGCATGCGCGACCGATTTGCCCCAATCAGCGCGCGGCAGACGCATCAATCGTCCGATTTGGCGGGAACGTCCGGTTCTGCTCCAAAGATCGATGGCAGACCCGAAGATCAGCCAGCTGCCCAGAAACAGCCCGACAGGCCCCAACATGCTACGCCCGGACTGTATCGCCCAAGCCAGACAGGCCAAGGCCAGCGCCAGAACAAAAGCAGGCATGAGTACCTTGAACGTCCGCGACAGCGACGCCCGTTTCCATGGCAGCATCGCTCCCACTGGTAGAACAAGACCCAGCATCACCATGAACGGCGTGAAGGCCATGTTGAAAAACGGTGCCCCGACCGACAGTTTGCGATCAAAGGCCAATTCGGCCACTAGCGGCCAGATGGTGCCGACAAAGACGACAAAGGCGGCAACCGCAAGAAGCAGGTTGTTCACCACCAGCGCGCTTTCGCGACTGACCATGGAAAACGCCCCCTTGGCTTCCATCGCGCTGGCACGGGCGGCGTACAGCATCAGCGCTCCCCCCATGAAGACGGCAAGAATGGCAAGAATGAACACCCCGCGTTCCGGGTCATTGGCAAAGGCATGAACCGAAGTGATCACGCCAGAACGCACGATGAATGTGCCGATCAGCGAAAAACCGAACGCCATGATTGCCAAAAGAATGGTCCAGCTTTTAAGGCTTTCGCGTTTTTCCACCACGATGGACGAATGCAGCAGCGCCACCGCAAGCAGCCAAGGCATGAAGGATGCGTTTTCAACCGGATCCCAGAACCAGAACCCGCCCCAACCCAGTTCGTAATAGGCCCACCACGATCCCAGTCCGATCCCGATGGTCAAGAAAATCCACGCCGCCAAAGTCCATGGACGCACCCAGCGCCCCCAAGCGGCATCAACCCGGCCTTCGATCAGCGCAGCGACAGCAAAAGAAAACGCCATCGAAAGCCCGACATAGCCGAGGTAAAGAAATGGCGGATGGAAGGCGAGCCCCGGATCCTGGAGCAAGGGATTCAGATCTTCGCCGTCAAACGGTGGGACCGCCATCCGCAAAAACGGGTTGGAGGTGAACAGGATAAAGGCATAAAAGGCAACGCCGATAGCTGATTGAACCGCCAGAACCCGCGCCTTCAATGTCGGAGGCAGGGCACCACCGAACCAAGCGGCCGAGGCCCCAAACAGGGACAGGATCAGCACCCAAAGCAACATCGACCCTTCGTGATTGCCCCAGACACCGGAAATTTTATACAGCATTGGTTTCAGCGAATGGGAATTCAGAACCACCAGGCGCAGCGAAAAGTCCGACGTGACGAAGGCATGCGTCAATGCGGCAAAAGAAAAGCCGGTCAGTAGAAACTGTGCGTTTGCTGCTGGTTCAGCGACAGCCATCCAGCCAGGCCAGCGCATATGCGCACCAATCAGCGGTACTGTGGCCTGAATGCAAGCGACCAAAAAGGCAAGGATGAGGGCGAAGTGACCGAGTTCTGTAATCATGCCCTTATTATAGAGCTTTGGCCGAAAGGGGCCAATGGAATTCGGTCAAACCACGTGATCACATTGTCGCGGGATCACGTTCCTTTCACCCGATAAAACGCAGCGCGGATTTCAGATTGAAAAACGTTACTTGGACGCCCGCCAATCGTCCAGCGCAGGATTGCGCTCGGGTATTGTTGCCGCCCATGTCAAATCAGCGTCCTGCCCGGTATCGGCCTCTGCCTGCCGGTGATGATCTTTGAATCTTTGGATATCTTCCGACATTCGGGCAAATGCCTGCGACATCTGGGTTTGAAATTCCTGGCCCTTGGATTGATGGCGCGCGCCGAAGTAGAAAGAAACGATCGCGCCAAGCAACCACCACAATGGTTCTGGCACCAACGCGATGCCCTCCATTCGGGCCGCGAACCAAACCGGATCAATCATGGCCGCACAAAACAACCCGAGCGTCCCAAGCGCCAAGCCCGGCCGCGGCAATCGGTTGATCGCATCCATCAACCGGTCGAAACGACCGCGCTCGGGCGCATGAAACTCCTGCGCGAATTGGGTTAAGGACGCCGCTTGCCCCTCTGCCGCGCGGATTGCCCCGGTTTCGGCGTTTTCATGAAAAACCTCTATCGTCTTTCGCAATTCGCTTTGCCCCGACCCGAATAACAGGTCCAAAATCTGCCGCATCAATCCCACTTTTCAACCCTTTCGCGGAATTCCGACGCGCTGAGATGATAGCGCGGTGAAATGAAGTCTTCGGCCCGTTTGATCCAGCCGCCTTTGCCACCTGATCGTGTGCGGGCGTATTTTCGGCTGGCAGGGCGGCCATCGGCCAGGCGGAAATAGTAATTGCGCCGGGCAACGCCATAGGCATCAGCCAAGAATGCCGGTGCCGCCTGCGCTGCCATGCGGGCCGCGCCTGCGGTTTGCGGACCGATCATCCCGTCAACAGTTACTTCATGCCCCATCTGGCGCAGCAATCGTTGCAGAATTTTCACGGCATTTGCCCCGGCATTGACGTACATGTCGAAAACGCTGGCTTGCAGCAGTTCCGGCAAGTGGTCGATTTTTGGCCGTTTGAAATAGTTTGTCAGGAAAATATCCTGTGCCTTTGCCCGGCTCAACCTGTGCACATCACCCGCATCGATATCGCCGTCATGGTCCAGATCCAAGCCCAACCGGCGCAGCGTGTGAAGCGTCACGCCGTGATTGGTCGCACCGCCCGGATCGTCGGGATCGTTCACATACCCGCCTTCTCGCGCAATAATCGCCTCGGCGATTTGTTTGACATCCAGCATGCAAAGCCCCGCTAAACCTGTTGCGGGATCAGACTGGGATTAAACGGTTAACGTTTGGGAAACTGATCGTTCCGAACCTTCTCGGATCAGCTTTCGGGTTCTTGGTAAACGCCTTGTTCCTTCAGCGCATCCACGACTTCCTTGGGCATGTAGCTTTCGTCATGTTTAGCGAGGATTTCAGACGCTTCAAAGACGCCGCCGACATATTTTCCGGTCCCGATCATCCCCTGATTTTCCTCAAAAAGATCGGGCAGAACGCCGGTGAAGACGACCGGCACGGTCGCACCGCCATCGGTGACGTTGAAGCGAATGGTTTCGCCTTGACCGCGCTGCAGACTGCCGTCTTCGACCAACCCGCCAATGCGAAAGGTTTCTTCCGGCCGAGGAGGTTCGGCCATGACCTGAGAGGGAGAACGGAAAAAATTGATGCCGTCGCGCATGGCATACCCGATCAATCCAGTCGATAGCGCCAAAGCGACGACAGCCACCGCAATCACCTGGATACGACGTTTTTTCTTCAAGCCTTTCATGCGCATGCTCCTCACCGCTCGGGTTGTTGCCGTTTGGTGCCAAACAGACATAGCAGAGTTAACATTGATACCGCAAAGCGCAAGGTGTGCGACGTGCTACTTTTTGTCCGGGCATCATGGTGCCGATGACGAACGAAACAGATCAGGCCGCCTGAAACGTGATTTTATGGCGCAAGAACTGTGTGGCCCGATCCGACACTTTCTGCGGATCACCCGTGGTCAGAAACACCGTTTCTTCCCCGGTCCCGATCATTTTGGGGTGCCGTTTCAGATAATCGGCCAGACTTTCTGCCACCAGATTGGCTTGCGAATACACTTTCACCTCAGCCCCAAGCGCATCCTGAAACACGTCCTGCATCAGAGGATAATGCGTGCAGCCCAAAACGGCCGCCTCGGGATGGGGCATTTTGCGTTTCAGCGCGTCGACATGTGACCGAACCAAAGCTTCGGCCAGGATCATGTCGCCGTCTTCGATCGCATCGACCACGCCACCGCAGGCCTGTGCTTCGACATCGACGCCGATGGCGCGGAAAGCCAATTCACGTTGAAAGGCACGACTGGCGACGGTGGCCGGTGTGGCAAACAGCGCCACATGATGAACCTCGACTTCGCGCGGGGGGCTGTTATCGCCCCATTTACGTTCGGTCAGCGATTCGATCAACGGAACAAAGACTCCAAGCACACGTTTGTTCGGTGGAATCCAGCTTTCTTGCATCCTGCGCAATGCGGCGGCGCTGGCGGTGTTACAGGCCAAAATAACCAGATCGCAGCCCGCATCCCACATCCGTTCCACCGCCTTGGTGGTCAGGTTGTAAACGTCATCGGCGTCCCGGACGCCGTAAGGCGCGTTGGCGTTATCGCCGAAATAGACAATGGGCAGATCGGGCATTCGTTTTGCCACGGCGTCCATCACCGTCAATCCCCCCAGACCGCTGTCAAAAATACCTACTGCCATCTGCTGTGCCGCCTGTACCTGCGCTTATGCGCGATGCTTCTTTTCGAACTCATACCCGTAATCAAGAGTGTTGAGCGGTGTCGGAGACAGCTCATACGTCGATTTGCGCAAGAAATCCATCAATGCTTTGGCATCGTTTTGCCGCGCTTTAATCTCTTTCCTGTCAATCGGTTGACCGACCACGATACGCACCGGTGTATCGACCCGTTTTGCAAATTCTTTGATCAAAAGCCCCATGCGCAAAGTGTTGTGCAAATGGCTGGCGATCTGGAACAAACGGCTGGTATGGCCATCAAAGAAGATCGGGACAACGGTCGCTTCAGATTTGGCGACCATCCGCGCGGTGAATTTGCGCCAACCTGGATCCATCGGTTGGGTAAAAGGTTTTGCAGCCGTCGACACGGTGCCGCCGGGAAATATGCCGACCGCACCGCCCTGCCCCAAATACTCAAGGCAAGCCTTGCGCGTTTGCAGATTCAGCTGCATTGATGCTTTGCTTTCATCAAAGGAAATCGGCAAGATGTGCCGGTTCAGATCGGCAGATTTCCGAAATACCTGATGCGCAAGAATGCGAAAATCGCCACGGGTCCGGGACAGGATATGGCCCATCATCAACCCGTCAAGAATACCGTAGGGATGATTGGCGATCAGGATCAGCGGCCCAACTGTCGGGATGTCTTCCAACGCTCCACCCACCACATCAAGTGACAAGCCATAGCGATCCACCATTACCTGCCAGAAATCCTCGCCGTTGGCGATGTCGATATCATAGTCGCGCGCACGTTTGATCAAACCGATACGACCGGTGGTGTTTTCAAGGGTTCGGATCATCGTGCGCCCGGCCCTGCTTTGCGCCGAATGGGCATAGCTGATGTCGCGCGCAATATGGTGTTTCCGGGTCATGCGGTATCGCCAGTTACAGAATCACCGCATCAAATAAGAAATTTCGCGGCGCAAGAACAGGTTTTTTGATTTGGAAACGTGCCGGGCAGGTTCCCCCCGCCCGGTCGATCCGTCCCGATTATTCTGCAGCCGTCGCAAGCCCTGCACCGGGATTGGAAATCCGGTCCAGAAGCGCCTCGCGTTGCTTTGACGCCTTGGTTTCGTTTTGTGCTTTTACTGGTCCAAAACCTCGGATTTGCAGCGGCAATTCGGCCAATGCCACCGCGGCATCCATCGTTTCGGGGGACAGGCTTTGCGCCAATTTCCCCATATCGGCTTCATATTGCTGGATCAGCGCACGTTCCATCTTCCGCTCTTCGGACCGACCGAACGGATCGAATGGCGTGCCCCGCAACCCTTTCATCCGCGCCAGCAGGCGGAACATCCGTAACATGCCGGGCCCAAATTCACGTTTCTGCGGGCGGTCCTGATAGCCTTTTTTAGCCAAGATCGGCGGTGCCAGATGGAATTTCATGGTGAAATCGCCTTCGAATTCGGCATCCGCCTTGGTTTTGGTGTCCAAAAGCAACCGGGCAACTTCGTATTCGTCCTTGTAAGACAATAGCTTGTGGTACCCTTTGGCAACTGCCTCTTTCAGGCGCGGATCGTCAAAACGGTCCACCAGTTTGCGGTATTTCTTCGCCAATCGCTTGCCCTGATACCCAACCAGATGATCAGCGCGGAAGGCGATTTTTTCCTCCAGCGTTTTCGGCTTGTCGACCACATTCACTTTCGGCGTCAGCAGGTCCAGTGCGTCTTCCGGGTGCAGAACGGCCCAGCGGCCAATTTCAAAGGCACGCAGATTGCGGTCCACCGCGGCACCGTTCAATTCGATTGCATCAATCAATGACTGATGGCTCAGTGGGATCAATCCGCGCTGCCATGCGGCCCCGAAAATCATCATGTTGGAAAAGATCGAATCCCCCAATGTCGCCCGTGCCAGTTCCGAGGCATCAAACAGGATCACCTTGTCTTGCAACCGCGCCTGCAACTGCAGTTCCAACCGGTCGGATGGCAGGCTGAATTCGGTGTTATGGGTGAAATCGCCGGTGATGATTTCATGACTGTTGACCACCGCGCCGGTGCGCCCGGTCTTGGTCAGGCCCAGTGTTTTTGCCCCGGCAGACACCACCAAATCACCACCGATCAGCGCATCCGCTTCGCCGGTGGCGACCCGTACCGCGCTGATATCGTCAGGGCTTTCCGCGATCCGGCAATGGATATGCACCGCTCCGCCTTTTTGCGCCAACCCGGCCATTTCCATCATGCCCGCGCCTTTGCCGTCGATCTGCGCCGCCTGTGCCAAAACGGCTCCGATGGTCACAACGCCAGTGCCACCAACCCCCGTGATCACCACGTTGAAGGTGCCGTCGATCGCCGGGATTTCCGGCTGCGGCAGATGTGGCAGATCCAGTTGTGCAGTTTCGGACTTTTTCAACTTGGCCCCTTCCAGCGTCACGAAGCTGGGGCAAAAACCGTTGAGACAACTGAAATCCTTGTTGCAGCTGGATTGATCGATGGCGCGTTTACGACCCAGTTCGGTTTCCGCCGGCACGATCGACACGCAATTGGACTGAACGCCGCAATCGCCGCAGCCTTCGCAAACATCGGTATTGATGAACACCCGGCGATCAGGATCGGGAAACTGTCCACGCTTACGCCGGCGGCGTTTTTCGGCGGCACAGGTTTGGATATAGACAATCGCCGAAACGCCTTCGAAGTTGCGGAATTTTTCTTCTATTTGCAGCAGTTCGGCGCGTTCGTGCTTTTCCACTCCGGCGGGGAAGGCATTGAGATCAACCTCTTCCTTCTCGTCATAGACCACCCCGATATGTTCGACGCCCATTGCTTTGATTTCATTGACGATCTTATAGGCTGTCAAACCACCTTCGTTCTTCTGTCCACCGGTCATCGCAACCGCGTCATTGAACAGGATCTTGTAGGTGATATTGGTTCCCGCCGCCAAAGCCGCGCGGATCGCCTGAATGCCAGAATGGTTATAAGTGCCGTCACCTAGATTCTGGAACACATGGTCGCGGGTGGAAAACGGTGCTTCGCCGATCCAGTTCGCGCCTTCTCCGCCCATCTGGGTGAAGCCCAGCGTGTCGCGGTCCATCCATTGCACCATATAGTGACACCCAATCCCGGCATAGGCACGGCTGCCCTCGGGCACCTTGGTCGATGTGTTATGCGGGCAACCTGAACAGAAATACGGCAAGCGCGAAGCAATTTCTTCGGCATTATCGTTGCGGCGGACTTCGTCAAGCGCGGCCAGACCGGCTTTGACCCCATCGGTACCGCGGCCTTCGTCGGTCAAGATTTCGCCCAGTCGTTCGGCGATCATGATCGGATCAAGCGCGCCCTTGGTTTGGAACAGTTCCGGACCGTGCATCGATCCTGCACCACCGCCCTTGTGCCAACCATAGACCCGACGCCCGCGCCGGTCGTCGAAAATGGCTTCCTTGACTTGCACTTCGATCAGCTTGCGCTTTTCTTCGACCACCACGATCAAGTCCAACCCTTCGGCCCAAGACTTGCACTTCGATCAGCTTGCGCTTTTCTTCGACCACCACGATCAAGTCCAACCCTTCGGCCCAATCGTGGAACCCCCGCATATCCAGCGGGAAAGTTTGACCGACCTTGTAAGTGGTGATCCCCAGTCGTTCCGCTTCGGCTTCGTCGATGTTCAGCAATGCCAGCGCATGAACCAGATCAAGCCAGTTCTTGCCTGCTGCCACGAACCCGATCTTGGCCCCCGGTTTCCCCCACATCCGCTTGTCCATCTTGTTGGCGTGGGAAAATGCTTCGGCGGCGAAACGCTTGTAGTCGATCATCCGCGCTTCTTGTTCGGTCGGAGTGTCGATCAGTCGGATGTTCAACCCGCCGTCGGGCATGTCGAATTCAGGAATGGCAAGGTTCATCCGGTCGATCCGGCCATCGACGACGGCGGTTGCTTCGATCGTGTCCTTCATTGTTTTCAGACCGACCCAAAGCCCGGAAAACCGGCTGAGCGCGATACCGTAGATGCCGTAATCGAGAACTTCCTGCACCCCTGCAGGGCTGACGACAGGCATATAGGCATCGACCAGCGCCCATTCCGATTGATGCAAAACGGTAGAGCTTTCGCCGGTGTGGTCATCCCCCATGGCCATCAGCACGCCGCCATTTTTGGACGTACCCGCCATATTGGCATGGCGCATCACATCGCCGGTGCGGTCCACCCCCGGACCTTTGCCATACCAGAGCCCGAAAACGCCATCGAACTTGCCTTCGCCGCGCAACTCGGCTTGCTGACTGCCCCACAACGCGGTCGCGGCCAAGTCTTCGTTCAGCCCTTCGTGAAACAGCACATCGGCGGCATGAAGTTGCTTCGCGGCCCGGTTCATTTGCAGATCAACCGCACCGAGCGGAGAACCGCGATAGCCGGTGACATAGCCTGCGGTGTTCAGGCCAGCCGCCTTGTCACGGGCTTTTTGCATCAGCATCAGCCGCACAAGCGCTTGGGTCCCATTCAAGAGAACAGGCGATTTTTCCAGATCAAAACGGTCTGTTAGCGAAACCTTTTGGTCAGTCATTAAGGTGTCTCCTCCCACATGGCATGCATGCAACATTATAGAGCAATAATAGGTCATATATTTTGACCTACAAACAAAAAATTCTATTTTTTATACAGAGATGCCGCGAAAGGCCTTAATGTTCAAAGTGTTTCGTGTAAGTGGGTCGGGCGAATCTGAAAGTTGTGGGAATGGACTGGGATAAATTAAGAATATTTCACGCGGTCGCGGATGCAGGCAGCCTTACACACGCCGGTGACGTATTGCATCTGTCGCAATCCGCGGTCAGTCGACAGGTCCGCGCGCTGGAAGAAAGCCTGAATGCGACGCTTTTTCACCGTCATGCACGGGGACTGATTCTCACCGAACAGGGGGAACTGTTGTTTGATGCGACGCGTGCCATGGCCAAACGCCTGGAAGCCGCGGAAGCACGCATTCGGGATAGCGAAGAAGAAGTCTTCGGACAGCTGCGGGTGACCACTACGACCGGTTTCGGCACGCTTTGGCTCGCTCCGCGGCTGCCCAAGCTTTATGAAAAATACCCCGATCTCAACATTGATCTAATGTTGGAAGAACGGGTTCTGGATCTGCCGATGCGGGAAGCCGATGTCGCGATACGGATGAAGGAACCCAGCCAGGCCGATCTGATCCGCAAACGACTGATGGCTGTGCGCATGCTGCTTTATGCTTCGCCCGAATATCTGGATCGACACGGAACGCCGGAAACAATCGAGCAAATCGCCGAACATCGATTGGTCTGCCAAAATCCGGCATCGGCCCAAGTTGGAGCGGGTGCGAATTTGGTGCAACATCTGTTGACCTATGATGTCAGAGCAACGCTAACGGTGAACAATTACTTTGGGGTGTTGCAAGCGGTGATCAATCATCTTGGTATCGGCGTGCTTCCAGACTACTTGCTGCAAGACTTTCCCAACCTGGTGCGGGTGTTGCCGGATGTTCAATCGATCGAAGTTCCCGTTTTTTTGGCTTATCCGGAAGAATTACGCCATTCCAAGCGGATTTCCACCTTCCGAGATTTCGTGCAGGACGAAATCATTGCCTATCGCAAACAGATGAAAAATCAGGCGCTTAGCTAACTTGTTAAGCAAGCCATGCGCACGATGCATAACAGGCATGCTGCAACTGCGGCAAAATGGTGCTTGATCGATTCATTTCCGATGCCTATTTCAGCATTCGACGGTGATGCTGAACTTTTTAGTATCATCTTCATACCTCCCTGTTGGACTTCGGCCGAGCTTCGTGCTCGGCCTTTTTTTTTTCGTCAGGGTGAACGAACCTCTGGTGTTATGTACGCCTGCGGCGCGCTTCATTTCCCCTCAACCGCCCCAAGGATCGTTTTCTTCGGCCATGCCTCCGGCGGGGGATATTTTCGAACAGAAGAAGTGAGTACATGGCAAATTGGTGCCATGTGAAAAAGAACCAAAGCACTTCTGCCCCCTTTCCCCGCTCACGGTCATGGCGTAAAGAAGCGCGCAAACAGAGCCGTTGCAGGAAAATCCGATATGCAAGACCCAGCCATCACGCCGGAGATCATCGAAGCTCATGGCATCAATGCCGAAGAATACGCCAACATTCTTCGAATCCTGAACCGGGAGCCGAATTTCACCGAGCTGGGCGTCTTTTCGGCGATGTGGAACGAACATTGTTCTTACAAGTCGTCGAAGAAATGGCTGCGCACCCTGCCCACGACGGGCCCGCAAGTGATCTGTGGTCCAGGGGAAAATGCAGGTGTTGTGGATATCGGCGACGGACAGGCGGTGGTTTTCAAGATGGAAAGCCATAATCACCCGTCCTACATCGAACCCTATCAAGGGGCCGCGACCGGCATGGGCGGCATTTTGCGTGATGTTTTCACCATGGGCGCGCGGCCCATCGCGGCAATGAATTCGCTCAGCTTTGGCGCGGTCGATCATCCCAAGACCAAACAGTTGGTGCACGGCGTGGTCGAAGGTATCGGCGGCTATGGCAACTGTTTTGGTGTGCCGACTGTGGGCGGCGAAGTCCGGTTCCATCCGGCCTATAGTGGCAATTGCCTGGTCAATGCCTTTGCCGCCGGGTTGGCCGATGCCGACAAAATTTTCTATTCGGCAGCGTCCGGCGTGGGAATGCCGGTGGTTTATCTGGGGGCCAAGACCGGACGCGATGGCGTCGGCGGCGCCACCATGGCTTCGGCGGAATTCGATGAAACCATCGAAGAAAAGCGCCCCACCGTTCAGGTCGGCGATCCGTTCACCGAAAAGCGCCTAATGGAAGCGACGCTTGAGCTGATGCAAACCGGCGCGGTCATTTCGATTCAGGATATGGGGGCCGCCGGCCTGACCTGTTCGGCGGTGGAAATGGGCGACAAGGGCGGGTTGGGCATCAAGCTGCAACTTGACGATGTTCCGCAGCGTGAAGCGCATATGTCGGCCTATGAAATGATGCTGTCGGAAAGCCAGGAACGTATGTTGATGGTGCTGCGCCCGGAAAAAGAAGCCGAAGCGCGTGCAGTGTTTGACAAATGGGACCTGGATTTCGCCATTGTCGGCGAAACCATCCCCGAAGATCGCTTCCTGATCCTGCACGGCAATGACGTCAAAGCCGATCTGCCGCTGTCGCAGCTGAGTTCCAGCGCACCGGAATATGATCGCCCATGGCAGCCGACACCGGTCGCAGAGCCCTTGGCCGATGTGCCGTCAATTGATCCCATCGACGGGTTGAAAGCACTGATTGGATCGTCGAATTATGGTGCCAAACAGTGGGTATATGAACAATACGACACAATGGTGATGGCTGATACCGTGCGTGCGCCGGGTCTGGGGGCCGGGATTGTACGGGTGCATGGCACCGATAAATCATTGGCTTTCACCAGCGACGTAACCCCGCGCTACGTGATGGCCAATCCGGTCGAAGGCGGCAAACAGGCGGTGGCAGAAGCCTATCGCAACCTGATCGCCGTCGGCGCAACCCCATTGGCCACCACCGACAACCTGAATTTCGGAAACCCCGAAAAACCCGAAATCATGGGGCAGTTCGTTGGCGCGATCCAAGGGATCGGTGAGGCGGTCGCGGCTTTGGATGTGCCGATCGTGTCAGGCAATGTGTCGCTCTACAACGAAACCGATGGTCAGGGCATTCTTCCGACCCCGACCATCTGCGCGGTCGGGCTGATCGCCAAACCCGAAGATGCTATTACCGGGACCGCCCGCGATGGTCATATCGCCCTGCTTCTTGGCGAAACCGAAGGTCATCTGGGCCAATCGGCGCTGTTGGCCGAAGTGTTCAATCGCGAAGACGGCGATGCACCGCATGTCGATCTGGTCGCCGAAAAGCGCAATGGCGACTTCATTCGCGCCAATCGCGCAATGATCAAGGCCTGTACCGACCTGTCAGATGGTGGTCTGGCGTTGGTGGCATTTGAAATGGCCGAAGCCGGTGGCGTTGGCGTGCAGATCGACGAAACCGATATGGCGCAGCTGTTCGGTGAAGATCAGGCGCGCTATCTGATTGCCTGCAACTTCGACGAAGCCGAGGCGTTGATGGTCGCTGCGGGTCAGGCAGGCGTGACACTGCACACAGCGGGTCATTTTACAGGTAACACCGTTCGCCTTGGCCACTCGGAAGCCCCGTTAGACGAACTTTCGGTGATCTATCGCAGCGCGTTTGAAAACACGGTCTGTTGATCCGGCGAATTCAAACATGCCCCTTGCACGTATCTTTTTGTGTGCAAGGGTTTTGCGCGCCTTGCACGCCCCCTTGTCTCGCCCTAGATTTCCAATGACAACACAAAGACCCGGAGACCCAGATGGCCATTTTTTCCCAGGAACTCGAAGACCTGCTTCGCCAAACGTTTCCCAACGCGGAAATTGCCGTGGAAGGCAGCGACGGACAGCATATGTCGGCCATGGTGATCGACGAAAGCTTTCGGGGTCTGAACCGAGTTCAGCAGCAACGCGCGGTTTATGCCGCCCTGAAAGGCAAGATGGACGGACCAGATGGTGATTTGCACGCGCTGGCCCTGACCACCAAAGCGCCAGAATAGAAAAGATACGTTCTCAAGTGGCTTGCCCCAAGATCATCTCGAGAATGACGAGTTCGAGGAACTAGAAAAAGAGTTCGGCGTTCCGATGCCGGACAAGCGCCTTAGAAAACGGCGCCTCAAGCGACAAGGAATATCCCAATGACCGACGCAAAGACCCGTATCGAAGAAATCGTCAAAGCCAACGACGTGGTGCTGTATATGAAAGGCACCAAGGATATGCCGCAATGCGGTTTTTCGCAGCGCGTTGCAGGTGTCCTGAACTATATGGGCGTCGATTATGCCGATGTGAATGTGCTGGCCGATGACGAAATCCGCCAAGGCATCAAGGACTATTCAGACTGGCCCACGATCCCTCAGCTCTATGTGAAGGGTGAATTCGTTGGCGGCTGTGATATCATTACCGAAATGACCCTGTCGGGCGAATTGGACGCCCTGTTTGAAAACAGCGACGTCACCTATGACAAAGATGCAGCAGAAAAGATCCGCGAAGCGAACGCCTAAGATGCTGTCGGCAAGAGATCGCAACTCTTGCCCGAAATTGCGAGGGGTGCGGCGATGAAACGGCCCGCGCCCCTTCACGTGCTATGGGAACATCACAAGCCGACAATGATCCTGCTGGGCTTGGCTTTGGTGTTGGCGGTGTTTTTTACCGTGCGGTTCACGTTGCATTGGGTCTACTGGCAGGACCATCGCAATTTGCGCCCGGATATCGAACCTTGGATGACCGTTGGCTATGTCGCCCATGCTTGGCATACCCCGGCACTGGACTTGGCCACGCTGTTGGGGCAGCCCGAAGACATCCGCCGCAAGACGCTGGAAGAAATCGCCCATGAACAAAACCGTCCGGTGGCCGAACTGATCGCCGAATTGAACGCGGTTTTGGAAAAGGTCGCGCAATGACGGATCAGTTATTGGCGCTGTTGCCCGATTACGGCGCGCCGCTTTTAGGGCTGATTACATTGCTCAGCTGCCTAGCGTTGCCGGTTCCTGCGTCGTTGTTTATGATGGCAGCAGGTGGCTTTGCTGCCGCTGGTGATCTGCCTCTTGGCTTTACCATTCTGGCCGCGCTGACGGGCGCGGTGATCGGCGATCAGATCGGGTATGCCTTGGGGCGGTCGGGCGCGGGATGGCTGCAACGGATCGAAAGCCGCGGCGGTAAACAGGCAATGGCGCTGTCGCGTGCCACGTCCCTGACCCGTGAACGCGGCAACATCGCGGTGTTCCTGTCACGCTGGTTGCTCAGCCCGCTGGGCCCTTATGTGAATTTCGTTGCTGGGGCAGCGCGCCTACGCTGGCCCACATTCACCATCGCCAGTGCCACGGGTGAAATCGCCTGGGTTACGATCTATGTTGGCATCGGCGCTGGTGCTGCGGATCAGTTCGGTTATCTCTGGCCGGTGATCAGCGATATGCTGGGGCTGTTGGCCGCGCTAACGGTGGCGCTGCTGTTGGCGCTGAGATTGCGTCATATGCTACAGCTTCACCGTAAACTGGGCCACAAGAAGCGGCGTTGAGCTGTGCGATCAGGACGTCGCTTTTTCCTCGACCTCATCGGCCAGCGCTTCGGCACGGGCGGCGATTTCGGCCAGCGTATCGTGCACGATTTGCGGGATGACAGGCACTTCCACTCGTTCAGGATCGGGTGCCGGTGCCGTCCGCAGTTTGTCCAGATCGGCCAGAGTTTCGGTTAGCTTAACCTCCATCTCTTTGAGCTGATCTTCAAGACCGGCGGTCTTATCCGCCAGCATCAATCCGGCCATCAGTAACATGCGCGATTCAGGCAGGCGGCCGATCTGCTGCGCCAGAGTGCCCGCTTCGGTGTCGAGCATCCCAGCGGCAGATTGCAGGTAATGTTCCTCGCCATCCTGACAGGACACTTCGAAGGCGCGACCGCCGATATGAATGATAACTTCGGGCATCAGGCGGTTTCCTTGTTCTTGCTGGCATCTATCAGCGGTTCCAGCGCTGCGGCGATCGCCTGAGTTTCCGCGGCTTCTGCCGCGCGTTCGGCCCTGAGCGCTTCAAGTTCCGCCCTCAGCCCGGCATCGAGCGCCGCAGCGATATCTTCGGCCTGAGCATCGCGCAGGGTTTGATTGACCGAGCGCAGATCTTCGCTTGTCGACTTCAGCTTTTCCAGGGCGGTTTCCATATCGGCCAACGCCGATTTCAGACCGGATATCTCCTGCTCGGTTTCTGCATCTTTCTTGTCGAGCTTGATGTGTAGAACCTTTAAACGTTCTTGCAACTGGGCATTGGCCAGCTTTTCTTCTTCCAACGCCTCGTTCAGGGCTGTACCCGCTGCCGACGCTTCGGCATCAGGATCGGGGGCGTCCGTTTGCCGCTGCCCGAAATCTTCAACCTTTTTCGCGATGCGATCCATCGCAGCGGTGATGCGGCGTTCTAGTTCGGTAATATCGCTCATGCGCCTCTGCCTTCCGGTTATTATCGAAACGCTCAGAAATTCGCCGGTGCGAATCAAGATGGCGTTCCTTGAGCCAAAGTTTACCCAATGAATAGGCAAAATGCGCCCCCCAAGCGACGGATATCCCGCCCTGCCGCTTGATCTTCGGACAAGGGCTGATATGAGCAGCATCAACACAGCCAGATCAAAGGACGTCTCTCGTGGATATTTCTGCCCTGCGCACTGCGAACCCTGAACATTGGACGAAAGCGGCCGCAATCCGCACATTGACGCTGGATGCAATCCACGCGGCAAATTCGGGCCATTCCGGCATGCCGATGGGGATGGCCGACGTTGCCACAGTCTTGTTCGAAAAGCACTTGAAATTTGACGCGGCGGCCCCCTATTGGCCCGATCGTGACCGCTTCATCCTTTCGGCTGGGCACGGTTCGATGCTGCTTTATTCGCTGCTTTACCTTACGGGCAACGAAGACATCACGCTGGAAGAAATCCGCAACTTCCGCCAATGGGGCGCGAAAACCGCTGGGCACCCGGAATACGGCCATGCCTCGGGGATCGAAACCACAACCGGACCTCTGGGTCAGGGCATTTCCAACGCGGTGGGTTTCGCCATGGCCGAAGAAATCCTGCGCGGTCAATACGGCAAGAAACTGGTCGATCACTACACTTATGTCATCGCTGGTGACGGCTGCCTGATGGAAGGTGTCAGTCACGAAGCGATTGCGCTGGCCGGGCGGCAACAATTGTCCAAGCTGGTCGTGTTCTGGGACAATAACGGAATTACCATCGACGGCACCGTCGATCTGTCCGACCGCACCGATCAGGTGCAGCGGTTCAAGGCCTCTGGCTGGCATGTGCAGGAAATCGATGGCCACGATCCGGCCGCGATCGACGAAGCGATCACCGCCGCAAAAAAGGCTGGCAAGCCGTCGATGATTGCTTGCAAGACCCATATTGCGCTTGGTTCTTCGGCCCAGGACACATCCAAAGGGCATGGCGCACTGACCGATGAAACGCTGATTGCCGACACCAAGGCCGCCTATGGCTGGCCTTATGGTCCGTTCGAAGTTCCCGCCGAAATCAAACAGGCATGGGAAAGCATCGGATCGCGTGGGGCTGCGGATCGTTCCGAATGGGAAGCACGGCTCGCGTCGGTTTCGGACCGCAAGCAGGGAGAATTCAAACGTATCTTCGATCGCGACGTTCCCAAACGCCTGTCTCCGACAATCCGGGCCCTGAAAAAGCAGATCAGCGAAGAAGGTCCCAAGGTTGCCACTCGGAAATCCAGCGAAATGGTGCTGGAAGTGATCAACCCTGTGATGACCGAAACCGTCGGCGGGTCTGCTGACCTCACCGGGTCGAACAACACCAAAACCGGCGATATGGGGATCTTTGACACCGACAACCGCAGCGGTCGCTATATTCATTGGGGTATCCGCGAACATGGCATGGCCGCAGCGATGAACGGCATGGCGCTGCATGGTGGTATCCGCCCCTACGGTGGGACTTTCATGGCATTTACCGACTACGCCCGTCCGGCGATGCGCTTGGCCGCCTTGATGAAAATACCCACCGTGTTCGTGATGACCCACGATTCGATCGGTCTGGGCGAAGACGGGCCAACGCACCAACCGGTGGAACATCTCGCCATCAGCCGCGCCACCCCGAACACCCATGTGTTCCGTCCTGCCGATACCATTGAAACGGCGGAAGCCTGGGAACTGGCGCTCAGCACCAAGGACACGCCTTCGGTTTTGTCACTGACACGTCAGGGCCTGCCGACCGTGCGTAGAAAACACACTGCTAAGAACCTGACGGCTCAGGGCGCGTATGTGTTGGCCGATGCCGAGGGCAAGCGTCAGGCAATCCTGATTGCCACCGGATCGGAAGTGGAAATCGCCTTGGCCGCACGCGATCTGTTGCAGGCAGAAGGTGTTGGCACTCGGGTCGTGTCGATGCCTTGCATGGAACTATTCGAACAACAGGACGAAGCCTATCGCAAACGCGTTTTGCCTGCGGGTCCGGTCCGTGTTGGTATCGAAGCCGCAATTCGTCAGGGTTGGGACCGATGGCTGTTGGGCGAACGTGGCCGTGAAGCTAAGGCCGGGTTTATCGGCATGACCGATTTTGGTGCTTCGGCCCCGGCGAATGTTCTTTATGAAAAATTCGGTATCACCGCCGAGGCCGCAGCGGCCAAGGTGAAAGAGTTGCTGGCCTAACGGCAAGCCGTAAAAACCACCGCTATAAATTTGCGAAGGGCCGCGCGGATGCGCGGCCCTTTTGTTCGTGGCCGATTAGGCAACGGAAGAATACGGATCGGTTCCCTGACTTCACGCGACCATTCTACCCGTTGGCGACGCGGATAAAGTCGACCTTCGCGGCATCGCCATCTTCCGAGATGTCCAACACGACACCCTTGGTCGATCCTTTTCCAATGGTGTCTGCGGTGGTTACAACCGTTTCGGATAAGGTGTTCCCTGCTGCTTTGTCTTTTGTCCCTTCGAGTGAAAAGAAACTGATGCTTCCTTGCAGCCGTTCGGCCTGTTCCGACAGCCCCGTTGCGGCCATCGACATTTCATCAGACGCAATGCTGTTCTGCTGCGTTACCGTATCGAGCTGTTGAATTGCCTCGCTGATCTGTCCCGCGCCGATATTCAGTTCGGCGTTGGCCGACGAAATGCCGCCGACAAGCTCTGCCGTTTTCTGGATGTCGGGAACGAGGTTATTGAGCAGTTCGCCCGCCGCCTGAGCCGACTGTACCGTCGCGCCCGACAGGCCAGAAATTTCCGATGCAGCTTCTTGTGAGCGTTCTGCCAGTTTGCGCACTTCTGCGGCGACGACCGCAAAGCCGCGCCCGTGATCACCCGCTCGTGCGGCCTCAACCGCAGCATTGAGAGCCAACAGATCGGTCTGACGGGCGATTTCCTGAATCACCATAATCTTGTCGGCGATGGTTTCCATTGCTTTGACCGCGTCTCCGACGGCTTTGCCGCTGGTTTCAGCATCTGCTGCGGCCTTGCGGGCAATCTGTTCTGTCTGGAGGGTATTCTCTGCGTTTTGACCGATGGTAGCGGCCATTTCTTCGATCGAAGCCGAGGTTTGTTCGGACGCCGCCGCCTGTTCGGATGCCCCCTGACTAAGCTGTTCGGAGCTGGCTGACATCTGTTCACTGCCCGAGGCAACACCGCGTGCTGCCGCACTGACATCGCCGACTACAGATTTCAGTCGGTCGGTCATGTTTGCCAGTGCCGCAAGAACGCTGTCACGATCACCGGACCGGGTCGTGATGTCGACCTCAAGATTACCATCGGCGATTTGGCGCAACACCTGTTGTGCATAGGCGGGTTCGCCGCCGAGCTGATGATAGATGCCGCGGACGATCAACAACGCAGCGGCTGCGGCGATGAGAACCATCGCAACAAGTGCCCCGATCTGAATCTGTTTGCTAAGCGCGTAGGTCGTCGCGACATTCTCTCTTGCCATATCCATTTGGCTTTGAAGCCGCCCGACCAGAGCAGCGAGCTGTGTATCCGCTGCCCGTTGCGCATCGGCTGCTATTCCGTTGCTGATCGTCAACGCGTCGTAATCGCCATTTTCAAGCGCTTTTTCCAACGCTTGTTCAACATCAAGCAGCCAAACATCCATGGCACTTTCGAATTCGACCAAAGCATCCCAATATTCATCCGGCAAGGACAGTTCGGCAACGCTGATGGCACTTTGTAATTCTTTGATTTGTTGGTGCGTAAGGTCGGCAAAGCTCTTGACGACATCGGGCTGGGCCGAAGAGGCCATCGTGCTATAGACATAGACGCGGGCCCGCAGAAGTTCGGCTTCTACGACCGCCATTACAGCGATTTCATCGCTTCCGTCAAAATCCGATGATCCGCTCGATTCCAAGACCAATTGGTCCTGCATTTTCTTCAACGCCTCAGCCAAGGTTTGATATGTCAGCACCTCTTTCTCTTGAAGAATTTGACGGCCTTTCAGGATGGATTGTAGACTCGAAAATTCCTGAACTTTCTTGTTGGCCTGTAGATAGTTTTCCCAATCTGCCTCGAAGGCGTCGAGCAAAGTCAATTCTTCGGCTTCCGATACCTCGCGCAGATCGGCCACCAGCTTTTCTATTTCAGCAATACGTTTGTCGGTATCTGCTGCCAAAACATCTTTTCCATTTTTCAACGGTGCAAGAATTATGTTTTTTTCATTCCGCGTGACCGATACCGATTGCGCGACGATTTCGTTGGCCAGCGTCACTCCGCGGACCTTTCGATCCAGCACATTGTCAAACTCTGCCTTGAGCGCCCCCATCTTCATGATGCCAAGCCCCATTCCTGCGGCGGCCAGCAGAAGCACCAGGGCGAAAACTGCGGTTAACTTGAGTTTGAGGGTCATATTATAAACCTTATTACCACTGTGATATTTCACGCCCAAGGACAGCGCGTCTGTCCGTGGGTATTTTGAAAGATCGGCCCTCCTCCCAAGAAGGTAGTACGACCTTTGGTTTTTGCTGACTTTTGACGTGGTCCGACCGCAAGCACCTAACAGCTTAGGTGTTGCGTGATCGAAAGCGTGCAACCGTCAGGCGGATATCAAGGGGAAGGATCGTTTTCGAACAGCATTACGCGCTCCCTGTTTGGATTGATTTCCAATAGAAACGGTAGGTTGCTGAAGTTATTTACCGATAGGCGGAATTACATTCTGCATAATTCCAGAGCTTTGAGATTGTTTGATACGGTTTAGTTCAAGTTTTCAATTGGGTCAGGTCATCCGGTGTTCCATACGGAAACAAGTATTGCGCCACCCGCCCGGAGCGTTGTCATCGCGTCGGGTTGAAGGCAATTCCGTTGGGGTGAACGTCATAAGAAAAGATCAGTGTGGCATTTTCTTACTAAAAAGCGGCCCAATAACCCGGGTAGAAATCGGGATCAGGATCAACCCGTAAAGCAGCCCCAGAATTCCATCAGACAATGCCGTTACACCCCATTGCACCGAACCGCGATAGGTTTCTGCCACGAGATGGGCGACCGTTTCAGCCAAAAGATGGATGTCTTCATAGGGGTGATGCAGACCCAAATCATGCAGCCCATGGATCATGATCGATCCACCAACCCATAACATTGCAGCGGTACCGACGATGGATAGGATACGCATCAGTACCGGCATGAATTTAACCAACCCGCGCCCGATGGCTTGTCCGATTCCGGTGCGCGCATTTTGCGCCACAAAAAGCCCGACATCGTCCATTTTCACGATCAACGCCACCGATCCGTAGATCGCAAGGGTTACGGCGACTCCGACCGTTGCCAAAGCAGCCGCTTCGATCCAAAGTGGACCTTCCGGGATCGCGGACAGGGCGATGGTCATGATTTCAGCCGAGAGGATGAAATCGGTCTTGATCGCGCCCTGAACCTTCTGCTGTTCAAGATGGCCGGGATCGTTCACGGACATGTCTTTTTCGATATGTTTGTCACCATGCGGGAACAGTGCGTGAAATATTTTTTCCGCCCCTTCGAAACAAAGATAACTGCCGCCCAGCATCAACAACGGCGTGATCAACCAAGGAACAAAATTCGACAATAACAACGCCGCAGGAAGCAAAATTACCAATTTGTTGAAAAACGATCCACGGGCGATTTTCCAGATGATCGGCAATTCGCGCGATGGTGCGAAACCGTCGACGTATTTTGGTGTCACGGCGGCATCGTCGATGATCACGCCTGCGGTCTTGGTTCCGGCTTTCGATGCCGCCGCCGCAATATCGTCAACACTGGTCGCCGCCACTTTTGCGATTGCGGCAACATCATCCAAAAGCGCCAGAAGACCGCTCATCATATACCTCATCTATTGGTAGCGCCAACTTAGTGGATGTACAGCACGGGGCAAGCCCGAACCCTGCCCTATCGTTAGCGCAACCCTGCAATGTTTTCGCTAACATGCTGCCAAACATAATATTTTCATCTTCACGCTGGGTCCGGGTACAGCTATACGCCCCTAAACCTTGTATTTCAGGAGCATGTTCCATGACCATCACTGTTGGCATCAACGGATTTGGCCGCATCGGCCGCTGCACCCTTTCTCATATTTCTGAAAGCGCGCGCGAAGATATCAAGGTAGTCAAGATCAACGCAACCGGTCCACTGGACACAGCGGCGCACCTGATCCGTTACGATTCCGTGCATGGGCGGTTTCCCGGCGAAGTGACCACCGGCGAGGGTTGGATGGATCTTGGCCGTGGTCGTTTCGAAGTGATGTCGACCTATGACATGGATGAACTGGACTGGTCCGGCGTCGATGTGGTGCTGGAATGCACCGGAAATTTCAACGATGGCGAAAAAGCCAAGAAGCACATCGACCGCGGTGCAAAATCGGTTCTGATTTCTGCCCCCGCCAAGAATGTGCAGAAAACCATCGTGATGGGCGTTAACGATGATCAACTGACCGCTGGCGACGTGATGATTTCGAACGGGTCCTGCACCACCAATTGCCTGGCACCACTGGCCAAGGTGTTGGATGACAAGATCGGGATCGAAAGCGGCATCATGACCACGATCCATTCCTATACCGGTGATCAGCCGACGCTGGATCGTCGTCATAACGACCTGTATCGCGCCCGCGCTGCGGCGATGTCGATGATCCCGACATCGACCGGGGCCGCCAAGGCGCTTGGGGAGGTGTTGCCGAAGCTGAAGGGCAAATTGGACGGCTCCGCCATGCGGGTCCCGACCCCGAATGTATCGGCAGTGGACCTGACCTTCATCGCTGCCCGCGACGTGACCGAAGAAGAAGTCAACGCCATCATCGCCGAAGCTGCGCATGGAGCGATGAAAGGTATTCTTGAATATGATACCGAACCGAAAGTGTCGATTGATTTCAACCACACCGAGGCCAGCTCGATCTTTGCGGCCGATCAAACCAAAGTGACCGGTGGCCGTCTGGTGAGGGTGCTGAGCTGGTACGACAATGAATGGGGTTTCTCGTGCCGGATGGCGGATGTGGCGGTGGCCATGGGAAAGCTCTTGAAGTCTGAGGTTGCACCGAACGACGCAGTCCGGCATGAATTGGTCTAACGCCATTTCATCCGGACCCTTGGACTTATGACTGACCATATTGCCATTGGACTTGGTATTTTGATCGCCGCCCTGATCGGCGGCGATTTCGTTTTGACAGGTGGCGACAACCTGCTTTTCGTGGCCAAGAAGTTTGCCGACATGTTGGAATGGCTGGCTTTCTGGCGTTGAACTGACGTGACGTTTTCCGTTCAACCAGTAGCAAGCAGCCCGCCCTGCCCCTAGCATCTTGTCAGGGATTTAAGGGAGAGAGCTTGTGGTTTGGATCATTGGATTGGCGGCGTTTGGTCTGTTTGGCGCCATAGGTTGGTTGCCGGTGAAGACCTGGCTGATCAAACGTCGGGTTGAAAAAGCCATCCCGCCACGCGGCGCATTTATTACAACCTCGATTGGTCAGCAACATTATGTCGACAGGGGTGAAGGACCGGCGATTGTGCTGATCCACGGGCTGGGCGCACAGCTTGGCAATTTTGATATGGGACTGATTGATGGGCTTGCCCGCGACCACCGGGTCATCGCACTTGACCGCCCCGGTATGGGGTGGTCGGAACGCGAAGATGAAACACCCGCCAACCCACGCGCCCAAGCTGCCCAGATCGTCGAACTGATCGATGCGCTGGGCCTCGATCAGCCATTGGTTGTCGGGCATTCACTGGGCGGTGCGATTTCACTCTGCCTGGCGTTGGATTTCCCCATGAAAACCAAAGGTCTCGCGCTACTCGCCCCACTCACGATGCGTGGCGGCGAAGTTGCACCGCCATTTAAGGGGCTCACGGTCACATCGCACCTTAAGCGTTTCTTGCTGAGCTGGACGCTCGCTATTCCGATGAGCATCCGCAATACCAATATGGTTCTCGATTATACCTTCGGCCCGGAAACGGTCCCCAAAGCCTATTCCGTTCAAGGTGGCGGCTTGTTGGGGTTGCGACCGGTTTCCTTTCGCAACACCTGCCGGGACTTTTTGGCGTCGGCTAGGGACCTTAAATGGATGAACAGTAAATACGCTCAATTGCCGGTGCCGGTTTCTGTGCTGTTCGCCCGTGACGATCGAATTCTTGATCCCGCTTTGCACGGCACAGAATTCGCCCGGCAAAACCCGAAAATCAGCCTGACGCTGATCGAAGGCGGGCATATGTTGCCGGTTACCCAGCCGGAGACCTGCGAAAGCTTCATTCGCGACGCCGAAGCAGGGCTAGCAGGGATAGGTGAACAGGATCCGTCGGATCAGGGGCGGATTGGGTGATCCCCTGCCCCGGTTACGTTCCGTTGGCCGGCCATTCGGGCTAATTACGATCAGATCGTATTTACACCCCGGATTTAACCGGGTGTAGATATCGGACCGTTTTTGCCCCAACCAAGGCTGCGGTTTGCTGGGGGGCAGCGCGAAATCCCCCATCGTTGTGCGTGCCACACCGCAAAACCCCAGATACGGGCGCAACGGTTGGCGACTTCGAAAGGCGTCGCGGGCATCGCTGAAAATCCCGCCATCACTGGCCGCCCAGCATTCGCTGGGCGCATCCATTTCCACCATTTCGGCAGTAACCACATAACGGTTTTTGGATACGCTCCAGCTGACCCAACATAGCATCAGGATCATTGGCGCGATGGTCAGCCACAGCACCATGCGTTTGCGGGGAATACCCAGGATGACTTCGTTTTCAACCGCCTGAGAAGACTGTCGCATTGCCTCACTTATCTAGTTTGGCTCGCAGCCTCTCCTTTACCGTGGGAGTGACGAATTTGGTAACGTCGCCGTCGAGCCGTGCTATTTCCTTGACCAGTTTCGAGGCAATGGCCTGATGCTTCGCTTCCGCCATCAGGAACACTGTCTCGACTGAACTGTCCAATGCACGGTTCATGCCAACCATCTGGAATTCGTATTCGAAGTCAGCAACAGCCCTCAGGCCGCGTACGATCATCTGTGCGCCAACATCATGAGCGCAGTTGATGAGCAGATTTTCGAACGGGTGAACCACGATTTCCACGCCAGTTTCCTGCTGCAACCGAGCAATTTCCATTTCGATCATTTCAACGCGTTCTTCCAGCGTGAAAAGCGGTCCCTTATCGCGGTTGATTGCAACCCCGATCACCAAACGGTCGACCAACGTAGCCGATCTGCGGATAATATCGATATGCCCCAAAGTGATTGGATCGAACGTACCCGGATAAAGGCCTATGCGCATGGAACTCCCCCTTTAAACACGGCGTTTTAAGTTGAGTGCACGCAATAATATTGCGCCGCAGAATGCAAGAGAGAATAACGCTTTTCGCAGCGTTAATGCCCCATGATCATGCCTTCGAGCGCATTTCGTTCCATGGAAAGCTCTTCCAGCCGCGCCTTGACCATATCGCCGATGGTAACAATCCCAATCAAAACACCGTCTTCGACGACGGGCATATGGCGAAATCGACCTTCGGTCATCTGGGTCAGAACGTGATCGGCGTTATCGTTTCGGGTACAGCAAACCGGATTGCGGGTCATCATGTCTTCGACGTTTTCCTGCATGCAAATGGCCCCCTTCACGGCCAGCGCCCGCACGATGTCGCGTTCGGAAATGATTCCTTCGGCGTTTTGGCCATCCTTGGACACTACGATCCCGCCAATCCTGCGTTCCGCCAATATCTTTGCCACATCCGAAACCGGTGTACCCGGTTTTACAGTGACAACACCGTCGTCTCCTTTGGCTTTCAAAATCTGATGGACAAGCATGGCGGGCCTCCTCCGCAATAACATTACGTTCCAAGCGTCACCCAGCTGCGACAACCTGTCAAGTCATGGCTTCAAGCCGGGCCACTTCGGTGCGCAAACCGTCGCCAAGCAAGACCGCAAACCGGTTCAGCCGTTCCAGCCGCCGATCATCGGCGTGACGGATCAAATAGAAACTTCGCGTCAAGCTCAACTCGTCGGTAAGGACCTTGCGAATACCGCGCCCGAACGGAATGGCAAAATCATGCACGACGCCTACCCCGCAAGCGTTGCGCACCCAATTGAACTGTACCGAAACCGAATTCGAAGCCAAGTTGACAAGGTCGACACCGACTTCGCCCAGATAATCCAGTTCCTTGTCGAAAATGAGATCAGGAATATAACCAATAACCCGATGGCCTTTCAAATCCTCGATGGAATTTATCTTTGGATGCTTGATTAGATATCGCCGCGCTGCGGCCAGATGCAGTTTGTAATCGGTGATCTTTTGCACAGTCAGTCGCCCCGCAGTCGGTGGGCTGACCCCGATGGCCATATCTGCTTCGCGTTTCGACAGGTTGAACACACGCGGCAACGCGACGATCTGGATTTCTAGATTAGGGTTTTCATCCATGATTTTGGAACAGACCTGCGGCAACAGGTAATTTGCGCAGCCATCCGGCGCACCAATCCGAATCTGGCCCGACAGATCGCCCGCTTGTCCGGCCAATTCTTCCACCGCACCGGCTGTTGCCTGTTCGGCGCGTTCCGCATGGGTCAAAAGCCTCTGCCCGGCATCCGTCATGGCATAGCCCTGAGGTGATTTCCCAAACAGGGGTGCGCCCAGTTTTTCTTCCAGCCGCGCGATACGTCGGCCAACCGTCGCCGGATCAACCTTCAATTCACGCCCTGCCGCTGATAGGCTTTCAAAGCGCGCTACGGCCAGAAAAACCTTTAGATCATCCCAATTCATTCTTCCCTCATCCTGCAATATTGCAAAATCTTTTTGATAATTTCAGTCTTTTCAGACGAAATTTGCAAGCCTATTGTAACGCCAAACCCGCAATGGAGATGTGCTATGCAAGAAATTCATCACTATATCGACGGCTCGGAAGTCAAAGGGACTTCGGGGCGCTTTTCCGATGTCTATAACCCCGCCACCGGCGAGGTTCAGGCTAAAGTGTCGCTGGCGACCAAAGCTGAACTGGATGCAGCGGTCGAAAAAGCCGCCGCAGCACAAGTTGCCTGGGGTGCCACCAACCCGCAACGCCGCGCCCGTGTGATGATGAAATTCGCCGCACTGATCAACGAAAACATGGACAAGCTCGCCGAAACATTGAGCCGCGAACATGGGAAAACCCTGCCTGACGCCCGTGGCGACGTGCAGCGTGGTCTGGAAGTGGTCGAAGTCTGCATCGGTGCCCCTGCCATGCTGAAGGGCGAATACATGAATGACGGCGGGCCGGGCATCGACCTTTATTCGATGCGCCAGGCGCTTGGCGTTGTTGCCGGCATCACCCCGTTCAACTTCCCTGCCATGATCCCGCTGTGGAAAATGGCCCCGGCGCTGGTTTGCGGCAACGCGATGATCCTGAAACCGTCGGAACGCTGCCCGACCACGTCCTTGATGCTGGCCGAACTGCTGAAAGAAGCGGGTCTGCCCGACGGTGTGCTGCAAGTCGTTAACGGTGATAAGGAAGTCGTCGATGCGATCCTCGACAATGACACCATTCAGGCCGTCGGCTTTGTCGGTTCGACCCCGATCGCCCAGTATATCTATGGCCGCGCCGCCACCAATGGCAAACGCGCCCAGTGTTTTGGTGGTGCAAAGAACCACATGATCATCATGCCCGACGCCGACATGGACAAGGCCGCCGATGCTCTGGTCGGTGCCGGGTTTGGCGCCGCAGGCGAACGCTGCATGGCGATTTCGGTCGCGGTTCCGGTTGGTGACAAGACGGCAGATGCGTTGATCGAACGTTTGGTGCCGCGGATCGAGGCGTTGAAAGTCGGCCCCTATACAGCAGGCGACGACGTTGATTTCGGCCCGGTCATCACCGCCCAAGCGCGGGATCGGATCAACGGTTTGGTCAATAGCGGCGTGGATCAAGGCGCCAATCTGGTGGTCGATGGCCGCGATTTCAATCTGCAGGGCTACGAAAACGGCTTCTTTGTAGGTCCGTCGCTGTTCGACAATGTCACCCCTGACATGGATATCTACAAAGAAGAAATCTTTGGCCCGGTTCTGAGCCAGGTGCGTGCGCAGTCCTATGATGAAGCGCTGGATCTGATCATGAAAAATAATTACGGTAACGGCACCTCGATCTATACAGCCGATGGTGACACCGCGCGCGACTTTGCTGCCAAGGTGAATGTCGGTATGGTCGGCATCAACTTCCCGATCCCGGTTCCGCTGAGCTATTTCACCTTTGGCGGATGGAAAAAGTCGGCCTTTGGCGATTTGAACCAATATGGCCCCGACGCGTTCCGTTTCTACACCAAGACCAAGACCGTCACGGCGCGGTGGTTCTCGGGCATCAAGGATGGCGGCGAGTTTGCCTTCAAGGCGATGGACTGATCTGCAACGCTGAGAAATTTTCTGAAGGGGGCATGCTTCATGCCCCCTTCACTATTTGTATTTACACGATAACATCATTTTATGTCCGTCAGTTTTCGCATCATACCGCCTCGCGGATTGGTCTATGTCCGTTACGAAGGCAACATCAACACCGCAGATAGTGCTGCGACGTTCAACGACTATGCGCACCATCCCGATTGCCGCCCAGGACAGAAACAACTGATTGATCTTGCCTGTGTCACCGGATTTGACGGCGATTTTCCCAAGTTGATGGAATTGCAGGCCCGCAAGGCCGATGTGTTCCTTGCTGAAGGTGTTCAAACTCTGGCTGTCTATTATGCGCCGTCCCCTTTGACCCGCAAGATCGCACAGATGATCGAACGCAGCTGGGAACCTTTTCCCGGTGTTGTCGCTGTAATTCAGGATACCGAAGCCGGCGCGCTTTCGATTCTCGGTATGCAGATGAAAAGTTTTGAAGAACTGCTGGAACACACGGCCTGATCACGCCCCCAATGCGTGGCAGTAAAGAACTCCATAGCGGCCCCGATTGGAACAACAGTCGACCGTGTCTCGAAATTTAGGACAACACATGCCGGCCAGATATAGATTTCTTCCCCAACATGGCTGCCTCTATCTCAGATTCGAGGATCCCTTCCAGTTCGGCAAGGCGGACGACATGGTGGCGACCTTCACTGCGGATAAAGAATTCGAACGCAGTGATACCATCATTTTCGATCTGTCTCAGCTGAAGTCCATAAAGATCGATGTGACTCGCAGTTCGGACAAGGTTATGAAAGTCGGCAGCAACTTCCCCCGCGATGGTGGTAGGATCGTTGTGCTGGCCCCCACTGAAACCAGCGTTTCAATGGCGCAATTATTACGCGGACTATGGGATGGATACCCGCAGGTGACCTTTCAGATTTTCAAATCCGACATCGAATTGTTGATCCATCTGGGGATCGAACAGGACACTTGGGACGCATTGATCGAAGGCGAATTCTCCGAGGGGCAGATCCATAGCAGATCTTAAATCGCGTTGTTGACAGTTTCTTACATGCCTTGCCCCGGCGCAAGCGCCGGGGATGTTCCAGTTCTGAACCTGCTTTACCAGGATAGGGTCTTCATGTTCGGGTCAAACAGGTACTTTTCGACAACCGGCCAGCTACCCATAGTTACACCGTCTATATAATCCTCCAGCGTCAGCCCCGCCGCATTTGAACAGGCCTGACACATGATCACCTGGCCGCCATCGGCCATGAAATCTTTCAGCATATCCTGAATCGATTTTTCGGCGTCGCGCATCAGGCCCGGCACATGGCTTGCCCGCTTCTTGTCGGCCAGATAAACGCCGCGCACATTCAGCCAAAGCACCACTGGTTCGTGCCCGTTCTTAAGCGCCTTTGCATGGGCGAAATGGATCGCCTTGGACGCGGCCCAAGTGTCATCTGTGGTCAAATTGACGAACAGACCCAGTTTGCCTTCCTCGGCAGAAGCTTGCTGAGCCGGTGCGAAAATGGTCAACGCCATCAACGCTATGGCCAAAACAGCCATCGTGATTCTTTTCATGAGAATACTCCTTTGTTGCAACCGCACTTTCCATTGTGACGGTCAAAGCCACCATGATACAGATCAAACCCTCCAGCGCTGGAAGGTTGCTGTGGTTGCACGGCCCCGGTGAGCATGATCTAGTCACCTCAATATACCGACAAAAACGGGAGCCAGCGGCATGTCGATCCCCAAACCTGATTTCACCATTGGCGTGGAAGAAGAATATCTGTTGGTTGACCTCGACACCCTTGATCTTGCCCCCGCGCCGGTCGAGTTGATGACCCGCTGCAGTGCCGAATTGGAAGGCCAGTTCAGCCCGGAATTTCTGGAATGTCAGGTGGAAATCGGTAGCCGCGTTTGCGCGAATGTGGCCGAGGCGCGCGACGATCTGAAACGCCTGCGTTCAACAGTGGCGCGGGTGGCAAAAGACTATAATCTTGCCCCGATCGCGGCTTCTTGCCATCCGTTTTCGGATTGGCGCAATCAGCATCATACCGACAAGGAGCGCTATAACCATTTGCGCGACGATCTGGCCGGTGTGGTGCGGCGCATGTTGATCTGTGGCATGCATGTTCATGTCGGTATCGCTTATGAAGATCAGCGTATCGATCTAATGAACCAGTTGAAGTATTTTCTGCCGCATCTTCTGGCGCTCAGTTCTTCGTCGCCATTCTGGCAGGGAGAAGATACCGGTCTGTCCTGTTACCGCTTGACCGTATTCGACAACCTGCCGCGCACCGGCTTGCCGCCGCAATTTGACAGTTGGTCCAGTTTCGACAGATCCGTTCACGCGTTGGTTGATATGGGATTGATCGACGACGCTTCGAAAATCTGGTGGGATTTGCGCCCGTCGTCGCGGTTCCCCACCATCGAGGCGCGGATATGCGATGTGTCCCCCCGGTTGGAAACCACGCTGACCCTCGCCGCCCTGATCCAATCGTTGACCCGGATGTTGTGGCGTTTGTCACAAAAGAACCAGCGGTGGCGCATCTATGACAATTTCCTGCTTGCTGAAAACCGGTGGCGGGCACAACGATACGGGGTCGAATCCGGGTTGATCGATTATGGCGCGCATGAAATCGTCCCCTTCGATACGCTGGTGGAGGAATTGATAACCCTCGTTGCCGAAGATGCCGCCGCGCTGAATTGCACCGCCGAGGTGGAAAATGCCCGGTTGATCCTGAACCGGGGAACCGCAGCCCAAGTGCAACGACAGATTTATCAAGACGCCATTCATGCCGAAGATACGAAGCAAGACGCTCTGAAACGCGTCGTCAAACATCTGATCGAAGAATATCACGCCGATCTCTGACTGCGCGAAGTGGCCGCCTACCATCGCCCAAATCTGTATGCATCAGGCGCATCAGAAAACACTTTGCCGAAACAAGAGATACTCTGGTGAAACCTGCAAAACTTCTGTAGCATTTCATAATTAAACATACGTTCAATAACGTTGAGACACGCCATTTGGGAGGAGACGAATGGATTTCGCACTGACCGAGGAACAAACCGCCATTTTCGATATGGCGAAAGCGTTCGGCGAAGAAAAAATCGCCCCCTTCGCGCTGGACTGGGAAAGACAAGGGACCATCCCCAAAGACCTTTGGACCGAAGTCGGTGCCTTGGGATTCGGTGGTATATATGTATCAGAGGAAAGCGGCGGTTCGGGATTATCACGGTTGGATGCCGCGCTGATTTTCGAAGCGTTGTCGATGTCCTGCGCATCGGTCGCGTCTTTCCTGTCGATCCACAACATGTGCGCCAAGATGCTGGACAGTTTCGGCAACGACGATGTGAAGTCCCGCTATCTGACCCCGGCGATAAGCATGGACACGGTTTTGTCCTACTGCCTGACCGAACCGGGATCGGGCAGCGACGCGGCAGCCCTTAAAACCCGGGCCGAACGCAGCAATGATGGGTATGTGCTGAACGGGACCAAGGCGTTCATTTCCGGTGGCGGCTATTCGGATGCTTACGTCGTGATGTGCCGGACAAGCAATGACGGCCCCAAGGGTATTTCCACCGTGGTCGTCGAAAATGGCGCTGACGGGCTCAGCTTTGGTGGGTTGGAAGACAAGATGGGTTGGAAAAGCCAACCCACCCGTCAGGTGCAATTCGACGATTGCAACGTTGCGGCCAAAAATCTTGTCGGGGAAGAAGGCAAGGGGTTCAAATACGCGATGATGGGGCTTGATGGCGGGCGGCTGAACATTTCGGCCTGTTCACTGGGGGCGGCACAATCTGCCTTGGACAAAACCCTGACCTATATGGGCGAACGCAAAGCCTTCGGAAAATCCATCGACCAGTTTCAGGCGCTTCAATTCCGTCTGGCTGATATGGAAACAGAAATGCAGGCCGCAAGGATTTTCCTGCGGCAAGCGGCATGGAAACTGGATCAGGGCGCACCGGATGCCACCAAATTCTGCGCCATGGCCAAGCGTTTCGTCACCGAAACCGGATCAAAAGTCGCCAATCAATGCCTGCAACTGCATGGCGGTTATGGCTACCTGTCCGATTACGGTATCGAAAAGATCGTGCGCGATTTGCGAGTTCATGAAATCCTTGAAGGCACCAATGAAATCATGCGCCTGATCGTGGCGCGTCAATTGCTGAGCGACCGCGCATGAGTGACATCTCTATCCGTATCGAAGGCCGGGTCGGTCATATCACCCTGACCCGGTCCAAAGCTCTGAATGCGCTTAGCTATGACATGTGCATGGCCACTGAAAAGGCGTTGGATGCCTGGCGGGAAAATGACGATGTCGCGTTGATCGTGATTGATGCCGAGGGCGACAAGGCGTTCTGCGCTGGCGGCGACATTGCCGAAATGTATCGCACCGGGATTGCGGGCGATTTCGATTACGGCCGTAAATTCTGGCGCGACGAATACCGGATGAATGCCAAGCTGGCGGAATATCCCAAGCCGATCATAAGTTTGATGCAGGGTTTCACGATGGGCGGCGGCGTTGGGCTTGGTGGTCATGTCAGCCACCGGGTGGTCTGTGAAACGTCGCAGATTTCAATGCCGGAATGCGGCATCGGTTTCGTGCCCGATGTCGGCGGCAGTTTCCTGCTGGCGCGTGCACCGGGCCGATTGGGCGAATATCTGGGCCTGACCGCTGCACGGATGGGGCCCGGTGATGCGATCTATGCAGGTTTCGCCGATCATTTCATCCCGCAGGACCGTTGGCCCGACCTGATTGCCCGGCTTTGTGAAACCGGCGACATCGCAGTGTTGACCAATATGGCATCCCCTGCCCCTGAAAGCCCGATGGCCACGCAACAGGACGATATCGACGGCCTGTTCGGCGGCGAAGCACTGCAAGATGTGCTGAACCTCCTGCGCGCATCGGACAGCGATTTCGCAGCCAAGACGCTGAAAACCCTGATGCGCAACGCGCCACTGTCGATGGCGGTAACGATCGAAATGATCCACCGTCTGCGCGGCCCGTCGCTCACCATCCGCAAAGCGTTGGAAATGGAATACCGGGTGTCGCACCGGATCATGGAACATGGCGATTTTCTCGAAGGTATCCGGGCGCAGATCATCGACAAGGATCGCAATCCGCAATGGCGTCATGAGCATGACAGCCTGCCCGCCATCGCCGTTTCGAAAATGCTGATGCCATTGGGCAAAGATACACTGAGTTTCAAGGAGGAGAAGACCATGAAGATCGGATTCATCGGGTTGGGCAATATGGGTGGGCCAATGGCCGCCAATTTGGTCAAGGCGGGGCATGAGGTGACGGGCTTCGACCTGACCGCCCCCATGCCCGAAGGCGTCAGCAAGGCCGATAGTGCCACAGCCGCAGTTAATGGCGTTGATGTTGTCATCACGATGCTGCCAAACGGTGATATCCTGCGATCCGTCGCAGATCAGATCATCCCGGCGATGCGACAAGGCGCGGTGTTGTGCGATTGTTCCACTGTTGACGTGGATAGTGCCCGCGCCGTGGCGACTCTGGCCGACGCTGCGGGTCTGGGCGCGCTGGACGCGCCTGTTTCGGGCGGCGTTGGCGGCGCGATGGCCGGAACCTTGACCTTCATGGTTGGCGGCGGCGCAGAGGCTTTCGCCACGGTCGAACCCTTGTTTGCCATCATGGGGCAAAAGGCGGTGCATTGCGGTGCTTCAGGAGCCGGACAAGCGGCCAAGATCTGCAACAACATGATTTTGGGCGTCACCATGATCGCGACCTGCGAAGCCTTTGCCTTGGCCGACAAGTTGGGACTGGACCGGCAGAAGATGTTCGATGTGGTATCGACTTCGTCCGGCTATAGCTGGACGATGAACGCTTATTGTCCGGCCCCCGGTGTCGGGCCGCAATCACCAGCAGACAACGATTACAAACCCGGGTTTGCCTCGGAATTGATGCTGAAGGATCTGCGGTTGTCACAACAGGCGGCAGAATCGGTGGATGCTGACACGCCGATGGGGCAAATGGCCAAGGCGCTATATGAACAGTTCGTCGAAAACGAAGGTGGTAAAGGCATGGATTTCAGTGCCATGCTGCCCCGGTTCGAAAACCGCGGGCGCGATTGATCCATATCATATTCGACCCCGAGCATATTCAGATAAGGTAAATATGAAGAATATGATTGGAGCTTTTAAATGTTTGGAAAAAATGTTGGTTCGGTTGACAAGATTCTGCGTATCGTGATCGGTGCGCTTTTGATTTTTGGCGCATTGATGGGCTATGGAATGTGGATGTGGATCGGGGTGATCCCCTTGGCCACGGGGCTGATGGGAAGCTGCTTGATCTATTCGATCTTCGGCATATCCACCTGCCCCCGGAAATAGCCCAAGACCGGTCTTGTACGGCTCGGATTAGGCCCCGCCCTTGCAACAAGGGCGGGGCCGTTTTATTCGGTCTCTTCTTCTTCCATTTTTTCCACCCGCGCCACCCGGGCGCCGGATTTGCTGGTGGTTACCACCCCGAGTGATTTCAGCTTGCGATGCAAGGCGCTGCGTTCCATCCCGACGAAATTCGCTGTACGGCTGATATTGCCGCCAAAGCGATTGATCTGGGTCAGCAGATATTCCCGTTCGAACACTTCACGCGCTTCGCGCAGCGGCAAGGTGGCCAACGACCCTGTCAGAACGACCCGGTCTTCCTCGGCGGTGTTTTCTTCGCTAGCGGGCAATTCTCTGGCTTCGATCGGACCGCTGCCCTCGCCCAGAATCAAGACCCGTTCGATCAGGTTGCGTAGCTGGCGCACATTGCCTGGCCACACCATCGTTTGCATCAAAGCAGCGGCGTCTTCGCTCAGGATACGTTGTGGTAATCCTTGGGATTTGTTCAGGTTTTCAATAAAATATGCCGCCAGAACGGGAATATCTTCCCGCCGTTCCTCCAACGACGGGACCGCGATCGGCACAACGTTGAGCCGATGATACAATTCCTGACGAAACCGCCCGGCATTAATTTCGGAATCCAAATCGCGACTGGTTGAAGAAATCACCCGCAGATCGACCCGGACCTTGTCAGCACCACCGACACGCTGAAATTGCGGATCGACCAACACGCGCAAAATCTTTGATTGCGATCCGGGAGGCATGTCGGCCACTTCATCGAAATAGATTACGCCGCCATGGGCCTGTTCCAGCAATCCCGGTTCGACCCCGCGTTCCGGTGTTTCACGACCAAAAAGGACCTCTTCCATTCGTTCCGGTTCGATGGTGGCGCAACCCACGGTCACGAACGGCCCGTCGGAGCGGTTGGAATGCGCATGAATATAGCGCGCAGCAACTTCCTTACCGACGCCGGACGGACCCGACAGCATCACCCTGCCGTTGGATTTGGTCACCTTTTCCAATTGTCCGATCATTGCCCGGAACGACGCCGAATTCCCGATCATTTCAGCGTTTTGGAAATCATTTCGGCGCAACAGCTGATTTTCCCGCCGCAACCGCGCCGTTTCCATTGCCCGCCGGATCACCACCAACAACTGATCGATGTTGAATGGCTTCTCGATGAAATCATAGGCCCCCTGCTTGATCGCAGCGACCGCGATTTCGATGTTGCCGTGGCCGGAAATGATCACCACAGGGACATCTGGATTGTCGCGCTTGACGGTCTTGAGAATATCAATTCCGTCCATTTTGCTGTCCTTCAGCCAGATATCGAGGATCAGCAGCGACGGTGGTTCGCGATTTATTTCGCTCATCGCCTGATCGGAGGTGCCAGCCAAGCGGGTTGTGAAACCTTCGTCCTGAAGAATATCCGAGATAAGTTCCCGAATGTCCTTTTCGTCGTCCACGATCAAAATATCACTCATGTCGTCCTCAAATGTATCTTGTTATTTTGCTTATTCAGCGGCCTTGTCCCGGGCTTCGCTCAGCGAAATCCGGATCACAGCCATTGCACCCGCGTGGGCATTGGGTTGGTTGGGATCAAACACCGGCGCATCCTCAAGGATGAGAGTGCCACCATGTTCTTCGATGATCTTCTTCACAATCGGAAGCCCAAGTCCGGTGCCTTCCGATCGTGTGGTCACATAGGGTTCGAAAAGCCGGGACCGGTCTTCGGGTAGGCCGATACCATTGTCGCTGATCCGTAAAACAGCACTGCGGCCCTCGATTTTACTACTGATCTGAATGACCCCGCGATACCCCGTTATATCATTGGAATTCACATAGCTTTCAATTGCTTCCCCGGCATTCTTCAATAGATTTGTCAGGGCCTGATGGATCATCGTTGCATCCAGTTCGGTCAGCAAAGAATCTTCGGTCAGATCGGTGACGAATTCGACATCAGGCTGACCGGATTGTTGCAACAGGACCGCATCCTTGATCAACTGCGTCAGGCTTTCGGGCCGCCGTTCGGGTTCTGGCATCCGGGCAAACTTTGAAAATTCATCAACAATGCGCCTCAAGTCATTGGTTTGACGAACAATTACTTCGGTCAACTGTTCCAGTCCTTCGGCCTCTGAAGGGTCAAGTTGACAGCTGAACTTACGTTTGATCCGTTCGGCGGACAGCTGAATCGGGGTCAGCGGGTTCTTGATTTCATGGGCAATACGACGCGCCACATCGCCCCAAGCGGCCATCCTTTGTGCCGTGACCAGATCGCTGACATCATCAAAGGCGACAACATAGCCTTCCAGCAAACCGTCTTCGTTATACCGGGTGGCCATTCGCACCAGCAGGTTTTCCAACTGCCCCCCCCGAGTCACTTTGATTTCTTCCTGCACCGAATGCAGTTCGCTGTATTGCAACCGTGCGAACAAAGTGCTGAATTCCGGCACCGCGACGGAAAGTACCACTGACTGCTGGTCTTCGTTCCAATCAAGCAAGCGTTCGGCTGACCGATTGACGAAGGTCACCCGGCCGTCGGAATCAAGCCCGACCACGCCCGATGTAACCGAACTGAGCACGGAATCAAACAGCCGACGGCGGCGTTCGATCTGGTGGGTAGTTTTCAGCAGCGTGTCTCTTTGCCCCTTCAACTGACGGGTCATCTGATTGAAATAGCGGCTCAGCATGGCGATTTCGTCATCGCCTTCTTCTTCGACCACCTGCACATCCAGATCGCCTGCACCAACGCGCTGCGCCGCACCGGTCAGCCGCCCGACCGGACGCGACAGCCGTTCGGCGAACCACAGCCCCAGCCAGATCGCCGCCAGAATCAGGATCACCGCGAAGCCCAGATAGATCAGACCGAATTCAAACAGGACCCTGCCCCGTTCGCTTTCGAGTTGTTGATAGAATTGCGCGGTTTCCTGCGTATCGTCCAACAGGCTCAGCAGTTCGCCGTCTACGGCACGGCTGACATAGAGAAACCGGTCGACAAAGGCATCAAGCCGCACTAGGGCGCGGAATTCGTTATTGGCCCAATCCTCAATGATCTGAACGCCTTCGGAACTGGCCAGTTCAATCTGGTCCGGTGTCGGTCGTTCAAAATCGAACAAATAGGATCGGTCGCCACGGGCGCGGATTTCACCGGTTCCGTCAATGACATAGGCTTCTCGTAACCCGCGCTGAATCTGTGTCTGTCCCGATGTCAGAACCTGACGGATATCGGCATCGGTCATGAAGAAGGTGGTTTTACTGGTCTGGTTGATATGGGCTGCCAACGCTTCGACATCGACGGTCAGATCGCGTCGGTGTTCACCCTCATAGGCCTGTGCCGCTTCCAGCGAGGTTCCGACGACTTGCCGCACCCGATCGGAAAACCACCCCTCAAGCCCAATATTCACGGTAAGGGCGGCAAAGATGGCTACCGTTACAGTCGGAAGCAGCGCCAGAATGGCAAAAGCACCAGTCAACCGCATGTGCAACCGCGATCCTGCCGATTGGGCCCGCCGTGCCGAAACCAGCGCCACGATCCGTTGCAGAACCAACGCCGCCACCAATAAAACATAAACGAAATCGGCCAGCAGGATCATCCGCAGGCTGGTCGAGGCGGCACCCTGATCCAGGGGGCCCAGAATCATGAACGTTGCGATCGCCAAAACCGGGCCAAGAACCACAAGACCGATCGTAGCCATGGTTTGAACCCGGCGCTGACGCCGCAATCTACTGATTTTCGCCCAGCCGCGTTTTTTATGTGCCCGGGTTGCCACCCGCTGCCCTCTTCCTGATGTGCCGCTATGCGCGGCTTACCGCTAATTTTGCGGGCCAAGGCGTTTTAGACGCCTATATGCCACGTTATGTTGCGGTTTTACATCAATTTGCGTCGGCGTGTCACGCGAATATCCAGATCGTTGATCTTCTTGCGCAGCGTATTTCGGTTTATACCCAGCAGATCGGCACATTTCGCCTGATTTCCGCCGGTCGCTTCCAGTGCGATTTCAATAAGCGGCTGTTCGACTTCCCGCAGTATCCGCGCATGCAAGCCAGGCGGCGGCAACATGTTGCCATGCAGGTCGAAATAGCGGCGCAAATGCCGTGCAACCGAGGCCGACAATTTTTCAGTATCGCCACTTCCAAGAACCGGTTCCATTTCGGGTTGGTTCCCCAACACCATTTCAACTTCGGACCGGGTGATTTCTTCTGCCCGCGAGGTCAGAACCAATCGCCGCACCGCGTTTTCCAACTGCCGAACATTGCCCGGCCAGCTATAGGCGCGCATCAATTCCACAGCTTCCGACGACAAGCTGCGCGATGGCGCCCCGTCACGTTCGGCGCGCAGCAGAAAATGTTCTGCCAGAAGCGGGATGTCTTCAACCCGTTCGCGTAATGACGGCACCTGAATCGTGGCACCGCTGAGGCGGTAGTAGAGATCCTGCCGCATCTTCCCCTTGTCCAGCGCGTCGGACAGATCGTTCTGGCTGGTGGCCATGAATCGGGGAACGTGATCGCCGGGATTGTCCATCATCCGCACGATACGGGCTTGAATGTCCGCGTCGACATCGCCGATTTCATCGAAAAGAACCGTCCCCCCCTTGACCCGTGCCAGAACCCGTGCCGGGCCTTCGATATCTTGCAAATCGGCCGCTGTAACGGTGATGAAGGGCAAGGTGCGGCGGTCGGAAAAGTCGTGAATCGCCCGGGCGATCAAAGACTTTCCGGTACCCGATTCCCCAGCGATCAGCACCGGCAGGTCGGTATTCATCACCCGCGCAACCAACCGGTAAAGCGACTGCATCGCGGCCGTACGTCCGACCAGAGGCAGATCGTCGGGACGTTCTTTTTCCTGCTCTACCTGGGCCGCAGGAGAAGCACGGCGGCGCTGTTCCAGCGCCTTGGCGGTCCGCTTCATCAGGTCGGGAAGATCGAATGGCTTGGGAAGATAATCATAGGCTTCTGCCTCGGCCGCCTGAATGGCGGTCATGATCGTGTTTTGGGCTGAAATCACGATGACCGGCAGGCCGGGGCGATCCTGAGCAATCTTGGGCAGCATTTCCAACCCATTGCCGTCTGGCATCATCACATCCGAAATCACCACATCGCCTTTGCCTTCGCCTACCCATCGCATCAGCGTGGTCAGCGACGACGTGGCGTGCACCTTGCATCCCGCCCGCGTCAGGGCCTGAGTTAAAACCGTACGGATCGTACGATCATCATCTGCGACAAGGACTGTACCGTCCATTAGCTGCTCTCCTTTTTATTGCGCCGAGCGGGGTCGGGCGCCATTGGAAGGGAAATTTTAAACACCGTGCGACCGGGCACGGAATCGACGGATATCCATCCGTCATGGTCGGATATGATTTTGCTAACCAAGGCCAAGCCCAATCCGGTGCCGTTTTCACGCCCCGACACGAAGGGATCGAATATATCGCCCTTGATATCGTCAGGAAGGCCGGGACCGTCATCGATGATTTCAATCTGCAAAGGTAACGATTGCCCGGTGCCATCAGCGCGACGCAGCCGGAAGGAATGTTCATAGAAAGTGTGCAGGCGAATGGTTCCGCCCTTTTTATCCGCCGCTTCCGAGGCGTTCTTAATCAAGTTCAAAACCACTTGAAGCAGTTGATCGGGATCGCCCATCGCCATGGGAAGCGACGGATCGTAATCTTCGACGATCTTCATATGCGCCCCGACCCCTAGTAAGGAGGAACGGCGAGCACGATCCAGCACATCATGGACATTGACCGGAACCCGGTGCGGTTCGCTCAGATTTCCAAACTGTTCCACTTGTTCCAACAGCTTCACGATACGGCGGCTTTCGGCCACGATCAGATCGGTCAGTTCCATATCTTCGGCGCTCAGGCTCATTGACAGCAACTGTGCCGCCCCGGTGATGCCTGCCAAGGGGTTCTTGATCTCATGCGCCAACATTTCGGCCATGCCGATAGCCGATTTTGCTGCCGATTTCACCGAATGGCTTTGGGTCATGCGACCGGCCAATTCGCGCGGGGAAATCAGGAAAATCATGTATCCGGGCCGGCCCTGCAACGGCGCAATCTGCAAGTTGCAGTGCAACGGTGCCCGGCTGCCGGTGCCGACATCCACATCGTTGACGAAAAGCGGGGAATTGCTGCTTCGGGCACGCTCAAAAGCTTCTTCAAGCGGTGCATCTATCATGACCCGATCCCAGAGCGGTTCGCCTATAATTGTCTTCGAGGACGCATTCAGGAAACCTTCCGCTGCCGAATTGATATCGGTGATCTTGTCCTGTGGGTCGACGATCACGCCCGGGATCGGGAGAGACGACCAAATCATATTGTCTTCGTCATCTTCAATCATGCCGCTTCTTGCTCCGATTCTAACATCGCTTCAGACAATTCAACGATTACCCTTGCCGGGTCGCGTTGCGTCAGAATGGTACGGCGACGGCCAGACCCGGTTCCGGCTGCGTCCATGTACCAGCCCAGATGTTTACGCGCGACGCGCAGGCCCAAATCCAGACCGTAGAAATCCAACATCGCCTGGTAATGGGCGACCACCATATCGGCCAGTTCCCGTCCTTTTGGTATATGCGGTGGCGTATGACCGAATAAATCGGCGGCCACCTGCGCCAACAGCCACGGCCGCCCCTGCGCGCCGCGCCCGATCATCACCCCGTCGGCACCGGATTGTGCCATCGCCCGGCGGGCATCATCGGCCGAACAGATATCCCCATTGGCGATGACCGGAATCGACACCGCATCTTTTACCGCCCGGATCGCCGCCCAATCGGCGCGGCCTTTGTAAAACTGGCACCGGGTACGGCCATGAATGGTGATCATGCGGATACCTGCATCTTCGGCCCGTTTCGCCAATTCTGGCGCATTTAGCAAATCATCGTCCCAACCGAGACGAGTCTTGAGCGTAACCGGAAGATCAACCGCATCCACGACGGCTTCGATCAGGGTCAGGGCATGGTCCAGATCTTTCAGCAAAGCCGACCCGGAGTAGCCATTCACCACCTTCTTTGCCGGGCATCCCATATTGATGTCGATGATCCGGGCGCCGTTGTCTTCGACCATGCGTGCGGCCAGCGCCATCCATTCAGGGTCACGCCCGGCCAACTGAACAGCGGTGTTGGCCTTTTCAAAACCAAGTTCGGCCCGTTCCCGCACACCGGGCTTGGCCTGCACCATTTCCTGACTGGCGACCATTTCACTAACCACCAGCCCAGCACCGAAACTTGCCACCAGATCACGGAACGGCAAATCAGTAATTCCTGCCAGCGGAGCCAAGAAAACCGGGGGAGAGAGAATGTTGTCAGCGAGCGTCAGAGACACATGCCTAATCCTTGTGCATTTGCCTCTGGCTACCTCAGTACCGAGGCAGCATCAATGAAACCCGCCCAGTTTTATACCTGCGCCCTTATGTTCGCCTAATTATTGGGCATTCAGGCCGCATCCATCGGATGGATTGCCCTTCGGGTTCACAACACCTATGCACAGACATGCTTAAAACAAGTTCATTCCAAGGGACCGGAGCGATATGAAGACCGCCGCTTTGATTGTTGCTGCGGGCCGTGGCATCCGGGCCGGCGGCGGCCAGCCCAAGCAATGGCGTGCGCTGGCCGGACGCCGTGTAGCGGACTGGACGTTGCAAGCTTTCGCGAACCATGGCGCGATCGATCTGATCGTGCTGGTTATCCATCCCGACGATTACGGTCAAATTGCTGATTGGGCAGATCATCACAAGATCCGAATCTGCCACGGCGGTGCGACTCGAGTCGCTTCTGTTCGAAATGGGCTGGAAACGCTGACCAAAGACGGGATCGGTAAGGTTCTGATCCATGATGTTGCCCGCCCTTGTCTTAGCCCGGATCTGATCGGTGCGGTCTTGGCTGCGCTGGACACCCATCTCGGTGCAGCCCCGGCCCTGCCGGTGGTCGACGCGCTTTGGCAGGGGGCGGATGGATTGGTGCAGGGCATGCAGGACCGCAGCGGGCTATTTCGGGCGCAGACGCCACAAGGGTTCGATTTTGCAACACTATTGGCGGCGCACCGCACGCATTCAGGGGGGGCTGCCGATGATGTCGAGGTCGCCCGCGCTGCTGGTATCGAGGTTGCCATCGTTCCGGGCGAGGACCAAAATCTAAAAATAACCCGGCCCGAGGATTTCATCCGGGCCGAAAACATTCTGCGGGGTCAGATGGATATACGATTGGGCAATGGATATGACGTGCACCGTTTCGGCGACGGCGATCATGTGATTCTGTGCGGTATCGCGGTGCCGCATGATCGTGGGCTGCAAGGCCATTCCGATGCCGATGTCGGCATGCACGCGGTGACCGATGCCATTTACGGTGCCTTGGCCGAAGGCGACATTGGTCGGCATTTCCCGCCGTCCGATCCGCAATGGAAAGGTGCGGCAAGCGAAATTTTCCTGCGCCATGCGGTCGATTTGTCAGTCTCGAAGGGATATGCGATCGGCAATGTCGATTGTACGCTGATCTGCGAATATCCCAAAATTGGCCCGCACGCCGCCGCGATGCAGCAGGAAATGGCCCGGATCATGGGGCTGGCCCCTGACCAGGTATCGATCAAAGCCACCACCAGCGAACGGTTGGGCTTTACCGGTCGCGGTGAAGGCATCGCGGCGTTGGCAACTGCAACATTGGTGAAACCATGACACATCTGATTGCGACTTTTTTCTATGTCGGCCATCTGCGCCCTGCCCCCGGCACTTGGGGATCGCTGGCCGCCCTGCCCGTTGGCTATGCGGTTTACATTCTGGGTGGTGTGCCGCTGTTCTTGATCGCAACCGTTCTTGTTTTTGCTCTTGGATGGTGGGCAACAGCGCAGGAAACCGCAGGCAAGCACGACCACGACCCCAGCGAAATCGTGATCGACGAAGTCGCCGGTCAATGGATTGCGCTGGCCCCCGCCCTGATCGGCGCGGCCCATGCCGGGGCGGATGTTCTGGCGCTTTGGCCCGGCTGGGTCACTGCCTTTTTGGGGTTTCGCCTGTTCGACATCTGGAAACCTGGCCCCATCGGATGGGCCGACCGGCGTGGTGACGCGTTGGGCGTGATGTTGGATGACGTCATTGCTGGTGTTTTCGCAGCCGTTCTTGTGGTAATCGGTGCCGGTATTTCACACGGGGTTTTGGGGCTATGAATGCCACCTCAGACGTCCTTGACCGTTACCGGACTTTGGGGCTGCATATTGCCACCGCCGAAAGCTGTACCGGCGGTTTGGTGATGGCCGCGTTGACCGATGTGCCGGGGTCTTCCGACGTGGTCGATCGAGGTTTTGTCACCTATACCAATGCCGCAAAAGTGCAGATGCTGGGCGTGGCGCAAACCACGCTCGACACTTATGGCGCAGTGTCGGAACAGGTTGCCCAAGAAATGGCCGAAGGGGCGCTGGCCCGGTCTGACGCCGATGTCGCGGTAGCCATCACCGGCATCGCCGGTCCGGGAGGGTCCGAATTCAAACCCGAAGGGCGTGTCTGCTTTGGCATCGCAATCAAAGATCACGCCACGGCAACAGAAACCATTGAATTCGGCCCGTTGGGGCGGGCGAATGTGCGCGCTCAATCCGTTCAAAAATCACTCGACTTGCTGCTTAATGCAGCAGACATTTAACGATTATAATTTCAACATTACGCCATTTAGTAGCTTAATTGGCGGTCAGTTTTAGAAATGAGTTATTTTTAACCTATTAAAAGGCAAGTCGCTTCTTTCTTTTGCATCAATTCTTCGATTGATCCACGCCAACCAACTAGGGGAGGATGGATTAATGAACGGAGCGGATACCGCTTGGATCATCGTTGCAACGGCTCTTGTGCTGTTCATGACGTTGCCCGGACTGGCGCTGTTTTACGGTGGTTTGGTGCGCGCGCGCAACGTGCTGAGCGTTTTCATGCATTGCTATGCCATCGCCTGTTTGATGAGCGTCTTGTGGTTCATCGCGGGCTATTCCATCGCCTTTGGCGATGACAATGCCTACTGGGGTGGATTGGGCAAAGCCTTCCTTGACGGCATCAATGCCGACAGCTTGTCGGGAACATTGCCCGAAGTGCTGTTCTTTGCCTTCCAGATGACCTTTGCCATCATCACCCCGGCACTGATCGTCGGCGCATATGTCGAACGGATCGGCTTTGGTTTCGTGCTGTTATTCTCGGCTCTCTGGATGCTGCTGGTCTATGCGCCGGTTACACATTGGATCTGGGGCGGCGGTTTTCTGGCCGATGGCGGCATCTTCGGCGAAACCGGCGTCAAAGATTTTGCCGGTGGTATCGTTGTGCATGAAACCGCAGGTATCGCGGCGCTGGTTCTGGCCGTCATGCTGGGCGCACGCCGCAATCAGACCACGCCGCCACACAATCCCGGCTATGTCATGATCGGCGCTGCGATGCTCTGGGTCGGTTGGTTCGGCTTCAACGGGGGGTCGCAGCTGGCCGCTGATGGCGGCGCTGCAATGGCGCTGACCGTGACCCATATCTCGGCCGCCACCGCGTCGCTGAGTTGGGCTTTGTGGGAACGGATTAAATTCGGCAAGGCATCGCTGGTAGGGCTGGTCACTGGCACTATCGCTGGTCTTGCCTCGATCACCCCAGCCAGTGGATTCGTAGGTCCCGTTGAGGCGCTGATCATCGGCGCAATCGCCGGGGTTCTGTGTCAGGAAATGGTCAACGTGATCCGCAACAAGCTGCACGTCGATGATACGCTGGATGTTTTTGCCGTACATGGTGTCGGTGGCATCTTCGGCACCATTATGATTGCCGCTTTCGGCGCAGGTTCCTGGGTGGCGCAACTGGGCAGCCTGGCCATCGTCGGGGCCTTCACCTTGGGGGGCTCGATCATCCTTGCCAAGCTGGTTGGCCTGATCACCCCGTTGCGGGTGGATGCAGAAACCGAAACCAACGGCCTGGACCTTAGCGTTCACGGCGAACGGGCCTATGATCACCGATCCTGACCGGTCCTGAAATTACGCGTTCGACGGGCCCGGTCAGGGCCCGTTTTTTTATCCAGACGGGTTCTGTTTCAGATGAAATTGACCGTTATTTGATTTCAAATCAGGCATCATACTCAGCTTGAAGGCCCGTAAAGCGCTTCAGCACGGCTTTCGAACGCCCGCACGATCCGGTGCATTGCTTCGTTGAACACCACGCCGATGATGCCCTGCAATACGGCGTTCCTGAATTCGAAATCGACAAAGAATGACACTTCGCAACCACCTTCAGCCTCAGAAAAAGACCAGGTAGATTTCATGTATTTGAACGGTCCGTCCAAGTATTCGGTGTCGATTTTCAAATCTTGCGGATGCAAAACTACGAGACTGCCAAAGCGTTCACGGAACACCTTGAAGCTGATCACCAGATCGGCTTCCATCACCTCTGTCCCGTCGCTCTGCGGCGTGACCTTGCGAATGCGCGCAGCGGCGCACCAAGGCAGGAATTTCGGATAGGCCGCAACATCTGCCACCAGATCATACATCTGCTGTGCCGAGTAAGGCAGGGGCCGGGTTTCGGAATGGGTCGGCATGTCGCCCCTTTTTCGCGTGACAGTGGGGGATCATTTCGTAGACTGGGCGCGAAATTGCAAGGGGGTGTTATGCCAGAGCGTCCATATGTCATCGACGAAATGATCTCGGCCAAGCAGATCGCAGCGCGAATCGAAGCATTGGCGCGCGAAATCGAAACCGAATTCGCCGCTACCAACAAATTGATCGTGGTCGGGTTGCTGCGCGGCAGTTTTGTTTTCATTGCTGATCTGGTGCGCGAACTGGACCTGCCGGTCGAAGTGGATTTCCTTGAAGCCTCGTCTTACGGCAATGCCATGGAAAGCAGTCGTGAAGTGCGCATTCTAAAGGATCTGCGCGGCGAAATCGAAGGCCGCGACGTTCTGGTGGTCGAAGATATCGTCGATACCGGCTACACACTCAGCCATGTGCTGCACCTGCTTCATTCACGCAATCCGAAACGCTTGAAAACGATTGCATTGCTAGACAAACCATCACGGCGCGAAGCCGACGTGAAGGCCGACTGGATCGGGTTCGAAATCCCCGACGAATTCGTCGTCGGCTTTGGCATTGACTTCGCACAGCGCGACCGCAATCTGCCCTTTATCGGCAAAGTCCGCTTTGTCGATACCGATGACGGCTGATGCATTGGCTGTTTCGCATGTCGAAATGGGCCCGCAACCCGCCCTCTGAACGTCAGGTCAAGCTGGTTCTGGCGGTGATTGCGGTGTGTTTCATGATCTATGCAGTGGAACGCTGGATCGGCTGGCCAGACTGGATGACGATTGAAGGAGGCACAGGCCGTTTCCCGCTCCGCTAGTATCGTTGACGAATTTGTGAACACCATTTCTTCTTCGTCCCGCTAAGCTGCGCGGGTGTTTCATTCAACAGGAGTTTCGCCGATGAAAGTCATTTCCAAATGCGTTCTAGCTGCGGCCTTTGTCACCGGACTTGGCAGCGCAGTTTTTGCCGAAAACGATGCTGCAACCGACAGTGTGATCAAGGCCCGTCAGGGACAGATGCAGCTCTATGCGCATAATCTCGGACTTCTGGGCGGTATGGCCAAAGGCGCCGTTCCCTATAATGCAGACGCGGCGAAGGCTGCGGCCTCAAGCCTGGTTCTGCTGACCCAACTCGATGCGTCTAGGTTGTGGCCACAAGGTTCCGATGAAATGTCGGCCGACAACACCCGCGCCCTGCCCGACCTTTGGGATAATCAGGACGATGTGATGAAGAAGGCCATGGCGCTTTCCGAAGCGGCGGCAGCGATGGAAATCGCGTCAGGCACCAGCCTCGAATCCCTGCAAGGGGCAATGGGACCGCTTGGCGGGGCCTGCGGCGGTTGCCACAAGGCGTATCGTGCTCCGGAAAATTGATTCGGAGCATCCCCCACGAATGAAACGCCCTTTGCGATATGGCGTCCTGTTTGGCCTCTTGGCGGGCGCGGTCGGCTGGTGGGCCACCGCGCCTGAACGCGTCCCCGAAGCACAATTCGCAGCTCTGAGAGGCGATGTAGCACGTGGGGAAATCGTTTTCTGGGCGGGGGGGTGCGCTGCCTGTCATTCGCCGCCGCAGGCCGAAGGCACAGACCGGATCGTCCTGTCGGGCGGGCGGAGCTTTGTCTCCGATTTTGGCACATTTTACGCCCCAAATATTTCACCCGACCCTGAGCACGGACTTGGGACATGGAAAACCGGTGATTTGGCAAATGCGATGCTGCATGGCACATCTCCTGCGGGGCAACATTACTACCCGGCCTTTCCCTATACATCCTATGCAAGGGCCAGCCCCCAGGATGTCGCCGACCTCTGGACCTTCCTGCAAACACTACCAGCCTCCGACATTCCCAGCAAAGCGCATGAAGTTGGGTTTCCGTTCTCCATCCGGCGCGCGTTGGGCGGGTGGAAAATCCTGTTCGGCGGCCCGCCACGGATTTTGACCGGGAATCTGTCGCCCGAAGCCGCCCGTGGGCGCGATCTGGTCGAAGGGTTGGGCCATTGCGGCGAATGCCATAGCCCACGCAATGCGCTTGGCGGGATTGATTACGACCGCTGGCTGGGCGGCGCGCCGAACCCGTCCGGAAAAGGCAAGATACCCAATATCACCCCCGCGAAGCTTGATTGGTCGGAAACAGATCTGGTGGAATATTTTACGTCCGGATTCACGCCTGAATACGATAGTGCCGGCGGCGAAATGGCAGAGGTCGTGCAAAACTTGGCGCATTTGCCGCTGGCAGACCGCCAAGCGATCGCGGCTTATCTGAAAGCAGTGCCCGCCGTAGAGTGATCAAAAGGGGCGCCCGTTCCGGGCGCGCTTGATATCTCGGGAAAATCCCTGCTGAATTTTCCTTCGGGCCTGCCTCCGGCGGGCGTATTTACCGCAAGATGAAACGCAGACGATGCCGTTTCTGAGGGACCAAATATTCTGGGCGTATGGAGGCAGGGCCCCATGCGCCAGCAGTTTCAGGTGGTAACAAAGATCACATCTGACCGTGCTTTTTCAGACGCGCCGTGCGCAGCTGGGCGAAATCGTCGCCAGCGTGGTAGGACGACCGGGTCAGCGGGGTTGCCGAGACCATTAGGAACCCCTTGCCATAGGCGGTTTTTTCGTAGGATTTGAATTCATCTGGATGCACGAACCGATCGACCGCATGGTGTTTCGGTGTCGGTTGCAGATATTGCCCGATGGTCAGGAAATCGATATCGGCGGCACGCATGTCGTCCATCACCTGATGAACGCCCTGCCGGTCTTCACCAAGCCCCACCATAATGCCCGATTTGGTGAACATTGTCGGGTCCAGTTCCTTGACCCGCTGCAACAGCCGCAAGGAATGGAAATAGCGCGCACCGGGCCGCACTTCGGGGTAAAGCCCAGGCACGGTTTCCAGGTTGTGATTGAAAACGTCGGGTTTGGCCTCGACCACCACTTCAAGCACCGACGGGTCGCATTTGATGAAATCCGGGGTCAGGATTTCGATCGTGGTTTTCGGGCTGCGGTGCCGGATGGCGCGGATCGTCTGGGCAAAATGTTCCGCTCCGCCATCGGTGATGTCATCGCGATCCACGGACGTCACCACCACATGGTTCAGCCCCAGTTTTTGCACTGCATCCGCCACCCGGCCCGGTTCGAAAGCATCCAGCGCTTCGGGCGGTTTGCCGGTGGCGATATTGCAGAAGGTGCAGGCCCGGGTACAGACCTCGCCCATGATCATCATGGTGGCGTGGCCCTGGCTCCAGCATTCGCCCGCATTGGGACAGCCTGCTTCTTCGCAAACCGTGACCAGCTTGTGTTCTCGCATGATCTTGTGGGTTTGCTTATAGCCCTCGGAAACCGGCGCTTTGACGCGAATCCACGTTGGCTTTTTGGGCTGAGCATTATCCGGGCGATGTGCCTTTTCGGGGTGCCGCTGCTGGGGGATTTTTAGATCGCGCACGGGGTCTGTCCTGCTGTTTTTTCAATCCTTACTATATTCGAGCCGCGCCTGAACCGCCAGAGCCGCATAGCGGCTATGCACAAAGCAAAGAGCATCGCAATGCGATTGCAGCATTTTTGAATGAAATCACGTGACTATGGATCGCAATCCAATGAATTCAAATTGTTTTCTCAAATGTGCAAGTGCAGAAAATAATTGCCGTCAGTTTTAGAACGATTATTAACTGGGACTGAACCAATTTAGAGGATACCAAAATGCAAGCTGGCCTGAAACTGCCTGACGTGACCTTCCATACCCGCGTTCGTGATGAATCCGTCGGGGGTTCGAATCCATTCCGCTGGCAGGACAAGACCACAGCCGACTATTTTTCCGGCAAGCGGGTGATCCTGTTTTCCCTGCCCGGCGCTTTCACGCCGACTTGTTCGACATATCAACTGCCCGGTTTCGAAGACAATGCCGACAAGTTTCGGGATCTGGGCATCGACGAAATCTACTGCATGTCCGTGAATGACAGTTTCGTGATGAACAAATGGGCCGAAGCCCAAGGAATCAAAAACGTCAATGTGATCCCCGATGGATCGGGTGAATTCACCCGCAAGGTTGGCATGTTGGTGGCCAAGGATAATCTGGGGTTCGGTATGCGGTCTTGGCGCTATGCTGCGGTCGTGAACGATGGCACAGTCGAAGCCTGGTTCGAAGAACCCGGTCGTGCCGACAATCACGGCGAAGATCCCTATGGTGAAAGTTCGCCGGAAAACCTGATGAAATACCTGGAAAACGCCGCCTCTGCCGTGGCTGCGGAATAAGAACCCGATCCAATCCAATTAACGCCTGCGGGTCACGAAACCCGCGGGCGTATTTTTTAACCGTCTCACCACGATCAGGGCGCAACAATCAGGTCCTGACAAGGTCTTTGGCACAAGCGATTTGTTCTTGACCTGCTTCGGTCAGAATTTCCGCCAGTTCCTGCAACCATTTGCCTTCGTTGGTGGTTTTCCGATGCACCAAACCGATTTGCCGCGCCGGTTGCGGATCGGCAAACCGGGCCAGCCGCAGATTAGGTGTTGCTAACGCTTCGGACCTCAGCGCCAGTTCCGGCATCAATGTCAGACCAAAGCCCGCTTCGACGAGGCGCGAAAGCGTTGCTAGCGATGAGGCCCCCATGTTGATCTGGGAATGCCCCCTGTTCCGGCCGCAGACCTCGAGCGCTTGATCGGTCAAACAATGCCCGTCTTCCAATAACATCAAGGGATTTTGACCCAACTCGGTCGGGCGCAAATTTTCCCTGAGTGGCCCCAAGGCATCAAGCCGCGATTGGCTTCCGGCCAGAACGAACCGGTCTTCGAACAGCGGAATTTCGGTCAAACCTTCTTCGCTGCCGGGCAACGCCATCAGGGCCACGTCGAGAGCCCCGGAGCGCAGACCGTCGATCAACCGGGCCGTCACGGTTTCCTGCACCTGCACGTCGAGCGAAATATCGCGCGCGCGCAGCGCCGCAAGCGCGGCCGGTAAAATATACGGCGCGACGGTTGGGATAACACCAAGCCGCAATTGCCCTGACAAACCATCATTCCAGCGCGCGCTTTCTTTCAGGGACCGCATTTCAGCCAAAACCCGTTCCGCGTGATCCAGAATCGTCCGACCGAACGGTGTCAAGGCGATGTCGCGGGTTTTACGTTCGACCAGAGGCTGCCCCAACTGTGTCTCGAGTTCCCGGATCTGCACTGACAAGGCAGGTTGAGAAATATGAACAGAATCAGCCGCCCGACCGAAATTGCGATGCCGGGTCAGAGCGACGAAATATTCAAGCTGTTTGAGAGTAATGTTCATAACTATCAGCAACCATAAGAAGTAATTTTTACAAGATATAGTTATAATTTTACATGCGGAATTGGCATTGTGAAATTGGTCCCATCCTGCCGACATTGCTGTTTGCATCTGTGTTACATTTCCCACCCCAAACACGGTAAAACGTGGGATCTGTGACACAAACGGTGCAAAGCGGCGTATTGGTCGTGCCAAACCAAGCAAAGCCCTGCACAGAGACCTATAGTCGAATACCTTCAAACCGCAGAGCAACCAACATGCCAAACACCAAACCGAACTCAACCTTCGACCGTATCCGCGATTATCTGAAACAGATCGTATATGGTGGCAATGATGGCATCGTTACCACATTCGCAATCGTCGCTGGCTTTGCCGGGGCAAGGGCCGAAGGTATTGCGCAGATTGGTGGGTTGGCAGTGGTTGTCTTCGGTCTTGCCAATCTTTTTGCGGATGCTGTCAGCATGGGATTGGGGGAATTTTTGTCGGCACGGTCCCAACACCAAATGTATCGCCGACGTCGGGCAGAACGGTTGGAGCAGATACATCAGGACCGAAACAAAGCAACTGACAGTCTGGCCGATCAATTCGGCAAACGTGGATTGCAGCCTTCGCAGGCACGGCAAGCGGCCGAAGCAATATCCAACCACGCGCCGATGATGGCCGATATGTTGCTTAGCCATGAAAAGGCGGGCATGGCACCCGAACGCGACAATCCGGCAATCAACGGGTTGGTGACGTTCGGGGCCTTCGTGGTTTTCGGGCTGCTGCCGATCTTGCCATATCTCATTCGAGATGCGGACCAGACCAGTTTTCAACTTTCTCTCAGCACCACGCTACTGGCCCTGACTTTGTTGGGTGTGTTGCGCGGCTGGGCGACGCAGGAAAACTATCGCCGCGCAGTGACCGAAACATTGGGGGTCGGATCGGTCTGCGCGGCGGTGGCGTTTTTCGTTGGCTGGTTGGTGGGCGGCTGAAACGCCCTACCCGATCATTGCAGCGGCATCGCCCAGCAATTCGTAATGCCGTTTCAACCGCTGCAAAGCGATTCTCAGCACAATCTTGCCAGAACGTGCCGACCATCCCATCCGTTTCTCCGCCGCCTCCAACCCTTCCAGATAACAGCAACACCGCAGGGCAACATCGCCTAGACCGGGCCCCAAATCCCGAAGCGCCCCGGTAACGCGCTCGCGGGCGGCGGCAGGACCATAGCCCGGTTCCGCAACGGGCGAACCCGAACGGTCCGCCTCGGTCAGAAACCGATCCCAGTTCTGCACACTTCGCGTCCCGAGCCGGGAAAGTTCGAAATCTTCCCTCAGTCTTTCGCCTGCCGCAACCAGATCGGTGGCTAAAAATGGCTTTCCGTCTTTGTCCTTCCGCCGAGCCAACAGCGTCAAAGGCGATTCCACCGTATTATAGCGAAGCCTGCGCGCCGTGCCGTCGATTTGTCCATTTGCATCGTTGTCCCGACCTACAAAGGGCGTTTGGGATTCGGTAAACCCGTTCCGGATCCGCGATTCAGATTGTGCCAACAATTGAGTCAGCGCCGCGCGTCCATCTGACGTGATGTGATATCTGGAAATTCGACCCGGTGCGCCGCAATCAATCCAGTTCTTCAGCGCCATTACCTCGGCTACACGTCGATCAACCACGGCGGTACGGATGCTTATACTGCGGTCTATTTCACGTACCACCACAGCCTTTTCCAATTCTGCAGACACGGCCAACACGGCGGCATGTTCGGTCAGTCGGCGTAAAATACGCACGGCCTCGTCATTCAGATAAGCTTCGTCAGGCAACGGGGGAACTGTGGTATTTTGCATATTCATCACGGAATCCTTTTGCTTATAGGGGGGCGAGGATTCCGCTTTGCCAGTTTTGCAATATTGCCGACCCAATCGTTTCAGCGCCTCATCAACCAAACGGTCGTCACGTCGGTTTTCCAATTTTCGGATTTGCCGCATCACGGTTGATGCATGCACCCCGGCGCGCTGCGCGAGTTGGCGCATCGAAAGACCTTTTTCAGTATGTTCGAGATATAGCAATGCCGCAGAAGGCACCCAACCGGGAAATAGCTTAGGTCTGATATCTGATGCCACTCTGTCCGACATGCTCCATTCCTTTAGGTCAGAGGTAACTCCCTGCTTATGCACAGCTTTCCCCCAAGACAATCCACAACCTAGAGATGGTATTGCTAACTGTTGGTTAACGGTTTCCTCGTTCGCAATCATTGTTTCCAAATAATGAACAGTGTCGGAAACGCCCGTGCGCAGAGTTCGCAAAAAGCGCAACACTCTCATAAGTAGTATTACTGAGGTCTCGGAATTTTCGATTTGGAGTTCTGAAAATGACCGATCAACTTGATCTATTGAGCCATTTGCGGCGCCCTGCCCTCCTGATACGCGCGGCACGGCATGGCGTGACACAATACAATCGAAACCTGCATTTGCGCCGTCTTCTGTTGACCGCATCCTTGCCAACGAATGGCCCGGCGTTGACGCTCCTTATGGATATCGAGGATGATTTGGATCATCAGCGCAAAGAGGACCGCGCAAGCTATTCCTGCGCACGGCACATTGAGGTCCTGATTGCCATGATGGGCGAGGCGCGCTTGTTGCGCACATCAACCGATAATTTCAACGTGTCCTGATTCCGGATCACCCCAAGGCGTCTGGCATTCCGGCTTTCTTTTCTGCGACATAGACTGCCAGCGCTTCATTCACCGCCGGGTCCATGGCAGGCGGCTGGTATTCAGACAGTAACTTCGTCACCCGCGCCGAAGCCAAAGCCATGGTATCGCGGCTGCCTTCTTCGGCCCATGTTTCAAACGGTTTGTAATCAAACAAATCAGACCGCCAGAACGCCGATTTGAAATTCGCCTGCGTATGGGCGCATCCCAGATAGTGACCGCCGGGACCGACTTCGCGGATCGCGTCCATCGCTTGGGCGTTTTCATCGATGGCAATACCGGCGGCAAATTTGTGCAACGCGCCCAACTGGTCGGCATCCATGACAAATTTTTCAAAAGACGCAACCAGCCCACCTTCGAGCCAGCCACAGGCATGCAGCATGAAATTAACCCCCGACAACAGTCCCATATTCAGGCTGTTGGCGGTTTCGTAAGCCGCTTGCGCATCGGGTAGTTTCGACCCGCAGAATGATCCAGACGACCGGAACGGGAGGTTCAACCGCCTGGCCAGTTGACCCGCACCATAAGTAATATGACTAGCCTCGGGCGTCCCGAAGGTCGGCGCCCCCGAATTCATATCGATCGAGGTTACAAAGGCCCCCATGATCACCGGCGCGCCCTTGCGGACCAGTTGGCTATAGGCGACGCCGGCCAAAACTTCGGCCAATACCTGCGTCAAAGTTCCCGCCACCGATACCGGAGCCATCGCACCGCCAACTATGAAAGGTGACACGATACAGGCTTGATTATTCTTTGCATAAACCTCAAGCGCGCCCATCATCACATCGTCAAAGGTCATTGGCGAATTGATATTGACGAGTGATGTCATCACCGTGTTGTTCTGCACGAAATCGTTGCCGAACAGGATGCCGCACATATCGACACTGTCCTGCGCCCGGCTGGGTTCCGTCACTGACCCCATGAAGGGTTTGTCAGACAACGTCATATGGGCGTGCAACATGTCCAAATGGCGTTTATTCACCGCCACATCGGTCGGTTCGCACACCGTGCCGCCAGAATGGTGCAGCCATTTCGACATATAGCCCAGCTTTACGAAATTGCGGAAATCTTCCATCGTGGCATATCGGCGTCCACCTTTGACGTCATGCACGAAAGGCGGACCATAAACCGGGGCCAGAACAAGAGACTTGCCGCCGATTTCCACATTGCGGTCCGGATTGCGGGCATGCTGGGTAAAGCTGGACGGCGCAGTCTTGCACAGCGCACGCGCCAACCCGCGCGGGATATGCACCCGTTCGCCCCTTATATCCGCTCCAGCGTCGCGCCACAGTTGCAACGCGCCGGGATTATTGACGAAGTTAACACCGATTTCTTCCAAAATCGTTTCAGCATTGGTTTCAATGATTTCCAGCGCTTCTTCGCTCAGCACTTCGAAATTCGGGATATTGCGTTCGATATATTTAGCGGTTTCAAACGACACCGCAGAACGTTCCGCCCGCCGCGCCGCGCCGCCGCCTGATCTCGTCCGCCGCCGTGCTGATGTTTCGTTCATCGTTCGTATTGCCCTTGTCCATTGCGCGAAGCGGAACCCACCGCTGCTTTATGTTTAAGCCAACGGGGTGCCATTGCTTGCGCGATTTGCGGCTTTCGGGGGAAAAATACGACATTGAAAAATATGACATTGGCACGTTCGACCATTGCAGGTCCGTCAGAAAGTCGAAAATTGTAACGGCTTGCCGTCTTATATTCGAAAAAACGCATTTTATGTTTACATTAAAACATTCGCATTTAATCATGTTGCGGGAAGAACCGGCCAAGCGAAAGAAATCTTCGCGATCCGGGCTTCTGGGGATCATCCCCAAAGGGAGGAGAAAACATGATAAGACTATTCGCCAGCCGACGCCATTGGTGCGTTTTGGCTTCCACGACACTTGCGTTCGCCGCGGCGCCGGCTGCGGCTACTAACGGCTATTTTTCCAACGGTACTAGCGTTGCATCAAAGGGCATGGCCGGGAGCGGCGTTGCTATCGGCACCGGTATTATGGGTCTTACCGCCAACCCGGCCATGGGCACCCGCTATCCAGATCAGGCAGAAGGCTGCCTGAGTTTGTTTTCGCCCAAGCGTTCGACCACGATCACCGGCATGGGCACGTTTGAAAGCGACAAGGAATTTTTTGCTGTCCCCTGTGGTGGTGCCAATTTCCGGCTCAAGAACGACGCGACGCTCGGCGTGCTGATGTACGGGAATGGCGGCATGAACACCGAATATCCAACCAACTTCTTTGGCGGTGGTGTGGTGCCCGGGCCGTTGGGGGTTAATCTTGAACAGCTTTTCATCCAGGTGAACTATGCCAAGGATTTGGGCAACGGCGTTTCGCTCGGCTTCGCGCCGATCTTGGCCGCGCAGCGGTTCTCGGCAACCGGCCTGTCCGGGTTCAGCGGTTTTTCGGCGGACCCGGCAGCATTGACCGATAACGGCGATGATTGGTCTTTCGGTGCAGGTGCAATGATCGGTGCCACAGTCGATGCTGGAAACGGCTTCACATTCGGGGCCAGCTACCGGTCGCGGATCTATATGGAGCCTTTCGAAAAATATTCGGGCCTGTTCGCCGAAGGCGGCGATTTCGACATCCCGGCCACTGCCAAACTCGGCCTGTCCTACAACCCACAAGCGAATGCAGCCTGGACCTTCACCGCAGAATGGGAACGGATTTTCTATTCCAAGGTCGCCGCCTTGGGAAACCAATTCCCATCAGCCGGTCCGCTTGGTGCCGCGAATGGTCCAGGTTTCGGCTGGAAAGACATGGACGTGATCCGCATCGGGGCCGAATACCAAATGAACCCGAAATGGACGGTACGCGGTGGCCTTTCCTATAACACGAGTTTCACCGATTCCAGTCAGACCACGCTTAATGCTCTGGCCCCAGCGACGCCGCAATGGCACGCCTCGATCGGTGGTACGATGCGGATCAACGACCGGCGCGAATTCCACATCGCTTACACCCATGCTTTCGACAATTCTTTGTCAGGAGTTCTTCCCAGCCCGCCTTTCCCCGGCGCCGCACCGATATCCACCCAGATGAGCCAGGACGAATTGTCCTTCGCGATGACCTGGAAGTGGTAAGCCGCTGAATGCCAAAGCTTACGGCGCGGGGCCCTACGGGGCCTCGCGTTTTTTTTGCGTCACGCACCGGAAAATCGATCCGAATGCGCACGGCGGTCTGTCCTGCATTGACCTTGCGCGGCTTCGGCCCTACTAGGCAAATATGACACAGACATCGCATGACCGCCTTCTTATCATCGACTTCGGCAGCCAGGTGACGCAGCTGATTGCGCGCCGCCTGCGTGAACTGAATGTCTATTGCGAAATTCACCCCTATCAAAAAGTCACCGACGCTTTCTTGGCCGAATTCGCGCCGAAAGCAGTGATTTTTTCGGGCGGTCCCGACAGCGTAATGCGCGATGGGTCACCGCGGCCACCCAAATCGGTCTATGATCTTGGGGTGCCGATCTTGGGCATCTGCTATGGCCAGCAGGTGATGATGCACGATCTTGGCGGCAAGGTCGAAGCGGGTGAACATGCCACTGCAGAATTCGGTCGCGCCTATGTGACTCCGACCGAAGCGCGCACGGACCTGCTGACCGGGTGGTTCATGGATGGGGCGGGCCGCGAACAAGTCTGGATGAGCCACGGCGATCATGTTTCTGAAATCGCACCGGGCTTCGAAGTGTTCGGCACATCGCCAGGGGCGCCCTTCGCGATCACGGCAGATCTGAATCGCCGCTTTTATGCGGTTCAGTTCCACCCCGAAGTCCATCACACCCCGAATGGCAAAACGCTGTATGAAAATTTCGTCCGTGTCGCCGGTTTCAAAGGCGACTGGACCATGGGGGCCTATCGCGAAGAAGCGATCAAGCAGATCCGCGAACAGGTCGGCGATAAAAATGTGATTTGCGGTCTGTCTGGTGGAGTCGACAGTTCGGTCGCCGCCGTTCTGATCCACGAAGCGATCGGTGATCAGCTCACTTGCGTCTTTGTCGATCACGGCTTGCTGCGCAAGAACGAAGCCGACGAAGTCGTGTCGATGTTCCGCGACCACTACAATATTCCGCTGATCCATGCCGATGAATCGGACCTGTTTTTGGGCGAACTGGACGGCGTGTCCGACCCCGAAACCAAGCGCAAGATCATCGGCAAGCTGTTCATCGACGTGTTCCAGAAATATGCCGATCAGATTGACGATGCCGAATTCCTAGCTCAGGGCACGCTCTATCCTGACGTGATTGAATCGGTCAGTTTTTCGGGCGGGCCGTCAGTGACGATCAAGTCGCATCACAACGTGGGCGGATTGCCGGAAAAGATGGGTTTGAAACTGGTCGAGCCCTTGCGCGAATTGTTCAAGGACGAAGTGCGCGCTTTGGGGCATGAATTGGGTCTTCCGGCCTCTTTCATCGGCCGACACCCCTTCCCCGGACCGGGACTTGCAATCCGCTGTCCCGGTGAAATCACCCGCGAAAAACTCGATATCCTGCGCGAAGCTGACGCGGTGTATATCGACCAGATCCGCAAGCACGGGCTTTATGACGAAATCTGGCAGGCATTTGCTGCTATCCTGCCGATGCGGACCGTCGGCGTGATGGGCGACGGGCGGACCTATGATTACGCTTTGGCACTGCGCGCAGTGACCAGCGTCGATGGGATGACGGCAGATTACTATCCCTATAGCCATGAATTTCTGGGCGAAACCGCGACGCGGATCATCAACGAGGTGAAGGGGGTGAACCGGGTGTTTTACGATTGCACCTCGAAACCACCGGGGACGATCGAACTGGAATAACGGACCTTGGGCGGAGGATTAAGGGGGCGCTGCCCCTTCTGCGTTTAAAATCATGCGGATTTTCAACACATTGCCCCCCGGGATATTTGTGAACAGAAGAAGTTGACGGAAAAATGACAGCCGGAGCGGATGTTTTCAAAGCGGCGCTTTGGATGAGTGGCGCGATTGCTTCCTTCACCTCGATGGCGGTGGCGGGCCGCGCGATCAGTTTCGAACTCGATACCTTTGAAATCATGATGTATCGCAGTTTCGTCGGCATCTTCATCGTTTTGATCGTTGCGGCGGGCAGCGGTACTCTGGGGCAAATCCACAGGCGCAATTTGCGTCTGCATCTGATCCGAAACCTGTGCCATTTCACAGGTCAAAATCTGTGGTTTTTCGCCATTACGGTCATTCCCTTGGCCCAGGTTTTTGCGCTGGAATTCACCGCGCCGCTTTGGGTGGTGGTACTGTCGCCACTATTGCTTGGTGAAAGGATAACCTCGATCCGCGCGCTGGCGGCCTTGATCGGGTTCATCGGTATCCTGATCATCGCCCGACCAACGGCCGCGACGCTTGAATTCGGACAGGTAGCGGCTGCGATGACGGCAATTGCCTTTGCCTTCACGGCGATTTTCACCCGCAAGCTGACCCGCAGTGAAACCATTATCAGCATTCTGTTTTACCTGACCGTTATGCAGGCAGTGTTCGGTGTAATCTGTGCCGGATATGATGGCGACATTACGGTTCCCTCGATGCAGTCGCTGCCTTGGTTGATACTGATCGGATGCGCCGGTCTGCTGGCGCATTTTTGCCTGACCACCGCTTTGTCGCTGGCCCCGGCCAGCGTTGTCATGCCGATCGATTTCACCCGGCTGCCGATTGTCGCGGTGGTAGGAATGCTGGTTTATGGTGAAATGGTGGATATCTGGGTCGTCGTCGGGGCGCTGGCGATCTTTGCCGGAAATTACCTGAATATCTGGGGCGAAACGCGGCGGTAATCAGAACGGGCGTGAAATGCATCAAGGGGTCGCCCACAGATCCTTGGGGCAGAATGCGCCCCCCCCTGAAGCCTGATCCAAAATTCAGAAAAGCGCCGCTACGAACCAAAACGGGGACCAAACAGTCCGTACTGTTGATACAAGCATGACGTGTGGTCAGTAATTGACTGGCGAATATATGCCGATACTCTTTCCGATACGACTTTGGGAGGAGTTAAAATGAAAAAAATCGCAATAGCGGTTTCTGCAGTTATGTTAACTGCTGGGGCATCTTTTGCCGGAGGTGTGGACCGTTCGGGTCAGAGCATCGGCATTCTTTTTGAAAGCGGCAACGTAATCGACTTTTCTTTCGGCCACGTGGCGCCAAGCGTATCGGGCGTGTTCAGTGGTCTTGCTGGGTCCGGCAATATGTCGGATGCCTACAACCAGTTCGGCCTTGGATATAAACGCGACCTGAACGACAAGTTATCGATGGCGGTGATCTGGGATCAGCCCTTTGGGGCCGATGTCGCCTATCCCAGCGGCACCGGCTACCCGCTAGCTGGCTCCACTGGCACGATCGACACGAATTCGCTCACCGCTGTTTTGCGTTACAAGACCGGCGAAAGGTTCAGCATTCACGGCGGTGTCCGTGCAATCCGGACATCGGGAAAAGTGGCTCTGCCGGCCTCGGGGTATTCGATGACCTCTGACACACAGACCGACTATGGCTACCTGATCGGTGCCGCCTACGAGATACCCGATATCGCATTGCGGGCGGCCCTGACCTATAATTCCGAGGTCTCCCACAACTTGAACGTCGTCGAAACAGTGGGCGGCGTCACCTTGCCGACGTCGGTGATGCCCACCGAAATGCCCAAATCGGTGAATTTCGATTTCCAGACCGGAATCGCGGCAAATACGTTATTGATGTTTTCGGCGCGTTGGGTCGACTGGACGTCGTTCAACATTTCGCCAGCCGCCTATACATCGGTGAACGGCGCACTGGTGGATTACAGCAAAGACACGATTTCTTATAGTCTGGGCTTGGGGCGTCGCTTCAACGACAAGTTGTCTGGGACGGTCATGTTCGGATTTGAGGATCAGGGTGGTGGCCTGACAGGGAATCTCGGCCCGACTGACGGTTACACTTCGATCGCGTTGGGTTTGAAATACCAAGTCAACGATTCCACCGCAATTTCGGGGGGTGTCCGCTATGTCTGGGTGGGCGATGCCACCACCAAGACGCTGTTTTCCGACTTTTCCGGCAACAGCGCCGTGGCGGCAGGTCTAAAGATCACCCACATGTTCTGAACTGCTTAAAACACATCATCGAAAGGCCCCGCCCTGCGACGGGGCCTTTTTCATTGCGATTTGAGAAAAGCATAATGATTTGACCCTTTCCCCGGTCGAAGTTAAGGGGACTAGACAGGATAGTGAGGTGACGCAATGATCTACCAGAGCGGAAAAGACTGGTTGGACGCACCGCAAAAACGCGTGCTGTTTTTCGGCATGTCTGGTTTGGGAAAAACCTATGTCTCCAACATCCTGCGAGATCACGGCGACTGGTTCCATTATTCCATCGATTACCGCATCGGTACCCGCTACATGGGCGAATATATCGCCGATAACGCCAAGCGCGAGGCGATGAAGGTACCGTTCCTGCGCGACCTATTGATGTCGGATTCAATCTATATTGGATCAAATATCACCTTTGACAATCTCACCCCGGTCGCGGCCTATCTTGGCAAGCCGGGCGATCCGGCCAAAGGCGGGCTGCCCTTTGGTGAATTCACCCGTCGCCAGGACCAGTTTCGTCAGGCCGAAATTAAGGCGCTGACCGACACGTCCTATTTCATTGAACGAGCCGAGGCGCTGTACGGCTATCCGCATTTCATCTGTGATACCGGCGGATCGATCTGCGAATGGGTCGATCCCGAAGATTCCAGCGACACGATACTGCGATCGCTGGCCAACACGACCTTGATGGTCTGGATCAAAGGTGATGACGCCCATACAGATGAATTGATCCGACGGTTCGACAAGATGCCCAAGCCAATGTCCTATCAGCCGGCATTTCTGGATCGGGTCTGGCAAGAATATCTTGCGTTGTTTCAGTTGACCGAAAAACAGGTCGATCCAGACGACTTTATCCGCTGGACCTATGCTCAGGCGCTGGCCCACCGCCAACCGCGCTACGAAGCGATGGCAAAAAACTGGGGTGTCACAGTCACCGCCGACGAGATCGCCAATGTCAAAACCGTAGAGGATTTCAATAAGTTGATCGCCACCGCACTTGAACGCGACTGATCCCTGACCGTACATAGCCTTTCCCGTTTCATCCATAACCGGAGCCTGACCAATGCCGATTAAACTTCCCGCTGACCTGCCTGCCTTCGACGTGCTGTCGCGCGAGGGTGTCATGGTCATGCCGGAACACAGCGCGGCACAACAGGATATCCGACCGATTCGGATCGGGCTTTTGAACCTGATGCCGAAGAAAATCCAGACGGAAAACCAATTCGCCCGGCTGATCGGTGCCACACCGCTGCAAATCGAATTTCATCTAATCAGGATGAGCGAACACCAAGCCAAGAACACCGCCGCCGATCACATGGAGGCATTTTATCGCCCCTTCAGCGAAGTCGAAGCGGCGGGCACCAAGTACGATGGGCTTATCATCACCGGCGCGCCGATCGAACATCTGGATTTCCAAGACGTCACGTATTGGGATGAATTGACCCGGATCTTCGACTGGACTCAGACCCATGTGCATTCCACGTTCGGCGTGTGTTGGGGCGGTATGGCGATGATCAATTACTTCCACGGTGTGCCCAAACACATCCTAGGCCACAAGGCCTTTGGCTGTATCCGGCACCGCAATTGCGCGCCATCCTCGCCCTATTTGCGCGGTTTTTCTGACGATATGGTGATCCCAGTCAGCCGTTGGACCGAACTGCGGCGCGATGAAATCGAAGCTGCCGGCCTGCCGATCCTGATCGATTCCGACGAAACCGGCCCGGCACTGGTCGAAGATACAGCGCATCGCGCGCTCTATGTCTTCAACCATTTTGAATATGACAGCAACACGTTGAAGGAAGAATACGACCGCGATGTCGCGTCGGGTACAGCGATCAATGTTCCGGCAAATTATTACCCCGACAACGATCCGAGCAAGACACCACAAAACCGCTGGCGCAGCCATGCGCATCTGCTGTTTGGCAACTGGGTGTCTGAAATCTATCTGACCACGCCTTTTGATATGGAACAGATAGGGCAGGCCAGCACCGACTGGCGCAAGTAACCCGTATTGCGACAAGATCGCGGACCCGACAGAAATTGTTCGTCGCGATGCCGATACCGCTGTTCAGGTATCGGCAATACCCACACCATACCGTCTGGGACGATGTGACCGCAGCCATTCACCGGCCGCACAAAGTGCTGGATTGCGCTGACCACCATATCCCCCCATATTGAAAACAAAGAATAATGGAGAGACAGATGGATTTGCCCTTTGACGGCGCGATCACCAAGTTTTTCGAAAATGACGCCCCCAAACATATCCGCGACACGATCAAGCGGGGCGATAAAGACGATATTTTGAACCCGAAATACCCGCATTCGGAACGGATGGGTCGAAAACACTATGAAAAAGAATTGCGGGCCCTGCAAATCGAGCTGGCAAAAATGCAGGGCTGGGCCCGCGACACCGGCGTGCGTGTTGCGATCCTTTTTGAAGGCCGTGATGCGGCCGGCAAGGGCGGAACGATCAAACGGTTCCGCGAAAACCTCAATCCGCGCGGTGCGCGTGTGGTGGCGCTGTCCAAACCCACCGAAAAGGAAGCCACCCAATGGTATTTCCAGCGCTACGTTGATCACTTGCCCGCAGGCGGTGAAATCGTGTTCTTCGATCGCAGTTGGTACAATCGCGGCGTAGTGGAAAAGGTATTCGGATTTTGCACTGATGAACAGCGCGAACACTTCTTCGGTCAGGCACCGGAATTTGAAAAAATGTTGGTGGACGAAGGGATTTTGCTGTTCAAATTCTGGCTCAATGTCGGCCGCGCCGAACAGTTGAAACGCTTTCTCGCCCGCGAAAACGATCTGTTGAAACAGTGGAAGTTGAGCTGGATCGATGTCGAGGGGCTGAAGAGATGGGACGAGTATTCAAAAGCGATCGGTGAAACCCTGTCACTGAGCCATACCGTACACGCCCCTTGGACCGTGATCCGGTCCGATGACAAGAAACGCGCCCGGCTGGCGGCGATGCGCCAAGTCCTGAGCGCGATCGACTATGACCGCAAGAATTTGAAAGCGATTGGATCAATCGATGCCTCGATTTGTGGTGGTCCGGAACTCTGGGATGGCTAAACGCGGCTACCATCATGGCAATCTGCGTCAGGCACTGGTCGAAGCCGCGCTGCAACTGATCGAAGTAAAGGGTCCGACCGGCTTTACCCTGTCAGAAGCGGCCAAGCAGGCGGGCGTGACGCCGGCTGCGGTCTATCGGCATTTCGATGGCCGCGAAGACCTGATCGCAGAAGCCGCGCGGCAGGGGTATGAAATTTTCGCCGATGTGATGCAATATGCCTATGACAAAGGCCAACCGTCGGCGCTTTCCGCATTCGAAGCGACCGGACGAGCCTATCTCGCATTTGCGCGTAAATATCCCGGCCATTATATCGCGATGTTCGAAAGCGGCGTATCGGTGAATCGGACCCCCGAACTGGCCGCGGTCGCGCAACGGGCCTGGGGCGTATTGGAAAAGGCCGCTTCGGATCTGTCACAACATATCCCACCGGAAAAACGCCCCCCTGCCAGCATGTTTTCCGCACATATCTGGGCGCTGAGCCATGGTGTTGTCGAATTGTTTGCCCGCAATTCCCCCGGACGCCAATCGCCTTTTTCCCCCGAAGACCTGCTGGAATCCGGTATCGGGATTTATCTGCGCGGGCTTGGCCTGATCGACCCGGATCAGTGACGCCCACCGGACTGATATAAATACCACCTCCACGCTTCGCCTCTGGACCTTTGCACCGGCTTTAACTAATTAATTTAATCAGGTTTATTAGCCAGCTTCCCAGCCAGTCAAAAACGACCCCAATCGCAACGCATAAAGCGCTGCGAGGGAATTACTTTTGACCGAATAAGGGACGCAAACATGAACATCAAAATGACCATTGTCGCAGTATCGGCGTATTCTCTTCTGCCCATCATGGCACAGGCTGACGGCTTGGTGCTGAGCGCCGGCGTTGCGGCAACAGCTGCTTTCGACACTTCAGACGGGCTGGAGCACGCAGAAAACACCGTCGAGGGCTATATCGAAGGCGAACTGAACGGTTTCCACGGCGGCATCTGGATTGGGTCGCTGTATAAAGATCCAGCCGATGATGCAGAAATCGAACTTTCGCTCGGCTATGGTGCCGATATCAATGACACGCTCGGCTATGACATCACCACAACCGGCTATTATCTGAACAATGGTGGCTATCAGAGCTATGACATCGCCTTCGAACTTTCGGCGGCGCTGACCGACAGCACCAGCGGCGCGCTCGGATTCGCTTGGGATCCGGATGCTTCAACGATCGAAACCACCCTGGGTCTGGAACACGCGCTGAATGACAAATTCACGCTGGCCGGTGAAATCGGTCACAGCGAAGCGGATGGCAACATCTTCGGTGAAATCGGCGTCTCCTATGCGCTGACTGATAGCGCAGCAATCGAACTGCTTTACGAAGACGCCGATGACAGCGCCGGCACGCTGTCGCTGACCGTGTCCTACGATTTCAACCTCATGGGCGGCTGATCCCCCCAAGGTTTCAATCAAGCGCTGGCGGGTCCTTGTGGCCCGCCTTTTTTTTGGTCAGGCGAATGCTCAGAAAGCAAAAAGGCCGCCCAAAAGGCGACCTTTCTGAAATTTCTGTTCCGTAGAAAGCAGATTAACGCTTCGAGAACTGGAACGAACGACGGGCTTTGCGCTTACCGTATTTCTTACGTTCCACAACGCGGCTATCGCGGGTCAGGAAGCCGGCGGCTTTCAGAGCGCCACGCAGGCTGGGATTGTAAAGTTGCAGAGCCTTGGAAATGCCGTGCTTCACCGCACCGGCCTGACCGGTCAGACCGCCGCCTTTGACAGTGGCAACCACGTCGAATTCCCCTTCGACACCGGCAACCTGAAACGGCTGACGCAGGATCAGCTGCAGCACCGGACGGGCGAAATAGGTGTCTTGGTCCTTACCGTTGACGGTGACCTTGCCGGAACCCGGCTTGATCCAGACGCGGGCGACCGCGTCTTTCCGTTTGCCGGTGGCATAGGAACGGCCCAGATCATCACGAACGGGTTCGCGAATGATGGTTTCTTCGACTACAGCGGCGACTTCGCCGGCCACTGCACCCAGCTCTTCGAGCGAATTGATTTGATCGGTCATCGATTAGCTCCGGGTGTTTTTCGAGTTCATGGATTTAACGTCCAGAACTTCAGGGTTCTGGGCTTCATGCGGGTGCTCACCACCGGCATAGACGCGCAGATTGGTCATTTGCTGACGGCTCAGACGGTTGCCCGGCAACATGCGCTTGACCGCGGCGGTCACGACACGTTCAGGATAGGCACCTTCCAGAATTTGACCTGCGGTACGGCTTTTGATGCCGCCCGGATGGCCGGTGTGCCAGTAATAGTTTTTGTCCGAGCGTTTTTTGCCGGTCAGCTGAATCTTGTCAGCATTAATGACGATCACATTGTCGCCCATATCCATATGGGGGGTGAAAGTCGCTTTATGTTTGCCGCGCAGGCGCATGGCAACGATCGAGGCGAGACGACCCAGAACGACACCTTCGGCGTCGATCACGATCCACTTCTTCTCGATGTCTGCCGGAGTAGCAGAGAAAGTTTTCATCGCGGGATTACCCTTGGTTCAGTTATGGAAGCAGGCGTCAGTCCCGCGTTCCGAATTCGATTGCCGGGTTATACAGGGCGCAAATTTCACGTCAAGCGCAACAATGCTCAATATATTGCACAATTTCAATAACTTATAAAATAGGTATTATTTTACCCCACTCATTTCAGCATCTGGCGGCTCAAACTGTGATTTCTTCTCTCGGATTGTCCAAAAGATTGCGCAGACGGACGATTCCAGCCTCGTAACAAGCCGGATCGACCAACCCGTTAACTGCGATACGCACGGCATGGGGTGTTCGGGCATCGCGCAGGGTAAATTCCTCGGCGCCCTTCAGGATGACATTCTGTTCCTCGGCGGCACGCACGAAAATGGGGCCCCGCCACCCCTTCGGCAATTGCAACCAAAGGAAAGGAACATCTTCGTTCCAGGTCACGTCATAACGCCCCAGATGATTAACGGTCATCCGAACCAGTTCATTGATCCGTGCCCGTCCCCGCGCAGCAACGCTTAACAAACGCGGATCGGACATGAAGTTCAGGGCCAACTCGGTCAGCGGACGCGACATTCCAAAATGGCTGAACGCCGTGGTGCGCACCAAATCCTTCACCCGATCGCGCGGCGCAACCACATACCCGATGCGCAAAGCCGGCGTCAGTGTTTTCGACAAAGAAGACACGTACCAGCCGAACTCAGGCACCAACGAATGGTAACTTTCGGCGCGATGTGTTCCAAGAGCATAACAATCGTCATCCAAAACATGCAGCCCAAGACGCTGCGCCATAGCCGCAATTTCGCGGCGACGACGATCAGTGGTAAAGCGCACTGTGGGATTACTGACTTCGGACGAGGTGCAAAACAATTGTACCCCGTGATCGCGGACCATTTGTTCCAAATGATCAACTCGCGGCCCTTCGTCATCGCAATCGATCCCTACCACTCGGGCCCGGCACAATTCAGCGGCACGACGAAACCCGGGATATGTCAGGTTTTCCACGGCCACCACCGGATCACGCCCACGCAACACGGTCTGCATCACAAGTGAAATTGCGCTTTGCGCACCGTGGGTCAACACCATGTCTTCTGCTGTGAAGGTCCCGATGGGAAGGTCGGCCATCCAACGGCGCAGTGCCCGGCGTAGCGGCAAATCCATTGCCCGGCTGGGATAGGAAAGCAGATCTTCGGAAACAACGGTATCCGCAGTTTCGCGCAACGCATCGCGCAGCAATTGGCTTTGACCAACATCCGGCAATTGCGGGCTGCGCAGGTTCAACATCTGCGGCCAGGCATGTGCAGGATCGGTTCGGGCCTGAATTTCAGCAACAAATGTGCCGCGCCCAACACCCGCCTGCAAAACACCTTCTTCCGTGAGGATCGAATAAGCGCGCGCAACAGTGCCTGGCGTCACCGACAGCTGATAGGCTAATTCGCGCACCGGAGGCAGTTTTTCACCGCTAGGCAACAGCCCTTCGGCGACCGCGTTACGAATATTATCTGCCAAGGCCTTGTATTTCGATTTTCCAGTTGAAGCGAGGTCAGGCGCCCAATTTGTACCCATAACAATGTTTTTCTGGACCTATTGTGTCATAAATTGTATCCGTTTTTTTGTAGCAATGCAGTTACATTGTGTCAATACAATTGAAGGATTTGTTCCATGTCACAACAACAGCCTGTCTTCGCCGCACAGATCATCAACTATGATCTGAACCTGAACGCGCCGGTCGTGGCTCGTTTTGCGCTGGCGTTTGCTGTGACGGTCACCAAATGGCACATGCGAAATAGCACCCGCAAAGCACTGGCACAGCTGCCTGACAGCCTGCTTTGCGACATCGGTTTGACACGTGACGCGGCTTATACGGAGGCCCGTCGCCCGTTCTGGCGCGCTTGACATCCCCGTCCGTGCCGGGACGTACTGGAAGCCGGGGTTTTTACCCCGGCTTTTTTTGTGGCCGTTGCAGTGCCAGAAATTGCGCTTCAAAGAAACGGAAGCTCAATTCGGCGATCAAACTCGACAGAGCAACGTAAAACACCAACACAATCCAGCCATTCGCTACTCCGAACGCCGTCAAACCGACGGTGGCGAAATGCAACGCGATGAGGTGGTAGAGGTAGATGCCATAGCTGACCTGCCCCACCCGCCGCAGCGGAAACCAGTTCAGGACCGAATGCAATCCGTTATCTTCACGCACCACCAGTGACGCCAACGCCAATGCCATCGTTAGATGCAGCACCAGATTGGGCCAACCGTTCAGATCGAAGGGCAAAAACTGTAGCGCAAACAGCACCACCAGCATCCATAACAGCGCGGCGAAACGCCCGCCGCATAGCCTGTGCAGCATCGTAAATCCGCGCGATGCGTGCAGCGTCAACGCCAACAGTGACCCGATCAGGATCGGTGCGTAAGTCGCCGTCGGCAGGGCAATATGCAGGGGGCCTATATCGAAGGCTGCGATCCCGACCCGTTGCAACAACCCGGCTCCACCCACGACATTCAGCGTGATGCCGACGGTCAGAACAGGGACGATCCAGCGCCGTGGCAGAACCAAAAGCGTCAAGGGCCAGATTAGGTAATACTGCTCCTCGACCGCAAGCGACCAAGTAGGATCAAGAAGCGGGATGTCTCCGACCAGAAAATTCGACAGGAACAGATAATAATACGGCAGCATGTCCAACCACTGCCCCTGCCCTTTCCAGCCAATGAAATAGGCAGCCACCAGTGTCACAACCAGAAAATAGACAGGCACAATCCGCAGCAAACGCCGCCGATAAAAGCCGCGCAGGGAAAAGCCCCCCTTTGCCACCTCTTCCCGCAGCAACAGCGTTGTGATCAAAAATCCACTGAGGACGAAAAAGAAATCCACCCCGGCAAAGCCCCGCCCTGCCAGTTGCAGATGATCCAGATAGATCGGGGTCAGTGGCGAATGGTGCCACAAAACCGCCCCGATGCATAAGCCGCGCAGCCCGTCGAGGCTGCCGAAACGGGTGGTGGCGCGATAAGCTTGAAACGCGGCATTGCGATCCAGATCGTCCGCGATGTCGGTGGCTGCCACGTAAAATATCCTTACCAAGCCTGTGTTTTGGTCCTAGCACGCCTCACCAGTCGCGCAAAGATCAACGCGGCGGGACCGAATATGTCATGCTTGCGCGTGCCACTGGTGCCTCTCCCCCTTCGGAATAAATCAGAACGTCGCCGACGGCCAACACGCGGCCCAGTTTCAACAACCGGCACTCTGCAATCAGATCGGTCCGTGCGGCAGGTTTGCGCATGAAATCCATCGAACAGTTAGTGGTGACGGCCAAAGCTTCGGGACCGATCATCGCCAGCACCGCCATATAAACCGCACAATCGGCCAATGCGAACATCGATGGGCCGGAAACCGTACCGCCCGGGCGCAGATGCCGCTCGGCAATTTTCATCCGCACCCTCACCCGCATGTCGGTGACTTCTTCGATTTCGAAATCGTCTTTCACCTGCGGAAACACGGTTTCCAGAAAATCCATCAATTCCGGTCCGGTCATTTTTGCGGCCATCTCTTCCCTCCCTCAAACTCTGTGCGTAGACTTGCCCGAGAAATCGAGGAGGACAAGATGGCATTATTGGAACGTCACGACACCGGCGCGGTTGCGCGACTGACACTGAACAATCCCGACAAGCTCAATCCGCTGAGCGATGCCATGCTAGCGGCGCTGCAGGATGAATTTGACCGGCTCGCCGATGACACGACGATTCGCGCCATCACTCTGTCCGGGGCTGGCAAGGTGTTCTGCGCCGGACACGACCTGAAAGAAATGACCGCAGGCCGTCAGGCCGAAGACGGCGGCAAGGCTTATTTCAAGGACTTGTTCGAACGTTGCGCGCGGATGATGATGTCGATCCAGAAGCTGCCACAACCCGTTATTGCTCAGGCGCATGGGATTGCCACCGCCGCAGGTTGCCAGCTTGTCGCGGCCTGCGATATGGCCATCGCTGCCGAAGGCACCCGCTTTGGCGTCAATGGTGTGAATATCGGACTTTTTTGTTCGACACCGATGGTGGCCTTGTCGCGCAACATTCCGCGTAAACAGGCCTTCGAGATGTTGACCACCGGCCAATTTATTCCCGCCGACAAAGCGGAAACGCTTGGTTTGGTGAACAAGGTTGTACCGCATGATCAACTCGATGCGGCGGCGCTGGAATTGGCGGAACTGGTGGCGTCGAAACTGGGGGCCGCGGTCAAGATCGGCAAAGAAGCCTTTTACAATCAGATCCAGATGCCGGTTTCCGAAGCCTATGATTACGCGGGCGATGTAATGGCGCAAAACATGCTTTACCGCGACACGGCCGAGGGCATTTCGGCTTTTCTGGAAAAACGTCCCCCTGATTGGAACCAGTAAAACCAGCAAAGGGCTGCGCAACCTTTCGGCTCAACTCCATTAATCTGTTGAAAGGATCTTGCTGACAGGATGATATCGATTTCATTCTGTTGCAGAAACCTTTCGACACAGGGCCCGATCTGCTATTCTGGCAAGCGTCCCGACAGGGAATTTTTATTGGATGGGAATTTTTACCATGAAAAATTGGATTGCGGTTGGCGCATTGACGCTTCAGGCCGGGTTGCTACAAGCCGCTAACCTGCCCGCTCCGGTCGACCATGACACCTTTCCAGAACCCGACATGGCGCGCGTCAAACTGGGTCAGCAACTTTTTTACGATCCGGTTCTTTCGGGCAACGAAAATATCAGCTGCGCCACCTGTCACCACCCCAAGTTCGGCAGTGCTGACGGCGTATCCTTGTCGATCGGCGAAGGCGGGACTGGATTGGGGCCAGATCGAAAGCTGCTCAACGGTGCCAATGTGGAAAACCGCGTGCCGCGAAATGCGCCTGCGCTTTGGAATGTCGGCGCGGTGGAATACACTGCCCAATTTCATGATGGCCGGGTTGAAGTCGAAGACGACGCCACATTTGGTTTCATGACCCCAAGGGACCGTCCGCTTGACCGGTTGATGCCATCATCCTTGGCTGTGCAGGCTTTGATGCCGCTGCTCTCTGCTGAAGAAATGCTTGGGCAGGACGGTGAAAACCCGGTCGCAGATGCGCTGGAGAGGGGAAATGAAAGAAAAGGATGGAAAATTCTGGCCGCGCGGATTGACGCCATTCCGGAATACCGGACCCAGTTCGATACTTTGATTGGTTCTGACACACCTGTCCATATCACCGATATCGCCATTGCCATGGCTGAATTCATCAATTTCGAATTCCAAGCCTGCGAAAGCCCGTTCGATGCTTATCTGGCTGGCGATGAAACGGCACTGAACGACAAAGAAAAGCGCGGAATGGACCTGTTTTACGGCAAAGCCGGGTGTGCAGATTGTCATTCAGGCACCTTTCAAAGCGACCAGGATTTTCACGCCATCGGCGTGCCGCAGTTCGGCCCAGGCAAAGGGGATGACGAACTGGATGACCGTCCCTATGTCGATCTGGGCCGCGAAATGGTGACCGGGGATCCGCGTGACAGCTATCGCTTCCGCACCCCATCGCTGCGCAATGTGGCGCTGACCGCGCCCTATGGTCATTCCGGGGCCTTTCCAACACTCGAAGGCATGGTGCGCCATCACCTAGATCCGGTGAAGTCCTTGGTCCAATATGACCGCAGGCAGGCCATCTTGCACGATGTTGATGTCATCAATGACTGGCAAGCCTTCGATGAAGGTCTGGAAGTCGCCTTCATCGCCGCCGCGATCGAACTGGAACCGACGGAGTTGAGCGATGGTGAAGTCGACGATATTCTGGCGTTCCTGAATGCGTTGACCGACGCGGAATCCACCAAAGGCCGTCTGGGTATCCCCGAAACAGTGCCCTCGGGCCTGCCTGTGGATCGCTGAGGGCTTCCCAAACCGCGCGGCTTGGCCTACATCGCGCGACATGGATAAAAAATTACATATCGTCGGCGGCGGAATGGCCGGTTCCGAAGCGGCATGGCAGGCCGCGAATATGGGCGTTCAGGTGGTCATCCACGAAATGCGTCCCGAAATCGAAACCTTTGCCCATCAGACCGGCAAATTGGGCGAAATGGTATGTTCCAATTCGTTCCGCTCGGACGATGACGAACAAAATGCGGTGGGCCTGTTGCATTGGGAAATGCGCGCCGCGAACGGGTTGATCATGGCGATGGCAGATCGCTGCCGCCTGCCCGCTGGCGGCGCCTTGGCGGTAGATCGAGAATCATTTTCCGACTTTGTTACCAACACGTTGATGGATCATCCCAATGTATCTGTAGAGCCGGGAGAGATCCGCGACCTGCCAGAAGATGGACATTGGATCATCGCCACCGGACCCTTGACCTCAAGCGCGCTTGGGACCGCGATTCAGGCTGAAACCGGGGCTGAACGGTTGGCCTTTTTCGATGCCATCGCTCCTATTGTTTATGCCGAAAGCATCGATATGGACGTGGCTTGGTTACAATCTCGCTATGACAAGGGCGAAACCGAAGAAGAACAAAAGGCCTATCTCAACTGCCCGATGACCAAAGATCAGTACGAAGCTTTCATCGACGCTTTGCTGGCCGCTGAAAAGACCGAATTCCATGACGGCGAAACCGCCGGATATTTCGACGGCTGCCTGCCGATCGAAGTCATGGCTGAACGCGGCCGCGAAACCCTGCGCCACGGACCGATGAAACCCGTCGGCCTGACCAACAGCCACAAACCTGAAGAAAAAGCCTATGCAGTGGTGCAGTTGCGCCGCGACAATACATTAGGAACGCTCTATAACATAGTAGGTTTCCAGACAAAAATGAAATACGGCGCCCAAACAGACGTGTTTCGGATGATCCCCGGGCTGGAACATGCCAGCTTCGCTAGGCTGGGCGGCATTCACCGCAACACCTTTTTGAACTCACCAACGCTGCTGGACGACCAGATGCGGTTGAAGTCGAAGCCAAATATTCGCTTTGCCGGTCAGGTTACCGGCGTCGAAGGCTATGTCGAAAGCGCGGCGATGGGGCTTTTGGCGGGCCGGCTGGCTGCGGCCGAAATCCTCGGCATCCACTTGGATACCGCACCGCAGGACAGTGCCATGGGGGCGCTCATCCATCACATCACCGGCGGTGCCGAAGCCAAAACGTTCCAACCCATGAACGTGAATTTCGGATTGTTTCGCCCGGTGGACGGGTTGAAAGGCGGACGCCGTGGTCGCAAAGACCGTTACAAGGCTTATACTGACCGTGCCAAATCGGAATTTTCTCAATGGCTTAAAGGTCAAGATGAATGAAATTCGCGACCCGGTTCGCACCTAGCCCGACCGGGCCGCTGCATCTGGGGCACGCCTATTCCGCTCTGCTGGCGCACGATACCGCGCGCACAGTGGGCGGGCGATTCCTACTCCGGATCGAAGATATCGATACCACCCGGTCACGCCCCGAATGGGAAGACCGGATTTACGAAGACCTGACATGGTTGGGCATCGAATGGGACGACACCCCGATGCGGCAATCTGATCGTCTGTCGGCCTACCTCGCCGCTCTGCACTCCCTGTGGGATCGCGGTCTGCTCTATCCCTGTCATTGCACCCGGCGCGATATTGTCGCCGCGTCAAGTGCGCCGCAGGAAGGCAGCGAACCGACCCACGGGCCTGATGGGCTGATCTATCAGGGCACCTGCAGGGTCGCCGCGCTCCGGACTGGTCCGATGCCAGAAAACACCACCTTGCGTCTGGATATGCAGGCTGCCCTGTGGCAACTGCCGACCGACACGTCGTTCGGGTTCGATGAAACCGGCCCTGTCGCGACCGACCCACCGTCGCGTTTAGGGTTCACAGCGCAGGACATGATCGCTACCGTTGGCGATATCGTCCTGTCGCGCAAAGATTTTATCGGATCTTACCATTTGTCAGTGGTGTTAGATGATGCAGTTCAGGGAATCAGTCATGTGATCCGGGGCAAAGACCTGTTCGAGGCGACCAAAATCCATGTCATCCTGCAACATCTGCTGAGTCTCGAGACCCCGATCTATACCCATCACAAACTAATCCGCGACGAGACTGGCAAACGTCTCGCCAAACGCGACGACGCCCGCGCCATCGCCAAATACCGCGCCGAGGGGGCAACACCACGGGACATCCGCCGGATGGTCGGTCTGTGATTTTCATCTTGCCCCCCGGTAGTCACTCAAAGCGCGACCGGGGCAGTGCCCGTTAAATTTCGGGCTTCATCAACTCGACTTCTTCGCCATTGCGCACCGCAGTGAAAAAACAACTGCGCCGGTTGGTGTGGCAGGCCGGTCCGGTCTGTTTCACCACCACCAGCAGGCAATCGCGGTCGCAATCGACCCGAAAATCGACCAGTTCTTGAACATGGCCGCTACTTTCGCCCTTGACCCAGAAGCTTTGCCGCGACCGGCTCCAATAGGTCACCTTACCACTGGCCAGCGTGCGTTCGACCGATTCCCGGTTCATCCAGGCCATCATCAGAACTTCGCCTGACGCGTCATCCTGAGCAATCGCAGGGATCAACCCATTGGCATCATACTTTAGTGTCGCAGCATCGAAGGACATGTGAAAAACCTTTTGCATCTTCGTATCCGCCGCCTATCTATGGGGAAGCGGCCAAAAGGAAAAGCCATGAGCGACACTAACGATCTGATTAAACTGTATTCGGCACGAATTTTGGAACTGGCCGCCAACATTCCGCATACGGATCGGCTCGATCATCCCGATTCCAGCGTCAAGCGTCGTTCGCCGCTTTGCGGCTCGACAGTGACGGTGGATATAACGCTGAAGGACGACAAGATTGATCAGTTCGGACAGGATGTCAAAGCCTGCGCCTTGGGTCAGGCTGCGGCCTCCGTTGTCGGGGCGCATATCCAAGGCTGCAACCGCGATCAGATAGAACGCGCTCGAGACGAATTGAAAGAGATGCTGAAATCCGACGGGCCGACACCCTCGGCCCCTTTTGACGGGCTTGAGGTGCTGCGCCCAGCACGGGAATACAAAAATCGCCATGCCTCGATCATGCTGGTTCTCGAAGCGACTCTAGAAGCCTTCGATCAAGCGCGTGACGCCAGCAACTGCGCCTGACCCCTTTGCCAAATTCCAAAAAAAACCGCCGCACACCCGTTTGGGTGGCGGCGGAGAAGATACACGGTCCTGTGCAGTTCCAGTGACCCGTCAAAAGGGAAGAGGCAATTCCCGGTGACGTGGGACAGGCAGTGTCACGATGCGCATCATGGGGACAGATCGCGCGACAGACGGGGCTGGCAGGACCGTGCGGGCAGAAACTCAGGCAATCAACGGCAGATGCAAACCGATCACGAACATGGTGATCAGGGCCGCCGCGCCAATCGCGTCGGACAACAGGGTATCTTGTGACCGGTCGATAATGGATTTGATTTCGCGAAACATGGGCGGCTCTCCTTGGCAACTCGCTTGTTGCCCTTTTGTTCTCATATCAATCGAGTCGAGTAAAGAACTTTTTGAGAACATTTGCGAACAAAAAGAATACGCGACCAGACTAAAAGCACCACATCAACCACAGGCAGCAGGAAAAATACAGGCTATCCAACTGAAATCAAACGAATAGCCTGATCTTGTTCCATCAACCACAGCAACACTCGCGCGGCTTTGCCTCGGGCGGAACCCAAAGTCGGGTCATCGGTCATCAGCTTGCGGGCATCGGATTGCGCCACGGCCATAAGCGCCGATTGCCGTTCCAGATCGGCGACCCGGAATCGCGGAACCCCCGATTGCGCGGTCCCGATCAGATCCCCCGCTCCGCGCATTTCCAGATCGACTTCTGAAATCCGGAAGCCATCCTCGGTATCGCGCAAGGTGGTCAGACGGCGTTCAGCGCTTTCGCTCAGCGGGGGCTGGTACATCAGCAGGCATGTCGATTCCGCGCTGCCGCGCCCGACCCGGCCACGTAATTGGTGCAGTTGGGCCAACCCGAAAATCTCGGCCCGCTCTATCACCATGATCGTGGCATTGGGCACGTTGACCCCGACTTCGATCACCGTGGTGGCGACCAGAACGGCCGTTTCACCGGACACGAAACGGGCCATCGCCGCGTCCTTTTCCGCTGGCGGCATCTGGCCATGGACCAATCCGACCACGCCCTCGCCCAAGGTCGCGCGCAACCGTTTGAACCGATCCTCGGCGGCGGTCAGATCGACGATTTCGCTTTCTTCGACCAATGGACAGACCCAATAGGCCTGCTTGCCCTCGGCGACGGCGCGGCGCAGATGGTCCACCACTTCGTCGATCCGGCCCGAGGATACCAGAACCGTTTTGATCGGTTTGCGACCGGGTGGTTTTTCATCCAGCACCGACACATCCATATCGCCATATTGCGCCAAGGCCAGCGACCGCGGGATTGGAGTTGCCGTCATCACCAAAACATCCGCCGCTTCGCCCTTCTTGCCCAATTCCAACCGTTGCCTGACCCCGAAACGGTGCTGTTCATCGACCACGGCAAGCCGCAGATCATTAAATTCCACGTCCCTTTGAAACACCGCATGGGTGCCGACCAGCATTTGGATATCTCCGCGCTCCAATGCCGCCAGCTTGGCCTTACGTTCTGCCCCTTTGTCCCGACCGGTTAGAATTTCCAGCACAACACCGGCTTCTTCGGCCAAGGGACGAAGCCCTTCGAGATGCTGACGCGCCAGGATTTCTGTCGGGGCCATCATAACGCCCTGCCCGCCCGCTTCCACCGCGAACAAGAGCGCCATGAAGGCGACAAGCGTCTTGCCCGACCCCACATCGCCCTGCAGCAACCGGTTCATCCGCAAAGGTGCCGCCATATCGGTCTGAATTTCACCAATCGCCCGCAATTGTGCCCCGGTGGGCCGATACGGCAATGCGGTCATCACCCGCGCCTGCAATGCGCCGGTGCCCTTGGTCCGGTGCCCCTTGGCCCGTCGCAGATTGCTGCGTGCCAGAGCCAGGGTCAGCTGATGCGCCATCAGTTCATCATAGGCCAGTCGTTCCCGCGCCGGTGCGGATGCGGCCAGATCTCCAAGACTATGCGGCGCATGGGCATCCCGAACGGCATCGGCCCAATCGGGCCAACCGGACTGCGCCTTCTGTTCCGCATCGATCCATTCCGGCAGATCCGGAACGCGGGCGATGGCAGACCGCACCGCTTTGGTCATCTGTTTCAAGCTAACCCCGGCGGTTAGCGGGTAAACCGGTTCAAAGGCGGGAATTTCTCCCGCTTCCGCGACCGGCAGGACGTGATCGGGATGCACCATTTGGGCAATCCCGTCGAACATTTCGATCTTGCCCGAAACCACCCGGCGTTCGCCAACCGGCAGCAGGTTTTTCAGGTATTCGCCACGGGCATGGAAAAACACCAGTTGGAAAGATGTCTGGGAATCTTCGACCGTCACACGATAGGCACCGCCACGCGACCTTGGGGCGCGATGGGGACCTACCGTCACCTCAACGGTCAAAACATCCGGCAGAACCGCACCCTGCACCGTGTCGCGCCTTGAGCGGTCGACGCCGGAATGCGGCAAGGTAAACAGCAAATCGCGTGGTCGGGTAATATCGAGATGGGTCAGGTTTTGCGCTGTCTTCGGTCCAACGCCGTCCAGCGTTTCCAGTCCCGCGAATAGCGGAAACAACTGTTCCGGACGCCCGCTCATAGCCCCTCAATCATCTCCAGCCAGGTGTCTTCGTCGATGGTTTCCACACCCAGATCCGCCGCCTTTTTCGCCTTCGATCCGGCCCCGGGTCCGGCCACCAGAAGATCGGTTTTCTTGCTGACCGATCCCGACACTTTGGCCCCCAACGCTTCGGCCCGCGCCTTGGCTTCGGCCCGGGTCATTTTTTCCAGCGTGCCGGTGAAGACAACCGTTTTACCAGCCACCGGGCTTTCTTTCATCGTGGGTTGTTCAAACTCTTGAGGCTCAACATGAGCTAATAAACGATTGAGTGCCGCTACATTGTCGTCATTAGCGAAGAAGTGAATTAGTGAATTCACGACTGCTTCACCATGCCCGACAAGGGGTAACATCTCTGAACAGAGAGCAGTGTCTTTTTTAATGTGACCCTCAAGCTTCTTTGATGCTGTACTCCAGCCCCCTAGAGTTTCCCAAAGGTGCTCTGGTTGAGAGAAGCCAAGGAGACCAGCAAATCGTGCCCAGTGAAACCGTATTGCATCTGTTTTAACAACCAGCGCACATTGAAACGCTTCAATGGTTCCGAACTCATTGATCGCTTGATCATACTTGTCAGGGTATTGTTTAGTGTTTTTAAACGTGAGTTCAAAAATCTGTTTAGCCTTGACGGCATCAACCTGGGTGAGGTTTCGGCCGAACACTTTACGAAGGTTACCTAAAAGACCAATTCCTGCTACGCCCTTGTATTTGAACAACTTGTTCCAAAAGTTCAGTTCAAACTCGCGTAATTCGCATGCTGTCTCAAATAACTCTATCCAGTTTGTGTTGTGTCCTGCAAATTTTGGGAGCCAAGTTGAGACCGCGAGTTCGATACGTTTATTTTTAACCGTTTCATTTGTTTCTACGATGGCGTTCCAACGCCGATGAAACAGAGCTAGATCACGAGAAACTTCTGAACCTATATGGCGGATACCAAGAGCGAAGATAAAGCGGGGAAGTTCGACGGTCTTTCTTCCACGAATGGACGCAAACAGATTGCTCGCACTCTTTTCTCCCCAACCTTCTCGATTGGCAAGTTTGGCTAAGTTTGCGTTGTCCCGAGCTTCTATGGTGAAGATATCTGCCGGTTCTTTCACTGGCAGCAAGTCGTCGGTGTAGAAATATTCCACCTGTTTAGCCCCTAGCCCTTCGATATCGAAGGCCGCGCGGGATACGAAATGTTTCAGTTTTTCAACAGCCTGCGCCGGGCAAATGATACCGCCAGTGCAGCGGCGCACCGCGTCTCCTTCTTCGCGTACCGCGTCCGATCCGCATTCAGGGCAGCGGGTTGGGAACACATAGGGTTCCGCATCCTCGGGCCGTTTTGAAATATCCACATCCGCCAGCTTTGGAATCACGTCGCCAGCGCGGTAGACCTGCACCCAGTCGCCGACCCGGATATCTTTGCCGCCGCGGATCTGTTCGCCCTTGGCATCGCGCCCGGCGATGTAATCTTCGTTATGCAAGGTGGCATTGCTGACCACCACACCACCCACCGTTACCGGTGCCAATCGCGCCACCGGGCTCAACGCTCCTGTGCGCCCGACCTGAATGTCGATCGCTTCCAGCCGGGTCCAAGCCAGTTCGGCAGGAAATTTATGCGCAATCGCCCAACGTGGCGTCGTAGATCGGAATCCCAGCCGTGCCTGCAGGCCCAGATCGTCAACCTTGTACACCACCCCGTCGATGTCATAGCCGAGTGTCGCGCGTTTCTGCTCGATCAACCGGTAATGAGCGATCATTTCATCGACACCATCGCAAAGGCGGGTCAAGTCATTGATATGAAAACCAAGCGCAGCCAGCCGCGCCATGGCCCCGTGCTGAGTATCGGCAAGGGGCTCTGACAACTCCCCCCAGGCATAGGCAAAAAACTTCAGCGGTCTTTCGCGGGTAATTTCCGGATTGAGCTGGCGCAGCGATCCGGCGGCGGCGTTGCGCGGGTTGGCAAATAGCTTGTCGCCTTTTTCCATCTGCCGCGCGTTCAACGCCTCAAAATCGGCGTGACTCATATATACTTCACCGCGCACTTCCAGCACGTCGGGTGCATTGGTTAAATGGTGCGGAATATCCGCAATTGTGCGGGCGTTTTCAGTGACGTTTTCCCCCACCTCACCGTTGCCGCGCGTTGCCGCCTGCACCAGCGTTCCGCCTTCGTAGCGCAGCGACAGGCTGAGTCCATCGATTTTGGGTTCCGCAGTATAGGCCACCGATTCGATGCCCCGACCAAGATATTTGCGGATGAAATCGTCAAATTCCTGCACGTCACCATCGTCGAAGGCATTGCCCAGCGACAACATACGCACCGCATGTGTCACCTTGCCGAAACCGTCTGCCGGAGCGGCACCAACCTGATCTGTTGGGCTGTCGCCGCGCTTAAGATGCGGAAAACGGTCCTCGATCTCGGCGTTGCGCCGTTTCAGTGCATCGTAATCGGCATCGGACAATTCCGGCGCGTCTTTGCGATGATAATCGATATTTGCCGCGGCCAGCAGGCGCGACAACCTTTCCAGCTCGGCTCTGGCTTCTTCTTCGCTCAGCTGATCGACGACTTTTTCCGACACGGTGCTGCGCCCCAAAAATACACTTTGAAAAGTGATACGGGCGCAGGCGGACGAGGTCCAGACCGGGTGTTCAGCTTTCAGGCCCCGATAGCGATCCGCGTCTCATCAAGTGCTTCCGGTTCCGGATCGCGCAGCACGTAACCACGGCCCCAGACGGTTTCGATATAATTATCGCCGCCTGTCGCAGTACTCAACTTTTTGCGCAACTTGCAGATGAAGACATCAATGATTTTGAGCTCTGGTTCATCCATGCCGCCATAAAGATGATTGAGGAACATTTCTTTGGTCAGCGTCGTTCCTTTTCGCAGCGAAAGCAGTTCCAGCATCTGATATTCCTTGCCGGTCAAATGCACAGTCTTACCACCGACATCCACGGTTTTCGCGTCTAGGTTTACATTCACCTCACCGGTGCGGATGACCGATTGCGCATGTCCCTTTGAACGGCGAATGATGGCGTGTATCCGCGCCACCAATTCATCGCGGTGGAAAGGTTTGGTCAGATAATCATCCGCCCCAAAGCCGAATCCCTTGATCTTGCTGTCGGTATCATCTGTGCCGGACAAGATCAGAATTGGCGTTTCCACCCGAGCCAAACGCAACTGACGCAACACTTCGTGCCCGTTCATGTCAGGCAGGCCCAGATCAAGAAGAATCAAATCGTAATCATAAAGTTTGGCCAGATCGATACCTTCTTCCCCCAGATCAGTCGTATAGACGTTCAGATTGGCATGGGTCAGCATCAATTCGATGCTTTTCGAAGTGGTCGGATCGTCTTCAACTAATAATATACGCATTATAATTCTCCATAATCGGCCCTAGACAGATTTCGCTGGAATTAACCGTGAACAAAAAAGGTTAACCGCCCGTTATCGCCGTAAGACAGATTATAGATACCTACCTATGGTTGTCTATACCTTTTCAATGTAGTCGCCTTTAACGCGTGCTCGCCATAGGTTGACATAGCCAAAGTCCATTCCCGGAATTCTTCATCGCTGAGCCCATAGCGAGACATGGCGTCATCTTTTGAAATCAAACCGTAAAGAACCCCACGCACCACTGCGGCTTTACGGCTGGCGACCCAACGGCGGGTTTTGGTCGAAGGCAAATCCGCCATGGTCATCACCGTGCCGTCCGGCAACCTTATCGCGCGCGGACCTTCCACCTTTTTCAGATACATTGTCCTGCTCCTTCTTTGATGCAAGGCAGTGTTGCGTTACAGGTTTAACGGGAAGTGAAAGCGGGCCTTGAGAGTATCTGCAATTTTCCTATATTCTCGCAGACTTTCCAGAGGAGTCGTTTACATGTTGGACGATAGCACCAAACTCAATTCGCTTGGCTTTGCCAAACCCCCGTCGGAAACACGGGTAGTGGTTGCGATGTCGGGCGGCGTCGACAGTTCCGTCGTTGCGGCGCAACTGGCGGAAGAAGGCTATGACGTGGTCGGTGTCACGTTGCAACTTTACGACCATGGCGCGGCTTTGGCCAAGAAAGGTGCCTGCTGTGCCGGGATCGATATCCATGACGCCCGCCGGGTGGCCGAAGAAATGGGCTTCCCCCATTACGTTCTGGATTACGAAAATATCTTTCAGGATGCAGTCATCGACGAATTCGCCGACAGTTATCTGGGCGGAGCCACCCCGGTGCCCTGTATCCGCTGCAATGAACGGGTGAAGTTCAAGGATCTGTTGCAAACCGCCCGCGATCTGGAGGCCGATTGCATGGCCACCGGTCATTACATTCAGCGCAAAAATGGGCCAAACGGCCCGGAACTGCACAGTGCTGCGGATGCAAATCGCGATCAGAGCTATTTCCTGTTTTCAACCACACCCGAACAACTGGAATACCTGCGCTTCCCGCTGGGCCATTTGCCGTCCAAGGATGCAACCCGGGCGTTGGCAGAAAAATACGGATTGGCGGTGGCCGACAAACCCGACAGTCAGGACATCTGCTTTGTCCCGAATGGTGATTACGCCAGCGTGATCGAAAAATTGCGCCCCGGCGCGGCGGAACCGGGCGATATCGTGGATTTGGAAGGCCATGTTCTGGGCCGGCACAAAGGTGTGATCCATTACACCATCGGTCAACGCCGCGGGCTTGGTATCGGCGGATTGAGCGATCCGCTGTATGTGGTCAAGCTGGATGTCGACGCAAAACAGGTCGTCGTTGGACCCAAGGAAATGCTGGCCACCCGCCGCGTACCGGTACGCGAAATCAACTGGCTTGGCGACGAACCATTCGAGTCGCGGCCCGAATGGCATCTGTCGGTCAAGGTCCGGTCCACCCGACCGCCACGCGAAGCGATCGTTCGGCCGCTATCGGCCACCGAAGCCGAGGTTGAGCTTCTGGCCCCGGAAGAAGGCGTTTCGCCGGGGCAGGCCTGCGTTTTCTATGAAACCGATGGCAGCCGCATCTGTGGCGGCGGTTGGATATGGAAAGGCTGAACGCGAACAGACCGGGATCGCAACGGATTTCGGTCTGTTTTCTGGATGATTAGACGACCGCTACCCCTGCCGATCGTTTGGCATGCCCGATCGCACCGTCGCTTCGACATGGGCGGCAAGCGTTTTGCGGTTTGGAAAATCGTCAACTGCGACCGGATCGTGATAAATTACGTCTACTTTTCCCTGCCGCGGCGCGGCCAACACCTTGAGCAGATGTGATCCGAAATCCATTTCGCCCCACCAGCCATAGAATCTGTCATCCGCCGCGTCTGGGGCATGATAGACAACGGTTACGGGTTGAATGTGCATCTCGTGCCTCAGGTGATCGCTGAAAAACGCCTGAAAAAGCGTTGATTTAAAAGGTAAAACAACCATTCCATCGGTCGACGTGCCTTCTGGGAAAAACAGCAACTTATGACCAGCCAGAAGCCTGTCCTCGAAAATTTGCTTCTGTGCTCTTGCCTCTTTTGGATCTCGGTTGATGAACACGGTTCCGGTCGCGCGGGCCAACCAACCGATCCCCGGCCACCCGGCGACTTCGGATTTCGATACGAAATAGATCCGCTTGCGGGCGTTCAGCGTGAAAATATCAAGCCAGGACGAATGGTTCGCCACCACCGCACCGCGCTGTTTCATCCATTGGCCTTGGGTGGCGAACCCCATCCCAAGAACGCGGAACGCATTGCGACAGACGAATTGAGTAACGTGCGGTGTAACCGGGCGTCGCAAGCCATAGATCGGACGTTCGAAAACGCGCACAAGCAACAAGATCAGCAAACCACCAAAGACAAGGATCGCCAACGCGCCGCCCCGCAGGGCGACCCGGACCCATCCCATCGGCGGAATCGGTTCGGGCGTGGGTTCCGGCGGCATGTCCCACGTTGAAGTCACCGCGCAACCCTTTTGGTATAAATGTTTTTCTGTTTTTCGTTCAGGCGTTTCGTATCCATGATCAGACACACATCCGTAGTGTTGAAACTGTGATCGACAAAGGCACCATCACCGACAAAACCACCCAGACGCAGATAGGCCTTGATCAACGCCGGCACTTCCAACATGGCCCGGCGCCGGTCGAGTTGATCATTGGGGACCAAATTCATATCCACATAATGATCCGGTTGCGCCCGTACCCGCAGATCTTCGGGTGCCAGATGATTGTGATAAAGCATCGATAACGGCTGCGCCAAGGAGTGCAGGTCGGTTCCGTGGAAGCTGGCCACACCGAACAGAACCTCGATCTCATGCTCGAAAACATAGGCTGCCAGCGCAGTCCACAGATGATGCATCGCCACCCCGCCCCGATAATCGGGATGCAGGCAGGATCGACCCAGTTCCAATAATTTGCGCCCGCTGTTTTTCAGAACGGTCAGATCATATTCATCTTCCGAATAGAACTGTCCCGCTTTCACGGCTTGATCGGAGCGAAGCACCCTGTAAACGCCGACCACCTGTTGCGAAGCGTCACCTTCACGGGCTTCATCGCGCAAGATTAGATGATCGAAAAATGGATCGAACTGGTCTTTTTCCAGCCCCTGATCATGATCGACCAAGGCACCCCCAGCGCCAAGCTCTTCGACAAAAACCCGGTAGCGCAGGTGCTGTGCGCTTTGTAACTCCGCCTCGGTTTCCGCCAGTTTTACAGAAAATTGCGGCGCGCTCATGGCCATCAGTTCTTTCTTATCCCGCATTAGACTGGGGTTTTAGGCAAGCAGGCGTGGCTTGGCAACCGGGCGCACCATTGCGAGCTTTCAAAGCCAAAATAACACTCTAGAGTGGTGTTAGTGATTTACTAACCTATCTCATTCATCAAAAACGGGTACCAATTCTATACGAGACCCCTCAATGACAACTTTTCCAGCTTCACGGAAATTAACCGTAATTTTACCGCCGATATTCGACTGCACCTGCCCGATGCCCCAATCGGGCTGGGTTGGATGTCGCACCCGCATTCCCGGTTCCAGAAAGCTATTCAGGTTCGTCATCATTTCATCCTTTCGGGGGAACAGACATGGAGCAGAATAATTCCTACTTGCCCCAGTTGATCGCATCGCGCCTTTGTCACGATCTTATCAGCCCGATCGGGGCGATTGGCAACGGATTAGAACTGCTTCAGATGGAACCCTCCACCCCCCATTCCCCGGAAATGCAATTGATTACCGAAAGTCTGGAAAGCGCCAATGCGCGAATCCGGTTTTTTCGTGTCGCTTTCGGGCTAGCTTCGAATGGTCAGATCCTAAGCGCAAAAGACGTGCAGCAAATTTTGAACGATTTGACGCGAAGTGGTCGCCTTTCGTTCGAATGGCTGCCGACCACGGACTACGAAAGGCGCGAAGCACGGGCAGTTTTTTTGGCGGTGCTTTGCATGGAAAGTGCGCTGCCGTTCGGCGGCAAGATCACAATTGACCAAGCTGCAGACCGCTGGCACATCCGGGGCAGCGGACGGCGGGTGGATTGGGATACGGCGCTGTGGCAAGGCCCTTGGCGCCCCGGCGACATCACCGCCAATCAGGTGCATTTTGCGCTGTTGCCCGACGCGCTGGAACAGCTCGGCCGGGCAGCAGAAGTCGAAGTCAGCGACGGCACCATCACCATCACGTTTTGAAACCGCTCAGTCGCGGATGCTGCCATCGCCTTCGACCAGATATTTGAAACTGGTCAACTGGGTTGCGCCGACCGGTCCACGGGCATGCATTTTTCCAGTGGCGATACCGATTTCGGCCCCCATGCCAAATTCGCCACCGTCGGCGAACTGGGTCGAGGCATTGCGCATCAGGATTGCGCTGTCCAAGCGTTCAAAAAACCGTGCTGCAACGGTATCATCTTCGGTAATCACGCAGTCGGTATGTTTGGACCCATAGCGGCGGATATGAGCGATGGCGTCATCGACATCCGCAACCACTTTGGCCGCAATGATACTGTCGAGATATTCCTTACCCCAGTCTTCTTCGGTCGCCGGGACGACACCGTCCACTGGCAGGCCTTCGGCACGCACCTCGACACCCGCCTCTAACAAGGCGCGGATCAGGTCCGCACCAAGAGTTTCGGCGATATCGGCATGGATCAGCAGACATTCGGCGGCCCCGCATATACCGGTACGGCGGGTTTTAGCGTTCAACACAACGCGTAAGGCTTTTGCCGGATCTGCGGCTTTATCGACGAAGATATGCACGATCCCTTCAAGATGGGCGAAAACCGGCACCCGCGCTTCGCGCTGCACCAATCCGACCAAGCCTTTGCCGCCGCGTGGTACGATCACATCGATAGTGTCGGTCATGGTCAGCATTTCCTGCACCGCTGTACGGTCGCGGGTCGGCACCAGTTGAATCGCGTCTTCGGGCAAACCCGCAGCTTTCAACCCGGCGACCAGACAAGCATGGATCGCCCGGCTGGAATGGAAACTTTCCGATCCGCCGCGCAGGATCACCGCATTGCCCGATTTCAGGCACAAGGCCCCGGCATCTGCGGTCACGTTGGGGCGGCTTTCATAGATCACGCCGATCACGCCCAGCGGCGTGCGGACCCGGCGGATATGCAGGCCCGTCGGCATATCCCATTCGGTGATCACTTCGCCCACCGGATCATCCTGCGCTGCCACCGCACGCAGACCGTTCACAATGCCCTGAATGCGATCTTCGTCCAGCTTCAGCCGGTCCAACATCGCCGGGCTCAACCCCTTGTCGCGGCCGAACGCCATGTCGTCGCCATTGGCCTCGATGATCTCGGCCCGATTGGACCAAACCGCATCGGCGGCCGCTTCAAGTGCTTGGCGCTTGGTCTCGGCACTGGCAAAACCCAGTTCCGCCGCAGCCACCTTGGCGCGTTTTCCGATCCCGGCCATCAGGGCGGGAATATCGTCGATGTCTTTCATGTCGTGGCCCTCGGAATCTTCCGTTCATTCTATCATGGCGTCCGGTCACAGCGCCATATCATCGCGGTGGATCAATGCGGCGCGGCCCGGATAACCCAGCAAATCCTCGATCTCGTCCGAGCGGTGTCCTTTGATGGTAAAGGCTTCCTGCGCGGTATAGCGCGTCAGCCCCTGCCCCAACTTGTGCCCATCCGGCCCAAGGATCGCCACCGGGTCGCCACGCCCAAACACGCCGGCGATCCCCGAAACGCCCGCTGGTAACAGGCTGTTGCCGCTTTGCAGCGCCTTGACGGCACCGGAATCCAACACGACTTCGCCCTTCGGTTTCATCGCCGCGATCCAACCTTTGCGGGCCTCAAGAGGATTGCCATGGGCAATGAACCATGTCGCGTTGGCACCGTTTTCCAGCGCCCGCAGCGGGTTCATCACCGACCCTTCGCTGATCGCCATGGCACAGCCCGCGCCGGTGGCGGTCTTGGCCGCCATCAGTTTGGTTTTCATGCCGCCCTTGGACAGGCCTGACCCGGCATCGCCCGCCATTGCCTCGATCTCGGACGTGATGGCGTCGATCACCTCATAACGCCGGGCGGTCGGGTCGGTTTGCGGATTGGCGGAATAGAAACCATCCACATCCGACAACAGGATCAGTTGATCCGCCCCGACGGTGACGGCAACCTGCGCGGCCAACCGATCGTTGTCGCCATAGCGAATTTCATCGGTCGCAATGGTGTCGTTTTCGTTCACGATCGGCACCACACCCAACCGGATAAGCGTTTCCAGCGTCGCGCGGCTGTTGAGATACCTGCGGCGATCAGCGCTGTCTTCCAGCGTCACCAGAACCTGGGCGGTAGTGATGCCATGCGGCGCAAGCACTTCTTCATAGGCGCGGGCCAGACGGATTTGCCCAACGGCAGCAGCAGCCTGAGACTGTTCCAGCGGCAATTCGCTGGCTGGCAGTCCCAGCACACCGCGTCCCAGAGCGATGGATCCCGAAGACACCAGAACCACATCCATCCCCAACCCCTTGAGCCAGACCAGATCTTCGGCCAATCCGCGCAGCCAATCGGCGCGTAACTGGCCGGTCTGACGATCCACCAGAAGCGCCGAACCGATCTTGATTACAACCCGTTGTGCTTGGCTCAGGGACGCCACGTTTCGTCCTCTTCTTCGGGGATCTTATGGCGCAGACGGTTGTCGTCGATCTGTGCGCGCAACGCCCGCAACACGGTGTCGGTTCCTTCGCCCGAAACCCCTGACATCAACAGGACCGCGCCGCCGCAGGCCTCTTCCATTTCAGCCTTCAGGAACTCGCGTTCTTCTTCATCCATCGTGTCGATCTTGTTCAGCACCGTCACCCGTGGCTTGTCGGCCAAGGCCCCACCATAGGCTTCCAATTCGCCTATGATGGTATGGTAATCCTCGATCAATGTGCCTGAACTGCCATCGACCAGATGCAGCAGAACAGAACAGCGTTCGACATGACCAAGGAAAAGATCCCCCAAACCGCGGCCTTCGCTGGCCCCTTCGATAAGGCCCGGAATATCCGCGACGACAAATTCCACCCCGTCAATGCCCACCACACCCAGATTGGGATGCAACGTGGTGAACGGGTAGTCAGCGATCTTCGGTCGTGCGTTCGACGTGGCGGCTAAAAAAGTCGATTTGCCGGCATTTGGCAGCCCCAACAGGCCAACATCGGCGATCAGCTTCAACCGCAGCCAAAGGGTCCGTTCGACCCCTTCCTGCCCCGGATTGGCCCGGCGCGGCGCTTGGTTGGTGGAACTTTTGAAATGCAGGTTGCCCCAGCCGCCATTGCCGCCTTTGGCCAGCAACACGCGCTGACCGATTTCGGTCATATCGGCGATCAGGGTTTCTTCGTCCTCATCAAGGATTTCGGTCCCCACCGGCACCCGCAGGACAATGTCGTCACCATCCGCCCCGGTGCGTTGCCGCCCCATGCCGGGAATACCGTTATTGGCAAAGAAATGTTGCTGATAGCGAAAATCGATAAGCGTATTCAGCCCATCGACCGCTTCGACCCAAACAGAGCCGCCAGTGCCGCCATCGCCGCCGTCGGGGCCGCCATATTCGATATATTTTTCGCGGCGGAAACTGACACAGCCATTCCCACCGGAACCCGAACGAATATAGACCTTTGCGAGATCAAGAAATTTCATACGTCTCTCCTATCGCAAAGGCCCGGGGATGCTCAATCCGGTCTTTGCTTAATCCAATCGACAGCTATAGGTCCAGGTTGCGACCTTGGCGTTGCGGGCAACCGAAAAAGTTTCGGCGTCACCCAGATATTCAAAACCGCAATTGGTCAAGACCCGCGCCGACGCCGCGTTGTCCTGAAACACTTCGGCAAACAGCGTATTGCAGTTCTGCGGATTGGCTTCAATCAGGGCAGTCACAGCTTCTGACGCGATGCCAGTATTCCAATATGGCGGGGCCACCCAGTAGCCGATCTGAGACTGATCGCGATCCATGTGTTGCAACGAAATGATTCCCATCAATTCGCCGGCATTCGATTTGGTTCCGTCGATCGCCCAGACATCTTCGCTGCGCGCATCCGACAACGCGCGGGCGATGAAAGCGTCTGCCGCCCCCGGCGGCAGCGGATGTGGAATCGACCGGGTGAAGCGGGCAACACGCTTGTCGCCGCCATGCATTTCAATCAATCCCTTATCCGATTTGCGCAACGGGCGCAGATCGAACCGTTCCGTTTCGATGACCGCCTGTTGCGGCACAGTTTCGAGCATCATAAACATACTCCTCCAAATAGCATTCACCGACCTACGTGGTACGTTCCCGGTTCCTCCAACCGATTGGAACGCCAGAATAGTTCGTCGAGATGTCAAACAGATGGCAATGGTACGATCTGAAACAAGATCGTCCGCCACTCAATCTTTCGTGCGGTTGCCGCCAAATTTCATTCAGCCATAAGTCCTTAAAACGGAAAGGGGGACCGGCATCTTAGCCGATCCCCCAATTTCGTCATCCGAAACGATCGGCTTATTCGGCGGCCTCCGCGGCTGGCATGACCGAAATAAAGGTGCGGCCCTTCAGGCCTTTGTGGAAAGTCACCTTGCCTTCGATGGTGGCAAAGATCGTGTGATCCTTGCCCATGCCAACGCCTTCACCCGGCCACCATTTGGTGCCGCGCTGACGCGCGATGATGTTGCCCGGAATGGCTGCTTGGCCACCGAAGAGCTTGACGCCAAGGCGGCGACCAGCAGAGTCGCGACCGTTACGGGATGAACCGCCAGCTTTTTTATGTGCCATGGGGTGTCTCCTTTAACCTATCTTACTTCGCCAGCTCGTTGGCCTGCTCAACCCATTCGGGTTTAACTTTGACTTCGAACGTATCGACGTCAACAGCAGCCAGCTGTGCAAAAGTGGTGATGCCGGCTTCGGCCAGCTTCTTGGCGGCGGCCGGACCGACACCGGTGATGGTGGTCAGGTCGTCGGCACCCGCAGCGGCGGCCGGCGCGTCGGCCTTGGCTGCAGCGTTCTTGGCGGGTTTGGCAGCGGCAGGAGCCGCAGAAGACGAAACCGAACCGGCACCGATGGCAGCCTTGACGCCCGACGCATCCGCGCCCGAGGCCAGGATGTCGGTGATCTTGATCAGCGTCAGTTGCTGACGGTGACCTTTGGTGCGCTTCGAGCTGTGCTTCCGGCGACGCTTGACGAAATGGATCAACTTTTCGCCTTTGATCTGATCGACAACTTCGGCCTGAACCGCAGCGCCATCAACCAAAGGCGCGCCGACGACCATATCGTCCCCGCCCAGCATCAGAATTTCATTGAATTGGATTTTTTCACCCGCATCGGCAGCCAGCTTTTCAACACGGAGCATATCGCCCGATTGAACCTTGTACTGCTTGCCGCCGGTTTTTAGGACCGCAAACATATGCTTTTCCTTCGTTTTACCGCGTTCTTTGGTCCCCAGTCATGGGAGTTTCGGCACAGGCCACCGCGAACAGCGCGTCTTGTCAGACAGTCATTACAACAAACAAGGGCAGAGAAAACCCTGCCCGAGATGGGCGCTTATTGTCGGTTCGGCCCCAGAAGTCAAGCCATATTGACCAGCCTGCCCCGAAGTTTCGCGAACAAGCACAAAGGCATCGCACCCGAAGTGGATTACGACGGACGCCTCAAAGCGTTTCGCCCTGCATCTGCCGTGCCAAGGCCATCCCGAGCGAAAGCGAAATCGCCTTGTACATCTCGTCAAATCCGGCAAACAGCGCCCGATTCAACGCCTGTCCTTCAGTGGTTTTGGACAAATCGACATAGGATGCGATCGCCTCAACATTCAACGGTTCATAGGCGACCATCAGAAAGGAAAAGAGCCAATCCCGGGTCTCGACCCGCGTGTCATCTTCTCCGGTCCAGACTTCGCGCAAGATGTCTTGTTCCGACATGGCGAAGGCACCACCTTCTACAAGTCCGCGGTAAAACATGAAATTGGAATTCAAAGCGCCCGTCACGTTATATTCGATCAACTCATTGGCCTCGACATAATCCGCAATCGCCTGCAGATGCGGATCATAGGGTTCCTGTCGTTCGTGAAACAGTTCCAAGGCCTTGTCGCTGACGGCTTCGTCCAGAAAGGCACGACGGGTTTGCACCTCCAGTGCCACGATCTTTTGGCCGGTCTCGCTGGCGAAGAAATCCAGCAACGGCGCAGCATCGGCATCACCGAAACTTGCTTCGAATTCGGCCTGTACGATGGTCCGCATCTTTGCCGGATCATGAATGCGCCGTGCAATGTTCTGCCAGCCCGGTCCGGTTCCCCCCGGCAGCATGTCATCGGCCAGATCGTCACTGTAAACGAGCCCTTCTTCGCGCATCACCTCGAACATTGCGTCCATCGACAACAGGTCGAACAACGCCTCAATTTCGATCCGCGACGCAGCCACGGCGGACTGAGCGCTCAAAACGAACAGACTTAAAATAAACAGGATTTTTCGCATCGATCCTCCGGGCGGGATAGGCGGACGGATCGACATAGGAAACGACCCTTACTGTGGCGGTACTTGTTCATTACACCTAGCGCAGGTGGCAGGCTGGCTCAAGCTTGGCCGCATGGTTTCAGACAAAACCACCGACCAAACAGGACGGTTACCCCCCCTACCCCCAGAAAGAACAGCGATGCGGTGCCGCCATTCCCGGCCGTGACGGTTCTTTGAGAAGCGGTCCGAAAAAGTTTTGCATTTCGCACGAAACGCTCTTGCCACCCAAAGAAAGAGTGATTAAACGCACCTTCCACAGACCCCCGCGGAGAGGTGCCGGAGTGGTCGAACGGGGCGGTCTCGAAAACCGTTGTGGGTGCAAGCCCACCCAGGGTTCGAATCCCTGTCTCTCCGCCACTTGCCGTTGATTTCATTGAGAAATCAGGCGGGACGCAAAGTCTACTAACAATCTACTTATGTTTTTCAGCCAGTTACTTTTTGTTCTATCTACGTTAGGACATCACTATGCACATTCTTTCTGGTCCTAACCGCGACGAGTTTTTGGCGGTCCCACAACTGATCCGGTTCGACTATTCCGCAGGGCGTGATGGCCAAGAACCGACTCTACTCATCAAGGGCAGCACCTTACTTATTAAATACATAGTCCTCGGAGCACGAATGCAACTTGCGTTTGCATCTTGCGAAGGACGACTTCTGTATGCGCTGCGTGTGTTTGATGATGAAAACGACGGCGGCATACTTTGGTCGGTCGCTGAGCGCCAAGAGGAATTGGATGCCATTCGCGGCTTGGCGCAAGCGCAACCGATGGTCGCGTTCTTGTTCAATGAGATTGCCGTCAACGTAGCGTGGAACGATTATCCCCCAATAGAAACTGCGGAAAGGCTAATTAACCTTTCTCAAGGTTCATCGCTAGGCGATGTCGATCACAGAGCGGTCAAGGGCAAAGCAGCGAAACTCTTGGACAAGCTGGGCAGCAGTGACGGCGCAAACGTTGATTGGATGATACTCGAAATCGGTGGCAAGAATGATTGGAAGCCCATACGCAACCACTTCATAACGGCTGCGGCCAATTCAAGTCTTATAGACGTTTTCGATCAAGACGAAGGCAACCAGCAAGAACAAATCGGCATCTGGCTCACAGACAGTCTTCACCCTTCGGGTGCCTATCATAGTCCGCAGCGCCCCTACAAAAAGAACGAGACGCGTGAACTCACCGACATTTTGTTGAGTTACGACTACGGTGCTACGCTGGTTGAATCCAAGACGCTTTCCATACTTGCTCGCGAACGGCTCCCTTCGCGGCCAAAACTTCAACGGGATGTTTCATCGCATATTGATAAGGCGTTCAAACAGCTTCGAGGCGGAATCAGGAAGCTAAAGGAAGGCGAAGAAATAACTGACCGTGATGGGAAAGTTCTTTCTATCACACGCGACAAACCTGCGCACGCAATCGTTCTGATACCAGACTTGGATCTCATTGAAGACCCACAGAAATACGGCCTTGAGTTCATCAAGAGTTTTATGGCTGAAACCGGCGGCTTCCCGCACTTGCTAGACATTTCGGAATTACTGCGGGTGGTTCAGGCGGCGGAGATGATGGCAGCACGCGGTGAAACAACGACACCTATGATGGCATTCGACTACTATCTAATTGAGCGCGCAAAGAAGGCCGCAAACGCTGGAACACTTTGCATCGAAGTCTTGCTACGATTCGTTGAAGAATAGACGGGCAAGAGAAACCCCGGTTGCGACGGTGAACGCAAACCGGGGTCAGTTGCCTTTGGCACTTAGGGAAAGCTTGTCAGGGGTGTTTGCACAGGGCCGCAACGGTGGGACGGTCCGCAACGGGTAGTGCCCACAGAGGCACCGCCAAGACCGCCACGGCGGCAAGGTCAATGTCGCCTAGCCCTTCCCCCGGTCAGAACGTCCAAGACGCTCTGTGAGGGCGACGACAGGGCCAGCGTCAGCACGTCGGGCAGGTCTACGCCTAGCCGGTGAACACCGCCATGATATGCCGCCCCTCAGGGCATCACCAACTTTCGCGCGTTTCTCAGACTTGCGAGAGATTGATCTGTCTCGTCGTGGTCATCGACGCATCGTTCTATCCGCACGGATGGCGGCGCCCGCAATGTCTGCAATATGACACAGCTCCGTTCTGCCGCGTCCAGCAAGGCGTTCAGGTGCGCCTTTGGCACCCCGTTTTCTGACCTGATGTCGACCATAATCTGCGCGGATTGAAATCCGACAGGCACGTTATCGCCTGTCATGAGTGTTCCACGTACGTCTGCACCTAGACTGACCTTCACTTCGAGATGCGCAAGCTCAATCCCCTTGAGATTGGCAATCATGCGGATCGCGGTGTCAAGACAACTTGCCAAAGCGGCGGCCAAAATTTCACCGGGGCATGGAAAATCACTTTCACCACCGACGGCCTTGTGGACGGATACGGGTATATCCAAGGGGATCCCTTCGCCGCAAACGACATGCGCATGAACTGGATGTGTTGCCGGGACCTCTGCGTCTACCGTCCGGGCGTGATCATGCACCCAAGCCGCGTCGGGCGCGCTTTGATATCGGGTGCGCAGGGGCATTTGCCTATCGAGAGCGCTAAGCGAGCCAGCATCTGAGAATGAACGGATATGACCGAGGTGTTTGGAATCAAGTGTCATCTTACTGCCCCCGCCCAAAACCCGGAACGAATGCGGGCACTTCGCGCCGGTACTCCAGATAGTCATCGCCCATCTCGGCGATCAAATCCTTTTCTTCCAGATGCAATACGGCAATGATGATGTACCCGGTTGTCACCACTGCGAACAAAAGATGCCCAATGGTCATGACGGGGGCGGCCCAAAAGGCGATCAGAAAACCTGTCATTATGGGATGACGCACCAGTCTGTACAGACCGACCTTGATAAATCCCGGTCGGGTTGCCTGCCGGGTCCGCAGGTTCGCATAGATTTGTTTCAGGCCAAACAGATCGAAATGGTCGATCATGAAAGTGGAACTCAGAACGATCAACCATCCGACCCAAAAGAGCAAAGACACCACCGATCCTGCAAGTGTATTGGCCAAGTTCCAAACCGGCATCGGTATCGGTTGCCAGAATACGAATATCAGGATCAGGGCAACGCACGTCGTCAGGATGTAGGTGCTGCGTTCGGCGGCCCTGGGAATGATTTTCATCCAAATCCGCTTGAAGGCTGGGCGGGCCATAATGCTGTGTTGCAGAGCAAAGACTGACAATAGCGCCAGATTGATCACAATGGACACAGCCACAGGCCCCTGCGTACCGGAATCAATGGATTTGGGCACAAGGAGGTTTCCGACAAACGCAATGGAATAAAGGAAAGTCACCAGAAAAATGACGTAGGTGACGACACCGTAGATGAATGTAATTGAGCGGCCCATGCCGACCTCCTTTCATCAGGAATTTACCCGACAATACCGGGTTCGGCCTTAGGATGTGCGCATCAAGAGAGGGAAGATACTTCTCATTGCGTACTAAACGACTACTGAATCCGTAGTAGTCAGGGCGCCCTCGAACACAGTACACTTGCCCGATGACCCACAAAACGAAGAATGCATCAGGCAGCCTGTGCCCAGCGATGGCATCCGCTGAAATACTGGGGGACAAGTGGACCCTGTTGTTGCTGCGCGAGATGTTTCTGGGAACGACACGTTTCAGCGGCTTTCAAAACGCGATCCCGCGGATGTCCCCTTCAATCCTGAGCAAGCGACTCAAGACGCTGGAAGCCGCTGAAATCATCATTCGAAAGGCAGCGCCAACAGGGCAAGTGACCGAATACAAGCTGACGCGCTCGGGCCGGGAACTTGGACCCATAGTCGAAAACATGGCCGTCTGGGGCATGCGGTGGCGCAAACGCGTCATCGCCGCGCAAGACTGCGATGTCGGCGGATTCATGTGGGATTTTCACCGTACCCTGAATACAGAAGGCTTGCCGGACGGGGAAACCGTGATCTTGGTGCAAATTTCAGATCGTAATGATCTGAACACATGGTGGGTCATTGCGAATGGCGATGCTGTCGACTTGTGCCCCACCGACCCCGGACATGAAGTTGATGTTTATCTTACGGCAACACTTGCAGATCTGATTGCGCTTTGGTTGGGGGATTTATCGGTTGCGGATGCGACCGAGGCAAAGACCGTTTTCCTTGACGGTCCAAGGCATCTGATCAACACAGCGCAAGACTGGATGGCGCAATCTCCTTTTGTAGGGGTACGCCCTGCTTCGGCAATGCTCCATTAAAAGTGGGGGAAATACCTAACGGCACAGTTTTTTGATTTAGAGTCTCGCGTTATTTCGGTCGGACAAATCAGAACTGTCAGCGTCAGCCAGAAAGTCTTTCAGTTCAGCCCGTGTTTCTGCCCAAAGCGATGAAAGAAACGGAGCCCACTTGCTAAGGTCCTGACGATCTCCGGCTTGCAGGCTGCTTTCCATCTGGTTCAGCGCTGTACGGAAACGCTTCGCCCCCGAAAGTGCCGCCGTACCGGCCAACCGGTGCAGCCTGATGGCGATATCGCCGGACGTTTGCCAATCGGTTTGATCTAGACCGGCCAACACATCCCGGGCTTCGAGGCAGAAATCCTCGATCAGCTTGTGCCCCTTTTGCGGGCCTAGGCTTTGCATGACCTGGCGCAGATGTATCCGATCCAGCAGGGCGGTGTCATTGCGGTCGGCATCCATCCTGCCTTCGCCGGTCAACACCGCCCTTATGCTTTTGCGGCTGATCGGCTTGGACACCGCCGCATCCATTCCCGCATCGCGGAACTCTGTCGTGTCTTGATCAAAGACATGGGCCGTCACCGCAACAATCCGGCTTTCGCACGAGGCTCCGCCCATGCGGATCAGACGCGCGGCTTCGAGCCCCCCCATGACCGGCATGCTGACATCCATCAAAATGACGTCGAATGGCTCCTGACGCGCTATCTCCACCCCGTCCTTGCCGTTGACGGCCTCGGCCACCCGATGGCCGTCCCGTGTCAGCAATTCACTCAGCACGAAACGGTTGGTCGGATTGTCTTCGACGATCAGGACCGACAGCGCTTTTTCCGGTACAGCCATGTCGTCTTCGTCCGGTGAAAGCCTTTCGGCCATTTTTGCCGGTCGCAAAGCAATACGGATCCAAAAAACGCTGCCTTCACCAAAAATACTTTCCACCCCGATATCGCCCCCCATCGCGGTGACGATGCGCTTTGCAATTCCAAGCCCCAACCCGGTGCCTTCGCGCTGTTCCCTCGTCTGGTCTTCGATCCGGACAAAATCGTCGAAAATGCGCGTTTGTTCATCCTCTGCAACACCGACCCCGGTATCGGAAATCTGAACTTCCAGTTCGGTCGTGTCCTGTCCCTTTATCCGGGAAGCGTTCACAGTGACGGTGATAACCCCGTTTTCGGTGAACTTCACCGCATTCCCAAGCAGGTTCAGCAAGACCTGATGCAGTCGTTTTTCATCACCAATGAAACAGCCCAGACTTTCAGGGGGTTTTTCCAGCAAAAGCTGATTTCCGCGACGCGCCGCCACAAGCTGCATTGGTGCAATCAACCGTTCCAGCAGCACATCAAAATCAAACCTGCCTTCGCTCAGGGTAATATCGTCTGCTTCCAACTGGGTAATATCCAGCACATCATTGACATGCGTCAGCAGCGTCTGACCGGAATTCTGCAACAGATCAAGATAATGGTCGAATTCCCGCGCAGTCAGATTCTGACCATCGCGCATCAGATCGACGACGCCCAAGATACCATTGAGAGGGGTGCGCATTTCATGGCTCATCACTGCCAGAAAACGCGATTTCACCCGTTCCCCTGCCTGCGCCCGGTCGCGGGATTGCCGCAGCGCCCGTTCGGCGTTTTTCCGTTCGGTGATGTCACGCAGGAAATAGACGTGGAACTTGGCGGTTTCTATCTTGGCCACACCCTGAGAAACTTCTACCGGGATCACTCGTCCATCTGCAGATTTAAGGTGCAATTGCAATCCGGATATCCGGCCGCTGGACACAAAGGGCAAACGGGCGAAATCTCCGCGTTCATTGAGTAAGCAGCGGTCAAAAGCCTGCCCCAAAGCTGCCCCCCTTTCGGTTTTCAAAAGTTCCTCGGCGACGCGGTTGAATTCAACGATACGGCCGTTTCCGTCGGTCACGACAAGCGCATCTGATGTGGTCCCCAAGACTTCGCTCAACCGCACCGAGGTGGCTTTATGTTCCCTGGCGCTTTTGGCATTCTGCAAATTGAGCCGAAAAAGTAGCACCGCCAACATGCCTAGGGACGCCATCAGGATCACCGTCACGATCGACAACCGAAACATGATGGCACCGACTTCGTCGCGGGCCTTTTCTCCCTGCGCAGCCCAGACCGCATTTCCCCTGACAGAAACCTGCCGCACCAGTTTTTCAACCGCATTGAATTCGGCGTATAAACGGGCGGCGTTTTCTGCCAGCAGGTCGTCTGGCGCATCTATAAGCGGTGCTAACCGATCATTTTGCTTCTTGAATTGCTGCAACGTGACAACATTGTCGTTCGCAACCAACGCCATCTGATACAGCGGGCTGTCGCTTAGAATTTCGACCCGGCTGTAATAAACATCGAAACGCCGCCGGACCTCTGCTGCGGCGGCACTTGGATCGCCTTGTGTCAGAACCAGATTTTGCAAACTGAGTTCGAGCTGCTGAAATTCGACTTCAAGCTGGCCCAGAGTCCAAACCACGTTATCCGTTTTTGAGCTGCGCAAATCCTTGATCTTTTGCGCCGACAAGGCCCAAAGCTGGATCGACAGAACGAGTGTCACACTAACGGCAACGCAAAGCAGGAAAATGTGAATCCAGCGGAATTTGCGCCTCAACTCCTGCCGTCCGCGCATGCAATCCTCCCTTTTTCATTCCTCAAAACAGTTTATTTAAATCAATGCAGCAACCCTTCAAATCGGTTTGCACCGCACTGAAGGGGCTGGGTTGATTGTCGTCCGGATGGGCTATTGCAGCAGTGAAATGCGGTCCAACTGCCAGATGCTACGGGCGTAAACGGTTTCGGATTGAAACTTCGGGTCGCTGTCATAAGGAAACACGATCCAAAGCGGCCCCTTTTCGCGTGCAGTCATGGGCTTGCCATTTCGCATATAGGCAACAAGTGCGTGGCTGTCGGCGATTTCCTCGACATTCATCTCGATCAGATATTCGTTCAGGGCGCTCAGCTCCAATGTGCCTTCGCTTACCTCAAGATGTCTCACCAAATCTTTTAGCCAGACCCCTTCGAACGTTTGTAAGCCTTCGGTCCATATGGTTGTCGTTTCGAAACCTGCATGAGGCAAATTTTGCAAATCATCCAAAGTCATATACACCGCTTCACGTTCGGCCCCCGGTGGATACATAAACTCAAGTAGAAATTCCTGTTCTTGCGCGTTAACAGATTGGTCCTGATCCGTCGTATTGACGGGTAAACCTTCGGCCACGGCGACACTTGCCCAGCCTACAAACGTGAAAGCGGCGGCTAGGACGGTGGAAATGATGCGTGACATGCCTGTTCAATACCCCAACAAAGATGCGCGAAAGATCGCCAGAAAATACAATGCTGTCTATAGCCCTATTCCAAGGTATAGGGTATGCTCCAACATCTATTTGAATGTGATTGATATCAAAGTGGTTCATCGGTCCCAAGGTGAAATATACGTGCCAACTTCCGGTAAATTGGTGGAGCATTTCATATGAAAAGAATTTTGATTGCCGATGATCACGATCTGGTCCGGGAAACGCTTGCCGATTATATTCGTAACGCTGGAGAATTCAGCGTCGATCAAGCCTCCAACCTTGATGAAAGTCTTGACCTGATCCAAAAAAATGGCACCTACGATCTGGTCCTCCTAGACTACAAAATGCCAGGCATGACATTGCCCGAAGGGCTGTTACAAACGCTGGAAACGAATGCCGACCATCCGGTCGCTATCATTTCAGGCACGGCCTCGCCCGATGTTGCAAGGCGTGCGCTGGCCACGGGGGCTGCGGGCTTCCTGCCCAAAACAATTGCCCCGGAAACCCTGATCAGCGCGGTGCGCCATTTGCTTGGCGGTGGCGTTTACGCACCGCAACAATTTCTGGAATCGGATCGAAACGACGGCCAAAATCCCAATTTGACGCCGCGCGAAATGGATGTGTTGCGCGGAATTTGCGAAGGCAAGGCGAATAAGGAAATCGCCCGCGATCTGGATGTGCAGGAAGTGACGATCAAGCTGCATGTCAAAACGCTCAGCCGCAAACTTCAGGCGCGCAACCGCACCCATGCGGCGATGATCGCGCGGGATATAGACCTGATTTGACCCAGAGCGCCGAAAGCAGGATCGGAAGCCAACAAACCAAGTACCGCCTTGCACGAATGCAAAACGGCCATTGGTTGACCGAACATCCCCGGAAAAACACACAAGACTTATTGACAGCGCACCGGATGTCGCCCCTTTGAACATGACATGACCTCGTGATTTCAAATGCTCAAGCGCGGCGGCGGCGGCCCCCACCACGACGACCGCGGCCTTCGGCTGACCCTGCTGACTCGGGGGACTTGTTGGATCGGATCCATGCGCTGCTATGCGGATCATTATTGGTCAACAGGTTTGCAGCACGGATCGCCTCCATTTCTGACCCCGCGCGCGGCTGGGTCGATCCCATACCAAACATCTGCACGAAGTCTTCGTCATCCATATCCTCAGGCAGAATGATGCCCGCCGCTTCTATCAGCGCTTTTTTCTCGGCGATTTTGATCTGTGAAATGGGCAAAGCCACTGGGTTCATGATCGCACTGGTCATGCCTGCCCCCATTGCCATCGGCAGAAAAGCATTGTTGACGCCATGCCGGTTGGGCAGCCCGAAGGAAATATTCGAAGCGCCACAGGTGGTATTGACCCCCAGTTCTTCGCGCAGACGCCGGACCAGTTGAAACACCTGATTGCCCGCTGTCGCCATCGCGCCGATTGGCATCACCAGCGGATCGACCACGATATCATGCGCGGGAATGCCGAAATCGGCGGCGCGTTCGACGATCTTCTTGGCGACCGCGAACCGCACATCGGGGTCTTCGGAAATTCCGGTATCATCATTGGAAATCGCCACCACCGGCACATTGTATTTCTTCACCAGCGGCAATACGAATTCCAGCCGATCTTCTTCTCCGGTGACAGAATTCAACAATGGACGCCCTTCACAGGCTTCCAGCCCCGCTTCCAGCGCTGCGGGCACCGAGCTGTCGATGCAAAGTGGCACATCGACCAATCCCTGCACCAGATTGATCAGATCGCGCATCAGTGGCGGTTCGGTTTCATTAGGATTGGGATTGGAATTGTAAACCACCCCCGCATTGATATCGAGAACGGTCGCCCCCGCAGCGACCTGAGCGACTGCATCCTTTTCCACGGTGGAATAATCGCCCGCTTCCAGTTCGGCCGCCAGTTTCTTGCGCCCTGTGGGATTGATCCGCTCACCGATTACGCAAAAGGGCTGATCAAAGCCGATGATCGCGGTCTTGGTTTTCGATTCAACGATGGTGCGGGTCATTTTAAATTCCTTGTTGGATGGCGGGAACCGCCGAAGCGCCGCCGTTTTCAATCGCCCAGCCGGCATTGGTCTTGATGCCGCCCAGCGGGAAGAAATGGACATGTTCGATGTTGAAATCTGGATGTGCCGCTTTGTGCGCAGCCAATTCGGCAATCACATCGGTCGGTTCATAAGGCAGCAGCAGCTTGGTCACGTCCATTGCGCGTTTTTGCAAGACACGCAGCGACGGGCCAACACCACAGGCTACGGCAAACTTGATCAGGGTTTGCAGTTTTGCCGGACCAGCAATACCGATATGAATCGGCAGGTCGATGCCTTCTGACCTCAAACGATCCGCCCATGCGATGATCGGCTTGGCCTCAAAGCAGAATTGCGTCGCCAGCGCCATTTTTGCATCGGTGCGTTCTGAAAATTTCTGCTTCCAGCGCAGCGCTTCCATCACTGTGGCATCCCCACCATCGGGATCGATATCCTTATTGCCTTCTGGATGACCGGCCACATGTAAACGGTCAAACCCGGCCTTATCGAACAACCCGGTTTCCAGAAGCTGCATCGAAGAATGGAATTCCCCCGCCGTTTGGGTCACGCCACCAGCCAGCAGCAGCGCCTGTTTGACACCCGCTTCGGTCTGGTAGCGGTTGATCCAGTTTTCCAGCGTTGCCCTGTCCTTGATAATTCGGGCTGGGAAATGCGGCATCACGTCGAAGCCTTCGTCGGTCAACCGCGCCGCGGTTTCAACCATTTCCTCGATCGGGGTACCATCGATATGGGCAATATAGACACGGGTGCCACTGGGCAGCAGATCGCGGAAATTGTCCACCTTGGCCGCAGTGCGCGGCATCACTTCGATCGAATAGCCCTGCAAGAACGCTTCGACCTGAGGCGTGAGTGTCAGTGCCGGTCTGTCTTCGCGTTTGCGGAAATTCAGCAATGCCATCATGGTTTCCTTCAGTTTCACCGGATCGAGGCTCACGCCTGATCCCATCCTTCATTGTCGATCAATGCCTTCAGGCGCGGTTGATCATATTCGTCTTCCAGCCGCGCCGCTTCGCTTTTAACGATCTCAACCGGATCGCCTTCGATCTCGTAAGGGGCCGCTTTGCGCCATTCCGCCAGATAGGCATCCGTATCAGAGGCCCCCACCTTCATTGCGGCGCGATCGATGGCTTGCTCGAACCGTTCGGCCAAGGGCTTCTTGGTACCACGGCGTCCTTTTCCGACGATCACTTGCGCCGGAATATCGCGCCAAAAAACGATGGTGACATCGGGCATGGTCGTATGATTCCCCTTTTGTACACCTTCATGCTTAAACCGGCAGATTTACCCCTAGAGGACGGTTTTCGACATTCCCGCGACGACGAGCGACCAAATACTGCATCGCGGCAGATTTGCCGACGTGGCGCTTGCGCAATGACAAACTTGTCACTACCTTTAGGGTAACTCGAAATGGAGGGCGTGTAGTTATGGCGCCCAAGCGTCCCAAAGGTGCGGGCGCATTCCCAAAACCGGTTGAGAGCCCCGCGCCGAAACCGCCGGATACAGCTGAGCTTTATGCTGCGCTGGATCTGGGGACCAATAGTTGTCGCATGCTGATTGCCCAACCGAAGGGCAGCCAGTTTCATGTGGTAGATAGTTTTTCCAAGTCCGTCCAACTGGGATCGGGCTTGGAAACGACCGGCCGTCTCAGCCGGGCGTCGATGGCGCGCACCACTCAGGCATTGCGCATCTGTCAGCAAAAGCTGAAGCGCCACAAAGTCACGCGCATGCGTCTGGTGGCCACCGAGGCCTGTCGCCGCGCCAAGAATTCCCGCGAATTCATCCGTCAGGTCCGCCGGGACACCGGGTTGCAACTGGAAATCATCCAGCCCGAGGAAGAAGCTCGGCTGGCCGTGATTTCTTGTGCTCCTTTGGTGTCGACCAAGACCGAACAGTTGCTCGTGGTGGATATCGGCGGCGGATCGACCGAACTTGTCTGGATCGACCTGAGATCGGTCCCCAACCGGGATCGACCGCGGGCAATCATGCGGCTGCATGCCGGTTTCCATCCCAGCGACAGCCCCTTTCCGGCTGCCAAGGTGGTCGATTGGATCAGTGTGCCGCTGGGGGTGGCGACGTTGCGCGATCAGTTCCGCGATGTCGAAGACGATTCCGCCCGGTTCGCGCTGATGAGCTGGTTTTTCGAAGAAAACCTGTCCGAATTTACACCCTATGCCAATGAACAGGTGCGCGAAGGGTTTCAGATCGTCGGCACCAGCGGCACCGTGACCACGGTGGCGGCGTCGCATCTTGGGTTGAAACGTTATGACCGGACGAAAGTAGACGGGCTGCGCATGTCCTCGGATCAAATCGACAAGGTGATCCGCAACTATCTGACGCTGGGCCCGCAAGGTCGGCGCCGCGATCCGCGCATCGGTCAGGACCGGCAGGCGCTGATCATGTCGGGCGCCGCAATCCTTCAGGCACTGCTGCGTTGCTGGCCCACCGACCGGTTGTCAGTGGCTGATCGCGGCCTGCGCGAAGGTCTGCTATATGCTCAAATGAGCGCGGACGGGGTTCTGGAAGACGGCCCGTTCTGACAAAAGACCTAAACCACTTTGATTCCGGGCCAGAAAATTCACCTCCGGCCCCATAAAACGAATAGTTGAGACCATGGCAAAGAAACCAGGCACCAAAAACACATCAGGACGCGGTCAGCGTGACCTGACCGTAAAGGTCAAGACCGCCCGCGGGCGCAAGATGAGTTCGACCCTGTGGTTGCAGCGTCAGTTGAACGACCCTTATGTCAAACGCGCCAAGGCCGAAGGATATCGCGGACGCGCGGCCTTCAAGATACTGGAACTGGACGACAAATTCCGTTTCCTCGTACCCGGTGCACGGGTGGTCGATCTGGGCTGCGCCCCGGGCGGCTGGTGTCAGGTCGCGGTGGGCCGTATCAATGCGCTGGGCGAAAAACAGGGCAAGAAAGTCGGGACAATTCTGGGCGTCGACCTACAAGAGGTCGAACCGATTGCCGGGGCCGAAACCCATCAGTTGGATTTCATGGAAGACGATGCCGACCAGAAGGTCAAGGATTGGCTGGGCGGTAAGGCCGATGTGGTAATGTCGGATATGGCCGCTTCGGCTTCGGGGCATAAACAGACCGACCATTTGCGCATCATCGCCTTGTGCGAAGCGGCGGCCTATTTCGCCTTCGACGTGCTGGAAGATGGCGGGACTTTTGTCGCCAAGGTTCTGGCCGGTGGCGCCGAGGGCGAGTTGCAAAAGCTGCTGAAACAAAAATTCACCAAGGTGGTGAATGTGAAACCGCCCGCGTCGCGATCAGACAGTTCGGAAAAATTCGTTGTCGCCACCGGTTTTCGCGGCGACGCCAAGACGGAAGAAGACTAGTCTTTGGGCGCAGTTCAAGCCCGATAGGACCGTTGCGAAAACGGACTCAGGCTTTCGCTCGCAGCATGGCATAACGCGGCGGCCTGCGGGACTTTCAGCGGTTCTTCACAATGTCTACGTCTCTGGTCCGACAGATTTTTCTGGCGGATCAATTCAAACAGACGCCCGAGACGGGCACGTTTCATATCGGTGATCTTAGGGTGCATTTTCCGCCTCGCCTTTGTCTAGGCAGATATGATCGCGGTTAATTGTGGCGGATTTTGATCGCTTTCGCAGCGAAAGCAGGGAAACTCCCGCCGCTTAATTCAGGTCTTTCAGCATTCGACCATGCTTGCGCATCTCTGCCAGAAGGTTTCCGAAGGTCGCAATGCCACGCGCTTCCAGCATCGGCAGCATGCGGCACAATACCAACGCCGTTGCACGCGCATCCCCCATCGCGCTGTGGCGCTGCGACACGGGTATTTCCACCCCTAACCGATCACAAAGCGCGTCCAATGTGTGGCTCTCACTGGCCCCGAACAGCACCGCCGAGGCCAGAACCGTATCCAACACCGGATGGTCCCAACTCAGCCCCAGCCGATTGCCATGCCGGTGCATGAAGGCCATGTCGAACGGGGCGTTATGGGCAACGATCACCGCGTCATGGGCGAATTTGTGAAATGCATTCACCGCGCGGTCAATCGGGGCCGCATCCACCACCATCGCGTCGGTGATCCCGTGCACCCTTGTCGACCCCGGCGGGATCGGCATCATCGGGTTTACCAGCATATCCAGCGCTTCACCCTGAACGATCTTGCCCCGCACCACGCGCAGCGCGCCAAGCTGCACAATTTCGTCCTTATGCGGCAGCAACCCCGTGGTTTCGCTGTCAAACACCACGAAAGTCAGATCGGACAAGCGGGTTTCATCGGCTGAACTGCCTTCTGCCAGTTGCAGCAGATCGAAATCGTAAATCAGCGGTCGCGCGGCTTCGGGTTCTATCGTCGCATGGGCTTCGTCGATAATCAGCATATAGCCCGACCCTTGGTCCAGCGGCTTCATCCGCAGTTCGAAATCCTGTTCACCCTCAGCGCCATTGGCAGTAAACGCCACCTCCTGACCGGTTTTGATCAGCTTGGCCCATGCCGTTTCAATGGCAGCGCGTTTGAAATAATCGAAAATCGATGCGTTCAGGCGGGGCGTGTGGACCTGCCCAAGCACCGCTGCCGATTGGGAATCGTAAAGCACGATCTGGTGCCGGGCATTGATCAGCACCATCGCCACCGGGATATCGGACAAAAGCGCGGTCAACCGGTTCATTTCCTGTCGCAATTGTTCTGTCTTCAGGGCGATTTCACCCGCGCTGTCGAGGGCGTTTTCCGACAGTTGCCGCGTCACCGCTTCGGCAGCAGGCCCCAGATCACCAAGATACCGCGCAGCGCCATCGTCTATGCCGCCGGACACCCCGGCATGCGCCCCAACGCGCAGCCGCGCCGAAAGACGTTCGATCGGTTTGGCGACATGTTCGTCGAACAGCAGCCAGACCCCCGCCGCCAACCCCAGAATACCGAAAGCCGCAATCGTTCCGGCCTGCACGAAAGCCGACAACAGATCCCCCGACAGCGCCTTGAGATAACCGACATAAAGCCCAGCAAAGATCGCGGCGATTCCGCCAAGTGCGACCAGAGCGAAGAAAAGGAAGATACGAAGACGCAGGCCAAGATGCAGGAACATCAGTTCGCCTCGACGCATAAAGCCACGAATAGCCCATGTTCAGGTGCAAGAGCGGACCAAACAGCATCAGTCACCTGCCCGGCCTCGTCGAATGCCGCACCTGCGGCCAGCAACGCCTGACGGCGGTTGGCGCAATCGACCAGAACCGGCAATGATCGGACCGGCGACCAGCGGCCAAAAAACAGTAGGTCGACCATTTTCTGATCCGGCACCGCAGGATTGGTTCGGATGGACGCGGTATCGACGGCCATGAACCGGGTGACAAACGGATGCAGATAGGTCCAGGGGCGATACATGGCCTTGCTTTCAACAGTTTGGGCCACAACAATTTCAGAGGGCAGACCAGACGTTGTCCTTCCATACCAGCCATATTCATTGGAAATCGTCGCCGCGATCATCGCTGCTCCGGCGGCAACCGGGATCAGCCAGCGCGGCAACCGTCCGCCCATGCCCTTGTTCAGCAACAACATCACGCCCGCCGCCGCAATCCCGGCCACAAAGGTTGCAATCAGTTCCAGAAACATCTTTTTCCTCTCCCGCCGGTAGTTAACCGCCAACACTGCGATTGTGACCCAAGGCCGATTGCAGCGATTTTATCACCACGAATGCATTGCGCAGATGGCTGCGCTCCAGATCCGACAATTCCGTCGGTTCCATATAGTTGTCGGGTGCCGCACCGCGCCGCACCTGACGGGCCTGATGGGCCAACCTGTTTTCGGCGATCAGATCATAGGCATCCAACAGGTCGCGTGCACCTGACGGGCTAAGCCCCCCTGCCCCGGCCGCCCGTTCCAGACGGGCCCGTGTGTTGACCGGTTCGACCTGCCCCATCAGCGCATATATGCGCCCCAGATCAACCACCGGCACAACCCCGTTATGTTTCATATCAAGCATGTTTTTATGTTCACCCGACCGGATCGTAGCAAACCCGCGCAGCAGACCCAATGGCGGCGTGTGTTTCAAGGAATTGCCGACCATATGGGCCACAAAAATCGAATTTGCACTGGCCTTGCTCAGCGTTTCGCGCTGCAAATCGGCAAACAGCGTCAGCGCACCGCCAATCGGACGCAGATCGAACATCACGCTGGCCAGCATCTGTGCCATCGGATCCGGTTGTTCGATCCAGCGGTGAAAATATTCACGCCAAATTCGGACGGGCTGACACCATTTCGGGTTGGTCGCCATCATATCGCCCGGGCAATAGACATAGCCACAGGTATTCAGCCCGTCACAGACGAATTGCGCCAGCGCCACGAAATAGGGCATCTGTTCGTCCGTCACCGCATCGTCCAGAAACAGGCAATTATCCTGATCGCTGGCCCCTGTCTGTTCCTGCCGTCCCTGGCTACCGCAGGCCAGCCACAGATAGGGCACCGGCGGCGGGCCAAGTTTTTCTTCGGCCAATGTCAGCAAACGGCGGGTGGCAGTATCGGCCACGTCGGTGATCAGCCGGGTCACAACTTCGTGCCGGTTGCCCGCGCCGACCAGTTGCACCAATAATTGCGGTATGCGGGCCGTGACCGTGGCCATGTCTTCTGCGGTATCGGCATGGGCGATTTCCGAAACCAATTCGGCCGAAGACACGGCTTGAAACCGGGTCAGATCGGTCTGACTGACCATGCCGATCAATCGACCCGATTCACAGATCGGGATATGGTTGATCTTGCGCTCCATCATCGCATGCAACACATCCGATCCGATGGCAGATGGGGGCAATGTCAAAGGGGTGGCCGTCATGATCGCGCCAACGGGGGTATCCAAGGCCAGCGCCGCGGCCAACACACGCGCCGCCAGATCGCGGACACTCACGATCCCCACCAAGTGTTCGCCCTCGGTCACGCAAAGCGCTGAAATCCGTTTGTCGCGCATGATCTTTGCGGCCTGCTGCACCGTGGTATCCGGCACACAAATCACCGGGTTTCGAGTCATCAATTCATCAACCCGACTGGTCGCCAGATCATTTGTTTTGCGTCGAGGCGCACGCGACCGATCGAAAAACCGCCGCGCCGCATCATTGGTTTTGATCAGCGTTTCGAAGGCTGCTTTCGGCAACAACAGCAGCACCACATCGTCCAGCGCCCGGGCCGTGGTTGCCGCGATGCCATCGCGCTGTAATCCACGTTCGGCAAAACTGTTACGCATCCCGAGCAGAGAAACCGGGACATCGTTTTCATCCCTGATTTCGATCTGGCCGGAATGGATCAGATAAAGCCCCTCCAACGTCTCGCCAAAGCCATAGACCTGCTGACCACCACTGAACTTGCGAAGTTCGAATGCCTCAACCAGCCGCGCCAATTCCTCTACCGGCATTGCATCATAGGGATGAACCGAAGACAGGAAGCGATGCAGGTCAGGTAGGCTTGCAGGCATGGGACGCTCCGTAATCAGAAGGTAGGAACAGGTTTACGTCAATTCCACCGGGCCGCAACCCGACTGGGCTGTTTCATCAGAAATGCCTGCGAAAGGCCCAGCCATCTTCTTTCGACTATCGAGCTGAATTCGCAAACATCCCGCCCGGAAAAACCGGACGGGATGTTGTTTTGCGGATCGGACCCGGGGAGGCAGGTCCGATCCTGGGATCAATGATCCTGGGCAGTGCCTGCGCCACGAGGGATGCGCACACTTTCAACCAGGGCCTTGATCTCTTCCGGCGTCTCCTTGGTCATTCCTGCGACCAGATAGGCCACAGCGAAGTTGATCGCCGCGCCAATGGCTCCGAACGAGGTCGACTTCACGGTCCCCAACAGCGGATCAGCATCCGAGAAACTGTTGGTGTCAGGAACAAAGAACCACCCCTTGTGCAGGAAGATATAGACCAGAGTCACGATCAGACCAGCCAACATGCCCGCCACTGCACCGGTGTTGTTGATCTTGGTCGAAAAGATCCCCATCATCAGCGCCGGGAAGATCGAAGCCGCCGCCAGACCAAAGGCCAGAGCCACAGTCTGCGCCGCGAACCCCGGGGGGTTCAGCCCCAGATAGGTCGCCACGCAAATTGCCACTGCCATGGCGATGCGGGCCGACAGCAATTCGCTTTTTTCCGAAATATTCGGATTGATCGCCCCCTTGATCAGATCGTGCGACACAGCGGACGAAATCGCCAGCAACAAACCGGCAGCAGTCGATAGCGCAGCGGCCAAACCACCGGCAGCGACCAGACCGATCACCCAACCCGGAAGGTTGGCAATCTCGGGATTGGCCAAAACCAGGATGTCACGGTTGAAATTGGTCAACTCGTTCCCGGTCCACCCCTTTTCGGCGGCCATCGCCTGAAGATCGGCGTTCTGATCATTATAGTACTGGATCGCACCATCGCCGTTCTTGTCTTCCCAGCCCAACAACCCGGTTTTTTCCCAAGTTGCCATCCAGGCATAGCGTTGGTCGTTTTCGATCTGCTGAACGGTCACGGCACCACCATTGATGCCCCCATTGGGCCACATCATTTCAGTGATATTCAGACGCGCCATCGCACCAACCGCCGGGGCGGTCAGATAAAGCAGCGCGATGAAAACCAGCGCCCAACCGGCCGACCAACGGGCATCCGCAACTTTCGGCACGGTGAAAAAGCGCATGATCACATGCGGCAAACCCGCCGTCCCGATCATCAGCGACAAGGTGAACAAAACCATGTTCAACGTATCGGCATGATGCGCGGTATATTCGCTGAACCCCAGTTCCTTGACGATGGCATCCAGCTTGGCAAGCAAAGGTTCACCACTGGCCGCGTGATCGCCAAACAGTCCCAGAGCCGGGATCGGGTTGCCGGTCAACTGCAACGAGATGAAAATCGCAGGGATCGTATAGGCTAGGATCAGCACGCAATATTGCGCAACCTGAGTATAAGTCACCCCTTTCATGCCGCCGAACACCGCATAGGCGAACACGATCACGGCACCGATCAGCAACCCGGTGGTGTTCTCCACTTCCAAAAAACGGCCAAAGGCAACGCCGACGCCGGTCATCTGACCGATCACATAGGTGGTCGAAGCCACGATCAGACAGACCACAGCAACCAGTCGCGCGGTTGGGCTGTAGAATCGGTCGCCGATAAATTCCGACACGGTGAATTTGCCGAATTTGCGCAGATAAGGCGCCAGCAGCAGCGCCAGCAGCACATAGCCGCCGGTCCACCCCATCAGGTAGGACGAATTGTCATAGCCGGTAAAAGCGATAAGCCCCGCCATCGAGATGAAAGAAGCCGCCGACATCCAGTCGGCCGCCGTGGCCATCCCGTTGGTAACCGGATGCACACCGCGCCCTGCGGCGTAAAATTCCGACGTGGACCCGGCGCGGGCCCAAATCGCAATACCGATATAAAGCGCGAAAGACGCGCCCACGAACAGCAGGTTGATGGTAAACTGATCCATGACTTATTCCTCCTCCACGCCGTGTTCGCGGTCCAGCTTGTTCATGCGCCACGCGTAGTTGAAGATCAGCGCCAGGAATACCAGGATACTGCCCTGCTGCGCGAACCAGAATCCCAGATCGGCTCCGCCGACGGCGATCCCTGACAATAACGGGCGCAGCAGAATGCCGAACCCGAACGAAACCACGGCCCAGATCACCAGGCTGATTAGAATGATGCGCAGATTGGCAGCCCAATAGGCTCCATCCGATGCTTTTGCAGTGTGTTGATCCGCCATTTCGCGGGTCCTCCTCTTCCTCCTGAACCCCGCCGGTCCGTTCCGCCGGGGGCTGTAACTCACGTCATGGCATTTTCGACCATGGTCGTAAGCTCTGTTGCTATCGCAGCGATGTCCCCCATCGCGTCGATCCGTTGCAAAACACCCTTGCTGTCGTAATAGGCGATCAAAGGGGCCGTCTGAGCGTGATAGGCCTGCAACCGCTGGCCGACGGTTGCAGCATTGTCATCCGCCCGCCGCTTGAACTCCGTGCCGCCACATTTGTCACAAATTCCCGCCTGTTGTGGCTGCTTGAAAGCGTCGTGATAGCCTTCGCCGCAACCGGCGCAGGTGTAACGGCCGGAAATCCGGGCCACCATCGCAGCGTCATCCACTTCCAGACTGATCGCCGCGTTGATTTTCTGTCCGGTCTCCGCCAACAGATCGTCCAGCGCTTCGGCCTGCACAGTGGTGCGCGGGAACCCGTCAAGGATGATGCCACGCACGCAATCGGTCGCGGTCAGACGGTCGCGCAAAATGGCGATGACGATGTCATCACTGACCAGACCGCCCGCGTCCATGACGGATTTGGCCCGCAATCCGGCTTCGGTCCCGGCGGCCACGGCGGTACGCAACAAATCCCCGGTGGACAGTTGCACCAATCCGAACTTGTCCTCTAAAATCCTTGCTTGGGTGCCTTTGCCTGCCCCCGGAGGTCCCAGAAGGATCAGAACAGCAGGTGTGGTTTTCACAACAGAATCCATGTCTTACCCCTTATTCATCCGGTTTTCGATCAGGTCTTCGACGACGGATGGGTCGGCGAGGGTCGATGTGTCGCCGAGGCTGCCATAGTCGTTTTCGGCGATTTTGCGCAGGATCCGGCGCATGATCTTGCCGGACCGGGTTTTCGGCAGGCCGGGGGCCCACTGGATCAGGTCGGGGCTGGCGATCGGACCGATTTCGGTGCGGACCCAGGCGCGCAATTCCTTGTAGAGCGCCTCGGTGGGTTCGACCCCGTTCATCAAGGTGACATAGCAATAGATGCCCTGGCCCTTGATGTCATGCGGATAGCCCACCACCGCGGCTTCGGCCACTTGCGGATGCGCCACCAGCGCCGATTCCACTTCCGCCGTGCCCATCCGGTGGCCCGACACGTTGATCACGTCATCGACCCGGCCGGTGATCCAGTAATCGCCATCCGCATCGCGGCGGCACCCATCACCGGCAAAGTAATAGCCTTTGTAATCGGCGAAATAGGTCTTTTCGAACCGGTCGTGATCGCCCCAGATGGTGCGCATCTGGCCGGGCCAGCTATCGGCGATGCACAGCACACCCTCGACCCCGTTGCCGTCGATTTCCTGACCGGTATGCGGGTCCAGGACCACCGGCTTGACGCCAAAGAACGGCTTCATCGCCGACCCCGGCTTCAGGTCATGCGCGCCCGGCAGCGGCGTCATCATGTGACCGCCGGTTTCGGTCTGCCACCAGGTGTCGACGATCGGGCAGCGGCCCTTGCCGACATGGTCGTTATACCAGTTCCAGGCTTCGGGGTTGATCGGTTCGCCGACCGTGCCCAGCAGTTTCAGATCGCTCAGATCATAGCGGTTGACCCATTCTTCGCCCTGGCCCATCAGCGCCCGAATCGCGGTCGGCGCGGTGTAAAACTGATTGACCTTGTGCTTTTCGCACACCGCCCAGAACCGGCCCGCATCGGGCCAAGTCGGCACCCCTTCGAACATCACCGTGGTGGCGCCATTGGCCAGCGGGCCATAGACGATATAGCTGTGGCCGGTGACCCAACCCACATCCGCCGTACACCAGAAAATGTCGCCGTCATGGTAATCGAAGGTGACCTCATGGGTCAGCGCGGCATAGACCAGATAGCCACCGGTGCTGTGGACCACGCCCTTGGGCTGGCCGGTCGACCCGGAGGTGTAAAGGATGAACAACGGATCTTCGGCGTCCATTTCGGCCGGCTTGGAATAATCGTCGGCTTCCAGCGCCATTTCGTTATAGTCGAAGTCGCGCCCGTCGACCCAGGACGTCTGATCGCCGGTGCGTTTGACCACCAGGCATTTGACGCTGTCCTTGCAATGCAGCAGGGCGGCGTCGGCATTGGCCTTCAGCGGGGTCTTGCGGCCGCCGCGCGGGGCGTGGTCGGCGGTGATGATCACCTTGGCGTCGCAGCCGTTGATCCGCGCCGACAACGCGTCGGGCGAAAACCCGGCGAAGACGATCGAATGAATGGCGCCGATCCGGGCGCAGGCCAGCATCGCATAGGCCGCTTCGGGGATCATCGGCAGGTAGATCACCACCCGGTCGCCCTTGCGCACGCCGAGATCTTCCAGGATGTTGGCCATCCGGCAGGTGCGGCGGTGCAGTTCGGCATAGGTGATGTGCTGGGCGGCTTCTTCGGGATCGTCGGGTTCCCAGATGATCGCGGTCTGATCGGCGCGGGTCGCCAGATGCCGGTCGATGCAGTTGGCGGCAACGTTCAGCGTGCCGTCTTCGTACCATTTGACGTCGATCGCGCCGGGCGCAAAGCTGGTGTTCTTGACCTTGGTAAAGGGCTTGATCCACTCCACGCGCTGCCCCTGGTCGCGCCAGAACGCTTCGGGATCAGCAAGCGACGCCGCATACATCGCGTCATAACGCGCAGCATCAACATGGGCGGTTTCCCCGAAAGTTTCGGACAGAGATTTTTCGATGGTTCGAGCTGGGTTCCCGGCGGTCATTCAAGGCTCCTCCCTTGGGTATTACACGGGGGACCAAGTTTGGCCCCGCACATGAATGCGACCTGCAAACATGATGAAGCCCATTATAGCAAAAAATGAAAACAAAGAAATAAGTAGATGAAATACAATGATTTTGATGTAAATTATTACTCTCATTATTATCTGCTTTGTAAATATATTCCAGAAATCGAGGAAACGCCCTGTAAAAACAGATCAGTCCCTGTCAATGAAATCGACCCGGGCTCCCAAATCAGATCGTGGCAAAATGGGAATTCACCACAGCAAGTGACGTAACGGAACCACCTGCGACAATTTGCACAGCATACAATGGCATACAATGTTATCGCAATCAGGGCTTTCTCAATCCAGCCAGCAGCCTAAAGCAGGTCGCGCATCTGTTCGGGAATCGTTATCCGATAGGGCGTTTCCAGCATCGAAGCGTGATCGACGACGACCTTTTTTCCGCTTGTGCGGACCGCCGCGCGCAACGCTTCGGCGGCCAATTCAAACCCTTGATCGACGGGCATGTCGCTGGCCCGTTCATAAATTCCGAATTCCTTGTCGCGGATCGTGTGCGGTTTGGCCCAGTTGATCCAGTAACGCTTCCCCAACTCCTTGGGCTGTTCCAGTGCCTGATTGTGTTCGCGCGACTGCAACACGATCTGGCGGCGTTCTTCCATGCGATCGACATAATCCGGCGTCACGTAATGCAGGTGGAACAGCAACAGGTCCGGATCAATGGTAAATTGGCCGCGCTGCAATCCATGCCCGCCGATCGTATAAAAGACCCGATCCCTGACGATACAGGGCTTGGTATATTTCGCGCTGAGCATGGCATAGGGATAGGCCCGCAGCACCCCATCTTCGATATTGCCTTCTTCGCGCGGGATAAGATTAAGACCAATAGGGGAAAGCGCCACAGTATCGGCAGTACTGGTTTCCAGATGCGCCTGCAAACTCTCCAACTGTCCGACATAGACAATCAATTCATCCACATCGGTACAGATCACCCGATCGTAAAATGCCAGCAACCCATTGGTCAGCCCGCCCAGTAGATCCCAGCGGCGGCGGGTCAGATCCATCGGGACCTCATCACGGGGAATGTCAATGACATTGCAGCCTGCGGCGATCTCATGCACTTTTGGGTCGCCGCCATGATTGATCACGTAAAGGTTGCGCTTTTCAACATATTGAGTGTTATGATTGACCCATTTTTCCAACAGCCAATAGTCGCGCCACACCATGGTGACAAAAGCCAATTTCATCGCTGATCCCCAGTATCCTGTGATTTCGGCCTAGCATGTTTCTGATACTGCGCAAAGGCCCCTGCAACGCCACCACCAAGAGTTTGAACAGGGTTAGTCGCATTCAGGACCGGGTTGCAGGCACAGCCGAGTTTCCAAGCCGCCAAGGCAGTGGGCGACCGCGTCTTGATCGTGGAAACATTGATGGATTACCGGCCCACCGGTTCGATGCTACAGGTATCGGCCGCGATCATCAGTGTGGGGCAATGCCGTCCTTCCATTTTTCGATCACCGATTGCAGCGCGTTCAATTGTACCGGTTTGGACAGATAATCGTTCATGCCCGATTTGAAGCAGCGTTCGGCCTCGTCAACCAAAGCGCTTGCTGAAATGGCAACCACCGGAACTGGCTTCAAACAGTTTTCAAATTCGAAATTGCGAATTTCCTGGGTCATTTCGAAACCGTCAGACACCGGCATCTGACAATCGGTCAGAACCAATTGATGACGGTTTTGTTTCCATTTTTCCAACCCATCCCTACCGTTGACCGCCGTTTCGCACGAATACCCCAGCAATTCCATCTGCCGCGACAAGACCGACAGGTTCAAATCGTTATCATCCACAATCAGAATATGCGCGTCATCGTCTTTTTCCATCGGCATGGTCTGATCTTTGGGACCCGGAACCCGGACTGCTTCGTCTTGACCACTTGCCGCAGAAACCCGCCCGGTCAGAACCGCAGCCCCCCTTAATATGTCTGAAAAATGTACCGGGAACCGATAGGAAACATAAAGCGTTTCATTCAGCAGCCCCTTGGGATTTTGGCGTGATGAATCCAAGAATATCAATCGGCATTCTGGATTTTCCTGCTGAACCGCCTGTTTAAAGGTTTCGCATTCCGCCATCGTTTGCAAGGCCAGAATGACGACCGTGTCCGGCCCTGCCTTTCTGACATATTCCATCAGTTCGGACCGTGTCTTAGGCGTTTCAACCCGTGCCCCATATTGTTCGAAAAAAGACTTAATTCTATTGTGAAAAATCGGCTTTCTGGCCATCACCACTATTTGAACGCCGTTGACCGGGGTCAACGTCTGCTTTTCAGGAACGGCTTCCATTGGCAGCGCCACCTTGAAACAGGACCCTTTTCCCGGTTCGCTTTGCACCGTCAACGTCCCGTCCATCATATTGACTAGGTTTTGCGTGATTACCAAACCCAATCCGGTGCCTCCGAACCGACGGGTTGTCGATTCTTCGCCCTGATTGAAAGGTTTGAAAATCCGCTCAATGGTGCTCGGGCTCATCCCGATGCCTTCATCGCGCACCTCAAAGCAGATCTCGTCTTCCCCTTCGACCGGAGAGAGCTTCAGATTGACAAGGCCCTGACGACCATCATCGTGCTTGGAAAACTTGATCGCGTTACTGAGCAGGTTCAGCAAAATCTGACGCAGCCGGATCGGATCGCTGCACACGAAATCAGGCAGGCCCGGATCGACTTCCATCATGAATGTAACATTGCTTTCCTGCGCTGGCACGGCCAAGGTTTCGGCGGTGCGTTCGACTGCATCAAGCAGTGCGAATTCGGTCTTTTCGATTTTCAACTGGCCGGCTTCGATCTTGGCAGCATCCAGAATGTCGTCGATGATCCCCAAAAGAAAAAACGAAGAATCTTGAATCGTTTCCAGCATTCGCATCTGCTGATCGTTCAACGAGCTACGGCTGAGCAGTTCTATCATGCCGACGATCCCGTTCATCGGAGTGCGGATTTCATGGCTCATATTGGCCAGAAACACCGATTTAGCCTTATTCGCAGCGTCTGCGGTACGTTTTTGTAGCAATGCATTGGTGGTATTTTCCCGCTCCACTACGCGACCCAATTGCACCCCCAGACGATGCACCAATTCGAACAGATAGGCATCCCGGGGAATGATTTGGTCGGAATAGAATTCCAAAATGGCGACAATTTCAGAACCAACATAAATCGGAACGATCAGCGCGGAATAAATGTCGCGTTTTTCTATACTGCGCAGCATGGGAATATCATCCTGCTCATAGATATTTTCATACCATTGCGGTACGCCGCGCATATAAGTCACCCCGGGAAGGCCCTCGCCAGGGCGGAAGATACGACTTCGGGTAAGCTCCCGCAAATAGCCGTATCTTTCTTCATCCGCCACATAGTCCTGCCCAGTCGGAACCAGCAGTATTTCGCCTTTTTCCTTCTGGACCCGTAAAAATGAACCGACCGGCCACCCGAGGAATTTGGCCATCATCCTCATGGATTTTTCAAAAGACTCGCTCGCGCTTCCGGCGCTATTGGCGATGCTGGCAATCAATTCGATAATTTCAAGTTCACGCAGCACACGGCGGAATTTGCGCTTATACCCCTGTTCGGCCGAAATATCTTTGTAGTGCGTAATAATGCCAGAAAAAGCGCCATCCGCATCAAAGCAAGGCGTTTTACTTATCTTGAATGTTACATGCAGTCCCTGCGCGATCTTCAGGTCGAATTCAAAGTGTTCGATTGCCTGGCCGGTTTCAACGACTTTTCGATCTGTTTCGCGTTCCAGTTCTGCGATCTCTGCCCGAGGGATTTGATCGTTTCTCAGACCTTGAATCTGCGCAAGCGATTGCAGCCCGGCGACCTTGGCAAAGTCGGCATTCCCGGCAACGAATCTCAGGTTCGAATCTTTCCAGAAGACGCAATCAAAACTAATCGCTTAGTCTCCCACGAATCAGTTACAGCGCTCATCAGACCATTCATGTCTGAATTTAGGCGCCAATCACAAAAAAAACTACACATGAACTTTAATCATATGCAAAGCATTTTTCTGAGTAAACGCCGCCAAACGAAACTTGCATCTGCCCAAAAGTATGTAAAATTGTCATAAGGATCACCCTATACATACATCTGATTGGATCAAAGAAACGCCGTCCGATTTCGTTTTTTTGTACTCAAACTCGACCCTATAGAACCGCACTCTGCCGAATTCTCCAATCGGCACATCACAGTCACCGATTAGAATACCTCCTGCCTAAATACAATTGAGGCTTTGCTGACCAGAAGTTTCTTGGTCCGGCGAGTAGGATCTTAAACCATGGTGCGGGCTTTGCGACCAATGCCTAACGTATTTTGAGCGAACCGGTCGCTCCGTTCCTGATACCGTCACGCAACTGTTCGACCAGATGTAGGCCGGGAATGCCGACCGCAATCTGAAGACCCAAGCGCGACAGCCCAATAAGTGACTATGCAACCCCGCAGCAATTTGACTGAGGTCGTGAACAGATCACGCAGCGTAACGGGGCAATTCCGCCACAGCATATGAAAACCTGATCCAGATCAGCGAAGATGTCACATGCAGGAAATAGACAGGCTTTGCTTGACCGGCAAGGGATTGTCATAATTCAGGCAAGCAAGCGCCGAAACCACGGGCAAGACCGGAAAGACGAATCTGATGCTGATTGAAAACAAAATATTCGAAGAACTTTCACCCGGTGACAGCGCCGAAATCCGACGGCTGGTCACCCAAGACGATCTGATCGTTTTTGCCAATGTTTCGGGCAATCACAATCCAATGCACCTGTTTGATCACGATGGCGATGGCGATGGCCAGAACGAAGCACTGGCACCGGGAATGTTTCTGGCATCGCTGATTTCTGCGGTTCTGGGCAATATCCTGCCCGGGGCAGGCACGCTCTATCATCATCAGGATTTGAATTTTTCCGGTCACGCCCAAGCTGGAGAAGAATTGTGCGCCAAGGTGACGGTGAAATCGGTCGACGCCGCCACCCGACAAGTCGTGATGGACACCCGGGTTGAACGGATTTCCGATGGTGAATTGCTGGTTTCGGGCATGGCCACTGTCGAGGCCCCCAATCACAAACTGCATTATGACAGTCACGATTTGCCCGGATTGATTGTTCAGCGTCATCGTCATTTTGAAAAACTTCTGGCGCGGGCCGAACCACTGCCAGCGCTGAAAACCGCCATCGTCTGCCCTGATGAAGTCAATTCATTGGGTGGCGCGCTTCTGGCGCAGCAGCACACATTGATCGATCCTATTCTGGTCGGGGACGCCGACAAGATCAGCAAAGTCGCGGCCGAACTTGGATATTCGCTCGACGGAATCGAAGTCATAAACGAACCCACCCCCCGCGATGCCGCGCGGCTTTGCGTGCAGATGGTCAATGACGGCAAGGCGCAGGCCCTGATGAAAGGACATTTGCATACTGACGATCTGCTGCGCCCGGCGCTGGACAAGCAGACCGGGCTGCGGATGGGGCGCCGTTTCACCCATATTTTTGTGATGGATGTGCCGGGGCTGTCACATCTGCTGCTGGTGACCGACGCGGCGATCAACATCGAACCGGATCTGAAGACCAAGAAAGATATCTGTCAGAACGCCATCGATCTGGCGCTGTCGCTGGGAATCGAAGAACCCAAAGTCGGCGTGTTGTCAGCGGTGGAAACGGTCAATCCCGACATGCCTTCTTCGGTCGATGCGGCACTGCTGTCGAAAATGGCCGAACGTGGCCAAATCACCGGTGGTTTGGTCGATGGACCTTTGGCGATGGACAATGCGGTCGATCTGGCCGCCGCCCGTATCAAGGGGATTATTTCACCGGTGGCGGGCCGCGCTGATATTCTGGTGGTTCCAAACCTTGATGCTGGCAACATGCTGGCAAAACAGCTGACTTATATCAGTCATGCAGAAGCCGCTGGTGTTGTTCTGGGTGCACGGGTGCCGATCATCCTGAACAGCCGCGCTGATGACGATATGGCACGGCTGGCATCCTGCGCGGTTGCAGCCTTGCATCATCAACGGCTGAGCGGGGACAAGTGAATGGCCCATGCGCTGACACTGAACGCCGGATCGTCATCCCTGAAATTCGGGCTGTTCGACCTGTCTGCAGTCGAACCAAGCCTGATCGCCAGCGGTAAAGCCGACCGGATCGGCGGTGCGGCGACACTGACGTTGAAAAACCCGGACGGGGTCCGGCTGATCGACGCCGCCCCAATCCCCACCGACGGCGTGGTGGATCACCAAGGAGCCTTGGCGACGGCCTTGAACGCGCTGAATGACCATTTACCGCAAGCCGATATCGTCACTGTCGGTCATCGCATCGTGCATGGCGGGCTGCACTACAGCGGCCCAGCCTTGATCGATGCGAAAAGCGTCGAAAAACTCGCGGAACTTGAACCCTTCGCACCGCTGCACCAGCCCCATAATCTGGCTGCGGTGCGCGCTGCGATGCAAGAGTTTCCGCAGGCAGCTCAGGTAGGGTGTTTCGACACCGCGTTTCACCGCGATCATCCTTTCGTCAACGACGTCTTCGCCCTGCCCCGCGCCTATTACGACAAGGGCGTGCGGCGCTATGGGTTTCATGGACTGAGCTATGACTATATCGCGGGAGAACTGGCGCGGACCGCGCCGCAGCTTCACGCCGGGCGGGTCGTCGTGGCGCATCTTGGCAACGGCGCCTCGATGTGCGGCATGAAGGCGGGGCAATCGATGGCCTCTTCGATGGGGTTTTCGACGCTGGACGGATTGCCCATGGGCACCCGCTGCGGTCAGATCGATCCGGGCGTTCTTTTGTACCTGATGCAACAGGAAGGGTTGAGCGCCGACGGAATCAGCACGCTATTATATACGCAATCCGGCTTACTGGGTCTATCGGGCCTCAGCAATGATATGCGCACGCTACAGTCTTCCGACAGCGAACAAGCCCAACAAGCCATCGATTATTTCACCTTCCGCGCCCGGCGCGAACTGGGCGGATTGGCAGCAGCGCTGGAGGGATTGGACGGGGTCGTGTTCTGTGGCGGTATCGGCGAAAATTCCAGCCTGATCCGGGACCGGATCTGCGCCGGGCTTGGCTGGATCGGGATCGAAATCGACGCCGCAGCAAACGCAACCAATGCCCCAGTGATCAGCACCGAAACCGCACAGGTCAAGGTCATGGTCATCCCCACCAATGAAGAAATTGTCATCGCACGCGCTTGTGCGAAACTGACCGGCTGAGGGCAATCGGCAGCCCGCAGGCCGCGCTCCCCTGCCCCGCGCATACTGGACTTCCCCCGGGCATCTGCCTAGGGTCGCGCCCACATCCGCGCTTGGGAGGATCACCTTTGTGACGGTGCCTCAAATTCGGAGACGATGATGTCCAACACCGCGCGCGCGATCCTGCTGATGATCGGAGCGATCTTCTTTTTCGCCGCGATGGATGCGACCGCGAAAGAACTCAGCCAGCGCGTCGGTCCGTTGCAAGCGGTCTGGGCGCGCTATGCCGGCCAGGCCAGCTTGGTACTGCTGATCGTGTTGCCGCGCCTTGGCGCCGTGGCGCGCACGCGCTATCCCTTTTTGCAATTGGCGCGGTCGGTCTTCCTGATGTTTGGCACCGGCTTTTTCTTCTTTGGAATCGCCAATATCGGTCTGGCCGAAGCGACCGCGATCATGGATACGAACCCGGTCATCATCACGCTTGGTGCGGCGCTGTTTCTGGGTGAAAAAATCGGGCCGCGGCGCGCCTTCGGGATTGCCGTCGCCCTGATCGGGGCCTTGATCATCATTCGCCCCGGCAGCGGTGTGTTTTCGCCCTATGCACTTTTCCCGCTGGCCGCCGCTTTCAGTTATTCGGCTTACAATATCGTCACCCGCTACGTCGGATTGAACGAAGACCCGTGGACCTCGCTGCTTTATACCGCGATGTTCGGCGCGATAATCTTCAGCTGCATCATCCCGTTTTACTGGCAACCGGTCGATCTTACCTCGGCCCTTCTGATGATCATGCTGGCAATCTTCGGCACGCTTTCACAACTTCTTCTGATCCGGGCCCTGTCCATCGGTGAAGCGGGAATGTTGGCGCCGTTTGCCTATGTCGGGCTGCTTTTCGCCACGCTTTGGGGTATGATCTTTTTTGACGAATATCCCGATTTCTGGACCGTGATCGGTGCGCTTGTGATTGTGCTTTCGGGTATTTATGTGTGGCACCGCGAAACCTCATCAGCGCGGAGCTGAGCCAAAACATGCCCAACGATACGTTGTCTCTGGCCGCTCGCACGGGTCAGTACCTTTTGAACCTTCTCATGAGCGCGCCTTTGTTTCTGGCGTTAATGCTGCCCTATCGCTGGCGCGTACCGGCGATGGGCTGGATGGTCAGCCGTATCATTGCGCCGCTGGCAGGATACGACAAACGGGTGCGCGAAAACCTCGCCTTGGTATGGCCGGAGCTGCCCCAGACCGAAATTGACCGGCTGGCCCGCGCGGTCCCGGACAATTTTGGCCGGACATTGATCGAAATCTATTCCGGTGCGACCTTCAAGCGGCACGTGGCAGGCACCGATCTGACCGGACCCGGTGTGCCCGCGCTGGAAGAAGCCTGCCGAACCGGGCGCCCGGTCATTCTGGTGTCTGGCCATTTTGGCAATCATGATTCCGTACGCGCCACCGTGACACGGAAATACGGCGACGTTGGCGCATTGTTTCGGCCGCTCGACAACATCTACTTCAACCGCCACTGGGAAAAGGCGCTTAGCGGCATCGCGACGCCGGTGTTTCCGCGTGGTCGGCGCGGTTTGGCAGCAATGGTGAAATTTCTGCGCGGGGGCAATATCATTGCCCTTTTGATTGATCAACACGTCCAGGATGGAGCCAAGCTGCGGTTTTTCGGTCATCCGGCCCGCACCTCTCTGGCAGCGGCGGAAATGGCATTGAAATACAATGCACTGCTTTTACCTGCATTTGGAGTGCGCAGCCCCGACGGAATCACGTTTCAGCCAACCATTCAAAACCCGATCCCGCACAGCAGTGCTGAAGAAATGACCCAGGCTTTCAATGACCGACTGGAAGCAATGACGCGGCAGCATCCCGAACAATGGTTTTGGGTGCATCGTCGCTGGAAGAAAGACCGTTAACGATTTCAGCGCAGCCGCGCCGAAGCGATGATCGGTCCCGGTCCGGGTGCTTGTACAATCACCACGATCGGTTCATCGCCCTGAACCTGCGTTTGCAGGTTGAACGGGCCGTTTGTGTCCCAATCGCCCAAACGATGCCATTCCGTGACGATATTGCTGTATATCAACTTCTTTCCGGCATTTTCGCCAGCGTGAATGGCGACTTCACGTTCGGGCACATAGCGTACGAGTTGCACAATGACCGGCGTCGGCATGACCTGATCGGAACTGGCTGAAATCGACAAAACCCCGGCCTGTTCTTTCAACGCGAGCGAAATAGGGTGCCGCGTTTTGGCGTGCTTGGCGATCAGTGCGGCAACATCCACCGGGTGATTGCCGACCACATGTTCCACCCCGTTGACGATCATTTGCGGCGTATAGACGGAATGACGATGAGCCGCGATTGCATAGGCTTTTTGACGCTTGGTAAAACGCGGGTCCGCGAAAACGTCCTTCCATCCGATATAATCCCAATAATCCACATGCAAAGCCAGCGCGATCACATCTTCTCGGTCGGCCAAAGTCGCCAAGTAGGCATCGGCCGCCGGGCAGGACGAACAGCCTTGTGAGGTAAAAAGTTCAACCACCACAGGATGATCTTCTGCCAGAACCGGAGATGAAAACCCAATCAGGGCAGCAGCAAGCCAAGTGACGAAACGGCGCATGTTCGGGATTTTCTCCATTCTTCTGTCTGTTCCTGTTCTAGGCATTTCCGAATGAAATAACCAATCAAGGTTTTGTCAGCCGCTGGTGAACTCAGCCGGAATGTGAAATTTTGTGTACATTGGTATACAAATCTTGCATCCCCCCTTGATTGCCGCCTCGCGATCAGGCAGAAGCAGCACCAGCAACACCCCTTTTTTACCTACTCAGAGGGAGGCCACCTCATGCCCATCGTCGTTGGACAAGATACCGCCAAGACCCGCAAGACTTTGTCTGTGGGCGGTAAGTCCGTTTCCTATTACTCGATTCCTGCCGCCGAAGCAGCCGGGCTTGGTGATTTCTCCAAGCTGCCCGCCGCGCTGAAAGTGGTGTTGGAAAACATGTTGCGATTCGAAGACGGCAAGACCGTCTCGGTTGACGACATCAGGGCCTTTGCCGACTGGGCGAAAAAGGGCGGCAAGAACCCGCGCGAAATCGCCTATCGTCCGGCCCGCGTGCTGATGCAGGATTTCACCGGCGTGCCCGCCGTGGTCGACCTGGCCGCGATGCGTGACGGCATCAAGGCGCTGGGCGGCGACGCGCAGAAGATCAACCCGCTGAACCCGGTTGATCTGGTGATTGACCATTCGGTCATGATCGACGAGTTCGGCAACCCGCGCGCCTTCCAGATGAACGTGGACCGCGAATATGAGCGGAACATGGAACGCTACCAGTTCCTGAAATGGGGCCAAGGCGCATTTAACAACTTCCGCGTTGTGCCGCCGGGAACCGGCATCTGCCACCAGGTGAATCTGGAGTATCTGGCCCAGACCGTCTGGACCGATACCGACCAGAACGGCGAGCAAGTGGCCTATCCCGACACGCTGGTGGGCACTGATAGCCACACCACCATGGTCAACGGCGTCGCCGTACTGGGCTGGGGCGTGGGCGGTATCGAAGCCGAAGCGGCGATGCTGGGCCAGCCGATCTCTATGCTGATCCCCGAGGTTATCGGGTTTGAGCTGACCGGTGAAATGGTCGAAGGCACCACAGGCACCGATTTGGTGCTGAAAGTGGTCGAGATGCTGCGCGAAAAAGGCGTGGTCGGCAAGTTCGTGGAATTCTACGGCACCGGTCTGGATCACCTGCCGCTGGCGGATCGCGCCACGATCGCCAACATGGCCCCGGAATATGGTGCCACCTGCGGGTTCTTCCCGATCGACGAAGAAACCCTGCGCTATCTGAGCAATACCGGCCGCGACAAAGACCGCGTCGCGCTGGTCGAAGCCTATGCCAAGGAAAACGGGTTCTGGCGGGGTGCCGATTACGCGCCGGTCTATACCGACACGCTGAGCCTGGACATGGGCACCATCGTGCCTGCCATCTCGGGGCCGAAGCGGCCGCAGGACTATGTCGCGCTGACCGATGCCAAAGCCGCATTCGCCAAGGAAATGGCCGACACCTTCAAGCGCCCGATGGGCAAGGAAGTGGCCGTCAAAGGCGAAGATTACACATTGGATTCGGGCAAGGTCGTAATCGCGTCGATCACGTCGTGCACCAACACCTCGAACCCCTATGTGATGATCGGGGCCGGTCTGGTGGCACGCAAAGCCGCAGCCTTGGGTCTGAACCGCAAGCCTTGGGTCAAAACCTCGCTGGCGCCGGGCTCTCAGGTCGTCTCCGCCTATCTCGAGGCCGCCAACCTTCAGGAAGATCTGGACAAGGTCGGCTTCAATCTGGTCGGCTATGGCTGCACCACCTGCATCGGCAACTCTGGCCCGCTGCAACCGGAAATCTCCGACGCCATCGCCGAGGGTGATCTGGTCGCCACCGCCGTTTTGTCGGGCAACCGCAACTTCGAAGGCCGGATTTCGCCCGATGTGCGCGCCAACTATCTGGCCTCGCCGCCGCTGGTGGTGGCCTATGCGCTGGCCGGGACGATGGACATCAATCTGGCCACCGACCCGATTGCCCAGACCCCGGACGGCAAGGATGTCTATTTGAAAGACATCTGGCCGACCAACAAGGAAATCTCGGATCTGGTGCACAGCACCGTGACCCGCGAGGCGTTCCTGTCGAAATACGCGGACGTGTTCAAAGGCGACGAGAAATGGCAAGCGGTCGAAACCACCGACAGCGAAACCTATGACTGGCCGCCGGCCTCGACCTATGTTCAGAACCCGCCCTATTTCCAAGGGATGAGTTCAGAGCCGGGCACCATCAGCAATATCGAGGGCGCCAAACCGCTGTTGATCCTTGGCGACATGGTCACGACCGACCACATCTCGCCCGCAGGCTCGTTTGCCACCACCTCGCCCGCAGGCAAGTATCTGCTGGAGCGTCAGGTGGACCCGCGCGAATTCAACTCCTATGGCTCGCGCCGGGGCAACCACGAGATCATGATGCGCGGCACCTTTGCCAATATCCGCATCAAGAACGAGATTCTGGACGACGTCGAGGGCGGCTATACCAAAGGCCCCGATGGCGAACAGACCTCGATCTTTGACGCGGCGATGGCCTATCAGGCGGCAGGCACCCCTCTGGTGGTGTTCGGCGGCGAACAGTATGGCGCGGGCTCTTCGCGCGACTGGGCGGCCAAAGGTACTGCGCTGCTGGGCGTCAAGGCCGTGATCGCCGAAAGCTTTGAGCGTATCCACCGCTCCAACCTGGTGGGTATGGGTGTGATCCCGTTCGAGTTCACCGGCGGCGACACCCGCAAAACGCTGAAACTGACCGGCGACGAGACGGTGGCGATTTCGGGGTTGGATACCATCCAGCCGCTGCAAGACGTGCCCTGCACCATCACCTATGGCGACGGCAGCACCAAAGCGATCCTGATCAAGTGCCGGATCGATACCGCGATCGAGATCGAATACGTCGAACACGGCGGCGTTCTGCATTACGTGCTGCGGAACTTGGCCAAGTCCTGATCGCCTGACCAACCGGAAAAAACATCAAGAGGCGCCTGCGGGTGCCTCTTTCTTTTTGGCCGACATCCGCTTGCTCCACTTGAAAATGGCTCTGACCGTCCGTTTCGGAATCGGCTACAAAATAGGGACTTCAGAACCGAGGGCGAGAGTGCAATCCTGCAGGTTAGCACTGGACCTCCCCCCCGTGCAGGCGTTAACTCTGCCGACGCAAACGGGCTTTGGGAATGCATTACAGCGACGTTTTCCGGATCAACGGCTATCTGACCATCGCGATGGGGATAGCGATGCTGCCCTGTCTGGCCGTGGACCTGATACAGGGGCAGCAAAGCGGCATCGTGTTTGGCGTTTCTGCTCTATTGGCCCTGCTGTTCGGGGTTCTTATCGTGTTGGCGACCGATAACCGAAAATCTCGTGATCTTGGGATTCGCGAAGCCTTCCTTCTCACCACCTGCACCTGGAGCTATCTGCCGCTGGTCGGTGCCCTGCCCTTCATGATCGGCGCGCCCGACGTCGGCTTGACCGACGCCTATTTCGAAGCCGTCTCGGGCATGACAACAACCGGGTCGACCGTGTTCGAACAAATCGAAACCCTGCCACAGGGTGCGCTGTTATGGCGTGGTATCCTGCAATGGCTGGGCGGTCTTGGCATTGTGGTGGTAGCGATGATTTTTCTTCCGGTCCTAGGGTTGGGCGGCATGCAGTTTTTCCGCTCAGAAGGTTTCGATACATTGGGCAAGATCCTGCCCCGCGCCCCCGACATCGCACGCGCATTGCTAAGCACCTATATCCTGCTGACGCTTCTGTGCTGGCTCTGTTACCGGATTCTGGGCATGTCCACACTGGATGCGACCGTGGTGTCGATGTCGACCCTATCAACCGGCGGTTTCGCCAATTCCGACGCTTCATTCGCGGCGTTTTCTGGACCGCTGGAATATGTGTCTTCGGTTTTTATGCTGCTGGCCTCGATGCCATTCATCCGCTTTGTTCAACTGTCACAAGGCGACGCCAAGCCGCTGTTTCAAGATGTGCAGGTGCGCACCTATCTGCGCTGGACCGGCTATTCCATCGCCGCCGTCGTAATCTGGCGGTTGCTACATGAACACACCGGGTTTTGGATTGTGCTGCGAGAAACCACCTTCAACATGGTCACGCTGTTTTCCGGCACCGGCTATTCCAGCGCCAACGTCGTGTCCTGGGGATCGTTTCCGATCACGGTGATCCTTGCAGTCGGACTGATCGGTGGTTGCACAGCCTCAACCGGCTGTTCTGTCAAGATATTCCGCTGGCTGGTGGTCATCGAGGCGATCAAGGCCCAAATCCGCCGGATTCAGGCCCCGCATGCGGTGGTAACTCCGAAGTTGGGCACCAAACCGATCGAAGCGGACGTGTTCGATTCCGTGATCGCCTTTTTCGCCCTGTTTTTTCTGACTATGGGGCTGATTACGGTCGGGCTCGATCTGACCGGTCTGCATATCTCGACGTCGATCACTGCCGCATGGACGTCGATCGCCAATGTCGGCCCAGCCTTTGGTCCCGAAGTCAGCAGTTCAGGCGCATTGACGTCGTTCCCGACAATGGCGAAATGGCTGATGATCTTTGGCATGTTGGTCGGGCGGCTCGAAATTCTAACCGTCTTTGTTTTGTTCACCCCGGCATTCTGGCGCTTGTAAACCCCATCGAACGCTGGCGTCACCGATCAAGCCAACCGTCCGGCAGCGCGCCGGAAATCCCCGACACAGCCTCTATTCGCCGGTGCCCTTTGCAATCGCCGCGCCCAATGCCCCGTCAATTGCGCGCTGCGTGATCGGTCCGGCATGGCGCATGATGATACGGCCTGCACCATCGATGACATAGGTTTCCGGCACGCCATAGACGCCCCAGTTCAACCCCATTCGCCCCTCGTTATCGGCCCCGATTGCGGCATAGGGATTGCCCAGCTCGGCCAGAAAACCAAGCGCATTGCCCGGCTTGTCCTTATAATTCACCCCGTAGATGGTGATCCCCTGTTCCTTTAGCTTTTCCAGATTGGGATGTTCCACCCGGCACGGGGCGCACCACGACGCCCAGAAATTGACCAGCTTCACCTTGCCGTCGCGCAAACTGGCATCGTCGAATCCCGGCAGATCGCCCAGCGGTGTGATCCGTACCTCAGGGGCTTCTTTGCCGGCCAGGGCGGTGGGTAATTCATTGGGGTTGTCGCGCCCCATGCCGATCCAGAACATGGCCGCAAGCGCGGCAAAGATTACCGGCGGCGCAATCATCATTGGGTTGATCTTAGCCATTGGATTTGATCCGTCCTTCAACCTCTTTCAACTGCACTTTCATCTTGCGGGCGCGCAGGATACTGACCACGATCATCGCAACGATCAATGCGATCGACACCGCGTAAGACGCCAGAACCGCCTGGGCATATTTTCCAAGATCCGGCATCAGCTCATCCTTTCGCGGGCCAGGAGCGCCCGCATCCTTCGGGCACGAATTTCAGTCTGGGTGCGCAGGAAAACCAGCGCAATAAACAGCAAGATGAACCCGGCAATGCTCAGAAGAAGCGGATAATAGAATACGTCGGCAACGTTTTCTTCTTTATCCATCGACAATGACGCCCCCTGATGCAGGCCCTGGTTCCAGAAATTCACCGCATAGCGGCTGAGCAGCGCGAAAACCGACCCTACCAAGCACAGGATCGAAGTCAGATCGGCCGCGGTGTCGTCATTTTCGATCGCTGACCACAGCGCCATGTAACCCAGATAAAACAGGAACAGGATCAAAAAAGAGGTCAACCGAGGGTCCCATTCCCACCAGGTGCCCCACATCGGCTGACCCCAGATTGCCCCGGTGATCAGAGCGATCAGCGTCATCGTTGCCCCGATCGGAGCCGCAGCCTTTGCCGCCAGCGCCGACACATGATGCCGCCGCACGATCCAGATCAGCGAAGCCACCAACATCATGATCCAGACATTGATCGCCATCAATGCGCTTGGCACGTGCAGATAGATAATCTTGACCGTCGATCCCTGTTTGTAATCATCCGGCGTGAAAAAGAAGCCCCAAACCAACCCGCCGACCAGCGCAACCAACGCCAGCAGCGACACCCACGGCAAAACCTTGTCCGTAGTGGCAATGAACTTCTTCGGATTGGCATATTCCCAGATCGAGCCCATGTGCATTTCCTATCTCTTTTGGCGCAAGGCGCAAGTCACGTCCCCGTCAACGTAAGTTGACCCTCAGTACCGCAGCAGAAGCAAAAGGCAACAGCGCGATGGTGCCGCAGGTAATCCCGGCCAGCATCAGCAAGGGGGGGGTGGCGTCCATCCCCTCAATCGACCGCCGCGCCATTTCCGCGCCGAAAATCAACGTCGGCACATATAGCGGCAGCACCAGCAAACTCAGCAAAAGCCCACCGCGTTTCAACCCAACGGTCAGCGCCGCTCCGAAAGTGCCGATTACCGACAAGGCCGGGGTGCCGATCAGCAGCGACAGAACCAAGGGGCCATAGCCCGCATCTGGCAGGTTCAAAAGCAACCCCAAGACAGGGGCGGCCAAAACCAACGGCAATCCGGTCGTAATCCAATGAGCCAGCGATTTGATGCTGACGATCGCCTCCATTGGCAGGGGGGCCGTGGCCAGCAAATCCAACGACCCATCTTCCCAATCGAGCGCCAAAATCCGATCCAATGACAGCAAACAGGCCAACAATGCCCCCAACCACAGGATGCCCGGAGCGATGGTCGACAACAGCCCGCTTTCAGGCCCGACACCAAAAGGTACAAGCACAACAACGATCAGGAAAAACGACAATCCCAGACCAAAACCGCCCCCGGCGCGCACCGCCAGCCGCAAATCTCGGATCAGCAACGCAATCACAGGAAATCTCCATCAAAATCGTCGATCTCGGGCGGAATCGCCTTGAATGGGGTGACGTCCAGCATCCGGGCCTCCGACAGGCCCAGATCGATATGGGTCGCCAGCAGCGCCAGCCCCCCCGCCGCCAGATGCGCCCGCACCGCTTCGGCGAACATCGCCACCGACGCAAGGTCGAGCGACACCGTCGGTTCATCCAAGACCCAGACCGGACGGCCGGACACCACCATCCGCGCCAATCCCAACCGCCGTTTCTGCCCCGCTGATAAACCACCCGCGGGCCGGTTTTCCAAAGCGGACAGATCAAAAGCCTGCAAAGCAGGATCAATAGCCCCGGTTTCAAACACATCGGCCCAGAATTGCAGGTTCTCCCGAACCGTCAGCACCGATTTGATCCCGTCGGAATGCCCGGCATAGGCCATCGCTTCGCGTTCCAACCCGATTGTTCCCCTGAGCGGCGGCTGCAATCCGGCAATCGTGCGCAACAGCGTGGTCTTGCCGCTGCCATTGGGTCCACGCAGCACCAGAGCTTCGCCCTCCAAGATCGAAAACGACAGACCTTCCAGCACCGCAATGCCGCCCCGTGAAACGCTGAGATCAGAGACATTCAATTCCATGCATCTCTCCTATCTCATTGATGCGCCCGACAAAAGCATGAAGCATAAAAGCGGCTCCCCAGCGCTCGATCAAATTTCCCGCTCATTTTGTTTCTTCTTGGTAAACATACTCCGGGGTGAATTGGCGGCACGCCAAGAGGGGCAGCGCCCCTTCGCCCCGCCCGCCGCAGGCGAAAACTCAGATCAGACACCGCCTCACACCGGCAGCGCCGCCAACGCCACACGGCGGCCTTCGGACACCAACACATTGTAGGTCCGGCAGGCCGAAGGCGAATTCATCACCTCCACCCCAATTCCCTCCGCTTCCAAGGTCTGGCGCAGGTCTGCGGGCAGAAAAGCGATTTCGGCCCCCATGCCGATAAAAAGCACATCAACCTCATCGGCCAGTCCCAGCAAGGCCGCGCCATCCTCCAGCCCGGCCCAGACCGTGGCCCGGTCCGCCGTCACGATCACCGCCCCGTGCAGGACCTGATCTGCGACGCGGAAAAATCCCGGACCATAACCATCCACCGGCACGGCGTCGTTGAATGTTATCTCGGTCAGTTGCATAGTGCCCTCCTCACGCCCAGATCGGCAGCCCGCTCAGCGCCGCGGCCATGGTGATACCATAACCGACCAAGCGGTACAGCCGCTGTCTTTCGGGCCGGAACATAGCGGCCCCGGCCAGATTGCCCAGAAGATTCGGCACCGCCAGCACCAGACCGATCAGGATCGGCAGTAGTTCCAGTTTACCTTGTATGGCCAACAGACCCAGCAGGGTGACATCAAAGGCAAACAGATACATCATGATGTTGGCACGGATCAGTTGTGCCGGTTCGGTCGACGCCATATGCATCAGGATCACCGGCGGTCCCGGCAACCCGGCCACCCCGCCTAGAAATCCCGCCACGCCACCGGTGCCAATTTGCAGCGCCGGGGTGATCTGACCCCGCATCCGCACCCCCGAGGCCAACAGCAACGGCACCAGCAATGCAATGCCACAGACCGCATATCGAAAAAAGCTGGGATCGGCCGTGTAAAGCACCATCAACCCTAAGGGCAGCGCCAGAATGGTCCCCAGCCACATCCGCCCGACATCGGCCACCCGTCCGTCACGCCGTGCCCGCGGCAGGTTCGGAATGGGGCCGAACACATCCATCACCACCAGAGTGATCAGCGCCCAGACCGGCGGCATGAACATGGCCGCGACGGGTAAATAGACAAGGGCCGTGCCAAACCCCGAAAAGCCCCGCACAGCCCCAGCGATGAAAACCGCCCCGATCAGCCAGCCCAGCCCTTCATAGGCCAATAGCTGATCTAGACCATCAGGCATCGACGTTTGCGAACTGATTGCCCTGATTGTTGTCCGGCTTGGTCCAATCGCGTTTGACACCCAGTAACAACACGATGTTTTTAGCCACATAGATCGACGAATAGGTGCCCACGATCACGCCCCAGGTGATGGCGAAAATAAACCCGCGGATCACGTCCCCCCCAAGGATCAGCATCGCGATCAACGCCAGAAGCGTGGTGCCGCTCGTCATCAAGGTTCGGCTGAGGGTTTCATTGGCTGTCAGGTTCATCAGATCGCGCAACGGCGTGGTCTTGAATTTGATCAGGTTCTCGCGCAACCGATCGAAAATCACCACCGTGTCGTTGATCGAATAACCGATGATCGTCAGCAGCGCCGCGATCGTGGCCAGATCGAAGCGGATTTGCAGCACCGAAAATATCCCGATGGTCACGATCACGTCATGCGCCAAGGCCGCCACCGCACCGACGGAAAACTGCCATTCGAACCTGAGCCAGACATAAAACAGGATCGCCGCCAGCGACGCCCCAACCGCCAGAACGGCGGTCCAGATCAATTCCCCCGATACTTTCGGCCCAACTGATTCGACCAACGGGAAGGTGATGGTGTCATCCACTGTCCGAAGCGCCGTTTCAATCCGGTCCACGGTTTCCTGACTGACGCTTTCCTGCCCATCCTGGGCCTGAATGCGGATCATCGCCACATGCTGGTTTTCGGCAAAGGTAGGATCGAACACTTCGGTGATCGTTACATCGCCCAGTTCCAGAGATGTCATCGCCTGACGATAGGTTCCCACGTCCACGGCGCTTTCGGATTGGGTTCGGATCGTGGTGCCACCACGGAAATCGATCCCGAAGTTCAACCCGATCATCGCCCAAGCGACCAAGGATAGCACCACCAAGACACCGGAAAATCCAAGCGTCGCCCATTGGAAGCGGAAAAAATCGAATGTCGGTACTTCACGAAAAAATCTCAGGCGCATATCAAACCTCAATCGTTTTGGGACGGCGGCGTTCGAACCACATCACGATCAACAACCGCGTCACGAAAATCGCGGTGAAGACCGAGGTCAGGATACCCAGCCCCAGCGTGATGGCGAAGCCCCGAACCGGGCCTGAGCCCAGCGTGAACAGGATCACCGAGATGATGAAGGTGGTGATGTTGGCGTCGATGATTGCCGACAGCGCCCGGTCATAGCCCAGTTCGATCGCACGCGCCGGTCCCTTGGCGGTTCGGATTTCCTCGCGGATACGTTCAAAGACCAACACATTGGCATCTACAGCCATGCCGATGGTCAAAACGATCCCGGCAATCCCCGGCAGGGTCAGGGTGCCTCCGATCATCGACAGCGCGCCGAAGATCAGACAGACATTGACCACAAGCGCGATATTGGCAAACACGCCGAACAACCCATAACTCAGCATCATGAAGACCAGAACACCGGTGAAGGCAACGATGCAGGCGATCTTGCCCGCCGCGATACTGTCAGCGCCCAGTTCCGGGCCGATGGTGCGCTCTTCCAGAAAACTCAACCCTGCAGGCAAGGCGCCCGCACGCAACAGAACGGCAAGATTGGTGCTTTCTTCGACCGAAAAACTGCCGGTGATGATGCCCGATCCACCGCCGATATGGGCTTGAATGACCGGTGCGCTGATGACTTCGTCATCCAACACGATGGCAAATGGATTGCCGATATTTTCGGCGGTGTAATCGCCGAATTTCCGGGCCCCCGACGTGTTGAAGCGAAACGACACGGCCGGTCCGCCGTTCTGATCGAACGACGGCTGTGCATCGACAAGTTCTTCGCCAGTCACGACGGGAACCTGTTCCAGCACATAATAAACACCTTCATCATCCAGCGACGGTAGCAATTCATTGCCAGCCCCGGCAGGCATGTCGGCATTATTGGTGCGCGTGACCACCGGCTGAAAGGTCAGCTGTGCGGTGGTGCCAATGATATCCTTCAATTCGCTGGCCGATCCGACACCGGGCACCTGGATCAAGATCCGGTCGGCGCCCTGACGCTGAATGGTGGGTTCGCGGGTGCCGACTTCGTCGATCCGGCGGCGGATGATTTCCAGCGATTGTTTGACGGTACGTTCGTCAGTCGCAAGCCGCTCTGCCTCGCTCAGCGTCACCACGATATCGGCCCCGTCTACCGTGACTTCGATATCGCTGGCCCCTGCCCCGGTCAGGCTGACCACTGGGCGGGCCAGACCGCGCACCAGTTCAGCGGCCCGGTCAGCCATTTCCGGTTTCTGGTTCAGCCGCACCCGCAGCATCGCACCTTGGGTTTTTTGCAGCCGAATGGTGCCGATTTCATCGCGTTCTTCGCGCAACAGATCGCGCACCTCGGGCCACATCCCCTGCAACCGGGCTTCGTAGACATCCTCGACCTGAACTTCGGCCAACAGATGTGCGCCGCCACGCAGATCTAGCCCCAGATTGACAAGCCCCGAAGGCAGGAAAGACGGCCACAGCGCGGCCTGTTGTTCCAATCCTGCCCCCGTAGCGCCGGTTTCCATTGCCGCGACAGCATCGTTGCTTGTTTCCACCCGCGTGTAAAAGGCATTGGGAAGCGCCAAGAGCAACCCGAGGGTGCAAAGCCCCCAGATTACCACTCGCTTCCACAGATCAATCTGTAGCATAAGTGCAGCTTTCGCTCATCTGGCCCCGAAAGGCCGGGAAAATCAGGATTCGGCGGCCGGCTCGGTCTTGCTGACGACCTGGGCAATGGTCGATTTGACCACACGCACCTTGATGCCTTCGGCCAGTTCAACTTCGACCTCGTTGTCGTCCTTGACCTTGGAAACCTTGCCGATCAAGCCGCCCTGGGTGACGATCTGATCGCCCCGGCGCAGCGCGCCGACCATCGACTGATGGTCTTTCATTTTCTTTTGCTGCGGGCGGATCAGCAGGAAATACATGATCACGAAGATCAACAAGAGGGGTACGAACTGGCCGAAGGCTTCCATCTTTAGTGTCCTTAAGTCTGTGCAACGCAGGAATTGCCCTGCGGATTTGATCGGAACCTATGAGCCGGGGGGCGGTTTTGCAAGACGCCTCGGGCTGCTGGATTCGAGGGAAACCCGCAATTGCGGTTGTCAGGTCTGGAATCCCCCCATTTTTTCAGAGTGAATTGCCACTTAACATCATGTCCCAGCGATAAGGTCAGAGTTCGCACCCTTCCTCCGGGGCAGCCATGCGAACTCCGGGGCCGGACCTCCCCCCGGCCCCGTTTAATTGCGATGACACCCTGCCTTTCGATCACGACAAGCCCGCCTGCCGCATCCGGCAACAGGAGATCGGTTTCCAACCGCCTGAAAATGAGCAATAACCGCTTCGCAAACCCGATTCCTATATGTAAGGACCAAAACCATGCATGACATCCGCGCCATCCGCGAAAATCCGGGCGCTTTCGACGCCGCCCTGGCCCGCCGCAACGGCGCGCCGATGTCATCGGAAATCCTAGCACTTGACGAAGCGCGCCGGGCCAAGATCCAAGCCGCTGAAACCGCGCAATCCGATCAAAAGAAAGCCGCCAAGGACGTCGGTGCCGCCAAAGCAAGCGGAGATGAGGCCGAATTCGAACGTCTGCGCGCGCTGGTCGGCGACAAGAAAGCGCAAGTCGCCGCGATGCAGGCCGAAGCAAAGGAACTTGATCAGCAACTCAACGACCTGTTGATGACTCTTCCCAATGCGCCTTTGGCAGATGTGCCCGAGGGCGCGGATGAAAATGACAATGTCGAAATCCGAAACTGGGGCACGCCGCGCGAATTCACCTTCCAACCGAAAGAACATTTCGATCTGGCAGGCGTCAAACCCGGAATGGATTTCGAAACTGCGGCCAAACTGTCTGGATCGCGTTTCGTGGTCTTGTCGGGGGCTGTGGCGCGTATTCACCGGGCGCTGGCCCAGTTCATGCTGAACACCCATGTCGATGAAAACGGCCTCACCGAAACCTGGACCCCGGTTCTGGTGCGCGAAGAAATGATGCAGGGCACCGGGCAATTGCCGAAATTCGGCGAAGACAGCTATCAGACCACCAATGGTTGGTGGCTGGTGCCCACCGCCGAGGTGCCACTGACCAATATCGTCAATGGCGAGACGGTCGAGGAAAGCTATCTGCCACGCCGCTACGTGGCGCATACCCAGTGTTTCCGCTCCGAAGCAGGCAGCGCTGGCCGCGATACGGCCGGGATGCTGCGCCAGCACCAGTTCGAAAAGGTCGAAATGGTATCGATCACCCATCCGGATAAATCGCTGGATGAACACGACCGCATGACGCGGTGCGCCGAAGGCATCCTGGAAAAGCTGGGGCTGCCGTATCGCACCGTGGTGCTGTGCACCGGCGATATGGGGTTCGGCGCCCAAAAAACCCACGATATCGAGGTTTGGCTGCCGGGGCAGAACATGTACCGTGAAATCAGTTCGGTTTCGGTCTGTGGCGATTTTCAGGCGCGCCGGATGAATGCCCGGTTCAAGCCCGAAGCCGGCGGCAAGCCGGAATTCCTGCACACGCTGAACGGATCGGGGCTTGCGGTGGGCCGAGCGTTGATCGCGGTGCTGGAAAATGGTCAGCAGGAAGACGGGTCGGTCGCCCTGCCGCAGGCTTTGCATCCCTATCTTGGCGGCAAGACCATCCTGGATGCAGATGGCATCTTGATCTGAAGGTCAGCGCGGCCGCGCTGTCCGGTTTAGCCCGTTCCGGGCGATCGAAGGGGGCCTTGCCCCCTTCTTGGCCTTTGGCCAATTCATCCCCCAGAGTATTGCCGCCAAGAAGAAACGCCACAGGGGATATGATCAGCTTGCAGTCGCCAGACTGTGCTGCCGTGATTGCGGGAACGGTACGAGCTTTTCGTTATCTTCATCCCACAGCTTGAGCCGGAACGAGGCAATCGCTTGCGGCCATTTCACAATATTGGTCTGCGGTGCCAGCACGGGGCTGATTTCACGATGACATTTGCGCAATCGATAAGATGGAATTCGCGGGTCATAGTGATGAATGTCGTGATAGGCGATATTGCCGGTCCCCAAATCCCACCACCAACCAAGATCAAGTGCCGAAGACCCTTTCAGCGCCGCGATGGACGGATCGAGATCTGGACGGCGATCCCAATAGGTGTCTTCGAAATTATGCTGCAGATAGACAAGGAAAACACCGATCGCCCCGGCGACAACCGCAGTCGCCAGCCAGACGGTCAATCCGGTCCAACCAGCCAGCCCCCAAATCGAGGCAATCCAGATCACAAGTGCCAGATTATGCGCCAACACCCCGGCGATGCCGGCACGCAGCGTGTTCTTGGGCCAGCGGTAGCGCAGGAAATAGACGAAAACCCCACCCACCAACATCAGGACCGCGGGATTGCGATAGAGCCGGTAAGTGATCCGCTGCCAAAACCCCGCCTTGTTCCACTCGGCAAGGGTCATGGTGTAGATTTCACCATCTTCACGATGATCGAGATTGCCGACATGGGCGTGATGCAGGTTGTGATTGTGGCGCATCACCCAGTAGGGTGTCAGGGTGAAAACCGACAGGCCGTATCCAGCCAGATCGTTTTGCCGCCGGGTTGCGAACAACGAAGCGTGACCGCAATCATGTTGCAGCACGTAAAGCCGCACCCCTGCAAAAGCATTCACGATAACCAGCGGAATAACCGCCCACCACAGCGAGGCCCAGATGATTGCCGTAAAAAGCGTCGCAAAATAGACAAGGAAGGTTCCGAAATAACTGACCGCCGCGATGCGGTTGTCTTTTTCCGTATAAGCTTTGGTATGATCCCTGACAGACATTATTCACCCCAAGGTAATTCATTTAATCCAGCGGGTTTTCGCACGAAGCGGCCACACAGCCGTCTTTCTAATTCCTACACACTACAGTTTATTGACCGAATTTGCGGCCATAACGATTAAAAATCTTTACGCCCAATGCGCCGTTCATGAAGAAAGTAATCTGAGAGACATTTTTCGCAAGTCCTCAGGTCAGGAAAACAGCCACACCCCCGCCCCACGCCGCAGCAAGTGCGAAATGTTGCCCAATCAGCCCTACCAAATCAGGATTTAGCCGCGCGGTTGACCGCGTTTTTTGGTCAGGTGTTTGCCCAAGGCACCGGGTTTCTTTTCCCGTTTGGACTTATAGGGGTTTTTATCCCCCTGACCGCGCATAGTCAGCCGGATCGGCGTGCCCGGCATGTCGAAATCTTGTCTCAACCCATTGACGAGATAGCGCGAATAGCTGTTGGGAATCTTGTCGGGCTGAGAACACATGACCACGAACCCCGGTGGCCGCGTCTTGGCCTGGGTCATATAACGCAGCTTGATCCGACGTCCGCCCGGCGCGGGCGGCGGATGTTGTTCCAGCATCGCAATCAACCAACGATTGAGCTGCGCGGTCGGAACCCGGCGGTTCCAGACATCATAGGCTTTTTCCACCGCCGCCTGCAGCCGATCCAGCCCACGCCCGGTCTTGGCCGAAACGGTGACCAGCGGCGCGCCGCGCAATTGCGGCAGCAGACGTTCAAAAGCTTCACGCATTTCGCGCAGCTTTTCCTGCTTATGTTCTTCGATGTCCCATTTATTGACCGCCACCACCACGGCACGGCCTTCGCGTTCGGCCAAGTCGGCGATCCGTAGGTCCTGTTGTTCGAACGGAATTTCCGCATCCAGAAGCAAGATCACCACTTCGGCGAATTTCACCGCCCGAAGCCCATCGGAGACCGACAGTTTTTCGACCTTATCCTGAACCTTGGCGCGTTTACGCATCCCGGCAGTGTCCCAGATCCGCACCGGCAATCCACCCCAATCGATGGTCAGTGAAATCGCATCACGAGTAATCCCGGCTTCGGGGCCGGTCAGCAGCCGGTCTTCTCCAAGGATCTTGTTGATCAGGGTCGATTTCCCCGCATTCGGCCGGCCGATCACCGCGACTTGCAACGGCTTTTCGAAGGTCGGTTTGCGGAAACCTTCTTCGTCTTCGTCCTCATCCAGTGCGACATCGGTTTCTGGCATATGTTCAGCGGCTGCATCGGCAAATTCATCCGCCAACGGCATCAGAACGTGCATCAATTCGCCCATGCCTTCGCCATGTTCGGCTGACAAACGCAATGGTTCACCCAAGCCCAAGGCATAGGCCTCCAATACCCCGGCATCGGCGGCTTTACCTTCAGCCTTGTTGGTGGCCAGAATCACGTGTTTGGAGCGTTTCCGCAGGATTTCGGCAAACATTTCGTCGGTCGGCGTCACCCCGACCCGCGCGTCGATCATGAACAGGCAAATATCGGCCATGTCCACCGCGCGTTCGGTCAGCCGCCGCATCCGCCCCTGCAGGCTGTCATCGGTGGCCTCTTCCAAACCGGCAGTGTCGATCACGGTGAACCGCAGACCGCCCAGCTTGGCTTCTCCTTCGCGCAAATCACGGGTCACGCCGGGTTGGTCATCGACCAAGGCCAGACGTTTGCCGACAAGGCGGTTGAACAGGGTGGATTTGCCCACATTGGGACGCCCCACGATGGCGAGGGTAAAGCTCATTTATCGCTCCAAAACGGATCAAGCCGCCCTGTTACACCAAGTTGCGATCAACGGAAAGCGTACAATTGACCTTTGGTGCCGACAACATACAGCACACCGCCCGCCACCACCGGCGCGGTGGTGGCACCGCCCGGGACTTCGACCGAACGGGTCATGGCACCCGTTTCCGGGTTGAAAAACCGCAACAGCCCGTCATTGGACGCCACGACCAATTGACCACCGGCCAGAACGGGGCCGTAATGGGCATAGACCTCGGCCGCCTTACGCGGGTGGTATTTGACGAAGTTGGGTAGTTTTGTGCCCCAGATCCGACTGCCATCCTGGGCGTTGAGCCGCACCAGTTCGTTTTGATCGGTCAGTGCAAAAACAGACCCTCCAGCGGGCCAAACCGGGCTGATCGCGCCTTCGGCCGCCGTCCATATCCGTTCGCCGGTATTGATGTCGAGCGCCACCAGGCGCCCGGAATGGGAACCAACATAGACGATATCGCCATCAATGACCGGATCGCCGGTAATATCGCTGACCTTGGCAATGGATTTGAACCGTCGTTGGCCCGAAACATAGCTGGACCACAGCCTCAGCCCACCTTTTCGGAACGCACCGTGCAGTCCGCCATCGCCATATGCGAAGACCACGAATTTGTCGTTCACTGCCGGGGCGGATGCGCCAAGGACATTGCCAATATCGGACGCCTGCGTCAGTTGCCAGCGTACCCGGCCAGTATCCGCCTCAAGCGCCCAAGCGGTGTTGTCGCCGCCGACCATATAGACCAGATCGTCGTAAACAGTGGGGGTGCCCGACCCGGTCGATTCCAAATCCTGCTGCCAGACAACGCCGCCTGTTGCCGGATCAATCGCGGTCAGCGTTCCGAACCCCGAAGCGACGAACAGCTTGCCCGCGCCAAGCGCCAAACCGCCACCGGTGGCTTCGTCCTGACGGTCACGGGCCGGGGTGAGATCGGTTTTCCACAGCGTTGTGCCCGCCGTTGACGTAGCAACAACCTGCGCTTCGGCATCCAGTGTGAAGACACGCCCCTGATCCACCACCGGATCGGCGGTGATACGGTTGCGCTTGCCGTCGCCTGCGCCGATGTCAGCGCTCCACACCAACGACGGTGCGGCGGCAAGTGCCGGATGCGAAGGCCGATATTTCGGCGTTCCAATGCGATGCGTCCAACTGGCGTTGCTACTGACCTTGGGCAGGGTCAATTTCCTGCTGGCGGCGCTCAACGGTGCCTCGATGATATCCTCTTCGCTCAGGATAGAACGAATATTTTCGCGTTTACCTGGCAGGATGACTTCTTTTTCGGTGCAGGCTACCAGCAGCGAAACCGCTACCAGGCCAAGAACGATAGAACTGCGTTTCACCAATCCTGCCCTCTGTCTTATTGCGCTGAAACCACTGGTCACAAAAGTCTCAGTTCGTATTCGTCTCGGTGGCGGTGTCGCCGCCAAGGGCCACAATCAACTGAGATGCGCGGCGACGCAAGCCTGTCGTGGCTTCGGCATCTGCAATGATCCTTTGCAGCCGTTCGATTGCGGCCTGCGGCATGTTTTCGGACATGTCGATCAGCGCCAGTTGTTCCTCGGCCAGAAGCCGCAAAGTCGATCCGGTTTGAATCAAGCCGTCCAACCGTAAACGGCGTTGGTCGGCTGACAACGTATCGGCTTGCAGCAGCAGCGATTTGAAACCGGCGACTTGACGATAAATCGCCGGTGCATCGCCATTAGCGGCCAGCGCATCAAGCAGTTGAAGCGCACCGACGGTGTCGCCCGCTTCTTCCAGTTGTGCCGCCCGCAGTAGGCTGACAACCAAATCGCCCTGCGCGGTTTCGGATGTGATCGTCGCCAAAGCATCGGCACGGTCTTGGGCCGCGTCAGCCTCTAGCGCGACGACAATTTCATCGCCAAGCGCCTGTGCCGCCGCAATATTCTGCGCTTTGCGCCATTCGTTCCACGCGGCCCCGCCAACCAAAGTCAACACCGCCAGAACTGCGATCCAGCCATAGCGGCGGATCAGCGCAAACAGCCGGTCACGGCGCACTTCTTCGGTGACTTCTTCAATGAAACTGTCGCTGTTGCTCACAACTCGTGCCCCCATGATTTGCCCCCTCTTAACGCGAAGCACCGAGGCTGCCAAGGGTGTGCGCGAATGCGCCGCTATGTGTGCATGTTTTCCGCGTTCTGCCTGCTTGCGGATGTTTTTGCTGCAGCATACTCCGAACCGATCTGTTTAGTTATTGCTGCACAAGCTTGTATTTCAGTATAGAAAAGCCACTTACGGCACCAAGAACAAAAAAATTTAGGACCCCAAATGCGTATTGTTCCGATTATCACTGCCCTGCTGGTGACTGCCGGTCTGTTCCTTCTGGTAATGAAGCGCGACGTTGTGATCGCATTTGCTACCGGCAATACTGAGGAAACGACCAAGGTTGAAGCAGAACAAACCACCACACCAACCAGCGAACCGGCCTCGGTTGTGCGGGTGGTGGTGCAGCGTTCGCAAAGCCGCGAAATCGACAGTGCGGTGATCCTGCGCGGCGAAACCGAAGCGGCGCGGCAAGTTGAAGTTCGGTCCGAAACCACATCACGGGTGATTTCGGAACCGTTGCGCAAAGGCAGTTTCGTCCAGAAAGATCAGGAATTGTGCAAGCTTGATCCCGGCACACGTCCGGCGGCCTTGGCCAATGCCCAGGCACAACTGGCCAATGCCAAAGCACAGGTTCCTCAGGCAGAGGCCCGCATTAAAGAAGCGCAAGCACGGTTTGACGAAGCTCAGATCAACGACACAGTCGCGTCCGAATTGTCGAAAGAAGGCTATGCTTCCAACACTCGGGTAGCATCCACGCAGGCAGGGGTGAAATCCGCCGAAGCATCAATTGAATCGGCCCGTTCCGGGGTCGAGTCCGCACAGGCCGGGATTCGAGCCGCCGAAGCCAATGTCGAGGTCGCGGAAACAGAAATCGAACGGCTGACCATTACCGCCCCCTTCGCAGGGTTACTTGAAACCGACACGGCAGAACTGGGCAGTTTGCTGACCGCAGGCAGCGTCTGTGCCACTGTGATCCAGCTCGACCCGATCAAGGTCATCGGCTACGTGCCGGAAACTCAGGTAAACCGGGTCTCGTTGGGCAGTTTGGCCGGGGCGCGTCTGAGTGACGGGCAGGAAGTGCGGGGGCGGGTTATATTCTTGTCTCGTTCAGCCGATCCACAGACCCGAACCTTCCGCGTTGATATCGAAGTGACCAACGAAGATTTGAGCATCCGCGATGGTCAAACCGCCGAGATCCTGATCGCGTCAGCCGGAACCCGGGCCCATCTTCTTCCGCAATCGTCGCTGACGCTTGATGACGGCGGACGTCTGGGCGTTCGGATCGTAGAGGACGACAATGTCGTTGCGTTCAAACCTGTCTCTTTGATCCGTGACACCGCCGAAGGCACCTGGGTAAGCGGGCTGCCGGAAACCGTCGATGTCATCGTGGTTGGACAGGAATACGTGGTCGATGGCGTCAAGGTATTGCCGACCTATCGCGAGGTATCGCAATGACCGGTATCGTCGATTGGGCCGCAGAACGCGCCCGCATGGTAATGGCTTTCATCCTGCTGTCATTGCTGGCAGGGGGATATGCCTATTTCGGCCTGCCGAAAGAAGGGGAACCGGATATCGAAATTCCGGCTCTGTTCGTTTCGGTCCCCTTCCCCGGCATTTCCGCCGAGGATTCCGAAACCCTGCTGGTCAAGCCGATGGAAACAGAATTGGCCGGTCTGGATGGGTTGAAAACCATGTCCTCCACCGCCTCGGAAGGCTATGCCGGGGTGGCGCTGGAATTCGAATTCGGTTGGGACAAGACCAAGGTCACGGCAGATGTCCGTGACGCGATGTCGACCGCAGAAGGCCAGTTCCCCAGTGGTTTCGACAGCTACTCGGTCAACGAAATCAACTTTTCGGAATTTCCGATCCTGATCGTCAACCTGACCGGCGACGTCCCTGAACGCACGATGTACCGCGTCGCGAAAGACCTGCAGGATCAGCTGGAATCTCTCGATTCAGTGCTGGAAGCCGGTATCGCGGGCAATCGCGATGAAATGGTCGAAGTGGTGATCGATCCGCTGCGGCTGGAATCCTATAACGTCACCGCACAGGAACTGATCAACGTTGTCACCAGCAACAACATGCTGGTCGCCGCTGGCGAGGTGGAAACAGATCAGGGCACGTTTTCGGTCAAGATCCCGTCTTCCTTTGACGAACCCCGCGACATTTATTCCCTGCCGGTCAAGATTAATGGCCAGCGGGTCGTCACGTTGGGCGATCTGGCAGAAATCCGTCTGACCTTCGAAGACCGCACAGGCACCGCACAATTCAACGGCGTGCCCACCGTCGCCCTGCAGGTCGTGAAACGCAAAGGCTTCAACCTGCTGGACACGATCGAGACGGTAAAAGACGAATTGGACAAGGCGCGCGAAGATTGGCCCGACGACCTTAAGGCGGCGGTGCGGCTTGGCACCTCGAACGACCAGGGCCGCGTTGTCGGGTCTATGGTCAGCCAGTTGGAAGGCTCTGTTCTGACCGCGATCGCGCTGGTGATGATTGTGGTTTTGGCATCTTTGGGCAGCCGTGCGGCGCTTCTGGTGGGCTTCGCCATCCCGACCTCGTTCCTGCTATGTTTTTTGCTGCTGGCAGCGATGGGCGTAACGATTTCCAATATCGTGATGTTCGGGTTGATCCTCGCCGTCGGGATGCTGGTCGATGGGGCCATCGTGGTGGTGGAATATGCCGACAAGCGGATCAACGAAGGCGTCGGTCCGATGCATGCCTATGTCGAAGCCGCCAAGCGGATGTTCTGGCCGGTGGTCAGTTCCACCGCGACGACGCTTTGCGCCTTCCTGCCGATGCTGTTCTGGCCCGGGGTGCCGGGTGAATTCATGAGCATGTTGCCCGTCACGCTGATTTTCGTTCTCAGCGCCTCGCTTGTGGTCGCCTTGATCTATCTTCCCGTTATGGGCGGCGTGTCGGGCCGGCTCAGCCGCAAATTCCACAATATGTCGGAATTTCTCAAGCGTCATCTGCCGTGGTGGATTGCGCGGGCCGCTTTGGTGCCACCATCGATGCTGATGATGTTTGTCGGTGCAATGCAGGTTCTCAATCCTAATTACCTGTTTGAGCTTGGCGATGCGGGTCGGGCATCTTTGGCAGTTGGCGGTGCAATTTTTGTCCTCGGTGCCTTTGCCTCCTCGGTCACCCTGCAAGCTGCGGAAATCCAATGGCGCCGGCGCAAGATCAAAGCCAGACGTCGCCGGACCTTGTTCGGCTGGGCCATCAAGGCCATTGTCGGCAACCCCGTCATGCCTCTGGTCGCGGTCGGGGTTGTCGGGTTCGTGGTGATGTCGGTGTTCAGCTATTTCGGCGAACACAACAAGGGAACCGAGTTTTTCGTCGAATCCGAACCGGAACAGGCCATCGTCTATGTCCGGGCGCGCGGCAACCTGTCGGTGACTGAAAAAGACCTGCTGGTGCAAGAGGCCGAAGACATCGTTCTGTCCCATCCGGGGGTATTGAATGCCTTTACCTTTGCCGGAGAAGGCGGTCTGAACAGCAACACTGGCGGAGCGCAGCCACCGGTGGATACGATCGGCCAAATCCAGTTTGAAACAATACCGTGGGAAGACCGTTCCGACCGTCCCGATTTGGATGGCGACATCATTTTGGCCGAATTGACCGAACAGTTGCAACAGATCCCAGGTATCAAAGTGGAGATTTTGGCGCAGGCCCGCGGCCCAGCATCGGCCAAGCCCGTGCATCTGCGGTTAAAGGGGGACAACTGGGAAGACCTGATTGCCGCCACCAATATCGCCCGCACCCGGTTTGAAGACACCGAAGGGTTGGAACTGATCGAAGATACGCTGCCGCTGCCCGGCATCGACTGGCAAATCGACGTCGATGTCGAAAAGGCGGGCCGTTATGGTGCCAATGTGGCCACCGTGGGAGCCATGGTTCAGCTGGTCACGCGCGGCATCCTTCTCGATACGATGCGGGTCGATAGTTCGGATGAGGAAATCGAAATCCGTGTCCGGTTACCAGAAAGCGATCGGGTTCTGTCGACGCTCGACACGCTGAAGGTGCGTACTGCCGACGGATTGGTGCCGTTGGCAAATTTCATCTCCCGTCAACCGGTGCCAAAGCTGGCCAGCATCAGCCGGGTCGATCAGAAACGCTACTTCGATGTCAAAGCCGGAATCACCAGCGGCCTGACCAAAACGATCACCGACCAGAATGGCAAAGAGGTAACCGTCCCGATCACCGCAAACGAGCGGATCGAAGATCTGACAAACTGGTTAAAAACCAAACCGCTGCCCGTAGGCGTTGAATGGGAATGGACCGGCGATCAGGACGATCAGGCGGAAAGCCAGGCCTTCCTTGGTCAGGCCTTTGGCGCGGCGCTGGCCTTGATGTTCATCATCCTGCTGGCACAGTTCAACAGCTTCTACAATTCGGCGCTGGTTCTGCTGGCGGTGGTGTTGTCCACCACCGGGGTTCTGATCGGCATGCTGGTGATGGATCAGACCTTTTCGGTCATCATGACCGGGACCGGCATCGTGGCCTTGGCCGGTATCGTGGTGAACAACAATATCGTTCTGATCGACACCTATCAGGAATATTCGGCCTATATGCCACGGATCGAAGCGATCATCAGAACCGCCGAAGATCGTATCCGTCCAGTGCTTCTGACCACCGTGACCACGATGGCGGGGCTGGCCCCGATGATGTTCGGCTTGTCGCTGGATTTCATCCAGGGTGGCTATAGCATCGACAGCCCGACGGCCCTGTGGTGGAAACAGCTGGCCACAGCAGTGGTGTTCGGACTGGGCATCGCCACAGTGCTGACACTGGTCTTTACCCCTGCAATGCTTGCGATCCGGATCTGGTTCACAACCTATCTGCACTGGATCGCACGGGCGCTGGCAGCTTTGTCATTGGGACGCGCCAGCCGCGCCGCCCGCGATCTGGCGCTTCAACGCGCCGCGCGCAGGTTGAAAGCCCCCGAGATTATCTGGGAAGAAGAAACCCCGGACATGTTCGATTTGCCCGAGGTGGACAGTGCCGACAAGTCTCGAAAACTGAAAGCAGCGGAATAGTTGGCAAGACCGGGGATGCCCCGGTCTTGCCAACCATCATGATCCGATTGGCGTCGGTGACCATTCGGTCCGATCGCCCCTTGCGCGGCAAGCCCGCGCAAGGTGTGCCCGCAAAAGCCATGACACTAAATATTCTCTTTTTGTTCTAAATTTACACGCTTTTAAGAAAAGCTCTCTATTTCCAAATTTGTATCTAAATTCCGGGATAAGAGAGTGTTTCATTATGTTTACTCTGATTGTGATGCCACTGATGATCGGGCTTCTATTGGTGGACAGCCTGAACTTTGGCGGGGACTCCGATGGCGATGACGGTCACGATGCCGAAAACTTCACCGGTACAGAAAACGATGATCGGTTCATTGACCTGTCTAATGACAATAATCTTGTCATTCATACCCATTCTGGCGATGACATCATCCGGACCGGCGATGGCAACAATTCCATTCAAACCGCAGCAGGCGACGATTCCGTGGATTCCGGATCTGGCGATGACGCAATCGACGGTGGCGCGGGAAATGACGACATCAATGCCTATTACGGCAATGACACGATCACCGGCGACGATGGTAATGACATTCTACAGTCGACCGGCGGCGACAATATCATTGACGGCGGGCCGGGGAATGACCGCATTAAATCCGGCGATGGCAATGACACGATCTCAACCGGTGACGGTTCGGACACCGTCACATCCGGCGGCGGCAACGACCTGATCGATCTGGGCGATGGCGAAGACCGCTGGCTCGACAACCTGTTGAGCGCCGAATTGGCCGCGACCGACAACGACATCGTGTCGGGCGGGGCAGAGCATGATTTACTAACCTCCTATCAAGGCAGGGATCAAATTGACGGTGGTGCCGGTGACGACCGGATCGTCGCCCGCGACCTGCAATTCGATGACGCCCGCAATCCCCTGCCCGATGCCCCCGACACCCTGAACGGTGGGGCGGGCGACGATTTCATCCGCGCCGATGACGGTGATATCGTGACCGGTGGTGACGGCACCGACCGGTTCTGCATCTGCGTCAACCAAGACCCACGCATCGTGCAGGACAGCAGCGATGCTGAAACCGTCACCATCACCGATTTCGATCCCGACACCGAAAGTGTGCGGATCACCCTGATCGGCGGGCTGGAATTTGGCTTTGACGAAATCACCGCGCAGGAGGCCCCCGATGGCGGTATCGTCCTGACGGCCGTGGGGATCGAGTTCCTGCACCTGCAAGGGGTCAGCTTCGACCAGATCACGCCAGACAACCTGACGGTCAGGGTGCTGGAGGGTTAGGCATTACGCTCTTCTACTGACGGAACGCGCCGGTATATGCCCCCCCGCTCGTTGATTGTCTCAGAATTTGAAACAAAGCCGTTTCTGGAGAAGTGTTGTCGTCATTAACGATATACATCTGCATGCAATACTATTTTTGCTTGAATTTCTGACATTGTTTCAATTTATTGTCTCCAAATACTTATGGGGACATTTTGTGCTTTTATTGACGCTGCTTCCGCTCATTGGCGGCCTTGTCCTGTGGGATATTTTCGACAGCGAAAATACCACTGACAAAGAAGATAACACCGATGAAATCGAGGTTTCCGATGGGAATGACATTATCGACGAGATGGGTAGTTCGAACGACCTGACGATCATGGCGGGAGACGGGAACGACGTGGTTGCGACCGGCGGCGGTGACGATTTGATCCACGGCCAAAACGGGTCGGATTCGATTACTTCGGGCGATGGCGACGACACCGTTGTCGGCGGGCGTGGCGACGACGACATTATTTCCGGCGCAGGGAATGATGAAGTGGATACAGGACCGGGCAGAAACGATGTCAGCACCGGGGTCGGCAACGATACTGGACCTGTCACGGTTTCGTGCCGCCCCAAGTGCTCGTTTAAGCCACCTTCCGCTCAAAAGCGACGGGGCTTTTCCAGCCCAGTGCTGAATGGCGTCGGCGCGGATTATAGAAGCCATTGATGTATTCGAAGATAGCCATCTCAGTTTGCCGCCTGGTTGCCCATGACCGCCGCCAGATCAGCTCGGCCTTGATGGTTTTGAAGAATGTCTCGACGGCCGCATTGTCATAACAATTACCTTTGC
>NZ_CYSA01000002.1 GCF_001458355.1 Thalassovita gelatinovora | reverse complement strand
CGGACTCTGACGATCTGCTGCGCGGCGGCAACGGGGCCGATATACTGACCGGTCTGGACGGCAATGACACGCTGGAGGGAATGGACGGCACCGACACGCTCAATGGCGGGCCGGGCAATGACAGTATCGTCGGCGGCGACAGCGACGCCGACCTGCGCGACGTGATCTATGGCGGCGATGGCGATGACAGTATCGACGGCGGCTATGGCAATGACGAATTGCGCGGCGATAATGGCAATGACACCATCAGCGGCGGCTTTGGCACCGATACGGTGATCGGCGGCGCGGGCGATGATGTGCTGACCGGGCAGGCCTGGTCGGACCTGATCTTTGGCGGCGACGGCGATGATTTCATCAATGGCGGTTTCGGCTATGATCGGGTCAATGGCGGGTCTGGTGCGGATCGGTTTTATCATCTCGGGGTGGCCGATCATGGTTCCGACTGGGTGCAGGATTATACCGCCGCCGACGGCGATGTTCTGGTTTTCGGCGGCACGGCCAGCGCCGACCAGTTCCAGCTCAACCTGACCGAAACCGCCAATGCCGGGGGGGCCGGGGTCGAAGAGGCCTTCGTGATCTACCGCCCGACGGGTCAGATTCTGTGGGCGCTGGTCGATGGCGCGGCGCAGGATGAAATCACCCTGATGCTGAACGGGGTCAGTCACGATTTGCTGGGCTGACTGCTGGCCTGACTGCTGGCCCGACTTCTGACCTGCCCCGTCGGGGGGCTGCGCCCAATTTCAGATTGTTTCAA
>NZ_CYSA01000001.1 GCF_001458355.1 Thalassovita gelatinovora | reverse complement strand
GATCCTCGGGAGATACCACATCCGTGCCACGGTGCGCGTTCACCCACTTGTTCAGCGTCGAAAGCCCAACGCCCAGATCATCCGCAACTTGTCGCCGTGTCAGCCCGCTGGTCAGCGCAATTCGCACCGCGTCTTTGCGGAATTCATCCGTTCTTCCTGTGCCCATAGTTCGTCTCCTTTGTTGCAGTAAATGCTATCAAAGGAGCGGCATCAAACCGCGACAGGTCCACATTGATTATATCCACCTTCTCAAGACCGAAGAAATATCGCACCAGCTCAGCAAAAAGGAACTGTATCTTGCGGTGCTCGATGAATACCAGCGCCCGTGCACCCTCGGTCTGCAACCGCTTGAGGATCTCGATCGTCGCTTCCAGCCGCGCGCTCATTTCCACGAAGACTTCCGGCGGCACAGCAGCATCAGCACTCGGATGCACCGAAACCGAACGAATATGGTGAAGCGCTTTGAGCGCTGCTCCGGCGCCACCTTGAGCAAATTTCTTCTGAGCGAGATCATAGGTTTCGGCCTGAACCGGAGGCATCAACCGGGGATGGAGAAACCGCGTCTTCTTGGGCAGGTCGCGGGCGACATCGTCCTTCAGGCGCCGCAACCCGAGTGGCGGAAACCTGTCCTTACCCTTGAATACCCTAGCATATAGTTCCGTCAGCTTTTCCTCATTCGGAACCTGATAGCGCGTCTTGAACTCCGAGCCAGAGCCGAGCGCCCCGGGCGCGAGGCGATCCATAATTGTCCACAAATCCATGGTCGTGTTTTCGATCGGTGTGCCGGTCAACCCGATCCGGAATGATGCGTTCATCGCCTCGACAGCCTTCGAGGCAATTGTATCCTTGTTCTTGATCGCTTGGATCTCGTCCATGACCAACGCCGCAAAGGAAATACGGCCCAGAGAATGCTGATAGTTCGCCAGCGTTGTATAAGTCGTTAGGATCCAATATCGATGTGCGCGGCCAGGGCCGAAAGCCCCAGCAGGGAGCGGAAGTCGCCGCCCGCTCCGCCATGCAGGACGTCGATGGTCTGCGCGGCGGGCGGACCTTCGACGATCTGCAAGTGCAGCGCGACCCCGGAAACCTCTTGCGAGGGCAGTCGCGCTTCAGGTCGGCGCCCGCTGAAGCAGCAGCCGCAGGCAGAAGGCCGTCTCGGCCAGGATGGTTACACCGTAGGCCGGGGTGAAAGCCGAGGAACGCTCCGGGGCGGAGAACCGAAGAGACCTGCCCGCAAGGAAATCTACGCTGGTGATCGACACACCGTTACCGAAGCTAGGCCATAATCGCATCGTGGAGATCCGTTTGCTCCTTCGGGCCTAAGTAGGCTCGAACTGCCTTCGTCGCAGCACCAAAGTGACCCCAAAGATCACTTCAAAAGCGGTCCCCGGCAGCAGCAGAGCCAGTGACGCCGTTCCAGAGCCTGATGCGGAAGCAATCATCGCGGCGACGAGGCATAGGTATCCGGCAAGGCCCAACGCTCCAAGCATGGTTGGAACGATCTTTGTGCTGAGCAGCCAGAGACACATCGGTATGCTGCCGAGGCCGAGCACAACCATCGCGACCCGATAGAACACGTCGCTGGAAAATGGCAGGGTGCTCAGGCTGCCCTGAACGATCAAAACGCTGATCGCCAGAAGCACGGCTTCCGTAATGCGGGCGGCCCGGTAGATGTCTGCGCTACGCGGTGCGGTCGTTGCGATCACAGGGCGCATCAGAACGCCGATGGCGATAACGACTGCTGAATTGCTGAAGCACATCAACTGACCAAGCCAGTTCAAATCGCCTCCCAACAGCACTTGACCTCCTCCAAAGAGAGGAAACGCAGCGAGAATTGATAGACCCACAATTCGAAGTCGCAATTGATCAGACATGGGCCATCCATACAAAAAGGAAGTTTTTTTCGGTTTGGTTCGGGTCATCTTTTTTCCCCTTTTTGCGTCGCTTGTTACAGCTCAGCTCGTCTGCGGCGTGGCTGCGGAGCCGGCCAGCAACCCGCCGTCGACGGTCAGTTCCGTTCCGGTCATGTAGGCGGCCTCGTCCGAGGCGAGCAGCAGCGCGATGGAGGCGACCTCGTCGACCGTGCCAAAGCGGCGCATCGGCGTGTCGGCCACGAAGGCGGCCATGCGGGCCTCGCGGTCCGGCCCGTCGCCCAGCATCGGCTCCCACATCGGCGTCAGGATCGCCGCCGGGTGGATCGAATTGCAGCGGATGTTCAGCCCCTGTTCGGCGCAGTATAGCGCGACCGACTTGGTGTGATTGCGAACGGCGGCCTTGGACGACGCATAGGCCGCTGCCGCCGGAATGCCCACCATACCGGAACGAGACGATATGTTGATAATCGACCCGCTGCCCCTGGTGCGCATCGCGCCGATCGCATAGCGGCAGCCGAGAAATGTGCCGTCGAGATTGACCGCATGCACGGCACGCCAATCCGCCAGCGAGGCGTGCTCGGGGTCGTGCTGGCGCAGGCCTTCCTCGAAGCCCGTGATCCCGGCATTGTTCACCAGGACGTCGCAGGCAGGCCACCCCTCGGCAAGTGCTGTCCAGTCGGCCTCGGACGCTACATCGAGGCGCAGGTGATGCCCGCCGATCTCACGGGCGACATCGGCGGCGCTAGTCTCGTTCTTGTCGGTCACGACGACAGTAGCTCCTTCCCGGGCGAAGGCCCGCCCGATCGCGGCGCCGATGCCGCGGCCCGCACCCGTGACGATGCAAATCTTGGTGTTCAATCGGGACATGTTATTCTTTTCTATGTTGGTTGCGGTCGCTGCGCAGAGCCATCAAGCCGGGCTTTCCGTAAGCAGGCCCATCCCCGACCGCTAGGACAGGTTTGGCAATGACAGGCGCATTTCATACTGAACGATGAAACGATCAGCCCCAAGCTCCTGTAGGAGAGAACACAAGACACTGTCGGCGGACTCGACATTGACCAATGTCAGCGAGCCGACCGTCGCTGCCGCAGCGAGAAGGTCCGCCAAGGCCGAGAGGTCGCTGGCGGCTATCTGATGCACGAGACCGCCTGCACCGACGATCGCGCCGCCTTTTTCATGCAGGAAGGACGTCAGCGGTGAGCCGGAGATGGTTTCCGTAGCGTTCTGCCAGGTCGGCTCCCAGGTCGAATACCTCTGAATGGCATTGGCAACGGTCCCGAAATCCGACCGTTCGCATGTGGACGGATCGGGTGATGGATGATCAAGCCGATAACAGTCGAGCTTTCTGGTCACCTCAAAACCCAGCTTCCGATAGAGACGCTCAGCGCTTTCGTTTCCCTCGATGACCTCAAGCCAAAAGCTCTCGCTTCCGGCATTCTCCGCCGCACGTATCGCCGCCATGCCCAAACGAGACGCCAATCCCCGGCCTCTGTGGCTAATCCGGGTTCCGCTGCCTATCAGATACCGTTGGTTGTTCCGCGTCGCCACGTTCCAAAACCCGATGACTTCACCATCGTCGACGGCTACGAAGGACGCCGCGGGGTCAAAACCTCTCGATCTCAGCGCCGCCTTGAACGTGTCTGCATCTGGTTGCAACGGAACGACATAATCAGAAAACGCGGCGAGCATGGCGCAATGCAGAGCACCCAGATCAACGCCGGATTCTGGAAAGGAAACAATGCGTGTCATCTTCGTGTTTTCCTAAATCAACGGGTGGGCCTGTCGACAAGTCCCGATCCTAGTCAGACAGACACAGCTTGTTGCCATCAAGGTCCCTCACATAGGCCGAGAATTTCGGGCCACGCTGACCGGGCGCGCCTTCGCAGGTGCCGCCCAATTCAAGGGCCAGGCCGTGCATCCTTTCAACCTCTTCCTTTGCTCCGACACAAAAGCCAACCATCGTGCCATTCCCGTTGGTTGCCGGCGCCTCATCGAAGGGTGTCGCGATTGCGAAGGCAAAGTCGTCGCCGAGCCAGTAAGTCATGCGGTCCGACGGCGACATGGTCTGAAGACCCGCGCCCGCGAAAAGTCCGTCGTAGAAGGCCTTCGATGCGTGCATGTCGTTTGTTCCGACGACGAAGTAATTCATCTTCATGGGTGTCTCTCCGATTTGGTGGTTCAGTTGACTGCGTGGCGCGCACTTACACGACGACGACATTGCCGCGCTTGTGCCCGGTTTCCATATGGCGGTGCGCCTCGATCAGGTCGCCCAAAGGGTAGACCCGGTCGATGACCGGCGCCAGCGTGCCGTCCTCGACCATCCGTGTGAGGGTGCCGAGCATCGGGCGCAGCACGTCCGGCTTGAGCATCCCGGTGGCCGAGAAGCGGACCTTGCGGGAGCCCGCGACGCGCGTGCGCACCATCGCGCCAAGCAGGCCGAGGCCCAGTACCGGGCAGACGTAGCGGCCGGAGCGGGTCAGGCTGCCCTTGGCCTCGGCGAAGGACGAGACGCCGAGCGTGTCGTAGATCACGTCATACCGCTCGGCCTGTCGGCTGAAATCCTCGCGGCTGTAGTCGATGACCCTGTCGGCCCCAAGCGACGTCACCATGTTGGCGTTGCGGGCGCTGCAGGTGCCGGTGACCTCGGCTCCCATCGCGGCGGCGATCTGCACCGCCGCGCTGCCCAGGCTGCCCGAGGCGCCGAGGATCAGGACCTTCTGCCCCGCGCGCAGTTCAGCCACCTCGCGCAAGAAGTTTAGCGAGGTCAGCGGCCCATCGCACATCACGGCGGCGTCTTCATGCGAAAGTGCCGCGGGCTTCTTCATCAGCACGCCGGACTCATCGAGGCAGATGTGGCTGGCATTTGCCCCGAACTTCAGGCCCGCCTCACCGAAGACCACGTCGCCCACGGCAAACCGGCTAACATGGTCACCCATGGCGATCACCTCGCCCGAGAGCCCGGTGCCCGACAGGTTTTGACGCGGGCGGCGCAGGCCGAGGAATAGCCGTGCAAAGCGGGGCTGCCCGGCCCGCATCATGCCATCGGCGCGCGTCACGGCCGAGGCGCGGATACGGATCAGGATCTCGGTCGGACCAGGTGTCGGAATGGGCCGGGTTACCGGGTTCAACACCTCGGGGTTGCCATAATGATTGATGCTCCATGCAGAGAGTGTTGCGGTCATGGTGGACTCCTTTCGGTTCGGTTGCCCTGTCTCTACCGGACCGAATTCCATCCGAATATTGCAGTTCATGCACCACTGTGGTTCATAATCGATCCGCATGGTGGATTGGAAATCTCTTCCGGCCTTTCTGGCCGTTGCGCGGGCGGGATCGCTGCGAGGGGCCGCCGAGCAAACGGGCGGCACCCACGCCACCGTGCGCCGACAAGTCGAGGGGCTGGAGGCGCAGCTGGGTGTGCAGCTGTTCCGGCGCAGTGCGGGCGGGCTGGAACTGTCGGCGGCGGGCCGCAAGCTGCTGCCGCAGGCACTCGAGGCCGAAGCGTCCTTGCGCCAGGGCTTCAACGCCGTTCGCGGGCTCGATAGCGAGGCGGCGGGTCGCATCCGTCTGTCGGTCGATCCGATGACCGCGCATTTCCTGCTGGCGCCGGTTCTGGGCGAGTTCCTGTCGCTCTATCCCGACATCCACATCGACATGAACCTGTCCTACGCCATCGACTCGATCGAAAAGCTTGAGGCCGACGTCTCGATCCGCCATGTGCGCGACCTCACCGGTGATGCCGTGGGGCGCAAGCTGTTTCCGCTGTCGATCGGTGTTTTCGCATCGCGCAGCTACATCGACAGGCATCTGCACGATTCCGGGCCATGCGGTGAGGGTCTGACCTGGCTCGGTTACGGCGAGGTGCCGGAATTGCAGGCGATGATCGCCGCCTCGCCGTTTCCGCGTGCTGCAGTGCGCCATGCCATCCCGGATCCTGCGATGCATATGCATCTCGCCCGGGCCGGAGCGGGCATGACGTTCCTTGCCGCATGGGTGCAGAGCGTCTTTCCCGAACTTCAACGGGTGCCAGGAACCGAGCTAGACCAAAGCCGCTCGACCTGGGTGCTGATGCATGGCGATCTGCGCCGGGTGCAGCGGGTCCGGCTCTTCGTCGATTTCCTCTACGAGAGCCTGCTCGAGCGGCGCGCGGATTTCATCGGGGGGTGATTTGACAATCGCTGCAACCAGATCGGTAACAGTGTGGTTATAACGGCAAGTATGGCAGCCGTCGTCAGAGCAGACTTCAGGATCGACGCTGTGCTTGCGGCCTTTACCAGCGCAAGGTCGGACTCTGATCCAGACAGCAGCATGAGGCTTATGCCGAGGTTTTCCAGGTAGTCGAAAGTCGCGGCCAGGATTGCCAAGGCTCCGCCTATCTTGGTCATCAGCGTCGGCCCGAACCTGAAGGAACGCCATCGAAGAGCCAAAATCAGGGTCAGCGCCAGCAATGCGGGGTAGAGCGTATCCAAAGGGATTTGCCGCGTGAGATAATAGTGGCGCCCGGACTCACCGAGGGCTTGCAGCAGACCCTCGGCATCGACCTGAGAATACCCTGTGGGACGAAGATCGAACGGCAGCACCCCTGCGAGATCGGTCAGATGTCCAAGCGTTCCCAGCACCATAACGAGGTAGATGATCATGGCGCCAATCCCGAACAGGAATGCCGCCTTGCCGCTGTGTTCGATTTTCATGTGAAGAACTCCTATCGCGTTTGAGGTATGTGTCGTTGGTAGGGGCGCCTTGCTTGCTGGGCATTGTCTTTTGTTAACGGGGCGTCAGAAATGCAGATCGCAAGCAGCTTTGAACGGGACCGACGGATTTTCGGTGATCTGACCGCCGCCGATGCACGCGCTTTGGCCGGGGCGTTCGTGGCGAAAGTACTTCCGAAAACCGACTTCCTCGCCCGGCAGGGTGAGCCAGACGTGATGGAATACATTCTGTTGTCAGGGAAGGTGGTCAGTCTGATCGGCGACGCCGATGGGCGCGAAGTTTGCGTGGGCTTCTACGTCGGGCCATGTGTGATCGCGCCTAATCTGGCGCGCGCCGCCGACGGCAAATCCCTTGTCAACCTGAGACTGGAGTCGGACGGGCAGGTCGCTTCGGTATCGGCGGCGACCCTTCTGAAACTGATGCGAGGTTCCTCAGCGATCGAGGAGTGGGCCAATGCCGTGCTCCGCGCCGAACTTGAGCGCAAGACAAGCCGGGAATGGAGCCTCGCCGCACTCAAGGCCAAGGAGCGGCTGGAGTGGTTTCGTAGCCACTATCCTGATCATGAAACCCTGTTCACTCACACTCAGATTTCGTCGTTTCTTGGAATGACGCCCGTGACGCTGAGCCGACTGAGAAATTCGGGTAATCTATAGAAAGTATCATAGTTACAATTTCTTAGTGATCAGAGAAGGTTCGACCTCGGTCCCGTTCCCTCCGCCACCCACCATCATTTCGAAATCATTGCGAACATTTTGTATGTCACTGTTTTTGAAGTGAATTTTGGCGCTATTTACGGCCAATTTCGTTCACTTGGATCGATTCTTCTATATAAATCGCTATACAGTTTGCTTTACTTCGACTGCGCGGTCGTGAGGTGGCAATGGCGATCAAACCCCGAGGAAGAAGCTCTCCCTCTATAGGAGGGTCCCCAACAGGTATGAATCGGTCGAACCGCGCAAGTTCATCTGACATCCTGGATGAGCCCTGACCCCGCCTAGATCTTGAGTTTGACGTCCGGTTTGGGCTTTTAACACCCATATCATGGATGTAATAGAAACGTGTGGCCCGGTAGCTCAGCTGGATAGAGCACCTGACTTTTAATCGGTTGGTCAAGTCCAAATATCGCTTTGAATTAAAGGTGATTAGCAAGTAGTAGAATATCGCGGACTGTTTTACAGACTGCTTTCAGCGGCTCCGTAGCTCAACTGGATAGAGCAAGGACCTTCTAAGTCCGAGGTTGAGGGTTCAAGTCCTTCCGGGGCCGCCAAAAATCTAAACTTGTTGGGATGTTATCGCATCATCGCGCAATGTCAAAACCACTTGTTACTGGTTCCCCAGACAACACCGTGTAGGCATTGTCCGCGGCAAGGTTCCCCCGGACGACCTTTGGTTCGAAACCGCAATGCAGAGGGCGCTTCGCTCTGGACTTATAAAAACGAGAGACCCAACATGGGCATCGGCGGCATAACACCCGCAATGAAATTGAAAACAGCCGCGTGAATTCTACGGCTGGACCCCGTTAAAAATGGGGGGATTACCGAAGCGCCAGGTTTCCTCGTATTGGCAGGCCGTCCTATTCCTATAGACACCCCCCGACCTCTCTGCTACATCGCCTCAATCTTGTGGCCTCGGATTCGTTCCGGGGCCCATGATTTTTAGCCGGGGACCTTCGGGGCCCTATCAAGTTGGTCACCTCTCGAGGGGGCTATAACCCGGATGGGCAGGGGCCCATCTTACAATTCGGAAGACAGAAAGCATGGCACTCAAGTCGTATAAGCCGACGACGCCAGGCCAGCGTGGGCTGGTACTGATCGACCGTTCGGAGCTGTGGAAAGGTCGTCCGGTCAAATCCCTCACTGAGGGTCTGACCAAGAACGGCGGCCGCAACAACACCGGACGGATCACGATGCGCCGCAAAGGCGGTGGGGCAAAGCGCCTCTATCGTATCGTCGATTTCAAACGTAACAAATTCGATGTCGCCGCCACCGTTGAGCGGATCGAATATGACCCCAACCGGACCGCGTTCATCGCGCTGATCAAATACGAAGACGGCGAGCAGGCCTATATTCTGGCCCCGCAGCGTCTGGCGATTGGTGACAAGGTGATCGCATCGGCCAAGGCCGACATCAAGCCGGGCAACGCGATGCCGTTTTCGGGCATGCCGATCGGTACCATCATTCACAACATCGAGCTGAAACCCGGCAAAGGCGGCCAGATCGCCCGCGCGGCAGGCACCTATGCCCAGTTCGTCGGTCGTGATGGCGGTTACGCTCAGATCCGTCTGAGTTCGGGCGAACTGCGCCTGGTGCGTCAGGAATGCCTGGCCACCGTGGGTGCCGTGTCGAACCCCGACAACAGCAACCAGAACTTCGGTAAAGCCGGCCGTATGCGCCACAAGGGCATCCGCCCGAGCGTCCGCGGTGTCGTTATGAACCCGATCGACCACCCCCATGGTGGTGGTGAAGGCCGTACCTCCGGTGGCCGTCACCCGGTTAGCCCCTGGGGTAAGCCGACCAAGGGTAAACGCACCCGTAACACCAACAAGGCGTCGCAGAAGCTCATCGTTCGCTCGCGTCACGCTAAGAAGAAAGGGCGCTAATATATGTCTCGCTCTGTTTGGAAAGGCCCCTTTGTGGATGCTTACGTGCTTAAGAAAGCCGAAGCATCGCGTGAATCGGGTCGCAATGAAGTCATCAAAATCTGGTCGCGTCGTTCGACGATCCTGCCCCAATTCGTGGGCCTGACGTTTGGCGTTTACAACGGTCACAAACATATCCCGGTCAACGTGTCCGAAGATATGATTGGCCAGAAGTTCGGTGAATATTCGCCGACCCGTACTTACTACGGGCATGCGGCCGACAAAAAAGCGAAGAGGAAGTAAGCCATGGGCAAGGCAAAGAATCCCCGCCGCGTGGCCGAAAACGAAGCAATGGCGAAAACCCGCATGCTTCGTACCAGCCCGCAGAAACTCAATCTGGTTGCCGGCATGATCCGCGGTAAGAAGGTCGACAAGGCTCTGAACGACCTGACCTTCTCGAAGAAGCGGATCGCGCAGGACGTCAAGAAGTGCTTGCAGTCGGCCATCGCCAACGCCGAGAACAACCATAACCTGGACGTTGATGAACTGGTCGTCGCCGAAGCTTATGTCGGCAAGAACCTGACCATGAAACGCGGTCGCCCGCGGGCCCGTGGTCGTTTCGGCAAGATCATCAAGCCGTTCTCGGAACTCACCATCAAGGTGCGTCAAGTTGAGGAGCAAGCCTAATGGGTCAGAAAGTCAATCCGATCGGCATGCGTCTTCAGGTCAACCGCACCTGGGACAGCCGCTGGTACGCCGATACCAAGGATTATGGCGATCTTCTGCTGGAAGATCTGAAAATCCGTGAGTTCATCAAGGAAGAGTGCAAGCAAGCCGGTGTCGCCCGTGTGATCATCGAACGCCCGCACAAAAAGTGCCGTGTGACCATTCACACCGCACGTCCCGGCGTGATCATCGGCAAAAAAGGTGCCGATATCGAAGTTCTGCGCAAGAAGCTGGCGAACATGACCGACAGCGAACTGCACTTGAACATCGTCGAAGTGCGCAAGCCGGAACTGGACGCACAGCTGGTGGCGGAATCGATCGCCCAGCAGCTGGAACGCCGGGTTTCGTTCCGTCGCGCGATGAAGCGCTCGGTTCAGAACGCAATGCGTATGGGCGCCTTGGGCATTCGTGTGAATGTTGCTGGTCGTCTGGGTGGCGCGGAAATCGCGCGGACCGAATGGTATCGTGAAGGCCGCGTGCCTTTGCACACCCTGCGGGCCGACATTGATTACGCCCATGCAGAAGCCGCGACGCCCTATGGCATCATCGGCATTAAAACCTGGATCTTCAAAGGCGAAATCATGGAACACGACCCGCAGGCTCGTGACCGTCGCGCCGCTGAACTTCAGGATGGCCCGTCCCCTCGTGGTGCTGCACCGCGCGGCCGTCGTTAAGGAGTCCTGAGATATGCTTCAACCAAAGCGTACAAAATTCCGCAAGATGCACAAAGGCCGGATTCACGGTCTGGCAAAAGGCGGCAGCGACCTGAACTTCGGTTCGTTCGGCCTGAAAGCCATCGAACCGGAACGGATCACTGCCCGTCAGATCGAAGCCGCACGTCGTGCCATGACCCGTCATATGAAGCGTCAGGGCCGTGTCTGGATCCGCATCTTCCCCGACCTGCCGGTCACCGCCAAACCGATCGAGGTTCGGATGGGTAAAGGTAAAGGGTCGGTGGATCGCTGGACCGCCAAGGTCAAGCCGGGCCGCGTGATGTTCGAAATCGATGGCGTCGACGAAGATGTTGCGCGCGAAGCGCTGCGTCTGGCCGCGATGAAGCTGCCGATCAAGACCCGCGTCGTGGTTCGCGAAGACTGGTAAGGTGGTGCCGGGCTAAAGCCCGGCCTACGGAAAAATCGAACCCCCCGTGCGAGCGATCGCACGGGGGTTTTGTTTTGCAAGGCGTTTTTGAAATGTCTCGCCCGGCCCAAGGCCGGGCCGCGCCCGACCTCCCCCCCGGAGGGCGCGTTTGGCGATGTCGCTCATACCTTGCGCGGCATCTATGCTTTGAAGCACACGCATCGATCAAGTGGAGTGCATGCGCCCTCCAGGTCGGGCGCGGCCCTCAGCAAGCCGTAGGGTGGGGTTTCACCCCACCAAGCTGTCGGTAGAAAGATCGCGTTAACCGATGGGGGGGGCACCACCCCATATCTGGCACCAAGCGTCCCGCCCGGAAATAGTCCGGGGCGCGGGTGTTAGCGGCTCACTCGCCCCATTTGTAATTGAAACTGACCGAAATCCGTTCATCCTCGGCCATGTTCATCGGCACCTCGTGGCGCAGCCAGCTTTCCCACAGCAACACGTCGCCCACCTCGGGCTTCACATAGATGAAGGTCTGCAGTTCGCGCCGCGCGTCTTTCTTGCGGGCCGGGGCGGCCATCATCCGGGCCGAGCGGGGGTCTTCCAGCTTCAGGGCCGACGCGCCGTCGGGCATCGACACATAGGTCGTGCCGGAAATCACCGAATGCGGGTGCAGGTGCGAACTGTGCGTGCCGCCTTCGGGCAAGATGTTGATCCACAGATCTTCAAGCACCAGTTCCTTGTCACCCAGATCGAATTCAAGATCTTTGGCGAAATTTGCCACGTGCTGGTCCAGCGCCTTGATCACGTCGGCAAAGATCGGAAAACGCCAGCCAAGATCGGTCAGAGACGCATAGGAGGTGTAGCCGGGATACCCGTTTTCTTCGCACCATTCCTGACCCGCCTCGTCATCCTCGGCGATCGAATAGCAGGATGCTTCCAACTCGTCAGTATCGACCGCAGGGTCGAATTCACTAAGCCGGGCGCGGTAAAGGCGGGTAACGAAGAGCGATTCAATCTGTGACATGGCACCGTCATAGCGCAGCCCGGAACAAAGGGCGAGAGGCCGTTGCGCCGCAGGCCAAGCCCCCGGCAGGTCTCAGCGAGGACTGTGAGCAGGGAGCATATCAATGTGGGGCGGCGCGAAAAATAAGAACTTTCCCTTGCCACCCGGATATCCCCCCCTTATAGAGCAACATCTCGCGGATTCCGGGTGACTGGGATTCGCGTGTTTGTTTTGAAACCACCAGGCACAAGGTGACCTTTGGGGCCTTCTGGTGCAGTAGAAAAGGAAAAGGCGATGAACGCCAATGAACTGAGTGAAAAGTCTCCGGACCAGCTCCGCGAGGAACTGGCTTCGCTGAAGAAAGAAGCGTTTAACCTGCGCTTTCAACAGGCCACCGGTCAGCTGGAAAACACCGCGCGTATGCGCCAGGTCCGCCGTAATGCGGCCCGTGTCAAAACCGTGCTGAACCAAAAAGCCCAAGCGGCTGCTGAATAAGGACCTGTCTGATGCCCAAACGTATTCTCTCTGGCACCGTTACCTCGAACGCCAACGCACAGACCGTGACCGTTCTGGTCGAGCGCCGCTTCACCCATCCGGTTCTGAAGAAAACCATTCGTAAGTCCAAAAAATATCGGGCTCACGACGAAAACAACCAATTCAACGTCGGCGACGCCGTCCGCATTCAGGAATGCGCGCCGAAGTCGAAAACCAAGCGTTGGGAAGTGGTCGTCGCGTAAGCGATCCCTTTGCAAAGCTTTAATCGAAACCCTGGGGACACGGGCGACTGCAAGCCCCCCCACAGGTCGGGAGAAACCAAATGATCCAGATGCAGACCAATCTGGATGTTGCTGATAACTCCGGCGCTCGCCGAGTTCAGTGCATCAAGGTTCTGGGTGGCTCGCACCGTCGCTATGCGTCGGTCGGCGACATCATCGTGGTGTCGGTGAAAGAAGCCATCCCACGCGGTCGCGTAAAAAAAGGGGACGTCCGTAAGGCCGTCGTCGTACGCACCGCCAAAGAAGTCCGTCGTGAAGATGGCACTTCGATCCGTTTTGACCGCAACGCCGCCGTTATTCTGAATAACGCAGGCGAACCGGTCGGCACCCGTATCTTCGGGCCGGTTGTTCGCGAACTTCGCGCGAAGAACTTCATGAAGATCATCTCGCTCGCCCCGGAGGTGCTGTAAGATGGCTGCCAAACTGAAAAAAGGCGACAAGGTCGTCGTCCTGACCGGCAAGGACAAGGGTCAAGAAGGCGTCATCGCCTCGATCGATCCGAAAGCCGGCAAAGCCGTGGTTGAAGGTCTGAACATGGCCATCCGTCACACCCGCCAGACCCAGACCAGCCAAGGTGGCCGCCTGCCCAAGGCAATGCCGATCCAGCTGTCGAACCTGGCCTATCTCGACGCAAATGGCAAAGCGACCCGCGTTGGCTTCCGTATGGAAGGCGACAAGAAAGTCCGTTTTGCCAAGACCACGGGGGACGTGATCGATGCTTGATACCGCGACTTATACCCCGCGTCTGAAGGCGCTTTATGTCGAAACGATCCGGGCCGCTCTGAAAGAAGAGTTCGGGTATAAAAACGACATGCAGATCCCGCGTCTGGACAAGATCGTTCTGAACATCGGCTGTGGTGCAGAAGCTGTCAAAGACAGCAAGAAAGCCAAGTCGGCGCAGGAAGACCTGTCGCTGATCGCCGGTCAGAAGGCCCTGACCACGATTGCCAAGAACTCGATCGCTGGGTTCCGTGTTCGTGAAGGTATGCCGATGGGCGCGAAAGTGACCCTGCGCGGCGACCGGATGTACGAATTCCTGGATCGTCTGATCACCATCGCAATGCCCCGTATCCGCGACTTCCGCGGCGTGTCGGGCAAATCGTTTGATGGTCGCGGCAACTACGCCACTGGTCTGAAAGAACACATCGTCTTCCCCGAGATTGACTTCGACAAGGTCGATGAAGTCTGGGGCATGGACATTGTGATTGCCACCACCGCGGATACCGACGCGGAAGCCAAGAGCCTGTTGAAAGCCTTCAACATGCCCTTCAATAGCTGACGCGGGGAGATAGAGTAATGGCTAAGAAATCCATGGTCGAACGCGAGAAGAAGCGTCAAAAGCTGGTGGCCCGTTATGCCACTAAGCGCGCTGCTCTCAAAGAGATCATCAATGACAAAGAAAAGCCGATGGAAGAGCGTTTTCGCGCTTCTCTGAAGCTTGCTGAACTGCCGCGCAACAGCTCGGCTACCCGTCTTCACAACCGTTGTCAGCTGACCGGTCGTCCCCACGCTTACTACCGTAAGCTCAAGGTCAGCCGTATCATGCTGCGGGAACTTGGCTCGTTTGGCCAGATCCCCGGTTTGGTGAAATCCAGCTGGTAAGGGAGAGAGTGATATGAACGATCCTATCGGCGATATGCTCACCCGTATCCGTAACGCCCAGATGCGTGGCAAGTCGACCGTGTCGACCCCCGCGTCGAAACTGCGTGGTTGGGTTCTGGATGTGTTGGCTGACGAAGGCTACATCCGCGGCTACGAAGCAGGCACCGATTCCGATGGTCATCCGACCTTGGAAATCAGCCTGAAATACTACGAAGGCACCCCGGTCATTCGCGAAGTGAAACGGGTTTCCAAACCCGGTCGTCGCGTCTACATGGGCGTCAAGGACATCCCGTCGGTCCGTCAGGGCCTGGGCGTGTCGATTGTCAGCACTCCGAAAGGTGTGATGTCGGACGCAGCTGCACGCTCCAACAATGTTGGCGGCGAAGTGCTCTGCACCGTCTTCTAAGGAGGTTGCAATGTCTCGTATTGGTAAAAAACCGGTCGATCTTCCCAGCGGCGTTTCCGCCACTGTCTCGGGTCAGACTATCGAAGTGAAGGGTCCGAAAGCGACCCAGAGCTTTACCGCAACTGACGATGTGACCCTGACGGTCGACGACAATGTCGTAACCGTGACGCCGCGTGGCAAATCCAAGCGCGCCCGTCAGCAGTGGGGTATGTCGCGCACCGTTGTGGCCAACATGGTCAAAGGTGTGAGCGAAGGCTTCAAGAAAGAGCTTGAGATCAACGGCGTGGGTTACCGGGCACAGATGGCAGGCAATGTCCTGAAGCTGAACCTTGGTTATTCGCATGAAGTCAACTTCGAAGTACCCAACGGTGTGACCGTGACGTGCCCGAAGCAGACCGAAATCGTTATCGAAGGTGACGATGTGCAACTCGTCGGCCAGGTCGCGGCAAATATCCGCGAATGGCGTGCGCCGGAACCCTATAAGGGCAAGGGCATCAAGTACAAAGACGAGTATATCTTCCGTAAGGAAGGCAAGAAGAAGTAAGGACGAGCAAAATGGCAAACAGCAAACGTACCCTGTTTCTGAAGCGCCGCTTGCGCGTTCGGAACAAGCAGCGGAAAGTGAATCGTGGCAAAATGCGCCTGTCGGTTCATCGCTCCAACAAGAACATCAGCGTGCAGCTGATCGACGACGTTCAAGGTGTCACCTTGGCCGCGGCCTCCTCTCTGGAGAAGGACCTCGGTGTGGTTGGCAAGAACAATGTCGAAGCAGCAGCCAAGGTGGGCACGGCAATCGCCGAGCGCGCCAAGAAAGCCGGCGTCGAGGAATGCTATTTCGACCGCGGCGGCTTCCTGTTTCATGGCAAGGTGAAGGCTCTGGCCGACGCTGCGCGTGAAGGTGGTCTGAAGTTCTAAGACTTGCGGGGGACGTTCGCGTCCCCCCGATGATCCGGGACGCGCCCCCGTATGGGGCCGCCACCAGGATTGAGCACAAAGGCGCCTCGCCGCGCCATCATGAAAGGAATGCCGAATGGCAGAACGTGATAACCGTCGTGGTAACCGCCGCGATCGTGATGAAACTCCGGAATTCGCCGATCGTCTGGTCGCAATCAACCGGGTGTCGAAAACCGTAAAAGGTGGTAAGCGCTTCGGCTTTGCCGCTCTGGTGGTTGTTGGCGATCAGAAAGGCCGTGTCGGCTTTGGTAAAGGTAAAGCGAAAGAGGTCCCCGAGGCCATCCGCAAAGCCACCGAACAAGCCAAGCGTCAAATGATCCGTGTGCCGCTGAAAGAAGGCCGCACGCTGCATCACGACATGTCGGGCCGTCATGGCGCCGGTAAAGTCGTCATGCGCACCGCGCCGGAAGGGACCGGGATCATCGCCGGTGGTCCGATGCGTGCCGTGTTCGAAATGCTGGGCATCAAGGACGTGGTGTCGAAATCGATCGGGTCGCAGAACCCCTATAACATGATCCGCGCTACGCTGGACGGCTTGACCAAAGAAGCCAGCCCGCGTTCGGTTGCGGCCCGTCGTGGCAAAAAAGTGGCCGACATCCTGCGCAAGGATGAAGCTCCTGCTGCGGCAGAAACCGCGCAAGCTGAAGCGTAAGGAGAATTCGATATGGCTACTATCGTTGTCAAACAGATCGGGTCTCCGATCCGTCGCCCCGCCATTCAGCGCCAGACCCTGATCGGTCTGGGTCTGAACAAGATGCACAAGACCCGCGAACTTGAAGACACGCCCTCGATCCGTGGCATGGTCAACAAGATCCCGCACCTGGTCGAAATCATCGAAGAGCGCGACTAACGCGACGAACCGGGCTGAAGCCCGGCCTGAGAAATGATGAACCCCCGGTCAGACATGGCCGGGGGTTTTTCTGTTCGGGGGGCGGCTGTAGGTTCTTAAACGCTGTTTCCGCCTTAATCGTTTAACCCGGCAACCTTGCGCGATCCGACGCGGGTCAGCACCTTGTCAAAGGCAAGCCCCACCGGGGTCGGTTTCATATTGCGATCCACCAGGTTGATCTGGGGGGATTTACCCTTCCACGGGTAAGGGTTGGCCGCGAACCAGGCGTGACGTTCTACAAAAGCCAGGTTTTCCATCATCGCAATGGCCTGTTGGGCGAAACGGGCGTTTTGCTGATAAGTGACGGCACCGGGGCGGTTCCAATCGATCATGGCAAATTCGGTTACCCAGATCGGGCGGCCATAACTGCGATGCACCGCTTGCAGCCAGTTGCGGAATGCGGCCACATCGCCATTTTTCGAATAATAATGCACCGCCATGAAATCGACCCGCAAACCGCGGCGGTCGACTTCGGTCATGAAACGGTGCTGCCACGATCCCTTGCCAAGCGTTTCCCCTTGCGTGGTGGCCGGCGATCCAAGCCGCAGACCGCGCGATTCAAGCTTGGGCCAAAGTGCCGCGGCTTTCTTGACCGAAAGCCCCGCCTGATGCTTGCCATTGTTGCGGTCGGGTTCGTTGAACCCCAGCAATGCCTTGGCACGGCGCGATGATACGATCCGTTTATTCACGTCGCGGGCATTGTGGATCATCGGCACGAATTCCACGGTGCGCGATACCCCGCCTCGATGCCAAATCTGATCCGGACGCCAGTTGTAATACCATTCCAGCCCGGGGCGTTTTTCGATCCATTCCAGCGTGGTTTTGCCAGGGTTTTCCCAAGCACCAACCCCCGCCTTTTGAGCGATTGCTGATTGGGCGAGGACAAGGAGTCCTAGAATACAAGCCAAAGTTCGGATCATGGATCTGACACGGGTTCTGATACGTTTCATAGGTGGGGTAACGGCAATAATGCTGAGGAATGAAGCAAATATCGGGCCGATCCGTGATATTTGGAGTACAATTTTAAGGAGCGCTCAAACATGAGGCACCAGAACACAGGTTAAAAGATGTGCTCAGGGTGTTTGCCCGCATGGCGGGTGGGGCGGCTCATGAGCTTCTCTTAGGCGCGTATCTTCCTAATTTATATGAGTAATTTCATAAGAAAAAGCGCTTGGCCGTCGTTAATAAAAATGCATCATAAAAACATATTTAAGACGCATCCATTTTATGGAGGACGGCAACGTTGTCTCATTCTGGACTCGACCTCACTTCAGTTGAACAATTTGCTGGGCAATTAGGCGACGCTTCGCCTAGCGGGATTGTCATTACCGAAACGTCAGGGACGATTGTTTGGATCAATGCCGCGTTGGAGAAGATCTTTGGCTACTCCGGGGCGGACCTGATCGGAAAACCGATTGAAACCCTTGTGCCCGATGACGTGAAAGCCCGTCACGTGGGTTTGCGGGATTCATTTGCCCGCCATTCTTCCCGTCGGTCAATGGGGGGGGAAATCGTTCTGTTCGGGCGGCATCGGGACGGCAGAAATATCCCCATAGAAGTCGGTCTCGGCAGATTGGAAACGGACAAACAGGCCTATTCGATCGCTTTTGTCATTGATGTCACGCCACGGTATGCCCACGAAAAGGAATTGGAAATCTATCGCCACAATCTGGAACAGAAGGTTGAGGAACGGACCGAGGAATTGCGGATTGCGTTGCGATCGACTGAAACGAATGTGAAACTTCTACAAGATGTGTTGCAGTCCTTCAGTCATGAATTTCGGACCCCGTTGAGCGTCATTGTCGGCTATGCAGAGATGATGAAATCCATGGTGGATGGAAACATTGTCGGGTTTGCCGGAGACTTGGAAGATTTCCCGGACCTCATTTTGGATGCTGGTAACAAGTTGGTCGATCTGGTCGAAAAGGCATCGGAAATGACGGTGGTGTCGTCGGGTGGGGCGAGCGCGCAAACCATACCTTTGACATGGGAAGATATCATAGATCGGGCGCGCAGACGCAGCGCCAAGTCGATGCGTGGAAAGGTGAGGGAAATCCAGACCGATCTGGCGGATGTGCCGAAGGTGAAAGGCGACGAAGAGCTGCTGATCCGTACCTTGGAATTTTTGATCGAAAACACGGCGAAATATGCCGGCCCCGAAAGCAAGCTGCTCATTTCGGCGGAGAACAGGGAAGGGTGGTGCCGGCTGCGATTGGATGACAATGGCGACGGGTTGAACGAAGCAGATTATCAAAAGGCGTTCGAACCTTTCGAACGGTTGAATCAGAAACATGGCAGCGTGTCGGGTGTCGGTCTGGGGCTGACATTGGCCCATGCTTATATGACGGCGATGGGCGGAAAGATCGGGATGGACCATTCACCGTTGGGCGGGTTGCGGGTCTGGCTGGAATTACCGCTTGCCTGAATGGATCGATCACGGGGAAACGCGGTTTCGCCGCCCCACGGGATGACGACAGCGACCGGCGCTTTGGCCCTGCTAAAGCTCTATTTCACTTACAGCTTCTTTATGTAGCTAAGATATTGTTAACATCCGACGTTCCAACCCTGATGGAACTGCGCGGAGCCGGAAGCCAATATGCCAAGACCCTCGGATGACCCGACAAATTCACCGGGCCAGCAGTCTTTGAAAGACGGATTCGACGCGCCGAATCTCGATTTTCTTTTGAAAGCGGTCGCCGAACAGTCCCCCAACGGTGTGATCGTCGTCGATGATGACGGCAGTGTGGTTTGGGCCAACCAGTCTTTGTGCAACATATTCGGGTATCAGCGCGGGGAACTGCATGGCAAACCGTTGGAAAACCTGCTGCCGGAACATTTGCGCGCTACCCACGAAAAATTGCGCAAAGGGTTCACGGCGGCCCCCAAGTCCCGGGGGATGGGGGGGAATCAGGTCTTGTTCGGGCGTCATCGGGATGGCCATGATGTGCCGATTGAAATCGGTCTGACCGGGATCCTGCACGATGACAAGGTCTTCAGTGCGGCTTACGTGACCGATATCACCGAACGGCTTTCCCAAAGCGACGAATTGCAACGACATCGCCGCAATCTGAAAGAACTGGAAATTCAGCACCGCAATCTCGAAGACCTGGTCCGTGAACGGACCGAGGATCTGAGGCTGGCGCTCAGCTCGACGCAATCCAATGTGAAATTGCTCAATGACGTTATGTCGACGCTCAGCCATGAAATCCGCACCCCGCTGAACACGATCATCGGCTATGCCGAACTGCTGGATCTGCTGCATGCGGACGGAACGCCGGAATCGGGCCGGATGCTCAGGGATTACGCCAAGTTCATTCTCGACGCGGGGGTGAACCTGATTGGCCTGACCCAGAAAGCCACCAACATGACGATGGTGTCCACCGGCAAGGTCGCGTCGGCGATCGAACAAATCGATTTGCTGGAAGTGCTGGATATGGCCCGTCAGCGCAATGAGCGGCTCAAGACAGACCACCTGATCGACTATCGGTTCCAGATTCCCGAAGGCCTGAAACTGCGCGGAAACACCGATCTGTTGGTTCGGGCGCTGGCATTGCTGTTTGAAAATTCCGCTAAATACAGCGACAAGGATTGTCAGGTGGGGGTGTCCGCCGAAGTTCGTGGCGGAATGTGCCATATTCGGATCGATGACAACGGGCCGGGGCTTGATCCGGCAGATGTTCACCGGGTGTTCGAACCGTTTGAGCGGCTGATCTACAAACACAGTGACATATCGGGCGTTGGGCTTGGGCTGACATTGGCGCGGACCTATGTGGATGCGATGGGCGGCCGGATCGGGATCGAACAATCACCGGCGGGCGGGGTGCGGGTCTGGATCGAATTGCCGGTGGTCTGATTCCGCGCCCGGCCCGTCGCGTCCTGTCTGTCGCGCCCTGCCTGTCAGTTCTCTTGCAATGCGCAGGGCTTGCGTTTATACGCGCCCGGTGGCCACATACGCCACAGAATCAACAATCAAGAAAAGCCGCGTTTGATCCTATCACGCTTCGGGGATCATATCCGGCAAGGAGAAGCGAAATGAAACTGAACGAACTGCGCGACAATCCCGGCGCTACCCCGAAACGCACCCGTGTGGCCCGTGGCCCGGGTTCCGGCAAAGGTAAAATGGGTGGCCGTGGTATCAAGGGTCAGAAATCCCGCTCGGGCGTGGCCATCAATGGCTACGAAGGCGGCCAGATGCCGCTTTACCAACGCCTGCCTAAGCGCGGCTTCAACGTGCCGAACCCCAAGAAATATGCGGTTGTGAACCTCGGCCTGCTGGCGAAATTCATTGAGGCTGGCAAAATTGACGCATCGGCGCCGATCACCGAAGACGTGCTGATCGAAAGCGGTCTGGTCCGTCGGAAATGGGACGGCGTGCGGATTCTGGCCAAGGGCGAATTCACCGCCAAGGTCGATCTGGACGTGACCGGCGCCTCGAAGTCGGCCATCGAAGCAGTCGAAAAAGCGGGCGGTTCGCTGAAGGTCAAAGCGTAAGCGACAGCTTAACGGGTTGTGAGCGGCGGCTGAGCCGCTTACATAGACCCAAGTTTTCCTAAGAACGCCGCCTGAGCTGGAAAACGCTCTAGGCGGCGTTGTCATATGAGAGAGACCACGCATGGTATCTGCAGTCGAACAAATGGCCGCGAACACAAGCTGGGCCGCCCTTGGAAAGGCGACCGAGCTTCGCAGCCGCATCCTGTTCACCCTGGGCCTTCTGATCGTCTATCGTCTGGGCACTTTCATTCCGGTTCCCGGGATTGACGGTGTGGCGCTGCGCGACTTTATGGAAGGCGCAGCCGCTGGTCTGGGCGGTATCCTGTCGATGTTTACCGGCGGCGCGCTTGGCCGGATGGGCATTCTGGCCCTCGGCATCATGCCCTACATCTCGGCGTCGATCATCGTTCAGTTGCTGACCTCGATGGTGCCATCGATGGAGCAGTTGAAAAAAGAAGGCGACCAGGGCCGCAAGAAGATCAACCAATATACCCGTTACGGCACCGTGGCCTTGGCCACGTTGCAGGCTTACGGGTTGGCAGCATCGCTGGAAGCGGGCGATCTGGTCACCGATCCGGGGATGTTTTTCCGCGCCTCCTGCGTGATTACTCTGGTTGGCGGCACCATGTTCCTGATGTGGCTGGGGGAACAGATCACCAACCGCGGCATTGGCAACGGTATCTCCTTGATCATTTTCGTCGGCATCATCGCCGAAGTTCCCGCCGCCTTGGCGCAGTTCCTCAGCCAAGGTCGCTCTGGCGCGATCAGCCCGGCGGTGATCGTCGGCGTGTTGGTGATGATCGTTGCGGTGATTGCCTTCGTGGTGTTCATGGAACGCGCCCTGCGCAAGATCCATATCCAATATCCCCGCCGTCAGGTCGGCATGAAAGTCTATGATGGCGGCTCCAGCCACCTGCCGATCAAGGTCAACCCGGCCGGCGTGATCCCGGCGATCTTTGCCAGCTCGCTGTTGCTGCTGCCGACCACGATCAGCACCTTTTCGGGGCAACAGACCGGGCCGGTGATGTCGACCTTGCTGGCCTATTTCGGTCCCGGTCAGCCGCTTTACCTGCTGTTCTTCGTCGGCATGATCGTGTTCTTCGCTTATTTCTATACCTTCAACGTGTCGTTCAAACCCGACGAGGTGGCGGACAACCTGAAGAACCAGAATGGCTTCGTTCCCGGCATCCGTCCGGGCAAGAAGACAGCCGAATATCTGGAATATGTCACCAATCGGATCCTGGTACTGGGCGCGGCCTATCTTGCGGCAGTTTGTCTCCTTCCTGAAATTTTGCGCAGCCAGCTGTCGATCCCATTCTATTTTGGCGGTACGTCTGTTCTGATCGTCGTGTCCGTGACCATGGATACGATCCAACAGGTGCAAAGCCACCTGCTGGCCCATCAGTACGAAGGGCTGATTGAAAAATCACAACTGCGCGGTAAAGGGAAGAAACGCGCAAGAAAGGGACCCGCACGTCGATGAATATTATTCTGCTTGGACCGCCCGGAGCGGGCAAAGGAACGCAAGCCCGCCATCTGGTGGACACCCGCAACATGATTCAGCTTTCGACCGGCGACATGCTGCGCGAAGCCAAGGATAGCGGCACCGAGATGGGCAAGATCGTTGCCGATGTGATGGCACGCGGCGAATTGGTCACCGACGAAATCGTGATCGGCCTGATCCGCGAAAAACTGGAAGGCGACAAAGCCGGCGGCTTCATCTTTGATGGGTTCCCGCGCACCTTGGGGCAGGCGGATGCCTTGGCCGAATTGTTGGCTGAAAAGGGTGAAAGCTTGGATGCTGTGATCGAAATGCAGGTGGATGACGACGCCTTGGTGTCGCGCATCACCGGTCGGTCGACCTGTAGCAATTGCGGCGAAGTCTATCACGACGAAACCAAACCTTGGCCTGCCGATAACAAGTGTTCCAATTGCGGCGGCGGCAGCCAGAAACGCCGGGCGGATGACAATGAGGAAAGCCTCAAGCAGCGCCTGATGGAATATTACAAGAAAACCTCGCCGCTGATCGGCTACTACTATGCCAAGGGGCAGCTGAGCCGGGTGGATGGTCTGGGCGAAATCAATGCGGTGCGCGCAGCGATCGCTGCGGTTCTGGACTAGGTTTCAACGGATCTTGTAGGTTCTCAGATCAGCGGTCGCGATCTTGTGCATGGCATGCACGATCGCGACCGTTTCTGTTTCCGACATCGGTGGCTCTTTGTCGAACAAGGCGGCCCGTTCTTCAGACAGCATGCGATACCCCATCGCCCATTGATCAAACAGTGTCGTTTCTATTGGCTCGCACGACAATATCGTCACGTCAGAGTGCCGGTGATCCGTTTTGATTTTTTCAAACAGATCCAGAACTTTGTCTTCGGGGCCTTCCAGCACCTGAAAAAAGGCTTTTGGCACCCGCACCAGATACCCCGTAATATGTAGTTTCGAATTGTTTTCCAGCGACTGAGTCAGAATATCCAGGTCGGTCTGCCCGCCCATCGGATGGGGGGCGCGGCTCGTATAGAGCAGGCGTATTGTCATCGCTGGCCTCCTTGTTGTGCAGCAAATAGCTTTGAAAAAATTCGGCCCAGTGTCGACCCCGGCGCAAGTATAGGCTATCATAGCAGAAGGCCGTCTTGTTGTTTTCCTTGCCGTCGGATTCTGGCCGCCGCGAAACGGGGCTGATATCCGCCCTTGACCTTGCCAAAAAATCCTCATACCTACCGACATCTCTGAAAAGAGAATCATTTTTGCATCGCGGGATACGCCCGTCTTGCAGATCACCTGATCAGCTGCGGCCCGGCGATGAACAACGTCGGGCTTACGTTGTGAAAAAAGGTTCTGGAGCTACGGAACCGCAACGAAAAGGAAAGTGACACGTGGCACGTATCGCCGGCGTAAACATCCCGACCGCCAAACGGGTTCCCATCGCCCTCACATATATCACCGGAATCGGCCCCTCCTCGGCGAAAGCCATCTGCGAGGCTGTCAGCATCGATGCGGCCCGTCGGGTCAACGAATTGTCTGATGCCGAAGTTCTGGCCATCCGTGAACATATCGACGCCAACTACACCGTTGAAGGTGACCTGCGTCGTGAAACTCAGATGAACATCAAGCGTTTGATGGACTTGGGCTGCTATCGCGGTCTGCGCCATCGTCGCAACCTTCCCGTGCGCGGTCAGCGTACCCACACCAACGCTCGTACTCGCAAAGGCCCCGCAAAGGCCATTGCCGGTAAGAAGAAGTAAGGGAGGTAGCTACCAATGGCACGTGATACCCGTCGTGGGGCCAAGAAAAAGGTCTCCAAGAACATCGCAACTGGCGTCGCACATGTGAACTCCAGCTTCAACAACACCAAGATCCTGATCTCTGACGTGCAGGGCAACGCCATCTCGTGGTCGTCTGCCGGTACCATGGGTTTCAAAGGCTCGCGCAAGTCGACCCCCTATGCCGCTCAGATGGCTGCGGAAGACGCTGGCAAGAAAGCCCAGGAACACGGTGTTAAAACTCTGGAAGTCGAAGTTCAGGGCCCCGGTTCGGGCCGTGAATCGGCGCTGCGTGCGCTGGCAGCTGTCGGTTTCAACATCACCTCGATCCGTGATGTGACCCCGATTGCGCATAACGGCTGCCGCCCGCCGAAACGTCGCCGGGTCTAAGAGCATCTTTATCAACTGGGGTCATGCATCCGCATGGCCCCAGTACGTCATTTTGAAACCTCGGGCGTCTTGGCCTTCGGACATGAGGACAGGACAGGAATGGAGGGACGCATGATCCACAAAAATTGGGCAGAATTGATCAAGCCGACACAGCTTGACGTGAAGCCGGGCAATGACCCGACTCGTCAGGCCACATTGGTTGCTGAACCGCTGGAGCGCGGCTTTGGTCTGACCTTGGGCAACGCGCTGCGTCGCGTGCTGATGAGCTCGCTTCAGGGGGCCGCCATCACCAGCGTGCAGATCGATAACGTTCTGCACGAGTTTTCCAGCGTCGCCGGTGTGCGTGAAGACGTCACCGACATCGTTTTGAACCTCAAGGGCGTTTCGCTGCGGATGGAAGTCGAAGGGCCCAAGCGCCTGTCGATCAATGCCAAAGGTCCGTCCGTCGTGACCGCAGGCGACATCAGCGACAGCGCAGGGATCGAAATCCTGAACAAGGAACACGTGATCTGCCATCTCGATGATGGGGCCGATCTGTACATGGAACTGACCGTGAATACCGGCAAGGGCTATGTACCGTCCGACCGCAACAAACCGGATGACGCACCGATCGGCCTGATGCCGATTGACGCGATCTATTCGCCGGTCAAGAAAGTCAGCTATGACGTGCAGCCGACCCGTGAAGGTCAGGTTCTGGACTATGACAAGCTGACCATGAAGATCGAAACCGACGGGTCGGTCACGCCGGAAGATGCCATCGCTTATGCGGCGCGCATTCTGCAAGACCAGCTGACCATTTTCGTGAATTTCGACGAGCCCGAAGCGGCCGGTCGTCAGGACGAAGACGATGGTCTGGAATTCAACCCGCTGCTGCTGAAGAAAGTAGACGAGTTGGAATTGTCGGTTCGGTCTGCAAACTGCCTGAAGAACGACAATATCGTGTATATTGGCGATCTGATCCAGAAAACCGAAGCCGAGATGCTGCGCACCCCGAACTTCGGCCGCAAGTCGCTGAACGAGATCAAAGAAGTGCTCTCGGGCATGGGGCTGCATCTGGGTATGGATGTCGAAGATTGGCCGCCGGACAATATCGAAGATCTGGCCAAGAAATTCGAAGACGCGTTCTGATCGCAATGCCGGGCGACGCCCGGCCCAAGAAATCGGTGTAGGCCGGGCTTCAGCCCGGCATGCCCCAAAATGCCCGGACTGCCGGGGACTATCAGGGCCGATGCCCCAAGGAGAGCCGGTGACACGCATCGCCGGTCAGACAAAGCAAAACGCGAATTTAGGAGATAGAAAATGCGTCACGCTCGTGGTTACCGCCGCCTGAACCGAACCCATGAACACCGTAAGGCCCTGTGGGCCAACATGGCCGGTTCGCTGATCGAACATGAACAGATCAAAACCACCCTGCCGAAAGCCAAGGAACTGCGTCCGATCGTTGAAAAACTGATCACGCTGGCCAAACGTGGTGATCTGCACGCCCGCCGTCAGGCCGCATCGCAGCTCAAGCAGGATCAGTATGTTGCGAAACTGTTCGACATTCTTGGCCCGCGCTACAAGGACCGTCAGGGTGGCTACATCCGCGTCCTGAAGGCCGGTTTCCGTTATGGCGACATGGCACCGATGGCGATCATCGAATTCGTCGACCGCGATCCTGCGGCCAAAGGTGCCGGCGACAAAGCCCGCCTGGAAGCTCAAGAAGCTGCCGACGCAGAATAAGATTTCCGGTTTCGGACCGGTCGAACCCCCGCCAATGGCGGGGGTTTTTCTTTGCCCGCCTTTTGTCCGGCAGCGCCAGCTTGATCATTTTTCGGGATGACAAGGCCGCGAATCCCCGCTAGCGTCCGGCGCATGACCCATACCTTCGCCGCAGTTTGGTTTTATTTTTATCCGCGCCAAATGGCGGTCGGAGGGGTCAACGCATTCTGAACTAGGATCAGACAGCAGACATCACACCAACCGCCCCGCTGGGCGGTTTTTTTATGTCCGCCCGGGGCCCCGATAAGGAAGCCCAAAAATGGAAACCGAAAATCTGCGTATCGCCAGCATGCAAGAGCTGGTTTCGCCCGAAGACCTGGCCGCGCGGCTGCCCGTTGCCGCCGGTACCGCCCAGACCGTGCTGGACGGGCGTGCGGCCATTCAAAACGTGCTCAGGGGGGCGGATGATCGTTTGATCGCTGTCGTCGGCCCCTGTTCGATCCACGATCCCGTTGCCGCGATGGATTACGCCCGGCGATTGAAGACGCTGCGCGATGATCTTTCCGATACGCTGGAAATCGTCATGCGGGTCTATTTCGAAAAACCCCGCACCATCAGCGGCTGGAAAGGGCTGATCAATGATCCTGGTCTGGATGGATCGTTCCGGATCAACGAAGGGTTGGACATGGCGCGCCGGTTGCTGCTGGATATCAACGGGCTGGGCCTGCCGGTGGGGACCGAATTCCTCGACACTGCGGTACCGCAATATATTTCTGACCTGATGGCCTGGGCCGCGATCGGTGCGCGCACCACCGAAAGCCAGATTCACCGCGAAATGGCCTCGGGCCTGTCCTGCCCGGTCGGGTTCAAGAACGGCACTCGCGGCAATGTGCAGATCGCGATCGACGCGGTGCGCTCGGCCGCGCGGCCGCATCACTTCATGGCATTGGGGAAAAACGGTCGTGCCGCCATCGCCGCCACCCGTGGTAATCCCGATTGCCATGTCATTCTGCGCGGTGGCGGCGGAACCAATTACGACGCGACCTCGGTTGAAACCACCTGCCGCAAGGCCCAACAGGACGGTCTGCGCCCGCAGGTGATGATAGATGCCAGTCACGCCAATAGCGGTAAGGCCCCGGAAAAACAGCCGTTGGTTCTGGCCGATATCGCCGCGCAAATCGCGGCAGGTGACGGGCGCATCACCGGAGTAATGGTGGAAAGCAACCTTGTGGCCGGGCGGCAGGATCTGGGCGCTGCGCCGCTTGTCTACGGCCAATCGATCACCGACGGTTGCCTTGGTTGGGACGACACGGTGATTGCGTTGAAACAGCTGGCGCAGGCGGTGGAAAAACGCCGGTCGCAACCGGCACGTCTGGCGGGCTAGACCGACTGGGCCGGCCCCCGCCATGCGGCGGGGGCTTCGGTGCTTGCAATCCGGCCCGTCGCTTCGCATATCAGGGGCAAGTCAATGAAAGGCGGGCCGAAATGCTGCGTATCATCATCCCCATTCTGCTGATCCTTGCCGCGCCACTGGCGGCGCAAACCAAGGTGCCGCAAAACCAGATGGAAATTCAGCTGGGCTTTGCGCCGCTGGTCCAACAAGCAGCCCCGGCCGTGGTGAATATCTATGCCAAACGGATCGTGCAGGCGCGGCAAAGCCCGTTTCAGAACGACCCGTTCTTTCGCGGCCTGTTCCGCGATTTCGGCGAAGTCAGGCCGCAGGTGCAAAATTCACTGGGATCGGGTGTGATCCTGTCCGAAGACGGCTACGTGGTGTCGAATTACCACGTGGTGGGCGATGCGGCGGAAATCCGCGTGGTGTTGAATGACCGGCGCGAATTCGATGCAAAGGTGGTTCTGGCTGACGAAGACAGCGATCTGGCGATCCTGGCTTTGGAAGGCGCCCGCGACATGCCGTTTCTGGATCTGCGCGACAGCGACGGGGTCGAAGTCGGTGAATTGGTGCTGGCCATCGGCAACCCGTTCGGGGTCGGCCAGACCGTCAGCAGCGGCATCGTGTCGGGGCTGGCGCGGTCGGGCACCGCGACCGGAAGCGGGCGTGGCTATTTCCTGCAAACCGATGCGCCGATCAATCCGGGCAATTCCGGCGGGGCGCTGATCGACGTGAATGGCCATCTGATCGGGGTCAATACTTCGATCCTGACCCGCTCGGGCGGATCAAACGGGATCGGTTTTGCGATTCCATCCAACCTTGTCGCGCAATTCGTGGCGCAGGCCCGGCAGGGCCATGACCGGTTTTTGCGCCCTTGGGCGGGGATGAACGGTCAACAGGTGGATGCCGATATCGCAGCCAGCCTCGGGCTGGATCGTCCCGGCGGCATCCTGATTTCGGGGCTGCACGAAGTCAGCCCGTTCCTGTCGGCGGGATTTGCCCCCGGCGATGTCATCCTTGCGGTGGACGACCAGCCGGTGAATACGCCTGCTGAAATGATTTTCCGCATGTCGGTGGTCGGGCTCGGTCAAGAAGTGCCGGTCACCCGATTCCGGGATGGCGCAAGCAGTGATCTGCGCGTCAAACTTATCGCGGCCCCTGACAGCCCGAAGCGCGACACTCGTGAACTGGGCAAGAAGACGGCGCTGCCGGGGCTGACCGTGTCCAATATCAATCCCGCCATTCTGGCCGAATACGGGCTTCCCTTGGGCAGCAGCGGCGTGATGGTGGAAACTCCCGGCCCTTACGGCGCGCAGGTCGGGTTGAAACCCGGCGATATCCTGCATGTGATCAACGGTAAGACGGTCGAAACCACCAAGGATGTTGAACAGGCCCTGTCAGGCCGGGTGCAGCGGCTGGCCTTTGATGTGCAGCGCGGCTTGCAGCGGCTGGTGATCCGGTTCAGGTTGTGATCCATGGCCGACCTGTTCGAACCCGCCTCCGGTAATCCGGACCCCCACAGCAGCGCACATCGGCCGCTGGCCGACCGGCTGCGGCCGCAATCGCTGGCGCAGGTGATCGGTCAGGATCAGGTGCTGGGGCCAGAGGCACCGCTGGGCGTGATGCTGGGATCGGGCAGCCTGTCATCGTTGATCTTCTGGGGGCCACCCGGCGTTGGTAAAACCACTATCGCGCGGCTTCTGGCGGATGAAACCGATCTGCATTTCGTGCAGATCAGCGCGATTTTCACCGGTGTGCCGGATCTGAAAAAAGTGTTCGAGGCGGCCAGGCTCCGGCGTCAAACCGGGCAGGGGACGCTGCTGTTCGTCGATGAAATTCACCGTTTCAACAAGGCACAGCAGGACAGTTTCCTGCCCCATATGGAAGACGGCACCATCCTTCTGGTGGGCGCCACCACGGAAAACCCCAGTTTCGAACTGAACGCCGCTTTACTCAGCCGGTCTCAGGTTCTGGTGCTGGAACGGCTGGCGCTGGCCGATCTGGAACGGCTGGCACAGCGGGCCGAAAAAGATCTGGACCGGGCCTTGCCGCTGGACGGACCGGCGCGCGAAGCCTTGCTGGAAATGGCCGATGGCGACGGGCGCGCGTTGTTGAACCTGATCGAACAGGTGGCGGCTTGGCGCGTCGAGGGCAAGCTGACGGTCGAAGCACTGTCGCAGCGGCTGATGAAGCGGGCGGCGAAATACGACAAATCGGGTGAAGAACATTACAACCTGATTTCGGCGCTGCACAAATCGGTGCGCGGTTCGGACCCGGATGCGGCACTTTACTGGTTCGCGCGGATGCTGGAAGGCGGCGAAGACCCGCGCTTTCTGGCCCGGCGGATCACCCGGATGGCGGTCGAAGATATTGGCCTGGCCGACCCACAAGCGCAGAGTCTTTGTCTGCAAGCCTGGGAAACCTATGAACGGCTGGGCAGCCCCGAAGGCGAATTGGCGCTGGCACAGGCGGTCGCCTATCTGGCGCTGGCCCCGAAAAGCAACGCGGTCTATGTCGCCTACAAGGCCGCCCGCGCCAGCGCCCGCAAATCCGGCAGCGAACCACCGCCCAAACATATCCTGAACGCCCCGACGAAGATGATGAAGGACCAGGGCTTTGGGGCCGGTTATGCCTATGACCATGACGCCGAAGACGGGTTTTCCGGGCAGAACTATTTCCCCGAAACGATGCAACGGGAAAACTTCTACCTGCCGGTCGAGCGTGGCTTCGAGCGGGAATTGAAAAAGCGCCTCGATTACTTCGCCAAGCTGCGGCGGCAACGGGGGAGTTGAGTGTTTGGGCCAAGATGAAATAGAAGCCCAAGGTTTTCTTCGTTCGCAAAATACGCCCGCCGGAGCACAGAATTGCAAACGTGTCGAAGTTTGGACTTAAAGGAGAGGGGCAACTGGACCTATCCAATCCCCCCCCTTCACGTGCGAAATAGGGCCAACGCGACACAGCATATTCGCTTGCGCTTCACCCCTGGCAAATGGAGCTTTCCCGATGATGGACGGTAAATTCGACAATGACATTCAGGCGGTCGTGGATGCCGACCGCGCCCATGTCTGGCATCACCTGATTCAGCACAAACCTTTCGAAACCGGCGAACCCCGGGTCATCGTCGAAGGCAAGGGCATGAAGGTCTGGGACCAGAAGGGCAAAGAATACCTCGATGCCGTGTCCGGCGCGGTCTGGACGGTGAATGTCGGCTATGGCCGCGAAAGCATCGCCGATGCGGTGCGCGACCAGCTGGTCAAGATGAACTACTTCGCGGGCTCTGCTGGCTCCGTTCCTGGGGCGCTGTTTTCCGAAAAGCTGATCGAAAAGATGCCGGGCATGTCGCGGGTCTACTACTGCAATTCGGGATCTGAAGCGAACGAGAAAGCCTTCAAGATGATCCGTCAGATCGCGCATAAGAAATACGGTGGCGAAAAGCACAAGATCCTCTACCGCGACCGTGATTATCACGGCGGCACGCTGGCGGCGATGTCGGCGGGCGGGCAGGACGAACGCAACATGCAATACGGCCCCTTCGCGCCGGGTTTCGTGCGCGTTCCCCATTGCATGGAATACCGCAAGGAAGAACTGGGTCTTGGCCACCTGTCGGGACGCGACTTCGGCATTGCAGCCGCCAACCTGATCGAGGACGTCATCCTGCGCGAAGGCCCCGAAACCGTCGGCGGGTTGTGTCTGGAACCGGTGACAGCGGGCGGCGGCGTGATTACCCCGCCAGAAGGCTACTGGGACCGGGTGCAGGAAATTTGCCGCAAATACGATATCTTGCTGCATATCGACGAAGTCGTCTGCGGCATCGGCCGCACCGGAACCGAATGGTTCGGCTATCAGCATTACGGGATCAAACCCGACTTCGTGACCATGGCCAAGGGCGTGGCATCGGGTTACGCCGCGATCGCCTGCTGCGTGACCTCCGAAGCGGTGTTCGACCTGTTCAAATCCGACCCCTCCGACAAGATGGATCATTTCCGCGATATTTCCACCTTCGGCGGCTGCACCGCCGGTCCGGCGGCAGCGCTGGAAAACATGCGCATCGTCGAGGATGAGGGCCTGTTGGAAAACTGCGCCAAGATGGGCGAACGGTTCATGGCCAACCTGCAGGCGCTGATGGACAAGCATGATGTCATCGGCGACGTGCGTGGCAAGGGGCTGTTCCTCGGGGCCGAACTGGTCAAGGACCGCTCCACCAAGGAACCGGTCACCGAAGCGGATGTCGGGGCGGTTGTTGCCGAATGCGGCAACCTGGGCGTGATTATCGGGGCTTCGAACCGGTCGATCCCGGAACGCAACAACGTGCTGTGCTTCTCGCCGGCGCTGATCGTGACGGCGCAAGAAGTGGACGCGATCACCGACGCGGTGGACAAGGCGCTGACCAAGGTATTCGGCTGAAGAAAGGGAGGGGCGCTGCCCCTCTCCGTTGAAAACCCTGCGGATTTTCAACGTATTCACCCCGGGATATTTTGAAACAGAAGAAGGGCGGGCCGGTGTCTGGTGGTCCGCCCTTGCTTTGTTCGGTTCCACAGAAAAGCTTTAAATTTGCAGGCTTTTTGTTTGTAGCGGATCGCGCCCCATGGTTGGATCTGCGCGGGCATGACCCATTCAGGGATGCCGGTTGACCACATGAGGACCTCCATGAAACGCTTGTTCTTTGTTCCTGCCATCCTGATTGCGACGCCTGCGCTGGCGCATCTCGACCCATCTGAACATGGATCGGTGGCTGCTGGTCTGTCGCATCCGTTGTTTGGGCTGGACCATATCCTGGCCATGATCGTCGTCGGCCTGTGGGCGGCGCAGATCGGCGGTCGCGCCATTTGGGCGGTTCCGGCAAGCTTCGTTTCGGCGATGCTGTTCGGCTTCGCTCTGTCGCTGATCGGCCTGCCATTGCCGTTGGTGGAACCGATGATCCTGGCCTCTTCGGTGGCGCTTGGGCTGCTGGTTACCATGGCGGTGCGGCCTGATCCGCGGATCGCGGTGGCGCTTGTGGGCCTGTTCGCGCTGTTCCACGGCCATGCCCATGGGGCCGAACTGGGCCATGCCGAAGCGGCGACTTTCGGGCTGGGCTTTGCCGTCGCGACAGCGACGCTGCACGGGGTTGGCGCGGCGGTCGGGGTGTTGCTGAAGGGCCAGCAAATGGCACTGCGCATCCTGGGCGGCGGCACCGCCCTGGCCGGGCTGATGATCGCCTTCAGCTGATCCAGAGGTGGATCGGCGGGGACCGCCCAAGGTATTTGCAGATCGCAGCTCAGTTGTTTCCAGGTACAACCCGGAACCTGATTGCGCCACTCGAATCAGGCCGATTGCAACTTCGATTCAGCCAGCTTCACCAACAATGTCAGCGTCTTGTTGATCGGGGTGGCAATGCCTGTTGCGTCACCTGACCGAACGATTTCGCCGTTCAGGAAATCGATTTCGCTGCGCCGTCCGCGCCGCAAATCCTGCGCGGTCGAAGAATACTGCCCCGGCATCGCGCGGCCAATCGCGTGCATGTTGTCAATCAGGTCATCGCCCAGATCAACGCCGCAGGCCGCAGCAACAGCGCGGCATTCGGCGACGATATCTTCCAGCAATCCGGGCACGCCTTGTTGGGCCACCAGCGCGCCATAGGGCAGGTCGGACACCGCCGAAAGCGCGTTATAGGCGCAGTTTACCACCAACTTGGTCCACATCGCCGCTGCAATATCGGGCGATAACCGGGTTTCCACCCCGGCGGCATTCAAAATCTCAGCGGCGGTTTCGCTGCCGGGGCCGCCGATTGCCAGGTCGCCGCGCCCTTCGTGGCGCACGATCCCCGCGCCCGCCATTGCCGCGGCGACATAGACCACGGCCGGGATCACCGGATGTCCGGTCACCTGCGCCAACCGGTCAGCATTACTGACCCCGTTTTGCAGGCTCAAAAGCAGGGTATCGGCACGCAGATGCGGCGAAATCTGCTCGCCTGCCACCTCGGTGTCGCTGGATTTGACGCAGAAAAGCACCATGTTTGCCCCGGCCACTGCGGCGGGGTCGTCGGTTGCCTCTGCAGCGATAACATGCCGGTCGCCCTGCATTTCCAAGACCAACCCATCGGCCTGCACCGCTTGAACCAAAGCGGGTCGCCCGATCAGCGTGACCTGATGCCCGGCCCGCGCCAGCATGGCCCCATAATAGCATCCGACCGCCCCGGCCCCCATCACTGCGATTTTCATGACCATTCCTTTTCTATCCGCGCAGACAACCGTGCTGACAGGTCGCGCTGCAGTCTGGCGTTCCGATAAGACCAATTTACCCGCTCAATAAGACCAGATATGAAGGGCAAATGTCGATCCCGGTTGAAACCTTTTTCCTTGATCCAAAGGCGCAGGGCACGTTGCAGGCGCAGATCCAGCAGATGATCGCGGCGGGCATCCTGTCGGGTCGATTCCGGCGTGGGGAAAAGCTGCCCTCGACCCGCAAGCTGGCGCAGCATCTGGGCGTCAGCCGGATCACCGTCACGCTGGCCTATACCGAACTGGTGGCCAATGATTATCTCAGTTCGCGCGGGCGGTCGGGCTATTTCGTATCTGAAACCGCCCCCGAACCGATGCCCGACCGGCCAGAAATGCCCGACGGCGATCCGGTCGACTGGTCGCATGCGATCGGTCAGCGTTTCATCAGCAATTTCGCGATCGAACGGCCGCTGGATTGGTCGAAATACCGCTATCCCTTCATCTATGGGCAAACCGATCCAACCCTGTTCGATCATGCCCATTGGCGGCTTTGTGCCTTGCGGGCGCTGGGACAGAAAGATTTCGGCGCGATGACGGCGGATTATTACGATCAGGATGATCCGCAGCTGATCGAATTCATCTTGCGCCACAGCCTGCCGCGCCGGGGCATCCACGCGCGCCCGTCCGAGGTGCTGCTGACACTTGGGGCGCAGAATGCACTATGGCTGACGGTGCAGGTTCTGCTGACCCCGCAGCGTTTGGCCGCGATTGAAAACCCGTGCTATCCGGCGTTGCGCGATATCCTGACCCAATCGCATTGCCGTCTGGCCCCGGTCGATGTGGATCAGGACGGATTGCTGCCGGATGCGATCCCCGATGACAGCGACGTGATCTTTACCACCCCGTCGCATCAATGCCCAACCTCGGCCACCATGCCGGTGGCGCGCCGGCGCCGGTTGCTGCAACGCGCCCGCGACATGGGGGCGTTGATCGTCGAAGATGATTACGAATTCGAAATGTCGTTTCTGTCGCCCGCGTCGCCCGCCTTGAAATCGCTCGATGCGGATGGCCGGGTGATCTATGTCGGCAGTTTTTCCAAATCGCTGTTTCCGGGGCTGCGGCTGGGGTATCTGGTCGGGTCCGAACCCTTTATCCGCGAAGCTCGGGCATTGCGCGCCAGCGTGCTGCGCCATCCTCCGGGGCATATCCAACGCACCGCCGCCTATTTCCTCAGCCTTGGCCATTACGATGCGCAGATCCGGCGGATGAGCAAGGTTCTGGCCGAACGCCGGGCGGTGATGGAACAGGCGGTGCGCGATTACGGGCTGGACATCGCTGGGGCGCGGTCCTTTGGCGGGTCGTCCTTGTGGATGCGTGCGCCGGAAGGCACCGATATGGGACGGGTCGCCAAAGAGCTGATGCAAACGGGGGTTTTGTTCGAAGCGGGGGAACGGTTTTTCAACGGTCCCGACGCCCCGAAGAACTTCTTCCGGTTGGCCTATTCTTCGATCCCGGCTGACCGGATTCCCGAAGGGATCAGACGCATTGCCGAAGCGTTGCGCTGACCGGCCACCGCAGTTTCTGCCTTACTTTTTCGATTTCCAACTGCCCAGCCAACGACCGATCCGGCCGCGCCGATCCGCAACGGCGTCGGACGCCGCATCATAGCTGTCTTCGAACCCTTCCAGCATCGGATCGATCCGGTTGCGCCGGAACCGCCGCCAACGCACCCAGAGCGCCCAGACCAGCGCAAAGAACAGCGTCAGGATGACGATGTTCAGCCACGGAATGATGGTCGCATCCGGTCCCGCAACCGGCTTCAACGCCACCGCGTTGGGGAAGATTGACAGATATTCATTGCGCCACCCGTAATGGGTGATCGAATACCATTCCGGTTGTGCCTTGGTGGATTTGGCATCATTCGCTTCGGTATAAAGATTGGCGGTGTCGAACTTGAAATAGGGTGGCCAGTGCCAACCGGTATCTTCGTTGCGATACACCCGGGCCTTGCCTTCGGGCGTGACCGCCTGGATGAACTGCACATCGCGATTTTCCAGTGTTTGTGACTGATCGTCCGGTGTTGACCAGAACCGCCGGGTCCAGTCGCTCAGATCCTGACGTTCTTCATAGGTGTTCACGATCCGCACGATATCGTGCTGTGGCAGGGTGTAATGGAAAAAAGCCGCCACGATCAGCCAGATCGTGCCCCAGAATGCCCATTTGAAATAGACCATTGCAGCGGCCTCCTTAATTCATATTTACAAGATAGATGATCAACAGAACCAGCAGAACCGGCACGACATAGACCAGCAATATCAGTTTGCGCCGGAAGGAATGCGAATAATCTTCCAGACCCTCGTCGACAAAGTCTTCCTTGTCGCCTTTGCGGATCTCTTCTTCCCATTCCTTTTTCAACTTGGCCTTGCGGACCGATCGGGACCAAAGCGACACCCCTGTATAGATAAGGGTCAGAATGACAAATCCAATAATCAGAAACCGCGCAAGTCCAAACATTTTCGTCTCCTATCCGCCCCAGGGGCCTTTGACACCCCCCCGTTTGCGCCGAATTGCGCCCCATGGCCCCACCCGGTCTATCAGATCCGGTTGCCGCACCGGTTCCGCCATCGCATCATCATGCCCGAACAACGCCGCCCGCGCCCCAGCCTTGTCGACCTGATATTCCCGATCAAGGAAATCCGCCACATAGGATTTCTTGGCCTCGCTCCAGCCTTGATAGGCCCGATAGAACGCTTCCTTGTGGCAAATGAACAATTGCCGCACATCCTTGGGGGCAAGTTCCGCCAGCAACATGTTGACCAGATCGCGGTCGGGATGGTCGGCGGCGCGTAACGTATAGAAATAGGCCGGGTGATCCGAAGTGATCCGCGGCCACGGCCCTTCGTCCTCGGCCCATCGCAACAGCGCCTGAAGCCCGTGGAATTCCTCGGGCAAATCCGCGGCATGGGCGCGGGCCAGCGCACGGATATCGCGGCGGTTGGCGCCGGTCAGGTCGATGCCGGTTTCCTGTGCCGCATCTACGATGATGAAATCCAGTTTCTGGCGCAGGATCGCCCCGGCATCGATGCCGCGCGCCTTGACGATCGGTTCGACCAGATCGTTATATTCGAAGAATTTGGCGATCTGGTTGCGGTCGTTGAAATCGAATGTGTACTTGATCGGCAGCTTGCCGAACTGCGCTTTATCCCCGGCAGAAATCGCCGCCGGATGATCCAGACCACGGAAAATATAAAGCCCACCGAAATGCGCGGTCCAGAAATTGTCCTGACCGAATTCCATCTGTTTCAACCGCACCGGGTTGCGGGTCACATCGCCGGTCCTCTTGGCCAGCGTCACCATGTCCGCGATCAACACATCGTCGAACCAGGCGTCATCTTCGGCCATGAACCGGTCGATCTTCTGGCCCAGCTGTTCGGCATCGCGGACGGTGCCGGCGGTGGTGTCGGCCTCGATCTTGATCTTGCGGATATTGAACAATGCCCGTGGATCGCTGACCGCATACACGGAATTAAGCAATTCCCCCGCCACCGCGTCCTTGGCGGTCAGCGCGAAAAGCTGCGCTTCGTTTTCTTCGATGAACTGGCGCAGGATGCTGCGCGACATCGAAAATTTGACATTCAGCAGTGGCGCGGTTTTCTGCGCCGTGGAAAGCAAAATGAACTGCCGGTTGACCCCGTTGGGGTTGAGGTAAAGGGGGTCGTCCAACTCATCGCCCACTTCCGGGGAATATCCGGAAATGTCGATATGAAAATCGGCAAGCTCCGTACGCTTGCCGGTCAGATGGATCAGCGCGCGGTTATAGCGCTCCACCAAGGCGGGGCTGCTGACATGGATCAGGTTGCCGAACATCAGGCCACGGGTGATGAGGCGTTTCATTTTCTTTTAACTTCGCTTTCGTAATCACGCCGAAGCAACAAGGACATAGCGGAAGGAGGGCGATTTCCAGAGCCTTTAATTTCCTGCGCTATCTTCTTCCCTTCTTCACGAAACTCAGACAATCTACTTTGGACATCACCAATCTTGCTGGTATCCAAATTCACCCGAAGAATCGTTCCTGGAAACGATGCGATAAAGTTTGTCTTTGTCTTTGGGGTAAGCTGTATTGCGTCTTGCCCGCTGGCAATGGTGAAGTTTCCGCCATTTCGAGCTAGGCGGCTAGTCATATACAGGCCATACCCAGAATTGAACCAATTGCTGGAGACCCGCCGTTGATGCGTTCGGCCGGAAACGCCAGGCAGCAAAGCGTATTCAATTGCCTCTTTGTCAGACTTGAACCGAAAATTTGGATTTGTCCCTAACCCCCTACACACCCCAACCCCAAAGTCAGAGACAGAAAACTCGACTTTCCCACTCTTTGGCCAATACTGCGCACAGTAATACAGGCTGTCCGTCTCTCCATGCTCAAAAACATTTCTAAACACTTCCCTCAATGAGTACGACAGCACATCGAGCAGGACGCGGTTCTTCTCTGTGTCATGCGCTATTATTTCTGCGACTCTATCAACACGTCGCTGCAGAAGGTCCTGCATTTCCTCATACTTATCAACATCTCTCTCTATTAGACTTCCCCTGGTCAATTGGCTAATGGGAACGTAATTTCTGCTCCCCCAAGCCTCTCCGACCTGCTTCCCGTGATCAAATCCGCACATAGAAAAGAAACCCATATGGGAAAGATATCCATGCGACTCCCAATTATTGAAAACAACTTTTGTATTTGGGTGCCGGCTAATTAGGTGTGATATTTTTGTCGCTATTAAAAGCATGGCAAATGGACCGCAGAACGATTTCTCAGGCATATCAATAATAATTCGATCATGCTGCGTGTAGTAGTCAAGCTCAATTGAAAACTTAAACAGACTTTCTAAATCAGTTTTCCTTGGGAAATCAATCCGAGCATTGGGCATAATTATTCCTTCCCCTCCAAATACCTTTTCTTCGCTTCCTCTTGTCGCTCGAACTCCCGCACCATCGTCTCGATGGCCACCTCGTCCGACTTGTCGGCATAGCGGAACTCGGAATCCGCATAACGGTTGATTTCCTGCAACACCATGTCGGGGGTGATCGGCACCCGCAGCGCCGCGATCATGTCCTTTTTGCGCTCGTAGCTTTGGAACAGGAACAGATCGGGTTTTTCCATCCATTCATCCGGCAGTTCGAAATCCATCGCGCGGACCTTCACCGCGTCGGTGATGTTCTTGATCGCGCGGCCGGTGAACCGCTCATCCGCTTCCTGAATGGCTTTCAGATAGCTGCCCATCTTGGCGATCGTGTCCAATTCGCCGATCCGGTCATGTACCCGGTCGAACACGTTCAACAACCCCGCCTCGTGCGGTTTGGAATGCGCTTCGAACGACCGCGCGACGGCGGTCCTGATTTCCTGCGCCGCATAAAGGTCGTGATCGCCCAATGGGATATCATGATTCTTACCCATCAACAGATGCAGGATGTCGATGTAATCCTCCCGCGTTTGCGGCCCATCGACCAGGAACCGCGCCCCGGCCCGTTGCCGCAAAGCATCGTCGACGTTTTCGGGGTAATTGGAAAACATCCCGAAGGTGCAATTGCCGCGCACCACCGTGTTGGCCCCGGCAAAGCTTTCCATCAGCACGGCGGTGATTTCCAACTGCCCGGCGCTGGATTGCCGGTCGCCACGCTTGCCCGCCAATTGATCGATATCGTCAATGGTGCCAAAGCCGATCACATGCGGGTCGATGATGTTGTTGATGAAGGCCTTGGCGTTCTGCCCCGATTTGCCCTGATAGCTGTCGATGTTTTCGGTGCTCAGGTTCTGAAACCGGAACGGATAATCCACCGCCTGACAATAGTCATGGATCAACCCGGCCATCATCTGAATCAGCGTGGTCTTGCCGGTCCCCGGCTTGCCATCGCCCATGAAGGTGAAAATGAACCCGCCCAGTTCCGCGAACGGATTAAGCCGGCGGTCGAAATCATAGGCCATCAGCATCTTAGACAACCGCAAAGCCTGATATTTGGCGATGTGATTGCCCACCACCTGATGCGGTTTCTTGAATTGCATGGTCAAGGTGCTGCCCCGCGCCTTGCGCGCCGGGGTAAAGCCCTGAATGGCGAAATCATCCGCCTCGACCTTCCAGCTGGTCCGGCCAAAGGCCTGCAACCGCCCCATGCTCTGCGCCCGCAAGGCAACCTGTTCCATCAATTGTTCGGCAAAGGCCGTCACCGTCGCCACCAAGGTCGCGTCATCCTTGGCAAACCGCGCCAGTTCCTGATCCAATTCCCACAGCGCCCCATGCAAGGCCAGTTGCGCATTGTCGGTCAGGATTTCTTCGACCTGTCCCACTTCGACCGGGGCTTCGCTGGCATGCGGGGCCAGTAAAAACGCGGTCGCGTTGGCAAAGACATGCAGACTGACTAGCGCCTCACCGGCCAGAAGTTCGGAAAAATCATTCTTGCGATCCGGCGGCAACGCCCCGTCCAGATTGGCCCGTTTCAACCCGGCCAACCCGGTTTGCGCCGCATAGGCCGCCCCCATCGCCAAAGCAATCGCCAAAGCCCGGCGCAAGCCGTTCATCACACCCGCCTGCAACGGAGAAATCAGCGCATCCGCCCCGTCCGATGTTTCGATCCGCTGCAACAGTTTCACCCCTTCGGGCCGCGCGGTGGACCGCGTCACCATCCCCGGCGTGGTCGACCGGAACCGGCGATGCCCGACAACCCCCGAAGACCGCCCCGGCGCACCCGCCGCATCCTTGCCCTTGGCAATGCGCGGGGTATGATCGATGCCGTTCAGCATCGCCACGGCAGCATCATAATGGGCCCGGATATCTTCCTCGCGCAGCTCCATCTGATCGCTTGTCTGGCTCATGATCTCACCTTCATTTCCTAGCGGTAGCTCAAAACCCGGCCTGTCGGGCTGACCACGAATTTCCGAATATTGGCAAATCCCGGCGGCGCCTTTTCCACCAGCACCTGATAGGGCCGCTCGGGCAGGATGATGCTGCGCTCGACCCGCGTCGCCCCGGTTTCCACCCCGCGCCCGCCGAACGGATCAAGCGCGAAAACCTCGCGCTCGGCGGTGGAAAACCACCCGACCTTTTCTTCGCTCACCCGTTCGCTTTGCAGCTCCTCCACCGTCCAGGCCAATGCCCAATCCTGCCCTTCGGGGCTTTCCGCTTCGGCCAGAACTTCGCGCAACGGGCCCGATTGCCGGGTATAGGCGTGGCTGTACATCGGCCCCAGATGGATGCGGCGGAACCGTTTCGGGTGCAGATCGTTGAATTGTTCGTCGAACCCCTTGGCGATGGTGACTAATTTCAACCCGCCCAGCGATTGCCCCATCAGATGCGCCTGCACCTCGGGCCAGCGCCGTTCGTCCTTGGGCAAGCCGTTGCGCCCGGAATCTTCCAGTTCCATCATGTACAGAACCGGCAGGTTCACTTCGCTGTCATAGACCGCCCAATGCAGCAGGTAGCGTCGCCGTTCGTCGCCGCCCAGCCACACCGCGCGCGGATCGTTGCGGGCCCAGAACATCTGTCCCTTGATCAGTTCTTCGTAATACAGCCGCTGCGACAGTGCGAATTGCAGCTTGGTCGGGATCGCATGATCGCCCACGATCTTTGCCACCATCTGCTGCTTGATGGCCTCTGCACTTGGCATGTTTTCCAGATGCTGTTCGGCCTGCATCACGTCATTGGCCATCACCAGAAGTTCGTTGAACACCGGGAACCCGCTTTCGACCGTGTCGATCGCCAACGATCCGAAAAACTGCCCGGTATCGCGCCCGGTCAGCAGATATTTCATGCTCAGTGCCTTGAAGGTGAAACCGATCTGGACCAGATAGCGCATCAGGATTTTTACCTCCTGCGCGCTCAGTTCGCCTTCGACCTGCATCTGGGCCGCAACGCTGCCCAGATGGTCGGTAATCCGTTCGAATTTGCGAAAATAGCGGCGGCTGGCGAAAGTGTCGCGCAATGCCGCATGGTCCCGCGTGATGTCCACCTTTTCAGATGTCATATGTGAACTGCCGGACGTTGGAAAAGGTCTATCGTCAGTCATCGTAATCGCATCCCTGCCGCGTGGCCCCCGATCCTGCAAAGGCATGTTGTGGATTTGCAGTCATGGCGTGCACCTCGGCGCGCCCACGCCGGATGGTCCGCTGCTGTGGGGCCGCGTGGTGCCCGACCTTGGGCCGGGCAAAGCAGGGTCAACCCAACAGGTCATGCCCCATACAGGTTCTTGTCATGCTTTTCGACAATCGTCTGGAATCGGCGGGCGAAACGCTCATCCGCCTTGGCCTTGGCTTCCAGCACTTCGCGGGCGAACACCATGTGTTCCTCGTGCTTTTCCATCATGTCGGCCATCCGCTGATTGGTGGCGGTGCCGATCGCGGCCATGGCGGCCTGTGCTTCCTTATCGGTTTGCACGCCGATTTCGTTGATCCTATGCGCCACGTCCTGTTGCTGCGCCGTCTTCAGCGATTTCGATAACGCATCATACAAAACCACCCGCTGCTTGGTATCCGTTTGCAGCTTGTTGATCAGAACCATCTGGGTTGCGGCCTGATTTTGCAGGCTATCAACCCAAGTTTTGCCCTTCTCGATATAGCGTTCCAAGGTCTGCGATTTGGCCAGCTTGACCTGTTCGGCCTGCACCAATTCGTTATAGGCCTTGTTCAGATCGGCCAGTTCGGTTTCCAGCTTGGTCCGTTCGGCCGCGTCCTGCGTGACGCTGATCTTGTTTTCCAATTCGATGATCCTGGGGTCCATCGCCATGATCTGCGCGCGGGTGTCTTCCAATTCGCTGACGGTGAATTCGCGGTCGTCCAAAGTTTCGGACAGGTTGGTTTCAACCTTCGTCTTCTGTTCGTTCAGCGTCGCCAGCTGGGTTTCCAGTAATTGGGTGATCACGTCGGATTTGGCGATCAGGTCTTGCAACTTGTCATCGATATTGGCGGTGCGCATCCGTTCTTGGCGCAGCGATTCCGATTTCCCCTTGGAAAACACACCGACGAAGCTTTCCCAGCCCGTCTTGGTGCGCATCTCGTCGAAATCCTTGGAAAAGGCGGCGGTGACGTCATCCAGCCCCATGATCAGTTCGGCAATATTGGCGTTCATCACATCGGTATGGGCATGGACGTCTTCCAGCGTGGCGTTTTCGATGTCGATCATCGTCGCATCGCCCGATGCGATCTGATCCCGTGCGGTTTCGATCCGCGAAGTCAATTCGGCGATCTTGGCTTGCGCCTCGGCGACCTGTTTTTGGGATTCCATTACCTGAGCATCAAAATTCGCCATCGTATTCCCTTCTTTTCAATAACTTATCGCCTATATGGGACGGGCAAGCACAAATGCTACCCCCTTATGGCCGGGTTCTGGAAAACTGTGCCAAACTCGCCCGCAAAAAGAAAGTGACAAGACGTTCTTGCCGGGCTTCGGGTCTTCGCGCTAAATGCTTCTGAATAATATGATCAAATTCAGGGTGACCCGTCATGCTCAACTTTCCAGTCACGGCCGAAGGCCCCGGCGAAACCGAACGTCCCGATGCCGGGAAGCTGATTTCGGGTGATCCGGAATTCACCACATGGAACCTGGAAGACCGCGACGGGCTCTATTGCGGGATCTGGAAATCGACACCCGGAAAATGGCGCATCAGCTATGACGAATGGGAATATTTCCGCATTCTCGGCGGCGTGTCGGTGCTGACCAATGCCGAAGGGCAGGAAACCCGGCTGCAAGCGGGCGATGCGCATGTGATCCGGCCCGGCTTCAGCGGCACTTGGGAAGTGATCGAAACCACCACCAAGGATTACGTGATCCGCCTGTAACCGCGCGATTTCGGCATCGCAGAGGACAGGAAGGGGCAGGGACGCCCCTTCCCACGGTGGATCAACCCACCACGTTGAAATCCGGCCCGTAAGGATAGCCGGTGATATTCTCGTTGCCATCCTCGGTAATCACCAGAATGTCGTGTTCGCGGTAGCCACCCGCGCCGGGCTGATCGGCACCGATGGTCAGCATCGGTTCCATTGAAATCACCATGCCCGGCTCCAGCACCGTATCGACATCTTCGCGCAGCTCCAGCCCCGCTTCGCGGCCATAGTAATGCGACAAGACGCCGAAGCTGTGGCCATAGCCAAAGGTCCGGTATTGCAGCAGGTCACGTCCGGCGAAGAAATCGTTGATCTTCTGCGTCACCTCGGCGCAGCTTGCCCCCGGTTTCAGCAGGCTCATCCCGTATTCATGCGCGGCGACATTGGCCTGCCAGATTGCGAGGCTGGCATCGTCCACCTCGCCCACGAACAGGGTCCGTTCCAACGCGGTGTAATAGCCGCTGATCATCGGAAAAGTGTTCAGGCTCAGGATATCGCCGCGCTGCAATGCCCGCGCCGTGACCGGATTATGCGCCCCGTCGGTGTTCAGCCCCGACTGGAACCAAACCCAGGTGTCGCGGTATTCCGCATCGGGAAACCGCTTGGCAATCTCGGCTTCCATCGCGTCGCGCCCGGCCATCGCCACATCGATTTCACGCGCACCTTCGCGCACCGCGTCGCGGATCGCATAGCCGCCCACATCGGCCACCTGCGCACCGTGGCGGATCAGCGCGATTTCGGCCGGGCTTTTGTGCATACGCTGGCGCATGGTCTGGGCTGACAGATCCACCAACCGCGATGGGGTCAGGAACGACTCCAGCTTGTCCTTTTGCACCAAGGTCAGATGATCGGCCTCAAACCCGATCACGCCACCCGCGCCGGTGACGGACAGGATCGCGCGCCAGTAATTGTCGCGCTGCCAATCGGTATAGGTGATGTTGTCGCCATGACAGCGCCGCCAAGGTTGGCCGGCATCGATCCCGGCGCTGATCGTCACGTCGTCGCTGGCGGTCACGACCAACCCATAGGGCCGCCCGAACGAACAATACAAAAACCCGCTGTAATAGGCGATGTTATGCATCGAACTCAGCACCACGGCATCGACCCCTGCCGCGGCCATGATCCGGCGCAGCCCGGCAAGGCGCGCCGCGTATTCGGTCGCAGCGAAAGGCAACTTGGCCTTGTCGCCATTATGAAAACGGTAAAATTCTGGACGGGATGTCATTTCGACCCTCCTTGAGAAAGAAAGGTCCCGGCGTTCAGGACGGTATCGGGGCGCATGACTCCGCGTCATGTGGCGACGCCATCGCCTTGCCCCTGTCTTGTCCTTGCCCATCGCGCACGATCTGGCAAGATGATTTGCGACATTTCAAAGGGATTTTCAGACCATGACCAGCCAAATCCGCCCCGGTGCCCGAAACCTGATCACAGATGTGGGCGGTTTTCGTGTCGGCAACGCCGGCAATGACACCATCAAGACCGGCACCACGGTCCTGATCGCGGATGCGCCGTTCACGGCGGGTGTTCATGTAATGGGTGGCGCGCCGGGAACGCGGGAAACCGATCTGCTGGCCCCGGATAAAACCGTGGAACAGGTCGATGCGCTGGTGCTGTCGGGCGGATCGGCGTTCGGGCTTGATGCCGCTTCGGGCGTGGCCGATGCCTTGCGGGCACAAGGGCGCGGCTTCGCGGTGGGCGATCAGTTGGTTCCGATCGTTCCGGGTGCGATCCTGTTCGACCTGATCAATGGCGGCGACAAGAATTGGGCCGAAAACCCCTATAAACGCTTGGGCACCGAGGCGCTGGCGAACGCGACCGCAGATTTCAGCCTGGGCAGCGTTGGGGCGGGCACCGGCGCAACCACGGCCAGTTTCAAAGGCGGTCTGGGGTCAGCTTCGGTGGTGCTGCCTTCGGGACATACGGTCGGGGCCTTGGTCGCGGTCAATGCGCTTGGCTCTGCCGTGGTGGGCGAGGGGCCGCATTTCTGGGCCGCCCCGTTCGAACAAGGCGACGAATTCGGCGGGCTTGGGGTTGCATCGGCCTATCCCGAACCGCATTTGCCACCGACAAAGCTGGCCGCCCATGCCAATACCACGATCGGCATCGTCGCCACCGATGCGATGCTGTCTCAGGCGCAATGCACCCGGATGGCGACCGCCGCCCATGATGGTTTTGCCCGCGCACTGTTCCCGGCCCATACGCCGATGGATGGGGATCTGATCTTTGCCGCCGCGACGGGGCAAAAATCGTTGGGACATGTCGCGTCCGATACGCTCTATCTTGGCCATGCCGCCGCCACCTGCATGGCCCGCGCCATTGCCCGCGCGGTGTTCCACGCCCGCGCCGCCGCAAACGATCTGCAATCGAGCTGGTCCAACACTTACGGCTGACGCAGGGCTTGCCCCGGCCATTTGCCGCGCATTTGGCTTTGGGTCTTCTCGCCGTCTGACCCGGCGCGAATCCCGGCGCGGTGCCGTCCGCCGCGCTGGTGGAGGCTCAAATCGTTCTGTTGGCAACTGGGGACGCGGTAAACGGATGTGCGGGTTGTAAAACGCCATGCCCACATATCGCTAAGGTAGGCCCTTCTGCGCCTATAAATATTATTAAATCAATGTCTTAGTCAACGATCCCAAGCTATAGCGGATCGGCATATCTGGTTTTTTTACCGGCAAAAAGAGATTGGCTATAAGCTGTGATCGTCGCCTGAAAATGGCAGACAAGATCACAAATGAAACAATCGGCAGCCGCGCCAAGGCCTGTTTGGTCGGCGCGCAAGCAGCCGGATAGCCAACAGAGAGCACGACGAAATGTTGAACAAAGCCAAAATGTCCAGGGTCGGAGCCGCGATTGCCATTGCGTCAACCGCCGCGACGTCGGCCCCGGCCGAAATTCAAAGTGTGGATCTGAACGTCCTTGGTTCGGTGTCCTTCCTTTCCTCCTACGAAAATTACGAACAAGCGTTCTGGAATGATCGCCTGCCCGCCGCATCGAATGGCCGGATCAAGGCCGTGGTGCGTGGCTTCGACCAAATGGGCCTGAAAGGCGGCGAGGTTCTGCGCCTGACCGGTCAGGGCGTTGTCGATATCAGCACGACGGTTCTGGGATACACCGCCTCGGATGATCCGCGTAACGAAGCGGCGGATCTGGCCGGGCTGGCCCCGACCGTCGAGGCGGCCCACGCCATCGCCGAAGCCTATGAACCGGTTCTCGATTCCTATTTCACCGAAAAATACGGCGTCAAGGTCCTCGCCACCTGGCCCTATCCGGCACAGGTTTTCTATTGCAACACCGAAATCAAGGATCTGTCCGACATCGCCGGTAAAAAGGTCCGGACCGGGAATCGCACGCTTTCCGAATTCGTTTCGGCACTGGGCGGCACCGGCGTCACCATGGCCTTTGCCGATGTCATTCCGGCGCTGCAAACAGGTGTCGTGGATTGTGCGATCACCGGCACGCTGTCGGGCAATTCCGCCAAGTGGTTCGAAGTCTCGACCCATCTTTATGCGCTGCCCGTCGGCTGGAGCACGATGGTCACCGCGGCCAACCTGAAATTCTGGAACCGGCTGAACCCGGAAACCCAGACCTTCCTGCAAACCGAACTGAAAGCACTGGAAGACGAAATCTGGGTCGGGGCCGGGCAAGAAACCCAAGACGGGATCAACTGCAACGTGGGGGCCGATCCCTGCACGGTCGGCGTCAAGGCCGATATGACCCTTGTTCCGGTGTCCGAAGCTGACCGCGATCTTCTGGACAAGATCACCTCCGATGTCATCCTGCCCAAATGGGCGGCACGCTGCGGTGCCGATTGTGTGGCCGAATTCAATCAAACCATCGGCCCGGTCATTGGCATCAAGACGGAAATTAACTGATATGTCTCTCCCTGAGATCAACACAGATAAAGGTCCGGGGGCGTTCTCGCCTCTGGACCGGGGTTTGCAGTTTTGCCGCAAACTGGGCCGGGGCGCCACATGGGTTTCCGGGTTTGCCCTGATCACGGTTTGCGCTTTGGTCATGGTCGAGGTGTTGTTGCGCAAATTTGTCGGCGTGACGCTGGGCGGTATGGATGAAATCACCGGCTATGTTCTGGCGGTTGCAGTGACCTGGACACTGGCCTTCGCCCTGCTCGAACAGGCCCATATCCGCATCGATGTGCTGTATAACCTGGCAAACCGGCGCACCCGCGCCGCGCTCGACCTGATCAGCCTCGTTTCGATGACGGGCTTCATGCTGCTGCTGACCTATTGGGCGGGCCAGTTGCTGACAAGCACGCTGCAATTCGGGTCCACTTCGAACAGCGCCCTGCAAGTGCCGCTCTGGCTGCCGCAATCGCTGTGGGTGGGCGGGCTTGTCTTCTTTTCTCTGACCCTGGTGCTGCTGTGCCTGCGCACTTTCGGCTATCTGCTGCGCGGCGACGCCGCCGCAATCACCCGGATCGTCGGCATCAAGGCGGTCGAGGAGGAGGTCGAAGAACAGGCCGCCCCCTCCCGTCTGGACCACGTCACACAAGGATAACCACCATGCTGGCCACTGCCCTTACCACATTGATCGTTCTGATCCTTCTCAGCTTGCCGGTGGCCGCGGTCATGGGCGTGCTTGGTCTGATCCTGGCCGAACTCTATTCACCGATGCCATTGGTGCGCACCTTGGGCGATATCGCCTGGTCGACCAGCACCAACAACCTTCTGGTCGCCATCCCGATGTTCGTGCTGTTGGGCGAAATCCTGTTGCGCACCGGCGTGTCGTCGCGGATGTACATGGCCCTGTCGCATTGGCTGGGCTGGTTGCCCGGCGGTTTGATGCATTCCAATATCGGCACCTCGGCGCTGTTCGCGGCGACCTCGGGGTCGTCGGTCGCCACCGCCGCCACCGTCGGCACCGTGGCGCTGCCCGAAGTGCCGGTCCATGGCTATAACGAACGGCTGTTTCTCGGTACTCTGGCCGCTGGCGGTACGCTCGGCATCCTGATCCCGCCGTCGATCAACATGATCATCTACGCAGTGATGACCAATACCTCGCTGCCCCGGCTGTATCTGGCCGGGATCCTGCCGGGGCTGCTGCTGGCGGGGCTTTTCATGGTGCTGATCGCGGTGGCCTGCCTGCTCAATCCCAAATGGGGTGGGCAGCGGCTCAGCACCAGTTGGCGCGCCCGCTTGACCAGCCTGCCGCACCTGCTGCCACCGGCGGCCATCTTCGCCGTCGTTGTCGGGTCGATCTATGCCGGTTTTGCCACCCCGACCGAAGCCGCCGCGCTGGGCGTGATCGCGGCGCTGATCCTCGCCGCCGCTTTTCGCGCGCTGAACATCGGCGTGTTGCTGACCGCCTTCGAAGGCACCATGCGCACCACCGCGATGATCATCCTGATCATCATCGCCGCCTATTTCCTCAACCTCGTGTTCGCCGCTATCGGCCTCGCCGACGCGATGGAACATTTCGTCACCACGCTGGGGCTTGGCCCGTATCAGACGATCCTCGTTATCGCCCTGTTCTACATCGTGCTGGGCTGTTTCATGGAAACCTTGTCGATGATGATCGCCACCGTGCCGATCGTCACCCCGATCGTGGTGTCGCTGGGCTTCGATCCGGTCTGGTTCGGCATCGTGCTGATGCTGTTGCTGGAAACCGCGCTGGTGACGCCGCCGATCGGGCTGAACCTGTTCGTGGTGCAAAGCATCCGCCCGGGGCGCGGATCGATGAATGACGTGATGGTGGGGGCCATGCCCTTTGTCGGGATGCTGCTGGTGATGATCGGCCTAGTCATCGCCTTTCCCGCCATCGCGCTTTGGTTGCCGGGGCTGTCCCGGTGACGCGGTAGAAGACAGGAGACCGATCATGGATGCTGCCGGGCATTTTGCCGACCACGTCATCGCGACCCGCTTTGCGGATCTTTCCGAAACAACCCGGTCGGCCGCCGCGCGGCTGATCCTCGACAGCGTCGGGGTGGGACTTTCGGGCAGTGCGGGCCAATGGGCGGCAGAACTGTCCGGTGCCGCTGTCGGATGGGGGCAGGGGGCGCATTGCCGGGTGTTGGGCCGCAACGGGCGGTTTCCGCCCGGTCTGGCGGCCTTCCACAATGCCTACAACATCCACAATTCCGAATTCGATTGCCTGCACGAAGATGCTGTCGTTCACGCGCTCACCGCGATCCTGCCCGCCGCTCTGGCCGTGGCCGAACACCAGGGCGGCGTATCCGGCCAGACCTTGATCGAAGCGGTGGTGGCAGGGGTCGATATCGCCGCCGCGATCGGCCTTGCCGGGACCAGCGCGATGAAGTTTTTCCGTCCCGCGGTCGTCGGCGGCTTCGGGGCGGTTGCCGCCGCGGCCAAGATTGCCGGGCTTGACCGGGACCAGATGATTACTGCCTTCGGGGCGCAATATGCCCAATCGGGCGGATCGATGCAGGCGCATGAAGAAGGCACGATGCTGCTGGCGCTGCAAATCGGTTTCAATGCCCGTGCGGCGGTCGAAGCGGTCGATCTGGCCCGGGCAGGTCTGAAGGCGACACAACACACATTCGACGGCCGGTTCGGATATTTCAACCTGTTCGAGGACACCGTCGATCTGGCCCCGGTTCTGGCCGATCTGCCCCGGGTGCGACGGGTCGAACAGGTGGTGGAAAAACCCTTCCCGACCGGCCGCGCGACCCATGGCGCGATCGAAGCGGTGATGCGGCTTCAGGCCCGCCGCGCCAGCGATCCCGCGATGCTGCACGACCTCACGGTGACGGTGTCGCCGGTTGCCTATACTCTGGTCGGTCGGCCCGCCCGGATCGGGATGCCGGCCAATTATGCCCGACTGTGTCTGTCCTATTGCGTCGCCCGCTGCCTGCTGGACGGCACGGTTGGCGTCGGGCATTTCACCCCGGCCGCGCTGGCCGAACTGGACCCGCTGATGCTGGCGGAAAGGATCGAGGTCCAGACCTTCGACATGGCCGAACCCAGTGCTTTCGGCCCCTGCCGTGTCACGCTCGACTATGCCGACGGCACCAGTGCCTCTGAAACCGTCGGACAGGCGCTTGGCCACCCCGAAAACCCGGTGACGGCGGATCAGCGGATGGCCAAGTTTCGGGCGAATTGTCAGGCCGCGGCGCTGCCGTTGTCACAAGATCAGGCCACGACCCTTGCCGGACGGATCGACACCCTTGAAACCTTGCACGATGTCCGTGCCTTGATGGATCTTGCCTGCCCGCTGGCCGGTTGAACCCGTCGCGGCGTGTCAGCCTTTGGCAATGATGCCCTGCCATTGCCCGTTTGCCGACAGGTCGCGCACGATATTGGCGCAAAGCTGGGCAACGATACGCATGGCGGTGCGCACGGGATGGTGGGTGGTGGTGGCCAGAACCAGAACCCGCCGCAACTGCGCCGGATCGATCTGGGACGCGACGATGCGCCCTTGTTCGATTTCCCGCTGCACCGCGTTATAGGGCAAAACGGTTGCGACCGAACCATCCTCGACCATGCGGATCAGCGGCATCAGGGAATCGACTTCGTATTCCACGTTCAGATCGACCCCCATATCGTTGCACATCTGTTCCAGCAGTGCGCGCAACCCATGCCGGCGGCTGGGTAGAACCATCGGCCAGCGGGCAAGATCGGCAACATTCAGCGTGGCGCCGCCGGGCGTGGGGCAAGCGCCCGATTGCAGCAGATACAGGCTTTCATGCAGCAATTCATCGGCGACGTAATGTTTCGTGCGCGGGGCTTTGTAAAACAGCGCCACATCGATATGCCCGGTGGTCAGAAGTTCGCTGACATCACCGCTGAACGCCTCGACGATGCGCAGATCGACGCCCGGATGGTGTTCGCGCAAGGTCTTGAGCAGGGGCGGCACCAGAATGTGGCTTTCGGTCGGTGGCAGGCCCAGCGTCACCTTGCCTTCGATCACGCCTTTCAAACCGCGAACATCATGTTCCAATTCGCTCAGGTCGTTCAGAATCTGGCGCACCCGGCCTTCGAAAAAACTGCCCGCGCTGGTCAGTGTCATGCCGCGCCCGGTGCGGTGGAACAAGGTAACGCCCAGTTCTTCTTCCAGCATCCTGATCTGTCGGCTGATCGCGGGTTGTGCCACCGACAATTTGACCGCCGCGCGTGACACGCTCGATTCTTCAGCAAGCGCGACGAAATAATGGAGCTGGCGCATTTCCATGGGGCGAATTCCGGCGGTTGGCGTTGATCCGTTTACACGGGTCACAATAGAACAGATCAACGCCTGTGAAAAGAAACCGCCGGACTGGGATCAGCCGTTCACTTGGTCAAGCAGGCGTCGAGCCTCGGGCTGATCCTCGATCGACCAGATCATGTCGAGAACCGCGCGCGCGCTCGCGTCGCTCAGGATGCCGGACACGCAGTCCATGAACTTGGCCTCGACCTCAGCATCGGACAGCGGATTTGCCGGCCCGCCGCGATAACGGTCGTCCGAAAACTTCTGCAACAGTTTGCCGGACTTGGTCACCACTTCGATCCTCGACAGGATCTTGTCGTGCCCCATCGCGGCGATATCGGGATCGAACTGGGTCTCGACCCGTTGTTGCATCGCCTGGCAGTCGGGGCTTTGCACGAAGGCATCGGTGAATTCGGCCTTGCCCGCCCGGCCGGTCAGAATGATCGCCGACAACAGGAAGGCCATGCAGAACTTGCCCTCCAGTTCGGTGTTGGCAGTGCGGAACCGGATCGGGTGCAGGATGTTGTTGGACGCGAACAGCGTCACCTTTTCAATATCGCCGGGCGTCAGGCCGTGTTCTTCCATCAACGCCTTCATCGTGTCCATCGACGGATGAGTCAGCACACCGCAGGGATAGGGCTTGATGCTGACCCCGGGTTCGGACAGCGAAAACGGATTGCCGAACCGGCCCAGCACCAGATCGGGTTCTCCCCCGCGCCCCGCCACCGACAGGTATCCCCATTGCCCGTCCAGCGCGGCATCGTTGAAGGTGAAGCCTTCGCGTACCAAAAGGGCGCTGGTCACGCCGTTTTCGGACGACCGGGCGACATGCATCGGTTTGCCCATGGTGCCGAAATTGGCGCGAATACCCGCCGCCATCGACGCCGCGCCGCCCAATGCCTGCGCCATCTGCGCCGCGTCCAGTTGCAGGATCCGGGCCGCTGCTGCCGCCGATCCGAACGTGCCGATAGTGCCGCTGGTATGGAACCCAAGGTTATAGTGATCGGGGTTGATCGCCTCGGCGATCTTGCTTTCAACCTCGACCCCGGCGACGAACCCGGTCAGGAAATCCTTGCCGCTGACGCCTTGTTCGGCTTCGGTCAGGGCCAGCACCGCCGACAGCGGTGGCACGGTGGGATGGGTCAGCAACCCATAGGGGCGATCCGGCCCTTCGGCGACCTGGGTGTCGTCCCAATCCATCGCGTGACCCGCCAACCCGTTCCAGAAGGCGGCCTGCTGTGGCGATACTTTCATCGCCTTGTTGCCCACCGGCCGCGCAACCGGGGTTGCGCCGGTCGCCCCAAGATAGCGTTCAGCGACCGTCAGCGCCTCTTGTTCGGTCCCCGCCAGCATGACGCCAAGCCCATCGATGATGCAGCGCTTGGCGATATGGCGGGTGTGTTCGGGAATGTCGTCATAACTCAACGACGCGGCGAAGCCGGCGGCGTTCTCAGTCAGGGTGCGGGTCGAAACGTTTGCGTCTTTCATTGTGTCTCTCCAGTCCACACTTGGATCAGGTCGGCGCTGTCGCAGACCAGCCCGAAGCGGGCATTTGCGGTTTTCAGGGTGGCGTCGTGCAGGGCCAAGTCCCAGGACGCACAGGCATCGCGGGGCAGGGCGGTGTAATGACCGGTTTCAAACGCGTCGCGCAGGGTGCTTTCGACACAGACATTGGTCGATACGCCGGTCGGCACCACCGACTTGATGCCACGCGCCCGCAACACCATGTCCAGATCGGTGCCCTTGAAGGCGCTGTACCGGTGTTTGCGGATCACCGGTTCGTCCGGTTGCGGCGACAACGGTTCGATGAAATCGGCCCCTTCGCTGCCTGCCATCGCGATCCGGTCCGACGCATAGGTCGCGCGCCGCCGCTGCGCCAACCACGGCGCGGTGTCGCTCAGGTGATGGTCCAAGGTCCAGAACCCCACATGACAGACCAGAACACCCGCCTGCCGCGCCGCGCGCAGCAGCGTTTCCAGGGTCGGGATGATCGCCTGGGCGGCGTCCAATGGTCGTCCGGCGCGGCTGGTGGCAAATCCGTCCAGGCAGAAATCATTCTGCATGTCGATGATCAGCAGCGCGGTGTGTGCCGGCGCGAACCGTTCGGAAAAATCGCTCAGGATATGCGGTTCTTTGGTCGTCATGCCACCGCCTCCTTGCTGAACCAGTCAGCGATTTGCGCCCCGGTCATGAAAACCACGTCGTCGCGGGCCTGAAGCAGGTCCAGCATTTCGGCCAGATAGGGCAACCGGTGCGGCACCCCGATCAGATGCGGATGCAGCCCGATGCCCAACACCTTGGCCCCCGCCGTTTCGTTGCCGCAGTCAAAACAGGTCAGCGTGGTTTCCAGCCGCCGCAGCATTTCGGCAGAGCTGTGCTTTTCGACCGCATGAACGACCGAATCGTTCAATTCCAATGTGTAAGGCATCGCGATCAGGTCGCGCGGCGTGGCCCGCATCCAGTGCGGCACGTCATCGACGTTCCAGTCGCACAGATACTCGATCCCCTCGGCGGCAAGGATATCCGGCGTCGCCGCGGTTTCGCGCAACCCCGGACTCAACCAGCCGCGCACCGGTTTGCCGGTAAAGGCGCGCAGTTTCTTCAGCGTTTCGCGGATCACGTCGGCTTCGCTGGTTTCGGTGCTCAGGCTGGTCTGATGCATGCCGTGGCCGACAAATTCCCAGCCTGCGTCGCGGATCGCTTCGGCGCATTCTGGATAGGCGTCGATCACGGTCGCGTTGATGCTGGCCGACACCGGCAAGTCGCGCGCTGTGAACAACGACAATAGCCGCGCCATACCCACCCGCATGCCATAATCGGCCCAGCAGAAATTTGGAACATCTGGCACCTGTTCGCGCCCGTGCGGTGCCGTCAGCAGCTTGCGCGGCATTTCCCGGTCAAACGGCCAATATTCGATATTCACCACCATATTGACGATCAACCGCTTGCCGTCCGGCCCGGCCAATGGCGGTTGCCGGTTTGCCAAGCTGTAGGGAATGCGTGGATTGGCCTGGATCGCGCCCGCAAGCGCCGCAGGCGATGACGCATAATCGTCCATTCTTTTTCCTAACTCGTAGTGACTGAAACGTCAGGTTTCCGAAGCGCCCCTGCTCAGCACGGGGCGCACAGCATCCGTAAGCCGATGCCGCTGTCAGGATGTCAGCGCGGGGGAGCCCTTTCCAATTCCAAAGGGTGCAACCGGTTATAGCAACTTGCGATAGGAGGGGATTTGGCGCGGGTGTTTCAGGTGCCGGTGTCGCCGCCGACGCCGGACTGAATCAACGCTTCGACTAGCGCCCGGGCACTGCGTGGCAGGGCGGAACGGCTGCGCAGGGCGACACAACGATCGCGCAGCGCCCAGTCGTCCGACAGCCGAACAAGCTCAAGCTGCATCGTGCGGGCGTGCCGCCGGGCAGCAGATTCGGGAACGACACCGATGCCCACACCGGCTTCGACCAGCCGGCACATGGCTTCGAAACTGCGTACCTGAATGCGCAATGCGCGTTCATAGCCGTTCTTTTCCATCAGACCGCGCAGGAAGGCCAGCAGCGTGCTGCCTTCGTGCAGCCCGATATGTTCATAGTCCAGCGTTTCAGCAAGCCGCACCTCTGGCCTCGCGGTCAGCGTGTGGCCGCGCGGCGTCGCCAGCAACAGACGGTCGGTTGAAAACCGGATGACTTCAAGCTCCCCGGCATCCACCTCGCCCGAAAAGATCCCCAGATCCGCCGTGCCGTCCTGAATGCCGCGCAAGATGTCATGGGTCAGCCGTTCCTGTAGATCGACCGTAAGCTGTGGTCGCTCCGCCATGAAATCAGCAAGCAATTCGGGCAGAAATTCGGTTACAGCCGTGGTGTTGGCGAAAATGCGGACATGGCCGCCGAAATCGTCCCCGGCGAAATCGTCCTTCAGGAAATCGACCTGCCGCAGGATCAACCGGGCATGGTGCAGTAGGGTTTCACCCGCCTTGGTCAGGCTGATCCCCTTGTTGCTGCGATACAGAATTTGCGCTCCCAACTGATCCTCCAGCGCCCGCATGCGGGCACTGGCGGCGGGGGCTGACAGGAACGCCCGTTGCGCCCCACGGGTCAGATTACCGGCCTCGGCGATCTGAACGAAAAGCTGAAGATCCTGAAGCTGAATATGCATTCCATCGCCTCCGCGTTCGGCAAATCCGAATGCGACCTTGATAAATTGCGAATTTGGAAAACGCAAACCGCATGGCATCACATTGCAAATCACCGCCGCAGGAGGCACCCCGTGGATATCGCACATCTTCAGACATGGATCGGCAGCACGGAACAGGTGGCAGAACAGGTCAGCCCGTTTCTTTCGATCGCGCTGGCCGCGACACTGGATCGGGATGACCCGCCTTATGCCGAAGGCGATGTTCTGCCTCTGCTTTGGCATTGGCTGCACTTTCAAGATCCCTGTCCGCAGGGCCAACTCGGCCCCGATGGCCATCCGGCGCGCGGCGGTTTCATCCCCCCGATTCCGCTGCCGCGCCGGATGTGGGCAGGCAGTCGGCTGCAATCCTTGGCGCCGATGCATATCGGCATGCCGCTGCGCCGGGTGTCGACGATCAAGGACGTGACCCATAAATCCGGCCGCAGCGGGGACTTGGTTTTCGTCACCGTGCAGCACCGCATCCTTGATGGTGACACCGCATGCGTCGAAGAAGAACAGGATATCGTCTATCGTCAGGCCCCGGACCGTGATGCCCCGGCACCGACGCCGAAACCCGCCCCCGAAGGGTCTGCGTATTCGCGCCTGATCGATCCCGATCCGGTGCTGTTGCAGCGCTATTCGGCGCTGACCTTCAACGGCCACCGCATTCACTATGACCGCGACTTTTGCAAACACGAAGAAGGCTATCCCGGCCTCGTCGTGCATGGTCCGTTGCTGGCCACGCTGCTGCTTGACCTGTTGCGGCGGCAATATCCGCAGGTGCCGGTCGCGGACTTCTCGTTCCGCGCCGTCGCCCCGGTCTTCGACACCCATCCCTTCACGCTTCACGGCGCACCCGACAAGGCAGACCAGACCTTCCGCCTGTGGGTGCGGCGCCATGATGGCGCCTTGGCCATGAACGCAATTGCAACGCTAGCCAAAGGATCACGGACATGACCGACAGCTATGAAGAAATCCGCGACGCCGTGCGCGCGCTCTGCGCCACCTTTCCACCCGAATATCACCGCAAGGTGGACGAAGACCGCGCCTACCCGGAAGCCTTCGTCGACGCCCTGACCGAAGCGGGCTGGCTCGCCGCGCTGATCCCCGAAGAATTCGGCGGTTCCGGGCTGGGCCTGACCGAAGCCTCTGTGATCATGGAAGAAATCAACCGGGCCGGCGGCAATTCCGGTGCCTGCCACGGGCAGATGTACAACATGGGCACCCTGCTGCGGCACGGATCCGAGGCACAAAAACTGAAATACCTGCCAAAGATCGCCAGCGGCGAACTGCGGCTGCAATCGATGGGCGTGACCGAACCCACCACCGGCACCGACACCACCAAGATCAAGACCACCGCGGTGAAAAAGGGCGACCGCTATGTCGTCAACGGCCAGAAGGTCTGGATCAGCCGGGTGCAACATTCCGACCTGATGATCCTGCTGGCCCGCACCACGCCGCTGACCGAGGTCAAGAAGAAATCGCATGGCATGTCGATCTTCATCGTCGATCTGAAAGATGCGATCGGCAACGGCATGGACGTCAAACCGATCCCCAACATGGTCAATCATGAAACCAACGAACTGTTCTTCGACAATCTGGAAATCCCCGAAGAAAACCTGATCGGCGAAGAAGGAATGGGGTTCAAATACATCCTCGACGGGCTCAACGCCGAACGCACGCTGATCGCCGCCGAATGCATTGGCGACGGCTATTGGTTCATCGACAAAGTGTCGGACTATGTGAAGGAACGCACCGTTTTCGGCCGCCCCATCGGTCAGAACCAGGGCGTTCAATTCCCCATCGCCGAAGCCCATATCGAAGTCGAAGCCGCCAACCTGATGCGGTTCGAAGCCTGCCGCCTGTTCGATGCCAAACAGCCCTGCGGCGCACAGGCCAACATGGCCAAATACCTCGCCGCCAAGGCCAGCTGGGAAGCGGCCAATGCCTGCCTGCAATTCCATGGCGGCTTCGGCTTTGCCAATGAATACGACGTTGAACGCAAATTCCGCGAAACCCGGCTCTACCAGGTCGCACCGATTTCGACCAACCTGATCCTGTCCTATGTCGCTGAGCACGTGCTTGGCCTGCCGAGGTCGTTCTGATGGGACCGCTGGAGGGAGTGACGGTGGTCACGCTGGAACATGCCGTGGCCGGGCCGTTCGCAACCCGGCAACTGGCCGATCTGGGCGCGCGGGTGATCAAGGTCGAACGCCCCGGCACCGGCGATTTCGCCCGTAATTATGATGGCCGCGTCGACGGGCTTGCGTCGCATTTCGTCTGGGCCAACCGGTCCAAGGAAAGCCTGACGCTGAACCTCAAACACCCCGATGCCGACGAGGTGCTGCGCCGGTTGCTGGCCACCGCCGACGTGCTGGTGCAAAATCTTGCCCCCGGCGCAGCGGCGCGACTGGGGCTGACCTATGACGCGTTGTCGGAAATGAATCCCGGCCTGATCGTGTGCAATATCTCGGGCTACGGCCCGGACGGGCCCGACCGCGACCGCAAGGCCTATGATCTGCTGGTACAGGCCGAAGCCGGGTTCCTCTCGGTCACTGGCACCCAGGACGAAGTCTGCAAATCGGGTATTTCCATCGCCGATATCGCGGCGGGCATGTATGCCTATACCAACATCCTCGCGGCGCTGATCCGGCGCGGCCAGACCGGGCAGGGCGGCACCATCGACATCTCGATGCTCGAAGCGCTGGCAGAATGGATGAGCTACCCGATGTATTACGCCTATGACGGGGCGCCGCCTCCGGCCCGCGCCGGGGCCAGCCACGCCACGATTTTTCCTTACGGACCGTTCCCGGCGGGTGACGGCACTGTGGTGATCCTCGGGCTTCAGAACGAACGCGAATGGAAGACCTTTTGCGAAAAGGTGCTGCACAATCCCGAACTGCTGTACGATCCCCGCTTTGACAGCAATGCAGGACGGGCCGAAAACAAGGACGCGCTGAGCGCCCTGATCGTCGCCGCTTTTGCCGGTCTGACCGGGGAAGCGGTCATCGCCCGGCTGAACGCGGCGGGCATCGCCAATGCCCGGATGAACGACATGGCCGGGTTGTGGGACCATCCCCAACTGCAAGCCCGCGATCGCTGGCGAGACGTCGGCAGCCCCTCCGGCCCGATCCCGGCGCTGCTGCCCCCCGGCGGTTTCGACGGCTATACGCCGCGCATGGACCCGGTTCCGGATCTCGGGGAACATAACGATTCCGTGCTGGACGGGCTTGGCTTTGGCGCGGATGAAATCGCCTGCATGAAACAAGGAGGCGTGCTGTGACCATGCCATTCACGACGGCCCAAAGCCTTCTTTTCGTCCCCGGCGATCGGGCCGAACGCATCCCCAAGGCGCTGGCCAGCGCGGCCGGTGCCGTTATCGTCGATCTCGAAGACGCGGTTGCCCCCGAAGCCAAGGACCGCGCCCGCCGCGCCGTGGGCGGCTTTCTTGCCGCCACCCCATCGGCCCGCATCCTGTTGCGCATCAATGCCGTGGACAGCCCGTGGTATGATGGCGATAGGGCGCTTGCCGCTTATCGTGGCGTTGTCGGCGTGGTGTTGCCCAAATCCGATCTTGCCTCCCTGACCCGGGCTGCGGGCGATACCGATACCCCGCTCTGGCCCTTGGTCGAAACCGCGCAGGGTATCCAAGACATGCCCGGTCTGGCCCGGATACCGGGGGTTGCCCGCCTGCTTCTGGGCACCATCGATCTGGCGTTGGATCTCGGATTGGACGCGGCGCATCCGGGCGGCCGGACGATGCTGGACATGGCGCGCTACCAGCTGGTGAACGGCTCTGTTGCTGCCGGGCTGGCGCTGCCGGTCGACGGGGTTTTCACCGATCTTGGGGATGACACCGGGCTTGCCGCCTGCGCCGCGCACGCAAAGGCCTGCGGCATGACCGGGATGATGTGCATCCACCCCAAACAAACCGAGGTCGTGAATGCGGCCTTTTCCCCCGACCCGGCCCAAACCGATTGGGCGCGGCGGGTGCTGGACGCGGCCGTGGGCCAGAACGGCGCGTTTCGCTTCGAAGGCCAGATGATCGATAAACCGGTGCTCGGCCGGGCTGCCCGGATCCTGACGTCCTGACCCCGCCCCCAACCAAGGAAACCAACGCAATGAAGGTACTCGTGCCTGTCAAACGTGTGATCGACTATAACGTGAAAGTCCGTGTCAAAGCGGATGGCAGCGGTGTCGATCTTGCCAATGTCAAAATGTCGATGAACCCGTTCGACGAAATTGCCGTCGAAGAAGCGATCCGCCTGAAAGAGGCCGGCAAGGCGGAAGAAGTCATCGTCGTTTCGATCGGTGTCAAACAGGCGCAGGAAACCCTGCGCACGGCGCTGGCGATGGGGGCGGACCGCGCCATTCTGGTCGTCGCCGCCGATGACGTGCATCAAGACATCGAACCGCTGGCGGTTGCCAAGATCCTCAAAGGGGTGATCGACGCAGAAGCCCCCGGTCTGGTCATCGCCGGCAAACAGGCGATCGACAATGACATGAACGCCACCGGCCAGATGCTGTCGGCGCTCATGGGCTGGTCGCAGGCAACCTTCGCGTCCGAGCTGGACATCGATGGCGACGCCGCCGTGGTCACCCGCGAAGTC